>NZ_QEII01000299.1 GCF_003347515.1 Rhodoferax ferrireducens | reverse complement strand
CGGCCTCCCTGGGGCCGAGGTTGGCGACGTCGGCCAGCTTCTGCCCGGTGGCGGGGTCGAGGATGTCAAAGCGGCTGCTGCCGGCCAGCCACTGGCCGTTGATCAGGGCGTCGGTCTTGAGCAGGCTGGGGTCGTTGAGTTGAGAGAGGGGGGAAGTCAGGTTTTGCATGGATGAACTCATAAGGGGTGAGAGTGGGCGCGTCAGCGCACTTCGATTTCGATGAAAACCACTTCGTGGTCGGTTGGGTTAATCACGTTGTGCTGCACACCGATGCTGCGGGCATAGGACTGGCCCGCCACCAGCGGCACGGTTTTGGGTCCCTCGGGTGTTTCCAATTGCAGTGCGCCGTTGGTTTGCGGTACAACCACGTAGTGATGATCGTGAATGTGCCAGCCGGTTTCAGCACCGGGCGCGAAACGCCATTCGGTCACGATGACCTGGTCGTTGGACACCTGCACGGTGGGAACGGCTTGGGGACGTGGTGATAAGGTCATGGTCAGTGAAAAGATTAAAAAATCAACGGTAGTGCACGCCAGGCAGCACGCACAGCATTTCAAATAGCAGGTTGGCGCCCAGCAGGGCGGTGTTGCCGTTGGGGTCGTAGGGGGGAGACACTTCGACCAAGTCGGCCCCCACCAGGTTCAGACCCCGGCAGCCCCGGATGATTTCCAGCGCTTGCGGGACGGTCAATCCGCCAATCTCCGGTGTGCCGGTGCCCCCGGCAAAGGCGGGATCAATGCCATCAATATCAAAGCTCAAATAGCAGGGCGCATCCCCAATGGCCTCGCGCACCCGTGCCATCAAGGGCGCGAGGGACTGGTACCAGACCTCGTGCGCCTGCACCACGGTGAAGCCCTGCTGGCGCGGCCAGTCAAAGTCTTCTGCGCTGTAACCGCTGCCGCGCAGGCCGATTTGCCACACCTTGTTGGTTTGCAGCAGCCCTTCTTCCACGGCCCGGCGAAACGGCGTGCCGTGTGCAATGGCTTCGCCAAACATGTCGTCGTTGACGTCGGCGTGGGCATCCACATGGATCAGGGCGACCGGCCCGTGCTTGGCCGCCATGGCGCGCAGGATGGGCAGGGCGATGGTGTGGTCGCCGCCCAAGGTCAGCGGTATGCAACTGGCGGTGAGCATCTCCTCGTAAAACTCGGTGATGATGGGCATTGACTTAGGCAAAGAGTAGGTGTTGATGGGCACATCGCCCAAATCCGCTACCTGCAGCGTGTCAAAGGGTGCGGCGCCGGTGGCCATGTTGTAGGGGCGCAGCAGGCAGGACTCGGCGCGAATCTGGCGCGGGCCAAAGCGTGCTCCGGGGCGGTGCGAGGTGCCGATGTCCAACGGTATGCCGATGAAGGCGGCGTCCAGCCCTTGCGACGAGCTGGCCAATGGCAGGCGCATCATGCTGGCGATGCCGCCAAAGCGCGGCATGGCGTTGCCGGAGAGGGGTTGGTTTTTCATATTGCCGACTGAAGTGCTGGGGTCATTGCATGCGCTGAGAAACGCGCTTTTCAATGGCACCACCATGCTGGGTCCAAAAACCTGCATCAAAGGGGAGTGATCGCCGCAGGTTTCCGGGGGCCGATGGCAAGTCGCTGGTGGCCATGGACAGGTCTACCAAATAGTTATTCAAGCCAGATACCGGACGGCTGCGGCCGACGTCATAGCGAAAAATTGCATTGAAGTGCGTCGGGCCATACGGTATCTCGCGTGAGAACGCCAATTGGGGCTCTTCCGATGTTGCGAAATTGATGAAGGCCTGTGCCACGGCGGCCTTGGGCGAACCTTTGACGATGACCCAGTAATCCAGCTCATGAATGGTATCGGTCCAGGCAATTGTGAGCTGGGTGGTGCCCTCACGGTTGGCTGCGGCAATGCGACCATTGAAGGCCGTTGACATGCTGACTTCACCGGATGCCAAGCGCTGTGGGGGTTGCGCACCGGATTCCCACCAGACAATGTGCGGTTTCAATTGTTCCAACCGGGCAATGGCGCGGTCAAGTCCCGCTTGGGTGGCTAGCATGGCATAGACATCCAGGCGCTTGACGCCGTCAGACATCAGTGCAATTTCAAGGTTGTAGCGCGCGCCTTTTCGCAGCCCGCGTTTGCCTGGAAAACGGTGCACATTCCAAAAATCTGCCCAAGTGCGGGGTGCCTCTTTGAAACGGGTGGCGTCGTAGGCCATGACGGTAGACCAAACGAATGCACCCACACCGCATTCTTTTACCGTGCCTGGCAACAAAAGGCTTGCATGGGGGACAGCGGCGCGATCAATGCGTTCAAACAAACCTTCATCACAACCCACTTTAAGGTCGGTGGACTCCACCTCCACCACGTCCCACGTGACTTTTCGGTCCCGGACCATGGCGCGGATGGGTGCTAGATCACCGGTATATTCGATGCCCATTACCTCTTGCCCACGTGCACGGGAGAAGGGCTTGATGAAGGCCACGTCTTGGGCTTTGCCGTTGGCGCCGCCAAAGTTGGCAACGGTTAGCAGTTGGGCCTGCGCGGTACAGGCCAGAGTCGCCAGGAGGGTGAAAAGAACGCGGGTCATCATGGTAAATCGCTGATTCAGCGACGGCGTCCGCGCAACCATTCCAAGCCCAGCATCAGTGCCGTGGTGAAGATGATCAGCAAGGTAGCGACGGCCGCAATGGTGGGGGAGATGTTTTCACGGATGCCGTTGAACATCTGGCGGGGCAAGGTGCTCTGGGTCGGTCCGGCAATAAACAGGGTCACCACCACCTCGTCAAAGGACGTGGCGAAAGCAAACAAGGCGCCAGAAATCACGCCGGGTGCAATGATGGGCAAGGTAACGCGAAAGAAGGTCTCCAACGGGTTGGCGCCCAGGCTCAGGCTGGCGCGCACCAGGTTGTGGTTAAAGCCCTGCAAGGTGGCCAGCACGGTGGTCAGCACAAAGGGTGCGCCCAGGGCGGCGTGCACCAGAATCAGCCCGGTGTAGGTATCGGCCAGCCCGATCTTGGCGAAGAACAGGTAGGTGCTGACGCCCACCACCACGATGGGCACCACCATGGGGGCAATCAGCAGGCTCATCAACAAGCCCTTGCCAAAGAACTGCACGCGGGCCAAACCCACCGCCGCCGTCGTGCCCAGCACCGTGGCCAACAGGGTGGCCAAGGGGGCCACGATGAAGCTGTTGCGGGTGGCTCGCGCCCAGTCGTCCGAACTGAACAGGTTGTCATACCACTGCAGGGACCAGCCGGGAATAGGGTAGGCCAGGAACGAGCTGGCGCTGAAAGACAGCGGAATGATGACCAAAATGGGCAACAGCAAGAACATCAGCACGCCGATGCACAGTGCACGAAAGGCGTACCAGCCCGCGATGTCTACCAGCGTGGCATAGGCGGGGAAGACGGGTAACAAGGGTTTTCGCATCACATTTAGCCCAGGCTGAGTTCGGATTTCACGACCCGGCGGTACAAGGCGTACAGCACCAGGGTGGCGGTCAGCAACACGGCGCCCAGGGCGCAGGCCATGCCCCAGTTGACGTTGACGTTGGTGTATTGGGCGATGTAGTAACTCAGCATCTGGTCATCCGCCCCGCCCAGCAGTGCCGGTGTCACGTAGTAGCCAATGCTCAGAATAAACACCAGCAAACCACCGGCACCCATGCCAGGGTAGGTTTGTGGCACGTACACCCTGAAAAAGGCGGCCAATGGCGAGCTGCCCAGCGACACGGCGGCCCGCAAATAGGTGGCTGGCACCGACTTCATCACGCTGTACAGCGGCAAAATCATGAAGGGCAGCAGGATGTGCACCATGGCAATGACCACCCCCAGGCGGTTGAACAGCAGGGGCAAGGGCTCATCGGTCAGGCCCAGCCCCATCAGGGAGCGGTTCACCAAACCGTTGGACTGCAGCAAGACAATCCAGGCTGCCACGCGCACCAGGATGGAGGTCCAGAAGGGCACCAGCACCAGGATCATCAGCATGTTGGCCTTGCGTGCGGACAGGGTCGACAGCCAGTAGGCCAGCGGGTAACCCAGCAAAAGGCAGCACAGGGTGACGACCGCACTGATCTGGAAAGTGCGCATCAGTATCCTGCCGAAGGCCGCAGATTCCGCGTCCACCTTGACGATGTTGCCTTGCACATCGCGTTTCAGATCCAGCGAGGCGAGCAGGTAGTCGGGCGTCCAGCGGGACGCATTTTTGGCGATAGCCTGCCAGTAGGGCAGTTCGCCCCAGCGGGCGTCCAGCGTGAGCATGTGTTCGCGCACTTGCGCAGGCGTCATGCCGGGCGTGAAGGGCAGGGCGCGGTAGGTGCCCATGACCAGGGAGCGGGCCCCACTGACCTCGCTGTTGAGGCGGCGCGCCAGTGCGCCCGCATCGGACTGTTCCTGGATGGCCGACAGGTCTTCGACCAAAGCCGCGTAGGCCGCATCGGGAGGCGCCGAGCTGCGGTCCCAGTGGGACAGAGACTGGGCGGTTTTGCCCAGAGTGTTGGCGACCTCCGGGTTCTCCACGGCGCGTACCAGCAAGGCGCCAATGGGAACCAGAAAGGTCGCCAACAAGAACAGCAGCAAAGGCAGCGTCAGCGAGATCGCGAAGAGCCGCCGACGGCGCTCGGCACGCCGCAATTGACCCGCCAGACTGCCGGGTGCCAAGGTCATGGACTGGGTCATTGCGATCCCTCTTTCTAGTGACTACGAACGATGGCTTACTGAGCAGCCCAGGCAGCGAAACGCTTTTCGAGCGCCTCACCCTGGTCAGCCCAGAAACTTACGTTGAACTGCAGAGCGGTTTTGGAGTTGGCTGTGGACGTGGGCAGCAGGCCCAGGGTCTTGGCGTCCAGCTTGGCCAGTGCCTTGGTGTTGGTCGGGCCGTAGGAGATCAGCTTGGCATACTCCGCCTGCTCATTGGCGCTGCTGGCCATGGCGATGTATTTCAAAGCCACATCGCGGTTCTTGCCACCCTTGGGCATGACCCAGTAGTCCAGGTCATAAATGCCGCCGGTCCAGGTGATTTGCAGGTTTTTTCCTTCGCGCTGCGCCGCGTCAATACGGCCGTTGTACACCGTCGTCAGCGCCACGTCACCGGCTACCAGGAACTGGGGCGGTTGTGCACCGGCTTCCCACCACTGGATGTTGGGTTTGAGTTCGGTCAGCTTCTTGAAGGCGCGCTCTGCACCGTCTTTGGTGGCCAGTACCTTGTACACGTCTTGCACGGCCACACCATCGGCCATCAAGGCGAATTCCAGGTTGTAGCGCGCGCCCTTGCGCATGCCGCGTTTGCCGGGGATCTTCTTCACGTCCCAGAAGTCACCCCAGGTCACGGGAGCGGTTTTGATCTTGTCGGCGTTGTAGGCCATCACGGTGGACCACACAAAGGTGCCAATGCCGCATTCGTGCACGGCGGCTGGGGTGAAGTCGGCCTTGTTGCCGATCTTGCTGTAATCCATCTTTTCGAAAAGGCCTTCATCGCAGCCACGGGCCACATCGGGGGATTCCACCTCGACCACGTCCCAGGTCACGTTCTTGGATTCGACCATGGCCTTGATCTTGGCCTGCTCGCCGTTGTATTCCACGCTGACGATCTTGTTGCCGGTGGCCTTCTCAAAGGGTTCGACATAGGCCTTCTTCTGGGCATTGCCATTGGCACCCCCAAAGTTCACAACCGTGATCTGGGTCTGGGCATAGCTTGCAAATGAGGCAATGACCGCAACGGCTGCCACGATAGGTTTGAGTTTCATCGACGAGGTCCTTCTAGCTGTAGTGAATGGAAAGGTTGAGATTGCAGGAGGATCAGAGATAGATCCTGAGGTGCTCGGGTGGCAAATGCAGCCAGGCGGCTTGTCCGACCTGAGGAATTGCATTGCTTGAAAGTGGAATCTTGACGGTGGCGTCGGCTTGCCCTGGCAGCGTGCAGCGCAAGCGCAGGTGATCGCCAAAATAAATGACATCGCCTACAACAGCCTGAATGCTGTTGTCAGAAGGCTTCTCGCTGGCCAGCGACACCACAATCCGTTCTGGCCGAATGCAGGCCTGCACGGCTTGCGGGGCCATCGCGGCGTTGACGTTCAAGCCGCCCAATTGGGTACCGCAAGGCAGATTTACATGGCACTGCGTGCCGGCGTTGGCCGTGACCAGACCTTCAAAAATGGTGTTGTCGCCGACGAAACCGGCAACAAAGCGGTTCACCGGGGTTTCATACAACTGGGTCACCACATCGATTTGCTGGATGGCGCCATCGTTGAACACCGCTACCCGGTCTGACATGGTGAGTGCCTCGGACTGGTCGTGCGTGACATACACAAAGGTCAGTCCCAGTTGGCGGTGCAAAGCCTTCAACTCAATCTGCATGTGCTCACGCAGTTGCTTGTCCAGGGCGCCCAGAGGCTCGTCCATCAGCACCAATTGGGGGTCAAATACCAGCGCACGCGCCAGGGCGATGCGCTGCTGTTGGCCACCCGATAGTTGCCCCGGAAAGCGCGCGCCCATGTGGCCCATTTGCACCATGTCCAGCGCCCGCTTGACCTTGGCTTCGCGGTCCGATTTGCCCAGCTTGCGAACGGTCAGCGGATAGGCCACGTTGTCGGCCACCGTCATGTGGGGAAACAGCGCGTAGTTTTGAAACACCATGCCAAAGTTGCGCTTGTGGGGCGGTGTCCTGGTGATGGGATGGCCATCCAGAAATATCTCGCCCGCCGTGGGTGACTCGAAGCCGGCCAGCATCATGAGCGTGGTGGTCTTGCCGGAGCCTGACGGCCCCAACAAAGACAAAAATTCCCCGGCTTGAATGTCGAGGTTGAGATTGCGGACCACGAGCGTATTGCCATCGTAGGTTTTTTGAACTCCCGCAAACTTCACAAGTTCTTTGGACGACATTTTTTGCAGATACCTTTCAGCTTCAATTCAGTGCAGGGCAATGATATATATTTACAGATAGCAAAAATCGTACCTTGATGCTACCCAAGTGAAAATCAAGCTGCCTGAATCGCTGTCAGGGATGCAGCGATGATGGCCAGGCCTTCATCGACGATGGTGTCACTGGCGGTCAGTGGCACCAGAATGCGGATGACGTTGCCATAGGTGCCGCACGACAGCAAAATCAGCCCACGCTTGGTCGCGTCGGCGCACAGCCGTTTGGCAAGATCTGCATCAGGTTGGTGCAGATCGCCACCCTTGCAAAGCTCGATGGCCACCATGGCACCGAGACCGCGCACATCGGCAATGCAGGGGTTGTGGGTCGCGAGCGCTTTCAGGTTGGCGGTCAGGCGCGCGCCCAACTGGCGGCTGCGTTCCAGCAGGCTCTCCTTTTCAAATACTTCCAATACCGCCAATGCCGCTGCGCATGCCATGGGGCTGCCCGCGTAGGTGCCGCCCAGACCGCCAGGCGCCGGCGCATCCATAACCTCAGCGCGGCCCACCACGGCCGAGATCGGGAAACCGCCCGCCATGGACTTGGCCATGGTGATCATGTCCGGCGCGACGCCGCTTTGTTCGATGGCAAACCAGGTTCCGGTGCGGCCCGCGCCAGTCTGGATCTCATCGGCGATCAACAAAATACCGTGCTGGTCGCACAGGGCGCGTAGGCGCTGCAGGAATTCGGTCGGTGCCACATTGAAGCCCCCTTCGCCTTGCACCGGCTCCACGATGATGGCCGCCACGCGGCTGGCTTCCACATCATTCTTGAAGATCGATTCAATCGACGCGATGGAATCATCGACGCTGAAGCCGTGCAACACGTCGGGGAATTGGGCGTGAAAAATTTCAGCCGGGAAAGGCCCGAAACCCGTCTTGTATGGCGCCACCTTGCCGGTCAAGCCCAGCGTCAGCAAGGTGCGGCCGTGGTAGCCGCTGGTGAATGCGATGACAGCGGCACGCTTGGTGTGCGCGCGGGCAATCTTGATGGCATTCTCAACCGCTTCGGAGCCGGTGGTTAGAAACAGTGTCTTCTTGGCGAAATCGCCGGGTGCCTTGGCATTGATGCGTTCGGCCAGTTCAACATACGGCTCATACGCCAGCACCTGGAAGCAAGTGTGGGTGTACAAGTCGAGTTGGGCCTTGACCGCGTCAATCAGGGCGGGATGGCGGTGACCGGTATTCAGCACCGCAATGCCGCCTGCGAAGTCAATGTAGCGCTTGCCTTCCACATCCCAGATTTCGGCATTTTCGCCGCGTGCGATAAAAACTTCGTGGCTTTGGCCAACGCCGCGGGGAATGGCGGCCTGCCGACGGGCCATCAAAGCTGCATTTTTCAAGTGGGTTTCGCGTTTCATATCAATCCTGAATGTCGATGAGGTGGTCTGTAAACTGCCATAAATGTAGGGTCCGGCGACGACGGCTACCATATACAGATTGCGTCTTTTTTTGGGTGCACTGTGCAGTAGGCTGTGCCTGTACATGAAAACCCTTAGGCTGTTACCTTGTTCACACTGAATCCTCAACTATCTACCCCTCTGGTCCTGCAGATCGTGGAGGGATTTCGGCTCGTCATCGAGGACGGCTCACTGCGGCACGGCTCCAAGGCGCCATCCATCCGCCAGTTTGCGCACGCCCACAAGGTGAGCGTTTTCACGGTGGTTGACGCTTACGACCGGCTGGTGGCCCAAGGCTACTTTGCGTCGCGCCCCCATTCCGGATTCTTTGTGAAGCAGCGGCAAATATCCGCCACCGAAGCACCAGGGCACGGGCCCAATTTCAGTTTCGATTCGATGTGGTATTTGCGCCGGATCTTCGAGAACCGGGCGTTGCGCATGAAGCCGGGCTGCGGCTGGCTGCCCGGCGAATGGCTGTTTCAGGAGGGCGTGCGCCGCAGTCTGCGCAGTCTGGCGACGGACAACGTGGACCTGGGCGGTTATGGCGAGCCCAAGGGCTATCCACCGCTGCGCCAGCTGGTGCGTGATCTGCTGGCCGAGCAGGAAATCGCCGTCACGTCCGAGCAAGTGCTGCTCACGCACGGCTCCAGCCAGGCGATGGATCTGGTAGCGCGGCGATTGGTGCGCCCGGGCGATGCCGTGCTGGTGGACGATCCGGGTTACCCCAATTTGTTGTTTTCATTGCGTTTCCTGGGCGCACGTCTGGTCGGCGTGCCGCGCACACCGACCGGTTATGACCTGGTGGCGCTGGAACGCCTGGTGATCGAGCACCAGCCCAAGGTTTTTTTCACCCAGCCCAGGCTGCAAAGTCCGACCGGCTCGGTTGCCCAACTGGCGCATTTGCACCGTGTCATGCAACTGGCGGAAAAGCACGATTTCCTGGTGGTGGAGAACGATATTTACGCCGATCTGGACCCCGAACCCCGGCCCTCTCTGGCCAGTCTGGACCAGTTGAACCGGGTGATCTACATCAGCAGTTTTTCCAAGACCATTTCACCCAACATCCGCGTGGGCTACCTGGCGGCCAGTCCTGATTTACTGGAAGACCTGGCGCAGCTCAAGATGATCTCGGGCCTGACGTCTTCCGAGTTCAGCGAGCGTTTGGCCCATGGCGCCTTGATTGACGGACGCTGGCGCAAGCACATCAAGGGCGTGCGCGAGCGTCTGGCCAAGGCCCACGAGGGCGCTGCCTCCCGGCTGCTGAAAATCGGATTCGAGATTTTTACGGAACCCAAAGCCGGCATCTTTCTGTGGGCCAAGCACCCCGACCTGCCCAGCGCCACCGAGTTGGCCTACAAAGCGGTCGAGCAGGATATTTTGCTGGGTCCGGGACATCTGTTCAGCCCTGACCTTCAACCCAGCCCCTGGCTGCGCTTCAACGTGGCGTTTTGCGACGATCCGGCTGTCTTTACCTTCCTGGAGCAATGCATTCCGTGACGTTCATGCCGTAACGAGTGCTGTTTAAAGCAGGCCGCGTTTGGCCAGATTGCGCATCAGATGGGAGCAACCAAACGTCCATGGCGGACACACATCGGTGCGCTTCATCCGGTTGATGAGGGTCCCGAGGTGGGGCGCCGAGATGGTGACGATGTCGCCATCCTTGTGCGTAAAACCACCACCCACGGTATCCCGGTCTTTGACCGGTGCAAACATGCAGCCCAGAAAAAGCATGGCGCCGTCCGGGTACTGGTGGTGCGGGCCGATCATTTGCGCGACCAGATCCAGCGGATCGCGGCTGATCTGCGACAAGGATGAGAACCCATCGAGGATGAAACCATCGTCCCCGGTGACCTTCAGCGAGATGGTGGTCTGGCGCACATCGTCGAGCGAGAAGGTGGCATCAAAAAAGCGCAGGCAGGGGCCAATCGTCGCCGAGGCGTTGTTGTCCTTGGCCTTGCCCAGCAACAGTGCCGAGCGGCCTTCCACGTCGCGCAGGTTGACGTCATTGCCCAGCGTGGCGCCGACAATTTCGCCTCTGGAATTGACGGCCAGTACCACCTCGGGCTCAGGGTTGTTCCAGGACGAGGCGGGATGCAGGCCGGCGTCGGTGCCCGTGCCTACCGCCGCCATTGGCGGCGCCTTGGTGAAAATTTCGGCGTCCGGCCCGATACCGACTTCCAGGTATTGACTCCAGGCGCCCTGGGCGATCAATACTTCTTTGAGCGCCATCGCTTGTGGCGATCCGGGTTTCAATTTGGACAGGTCATCACCGACCAGGCCCACGATTTCCTTGCGAATTTCTGCCGCC
This sequence comes from Rhodoferax ferrireducens, assembly GCF_003347515.1. Taxonomy (GTDB): domain Bacteria; phylum Pseudomonadota; class Gammaproteobacteria; order Burkholderiales; family Burkholderiaceae_C; genus Rhodoferax. The sequence goes on along the minus strand of NZ_QEII01000299.1, from coordinate 126,150 downwards.
GCTGCCGGGTTGCCGCGCGCCTTTTCTTCGATCACGCGTTCCAGCATGGAGACGGCGAAGGTGACGCCTGCGGCCTTGATGACTTGCAAGTCGACCGGCGCCAGCAGCCAGGGCTGCGACGGCTTGCGTGCATCAGGCGGGGTGTTGGCAAACAATTCGTCAAGTGCCGCAATCCGTTCGCCGCTTGCCTCTTTCAATGCCCTTGCCGGATCCGGTGTCTCGCACAGATCGCGCATCGTGGGGAAGGTGCGGGTGATGTCGATCACGTCATTGCCCCGCAGGGCCACGATGGACGGGCCATCGACATCCGGTCGCCAGACACGCGCCGCGAGCGCACCGGATGTGCCGTCATCTGGAAGACTGGCCTGGGCTGTGAGTTGCATCGGAATTACCTCGTCAGGAAAATTGAATTGAATGGATCGAGAAATCAGTGTGTGACGTAACCCATGGTTTGCGGCAACCACAGCACGATTTGCGGGAATATGGTCATGGCAAGCAGCAGCGCGAGCAGCATGATCAGGAAGGGCCAGCCTTCCTTCATCATTTCGCCAATCGGTATGCCGGTGAGCGCCTTGGTCACGAACAGCAGCATGCCGAATGGTGGGTGAATCAGCCCGATCATCATGTTGAGCACCACCAGCACGCCGAAATGCACCAGGTCCACGCCCAGCAGCTTGGCCGCCGGCAAGAGCATGGGCACGAACACCAGCAACAGCACCGACACGTCCAGAAAGCAGCCCAGCACCAGGAACATCACGTTGACCAGCAGCAAGAACTTGATCTGCGAGAGATGCATGTTGTCGACCCACAGCGCCATGGCCTGCGGCACGCCTTCGGCGGTGAAGGCGTAGTTCAGCATGAAAGAGCCGGCCAGAATCATGGTGATCACGGCGCTGCCGCGCGTCGATTCCATCACCACGCCCCAGAAGGTGCGCCAGGTCAGCGCGCGGTACACCACGCCCGCCAGAACCAAGGCGTGAAAGGCAGCCACGGCAGCGGCCTCGGTGGGCGTGAAAGCGCCTGAATAGATGCCGCCCAGCAGCACGATCGGCATCGACAAGGGCAGGGCGCCGCGGAACAGGATGGCAGGCCATTCCTTCAGTGGAATCTTGGCCTCGCGCGGCATATTGCGTTTGGTGGCGATGAAATGCACCACGACCATCATCAGGAAAGCCATCAGGAGACCGGGAAGCACGCCGCCGAGAAACAGGGCGCCGACCGAGGCGCCGGACACCAGGGCATAAATTACCATTGGAATGCTGGGCGGAATGATGGGGCCGAGCGTGGCGCTGGCCACCACCACGGCACCGGCAAAGCCGCGCGAGTATTCCGGCTTTTTGAGCATTTGCCGGATCGTGACCAGCCCCGGACCGGCGGCGTCGGCAATCGCGCTGCCGCTCATGCCGGAAAAAATCACGCTGACCAGAATGTCAACCTGGGCCAGACCCCCGCGCACGCGTCCGACCAGAATGCGGCAAAAATCAAAGATGCGCTCGCTGACGGTACCCGCGTTCATGATGTTGGCGGCAAACACAAACAGCGGCACCGCCAGCAACACATAGCTGTTGTACAGGCCATTGCCGACCTGCTCTGCCACGGTTCCCAAGTCCTGGCGCTTGACCAGCAGGTAGGCAATGCCCGAGGCCAGCATGCTGAAGCCGATCGGCATGCGCAGCGCCATGCCGGTGACCAATATGCAGACAAGAACGATTATTCCGAGAGTCATAAGAGATGCCTTTGGGCCGTAAAAATGGGCGCGTGAAAAACCGCGTTATTGAATGCGTAACTCCGCCTCAAGGCCGATGCCCCGGATGGCATTGCGGATGGCCCAGGCACTGCGTATGACCAGAGCGATCAGCAAAAAAACAAAGGGCAGAAAAACCCACATGAAGGAAATGCCGAGCACGGGTGAGCCCTCGCGTGCCATGAAATGCACGTAGTCCCAGCTCGCGGGCAGCGCCACCAGCGCCAGGCCGCCAATGAGCAGGTTACCCACGATTTGCATGACCTGGCGGGTACGGTAGCCCACGCTGTTCCATAGCAAATCGAAGACCACATGCTCCCGCTCCGGGACCACGGTTGCCGCAGCCCAGAGAATGGCCCAGATGTAAAGAATCACCGCCGCTTCATCGGTCCAGGGTAGCGGCTTGTTGAAGCCGAAACGCGCCGTGATCTGGATGATGAAGACGATGAACAGGGTCAGGAACAGGCCGCCGCCAATCGCATTGGCGGCTCCCTTGAGCCAGCGCGTCATGGTTATTTGGTTGCGTTGATGCGGTCCAGCAGACCCTTGGGCCAGACCTTGGCGTAGTCAGAGTTCTGGTAGGTCGCCTGCACCGATTTGCGGAAGGCTTCCACATCGGGCGTGGTGACCTGCAGGCCTTCTTTCTTGAAGAACTCGACCAGTTGGGACTCTTCCTTGATACGGTTTTCGTTGTTGTAGGCGGCAGCGGCCTGCGCGGCGGCGGTGACCTTCTGTTTCTGTGCGGCGGTCAAGGCGTTGAAGCTCTTGTTCGAAATGGCAATGAAGATGCCGTCCACCAGGTGGCTGGTCAAGACGATTTGCTTGGTCACTTCGTAGAACTTGGCAGCCCGCACGGACGGCAGCGGGTTGTCCTGGCCGTCAATCGTGCCGGTCTTGAGGCCCAGGTAGACCTCGCCGAAGGCCAGCGGCGTGGCGGTGGCGCCCAAGGCTTCGCCCAGGAACAGCCATTCTTTGGAGCCTGGCATGCGCAACTTCACGCCCTTGAGGTCAGCGGGGGTTTTGACGTTTCGGGTGTCGCGCAGATTGAGCTGACGGGTGCCCAGGTAAACAGTGGCCAGGGGCGTGACGTCCATCTTCTCGGAAACCGTCTTGAACAGCTCCGCGCCGATCGGGCCATTGAAGACCTTTTGCTGTTGCTCGGGATCGCGGATGACATAGCCGGCCGTGAAGACGGAAAACTCGGGCACCAGCTTGGCAATGTCGAAGGCCGAGATCGAAGAGAGTTCCAGGTTGCCGCGTGCCATCGCCGCCGGCTCGGTGCCCTGCTTGAAGAGCGAGGCGTTCAGGTTGATCTGCACGTCGAACTCGCCCGGCGCGCTTTTCTCAAGCGAGTCCTTGAACACGGTCCACATCTTGGCGTGCCAGTCATCGGGCACGGCCGGGGTGGAGATGCGAAGCACCGTCTTGCTCTGGGCCAGACCCGGCAGCGCAACAGCGCCCAGGGCGGCGGCAGCGCCCAGCAGAGTACGGCGGCGTAGGGAAGTTTTGCTTGTCATGATCATGTCTCCTGTTGTGATTAATATTAAATATCGTTAAGCAGTGCGCCTATCGCACGATACCCGTCGCGCACCGCTTGCACCTCGGTGTTTTCCAGCGGACTGAGCGGCGCGCGCATGTTGAGCCAGAAGTCGTCCCCGGTTTGCTCGGCCAGCACGGCCTTGTAGGCGCCTACGAAGGGCATGTTGGGGCGGATGCTCAACAGGCCGAGCAAAGACGCCATCAACTGTTCATCCGAGGCCGACACTTGGGTCGGTGCGTCGATCACGCGGCGCATCAGGCCGGGGGCCAGGTTGGCCAGGCCGTTGATGGAGCCTGAGCCGCCCACCTGCATGGCCGGCGCCACATGCGGTTCGGCGCCCACCAGAATGGAAAGGTTCGGAAACGCTTTGACCAGCGCCAGCGAATGTGCCAGGTCGCCGCCGCTGTCCTTGACGCCCATGACCTGCCCCGGATGGCGGTGCACCAGCTCCGCAATGGCTGAATGCGAGAAGCCGAAGGTGCTCATGAAGGGGAAGTGGTAGAGCAAGAGCTTGAGGCCATCATCGCCAATGCCACGTACCACCTGCGAAACCGCTTCGATGATGCCGGCATCACGCGGCTGGTTGAAGAAAAACGGCGGCATGAGCATCTGGCGGTGCACGCCCAGACGCGCGGCGTGGCGACCGAGTTCGATGGCGTCGCCCAGCGCCAAGGCGGTGGTGGTGACAATGATCTGACCGGCGCGGATGCCGCTGCCGATCATGGATTCGAGCAGGGCCTTGCGCTCTGCCACGGTAAAGGCGGGGCCTTCTCCGGTGGTGCCAAACAGGGTCACGCCATCACAGCCGGCCGCCAGCATGCGCTTGGCATGGGCTACGGCGCGAGCTGTGTCGAGCTCGCCGCCGGGGCTGACCGGCAGTAATAAAGCGGGCCAAAGGCCATGGATATCGGGATTCAAGTCGTTCTCCTGGTGGTTTGAGGGATGTTTGGGGTAAGGGTCGGGACAGGGCCTGGGTTGCCGGCCAGCGCCCATTCGCCGCGCACCTGCTCCAGCGGTGCGGTCATCACGCGACTGCAGGCACTGTTGATGTGTTCGTTCAGCAGCTCAAGCGCCTGTTGGGCATCACGTCGTCGCAGCGCGGCAATAAAGCGCAGGTGTTCCTGCATGGCGGGGATCAGGCGGGCCGGCGTGATCACGCTGTGCTCCAGCTTGATCAGGCGCACGCGCAGGCTGTTGACCCGGTAAATCTCGGACACGATTTCATTGCCCAGCGCATCCACCATGCGGTCATGCAGACCCCAGTCGATGGCCTGGGCGTCGTCCAGCAAAGTGGGGTCGTTTGTCAGGGCGCTGGCGCGCGCCAGAATGCTCTGGTGGCTGGCTTCAATCGTATCCAGTTCGGCATCGCTGGCGGTGTGCACAAAGTTCAGCACCGCCTCGCGCTCGATCATGGTGCGCACCTGAAAAGCGTTGCGGATGAGCTTGAGGTCCACGTGCGCAATCTGTAGGCCGCGCTTGGGCACGGTTTTGATCAGGCCGCCCGCTTCCAGGCGCGGAATCATTTCGCGCACGGCACCCAGTGGCATGTCCAGGAGCGTCATCAGCTCGCGCTGGGAGATGAACTGCCCGGGCCGGATGCCGCCGCTCAGGATCTGCTGGGTAAAGCCCTGGTAGGCGCGGGCGCGCTGGCTGGTCATGGCGATACCACGCCTTTTTTCAGCAGAATATTGCCGTAGATGCGGGTTTCGCCCGTGGCCACCACGGCAAAGGCCTGGGCGGCGCGTTCGTAAAACGCGAAGCGCTCCAGAGCCGCCGCCGTCTGGCAGCCGTGCTTTTGCAGCACTGCATTGAATTCAGCCACGACCTCGGGCACCGCAGCGCTGTCACCCACGACCTGCATGGTGAACGCGGCCTGTGGCACAAAAGTGTCCAGCGGCATCACGGACAACACGGCGTCGAGCACGTCCGGGACACGCAAACCGGGCAGGTGAACCAGGCGTCTGGCGTGGGTGGCTGCGGGAAAGTTGGCGTCGGCCAGCACGATCTCGTCGCCATGCCCCATGGAGGCGAGGACATGCAGCAAGTCCGGCGAGAGCAGCGGTGAAAGACCTTTGAGCATGAGGAGCGGTTGGGGTTAATCGGGGTATGTATCTATTGCCGAGCTGACATGTTAGCAATAGGATCAGTGTTTTCTTATTCTCGTAAACCCGCATACCAGCAGGTCGGACGCCGACAAAATCATGAAAATCGATACCCACCAGCACTACTGGCACTATGACCCGCCTGCATTTCCCTGGATCAGCGAACAGATGCCGGTGCTGCAGCAGGACCGCATGCCCGCTGATTGCCGGTCGTCGATGCAGGCCTGTGGCGTGGACGCGGTGATGGCGGTTCAGGCCCGTAGTCAGCAGGATGAAACCGACTTCCTGTTGGGGCTGACGGCGCAAGACTCGCGCATTGTGGGGGTGGTGGGCTGGGCGGATTTGGCGGGATCGGGGCTGGAGGCGCAGCTGGATCGCTGGGTCGGTCAGACGGCCTTGTGCGGCTTTCGCCATATCCTGCAGGACGAACCCGACATCACGACGCTGGTCGGCAGCGCCGCCTTCAATCGGGGCGTTGCCGTGCTGCAAAAACGCCAGCTGGTCTACGACGTGCTGGTGTTTGATCATCAGCTGCCGGCAGTGCTGGACTTCTGCAAGCGCCACGATGCCCATGGGTTGGTGCTGGACCACGTCGGCAAGCCGGCGGTACGGGACTGGTTCAGCTACGCGGAGGTACCCCGGCGTTGGGCTGCCGGCGTTCGCAAACTGGCCGCCATGCCGCATGTGATGTGCAAACTGTCCGGTCTGGTGACCGAAACCGATTGGCAGCAGACGGGCGTGCGGTCCATGGACGCACGCGTGATACATGCCTGCTTTGACCAGGCGCTGGAGGCCTTTGGTCCGCAGCGCCTGATGTTCGGCTCGGACTGGCCGGTGTGCGAGCTCGCTGCTCCCTATGAGGCTGTCCATCGCATGGCGCAAGCCTGGGCCGACTCGCGCCTCAGCGAGTCCGAGCAGCAGGCGTTCTGGGCTGGCAATGCCATGCGCTGCTATGGCTTGGCGCTGCCGATCACAACGATTTAACAAGGAAAAACAATGGATTTGCAGTTGAAAGACAAAGTGGTGATCGTCACGGGCGGCGCCAGCGGCATTGGTGCCGCGATTTCACTGACCCTGGCGCAGGAGGGCGCGATTCCCGTCATCTACGGGAAAAGCCCTTTGCCACAGGACTTCGCAGCGCAGTTGACGGCGCTGCAACCGCGTTACCAGTTTATTCAGTTGGAGCTTTCCGACGACGCGGCCTGCCGCGCGGCCGTTGAACAAACGCATGCCCGCTTTGGCCGGATTGACGGCCTGGTCAACAACGCCGGCATCAACGACAACATCGGGCTGGATGCCGGGCGCGACGCCTTTGTCGGCTCATTGGAGCGCAACCTGATTCACTATTACGTGATGGCGCATTACTGCGTGCCGCACCTCAAGGCCTCGCGCGGCTCGATCGTGAATATCTCGTCCAAGACGGCGCTCACCGGGCAGGGCAATACCAGCGGCTATTGCGCGTCCAAAGGGGCGCAGCTGTCGCTGACGCGCGAATGGGCCGCCGCCTTGCTGGACTTCGGGGTGCGCGTGAACGCCGTGATTCCGGCCGAGGTGATGACGCCTTTGTACGAACGCTGGATTGCCAGCTTCGAGCATCCGCAGGAAAAGCTGGCCAGCATCACCCGCAAAATCCCGCTCGGTCAGCGCATGACCACGGCCGAGGAAATTGCCCGCATGAGCGTGTTTTTGCTGTCCGAGGTGTCGGCCCACACCACCGGCCAATGGGTGTTCGTGGATGGCGGCTATACGCATCTGGATCGCGCCTTGTCTTGAACAGCCGCACAGCACCGGCTCGTGGGCAGGCGCAGGCGGCAGGGGGCGGGCGATAATAGGCGGCGCAGCCTGGCCGCCCATGGTGGCCGGGTCTTGAAATCCTTGTTTTACCCCTGCCCGAAGAAATACCTGACATGACCAAGTCCGCCATGAGTGTCGCCGACATTCGCAAAATCTTCCTCGACTTCTTTGCCTCCAAAGACCACACGGTGGTGGCCAGCAGCTCGCTCGTTCCCGGCAACGACCCGACGCTGATGTTCACCAATTCCGGCATGGTGCAGTTCAAGGATGTATTTTTGGGCACCGACAAGCGCTCGTACGTGCGCGCCGCCTCGGTACAGGCCTGCCTGCGCGCCGGCGGCAAGCACAACGATCTGGAAAACGTGGGCTACACGGCGCGCCACCACACTTTTTTCGAGATGCTGGGCAACTGGAGTTTTGGCGACTACTTCAAGCGCGACTCGCTCAAGTGGGGCTGGGAGCTGCTGACCCAGGTCTACGGACTGCCTGCTGAAAAACTGCTGGTCACGGTCTATATTGACGACCAGGAAGCCTATGACATCTGGATGAAGGAAATTGGCCTGCCACCCGAGCGCGTGATCCGCATCGGCGACAACAAGGGCAAAAAATACGCTTCCGACAATTTCTGGATGATGGCCGACACCGGCCCCTGCGGCCCGTGCTCCGAGATTTTTTACGACCACGGCGCCCACATCCCCGGCGGCCCCCCGGGCAGCCCGGATGAAGACGGCGACCGCTTTATCGAAATCTGGAACCACGTGTTCATGCAGTTCGACATGCAGCCGGATGGCAGCCTGGTCAAGCTGCCGGCACCCTGCGTCGATACCGGCATGGGCCTGGAGCGCCTGGCCGCCATCCTGCAGCATGTGCATAGCAACTACGAAATCGATATTTTTGACGCGCTGATCAAGGCCGCCGCCCGTGAAACCGGCTGCACCGATCTGGACAACAAGAGCCTGCGCGTAATTGCCGACCACATCCGCGCCACGGCGTTCCTGGTGAGCGATGGCGTGAATCCGTCCAACGAAGGGCGCGGCTACGTGCAGCGCCGCATCATCCGCCGCGCCATTCGCCACGGCTACAAGCTGGACAAAAAGACGCCGTTTTTCCACAAACTGGTGCCCGATCTGGTGGTCCTCATGGGCGAGGCTTACCCCAAGCTCAAGTCGGAAGAAAAACGCATCATCGAAGTGCTGAAGGCTGAAGAAGAGCGCTTCTTTGAGACGCTGGAAAACGGCATGCAGATTCTGGATGCGGCACTAAGTCATGAAGGAAAAGGTGGGGCTGGATTTGGGGATGGAAGCGGATTGGGTATGGGGGCAGGAAGTGGAGGTGGTCGTGGGGATGGCTCTGGTGGTGAGGACTTGCCCTTTATGTTGCCTGGCGAAATCGCCTTCAAGCTTCACGATACTTACGGATTCCCGCTGGATCTGACCAACGACGTGTGCCGCGAAAACGGTGTCGAGGTGGATGAAGCTGGTTTCCATGCCGCCATGGAGCAGCAAAAGGCTAAGGGCCGCGCCGCTGGAAAATTCAAGATGGACCGGGCGCTGGACTACAGCGGCGAAGCGAATGACTTCGTCGGCTACAGCAACCTGACGCAGACAAGCAAAGTTGTAGCGCTCTACGCAGACGGGACGCCGGCTACAGAGCTAAAAGCTGGTCAAACCGGGGTGGTGGTACTGGACACCACGCCGTTCTACAGCGAGAGCGGCGGCCAGGTCGGTGACGAGGGCGCGATCTTTTGCGACACGGCGCTGTTTGAAGTCGGCGACACCCAGAAAATCAAGGCCGATGTGTTCGGCCACCACGGCACGCTCAAAACCGGCGTGCTCAAGGTCGGCGACGCCGTGACGGCCCACGTTGACGCGGCGCTGCGGGCTGCCACCGAGCGCAACCACAGCGTGACCCATTTGATGCACAAAGCCCTGCGCGAGGTGCTGGGCGAGCACGTGCAGCAAAAGGGTTCGCTGGTGAACGCCGAGCGCACCCGCTTCGACTTTGCCCACAACGCCCCGGTGACCGACGCGCAAATCCGCGAGATCGAAGACCGCGTCAATGCGGAAATCCTGAGCAACGCCGCGACCCAGTCGCGCGTGATGGACATCGAATCCGCGCAGGCGACCGGCGCCATGATGCTGTTTGGCGAGAAGTACGGTGAGTCGGTGCGCGTGCTCGACATCGGCGCCAGCCGCGAGTTGTGCGGCGGCACCCACGTACAGCGCACCGGTGACATCGGCCTGTTCAAGGTAGTGGCGGAAAGCGGCGTGGCTTCCGGCGTGCGCCGCATCGAGGCCGTCACCGGCCAGAACGCGCTGGCCTATTTGCAGGACCTCGAAGACACCGTGACCCAGGTGGCCGACACCCTCAAGGCACCCGTGGTGGAAATCAGCGACCGCATCGCCAGCGTGCTCGACCACGTCAAGGCGCTGGAGAAGGAAGTCGCCGCGCTCAAGGGCAAACTGGCGTCCGCCCAGGGTGACGAGCTGGTGACGCAGGCGGTGGACGTGAACGGCGTCAAGGTGCTGGTGGCCATGCTCGATGGCGCCGACACCAAGACCTTGCGCGACACCATGGACAAGCTGAAAGACAAACTCAAGACCGCCGTGATCGTGCTGGCGGCGGTGGAGGGCGACAAGGTGCAGATCGCTGCCGGCGTCACCTCGAACAACGTGGGCAAGGTTAAAGCCGGTGAGCTGGTCAACTTCATTGCCGCCCAGGTCGGCGGCAAGGGCGGCGGCAAGCCCGACATGGCCATGGCCGGCGGTACCGAACCGGCCAAGCTGCCGGCCGCCCTGGCCAGCGTCATGGCCTGGGTTTCGGTCAAGCTTTGATTTGCTATTAATTAAATAGCTACTTGCGCTTATTTAACGGAGGCTGGAGCTCGATTTGGCTTATAAAACTGCTCAATGGGGCGCGGCCTTGTGCGTGGCCTGTGCGGCGCTGGCGCTGGGCCCCATGGCGCAAGCCCAGGGCTACGAAGTCCAGCCTTGGCACGCCCGCAAGCCGATTCCCGCCCTGGAAGCAAGCGACCTCAGCGGCAAGGTCTGGCGGCTGGCCGACCTGCGCGGCAAAGCGGTGCTGATCAACTTCTGGGCCAGCTGGTGCGAGCCGTGTCGCGCCGAGATGCCGGCGCTGCAACAGCTGGCGGATTTTTACGGGCCGGAGAAACTGGTGGTGTTGGCCGTCAACTTTAAGGAATCCAACGCGAAGATGACACAGTACGTCACCTCAACCGGCTTGAGTCTGCCGGTGCTGCCGGACCCGGCTGGCGACATCGCGCGACGCTGGGGCGTTAATGTGTTTCCCACCACCGTGCTGATCGCCGCCGATGGCCAACCGCGTCAAAGGATTCGCGGCGAGCTGGACTGGACCGGCCGCGAGGCCGAGGCGCTGCTCAAACCCCTGTTCAAGCGATAGCCCAGTCGCCCCAGCGGCGCCTCGACCCAGCGCTCAAACCCCACGGCCAGCCCCAGGCAGCTGGCCCAGCAGCCCAGCAAAAACAGCACAGCGGGCCAAGTGCCGCCCAGGCCCAGTCGCGCAAACAGCGCATTGCCGAGCATCAAGACTGAAAAGTGCACCAGAAAAAGGGCATACGAAGTCTTTCCCAGTAGCGCGACCACATTGGACAACGAGGCGGGCAGGCGCACCGGGGACGACGCCGCCGTGTTCTGGCACCACTGAAACAGTCCCAACAACAAGGCCACCGTCAGCGCCAGCGCGATACGTTCGCGAAAATCAAATACCAGCGCGAGCAGCCCGACACCCGCCAGCAAGACCAGCAGCCAGCCGGGGCGGCGTGCGTTGCCAGCCCAGAAGGCGGCTGCCCCCAGGCCGTAAGCGCCAAAAAAATACAGTGCCCAGTTGTCCCAGTCCGCGTCCCGGTTGAAAAAGAACAGCGAGGCCAGCATCAGGCCCAGCAGCAAGGTCTGCGGCCAGCACGGGCGGCGGCCTAGCCACAGCAGCAGGGCCATGAGGGCAAAAAGCTGGAAGTCGATCGCCACATACCAGACCCCGGCGGACAGCGAGTCGACGCCGAGCACGCCATGCAACAGCCCGGCGTGCGCCAGCGCCTGACCCCAAGCCGGTGCGCCGGGGATGAAGTCATCGCTGAGCCATTGCCGGGCCAGCGCCGCACTGGCGACGGCGAGGAGCAGGGCGACCAGCAGCGGCAGGATCAGGCGTTGGTAGCGCTGGAGGATGGCGCGCCAGGGCGTGCCCCCGCGAAACTCCCCGGCAGGCGCCAGGCTGCGCACGGCGAGGTAGCCGCCCAGCACCAGAAACACCTGCACCGCCATGCGTGCATAGTCGTAAAACCAGGTGCTCAGCGCGGGGGCGGCTCTACCCAAGGCGTCGGCCAGCGGCCCGTAAGTTGCAAAGTGGTGCAACACAATCAGTTGCGAGGCAAGCAGTTTGAGGGCATCAATGGGAGTCTGCCGACCCCGCAAGAGAGCGGTCATTGCGCCGGTAGCACCAGGTCGGCCGTGCCGGGGCGAACCCAGCGCGCGAATTCACGCGTGGTGTCGATGCAACCGCCGGCACCGGTGTAGACGCCGCGCGGTTCCCGGTAGCGCTCCATCACGGCCAGGATGCGCTGGCACTCTGCGGGGTTGTTCAGCGCGGCTTCAATCAGGGGCTCGATCCGGGCCTCATTGATGCGTTCGTCGTCGTTCTCGTCCCGATAGAGTCCGTGGCGCCAGTGGTAGATCTCCACGCATTTGCGGGTCAGGGTGTAAGGCTGCTCATATTTCCAGAAATTGGTGAACAGGCCGCCGCCCAGATACATGACCCATGAACCCTCAAAGCCCGAGGCATCGGCGGAGGGCTCATCGGGATTGCGAAACCAGGTGCGGTCACCCGGCACGAAATAACGCGGCGGCAGGGGCACATCCATCGAACCCTGTTCGCGCAGAAAGACGTCATGAAACTCGCCCGATGCGATGGGGCGCGTCGTCCACATCGCCTGCAATTGCTGCAGCAGGGCCGGGTTGCTTGTTTCCAGCTCTTGCGCGATGCCCAGCAACATCACGTACTCGGTGGCGCGGTAGCAGGAGAATGCATACAGGCTGCCCGAGACTTCCGGCTGGGTGGCTTTGGTCAGGGCCGTGATCAGCGACACCCCGGGCCGGATCGTGAAGCCGCGATCCTCGTCATAGGTCCAGCAGTCCAGGGGGCGATCAAGCGCACGGGTATGAAAGGCCAGCGATGTTTTGCGGGCGGCTTGCACGATGTTGCAACGGATGCGCACCGCCGATACCAGCTCATCCAGGCTGGGGAACTCGAAGGCCACCGGCCCCATGAGCAGGCTCACCACGATCTCGCGCGTCAGGTCAGCGGGCTGGTTCAGCGGGTCGAGGTGCAGCGTTTCGCAGAGTTGCAAAGTGTCGTGGTTGGGCGCCCAGGCCTGGGTCTGATGCTCGTTGAGCCACAGCCGTACAAAAGGTCCAAGGCCATCGGCCCCGGTTTCAGCCATCACATGGGGCGTCAAATCCAATGCGTCGAGCAGCCCCAGCACGGTGTGCCGAGCCCCGTTCGCGTCGTTTGTCTCATTGCCCCGAACCAGAATGCCGCGAGCCGCGGGATCGCCTTCATGCGCCGTAACGTTCATAGTGCTGTTTGTCTCCTGCCGATAGCGCTTGATGTTTCCGGGCAATATACCCCAAGAATTTTGTGGTCTTTTGCGCGTGCCGTGAGGCGCGTCAGCGCAGGCCATCTTCGGATGGCGTACCGGCGGCCTCAAGGCGATGGATTCGCCTCGATTGGCGCCTGCGCATGTTCCAGCAGGAAATTCTTCTGTTGGTCTGCCGTCAGCTGGTCGTTGCCGGCAGCTTCTTCCTTGAGTTCGACGCCGGACACTTGCCGCTGACGGGCCTGTGACAGCAGATAGTGCAGTTTGCCCACGGCCTCGTCAAAGCCCAGCCCGGCCGGGCGCACGTTGGAGATGCAGTTGCGGCTGGCATCCGTCAAGCCGACACGCGGCATCCAGGTCAGGTACAGGCCCATGCTGTCGGGTGAACTCAGGCCCGGCCGTTCGCCGATCAACACCAGCACCGCCTTGGCGCCGAGGCGTTCGGCCACCTCGTCGCCGACGGCCACGCGGCCTTGTTCAACGATGCAGATGGGTGCGATGGACCTGTTCTCCGCCGCGAGCCGGGCTTGCAGGGCGATCAGGAAGGGCGCGGCGTTTTGCTCGATGGCCAAGGCGGACAGGCCGTCCACCACCACGAAGGCCAGGTCGTAAGGGCGTGCCGACGGTGGTTCTCCTGTCGGGCGGGTCAGCGCATTCAAGGCCTCCCTTGAGGCAGCGTCGAGCCGGCGCCCCAGGTCGGGGCGCTGCAGGTAAGTGGTGCGGTCGGATGCGGCACTGTGCAGCGTGAGGCAGGGCGCGCTCTGCTCTTGCAGTGAAGTGGTCAAAGTGCTCGCCAATTGCGATACATCCAGCGCCAGATGAACCGCGTCGCGCGCCTTGGCATGCGCCAGCTGGAAGTCCAGATGCGCGGCCGTCGGCAAGCTCACGCCGGCGCGTCCGAGCGCGATGCGGGCGTCGGTGAACTGGCGTAGCGCGGCCCACGGGTTGGCGATGACGGGCGATTGAGGGGCGTTCATGGCAGGTGGGCGTTGACGTGCAAGCTAAGGCAGGCGCAGCAGGGCTTTCTGAAAAGCCGGCGGCAAGGCGGGGTGCAGCCGGAACTGCTCGTCGCGGCTGAAGATCTGCATTTTCTGCAGCCAGGTCTCGAACTCCGGCGCGGGCTTCAATCCCAACACCCGGCGCGCATACAGAGCGTCGTGAAAAGAGGTGGTCTGGTAATTGAGCATGATGTCGTCCGAGCCCGGAATGCCCATCACAAAGCTGCAGCCGGCCACGCCGAGCAGGGTCAGCAGCACGTCCATGTCGTTCTGGTCGGCCTCGGCGTGGTTGGTGTAGCAGACGTCGCAGCCCATCGGCAGGCCCAGCAGCTTGGCGCAGAAATGGTCCTCCAGCCCGGCGCGGATGATTTGTTTGCCGTCAAACAGGTATTCGGGGCCGATGAAGCCGACCACCGTATTGACCAGCAGTGGCTTGAAGCGCCGCGCCACCGCGTAGGCCCGCGCCTCGCAGGTTTGCTGGTCCAGCCCGTGGTGCGCATTGGCCGACAGCGCACTGCCTTGCCCGGTCTCGAAATACATCACGTTGTCGCCGACCGTGCCGCGATGCAAGGAGAGGGCCGCGCTGCGTGCCTCGCCCAGCAACGCCAGGCTGACGCCGAAGCTGCGGTTGGTGGCTTCGGTGCCGCCGACCGACTGGAACACCAGATCCACCGGCGCCCCCCGGTTGATGGCCTCCATCGTGTTGGTCACATGCGTCAGCACGCAGGACTGGGTCGGGATCTCGTACTGGCTGATGATGTCGTTCATCATCGTCACCAGCTTGATGACCTGGGCCACGTTGTCGGTAGCCGGGTTGATGCCAATCACCGCATCGCCGCTGCCATACAGCAAGCCGTCCAGCAGGCTGGCGGCGATGCCGGTGGCGTCATCGGTCGGGTGATTCGGCTGCAGCCGGGTGGACAGTCGGCCAGCAAGGCCGATGGTGTTGCGAAACTGCGTGACCACGCGGCATTTTTTGGCCACCAGGATCAGGTCCTGGTTGCGCATGATCTTGCTCACGGCGGCCGCCATTTCCGGCGTGATGCCGGGGGCCAGGGCGGCCAGCACGGCGCTGTCCACCTCGTCGCCGAGCAACCAGTTGCGAAAGTCGCCCACTGTCAGGTGGCTGACTGGCGCAAACGCGGCGGCGTCGTGGCTGTCGATGATCAGCCGCGTGATTTCGTCTTCTTCATACGGAATCAGGACTTCGTTCAGGAAGGTCGCCAGCGGCAACTCGGCCAGTGCCATCTGCGCCACGGCGCGTTCTTCTGCACTGCGCGCGGCCACACCCGCCAGCAAGTCGCCGGAGCGTTCCGGTGTGGCCTTGGCCATCAGCTCTTTCAGGTCGCGAAAGCCGTAAGTCTTGGGTCCGACGGTATGGGTGTACTGATGGCGTTGCACGATGCGTTCAGGTCAAATCCGGGACGATAGCAGCTATTGCCCTGCTTCGATGGTGACCGGTCAACAGAAAGTAGCCATAGCCCAAGGCCATGAACGCCACGAAGAGGCCAAAGACCAGGGGGTTGTAATAAATCATGGTCACCATGCACACGCAAGCGCCCAACAGCGCAAAGGCCGGAAAGTAGGGATAGAACGGTGCCCGGAACGGGCGCACCATGTTCGGCTCGGTGCGGCGCAACTGGAACAGGCTGAGCATGCTGATGATGTACATCAGGATGGCGCCAAACACCGACATGGTGACGATGTTGGCCGTCAGGGTCTGGCCGCCGATCTTGATCAGTTCATCGCTGTAAATGGCGGCGATACCGATCGCCCCCCCGGCCAGGATGGCGCGGTGCGGGGTCTTGAAGCGTGGATGCAGCTTGGCGAAATAAGAGGGCAGATAGGCTTCGCGCGACAAGGCAAAAATCTGGCGTGAATAGCCGAGGATGATGCCGTGAAAGGACGCCACCAGGCCGAACAGGCCGAGCCAGACCAGCATGTGCAGCCAGCCGCTGTTCTCGCCCACGATCAGTTTCATGGCTTGCGGCAGCGGGTCGTTGATGTTGGAGAGTTTGGTCCAGTCACCCGCGCCACCGGCGAACACCATCACGCCGATGGCCAGCACCACCAGCGTCAGGATGCCCGTGATGTAGGCGATGGGAATGGAGCGCTTCGGGTCTTTGGCCTCTTCGGCCGCCATGGCCACACCTTCGATGGCCAGGAAGAACCAGATGGCAAACGGGATCGCGGCAAACATGCCGGGAACCGAGGCCAGGCTGAAACTGTCCGCGCCCGACCAGCCGCCTTTGGTGAAGTTGACGAGCGAGAAGCCGGGCGCCACCACGCCCATGAACACCAGCAACTCAAAGATGGCCAGCAAGGTCACGGCCAGCTCAAACGTGGCCGCGATCTGCACGCCCACAATGTTGAGCGTCATGAACACGAGATACGCACCCAGGGCGGCCGTCTTGGGGTCCAGGGACGGGAATTGCACGTTCAGGTAGGCGCCAATGGCGAGCGAGATGGCGGGTGGCGCGAACACAAATTCAATCAAGGTCGCCGCGCCGGCCAGGTAGCCGCCCGTGGGGCCGAAAGCGCGCTTGCTGTAGGCGAACGGTCCGCCTGCATGCGGGATGGAGGTGGTCAGTTCGGTGAAGCTGAAAATGAAAGTGGCGTACATCGCCGCAATGAAGAGCGAGGTGACGGTGAAGCCCAACGTGCCGGCGGAGGCCCAGCCATAGCTCCAACCGAAATATTCGCCGGAGATCACCAGCCCGACGGCGATACCCCACAGTTGCAGGGTGCCGAGGACCGGCTTGAGCACATGTGTGCCGTGTGAATGCGTATTTGGATTCATCGGAGTTTTCCTTTTCTGTTCAACAACCCATTCAATGTAGTCAGCCTGGTTTTTTGGCGTTATCGAATTTCGGCAAACTTTTACCTTGCGTTTTTGAGTTGCATGCACGGCATGAGTTGTGCTTAATCGTGAGCCCGTCTGTCCAACCGGATGCCGGTTTTCGCCTGGAAGGAGGTGCCTCATGCCCTTTGCCTCAAATTCTCAGCCCAATGAGAGGGCGCCGGCCGCGCCACCCTTGGGCGGCCTGCACCAAATTCGAACCGTGGCGGCCCATGATGCCGACGACCATGCGCGCAACCTGACCGCGTGGGAGCAGAGCTACGACCAGATCACGCGTGGCCCGTTTCACGGCGTATTGACGGAGTTGCAATTGCCGCAGATGCAAGTGTTCCTGGAACACACCAGCCAGGCGGTGCGCCAGTCCTGCCGTGTCTGGCCCGATGCGTTCTGGTTTGGCGTACAGGGCAAGGTCGGAAAAACCTGCGTGCAGGGCGGGATGGATGCCCGCATCAACGGCCGCCTGGGCGACGCGGACACGATCATGGTGCGTCCGGGTAACTGCGGGTTTGAGTTGCTCACCCCGGCCGATTACGCGATCTACGGCATGGTGATACAGCGCGATGCCCTGGTAACCGCCGCCAGCCAGACGGGCTGCCGGATTGACTGGGATCAACTGGCCGGTGCGGAAGTGCTGCATGTGGCCGAGCCTGCCAGGCAGGCCTGCCTGCAGACGCTGGCCCACCTGATCTCACAAGACGAGGGGGAGGGTGGCCCGAAACCAGTGGCCAGCGTGGCGTATGCGCAGCAAACCGTCATGATGGCCCTGCTGTCCATGCTGGACACCAGCGAGGTGGACACGGCGGTCAGCAGCAGCTTCATGCGGCGCCAGCGCATCGTGGCGCAGGTGCGTGACCATGTGCTGGGACACAGCGATCAGGTCACCACCGTGCCCGACCTGTGCGAGCGCCTGTACGTCAGCCGCCGAACCCTGCAGTATTGTTTCGAGGACGTGCTGGGCATCAGCCCGATGCAGTACCTGCGCATCATCCGCCTCAACGGCGCGCGTCGCCATTTGCGTGAAAGTTCGTCTGCTTCGCGCACGGTTCAGGATGTGGCGGCCGACTGGGGTTTCTGGCATTTCAGCCAGTTCTCCAGCGATTACCGCAAGCTTTTTGGACAGAGTCCGTCTGAATCCTTGCGCCAGCGCACGCATTGATACGCTGGGGCCCGCAGCGATAATTGACCCGCCGAACCGGGCTTGCCCGCGTTCGCCAGAGCCAGTTCGGGGTATCTTGACCTACGCCGATGGCGCCCGTTTTCACCACTTTTCCGGAGTTCTCTTCATGACCACCGTCCACGTCCACGCCCTCGCTCGTCGCCAATTTATAAGAAATACGGCTGTAGCCGGCGTATCTTCTGCGCTACCCGCTATCAATTTTGCGCAGGGTACGGCGCCGACCGAACGCCAGTTCACGCCTCAACCGGGCAACTGGCGCACCTTCGAGGTCACCACGCGGGTGGACATTGTTAAACCGCAGGGCGTCACCCGCGTCTGGCTGCCCATTCCGTCGGTCAACACCGACTGGCAAAAATCCCTGGAAAGCAGCTTCTCCAGCAACGGCAAGACCGAGCTGACCGACGACAACCAGTATGGCGCGCGCATGCTTTACGTCGAGTTTGCCGAGAGCGAGGCCAAGCCCTTTGTCGAGCTGACCAGCCGCGTCCAGACCCAGAACCGGGCGGTGGACTGGACTGCCGGGCACAACATTTCCGAGGACGCGGCCACGCTCAAGTACTGGACCCAGCCCACCAGCCTGCTGCCCACCGACGGCATCGTGCGCAAGACCGCCACGGACGCCATTCGCGGCGCCAGCACCGATGTGGAAAAAGCGCAAAAAATCTACGACTGGATCGTGGCCAATACCTACCGCGAGCCCAAAGTGCGCGGTTGCGGCGAAGGCGATATCAAGACCATGCTGGAGACTGGCAACCTGGGCGGCAAGTGTGCTGACTTGAACGCCTTGTTTGTCGGCATGTGCCGCTCAGTCGGCTTGCCTGCCCGCGATGTGTACGGCCTGCGCGTGGCCCCGAGTGCTTTTGGCTACCGGGAATTGAGTGGCAACCCGGTCAGTCTCAAGGGCGCGCAGCACTGCCGCGCCGAGGTCTTCCTCAAGGGCCAGGGCTGGGTGGCCATGGACCCCGCCGACGTGGCCAAGGTCATGCGCCTGGAAACGCCGGAGTGGATCAAGACCACGAAAAACGCCGTCGTGGCGCCGGTCAACAAGGCCTTGTTTGGGGGCTGGGAAGGCAACTGGATGGCCTACAACAATGCGCACGACGTGAACCTGCCGCATGCCAAAGGCCCCAAACTGGGCTTCTTCATGTACCCCACGGCCGAAAACGACGCCGGCCGGCTCGACTCCTATGCGCCGGACGACTTCAAGTACCAGATCAGCGCCAAAGAAATCAAGGCATAACGAGCCGGGGTGTCCGTTGTCAGGGTAATCGCGGCGTTTGTCCCTTACAGTGTGAGTTACATTTCAGAACAATTTCAGTAATCCCAAAGCCGTTGAACCCGTGGGGTGGCGCCGCATTCATCCGATCCTGGAGCAAGTATCAAATCATTTGATGGCAAGTCATGCCAACTGACACCTATTGCCCTGCTGGTCATAGCGCTGCATGCCAGCGGCGCTCACGCAGAGGATGCCGCCACGCCGATGCTTTCATTCGCCGGGTTTGGCACATTGGGTGCAGTCCATTCGAGCGAGAACAAGGCTGACTTCGGAGCCACTGTTTTGGCTCCCACCGGCGCTGGCTACAGTCACACCTGGAGTGCCGATGTGGACAGCCGGATAGGGGCGCAGGTCACTGCCAATTTCACCCGGCAGATGTCTGCCGTGGTGCAAGTCGTTTCGGAGCAGCGATACGACAACTCATACACGCCAACCATCGAGTGGGCGAATGTCAAATATCAGTTCACGCCAGATTTCAGTGTCCGTGTCGGTCGGATCGTGCTGCCGGTCTTCCTGGTTTCCGACTATCGAAAGCTGAGCTACGCGAATCCATGGGTACGTCCGCCGGTCGAGTTGTATAGCCTGATTCCGGTCAGCAACAATGACGGCGTCGATGCCAGCTACCGGGTACAGATTGGTGAATTCACGAATACCGTGCAGGGCTCTTACGGTAACAGTGAAACCAGACTCCCGGCTGGCGGCGGCGTGGCGACAGCGAAGGACACCTGGGGCGTATCCTACACTGGCGAATACGGCGCCGCGACCGTGCACGCCACATACCACCAGACCCATTTGACTGTGGATGCCTACAAGCCGCTGTTTGATGGATTCAGGCAGTTTGGCGCCGAGGGAGTCGCTCTGGCGGACAAATACGGAGCCAGCAACAAGCCCTTTACCTTCATCGGGATAGGCGCAAGGTACGATCCGGGCAGCTGGTTTGTGATGGGTGAATGGGGCTTGACCGAGGGCGATTCTGTGCTGGGCAAGAGGGCCGCCTGGTATGCCAGCGGCGGATACCGATTGGGGCAGTTCACGCCTTATTTCACTTACGCCCAAGCCAAGGCGCAGAGCAACACATCCGATCCCGGTTTGACGGTATCGGCCTTGCCCGCATTTCTGGCGGGACCTGCCACCGGGCTCAACGCGGGCCTTAACGCTCTCTTGGAAACGGCGCCTGTTCAGACCACCCTTTCCGTCGGTACGCGTTGGGATTTCGCGAGAAATAGCGCTCTCAAGGTGCAGTTCGATCACACCCGTATCGGCGCCGGCTCACCGGGTACCTTGATCAACCGCCAGCCGGATTTTCAAGCGGGCGGTAAGGTCAATGTGTTCAGCGCCGCCCTTGATTTCGTATTCTGATGAGAGCCATACCCTTTATGAGCCCCATCGGATTAACCCTTATCGGACTGACCTTGGGTCTGTGCGCCAGTGCGACCGCTGCCGATGTTGTGGCGGTGGTTTCAGCGAACGGTCCGGTGGCCACGCTGAGCAAAAACCAGGTCGTGGATATTTTTCTGGGCAAGGCGAGCCGCTTCCCCGATGGGCGCCTGGCCGTGCCGATCGACCAGGCTGAAGGATCGGCTGCGCGCGACGAGTTCTATACCACGTTCGCCGGCAAGTCCCCCGCGCAGCTCAAGGCGCACTGGTCGAAGATCATATTCACCGGCCGGGGCCAGCCCCCGATCGCCGTGCCGAACAGTATCGATGTGAAGAAACACGTCGCCGAGACCCCCAATACCATTGGCTATATCGAAAGGAATCTGGTGGATGGCAGCGTGAAGGTCTTGCCAATCCAATAGTCGTCAATCCAGTTCGGCGGCGCCCGCCGCTCGCGTCATGAGGGCAAGATGGGTGCGCCGTCCGCAACCCCCGACTGTTTCCGCAGCAACTCGGTAATTTGATCCGCCGGCACGGGCTCGTTGAGATAAAAGCCCTGGAATTCGTCGCAGGCGTTCTGGCGCAAATACTCGGCTTGCTCCCTCGTTTCCACGCCCTGGGCCACGACGGTCAGGCTCAGCGTCCGCCCCATTGCGATGATCGCCTCGGTCAGATTTTTGTCTTCGGTAACGCTGGCAACATCGCACATGAAGGAGCGATCAATCTTGATGGTGTCGAGCGGGAATTGCTTGAGCGCGGCAAGTGATGAATAGCCGGTGCCAAAGTCGTCGATGGCTATCCGGATTCCCATGCTCTTGAGTCCGCTCAATATCCGCAGAGTCTTTTCGACCTCGTGCATCAGCAGGCTCTCGGTGATTTCCAGCTCCAGCAGATGCGCTTGCATACCGGTGTCCGCGAGTATCACCGCCAGATCCCGCAGCAGGTTTTCATCGAGAAACTGACGCGCCGTCAGATTGACGGCCATGCTCATAGGGGGCAGACCCTGATTCTGCCAGACCATGTTTTGCAGACAGGCGGTCCTGAGCACCCACTTGCCGATGGGCACGATCAAACCGGTTTCCTCGGCGACCGGGATGAATTGCATGGGCGCCACCGTACCCAGGTCGGGATGCCGCCAACGCAGCAACGCTTCCATGCCCGTGATCCGGCCGCTGCGGATATCCCGCTTGACTTGGTAGTGAAGCTGAAACTCGTCTCTCTCCAGGGCGTGGCGCAAGCCCGACTCCAGGGTAAGCCGTTCGAGCGAGTTGACGTTCAGTCTCTCGGAATAGAACTGAAAATTGTTTTTACCTTCCGCTTTCGCCTGGTACATCGCAACATCGGCATTTTTTGTCAGTGTCTGCTCGTCCAGTCCGTCTTGCGGGTAGGTGCTGATCCCGATACTTGCCGTGACGCGAAATTCCTCACCGCGCAGGCCAAATGGTCGGGCGATAGCGGAAAGGATATTCTGGGCCACGGTCGCTGCGTACTTTTCCTCGTCCAGTTCCGGCAGCAAGACAATGAATTCGTCGCCGCCCAGCCGGGCGACGGTGTCGCTATCGCGCAGACAGGCCTTGAGTCTGGTCGCGACTTCCTGCAACAGTTGGTCGCCGGCGTCGTGGCCGAGGGTGTCGTTGATTTGTTTGAAGCGGTCAAGATCGAGAAACAGCACTGCCAGTTGCCGCTTGTAGCGATGCGCCTGGTTAATGCTCTGGCCCAAGAGCTTGCTGAACAGGCTGCGATTGGGCAAGGTCGTGAGGCCATCGTGATAGGCAAGATATTCGACACGCTCGGCATGTGCGACCTGCTCCTCGACCGCGCGTCGACGGCTTAGCGCCAGTTGCTGACTCATGCGGGCCAGTAGCGCGAGAATCAGGACCACCAGGCCGCTGCCTGCGGCTGCCCGCCACAGGTAGGCATGCCTGTTTTGCCGCGTGGCGGCAAGCTGTTCATCTTCCGACAATCCGACAATCACCGTCAGGGGAAAATCATAGAGTGGGCGCGCGCTGGTGTAGCGCCGCACACCGTCCCAGGTGTTGATGGAGGGCGTGACTTTGCTGTCTTCGGCATCCCCGGCAGGCACCGCCGTTGCGTAATTGACGGTATCGCCGGCAGATACCGTCTCTCCGCTGCGCCTGACGCGGAATACGCCATCGGCGCCGAGGATACCCAGCACGCCATGCTCGCCCAGTTTGGCGGGCTCATAACCGCTGACGAAATAAGCGGCGTCGACAGCGATCACGACGATGCCGGCAAATTTTCCATCGGGCCCATTCAGCCTGCGGCTGAACTGAAGTTGCCATTCCGCTGAAGCCGGATCTTTCCAGGGACGACCGACCCAGATGGTATCGGCCCGACGTTGCACGGCGAAATATTCCTGATCGGCAACATTGCGAATCTGAGGTGGTCGGGTGCTCTCCACAACATTTCCCAGGTCGTCGGCAATGCTGACCGCGAACAACAAGTCGGGCGGCAGCAAGGCCTTTGCCTTGAGTTCGCGCAGGACGGCGTGCTTTCTGGGGGATTCATATTCATACTTGACGAGCTTCAAGGCCTGATCGATTTCGCGCAACGCGCGTACGACCTGTGCTTCATACGTCTCGACCAGTTCGCGGCTCGACGACGCCGCAGCGTGCCGGGCAGCGTCGTGTTCGACTTCGATGAGGGCCAGGGTCGTCCACCAGAACACCGCCAACACGAAAACCGCGATTGCCGGAAACAGAATGTGATATTCGGTTGTATGACTCAACCAGCGCTTCAGTGTGCTGGCATCGGGAGCCCAAGTTCCTTTCACGGTGGCGTGCTTGGCGGGCGAGTCATCTGGAATCAATGGCGTCATTATTCTTCGTTACCCGGTGGGAGATAGGCCCAATAAGTATTGAGCCCCCGTCATCTTATAACGGACCTTGGTGGCGCTATTGTCGTACTAGCTCGGGGGTCACAGCAGGCTGGGCGGCTTGGCCTTGGCCCTTACCTTTGCTGGTTTGTCTGTCGCGAGCGGCACTTTAGTCGCCGCCGGTCGTGCAATCGCGCTCACCGGCACGAGGCTGACAGCTGCGCTGCCAGATAGCCGGCTAACGGCCATCGGACGCGTTACATCAGCCAGCGTCACCTTGTCCAATTCGGCCAGATAGCTCTGCAGCGCGGTCTTGAACACATGTTTTAACTGGCAGTGCGCGGTGATGGTGCAGGCGTTGTGGCTGATGTCAAAACACTCCACGATCCGGAAATCCGTTTCGGACTTGCGCACCACGTCGCCAATATTGATGTCGGCCGCGCGTTTAAGCAGCCGCAGGCCGCCGCCGCGTCCGCGCGTGGTCTGCAGCAAACCCTGGCGAGCCAGATCATTGACGATCTTCATCAAGTGGTTTTTGGAGACGGCATGGCTTTCGGCCAGCTCGGCTATGGTGATGGATCGCTCGGGGTTGAGCGCGCAGAACATCAAAACCCGCAGGGTGTAGTCGGTGTAGTCCGTCAGTCTCATGGGGTCCTTCCAAATATGCTTATATGACTATTTTAGGCCAGACAAATCTTAAGATGCATGTAAAATGCATTTATCAACAACACTTGATGACCTTGGTCATTGCAATGCCATGAAACCAGATTCATTGCCCATCTTCAACGAAGTCAAAGCGGCCGCGCAGTTGCCCAAAGACTTGCCTTTCTTGCGGCTGGGCTTCCGGCCTTTTTATGTCGGCGGTGCCTTGATTGCCGCGCTGATCGTGCCGCTGTGGGTGGCCATGTTTCTAGGGCAAATCCAATTGGCACCGGCCGTGCCGCCCCTGTTGTGGCATGCGCACGAGATGCTGTTCGGCTTTGCTGTGGCCATTATCGTGGGCTTCCTGCTGACAGCCGGCAAAGCCTGGACCGGTCTGGCAACGCCGCGGGGCGCCACGCTGGGTGCGCTGGCCGCCCTGTGGCTGGCAGCCCGCGTCGCCTCGGTCACGGGTCCTTATGCGGTGTACGCCGTGCTGGACATGGCGTTGTTGCCGCTGGTCGCCGGCATTCTGGTTCGCTTGTTCCTGCGTGCGGGCAATCACCGCAACCTGCCCATGGGCGTGATCCTGACGCTGCTGGCTTGCGCCAACCTGGCGTTTCATCTGGCTGTAACGGGTGTGTTGAACGTGGCCGCCGTCACCCCTCTGTATGCTGGTTTGGCGCTGATCATGATGATTGAATGCGTGATTGCCGGGCGGGTAATCCCGGCCTTCACCATGGCGGTCACGCCGGGTTTGAAGTTGAGCGCCACCGCTTGGATTGAGCGCCTCACGCTGGGCGCCACGGCGCTGGGTCTGGCGCTTTGGGTGTTTGCACCTCCCGGTGTGCTGGGCATGCTTTTGCTGGCGCTGGCCAGTGTGTTGCATGTTAAACGGCTGTTGACCTGGCGTCCGGCGGTGACGGTGAAGCGGCCGATTTTGTGGATTCTGCATGCCGCCTATGCCTGGATTCCGGTCGGGCTGGGGCTGCTGGCACTGGCCCAGATCGGTCTGGTGCCAGTGTCGGCGGGCGTGCATGCACTGGCGGTGGGCGCCACCGGCGGCCTCATCATCGGCATGATCACCCGCACCGCGCGCGGCCACACCGGCCGGCCGTTGAAGGCGACGAATGCCGAAGTTCTGGCTTACGTGCTGGTGATGAGTGCCGCGGTGCTGCGCGTGCTGCTGCCGCTGGTGTCACCGGGACTGCTGGCGGTTTCGCTCATCGGTGCGGCCGTCGCATGGAGCGTGGCGTTTGCGATTTACCTGTGGGTTTTCACACCCTGGCTGATGCGCACCCGGCTGGACGGCAAAGACGGCTGATCAGCCGCCGATGTGTCACTCAGCCGTGTGAAGACAGCGTGGTAAACACCCGCGCCGTGCCTTCAATCTCACCCAGGCTGGCAAGCGTCGCCGCATCCACGGGCGCGCTGACATCAATCACCGCCACCCCAAACCCACCCTGGGTTTCCAGATGCAGCAGCGACACGTTAAGGCCGGCGTCACTGAGCGCACTGTTGACGTGCGCCATGACGCCGGGGCGATCACGATGGATATGCACCAGACGCGAGGGCGCGCGCAGCGAACCCACCGGCAGCTCGGGCAGGTTGACGCTGCCGCGGATGGCGCCCAGCATCAAATAGTCACGCAGCTTTTCTGACACTTCAACCCCCAGATTGCGCTGGGCCTCCACGGTGGAGCCGCCCACATGGGGCGTGAGAATGACCTTGTCCGACGCCCGCAGCGGTGACTCGAAGGCGTCTTCCCTGGAGGCCGGCTCGCGCGGAAAGACGTCGAGCGCGGCGCCGCGCAGGCGCGGCCCGTCCAGGGCTTCGACCAGAGCCTCGATGTCCACGGCATGGCCGCGCGCCAGGTTGATCAGCACGGCGCCGTCCTTCATCTGGGTCAGGCGTTGCGCATTGATGAGATTACGGGTGCGTTCGGTTTGCGGCACATGCAGTGTCACCACGTCGGCCTCGGCCAGCAGGGCTTCCAGCGAGGCGGCCGGGGTAGCGTTGCCCAAGGGCAGGCGCGCTTCGATGTCGAAATAAATCACCCGCATGCCGATGGCCTCGGCCAGTAGCCCGGTTTGGGTACCGATCTTGCCGTAGCCCACGATGCCCAATGTTTTGCCGCGCACTTCGTTGGCGCCCTTGGCGTCCTTCATCCAGACACCGCGCCGGGCTGCGGCATGGCGCTCCGGCACGCGGCGCAGCAGGTGGATGGCGTGGCCGATGACCAGTTCGGCCACCGAACGCGTGTTGGAAAAGGGGCCGTTGAAGACCACAACCCCCAGCTCGGACGCTGCGAGCAGATCGATGTTGTTGGTGCCGGTGCAATAGGCGCCCACGGCGCGTAGATTCGGCGCTTGCGCCAGGACTTCGCGTGTGAGGGGGGTGCGCGAACGCAGTCCCAGCACATGCACATCGGCCAGCAGGGTCTTCAGCTCGCTGACCGGTGGCGCATGTTTGAGGCGCACGATATTGGCGCCCGCCATGCCCTGCAAAATGGGCGTGGCGCTGGCATGAATGTCTTCGAGCAGCAGTATGTTGACGGTCATGGAATTCCTGATGTTCAAGAGGGGGTGGCGGTGTGTATTGGCGAAGGGGCTGCGTGAATTGCAGTTGGTTCTTTAATACATGTAAATCGTATGTCTATTTGTCTGCCGGCTCAGGGCAAGTGTGTTTTGCCCGCTTCGGGTTTGCGGGTTTTGGCGGCCAAGACGCCAGTTTTTCGCAATGGCCTGTGTACCATGGCGTGCCGCTTGCAGGGCAGGGGGCGAGTCATTGGCATGGACTAGAACGCGTTTTGTCGCGTCGGCCTTCACGGAGAAGTCTGTTGGAATATCTTTGGGTTAAACACCTGCACGTTACTTGTGTCGTGCTCAGCATCAGCCTGTTTGCCTTGCGCGGCACGCTGGAGTTGACGTCGCAGCCGTGGCGCCAGTGGCGATTGTTGCGCGTCGCCCCGCACCTGGTGGACACGCTGCTGCTCGGCTCTGCCTTGTGGCTGGCCTGGCGCATCGGGCAATATCCGTTTGTTGATGCCTGGCTCACGGCCAAGGTGCTGGCGCTGCTAGCGTACATCCTGCTGGGCATGCGTGCCCTGGGCCGCAACACGCCGCAAGCCCTGCGCCTGCCGTACTTTGCCGGGGCATTGCTCAGTGTGGGTTATATCGTGGGCGTGGCGCTCACGCATTCGCCCAGCTGGGGCTTGTCGTAGCGATCAGAGGCAGGCAAAGTCGATGACGATGGCGCCCGGCTCGCGCTGCACGTACTGGATGGACACCGCGTTGCCGTACCGGGCGTGCAATTGGTGCAGCAGGGGAATCGGGTCGTGGTCGTTGCAAAAACGCATGGTCTCACCGGCTTGCAGCGAATCGAGCGCGCCAAAAATGGCCGCATGACGGAAACGTTTGGCAACGCCGCGCGCATCAAACGGATAGACGGCTTCAGGCGTGACGTGGTTGGTGGCACAGGAACTCATGAAAAATCCTTTCAGTGTTTATAAGATGTATTGTAAGTGAATCTTATAAATCTCAAACACTGTGAGGCAGGTGTACCTCAGACGGGATGAATGCGAACGACCGGCCGCTGCGGCTTGCGCCGCGCCACTTCTTGAAACCCGGCGGCGTCGTACATGGACTTGGCGCCGAACCACATCAAATCGTCCTTGGAGCGACCGGGCTTGTCCACCGGATAGGCCTCCAGCAACTTCACGCCACGCTTTTTGGCATAGGCCATGGCGCCATCAAGCAACGCCCGGGCGACGCCCTGGCCGCGGTATTGCAAGGGAACGACAAAGCACACAAGGGACCAGACCGGCTGATCATCAACCGCCTTCATCACCGGCGAGCGCTTGAGTTTGGCGAAGTCTTCGCGCGGACCGAGCGACACCCAACCAACCGGAAGCTTGCCTTGGTAGCCGATGAGTCCCGGCGGTCGGCTCGAATCGACCAGAGCCTTCAACTCGGAACGGCTTGCCTGCGCCTGCGTGGTGCCTGCCGGTAAGGGTCCGCGCGAGCCGCTATGGCGGTAGCACATGCACCAGCAGCCCCGCGCCTCCGAACAGCCCTTGGCATGGAACAGGGTCTCCAAGTCAGGCCAGCGCGCTGGCGTGAGGGGCAGCACAGTGAGTTGCATGGAACGTCTCCGGGATGTTCAGAGTCTGCCCGTATTTTAGGGATGACAGCCCTCGGGTGCCATGGCCTGCAACACGCGCCGGCTTTCAAACCGGCGTTCCTGGCCATTGACCGGGTCCACAAATTCGATCGACCTGGCCAGCAACTGCAGCGGCTGCGCGTAGTCGATTTGCCCCTCGGGCGTCAGGGTAGGGTATAAGCCATCGCCCAGGATGGGCAGGCCGAGTGCGGCCATGTGCACGCGCAACTGGTGGCGCTTGCCGGTGACGGGGCTTAAGGCATAGCGGGCCAGCGCGCCGTGCACCTCCAGCACATCCATTTCGGTGACCGCGTTGGGCGGGCCGTCCACCTCGTGTTGCAACATGAAGTGTCCGGCCTCGACAATGCGGCTCTCGCGGGTGAGGGGAAACTTCAGATCGGCGCGCCACGGCGCGATGGCTTCGTAGGTTTTTTTGACGCTGCGCTGGCTGAACAGGGCGTGGTAGGCGGCGCGGGTTTCAGGCTGCACCGAAAACATCACCAGCCCGGCAGTGTCGCGGTCAATGCGGTGCACCGGCACCAATGTGTCGATGCCCAGTTTTTGCTTGAGCCGCACCAGCACGGTCTCGGTCAGGTAGCCGCCCGACGGCATCACCGGCAGAAAATGCGGCTTGTCCACGACGATCAGCTGCTCGTCCTGAAACAGGATGACTTCGTCAAACGGGATGCGCGGTTCGTCCGGCACGGCGCGGTAGTAATAAACCCGCACATGGGCCTGGTAGGCGCAGTCGGGCGTGAGCGTGATGCCGTGTTCGTTCACCACATCGCCGTCCAGCATGCGCTGGCGCCAGACCTCGCGCCCTATGGCGGCGAAGCGTTCGGCCAGGAAATCCAGGGTGAGCGACCAGTTTCCGGCGGGCAGGCCGATGCAGCTCGGACCCACGCCATTGCGCGCGGGCGGTTTGGAAAACTCAGACGCGCTCAAATACCACGTCCCACACGCCGTGCCCGAGTTTGATTCCACGGTTTTCGAACTTGGTCAGCGGGCGGTAATGCGGTTTGGGCGCATAGCCGGCCAGCTCGGGTTGGCTTTGCGAGGCCGTGTTTTTCAGCAAAGGTTCGTTGCTGAGCACTTCCAGAATCTGCTCGGCATAGGGCTGCCAGTCGGTGGCGCAATGCAGGTAGCCGCCGACCTTGAGGCGCGCCGCCAGCTTGGCGATGAGCGGGCTTTGAATCAGGCGACGTTTGTTGTGTTTTTTCTTGTGCCAGGGGTCGGGGAAAAAGATGTGCACCCCGTCCAGGCTTTGCAGCGGCAGCATGTGGTCGATGACTTCAACCGCGTCATGGGCCACGATGCGGATATTGCGCAAGTCCTGCTCGCCAATGCGCTTGAGCAGGGCGCCGACGCCGGGTTCATGCACTTCGCAGCACAGGAAGTTTTTCTCGGGCATCACGGCCGCGATATGGGCGGTGGCTTCACCCATGCCAAAACCGATTTCCAGGATGACTTGGGCCGGATTTAAATCATTCTGGCCTCTAGCCCGCGTGGCATCTGCGTAAGCAGCTATGAAGTCAATAGCGTCTGTCTGGTAGGGCAGCAGGAATTGGGGGCCGAGGTCTGCAAACGCTTTGGTCTGGCCGGTGGTGACGCGACCGGCGCGCCGCACAAAACTCTTGATTTCCTTGGGATAGGCCACGCCTTCGGGCATGCTGCCCCGGATTCTTGGGCTGCGCGCGGCGAGTGGGGTCGTTGGGTTGGGGGCGGTTTTGTTTGTATCGTTCACGGGGTGGGATTGTAGAGAGGCTTGTTGTTTTTGGGTTTTTGGGTTTTTTGCTTGCGCTAACGAGTCCCCCCTATCCCCCAACCCCTTTCCACCCCCGCCGGGGCGGAAAGGGGGGCCAACAGCCGTATTTGGCCGTGTTTCTTAAGGTGTGCAGTGCACGCACCGCAGTTCGTTGGGATTTGTTCGCTCTTTGGTGTAAGCGTCCGCGATGGTGTAACGTAAACTCACCTTCTTCCTTGAAAGAAAATCCCATGTTTGGCATAGCCGACTACGGCGCTTTTGTCGTCGCTTTCATCATCCTCTTGTTCATCCCCGGCCCCGGTAACCTGGCCATCATCACCTCCACCACCAAGGGCGGTTTGAAGGGGGGCCTGGCCGCTACCTTGGGGCTGATGGCCGGTGACCAGGTGTTGATGTGGCTGGCGGTGGCAGGTGTGGCGGCGGTGCTGGCCGCGTACCCCACGGCCTTCCGTGCCGTGCAGTGGCTGGGCGCGGGTTATCTGGCCTGGTTGGGTTTCAAGATGCTGACCGCCAAGCCGGGTGCCGCCCCGATTCTGCACATCAAGCCGCACCACTACTTTCAGCAGGCCTTGACCATCACCGTGCTCAACCCCAAGGCCATCGTGTTCTACATGGCCTTCTTCCCCCTGTTCATTGACCCGGCCCAGCATCAGGGTGTGCTGACCTTTGGCGTGATGGCGGTGACGGTTGCCGTGCTGGCCTTTATCTATTGTTTTGCCGTGGTGCTGCTGACGCATTTTCTGGCCGAGCGCCTGCGCGCCAATCCCCGGATCTCGCGCACCATGCAAAAGCTGGCCGGCCTGTTCCTGATCGGCTTCGGCATCAAGCTGGCGCTGTCGCGCTAACTTGCATGATCCCGAATGCGAAACATCCGAGTCATGAAAGTTCGTTCTTGCGCGCTAAGTGGCACGCACAAGCTGTTTCACGTGAAACACTCATTCTTCATTCGGTGCGCTTCTATCAATCCACATCTCTGTCATTGCGAGCGCAGCGCGGCAATCCAGGGTTCATGGATTGCCGCGCTGCGCTCGCAATGACGAATTGATAGAAGTTCCGTTCGGTTTTATCCCCCTCTCAGGTAAGCACTCCATGGCCAAAATATTCTGCATCGCCAACCAAAAGGGCGGCGTCGGCAAGACCACCACCACGGTCAATCTGGCCGCCGGTCTGGCCAAGGTCGGCCAGCGCGTGCTGATGGTGGACCTGGACCCGCAGGGCAATGCCACCATGGGCTCGGGGGTGGACAAACGCAAGCTGGAACTCAGCGTGTACGACGTCCTGCTGGAATCCGCCACGGTGGCGGAGGCGAGGGTCCAAAGCGAGAAGCTGATCGAGGCCGAGTGCGGCTACGACATCCTGGGTGCCAACCGGGAGTTGGCCGGCGCCGAGGTGGAAATGGTCGACCTGGAGCGCCGCGAGAAACGCCTGAAGACCGCGCTGGCCGCCG
Source organism: Rhodoferax ferrireducens (assembly GCF_003347515.1). Classification (GTDB taxonomy): domain Bacteria; phylum Pseudomonadota; class Gammaproteobacteria; order Burkholderiales; family Burkholderiaceae_C; genus Rhodoferax. The sequence goes on along the minus strand of NZ_QEII01000299.1, from coordinate 94,805 downwards.
TCGATGCCGAATACGACTTCATCCTCATCGACTGCCCGCCCAGCTTGTCGATGCTGACGCTCAACGGCCTGTGCAGCGCGCACGGCGTGGTCGTGCCCATGCAGTGCGAGTACTTCGCCCTGGAGGGTCTGACCGATCTGGTCAACACCATCAAGCAGGTGCATGCCAACCTGAACAAGGACCTGGCCATCATCGGCTTGCTGCGCGTCATGTTCGACCCGCGCATCACCTTGCAGCAGCAGGTGAGCGAACAGCTCAAACAGTATTACGGCGACAAGGTGTTCAACACCGTGATTCCGCGCAATGTGCGGCTGGCCGAGGCGCCCAGCTACGGCGCGCCCGGGGTGGTGTTTGATCCCTCGTCCAAGGGCGCGCAAGCCTATGTGGCGTTTGCCCAGGAAATGGTCGAGCGCATCGCAAAAATGTAAACAAATTGGCGGCTGGCCCTTGTCAAACAAGCGCCAGCGGCTATTCAAATAATAGCAAATGACAACAAGCACGGTCCTCATCCTGCCCGGCTGGCAAAATTCCGGCCCCGCGCACTGGCAAAGCCTGTGGCAGGCCGCGCACGGCTATGAGCGGGTGGAGCAGCACGACTGGCTGCGCCCCTTGCGCGGCGACTGGATCGCCCGTCTCGAAGACGTGCTCCTGCAGCAAAAAGAACCGGTGGTACTGGTGGCGCACAGCCTGGGTTGCCTGCTGGTGGCGGCCTGGGCCGCGCACTCGCGCAACACCCATATGGTCCAGGCCGCGCTGCTGGTGGCACCGGGGGACGCGGAGCGCGAGGACATGCGCCCGGTGTTGGCCAGCTGGTCGCCGATCCCTTTGCAGCCGCTGCCCTTTAAAAGCATTCTGGTAGGCAGCCGCAATGATCCCTACTGCAGCCTGGAGCGCGCCAAAGCGTTCGCCAGCGCCTGGGGCGCCGACTTTGTCGACGCCGGGGCGCAGGGCCATCTCAACGCCGAGTCCGGCCTGGGCGACTGGCCGCAAGGGCAGGCCCTGCTGCGTCAATTGCAAGCTACTTAAGAAAAGAGATTTCAATGGTTACCAAAAAACCCAAAGGCCTGGGCCGCGGACTCGAAGCCTTGCTCGGGCCCAAAGTGGATGAAAAAGCCTCATTTGATTCGTCCGAAGGCAATCCCACCAGTCCCGGCTTGCCGGCCTCGCTGCTGCTGGTGGACATGCTGCCCGGCATCTACCAGCCGCGCACGCGCATGGACGAGGGCGCCTTGTACGAGCTGGCCGAATCGATCAAGGCCCAGGGCATCCTGCAGCCGATCCTGGTGCGCCAGCTCAAAGACGGTGAGCACCAGGGCAAGTACGAAATCATCGCCGGCGAGCGCCGCTTTCGGGCCGCCAAGCTGGCCGGCCTGGACAGCGTGCCGGTGCTGGTGCGCGACGTGCCGAACGAGTCGGCCGCTGCCATGGCGTTGATCGAGAACATCCAGCGCGAGGACCTGAATCCGCTGGAAGAAGCGCAAGGCCTGCAGCGCCTGGTCAAGGAATTTGGCCTGACGCACGAACAGGCGGCGCAGGCCGTGGGGCGTTCGCGCAGCGCCGCCAGCAACCTGCTGCGCCTGCTGAACCTGGCCGAGCCGGTGCAAACCATGCTGATGGCGGGCGACCTCGACATGGGCCACGCCCGGGCGCTGCTGGTGCTGGACCGGGCGACGCAGATCACGGCGGCCAGCCAGATCAGTGCCAGGAAGATGTCGGTGCGCGAGGCCGAACATCTGGCCAAAAAGCTCACGGCCGACTTTTCGCTGACCGCGAGCAAACCCCGGCAGACCAAGTCCGGCGACATGAAGCGGGTCGAGGAAGAGCTGTCCGATCTGCTCACCGCCGAGGTCGAGGTGCGCGTGAAAAAGCGCGTCAAGCGGGCAGGGCGCATCGAGGAAATGGGCGAGCTCAGCATCCAGTTCGGCTCGCTCGATGAGCTCAACGGCCTGGTCGAGAAGCTGCAGCGCGCCGCCGCCGTTCATTGAGAGAATGATGCTGCGGCGCCTCTGGCCATGGCCCTGGCCGCTGCCCGCCCTGTTGGCCTGGAGCGGCGCTTGGGCCGTATTCTGGGGCCTGCAGGGCCCGCTGGCCTGGCCGCTTGGGGTGGCGCTGGCCGTGGCTTCGGCCTTGGGCGTCGCCTTCAGTGTGTTGGCCGATACCTGGTGGCGCCGCGCCATGGTCGGTCTGGGCTTCCCCCTGTCGCTCTTTCTCTCCGGTGCCGCCAGCGTGCCGGCCTGGGCCTGGTTGCTGCCTCTGGCGCTGCTCCTGCTGATTTACCCCTTGAATGCCTGGCGCGATGCGCCGCTGTTCCCGACCCCGGCCCATGCCTTGCGCGATCTGGCCGCGCAGGCGCCGCTGGCCCCGGGTGCGCGGGTGCTGGATGCCGGTTGCGGTCTGGGCGACGGCCTGAAAGCCCTGCGCGAGGCCTACCCACAGGCCCAGCTGCATGGCCTGGAGTGGAGCTGGCCGTTGCGCGCGCTGTGCGCACTGCGCTGCCCGTGGGCCCGAGTCCGTCGGGGCGACATCTGGCGCGCCGACTGGCGTCCCTATGACTTGGTGTATCTGTTTCAGCGGCCCGAGAGCATGGCGCGGGCGGTGGCCAAGGCCGGGGCGCAGCTCGCGCCGGGTGGCTGGCTGGTGAGTCTGGAGTTCGAGGCCGCCTCGCTCACGCCGCAGGCCATGCTGCGTTGCGCCGATGGCCGTCCGGTGTGGCTGTACCGCGCACCGTTTCAGCCCCGCCAGATCTGAACGCCGGCGCCGCCGGAGAAATCGCCACGGCCGCCGCCCGGTGGCCTAAACTGCTGCTCTGACCACGAATTGAAGATGCGATTGACCATGGGAACCCCATTTTGAACTCACCCGACAGCAACCCCCAAGTCGACACGGACCCCGCGCACGCGGCCATGTCCGTGGCCGCCGTGGCCATGGCCGCATTGGCGGAAACGCGCGACTCCGACACCGGCAAGCACATCCAGCGGGTCCAGCATTACGTCCAGGCCCTGGCGCAGCGGCTCCAGGAGCATCCCCGATTTACGGCGGTGTTGACGGCGCCGTATATCCAGGTCCTGTTCCAGCTGGCGCCCCTGTACGACATGGGCACCATCGGCATTCCGGACCGGATTCTGCTCAAGCCCAGCCGCCTGACGTCGGCGGAGTTCGAGATCATGAAAACCCACACCACCCTGGCCTGCGATGCGATCGGACAGGCCGAAAAGACCCTGGACTGCCGGGCGGGGTCGTTCCAGACCTTGAAGGAGCTGGCTGGCTCCCATCATGAAAAATGGGACGGCAGCGGTTATCCGCAGGGCTTGTCGGGCGATCACATTCCGGTCTCGGCACGCCTGATGGCGATTGCCGATGTGTACGACGCGTTGATCTCGGACCGCGTGTACAAGGCCGGCGTCCCCCACAACGAGGCGGTGGGCATCATCTTCCAGGGGCGCGACAGCCATTTCGACCCCGACATGGTGGACGCCTTCATCGAGATGCAGGACGAGTTTGCGGCCATCGCCCAGCGCTTCGCCGACACCGAACTGGACATGCAAAAGAAGATCGAGTACATGGTGAATGCCATTGCCGAGGTCGCCGAAATATAAACAAAATCGGCCTCTAGCCCTCATCCACTCTGCGCAAGTAGCTATTTAATTTATAGCGTAAAGATCTTGCCCGGGTTCATGATGTTGTGCGGGTCGAGCGCGCGTTTGATGCTGCGCATCATGTCCACGGCACCCGCGCCGGTCTCGGTCACCAGGAAATCCATCTTGTGCAGGCCCACGCCGTGCTCGCCGGTGCAAGTGCCTTCCAGGCGCAAGGCGCGCGCCACCAGCGCCTGATTCAAGCCTTCGGCCAGTTCGCGCTCTTCGGGCTTGTCGGGGTCGATCAGGTAGCCAAAGTGGAAATTGCCGTCGCCGACGTGGCCGACCAGAAAGTAGGGGATGCCGCTGGCGTCGGCCTCGGCCACCGAGTCCAGCAGGCAGTCGGCCAGTCGCGAGATAGGCACACAGGTGTCGGTGGAAATCGCGCGGCAACCAGGCTTGGACTGGATCGCGGCGAAGTAGGCGTTGTGCCGCGCGGTCCACAGCCGCGTGCGCTCCTCCGGCGTGGTGGCCCATTCAAAGGCATTGCCGCCGAATTCGCTGGCAATCTCCTGCACCAGCTCGGCTTGTTCCTTCACCCCGGCCGGCGAGCCGTGAAACTCCATCAGCAGCAAAGGCTCCTCGCGCAGCGTCAAGTGGGCGTAGGCGTTGACCATGCGCACGGTGTTGGCGTCTATCAGTTCCACGCGCGCAATCGGGATGCCCATCTGGATGATCTGGATGGTGGTGCGCACCGCCGCCTCGATGCTGGGGAAGGAGCAGATCGCGGCCGAGATCGCTTCCGGCAGCGGGTATAGCTTGACCGTCACCTCGGTGATCACGCCCAGGGTGCCTTCCGAGCCCACCATCAGGCGCGTCAGGTCGTAGCCGGCGCTGCTCTTCTTGGCGCGCGTGCCGGTGCGGATGATGTCGCCGCTGGCGGTCACCACTTCCAGCGCCAGCACGTTTTCGCGCATGGTGCCGTAGCGCACGGCGTTGGTGCCGCTGGCGCGGGTGGCGCTCATGCCGCCCAGGGTGGCGTCGGCGCCCGGGTCGATCGGAAAGAACAGGCCGGTGGATTTGATTTCCTCATTGAGCTGCTTGCGCGTCACGCCGGGCTGCACCGTCACCGTCAGGTCTTCGGCATTGACCGACAGCACCTGGTTCATGCGGCTCACATCAATGCTGATGCCGCCTTGCACGGCCAGCAAATGGCCTTCCAGCGAGGAACCGACGCCAAACGGAATCACCGGCACGCGGTGCTCGCTGGCCAGCTTCACGACGAAGGCCACGTCGGCCGTGCTTTCGGCAAACACCACGGCCGCCGGTGGCGGCACGGTGGCGAAGGCGGACTCGTCGCGGCCGTGCTGCTCGCGCACCACCAGGGCGGTGGAGCAGCGCTCGGCAAAGCGGGCCTTCAAGGCCTCAATCAGGGCCGGCGGCACGGCACGCTGATGGACGTCGGGCAGAAGGTGGGTGCTGGGCGTGGGTGCGTTCATATGAGTTCCAGTTTGCGCCCCTCAGCCGTCGGCTGAGCAGGACCTGTGAAGGCCATAATACGGGCGCTTTGAGTACAACATGACTACTTTATTCCATTTCAAAATCATCCCTGTCGTTGTTGTCTCGCCTTGCCGTGCTACAGCACTGCCCGCGGCTCGTCGCCTGGACATGAACGATTTGGCGCCCGCGTGAGGTCCTTGTCTTGAGAGTCGGCCTGCTGGAAGACGAGCCCGACCACGCCGCCATGACGGTGCGCGTGCTGCACGAGGCCGGGCACAGCTGCCATGTCCATGGCCGCGGCGACGATTTTCTGCGCGCGACCTTGCGTGACACCTTTGACGTCCTGATCCTGGACTGGGCCCTGCCTGACCAGACGGGGCTGCAGGTGCTCGATGCCCTGCGGCAGCGCCAGGACCGCGTGCCCGTGCTGTTTTTGACCAGCCGCGATGCTGAGCAGGACATCGTCGAAGCCCTGAGCCATGGCGCCGATGACTACCTGGTGAAACCCCCGCGCAACGGCGAATTGCTGGCCCGCCTGTCGGCCCTGAAGCGCCGGGCCGACCCGCAGGGGGACAGCCCGGGGCTGTCGGTCCCGCCCTATGAATTCGACCCGGCGGTTCACACCGTCACGGTGAATGGCGCAGCGGTGGAGCTCAGCTTGCGCCAGTTTCAGCTAGCCATGCTCCTGTTTCGCAATCGGGGGCGCCTTTTGTCCCGCGCTTACCTGCTGGAGGCCGTTTGGGGTCTCAACGCCGCCGTGCAAACGCGCACGCTGGACATGCATGTGAGCCAGTTGCGCAGCGCCCTGAACCTGCCGGCCCATGGCTGGCGCATCACTTCTGTCTATGCCCATGGTTACCGCCTCGAACCCCTTGGCTAGGGCGGCGCTGCCGCGCTGGCCGCTCGCATCGCTGCTGTTTCTGGCGCAACTGGGCTTTTCCGCCCAGGCCGCCGAGGAGCTCACCCTGGCCGTCGTGCCAGGCGACACCCTGATCGGACTCAGCCAGCGTTACCTGGTGGAGCCGCAGCGCTGGCCCGAACTCAAACGCCTCAACCACATCAAGAATGCGCTGCAGCTCAAGCCCGGCAGCAGCCTGCGCATTCCGCTGGCCTGGCTGCGCTGGTCCGAGCGATCGGCCGACATCATCCATGTGCAGGGCCTGGTCACCGGCAGCGTCGCCGGTGCCGCCTCCGGTGCGGACGGCCGCCTGGCCACCGGCATGCAGCTCAAGGCCGGCGACCGTTTTGACACCGGCGCGTCCGGCACGCTGACCTTGCGCCTGCCCGATGGCGCCATCGTCGTCTTTCCGCCGCACACTCAGGCCGGTTTGGGGCTGTCGCGCCAGGTGGCCGACACGGAGGTCCGGGCCACCACCATCGAGCTGCAAAACGGCTCGGCCGACAGCAGCGTGCCGCCCTTGAAGGTGCCGGCATCGCGCTTCGAGATTCGCACGCCCCGCGTGGTCACGGCGGTGCGCGGCACGCGCTTTCGTGTCGCCGCCGATGGCATGATCAGCCGCCACGAGGTGGTGTCGGGCGTGGTGGCGGTTGGCGCCGCCGCCGGCAACGCCCGCCTGAATGCGGCCCAGGGCTTGCGGGCTGAAGAAGGTCGGCTCGGCGCGGTGCTGCCCTTGTTGCCGGCAGCCGATGTCTCGGGCGTGCCGGTTCGCATCGAGCGCACCACCCAGCCGCTGGACGTGCCGGCGTTGGCCGGAGCTCAAGCCTGGCGCTGGCAGGTGGCGGCCGACGCCGCGTTTACCCGGCTGCTGCAGGACGAACGCACCACCTCCCCCCGCTGGCTGCTGACGGGTCTGCCCGATGGCGACTACCACTTGCGGCTGCGCGCGGCCGATGCCCAGGGCCTGGAGGGCCAGGAGGCGCTGATGGCGTTGGCCCTGCGAGCCCGGCCCGAGCCGCCGATTTTGCTGTCGCCCGCACCCGGCGCCAGCGTCGCGCCGGGCGCCGAACTGGTCTGGACGGGTCAAGCGGATGCGCCGGCCTACCAGCTGCAGGTGGCGCGCGACGCGCGCTTTGCCGAGCTGGTGCTGGACCGCCCCGGCGTCACCGGTCAGCGACTGGCGCTGCCGGCGGACTGGACGCCGGGCACCTACCACTGGCGCGTGGCGACGCTGCGCGCGCCGGGCGAGCGCCGGCTGTCAGGTGATGGTCCACGCGGCCCCTTTGGTGACAGCGCCAGCTTCACCCTTTTGGCGCCATCCGCCATGGCGGCGCCGGCGCTGGGCGAGGGCGGTTTGACACTGGCCTGGTCGGGTCCGGCCGGCTTCAGTCACCGCGTGCAGCTGGCGCCGGATGCCGACTTCTCGCGCACCGAGTTTGATCAGGTGGTGCCGGGCGCCCGGCTGGAACTGCCGACACCACCGCCCGGCGCCTATTTTGTGCGGACCCAGGTGGTCTTGTCAGAAGGTCGTGCCGGAAGCTGGTCCTCCGCCCAGCGCCTGGAAGTGCCCGCCCAGCGACACCCTTGGGGCCTCCTGTTCTTGCTCTTGCTGCCCCTGTTGTGAGGACGCTGTGAGACGGTCCCTCCACCGTCATGTGCGTGAGTGGGCGTTGCTGACACTGCTGCTGGCGGCGCTGCTGCTGGCCGCGATTCGTGGCGGCTGGCTGGACCGGGCCGATTTCTGGCTCTACGACAGCAGCGTGAGCCTGTCGGGCCGGGCCCCGGCGCCGGACATCCTGATCCTGGCCATCGACGAGGAGAGCCTGGCGCGCGGCGGCCGCTGGCCCTGGTCGCGCCAGTTGCTGGCCGACGCGATGGACCGGCTGACCCCGGCCGGCACCGGCCCGGTGCTGCTGGATGTCATTTTTTCAGAAGCGCAGCGCGATGACCCCAGTGCCGATACGCGGCTGGCGGCGGCGCTGGCCCGCCATGGGCGCGTGGTCTTGCCGGTCTTCATGCCGGCCCCGGGTGACGCGGTGGTACTGCCCTTGCCCGAACTGGCTGCCGTGGCGCGTCTCGGCCACGCCCAGGCGCTGGTCGACCGCGATGGCGTGAGCCGGCGCTACCTGGCGCTGGAGACGGCCGGCGGCGTCTCGTTTCCCCATGTGGCGCAGCAGCTGCTCGAACTGTCGGGTCAGACCTTCAAAGCCGGCGCCGCGCCAGCCGGACAGGCCCTGCTCGTGCCCTTTGCCGGGCCACCGGGGCATTTTGCCCGGCGTTCGCTGGTGGACTTGCTGGACGGGCGTATTGCGGCGGCTGAACTCAAGGGGCACATCGTGTTGATCGGCGCCACCGCGACCGGTCTGGGCGACAACCTGGTGACGCCGCTGGCGGGGCGCAGCGGCACCATGCCGGGCATCGAGTTTGTGGCCAATGTGCTGGATGGTCTGCGCAGCGGTTACGCCCCACGGCCGATGCCTGACGGGGTTCGTCTGCTCTTCTCGGGTGCGCTGCTGCTGGCCTTGATGGCGGCCCTGCTGCTCACCACGCCGCAGGCCGCGCTGTGGGTCACGCTGCTGCTCTGCACCGGCGCGGCGCTGGCCGCGGTTGGGGCTTTGAAGCTGGGCGGCTGGTGGTGGCCGCCGGCCGCGCCGATCGCCGCCATGGCCCTGGCTTACCCCTTGTGGAGCTGGCGCCGCCTGGAGGCCAGCCTGAGCGCGATGACGCGTGAGACCCGTCGCATCGCCGCCCTGGCGCCATCGGGCCGCTCGCCGGCCAAAGCAACTGAGGTCGGCGGTTTTTTTGACCCGGTTGCAATGCGCATTGACGCCATCACCCAGGCGGTCGACCAGATCGCCAGCGCCCTGGCCACGGATGGCAACACGCCCGAAGCGCAGCAGCACCGCGAGGAGCTGATGCGCCACCTGGCCCATGATCTGCGCTCGCCACTGTTGTCCTTGCGCTCACTGGCGGACAGCCTGCGCGCCGACAGGCCAGCCGACCATGCGGCCTTGCTCGACCGCATCGACGCCTGCGCCCGGCGCGCGCTGGAGCTGTCGGAACAGCTGCTGCTGATGGGCCGGGCCGAGGCGCTGGACCCGGCCGGCTTTGCCGAGATCGACCTGGTGCAAATCCTGCACCAAAGCGCGGACGACCTGTGGGAAGACGCTCGCCGCCTGGGCGCCCGCATCGAGCGCCACTGTGCGCTGGACTGTGCCCTGGTGCGCGGCGACACGCGTTTACTGCAGCGCGTGCTGTTGAACCTGGGCTGGAATGCCCTGCGCCACGGTCCGCAAGGTGGCACCGTCACGCTGGCGCTGCACGAGACGGTCCAGGACTACATCCTGAGCGTGCACGACCAGGGCTGCGGTTTCGCGCCGCAAGCCCTGGCGTCTTTGAGCCAGCCGTATGCGCAGGCCACGCCGGCGCGTGCCGGTCACGGGCTGGGCCTGGCCCTGGCGCGGCGGGTGGCCGAGAAGCACCAGGCCAGCTTGACGGTCGAGCACCCGGCGGCGGGCGGCTTCCATGTGGTCTTTCGGCTGGCGCGACAATCCAGCCATAACGCCACCAAGCAAGGCGCCACCAACCAAGGAGTCTGATCATGGGCAAGCGCCTGACACAAATCGCCACCCGCACCGGCGACAACGGCACCACCGGCCTGGGTGACAACACCCGCGTCTCTAAAAACAGCTTGCGCGTGCACGCCATGGGCGACGTGGACGAGCTCAACTCCAACATCGGTGTCTTGCTGTGCGAGGACATGCCGGAGAGCGTGCGCTCACTTTTGGTGGAAATCCAGCACCAGCTCTTCAACCTGGGCGGCGAGCTGTCGATCCCCGGCTTCGAGCTGCTCAAGCCCGAGGCGGTGCTGGCGCTGGACGCCGCGCTGGCCGAACACAACGAGAAATTGCCACGGCTGGAGGAGTTCATCCTGCCCGCCGGCAGTCGTGCCGCCTCCCTGGCCCACGTCTGCCGGACCGTGGCCCGGCGCGCGGAGCGTGCCGTGGTGGCGCTGGAAGCTCAGGAAACTTTGAAAGACACGCCGCGCCAGTACCTGAACCGCCTGAGTGATTTGATGTTCGTGCTGGCCCGCGTGCTCAACCGCCACCGCCCCGATGGCACGGTCGGCGATGACGTCTACTGGAAGAGCCAGAAGCTGGCGCAGGCGGCTTCGGAATAGCACCCGGGATTGCTCTGCATTTAATAGCTGCTTGTGCTGGTTGGACAAGGGCTAGAGGCCGATTTGATCTTTATTTTGGCGCCAGCACCGCCATCGTGATGCGCGACGCGCAGGTCAGCTCGCCCGCGTCGTTGTGCAGGTCGATCTGCCAGACCTGCGTGGTGCGGCCGCGGTGCACCGGACGGGTGATGCCGGTGACCCAACCACTGAGCACGCCCTTGATGTGATTGGCATTGATGTCCAGGCCCACGGCACGGTGGCCAGCGGGACTGGCGTAGGCGGCGCCGCAGGAACCCAGGGTCTCGGCCAGCACCACGCTCACGCCGCCGTGCAACAAGCCATAGGGTTGCTGGGTGCGGGGGGCCACCGGCACGCGGGCCCGGATGAAGTCATCACCCACCTCCAGAAACTCGATACCCAGATGGGCGACCGCGGTGTTGACGTGAATGGCGGTGAGTTCTTCCACCGAGATGGCTTGCTTCCAGATACGCATTGAGGCTCCCCAAAGATGAGTTGCCGTCACTATAGACAAAAACGGATTGCCGCCCCTGTCAAACAGGCGTCAGCGGCTATCGTCTTCGTAGCAAGCAGCAGCGGCTAGGCCGGCGTTGCGGGCGCCGTAAAGGGCATCGCCATGGCCTGGCGCATGCCGCCGGTGATGAAGGCGGCCAGCAGGGGCGCCGCCGCCGGGTCGTTGGGCGTGTTGCTGCCGTGGGACAGGCGCTGCACCCGTTCGTCGCCGATGTGGTGCAGCAGCGCGCCCAGCATGAACTGGTAGGCCCAAGCCACCTGGGCACGGGTTTTGCCGGGAAAGGCGTCCAGCAAGGCGTCAATGAAGGCCAGGGCCATGGGGTCGAAATACTCGCGCAGCACCAGGTCGGTTTCCTGGTGCGGCTCGTTCAGGCCGCGCGTCATCAGCAGCGCGTACCACTCGCCTTCCGGGCTGGCGCGCAAACGCAGCACCGGGCCGACGAAGGCGGCCACCACCTGCTCCAGGTAATCGGGTTCTGCGGCGCGCGTGCGCACCGTGGCCAGCGCGGCCAGGCGTTCGCGGATGGTGCTGTTCCAGTGTTCAAAAATGGCACGGAACAGCTCGTTCTTGGGGCCGAAGTAATAGCCCACCAGGGCCAGCGGCACGCCGGCTTCGTCGGCGATCTGGCGGATCGAGACACCGTTGTAGCCGCGCTGGGCAAACAGCTTTTCGGCGGCCAGCAAAATGGCATAGCGGCGGTCGGGCCGCGCTTCTTTGGGCGGCCGTTGGGGCGTGGGGATCGCAGAGTCGTAGGCCATGAGATGTTTCAGGATCGCTGAAAGCGCCTGCCGTCGGTTGAGCAGCGAAAATTGTACAACCGTTCAAGTCCGGCTGATCAGCCCCAAAAAAAGAGGCGCCGCAAGCGACGCCTCAAACTTTGGAGACCTGGAGAAAACGAAAACGAAGATCAGAAGCGATGGCGCATGCCGACGCCCAGCGTGCTGCCGCTGGACTGGCCGGTGAACTGGTCATGCATCAACACCGCGTAGGCATCGGTGCGTTTGCTGAAACGATAGGAATAGCCCACGCTGGTGGTGGTGCGCGTCACTTCGTTGCCGACGTCGGGCTGCTGGCTGCTGTTCGCGATCTGGGCCATCACGCTGCCGGCACCCACGGGAATGGTCACGCCAAGATGCACAGTGCGCATCCGGTCGTCAGTCACCGTGGTGTAGTCGCGCTGGGTGTTGATCAGGCCGGCACTGAGCCGACCGAAGCCAAAGGCGTAGGCGCCAGACACATGCCAGGTGGACTGCTGGCTGATGAGCGCGGCGGCCGGTCCGCTGGCGGGCACCGAGTTGGCGCCGATCTGTTCGGTCGCCAGGCCCAGCACCAGGGGGCCGCCGGTATAGAAGGCGCTGGCACCAAAGCGCTTGCCCACACCGTCAACTTCACCTGGCGCCCACTGCGCCTGCAACACCGTGCCGCCGAGCGAGGGCGAAATATAGACCAGCGAGTTGTTCCAGGCACTGTCAGACGTGCCCAGGGTGCCCGTCAGCGCGCGGCTGGTCGGGGGCGTGCCGACGCTGACAAACTGGGGTCCCTGCGCAATCGCCGACATCCAGGTGTGCAGGAAGGTCGGGCCAAACGGGGCGGAGTCGCCAAAGGAATTGGTGCGCATGAAATTCAGGAAATTCCCGGTGCCCTGGCGGCCCAGGCGCACGGTTCCGAAGTTGCCGCCCAGGCCGACGTAGGCATTGCGCCCGAAAAACGTGTCGCCGTTGAAGCGCCCCTGGCCGCCGTCGTCGGGCCGCAAAAACAGGCCCAGCGCGAACTCGGCCCGCAGTCCGTCTCCGAGGTCCTCCCGGCCGTCGAAATTGATCTGCGAGGTCGACAGGCCGGAGCTGTCCACTTTGCTCTGGCGCGTGCCGCCGCTGAGCTGGCGGCTGCCGGCGTAGGCGTCGACCAGGCCCGAGATCGTCACGCTGCTGGCACTTTGTGCCAAGGCGCTGGGGCCTGCGAGGGCGGTGCAGAGGACGGCGGCAAGCTGGAGTTGGGAGAGATTTTTCATGATGGACTTTTTTCAGGGTGAGTTGAGAGAGAACAGGGACGGTGATGAATTGATGTGGTTCGTATGTATAAATAAAAGTACGTTTGTACAAATTGGGATGTGCTGACGCGGATAGGCCGATAGCGGGGCAGGTGAGCGTGAGGCGGTTCAGGCGTTCAGGGCCGGCAGCACCTGGCCGCGGCACTCGCCAAAACCAATGCGTGCGCGCCCCGGTGCCTCGCACCAGCCGGTGAGGATGACGGTGTCAAAGTCCTGCAGGAAAGCGCGCTGTTCCGGCTGGCCGTGGCCGCCTGCCAGCGTGACGGGCTGGCGGCCGCCGGCCGTCAGTTCAATCATGGCACCGGCTTCGGCCGGGCCCGGTCCCGAGATGGTGCCGCTGCCCAGCAGGTCGCCGCTTTGCAGGTTGCAGCCGCCCATGGTGTGATGCGTCACCATTTGCGCCACGGTCCAGTACTGGTGCTTGAAGCTGGTGCGGCTCAGGCGGGCCGGAGCGCAACCCAGGCCGTCGTTGCTGGCGCGGCGCTGGGCAGTGTCGAGCCAGACTTCCAGCGAGATGTCGAGCGCGCCCGCCTGGCGGTTGCTGGCGGTGTCCAGGTAGGCCAGCGGCTGCGCTGCGCCGGCCGGTGGGGTCCAGGCCAGGCGGTAGGGGGCCAGCGCCTCCAGGGTCACGATCCATGGGGAAATGGTGGTGGCAAAGTTCTTGCCCAGAAACGGGCCCAGCGGCGCCATTTCCCAGAACTGGATGTCCCGCGCCGACCAGTCGTTGAGCAGGCAGACGCCAAAGATGTGGGACTCGGCTTGCTCCAGTGCCACCGGCTCGCCCTGGGCATTGCCGGGGCCGATGTACACACCGATTTCCAGCTCGTAGTCCAGCCGCGTGCAGGGGCCGTGGACCGGTGCACTGGCGCCCGGCGCCATGGCTTGCCCGAGGGGGCGACGAAAGGTCTGGCCGCTGACACCGATGCTGGAGGCGCGGCCGTGGTAGGCGATTGGCAGCCACTGAAAGTTGGGCGTGATGGGCTCACCCGGTTTCACCAACTGCGTGACCTTGTGGGCGTGGTGAATCGAGGTGTAGAAATCGGTGTAGTCGCCAATGCGGGTCGGCACCGCGTAGTCCACCGCGCTTTGCGGCACCAGGCAGGCGCGCACCAGCGCCTCGGTCGTGCTGGTGGCCGTGCTGTGCAGCAGGGCAAACAGGGCGTGGCGCAGCGCTTGCCAGGCCGGCGACCCCAGGGCCAGAAAGTCGTTGAGGACCGGCTGGGCGCACAAGCGCGCGGCCTGCGCCGCCAGCCCCTGCAGGCCCTCGGTGCGGCTCAAGGCCGCCAGGTCCAGCACCTGGTCGCCAATGGCAACCCCGCCGCGAAAGGGCTCGGCGCTGCCGCTGCGTCGAAACACCGCGAACGGCAGGTTCTGCAGGGGAAAGTCACCGCCGGCGGCGTTGGCCGATGCCAGCCAGCTCGTGGCAGCAGGGTCGTGGGTGTGGTTGAGTGGCATGGTGGGCGTTATCGGGTGGGGCTGTGAGGGGCAGGAGATGTCACGCGCTGGCCGTCAGGCGTTCATCGAAGATGGCGACGGCGCGGGTCCAGCCGGCCGAGGCGCCGCGAATCTTGTGCGGAAAGCAGGAGATGTGGAATCCGGTCGGCGGCAGGCATTCCAGGTTGTGCAGTTTCTCCAGATGGCAGTAGCCAATGTCGCGTCCGGCCTTGTGGCCTTCCCAGATCAGCGAGGCGTCCTGCGTCTCCTGGTATTTTTTGGCGGTGTGGACAAAGGGCGCGTCCCAGCTCCAGGCGTCGGTGCCGGTCAGGCGCACGCCGCGCTCCAGCAGGTACATGGTGGCTTCATAGCCCATGCCGATGCCGGCTGCGAGAAAGTCCGGTTGGCCGTAGCGCGAACCGGCGCGGGTGTTGACCACCACAATCTCCAGCGGCGAGAGCGTGTGCCGGATGCGCTGCAGCTCGGCCTCCACGTCCGCCGCCGTCACCACATAGCCGTCCGGCAACTGTGTGAAATCGAGCTTCACGCCGGGCTGGAAACACCATTCCAGCGGTACCTCGTGGATGGTCAGGGATGGCTTCTTGTCGCCCAGCGCCTTGTCCATGGTGCTGTGAAAGTGGTAGGGCGCATCCAGGTGCGTGCCATTGTGGGTGGACAGGGTCACCAGCTCCACCGCCCAGGCTTCGCCGTCCGGCAAGTCCTGCTTGGCCAGCCCGGGGAAGAAAGGCTCGATGTGCTCGAAGCTGTCTTCGTGCGTGAAGTACTCGATCTTGGGCCCCAGGCCCGGCGGATCGGACATCACATCGTTTTCCAGAAAGATCGACAGGTCTACAAATTTGCGTGTCATGGTTGGTTTTTCCTTAAGACCCCTGACGTGACAGTCAAGGCATTTGCCAGTTCAACAATTTCTTTTCCGCCAGAGCCAGCAGCGCGTTGCTGGCAAAACCGATGGCGCCCAGCAGCAGCACGCCGGCAAACAGTTCGCTGGCCCGGAAGGAGCGGGCGGCCAGCAAAATGGCTTGGCCAAGACCGGACTGCGAGGCGATCATTTCGCCCACCACCGCCACGATCAGCGACACCGTGAGCGACAGGCGCATGCCCGCCAGAATGTCCGGCATGGCATTGGGCAAGCCCACCTTGAACACGAAAGCCAGGCGCGACAGCTGCAGCGCCTGGCTCACCTCCGTGAGCCGCACATGCATGGAGGCGAAACCATGCACGGTGGCCAGCAGCACTGGCCACATGGCGCCAAAGGCCACCACGAACAGCACCATGCCGGCGCTCAGGCCGAAGATCGCAATCGCCAGCGGCAGCAGGGCCGAGGCCGGCAGCGGGCGCACAAACTCCAGCGTCGGCCCGATCCAGGCGCGCGCCGTGGCCGAGCTGCCGATCAGCGCCCCCAGCGCCACGCCCAATACCGAGGCCAGGCCCCAGCCCAGGCCCATGCGCACGACGGTGGACAGCGTGAATTGCAGCAAGTCGCCCTGGATCAAGCCCTCCAGCAGGCTGGCCACGGTGGCCTCGGGCGTGGGCAAAAACACCTTGCTGACCCACTGCTGGTGGCTGGCCAGCCACCACAGGCCGATCAGAGTCAGCAGCACGCCCAGCGACTCGGTCCAGGCGCGGATTCTGAAAGTCGTTGTCATGGCGCGGCTCCCGCAGGCGCGGCGCCCATGCGTTGCGCGACCCAACGTTGCAGTCCCAGCGCGGCGCTGTTGAGGGCATAGCCGACCAGGCCGATCCAGAACAGCCAGGCCAGCATCAGCTCGGGGGCCAGGCTTTGCTGCGCGATCATCAGCGCATAGCCCATGCCGCTGGGGTTGGCGGCAATCTCCACCGTGACCGCCACCACCAGCGCAATCGCCACGCCCAGGCGCAGGGCGACGAACAAGCGCGGCAGCACGGCCGGCAGCACAATCTTGGTGGTGCGCGCCAGCGGACTCAGGTTCAGCGCTGTCGCCACCTCCAGCAGGCGCGGCTCCACCTGCTGCACGGCGGCCTGCGTCAGCAGCAGCAGCGGCCAGAAGGTGGCGAAGGCGACGATGCTGATTTCCATGCGAAAACCAAAACCGAACACCAGCATGGCCAGCGGGATCAGCGCCACCGAGGGAATGGGGCGCAGCACCTCGACCGACAAAAAGCTCATGTCAGCGGCGCGCCGGGACAGGCCCAGCACCACCCCCAAGCCGACACCGCTCAGCAGCCCGAGCAACAGCCCAAGCCCGGCACTGCCCAGGGTGAAGGCGGTGGCCTGCAGGATGGAAAACTCGCCCGTGGACAACAGCGCGCCCATCAGGGCGCGCGCGGCCAGGCTCGGCGGCGCCACCGCATCGCTGCCCTGACCGGAGGTGCGGGCGTACCACTCCAGCGCGGCCAGCAGCAGGGCCGGGAAGACAAAGGGGCGTAAATAACGCAAGGGACGGAGCAGGCGCAACATCACTGGCCGCCTTTCAGTGGTGGCCCAGAAAGCCATACAGCTCGCGGCGCAAGCGCAGGAATTCGGGGTGCTCTTTGGTCAGCAACTGGTCGCGCGGCCGTTCGATCCTGACTTCCACCATGGCCGCCAAGCTGGGCTTGTTGGCGGTGGGGTTGGCGCGCAGGGCAATCACCCGGTCGCTCAGGTAGATGGCCTCTTCCAGATCGTGGGTGACGAACAGCACGGTCAGGCCGGTGGTGCGCACCAGGCTGGACAACTCGTCCTGCAGGCTCTCGCGCGTCATGGCGTCGAGCGCGCCAAAGGGCTCGTCCATCATCAGCAGCTCGGGCTCCTGCGCCAGGCAGCGCGCAATCTGCACGCGCTGCTGCATGCCGCCCGAGAGCTGGGCCGGGAACTTGGCGGCGTGTGCCGACAGGCCCACGGTTGCCAGCACTTTGGCGATGCGGGCCGGCTGCTGGTCGGCCGGGATGTGAGCCGCCTCCAGCGCCAGCGCGATATTGCCCTGCACCGTGCGCCAGGGCAGCAGCGCCCGGCCATAGTCCTGGAACACAAAAGCCACCTCGCGCGAGGGCCCGCTAATCGGCACGCCGTGGCGCCGCGCCGCGCCGGCGCTGGGCGTGACAAAGCCGGCGGCGGCGCGCAGCAAAGTGGTCTTGCCGCAGCCGGAGGGGCCGATGATGCAGACGAACTCGCCGCGCGCCACCGAGAAACTGGTGGGCGAGAGGATTTCGCGCCCGCCCAGGTGAATGGCTAGCTGGTCGAATTCGAGCAGGTCAGGGGTCATGGGATTCGTTGGTTTAGTATGAAATAGGCCTCTAGCGCTTATAGAATAAGCGCAGACAGCTATAAAAATAATAGCGTCTATTTGAAGATCAGCATCGTGGCGACGGGCGCGGTCTTCAGCATCTCCTGCCCATTCATCATCTGGATCCAGCTGCCGAGCGCACGCTCACCGACCACCGGGCCGGGCGGGGAAATCTGCATCTTTGCCACGGCGGGCGCCGGCAGGCGCAGGTACTTGGCCAGCGCTTCGCGCACCCGGCCATCGTTCTTGGGGTTCAGCATGAAGGTCGCGCCTTCCTGCACCGCCTGGGTAAAGGCTTTGACCGCCGCCGGGTTGGCCCGCGCCCAGTCGCGCCGGGCGGCATGAACAATGGTGGGCAGGCCCTCGGGCAGAAAGGTGGTGTAGAACGAGGCCACATAGCCGGTGCCGCCGTCGACGATGCGCGCCATGAAGGGCCCGGCCGTGATCACCGCGTCAATCGAGCCGCCGCGGATCAGGTCGGCGTGCTGCGGGAAGGGCGCCTCGATGAAGCTGACCTTGCGATAGTCCACGCCATTGCTCTTGAGCCACTGGCGAAAGGTCACATGCAGCAGCGCCCCCAGGCCCGGCACGCCGACTTTTTTGCCGACAAAATCTTGCGCCGTGCGAATGCCGGAGCCGGCGCGCGCCACCGCCGCCAGATCGGTGTAGGTCTTGGACAGCACACCGCCGCCGGCCAGCACCACATGGTCCAGGCCGCCATCGATCGACTGCAGGAACACGGTCGGGGTCGGGCCGCCCATCTGCAGCGAATCGGACTGGACGGCGGCCGGAATGGCGGAGTTCAGCGGCATGAATTTCAATTCCACGTCCAGGCCGCGCTTCTTGAAATAGCCTTCTTCGGCGGCGACAAACACCGAGGCGAAATCGCTGACCGCCGTGTAGCCGTAGGCGATTTTTGTCGTGCTTTGGGCCTGCGCGGGCAGGGCGGCGAGGGCGGCGGTGAAGGCGAGGCCGACGGCGGTTCGGATCAGTTGACGGCGTTTCATGGGGTCTCCAAAGAGTTAGAGGTGGCAGGAGCCGAGTGGGCAAGCGCTCGGTATAAACCTGCTTCAAGTTTGAATTGTACTAACGTACAATAAATTAAACATTCGTATAAACCCTGATTCTCAGGGTTTGACATTGACGTGTCGGCGCTGTGCGCTGGTGGCCGTCAGGGCGAGCGCGCGCTCAGTCGTCCGGCGACCGTGAAGCCGCCGCTGCCCTGAGGCGTGAGCACCACCATCTCCGCCGTGGCCGGTGAGATGCCGGTCAGCGCCTGGATGGTGGAGCCGTGCGACATCAACACCGTGTTACCGCGCGCCGGCGTCTGGCTGACCAGCGGTGTGAGCTCGGTCAGCTGTCGGGCCACGCGCTCCGGGTGATCGAACAGATTGCCCAGCGCCGATGCGAGCTCGGGCGTTTGGCCGAAGGCCAGCCGCGCGGTCTCAACGCAGCGGCACCAGGGGCTGGACAGCAGCCGTCCCACCGCCACGCCGCGTGCGTGCCAAGCCACGCCGAGCTGGCGCGCCTGCGCCCGGCCTTCCTCGTTCAGATTGCGCTGCGTGTTGCAATCGGCCAGCGTCATGCCCGGCGGGTCGCCCACGCCCGCAGTGGTCAAGGCGTGGCGGATCAGCACCACCTGGCCGCCGCCCTGCAGTAGCGACCACAAGGCCGCCTCGTCGGCCAAGGCGAATGGGCTCCAGGCCAGCACGGCCAGCAGCGTGAGAAGACGGGTGGTTCGGCTCAGCTTCATCATGCGGTTCTCCATGACGTCTTTCGGGTTGGGTGTTGATGCTACTGCGCGCGCTTTGCCCCTGTGCTAGGCTGAAAAAATGAGACGCCGCGATCTGTTGCTGCAGCTGATTCCCACGCTGGGCGCGGCGGGCGCGTCTGTGCAAGTGCAGGCCCAAAACATGGCGTTGCCGCAGCTGCTGACCAGAACCATCGACTCGTCCGGCGAGCAGATACCGCTGGTCGGGCTGGGCAGCTGGATCACCTTCAACGTCGGCAACGACCGCCCGGCGCGCGTGCATTGCGCCGAGGTCATGCGCCACTTCTTCGAGGCCGGCGGCCGCCTCATTGATTCCTCGCCCATGTACGGTTCCTCGCAAGGTGTGATTGGCGACGGCCTGCAAACGCTGTCGGCGCAGCGGCGCGTTTTTGCCGCCGACAAGGTCTGGACCTCGTCGAGCGGGGCGGCGCAAATCGAGGCCTCGCGCCAGCTCTGGCGGCTGCCGCGCTTCGACCTGCTGCAGGTCCACAACCTGGTCGCCTGGCAGGAACAGCTGCCGCTGCTGCAGGCCATGAAAGCGGCCGGCCAGCTGCGCTATGTCGGCATCACCACCTCGGAGGGCCGCCGCCACCGCGAGTTCGAACATCTTATGCGCAGTCAGCGCATCGACTTCGTGCAGTTCAGCTACAACCTGCTCGACCGCGAGGCCGAGGAGCGGCTACTGCCGTTGGCGCGCGAGCGCGGCATCGCCGTGCTGGTGAACCGGCCGTTTCGCCAGGGCGCGCTGCTGCGCCAGCTGCAGCGTCACCCGCTGCCGGCCTGGGCCAGCGAGATCGACTGCGTCAACTGGGCCCAGTTCGCGTTGAAGTTCATCGTCTCGCACCCGGCCGTGAGCTGCGCGATTCCGGCCACCCGCGATATCGCCCATGTGCGCGAGAACATGGGCGCCGCCCGCGGCCGGCTGCCCGACGAAGCCTTTCGCCAGCGCATGGTCGCCCACGTCGAGAGGCTGTGAGCATGTCCGACTGGTGGAGCTACCGGCTGTCCGACTTGCTGATGTTTTCGCCCGCGACCTACTGGCGCCTGATCGAGCTCTACCACCGCGAGGTCTGGCCGGCGCAGCTGGTCGCGCTCGCCGCCGGCCTGGTCGCGCTGGGGCTGGCCGCAAGCCGGCGCGCCGGTGCCGGTCGCGTGCTGGCGGCCCTGCTCGCTGCCATCTGGCTCTGGGTCGGCTGGGCTTTTCACTGGCAGCGCTATGCCAGTATCAACTGGGCGGCGCAGTACTTCGCCGTGGCCTTCGCGATTCAGGCTGTGTTGCTGCTGGGCTTGGGCGCCTTGCCGCGCGACGGGCACGGGCCGACTGCTGGTGTTGTTGGAATGGGTGTTCGCGTGCGGAACCTCGGCTGGCTGTTGGCCCTCAGCGGCGTGCTGCTGTATCCGCTGGCCGGGCTGTTCGCCGGCCGGCCGTGGACGCAGATCGAGCTGTTCGGGTTGACGCCGGAGCCGACGGCGCTGGCCAGCCTGGGCCTGCTGCTGGCCAGCGCACAGCCGCTGTCGCGCAGTCGGTGCTGTGTGTTGGCCGTCATTCCCACGTTGTCGCTGCTGGTGGGCGCGGCGACTTTATGGGTGATGGCGGGTGGCTGATTGAACCGCGAGGTGCAGTTGAGACGGATGCCTGTTGGTCGGCGTGCTGGCCAAATCTGTATCGCTGAATGATGAGGAAAGATTGATTCTTGGAAGTCAGGTATTTCTGGGCAATGGTCGGGTCTCGACCATCTTCGGTCGGTCGTGAGCGGCCGGTATGGAGCATGCCAAATTCACGTCAACGAGATGCGTCGAACCCGTCTTGAGCCCTCATTTTCCAGCTCCAAGCTCGGATGCCAGCACATTGCTTTAATACTACTTTTATGCGCACGGAACATTTGATGCAAAAATGATGCGTATGTTTCAGCGAGGTAGCTATGCGCGCCAAAGAGAAAATTCTTGATCAATTTCCAGCATTGAGTCCCACGCTCCGGGCCGCGGCGCGGTTTATCGTGGATCACCCCAACGATGTGGTGATTTCTTCCATGCGAACTTTGGCTGAGCATGCGAAGGCGCAACCCTCAACCTTGGTGCGATTGGCGCAACAACTTGGATTCAGCGGTTGGCCTGAGCTGAAGTCAGCTTTTGCGGAAGATCTGGGATTGCGCAGGGAAGGGTATGGAGAGCGTGCAAAGAACCTGACTACCAGAGGAAAAACAGCTGATCTGGTGGGGGAGCTTTTTTCGGCGCAGCAAGCCAACCTGGTACTGACCGAGGCACTTTGCGCATCGGCACTGAAAGACGCAGCCAAAGCGTTAAAAAAATCCAGGTCCGTGCATGTCGCCGGATTTCGAGCGAGCTTTCCGGTGGCGTATGCGCTGGTCTATGGCTACCGTTTGTTTCGGGATTCAGTGCATCTCATTGATGGGCAGGGCGGCGGACTTGAGATGCAAATGCGGTCTATTTCCAAGCAAGATGTCGTCGTCGCCATCAGCTTCGCACCGTATTCCCGCGAATCACTTGCCGTTGTCGAAGCAGCAAGAACTGCTGGTGCCAAAATCATTGCCCTGACTGACAGCAATGCTTCACCGTTGGCATTGGCATCCGATGTGCCGGTTCTTTTCTCCGCAACAAGCCCTTCGTTTTTCCCTTCTGTTGCCGCAGCGGTGGCTGTGACAGAGGCATTGCTGGAATTGCTTGTCGCGGATGCTGGCGAAGGCATTGTGAAGAAAATTGATCAGACTGAGCAAAGTCTCTTTGAATCAGGTGCCTACCTTCAGGCACCGACGCGACGCACCCCAATCCGGTGAATTGAATGGTGGCAAGGCGCCCGGAATTGGTGCGCGAGCGCACCAGTTGAAACATTTGTTGCGGAAATATTGATGCGAATCATCGGATGCCCTAGGAAAGTCCTTTGATATCCGCATTTCTTAAGTAAAAACCCCTATTGTTTAAATTTGGCACAAACGTTGCAATATCGGCTTGAAGGAATCATTTGTTGCTAGTTTGCAAAAGGTGAAACATACGTTTCCATGTGGGCGGCAGTTGATTTCCTTTTCATGGGGTCTGATGGTCAGGTCACATGGTGTTTTTACCCCGCAATTTTTGGAGACTCCAATGCGTTCCTCTTTCAATTCAATGCGCTTTGCAAAGCTGGCATTTTTGGTTGGCACATTCATCACGGTATCCGCCACCCAGGCATCAGCTCAAGAACTGACTGGTACGATGAAAAAAATCAAGGAAACCGGCACTATCACTCTAGGACACCGCGAGTCTTCAGTACCGTTTGCCTACTACGACGACAAACAGCAACCTGTTGGTTACTCCATGGACCTGTGCAACAAAGTCGTAGATGCAGTCAAGGCGGAGCTCAAAATTCCAAACCTGCAAGTGAAGCTGCAACCGGTGAATTCCTCAAACCGAATTCCACTGGTCAAGAACGGCGCGGTTGATCTGGAATGTGGGTCGACCGCTAATTACATCAAGCGCCAGGAAGAAGTTGGTTTTTCCGTATCAACGTTCTGGGTCGCCAAAAAGTTCATCGCCAAGACTGGCTCCGGACTCAAGACGATTGACGATCTCAAGGGTAAAGCCGTTGTTGTGACACAGGGCACCGACACTGCCACCTTGATCCGTACGATAAACGACGAGCGCAAGCTCGGCTTGGTTCTCATGTCTGGAAAGGACCACGCTGAATCCCTGCTGACTGTGGAATCAGGACGTGCCATGGCTTTCATGGAGGACGATGTTTTGGTGGCGGGTTTGCGTGCAAACGCTCGTGACCCTCTGGCTCTCGTCCTGCTGCAGGACTCTTTCGGTGGAGACCCCTACGCACTGATGATGAGAAAAGACGATCCTCAATTCAAGAAGATTATTGACTCTACTTTGACCAAGCTGATGGCATCTGGCGAAATCAAAAACATCTACGCAAAATGGTTCCAGGGGCCCATCGCACCCAACGGCGTGAATATCGGCTACCCGATGCCAGAAGGGCTTAAAACTCTCATCAAGACTCCGTCGGATCACGCCGCCCATTGATTCCGAGCACCACGTAACGGTTGGCACCTGTAGTCCAAATCGCATTTGGTCTGCGGACTGGATGTATCTGTTTCAACAGGACTAACCGATGCGTGGCAGACAGTCACAAAGGACTCCAAATCATGGCACTTCAGTGGAACGTTTTTTTTGAGCAAACGCCCGACCCAGGTGTCAATTACCTTGATTGGTTCATCTCGGGCCTTGGTTGGACGGTGGCATTGGCACTTTGCGCCTGGGTGTTGGCGCTGGCACTAGGTTTTTTTGTAGGTGTGCTGCGAACCCTACCCCCAAAGTGGGTGGTGAGACTCGGTGATGCGTATGTCGAAATCTTCCGCAATATCCCGCTTCTGGTGCAGTTGTTTCTATGGTATTTCGTGTTGCCTGAGTTGCTGCCAAAGGCGATGGGCGATTGGATCAAGGGAATTCTTCCACCCTGGGGACCCTTTGTCACTTCAGTTCTTTGCCTGGGATTGTTCACCTCTGCCCGGATCGCAGAGCAGGTCAAAGCCGGCATCAACACTCTGCCAAAGGGGCAGAAGAACGCAGCCCTTGCCCTGGGAATGACGTTGCCACAGGCCTACGCGAACGTGATGCTTCCACAGGCAGCCCGGCTGATCATTCCGCCACTTACCAGCGAATTCATGACAATTTTCAAAAATTCGTCTGTGGCACTCACGATTGGATTGCTGGAGCTAACCGCCCAGGCGCGCCAAATGAATGAGTTCACGTTCAAGACCTATGAAGCCTTCGGCGCAGCGACAGTGCTGTACCTGATCACTGCAATGATCGTGAATCGCTTCATGGCGGCCATTGAACGTCGCAGTCGCATTCCAGACTTGTTTGGACAAGGGGGACATTGACGTGGGTAATTTTGACTTCTCTGTAATAACCCGAGTCTGGCCCTACCTGCTTCAAGGGTTGGGATTCACGCTGGAAGTGACGCTGGTGGCCACCGTTGGAGGAATCGTCCTCGGCACTTTACTGGCATTGGGACGGCTCTCGCCTGTCAAACCCTTGTCATTGGCCTGTGCAAGCTATGTGAATTTGATGCGCTCTGTGCCATTGATCTTGGTGATCTTCTGGTTCTTCTTCTTGGTGCCTTCAATGCTGGGGTGGCTGATTGGATCGGAACGGCCAGTTGAAATAGGAACCACGCGCACGGCCTTGATTACATTCACCCTTTTTGAGGCCGCCTACTTCTGTGAAGTGGTGCGTGCTGGAATTCAGTCCGTGCCACGTGGTCAAGTTTCAGCAGCTTCCGCATTGGGGCTCACCTATTTCCAATCCATGCGGATTGTGATTCTGCCTCAGGCATTTCGGGCCATGTTGCCAGTGCTGCTAACCCAGACCGTGATCCTGTTTCAGGACACGTCCCTTCTGTATGTGATATCCGCCACGGACTTCTTGGGGGCTGCATCAAAAATCGCGCAACGAGATGGTCGTCTGGTGGAGATGTACAGCTTCGTAGCAATCGCCTACTTTGCCATGTGTTACGGCATGTCTACCCTTGTCAAGAAATATCAAAAGCGCTTGAACCGCCATTTGGTTCACGCTTAAAGAGAAATTGAGGATCAAATGATCAAGATCGATAGCGTCTCGAAGCACTACGGTGCCTTCCAGGTATTGAACAACTGCAGCACCAGCATCACAAAGGGGGAGGTTGTGGTTGTTTGTGGGCCTTCCGGGTCGGGCAAATCAACCCTCATCAAGTGCGTGAACGGCCTGGAGCCATTTCAATCGGGAACCATTGAGGTCGATGGCATCTCGGTTGGACGTGCTAAAACCGACTTACCAAAGCTACGTTCACGGGTGGGCATGGTTTTTCAACATTTCGAGCTCTTCCCCCACATGTCGATTGTGGAAAACCTCACAGTTGCACCAGTGAAGGTTCTGGGTCGCAGCAAGGATGAGGCAGTGCTCAAAGCTCAGCAACTCCTTGAGCGTGTGGGGCTCAAAGAACATGCGCACAAGTTCCCAGGACAGTTGTCAGGCGGCCAGCAACAGCGTGTCGCCATTGCGCGGGCACTCGCAATGGATCCCATCGTGATGCTGTTTGATGAGCCCACTTCAGCACTGGACCCCGAGATGGTCGGCGAAGTCCTTGATGTGATGGTGCAGCTTGCCAAAGAAGGGATGACCATGATGGTCGTGACCCATGAAATGGGATTTGCCCGCAAGGTCGCCAATCGGGTCATCTTCATGGACCGAGGAGAAATCGTTGAGGACGATGCAAAAGAAACGTTCTTCGCAGCGCCCAAATCTGAACGTGCACGCCAGTTTCTCTCCAAGATTCTCAGCCACTGATTGAAAAGCGGATACCCGTTTTCCAACATTTAGAAATTTCAATTCACAGTCACCAATATTTTCACCATGAGTCACATCGTCCATCGCTCACTTCTTTCCGTTCCCTTAACCGCAGTAGGTGCCAAGGGCATTCACATCACCGATCAAAGCGGCAAACACTACATCGATGCCAGCGGCGGCGCGGCTGTGTCCTGCCTGGGCCATGCGCACCCGGATGTGCTGGCAGCCATGCATGCCCAGATTGACAAATTGGCTTATGCCCACACCAGCTTTTTCACCACCGAAGTCACTGAGGCGCTTGCTGACCAACTGATCCGAACGGCCCCAGCCGAGTTGAATCAGGCCTATTTCGTCTCCGGTGGCTCTGAGGCCGTAGAGGCGGCCCTCAAGTTGGCGCGTCAGCACTTTGTCGAAATCGGACAACCGCAGAGAACACAGTTTGTCGCCAGGCAGCAAAGCTACCACGGCAACACCTTGGGCGCGCTGGCGGTGGGTGGCAACGAATGGCGCCGAAAGCAGTTCGCGCCCATCTTGATGGATGTGGGGCGAGTGTCCGCATGCTACGAGTACCGTGACCGCCAGACCGGGGAAAGCCAGGATCAATACACCCAAAGGCTGCTGGCAGAACTGGACGCAAAGTTCCAGGAAATTGGCCCCGGGAAAGTCATCGCTTTTGTTGCAGAAACAGTGGTCGGTGCAACCGCCGGAGCGCTTACGCCGACACCTGGCTATTTTCAGGGGGTGCGTGCCTTGTGCAACCGCTATGGGATTTTGTACATTGCCGACGAAGTGATGTGCGGGATGGGCCGCACAGGAACCCTGCACGCATTCGAGCAGGAGGGTGTTGTCCCTGACCTGGTCACGATTGCCAAGGGCTTGGGCGGTGGTTATCAGCCCATTGGCGCGGTATTGACTTCAAGTCGGGTGATGGATCCTCTGAAAAATGGAAGTGGCCTTTTTCAACATGGCCACACCTACATCGGACACCCAACGGCTGCGGCTGCGGCGTTGGCCGTGCAACAAGTCATTGAGCGCGACCATCTACTTGCTGCGGTTCAAGATCGTGGGGCGTACTTGCGGCAGTCACTGAGCGAACGCTTGAAGGACCACCCAAACATCGGTGACATTCGGGGGCGTGGGCTGTTCATGGGCATCGAACTGGTGCAAGACAGAAGTACCAAAGAATCGTTCGACCCCAGTCTGAAACTGCACGCCCTGATCAAGAAGCTGGCCATGGCCAATGGACTATTGGTGTATCCCATGGGGGGAACGATTGATGGGCGTGTGGGCGACCATGTTTTGCTGGCACCGCCCTTTGTCGTCAGCGAATCCGACGTGGACAAAATTGTGGACCTGCTGGCAGTTTCGATTGATCAAGCATTGCAAGCCGTCAAGGGTGTAAAGGCATGAGCGTGGACAGAATGCCCCCCATTGCGCAAGAGCAATGGAGTGCCGACCAACAGACGTATGCCCAAGAAATCGTCGACGGGCCGCGCGGTGGATTGATTTCTCCTTTTGTTCCGCTGCTGCGCAGTCCTGAATTGATGGCGCATGCCGGGCGCATGGGGGAATACCTGCGATACAGGAGTGCGTTGGGCTTGCGACTATCAGAGCTGGCAATTTTGATCACGGCCAGGCATTGGTCGCAGCAAGTTGAATGGGCCATTCATGTCCCCATTGCTGAGAGAGAAGGGATTTCTTCCGCAACCGTGGCCGCCATCTCGGACGGACGAATCCCTGAAAATCTGCCTGAAGATGAAACCGCCCTCTACAAGTTTTCCACGGAATTGCATCAAAACAAAAGCGTCTGCGATGCGACTTGGCTTAGGGCCAAGCAACATTTTGGAGAGCAAGGGGTGATGGATTTGATTGGAATCAACGGCTACTACGCGTTCCTGTCAATGGTGATGAATGCGGCCAGAACCGCAGTTCCAGAGTCCAATACCCCTCCTTTGACACCGATACCAGCGAACGTTATTTAGCAACGTACCTGCGTCACCGGCAATATGAAGGGAGTGAAGGGAGCTCGCAATCGAAGGGAACTTGAGGTAAATGACAGCTTTGTGGTTACCAATTGCGCCATGTGTATTTCCGTTTAGGGCACTCAAGAGCCGTCGACGAGGCAGGTCAGTTACCCTGGTTTTCAGTCGTTGATTGGCTGCTTTGAAGAGCGCCGCTTGAGGCCAGATCCATTTCGATAAAGGTCAGCGGATGGGTATCCAAGCCTGACTATGATCGCTCCCACTGCCATCCCGGCCCGAGGTAAACGATGGCAAGGCCCATGACTACGACGCTTCCTCCTTTCCCCATACGCACCGAGTGCCCGCCCGGCGCCTGCAATTGCGGGCGCGACGCGCTGCTGGAGAAGCCGGCTGGCGACCTGCGGGTGTTACGCCTGACCCGCGAGGATGAGAAGCGCCTTTTGCATCGGTTGGAAAACTTGAGCAGCCTCAGCGATCTGCGCGGTATGGAAGAGCGGATGGAACAGCAGGTCGGCATTCGGCTGAGCATCAGCACCAGCCCCAACGTCGTCCGCAGCCTGCGCGGCATCACGATCCTGGTGCATGAGCAGCCCGGCCTGTGCCGAAAGACGCGCCAGGCCATCCCGGCCGCCATCAAGCGCAGTCTGGCGCAGCGGCCTGAAATTTCCTACGAGATATTGAACGTCGGGGGCCTGTTCGAGAATTAGTTATTGCGTCATGCCCTGGGTCAGGGACAGCGCTCGGGCAGCGTTTCCCAGCAGGGTCAGAACCTCTTTTTGATCCGGTCCCGCATGCCGGTCAATGCGCCGCATGAACGGGCAGGTGAGGGCGGCCAGGGCGGTGTTGTCGGGACCCAGGATGGGAAAGGAAATATCCACCACGCCAAAGGACTGCAAACTGTCGCGTTCCAGGTAGCCACATGATCGAATGTCCTGCAGGGTGGTGGCCAGATTTTTCCCGGCCAGCGGGATCTCGCCTTCCAGCGGCGCATGTTCCGCCAGCATTCTTTGACGTGCGGCCTCGTCAGAAAACGCCAGCAGCACCTGTCCGGAGGCGGTCCCCACCAAGGTAACGCTCGCACCGCGCTGCAAAGCCAGGCCCCAGCCTCGCGGACTGTTGATCTGGGCGCTGATCAGCACATTGCCCCGGTCGTACACCCCCATGTGGCAAGACTGCTCGGACTTGCGTGCGAACTCATCCATGATGGGCAAAGCCTGGTTGATCAGCCGGTTCAGCGGTGGATGCATGTGCGCCAGCGCAAACAGCTTGAGGCTCAGGGCATAGCGATCACCGGAGATGGAGCGCATGACATATTGGCGCGCCACCAGGCGCTCCAGCATGCGGTAAATCTCATTGGCGTTGCGGTCCATTTCCTTCACGATTTCCGCGCGCGTCAGCCCCTGCGGCTGCTGGGCCAGTAATTCCAGAATGTCCAGTCCTTTGTCCAGCGCCGGCGCCCGGTAACGGTCGTCGGCAGTTTGTGGCGGGCCGCTGGCAGCGTCTGCCAGTGGTTTTCGCCCGCGTGTCTTGGGTGGTGAGGTTTGCATGGTGGGAAGTTTATGGGATGAATTGCCTGCGCCTGCCTGCAGGTCGGCAGATCGGGAACTAGGGTAAATGCCTATCTTTTGCTAAATAAAACATACCTACAATTTAGCTCAAATATGAATTGTTTTTTCATTAGTGAATTTATAAAGAGGATTTGAACCATGGTCAAGGGGCGTTTGCAGGGGAAAACAGTGTTGATTACGGCAGCCGCCCAAGGGATCGGGCGCGCCAGTGCCATCGCCTGCGCGGCGGAAGGCGCCACGGTGATTGCCACCGATGTCAGCGAGGCGCATTTGAAAAGCCTGGCCAAGGCCTGCCCCGGCATTCAGGTGGTGCTGCTGGATGTGCGCGACAGCGGGGCTGTGAATGCCCTCGCGGCACAAACACCGCCGCTGGATGTCCTGTTCAATTGCGCCGGCATGGTGGCCAATGGCACTGTGCTGGACTGCACCGAAGCGGACTGGGACAAGAGCTTCGATCTCAACGTCAAAAGCATGTTCAACATGATTCGCGCCTTTCTGCCGGCCATGCTGACGCATGCGCGTGATGACCGGGCCAGCGTGTCCATCATCAACATGGCCTCCATGGCGTCCTCCATTAAGGGTTTCCCCAACCGCTGCGCCTATGGCGCCAGCAAGGCTGCGGTGATTGGCATGACCAAGTCCATCGCCGCCGACTTCGTCAAGGAAGGCGTGCGCTGCAATGCCTTGTGCCCCGGCACGGTCGATACACCGTCCCTGCGCGGGCGCATTGCATCGGCAGCCGATCCCGCGCAGGCGGAACGCGACTTCATCGCACGGCAACCGATAGGGCGCCTGGCCACGGTTGACGACATCACGCCGATGGTGGTCTATCTGGCCAGCGATGAGTCCCGCTTCGTCACGGGCCAGTCCTTGCTGGTCGATGGCGGCGTGACGATTTAACCGCATCCTCCTTGTAAAGACCTGCTCGTGACCCCCATCGTTGCTATCAAAAATCTGAGCAAATCGTTTCCCGGTGTGCGTGCGCTGCACGAGGTGCAGTTTGAGCTGAACGCCGGCGAAGTGCATGCCTTGATGGGCGAAAACGGCGCCGGCAAGTCCACGCTCATGAAGATCCTGGCCGGGGTGTACAGCAAGGACTCGGGCGAGGTGCTGCTGGACGGCCAGCCGGTGACATTGGAAAGCCCGGCCCATGCGCAGGCGTTGGCCATCGGCATCGTGCACCAGGAGCTGCACTTGATGAACCATCTGACGGCGGCTCAGAATATTTTCCTGGGACGCGAGCCGCGCGGACGTCTGGGCGTGTTTCTGGACGAAGCGCAAATCAACCGCGACACCCAAGCGCTGTTTGACCGCATGCATCTGGCGCTGGCGCCGACGACGCTGATCAGCGAGTTGACGGTGGCACGCCAGCAGATGGTGGAAATTGCCAAAGCGCTGTCCTTTCGTTCGCGCGTTCTCATCATGGACGAGCCGACGGCCGCCTTGAACAATGCCGAAATCGAGGAGCTGTTTCGCATCATTCGCCAGCTCAAGGCGGAGGGCGTCGGCATCGTGTACATCTCGCACAAGATGGATGAAATCCAGCGCATCGCCGACCGGATCACCGTCATGCGCGATGGCTGCTATGTCGACACCGTGCCGGCCAGCACGCCGATGTCCACCGTGATTGCCATGATGGTCGGTCGTGAGCTGGAACACCACGAGAAGCGGATTCCCGACACCTCAGCCAACGAGCTGGTGCTGGAGGTCAACCACCTGCAGCGCGGCCGGGCCATTCGCGATGTCAGCTTCACGCTGCGGCGCGGCGAGATCCTCGGCTTTGCCGGCCTGATGGGCGCGGGTCGTACCGAGGTGGCGCGCGCCGTCTTCGGCGCCGATCCGATTGACGCCGGCGAGGTGCGCGTGCGCGGACGCAAGT
Source organism: Rhodoferax ferrireducens (assembly GCF_003347515.1). Lineage (GTDB taxonomy): Bacteria > Pseudomonadota > Gammaproteobacteria > Burkholderiales > Burkholderiaceae_C > Rhodoferax. The sequence goes on along the minus strand of NZ_QEII01000299.1, from coordinate 63,849 downwards.
TGCTGTTGCGCAGCCCTCGCGATGCCGTGCAGGCCGGCATTGGCTACCTGTCCGAGGACCGCAAGCACTTTGGCTTGGCCACGGGCATGGACGTCGAGTCCAACATCACACTGCCAAGTCTGAGCAGCTATTTGCGCTGGGGCATGTTCCTGAACCGTGCGGGTATCAACCAGATAGCCCGGACCATGGTGGACAAGCTGCGCATCAAAACGCCCTCGCTGACCCAGACCGCGCGTCTGCTGTCGGGTGGCAACCAGCAAAAAGTGGTGATTGCCAAATGGCTGGTGCGCGACTGCGAGGTCTTGATTTTCGACGAGCCGACCCGCGGCATCGATGTCGGCGCCAAGAGCGAAATCTACAAACTGCTCAACGACCTGGCCGCACAGGGCAAGGCCATCATTGTGATTTCATCGGAGCTGCCGGAAGTCCTGCAATTGAGTCACCGTGTTCTGGTCATGTGCGAGGGCCGGGTGACCGGTGAGATACCCGGTGACCAAGCCACGCAAGAAAACCTGATGGCGCTGGCCACACGGCGCGAGCTCGATGCGGCGCCCATGCACTGACGCCTCCCCTCACTGACGCTCTACCTACTTTTATTTCTGGACTTCACGATGCCGCAACCTACTCTTCTTCGCGCCTGGCTGGTCCGTCTGTCCGGTGCCCAGGCCAAGCAAAAACTGTTGGCGTTCGCCAGCCTCATCGCGCTGATGGGCATCTTCACCGCGCTCAAGCCGGATGCGTTCATGACGGCGGACAACATCATCGGCATTCTGCAGTCCACCACCGTCATCGGCGTGCTGGCCATCGCCAGCACCTTCATCATCATCACCTCCGGCATTGATTTGTCGGTCGGCGTCCTGATGACCTTCTGCGCTGTGATGGCCGGTATGTTCATGGTTAATCTCGGTTTGCCTTTGCCCTTGGGGGTGCTGGCTGCCATTGCGGTGGGGGCGCTGTCAGGCTGTACTTCCGGCCTGGCCATTACCAAGCTGAAGGTGCCGCCGTTCATTGCCACGCTGGGCATGATGATGTTGCTCAAGGGCCTGTCCCTGATCATCACCGGCGCCCGCCCGATCTACTTCAACGACGTGGACGGCTTTGACCAGATCGCGCTCGGTTCCTGGATCGGCGACGTCTTTCCCTTGCTGCCGATCCCCAATGGCGTGCTGATCATGTTTCTGGTGGCCATCGTCTGTGCGGTGGTGTTGAACAAGACCGCGCTGGGCCGCTATACCTTCGCGTTGGGCAGCAACGAGGAAGCCGTTCGCCTGTCGGGCGTCAACGTCGACCGCTGGAAAATCATCATCTACACCTTCAGCGGCGGCATCTGCGGCATCGCCGGCCTGTTGATTGCCTCGCGCTTGAATTCGGCGCAGCCTGCGCTGGGCCAAGGCTATGAACTCGACGCCATTGCCGCCGTGGTCATCGGCGGCACCTCGCTCAGCGGCGGGGTCGGCACCATCCTGGGCACCATCATCGGCGCCTTCATCATGAGCGTGCTGATCAACGGGCTGCGCATCATGTCGGTGGCGCAAGAGTGGCAAATGGTGCTCACCGGCGTGATCATCATCCTGGCGGTCTACACCGACAACCTGCGGCGCAACAAAAAGTGATGCAGAGCCTGATCAAGTCCTACCAACCCTCGCCAAGGAGACGCGCTGACGCTGTTCAAAACCTATCCCGCCCCCGTTATCCGACGATTTCATTTCACACCAAGTACAACTTCCACAGGAGACATTTCATGAACATGAAGAGAAAAATGCTGGCACTGACCGCTGGCCTCGCATTCGCTGGTTTCAGCAGCTTTGCCGCTGCCCAGGAAATCTATATTCCGCTGATTTCCAAAGGCTTCCAGCACCAGTTCTGGCAGGCCGTGAAACAGGGCGCTGACCAGGCGGCCAAAGACTACAAAGTCAAAGTGACATTCGAAGGCCCGGAGACGGAACAGCAAGTGGACAAGCAAATCGACATGCTGTCGGCGGCAATGGCCAAGAAGCCGAAAGCCATTGGCTTGGCTGCCCTGGACAGCAAGGCAACCATTCCTTTGATGAAGAAAGCCCAGGCTGCCGGTATTCCCATCATTGCGTTCGACTCGGGCGTGGACAGCGACATTCCGCTCACCACCACCCAGACCGACAACAAATCAGCGGCTGCCCTGGCCGCAGACAAGATGGCTGAAAAAATTGGCGGCGCGGGTGAGGTGGCCGTGATCGGTCACGACCAGACCAGCGGCACAGGCACCGGCCGGCGCGATGGCTTTGTGAATCAAATCAAGGCCAAGTACCCCAATATCAAGGTAGTCGATGTGCAATACGGCGGCGGGGACCACCTCAAGTCCGCAGAAATCGCCAAGACCTTGATGCAGGCGCACCCGCAGCTCAAGGGCATCTTCGGGACCAACGAGGGCTCCGCCATCGGCGCCGGCAAGGGCTTGAAGGAAGCCAAAAAGACCGGCGTGACCATCATTGGTTTTGACTCCGGCAAGGCCCAGAAAGACATGATCAAGGACGGCACCATTGCGGGCGCCATCACCCAGAACCCGGTCGGTATTGGCTACAAGACAGTCGAGGCCGCGGTGAAAGCGTTGAAGGGCGAGAAGCTGCCAAAAATCATCGACACCGGTTTTTACTACTACGACAAGTCCAACATGAGCGACCCCAAAATCGCCGCCGTGTTGTACGACTGATCGTGAATGCGTGAAAGACCTGTGCCATCGCGCAAGTCTTTCACGGGTTGAGGCTTCCAATTTTTGAAGGACATTTTGTGAAACTTTTACGCTACGGAGTAGCAGGTCAGGAAAAACCAGGGGTACTGGACGCGCAAGGCCGCGTGCGGGATTTGTCGACATGGATCGTCGACGTGGGCGCGCAGGCGCTGCTGCCTGAAAGCCTGAGCCGTTTGCGCGATATCGACATAGAGTCCCTGCCTTTGGTGCCGGGCCTGCCGCAAAAAGATTTGCGCCTGGGCCCGTGCGTGGGACGGGTGGGCAAGTTCATTTGCATCGGCTTGAATTATTCGGACCATGCCGCCGAGTCCGGCATGCCGGTCCCCCCCGAGCCGGTGGTGTTCAGTAAATGGACCAGTGCCATGGTCGGTCCTGATGACGCTGTCGAAATTCCTCGCGGCTCCGTGAAGACCGATTGGGAGGTCGAGCTTGGCGTGGTGATCGGCAAAGGCGGCCGCTATATTGACGAAGCTGACGCCCTCTCGCATGTGGCGGGCTATTGCGTCATCAACGATGTGTCCGAGCGCGAATACCAGCTCGACCGCAGTGGCACCTGGGACAAGGGCAAAGGCTGCGATACGTTTGGACCCACCGGCCCCTGGCTGGTCACCGCCGACGAAGTGCCGGACCCGCACGCCCTGAAGATGTGGCTGGAGGTGGATGGCAAGCGTTACCAAAACGGCAGCACGGCCACCATGGTGTTCCGGGTTCCGTTCCTGGTGAGCTACTTGAGCCGTTTCATGAGCCTGCAACCCGGGGATGTGATTTCCACGGGAACGCCGCCCGGCGTGGGCCTCGGACAAAAGCCGCCGGTGTACCTCCGGCCCGGGCAAACCATGCATTTGGGTATCGAAGGCCTGGGTACACAAACCCAGATCACCGTGCAGGCCTGAGGGCTGAGCGATCACATCCACCGACCATTTTTCACTTGAGGACAGCGATGAGCATCATTCAATCGATGCGCGTGATAGACGTGCGTTTCCCGACTTCCCAGCACCTGGATGGCTCCGACGCCATGAACCCGGACCCCGATTATTCGGCCGCCTACGTCATTCTTGAAACCGACCAGGCGGGCCTGGAAGGGCATGGCCTGACTTTCACGATCGGGCGTGGAAACGAGATCTGTTGCGCCGCGATTGAGGCCATGCGTCATCTGGTGGTGGGCCTGGACATGGCGTGGGTGACCGAGGACATGGGGCGCTTCTGGCGGCACATGACATCGGACAGCCAGCTGCGCTGGATCGGCCCGGACAAGGGCGCCATTCACCTGGCCACCGGCGCCGTGGTCAATGCCGTGTGGGACCTGTGGGCCAAGCAGGAAGGGGTGCCGGTGTGGCAGCTGGTGTCCCGCATGAGCCCCGAGGAAATCGTCCAGCTCATTGACTTCCGCTACATCACGGACTGCATCACGCCGCAGGAAGCGCTGGCGTTCCTGCAACAACAGGTGGTCGGCAAATCAGAACGTCTGGCCACGTTGGCGCGCGAAGGCTACCCCTGCTACACCACGTCGGCCGGCTGGTTGGGCTACGACGACGACAAGCTGCGCCGCCTGTGCCAGGAAGCGGTGGATGCCGGTTTCAACCATATTAAGCTCAAGGTGGGGCGCGACAAGGCGGACGATATCCGGCGCCTGCGCATCGCCCGCGAGACGATCGGTCCCGAGCGCCACCTGATGATCGACGCCAACCAGATTTGGGAAGTGAACCAGGCCGTTGAATGGGTGCGCGAGCTGGCGTTTGCCAAGCCCTGGTTTATCGAGGAACCCACCAGCCCGGACGACATCGAGGGTCACCGCGTCATTCGTGAAGGGGTCGCTCCGGTCAAGGTCGCGACGGGGGAGATGTGCCAGAACCGCATCATGTTCAAGCAACTCATCATGCGCGGCGCCATTGACGTGGTGCAAATCGACGCCTGCCGCTTGGGCGGTCTCAATGAAGTGTTGGCCGTGATGTTGATGGCCGCCAAATACAAGTTGCCGGTGTGCCCCCACGCCGGCGGCGTCGGGCTGTGCGAGTACGTCCAGCATCTGTCGATGATCGACTACCTGTGCATCGCGGGCACGCGAGAGGGTCGGGTGATCGAGTATGTGGACCATTTGCATGAACACTTCATCGACCCTTGCGTGATTCGCCATGCGGCTTACATGCCACCGCAGGCCCCGGGTTTTTCCATTGCGATGAAGCCCCAGTCCTTGCAGCAATATGAATTCAGGGGCTGATACAAAGACCAGCCGCGTCCACGGACAACGATGATGAAAATCGACACCCATCAGCACTTCTGGCATTACCAGGCACAGGATTTTCCGTGGATCAATGCGCACATGCCGGTGCTGCAGCAGGACCGCATGCCCGCTGATTGCCGGTCGTCGATGCAGGCCTGTGGCATCGACGCCGTGGTGGCGGTGCAGGCCCGCGGCGTGCTGGACGAGACCGACTTCCTGCTGGGTCTGGCAGCACAAGACCCGCGCATTGTTGGCGTGCTGGGCTGGGCGGACCTGACGGGGCCAGGATTGGAGGCGCAGCTGAATCACTGGGCCGATCACGTTGCCTTGCGCGGCTTGCGCCATATTCTGCAGGACGAGCCGGACATCACGACGCTGATCGGCAGTGCCGCCTTCAATCGAGGCGTTGCAAGTCTGCAAAAGCGGCAGCTTGTTTATGACGTTCTGGTGTTTGACCGTCAACTGCCGGCTGCGGTGGATTTTTGCGCCCGGCACGATGCCCATTGGCTGGTGCTGGACCATGTCGGCAAGCCCGCGCTGCGGGATTGGTTCAGCGACGCCGACGTTCCCCGGCGTTGGGCCGCCGGCGTTCGGGAACTGGCCGCGATGCCGCATGTGATGTGCAAATTGTCCGGTCTGGTGACCGAAACCAATTGGCAGCAGGTGGGCGTGCGGTCCATGGATGCCCGCGTGATACACGCCTGCTTTGACCAGGCGCTGGAGGCCTTTGGCCCCCTGCGCCTGATGTTCGGCTCGGACTGGCCGGTGTGCGAGCTCGCTGCGCCCTACGCGTCGGTCCATCGCATAGCCCAGGCGTGGGCCACGTCGCGTCTCACGGCGCAGGAGCAAGAGGCGTTTTGGGGCGGCAATGCCGTGCAGTGCTATGGCTTGCCGCTGCCGGCGGCGATAGATTGAAGAGAAGGAACTTTATGGACTTGCAACTCAAAGACAAAGTGGTGATCGTCACGGGCGGTGCCAGCGGCATTGGTGCGGCCATATCACTGACCTTGGCGCAGGAGGGCGCGATCCCCGTGGTGTACGGAAAAAGCCCTCTGCCGGAGGCGTTCGCTGCGCAGTTGACGGCCCTGCAACCGCGTTACCAGTTTATTCAGCTGGAGCTTTCCGACGATGCGGCCTGCCGCGCGGCCGTAACCCAAACACAGGCCCTGTTTGGCCGGATTGACGGCCTGGTGAACAACGCCGGCATCAATGACAACATCGGGCTGGATGCCGGGCGCGACGCCTTTGTCGGCTCATTGGAGCGAAACCTGATTCACTATTACGTGATGGCGCATTACTGCGTGCCGCACCTCAAGGCCTCCAGGGGCGCCATCGTGAACGTGTCGTCCAAGACCGCGCTGACCGGTCAGGGCAATACCAGCGGTTATTGCGCATCCAAAGGCGCACAGCTGTCGTTGACGCGCGAATGGGCCGCCGCCTTGCTTGACTTTGGGGTACGGGTGAACGCCGTCATTCCGGCCGAGGTGATGACGCCACTGTACGCACGATGGATCGCCAGCTTTGAGCAGCCCGAGGAAAAGCTGGCCAGCATCACCCAAAAAATCCCCCTGGGCCATCGCATGACGACGGCCGAAGAAATTGCCCGCATGTGTGTGTTCCTGCTGTCTGATGCCTCGTCGCACACCACGGGTCAATGGATGTTTGTCGACGGCGGCTACACCCACCTGGACCGCGCCTTATGAGACATTGCCGGGCGCTGGATTTGATTGACGATGCGACCCTCATAGCGGAATATGAAAAAGCGCACGAAATAATCTGGCCTGAGGTCCGTGACCATCTGCGGGCTTCGGGCATCACGAGCATGGAAATCTACCGGCTCGGAACCCGGCTGTTCATGATCATGGAGACGGACGATTCCGTGTACGGCACGCAGGCGGTTGTCGCTGGCGCCAATCCCGCGATCGTGGAATGGGAAGCGCTGATGTGGCGCTACCAATGGCCCACGCCCTGGACACCGCCGGGCGAGAAATGGGTGGGCATGAAACGGATATTTGATCTGGAGAGCCAATAGGCCTTGCCCATGTTGAATCTGTCCTCAAGAAAAATAGCCGCCCGGCTGACCCTTGCCTTTGGTAGCACCCTGTTGCTATCCGTGTTGTCGAGCGTGCTGGCTTTGAACCTGCTGAGCAGTGTGCAGGCGAACCTCGAAGCCATTGTCAAAGGCAATAACGTGCAGATAGCGCTGGCCCAGAACATGTCGCAGTCGGCGCACAACGTGGCGCTGATCCTGCAACGAGTATTGCTCTTGAACGAAGACAAGGAAATTCTGGAGGAGCAGGCCAGGTTCCAGGCGGAGAAGGCCCGCTATGAGCAGCTCGACGCGAAGCTGAAGACTTTTTCGGCGGATGAGGTCGACCAGATCAAGCGCACCGCCGTCGAGACCGCTGCCCGCAAAGCGTGGCCCCTGAACAGCCACGTCATTGAACTGGCAATCGCTCACAAGGACTCGGAGGCCGTCAGGTTGCTCAAGGAGGCCGCACCTGCGACCGCTGCCCTGCAACGGGCCATCAGCGACAACGTGAGTCATCAGGAAGACAAGAACCTGACCCAATACGAACATGCCCAAAGCAACTATACCCTGGCACGCAATGGACTGACCGCCTGCGCCGTCGGCACGGCCTTGCTGGCGGCCGTTCTGGCCTGGCTGGTGGTTCGTGGCATCGTGAGGCAACTCGGGGGAGAACCCGCCGACGTGGCGGTGTTGGCCAGCGCCATTGCAAATGCCGACCTCGCCAGCACGATACCCGTTCGGCAGGGCGATACGATCAGTGCAATGGCTGCCATGGCCCGCATGCAAGCGTCTCTTCAAAACATTGTCCGGGCGGTGCGCGCCGGCGCCAACAGCGTGGCCACGGCCAGTGCTGAAATCGCGCATGGCAATAACGACCTCAGCGCCCGGACCGAGCAACAAGCCAGTGCCTTGGAAGAAACTGCCGCGGCGATGGAGGAACTCAGCGCTACGGTCAAGCAGAATGCGCAAAGTGCTGTTTTGGCAAACCAGTTGGCCAGAAGTGCATCGACGGTTGCCGCGCAAGGGGGCGAGGTGGTGAGCCAGGTTGTCCAGACCATGAAAGGCATCAACGACAGTTCGCGGAAGATTTCCGACATCATTCAAGTGATTGATGGCATCGCCTTTCAAACCAATATCCTGGCGCTCAACGCCGCCGTGGAAGCCGCCCGGGCGGGCGAGCAAGGCCGCGGCTTCGCCGTGGTGGCCTCCGAGGTGCGAAGCCTGGCCGGGCGATCAGCCGAAGCGGCCAAGGAAATCAAGTTGTTGATCAACCATAGCGTGTCACGCGTAGAGGAGGGTGGCAACTTGGTGAACCAGGCCGGGGTCACCATGACTGAAGTTGTCCGCGCGATTGAGCGCGTCACCGGCATCATGGGGGAAATCAGCTCGGCCAGCCATGAACAGGCCTCGGGCGTCGCGCAGGTAGGTGAGGCCATCCGGCAAATGGACCTTGCGACACAGCAGAATGCCGCCCTGGTCGAGCAGATGGCGGCCGCAGCCGGCGGTCTGAAGTCGCAAGCCCATGAACTGGTGAGCACGGTGATGGTGTTCAAACTCGCGGGACAGAATCAGGCGCAGGTCTTGTTGCACTAGCCGTTATGCTGGACCGAATCAAGGCCGTGCTGCCCTCGCCGTCGCTTGCAGGTTTGGCCCAGATCAAACGCCAAACATATGTATATTGCAATGGGTCCAATAGCGCTAGAAATCGGGATTTCCCGCCTCGTTTTACCGCTTTATTGCTGGCTATCAGGGTTTTCGTTAATTCCTATTTTCGTATCAATAGCCTTGAAATATCTATTGGATATATATGCTTGCGCTCCGTATCATCTGCCGACAGGAGCGGGGCACCCGATTGTCAGGCTCTTGACTTCGGTTGAATCTCGTGCCCGTTCAATGACTATTGCTTGAGGAGACTTTGATGAAACAAAACCGACGTACCCTGATCGCCTCGCTTGTTGCGGCGTCCTGATTGACTGATCGTGTTGATCAACCTGAATCAGGCCACAAGCCCGCAACTGCCCATGCCAGTGCTGACGCGCTTGGGCGTGGCCAAGCAGTTCGGTGAGCACGGCGATGGTGTTTCAGCGCGTGCGAAATCAGGCGCAGGCGTTGTTGCATCAGCTGCCATGCTGGAGCGAATCAAAGCCGCTTTGCCCTCGCTGTCGCCTGCAGAGTTGCGGGTAGGCCAGCTCCTGTTGATTGACGCGAAGTGCTTTGCCAAATCGTCCGTCAGTGAATTGGCGTGCCAGGCACAAGTGAGCAAGCCGACGGTGGTGCGTTTCTGCCGCAGCGTCGGGTATGACGGCTTGTCGGATTTCAAGCGCAAGCTGGCAGGCGGTGTTGAAGAAGGCGTGCCGTTCATTCATCGTTGTGTCGATGCCGAAGACAAGACGGGGGTCATCCTGGTCAAGGTCATTGACAACACCATGGCGGCCTTTTCGGCCTACCGCCACGGTGCCAATATTGTCGCGATAGAGGCAGTAGCCACCCTTTTGGCCGACGCCCATAGCAGGGGCAAACGCATCGAATTTTTTGGCGCGGGAACGTCCGGAATGATTGCGCAGGATGCGCAGCACAAATTCTTTCGGCTGGGGATCAACACCCATGCCAACAGCGACGCCCACTTTCAAGTCATGAGCGCGACGATGCTGCGCCCTGGCGATTGCGTCGTCATCATTTCCAGCTCTGGCCGCACCCGCGATCTGCTGGACGCCTGCGCCATCGCACGGAAGAATGGTGCCACCACCATTGTCATCACGGCCAGTGGTACGCCGCTGGCTTCAGCAGGCCACATGCATCTGGCTGCTGATCACTCGGAGCTCTGTGAGCGGTTTATCCCGATGGTCTCGCGTCTGCTGCATCTGTTGATCATCGACGTACTTTCCACCTGTGTGGCCTTGCGCCTCGACACCGGCAAGCTGCAACCCTTGTTGCGCGAAGTCGTACACAACCTGCGCAGCAAACGGTACGGATAAGCGCACATGCCGGGCCAGCCGCCGGGCAAGGTGGTGAACCGCGAGCTTAACTATTTTTCTCGGCGCCGTAAGTCGACGGGCTGACGCCGGCATGCGCCAGAAACTCGCGCACCTGCTTGATCAGGTCGCGCGAACAGTCGCTGTTGTGGTGCGGATGGTGAAAAAAATCGCTGACCTTGTTGAGCGACACTTTGAAGCGCGCGCCGTGCGATGGTTCGACGGTCGCGCCGAGATGGTTCAGCAGCGACTCAAGCTCCCGCCAGTGGATGTTGGCGGGCAGCGGGTCCTGGAAAATCGTGCACAGCAGTGCGTAGTGTTTGTGGCTCATGGCGGGTCTCCCGTGCGTGTCGGTTGGTCATCGGGAAGAGCTTACCAAGATCACGCGTGCTGCATATCGTCTGATCGATTTTTCAGATCAACGCAAGCGTCCCAAACGCAGCCGCGCAGCCAGCAATGTGCGGTGTCGGCATCCATCCGCGGGTGCCACCGGTATGCGGATCACGTTCGCCGTCGCTTTGAAAAACAAGGGGATGAGAGCAGGCGTTCAGATTTGCCGCCAGGTTGGTATGCCCATCAGGACGTCAAGCCTGCACGATGATGGGAAAGCGTGCCCGCAGTCCGTCGGCCTCGGGCATGAAGGGAACGGTGAGCGCGGCACGGTCTGGCTCGTTCAGGCGCCGCCAGAGAAAGTCGCGTTCGTTGCCCGGATCGCCCGCCACATACAGTTGGGTGGTCAGCAGTTCCTGGCGGCCTAGCCGCACCTTGACGTGGATGTGTGGTGTGCGCCCGCTGTACGGCACCGGCCTGAGGGTGCGAAAGCGGTAGCCACCGTCGCGCCCCACGGTCACGCGGCCAAAACCCTGGAACGCCGGATCGGCACGGCCGCCATCGCCGGGATGGTGGTAATGGCCCGCGTGGTCGCACTGCCAGATCTCCACCGCCGCGCCCGCCACAGGACGGCCTGCCGTGTCCAGCACCGTGCCTTCAACCCAGGCCGGCTGGCCGTGCTGGTAGTTCGAGTGGCCGTTGTGCAGCAGGTCAAAGTCGCTGTCGGCGGGCAGGGCCACAGGGTAAAACGGCCCTTCGGTCTGGCTGGGTGTCGGCTGCAGTTGACGCGCCTGCGCCCAGGCGGAACTGAGCCAGGGGGGTGCGGCGCTGGCCGCGAGGACGGTGGCGCCGGTGGTGAGCAGCATGCGGCGGGTGGAACTGGACATGGGCGGTCTCCTTGGAAAGCCAAACCGTAAATCTAACCGCCCAAGCCTAATCTCGCCGAGCCGGACATTCAAGCCCATGGCACCATCGGTTCTATCACTCTTCAACCCGATCACCAGGAGACACACCATGAAACTTCGACTTCTCCCGCTCAGATTCGCCCTGGTCTCCGCTTGCCTGGCCGCGTTAGCGGCGACGGCCCAGACGCTGCCACTACCGGCCAACCTGATCAGCCTGGGCGATGAAGCGGGCGGCCAGCTGCTGGTGCAGAGTTCGGCGCGACAAGCTTACTGGCCTCTGAGCATCCAGTTTGTGACGCAGAAAAACCAGGCCTACTGCGGCGTGGCGAGCATGGTGATGGTGCTCAATGCGCTGGCCGTCCGCGCGCCGGTCACACCGGGCATCGAACCCTTTAAAACCTTCACGCAGGACAATGTCCTGAACGAGGATACGGAGCGGATCCTGCCCCAGGCGCTGCTGATGAAACAGGGCATGACGCTGGATCAATTGGGCCAGTTGCTTGAGTCGCATGGCGTCAGAACCCAGGTTTTTCACGTCGATGAGAGAAGTCTTGACCATTTTCGAGCCATGGCCGCGAATGCACTGGGCACGCCCAACCAGCATGTGGTCGTGAACTACCTGCGTCGCGCCTTGGGTCAGGAGCTGGGTGGACACATCTCGCCTCTGGCCGCGTTTGACGCGAAGAGCGATCGTTTCCTCGTGCTCGACGTGTCGCGCTACAAATATCCACCGGTCTGGGTGAAGACCGCCGATCTGTACGCTGCGATGAACACGTCCGATGCCGACAACCAGAACCGCCGCCGTGGTTTTGTTCTGGTGCAGGTGGAGCCGTAAGGGCAGGGCGTCAGCGCAGCGTCGGGATGGGTTTGAGCGGCGTGCCAAAGCGCTCGCGCAGCGGCTTGTGGTCCAGCGGTGGGAATTCGATCAGTTTTTCGGGCACCTGGCGCTCCGGAATGTGATCGAGCAGGTGGCGGATCAGCGTGAGCCGGCCGCGCCGCTGGTCGTTGAAATCCACCAGGGTCCAGGGTGACTTGGCCGTATGGGTGGCTTTCAGCATCGCATCGCGCGCGCGGCCGTAGTCGGCGTATTTTTCGCGCGCCTGCAAGTCGATGGGGCTGAGCTTCCAGCGCTTGAGCGGGTCGGCCAGACGCTCCGTGAAACGCTCTTCCTGCTGCGCCTGGTCCACCGTCAGCCAGTACTTGAAGAGCAGGATGCCATCGTCGATCAGCATCTGCTCGAACACCGGCGCCTGTTTTAGAAAAACCTTGGCCTCGCCTTCGGAGCAGAAGCCCATCACACGCTCGACGCCGGCGCGGTTGTACCAGCTGCGGTCAAAGAGCACGATCTCGCCCGCCGCCGGCAGCTGCGGCACGTAGCGCTGAAAATACCATTGCGTCTGCTCGCGCTCGCTCGGCTTGGCCAGTGCCACCGTGCGGCATAGCCGCGGGTTCAAGGTCTCGGCGATGGCGGTGATGACGCCGCCTTTGCCGGCGGTATCGCGCCCCTCGATCACCACCACCAGGCGTTTACCGGTGTGCTGCAACCAGCGCGCCACATCGTTGAGCTCCAGCTGCAAGGGCTCAAGTCGGTTGTAGTACTCGTCCTTGCTCAGCTTGTCGTTCTTGCCGTTTTTTGACTTTTTCATTGGCGCATCGTAACGGAGGCATTCACATATGCCACAAAGCCCTGCATGAACTGCTGCAGTTGCGCCCGGATTTTTTCGTCCACCAACACACCTTTGTCGTCGAACACAGCCGCTGCATGCGCCACCATCAAGCGGCCGCCGAACCAGGGCCGCGTACCGAGGGTGCGTAGCACCGGCAGCCAGGAATTTTGGGCCAGTGTGGTGCCGAAGCCGCCGGGCGATGCGCCGATGACGGCGACCGGGCGATTGCCAAAAACGCGCGCAATGTCGGCCGGTGGTCGCGACAGCCAGTCCACCGCGTTCTTGAACACGCCTGGCATGGCATTGTTGTACTCCGGCGAAACCAGCAGCAACCCGTCGCCAGCCGCGATCTGGTCCTTCAGTGCTGTTACCGTGGCCGGAATGCCTTCGTTGGCCTCCACATCGCCGTCGTACAGGGGGATGCCTTTGATGCTCGCGATGTCCAGGCTGGCGTCATTCGGCATGAGCTGTGCAGCCGCACGCAGCAGCGACGCATTGAATGATCCGGCGCGCAAACTGCCCGCGAGGCCGATGATTTTCGTCATAGTGTTCTCCTCGTCTTGATCTCGGCCCACAGGCCCAGTTCGAATGCCGACACGCGATGACGCGTGCGCCGAATCAGCGTTTCTTGGACGAACTGGTAGCGGCACTGGTCGCATGGTTTGTCGCCGCAGCGAAATTTGACTCAACGACTTCCGCGGCCTTCTTGGCCGAATTCTGGGCTGTCTCGATGACGCTCTTGCTGGCGGTCACCGCGCTCCTGAACGCGGCAACAGCGGTCTCAGTTCCTGCCGGTGCGTTTTTCAAGAAGTTTTCCATGGCGTCCGCAAACCAGTTTTTCGAAGCCGGTAAATGCCTGGTTTGTCAGACCCTCCAGGGTTTGGAAATTCGACTGGCTGGCGGCGAGGAATTGTTCGGGAGTGCAATTCATATCAATCATCCTAAATGGATCAAATGCCGATCAGCGATTGCTGGTCAGGACGTATGGCATTGCAGCGCATTGCGTTTTCGCAATAAGCGCCGCATGAATGCGAGCCTGAGCGAAGGCTCAGGGACGGATGGCGATCTCGTTCTTGACCGACTTCACGCCGCTCACGCCGCGCGCAAGGCTCTCGGCGGTGTTCTTCTCGGTGGCGTTCTTGGCGAAGCCTGACAGCATGACAGTGCCATTGAGCGTCTCGACCCGGATGCTGCTCGCATCTACGTCTTTGTTTTCGACGAAGCGCGCCTTGACACGGGTGGTGATCGTGGTGTCGTCAACGTAGGCGCCTACGGTTTCCTGGCCGCGCGTTACAGCGCAGCCGGACGCGGTGAGCAAAGCGGCCGCAGCAACGGCGGCCGCGAGGGTGGTACGAATGATCATGTTGAACCTCCAGTTTTAGTAGATGTGTGCTTGCTTCCTATCAGGTGGCGATAGGCATGACCACCTAAAAATATAATAGTGCGAAGTGTTTCGGTTGACAAGTCAGTCCGTCAAGTTCAGGATGGTTTCCCCGGCTTACTCTTGCATTCACGAGCCGGGGTCTCCCGCCATGTTTTGATGGCGGTGGACCGCAGGATTTACCACTCGTCAAACGGTGCCCAAAGGAGAAGAAAATGCTTGAAACCATTGCCATCATTCTGGTTGTCCTCTGGCTGCTGGGGTTTGTCACCTCGTACACCATGGGCGGATTCATCCACATCCTCCTGGTTGTCGCCGTCGTGGTGATCTTGATTCGCGTCATTCAAGGACGGCGTTTGTAGCGACCTCCATGACCGCAATGGGCTTGCCTCCGTCCCGGAGCGCTTGCCCTGACAGCGTAATGTTTTCACTATTTCATCCAATAGTTGGCTACCATTAAAATGCGCGAATAGCCTGGAGCAGCGCGTCGTTGGTTGGTGGGCGCATAACAAGGATGACAATATGGACAACCGGGCCCGTATACGCAGGGCGCAGTCGTGCGCCAGCGGGGCGCTAGAGGCTGCACGTGAATTTCACGCTGCAGTAATGCAGCCAGACATGGCACTGGTTATTTTTTTCTGCTCCAGTGCCTACAACCTGGAGATACTCGCCGCGGAAATGAAGCGTTTGTTTGCCGGCGTCCAGGTTGTGGGTTGCACCACGGCCGGCGAAATCGGCCCCTCCGGGTATCGGAATTTCAGCCTGACCGGGGCGAGCTTTCCGGCCAGCGACTTTAATGCCGTGAGCGGGCTGCTTGACCACTTGCAGCAATTCGCGATGACCTCGGTTCAGGCTTTCGTTCAGGAACTGTTGCAAAGGCAGGAAAGCCACGCGCCGCAAACCGATACAGATAACAGCTTTGCATTGCTGTTGATTGATGGTTTGTCGGTCCGCGAAGAGCCGGTCACGCGTGCCTTGCAAAGCGCGCTGGGCAGGCTTCCCCTGATCGGGGGCTCGGCGGGGGACGGTGTGCTTTTTGGTCGTACCCATGTCTATTTCGAGGGGCGATTCCACACCGATAGCGCCGTCTTGCTGCTGGTTACCACCCGCTTGCCGTTCAAGCTCTTCATGACGCAGCATTTTGTCGCCACCGATGAGCGGCTGGTCGTTACCGAGGCCGATACCGATCTTCGTGTTGTCAAGGAAATCAATGGCCTGCCGGCGGCGCAGGAGTATGCGCGGATACTGGGCATCGACGCGAGCGATCTCGACCCACTGCGTTTTGCCGCCTGGCCGGTGGTGGTCATGATCGACGGTACGAACTTCGTGCGCTCCATCCAGAAAGTTAATGGGGATGGCAGCCTGACTTTTTTTTGCGCCATCGAGAACGGCTTGGTGTTGCGGGTGGCGAAGGGCGTGGATTTGCTGGATGACCTGGAGCGAACGTTTACGCAGATCCGCGCGGAAATCGGTCCGCCGCAATTTGTGCTCGGCTGCGATTGCGTCTTGCGCAAACTGGAAATTTCCCAAGGCCCGCTAAAAAATAGAGTGGATGAGCTCCTTCAGCACAACAATACCGTGGGGTTCAATACTTACGGCGAACAGTTTCATGGTGTGCATGTCAATCAGACGTTCGTTGGCATTGCGATCGGTATCGATCCGATGGAGACTCAACGTGTCTGAGCGGGGCTGGCCGGATGCCAGCCCGGATCCGCGGGCCTTGCAGGGCGAAATCGTCCGGCTCAACAAGATCATCCGGGCGCTCATGGACCGTGCTGAGCGCAGCGCCAGTGTGCAGAGCTCCGACTTTGGTCTGTTCCAGACCGCCGTCATGCTGGAAGAACAGGTACGCAGCCGGACCGAAAAACTGGAGACCGCCCTGCGCGAGAACGAGAAAATTACGCGCGCCCTGCGCGAATCGGAAGCCAGGTTCCACGAGCTGGTGAGCCAGTCCCTGGTTGGCATCGTCATCATGGAGGAGGGTGTGTTCAGCTACTCCAATGCCAAATTCGACGAAATGTTCGGTTACAGCGCGGATGATGTTCGGAGCTTGGGGATTCTCGACATCGTCGCCAAGAATGATCGCCCACTCGTTGCAGAAAGCGTGCGCAAGCGCCTCAGCGGCGAGGTCACGAGGGTTGATTATGTATTTCGTGGTCTGCGCAAAAATGGGGTTGAGTTCGACGTTGAGGTCCATACCAATGCCATGGAAATCGGCGGCAAGCTGGCGTTGATCAGCCTGCTCATGGATGTGACCGAGCGCACCCGTGCCGAGCGCGAAGTGCAGGCCTTGCATGACGAGTTGCGCGAACAGTCAACGCATGATGCGCTGACCGGCCTGTACAACCGCCGCTACCTTGAGGAAACCTTGGGCCGGGAGTTGATCGTAGCCGGGCGTCATGGTTATCCCGTCAGCGTGATCATGGGCGACCTGGACCATTTCAAGGCGGTCAATGACTGCTACGGACACCTGGGTGGAGACGAGGTATTGCGGGTCTTCGGCGGGCTGTTGAAGCGGCACGCGCGCGCCAGCGATATCTACTGCCGCTACGGTGGTGAGGAGTTTCTGCTGGTCCTTCCGCAAATGGCGCAGGACAGCGCGATGGCGCGGGCCGAGCAGTTGCGCAGTGCGATGGCGGCTGCGCCAATTCCTTATGGCGCAGAGATGATCGCGGTGACCGCCTCCTTTGGCGTTGCGACGTTTCCGCGCGATGGCCGAACAGGCGACGAACTGATTGCCGCCGCTGACCGTGCGCTGTACGCGGCCAAGGCGGCCGGGCGCAATTGCGTCGAGGTCAGGAAAGATTAAACAGGCTGGTGGCTTCGAGGTCCAGCACCTCGGTGCCCCGGGCGTTGAAAAGTTGCCAGCGCCAGCGCAATATTCCCAGGTGGGGCTGCTCGCGCGCGCAACGCGTCTCAAGCACCGTCGCGCACAGCGACAAGCGGTCGCCCGGTCGCACCGGGTGCGGCCATTTCACATAGGCCAGGCCGGGTGAGGCAAACGACTCCGAGCCGTGCAGCGCCGCGTCGGCCACCAGGCGCATGGCCATGGCGCAGGTGTGCCAGCCGCTGGCGATCAGGCCGCCGAAGTGGCCCTGCGCGGCCGCTGTGGGGTCGGTGTGAAACCACTGCGGGTCGTAGGCGGTGGCGAACTGGATGATCTCGGCCTCGCTGACCTCGACAGGCCCGGCCTGGATGACCTGGCCCGTGTGGAACTCGGCAAACTTCATGAGCAGTTGACGCTTGGCGTGAGGCTTTGCCACACATGCTGGCGCAACCACGGACTCACGCGATAACGCTCGCCGCGGTAGTGGGCATCCAGTGCATCCAGCAGGCCGATGACCGCGCCGGCATTCCAGTCCGCCAGCCACTCGAACGGTCCGGCCGGATAGTTCACCCCCAGCTTCATCGCGGCATTGGCGCCCTCGGCCGTGCAGACGCCTTGGTGCACCGCGTCGGCGGCTTCGTTGATCAGCATGGCGAGGGTGCGCGCCACCACCAGCCCGGGCACATCGGCGATGCGCTGTGGCTTGAAGCCCAGCGCGACGAGCCAATGCGCGGCGGTGGCCGTCCAGGCCTCGCTGGCGCGCAGCGAAGGCGCCCAGGCCAGCGTGAGGTCCTGGCCGGCCTGCAGCGGCAGGTCAAACACAGCGACCTCGGCACCGAGCTGGGAGGCGGTCCGGCCGTCGCTCAGGCGCAGCTGCGCGCCGTCCACTTCCAGCCCGAGCCAGTCGCTGGCCGGCACGCATTGAACGGTCTGGCCGGCTGTTTCCAGCACCGCAACAAAACGGTCCGCCAGCGGCCCTTGACCATGCACGCGCAGCAGTTCGGCGCTGGGCATTGGCATGGACTCGGCGGCGGCCATCGCTACTGCTGTTGCCGCCGCCGCCGCCGCCGCCGCCGCGCCGTCCGCATAGTCGTAAAAGCCGCGGCCCGATTTGCGGCCTAGCAGTCCGCCATCGACCAGCTCGCGCTGCACCAGCGAGGGGGCAAAACGTTTGTCAAAAAAGTTGGCCTCATAGACCGATTGGGTCACCGAAAAATTGGTGTCATGGCCGATCAGGTCCATCAGTTCGCACGGACCCATGCGAAAGCCCGCGGCGCGCAGGCAGGCATCGAGCACGGCGGGCGTGGCGGCCTGCTCTTGCAGCAAGGCCAGCGTCTCAGCGTAATAGGGGCGGGCGATGCGGTTCACGATGAAGCCGGGCGTCGAGCGCGCATGTACCGGCACCTTGCCCCACACCTTGGACAAATCAAAGATCGCCGTCGCCACCGCCGGCTCGGTCTGCAGGCCCGACACCACCTCAACCAGCTTCATCAAGGGCACCGGGTTGAAGAAATGCATGCCGACCAGCCGGCCAGGATGCTGCAGGCCATTGGCAATGGCGGTGACCGAGATCGACGAGGTGTTGGTGGCGAGCACGCAGTCGGCGGCCACAATGGTTTCGAGCTGTTGGAACAGCCCGCGTTTGACATCGAGCTTCTCGACGATGGCTTCCACCACCAATCGCACAGACGCTGCCGCGTCGAGCGCGTTGATCGCCTGGATGCGCGACAGGATCTGCGTGACATCTTCAGCACTGAGCTTGCCCTTGGCCGCCAGCGCCTCCAGCGTCTTGGCCAGCTTGGCCCTAGCCTCCGCAGCCGCGCCTTCGCGGGCGTCAAACAGCATCACGGCGTGGCCCGCCTGCGCTGCCACCTGCGCGATGCCGACGCCCATGATGCCGGCGCCGACCACCAGCAAGGGGGCGCTGTTCAGGGTATTGCTCATGCTTGCGGAATCCAGGGGGCAGGGCGCTTGTCCAGGAAGGCGGTAAAGCCCTCGCGCGCTTCCTCGGTGCCGCGCACGCGGCTGATGGTCTGGGCTGTCAGCTCCCGCACCTCCGGCGTGATCGGGCCGACTTCGAGTAGCGCAAAAAGTTGCTTGATCTCGCGTTGGGCATTGGGGCCGCCCGCCAGCAGTTCGGTCACGGCGGAATCCACCGCCGCATCGAGCGCATCGGCGACGACCACCTGATGCACCAAGCCGATGGCGATAGCCTCGGTGGCCGTGATGCGTGTGGTGGCAAGCGCCAGACGCCGGGCCTGGCGCTTGCCGACCGCGTTGACCACATAGGGCCCGATCACCGCCGGCAAGATGCCAAATTTGGCTTCGCTTACCGAGAACGAGGCGCTCCCGGTGGCGATGGCGATGTCGCAGGCGCAGACCAGGCCGACACCGCCCCCGAGCGCGGCACCCTGGATGCGCGCCACCGTGGGTTTGGGGCAATTCTCGATGCGCGCCAGCATGCCGGCAAAGCGACGTGCGTCCTGCAGATTCCACTCCTGCGAGGCCGTGCTGGCGCGCTGCATCCATTGCAGGTCGGCGCCCGCGCTGAAGTGCTTGCCATCCCCGGCCAGCACGATCACGCGCACGCTGTTGTCGTCAGCCAGTTGGGTGAAGACGGTGTCCAGTTCGGCGATCATCGCCTCGTCGAAAGCGTTGAACACCGCCGGGCGCGACATCGTGACCTGCGTCACGCCGGCAGCGCGGCGCGACACGGTCAGGGTTTGAAAGTCGCTCATCAATAGGTCTCCAGATGCAGCCGGCCTTCGGTCTTGAGCGCCGCACCGACGGTGTCCCAGGACAGGCCGGCTTGCTGCGCCACGTCACGCAGCGCCAGCACCACGCCTTCTTCCATGCTCTTGAGTCCGCAGACATAGAAGTAAGTGTTCGGGTCGTTCAGCAAGGGCCCGAGGTCGGCGGCACGCTCGCGCATCACGTCCTGCACATAGCGCTTGGGCTGGCCTGGTGTGCGCGAGAAGGCAAAGTTGATGTCGATGAAATCCTTGGGCAGGTTTTGCAGCGGCCCGAAGTAGGGCAGTTCTTCCTTGGTGCGTGCGCCGAAGAACAGCATCAGCTTGCCGCCCTCGAACTTGCCGGACTGGCGCAAGCGCCGCCGCCATTCGGTCATGCCGCGCATCGGCGCGCTGCCGGTGCCGGTGCAGATCATCACGATGTTGGAGCGCGGGTGGTTCGGCATCAGGAAGCTGGCGCCGAACGGGCCGATCACCTGCACCTTGTCGCCCACCTGCAGGTCGCACATGTAGTTCGAGGCGACGCCGCGCACCGGCTGGCCCTGGTGGTCTTCCAGCACGCGCTTGATGGTGAGAGACAGGTTGTTGTAGCCCGGGCGTTCGCCGTTGCGTGGGCTGGCAATCGAATATTGACGCACATGGTGCGGTTTGCCATTGGCGTCGACGCCGGGCGGAATGATGCCAATCGATTGGCCTTCGAGCAGCGGGAACGGCATGGCGCCAAAGTCCAGCACGATGTGGTGGGTGTCGTAGTCGTGGCCCACCGCCGTGACGCGCACATTGCCGCCGACGGTGGCGGTGACCGATTTTCCGGCGGCCTTGGGACCATAGAGATTGGTGTAGGCGTGCGCGGCCGACCAAGGCGGCAGCGTGGCGCCGTACTGGGCGCTGTTGAACGTGGCCTCAAGGCTGACGGCCGCCGGCAACACCGGCGCTACTGGCATCTCCACAGGTGGCGCATCGGCCGCTATACCTTCGGCCGCCAACTCCTCAGCCGTCAACTCGGGCGGCAGCTCATCCCAGCTCAATTGCGCTGTCAGGCTGTAGGCCTTGATGCGTGGCATGGTGCGCCAGTTGTCAATCGAGCCGGTCGGGCAGGGGGCGATACAGGCCATGCAGAAATTGCATTTTTCGGCATCGACCACGTAATTGCGTGAGTCATGGGTGATCGCAGCCACCGGGCAAATGGCTTCGCAGGTATTGCATCGGATGCATATCTCGGGGTCAATCAAGTGCTGCTTGATGGCGGCTTCTGTCATGGTCATGCCTCTCTGTTTTCTGGATCACTTGTGTATTTTGCGTCGTTCGTGTGAGTTACTTCGTTCGCTGCGTTGGTGTGGGATCAGGCGGCTGGGGTGCACTGCTTCGTTCGTGTCCCCCGGCCTTCGGCCTCCTCCTTGACCTCACTGCGCAGTACACCCCAGTCACCTGATCCTGCGTCGCGTTCGGGCCGGCCTGCAAGCAATACCGTTCGCAGCAGGGGGAGTGGGGTACATGCCATAGCGAAGTCAAGGAGGAGCCCGAAGGGCGGGGGACATGAGCGGCGGCATGTGCCCCACTCCCCCTGCGGGCTCAGTGAGGCAACTCACGTTAAACAGGATCAGTTAAACCGCACATATTCAAAGTCAGCTGACTGACGGTTGATGCCCAGCATCGGCGGCGCGATCCAGTTGGCAAACTTGCCGGGATCCACCACGCGGCCCATCAGGCTGCCGACAAAAGCGCGGTCCGTCTCGCTGGGCAGCCAGTTGTCCACATTGGCTTTCCACTCGGCCTCGTTCAGCACACGGCCGTCCGGCGACACCTTGACTTGCGCCAGCGCGCCGATATTGCGGTGAAAGGCCTTGTGCGGCACCTTCAATTTGAACGGGATGCCGGCTTTTTCGATCACCTTGTTCCAGCGCTCGACGCCGCCGATGGAGTCCTTGATGTAGTCGTCGCGCAGCACTTCGTTCAGCGCGTTGAGCATCGGCACTTCCTTCTCGACCAGTTGGCCGCCTTGCACATTGAGCACCTTGTAGGTGCTGCCCTTCAGGATGTGGTCGTCCATGCGTTTGCCTTCCTCGTAGCGACCCTTCAGGCCGGTGCTATAGAAGGTGGCGGCGTTGCTGGACTCGTCCGCGCCGAACAGGTCGATCGTCACGCTGAAGTGGAAATTCAGGTAACGCTGCAGCGTCGGCAGGTCGATCACGCCGGCCGCGCGCAGCTTGCCCACGTCGTCGGTCTTCATTTCGTTCATGGCTTGGCAGGTGCGCTGGATGATGCGCGAGATGCCGGACTCACCCACGAACATGTGGTGCGCTTCTTCGGTCAGCATGAACTTGGTGGTGCGCGCCAGTGGGTCGAAACTGCTCTCCGCCAGGGCACACAGCTGAAACTTGCCGTCGCGGTCGGTGAAGTAGGTGAACATGAAAAAGCTCAGCCAGTCCGGCGTTTCTTCATTGAAGGCCTGCAGGATGCGCGGGTTGTCTTCCTGGCCGCTGCGGCGCTCCAGCAGCGCTTCGCCTTCTTCACGGCCATCGCGGCCAAAGTATTTGTGCAGCAGGTAGACCATGGCCCACAGATGGCGTCCTTCCTCGACGTTCACCTGGAACAGGTTGCGCAGATCGTACTGGCTGGGCGCGGTCAGGCCCAGGTGGCGCTGTTGCTCGACCGACGCGGGTTCGGTGTCGCCCTGCGTGACGATGATGCGGCGCAGGTTGGCGCGGTATTCGCCGGGAATGTCCTGCCAGGCGTCTTCACCCTTGTGATCGCCAAAGTGAATCTTGCGGTCTTTCTCGGCCGGGTTCAGGAAAATGCCCCAGCGGTAATCGGGCATCTTCACATGGCCGAACTGCGCCCAGCCCTGCGGATCGACGCTGACGGCGGTGCGCAGGTAGACATCGAAGTTCTGCGAATCGTCCGGACCCATGTCGCCCCACCATTTCAGGTAGTTGGGTTGCCACTGCTCCAGCGCGCGCTGCAGGGTGCGGTCTTCGCTCAAGTTAACGTTGTTGGGAATCTTGTCGCTGTAGGTGATTGAACTCATGCTTATCTCCAGTGGATATTTGCTAGAAAAATAATAGCTGCTTACGCAATGAACACGGGGGCTAGACCCGATTCCAGTCAAAAACTGATTTCTCGCCCTTGCCATAGACCTTGAGCGCACCCTTTTCGCCGACGGCGTTGGGGCGCTGGAAAATCCAGTTCTGCCAGGCAGTGAGCCGGCCGAAGACGCGGGTGAACATGTTTTCCGGGCCGTTGAAGCGCAGGTTGGCTTCCATGCCAGTCAGCGCGTCGGGCGACATCGAGACGCGTTCTTCCACCGCGATGCGCACTTCGTCGGCCCAGTCGATGTCGTCGGGGTTGGAGGTCACCAGGCCGAGCGCGAAGGCGGCGTCGGCGTCCAGTGCCTGGCCGACTTTGGCGCGCACGGCATCCAGCGCCGGCTGTTCGTCATAAAAGCGGCGGCCCAGGCGGCTCTGGCCGGTGATCATCGGGTACAGGCCGAAATTGGTCTCGGCCACCGTGATGCGGGGCGTGCGCACTTCATCATCGGGCAAGGCCAGGTGGTAGCTGCGGTCGCAGGCCAGGGCCAGTTCCAGCAAGGTGCCGGCAAAACACGAATTCGGCTCGATCAGGGCAAACAGGCTGCGTGAGGACACGTCCAGGCGGCTCAGCGTACGGCGCAGCAGGCCGATGGTTTCGCGCACCAGCCAGTGGCCCTGGTTCGCCAGCAGCGTGGCGTCCATCGCCAGCACGGCAGTCGCGTCGCCTTCGGTCTTGATCAACCAGGTGCCGATGTCGGTTTCGTTGGTGCGCATCTGCAGGATGGCATCTTCCAGTTCGCGTGCCATGGCCAATGGGTACCAGGCGGCGCCAGCGGCTGTGATGCCGGCGATGTCCGTGGGTTGCTTGCCTGTGGGCGCCTTGACGGTGAAAGTGGCGGTGCGCTTGGCGCGGTCGATTTCGACCGTGACATGGGAGTAACGCAGGGCGTCGGCCTCTAACGTGCGCTCCAACGGGCTCAGGCTCACGCCTTTGGCTTCGGCGGGGCGGTCGCTTTGGGCGGCCAGTGCCAGCGCGCGCTCTTGTACCTTCTGGGCAAACACCGCCGGCTTGGCGATCGCATCCACCAGGCGCCAGGCCACGGCCTTGTCGCCGCGCACCCCTTCGACGCTGGTGCAGAACAGGTCGGCCAGATCGTGGCGCACATGGCGCTTGTCGGTGATGCGGGTCAGGCCGCCGGTGCCGGGCAGCACGCCCAGCAAAGGCACTTCCGGCAAGCTCACCGCGCTGGAGCGGTCGTCCACCAAGATGATCTCGTCGCAGGCCAGCGCCAGCTCGTAGCCGCCGCCGGCGCAAGCGCCATTCACGGCGGCGAGGAACTTCAGGCCGCTGTGGGTGGAAGAGTCTTCCAGGCCGTTGCGCGTTTCGTTGGTGAATTTGCAGAAATTCACCTTCCAGGCGTGGCTGCTGACGCCAAGCATGAAGATGTTGGCGCCGGAGCAGAACACTTTCTCCTTGGCGCTGGTCATCACCACGGTGCGCACTTCGGGGTGTTCGAAGCGGATGCGGCTGATGGCGTCGTTCAGCTCGATGTCGACGCCGAGGTCGTAGCTGTTGAGCTTGAGCTTGTAGCCGGGGCGCAGGCCGGCGTTTTCATCAAAATCCGCCTTGAGCGTGGCGACAGGGCCATTGAACTCAAGTTTCCAGTGTTTGTACTGGGACGGGGTGGTTTGGTATTCGACACGGCTGGGATTGCTCACGGGTTGCTCTCCTTAATATGAAGCACAAAAATGCATTAATCAATGCCACTGCACGCATGATAGTGCATATATTGAGATGTGACAATGCATTTTTATGCATCTTTCGAAAATTAATTCACGCCGGCAGCTGCAATACTTTTCTGACGATCTCCCGCAAAGCCAAAAAAGTGGGCTCCAGCGGCTGCGCGCTGGTGTCGAGTTTGAATTGAGCCTTGGAATAAAAAGCCGCGCGGCCTGTAAGGATGCCTTTGAGGTCTTCCATGGCCTCCTTACTGGCCGCCATCGGTCGCAGGTCGCCCTGCGCAGCAACGCGTTTCATGTGGTCTTCCGGGTCGGCCTGCAGCCAGACGGTGGTGCAGTGGGCCAGCAGCTGGTTGAAGGTGGCCGCATCCGACACCAGGCCGCCGGGGGTGGCGATCACCGCCTCCGGGTAGATCTGGATCGCTTCTTCCAGCGCGCGCCGCTCGTAGCGGCGATAGGCGTTGACGCCGTAGAGCGCCTGGATTTCGGACACGCTGCAACCGGCAAATTTTTCAATTTCACGGCTCAGTTCCACAAAGGGAAAGCCCAGGTCATCGGCCAGCATCTGGCCCAGCGTTGACTTGCCGGCGCCGCGCAAGCCAATCAGCGCGATGCGCGGGCTCAAGCCCGCATTGCCGCCGCCCGTGCCCAGCATTTCGCCGATCGCGATCCGCACCCGTTGCAGCGTGGCATCGTCGCGCTGCTCCAGCAATTCGCGGATCAGCAGCCACTCGGGCGACAGGGTGGTCACGTCGCCAATCAGTTCACCCAGCGAGCACTGCAGGGCGCCCGCCACTTGCAGCAGCACCAGAATGGAGGCGTTGCCCACACCGTATTCCAGGTTCGCCAAATGCCGCTCGGACACATCGGCCGCTATCGCGACCGCCTTGCGCGTCATGCCGCGGCGCGCACGCAGGGCGCGTACGCGATCGCCCAGCGCCGCCAGGAAAGGGTTTTTTTCCTCTCCCTCCACGCCTTCGGCGGGGCCGGTTGACGCCTTGGTGAGGTCCAGGTCGGTGGTGGTCAGACTAGGTGCTAACCCGGATAACTGCAATATAGTGCTTGACATGATGTAGGGGAAACTTTATGGTTCGTGCCTGCACAATAATTCATCTTGTTGAAATGTGCAAGCTGAATCGTAACCACGGAGACGAACCATGTCACCCACCCAATTTCGCGAACAAATCGCAGAACTTAGCGCCCAGCTGGCCGGGCGCCCCCTGGATGCCGCGCTGGATACCTGGCTGAATGCCGAACACGGCGTCGGCACAGTCACTTATGAGTGCCTGAAACAAAGCTGCGAAGCCGGTGTCGCCGAGGGCTGGTTGTGCGACCGCGAAGGCGGCGGCGTCCGCTACGGGCGCATCTTTAAGCCCGCGCCGGACCTGGGCGGCTTCTCGGTCGACGTGGTCGATATGAAAGACATTGCCGGCCCGCACCATGCGCACCCGACCGGCGAGATCGACCTGATCATGCCGATCGACGACGGCGCCCGGTTTGACGGCCGCGCCGCTGGCTGGCTGGTCTACCCGCCCGGCAGCGCCCACCCGCCTACCGTCACCGGCGGTCGCGCGCTTGTGCTTTATCTGCTGCCCGAAGGCCGCATTGACTTCACCCGCTGAAATCTACGAAACCAGACCGACGCCCGGATGACGTAAGTTAAATCGAAAGAACACATGACAGAACTGATTTCCAACTTTATCGGTGGCCAGTGGCAAAGCGGCCGCGGCGCCGGCACGGCACTCATCGACCCCGTGCTCGGGACCGAGCTGGTGCGCGTGGACGCCACCGGCCTGGATCTGGCGGCCGGCTTTGCCTTTGCCCGCGAACAAGGTGGCGCCGCACTGCGCGCGCTGTGCTACCGCGAGCGCGCCGCCATGCTGGCAGCCGCCGTCAAGGTGCTGCAGGCCAACCGCGATGCCTATTACGAGATCGCCACCGCCAACAGCGGCACGGTCAAGAACGATTCGGCGGTGGACATCGACGGCGGCATCTTCACGCTGGGCACCTACGCCAAACTCGGCGAGACGCTCGGTGAGCTTAATTTCATGCGGGACGGCGAGGCCGCGCGCCTGGGCAAGGACCCGCTGTTCCAGTCCCAGCATGTGCTGGTGCCGACGCGCGGCGTGGCGCTGTTCATCAATGCCTTCAACTTCCCAAGCTGGGGCTTGTGGGAAAAAGCGGCGCCGGCCTTGCTGTCCGGCGTGCCGGTGATCGTGAAACCGGCCACCGCCACCGCCTGGCTGACCCAGCGCATGGTTAAGGATGTGGTCGATGCCGGCATCTTCCCGCCGGGCGCGCTGTCGGTGGTCTGCGGCAGCTCGGCCGGCCTGATGGACGCACTGCAGACCTTCGACGTGGTGTCGTTCACCGGCTCGGCCGAAACCGCTGCCGTCATCCGCTCCCACCCGGCCGTGGCGCAGCGTTTTGTGCGCGTCAATATCGAGGCTGACAGCGTCAACTCGGCCCTGCTTTTGCCCGACGCCGTGCCCGGCAGCGAAGCTTTTGACCTGCTGGTGAAAGAAGTGGCGCGCGAGATGACGGTCAAGTCGGGGCAGAAATGCACCGCGATCCGCCGTATCTTCGTGCCCGAGGCGTTTTATGGCGCGGCGGCGGAGGCGATTGCGGCACGGCTGGCCAAGACCACGGTCGGCAATCCGCGCAACGAGTCCGTGCGCATGGGCGCACTGGTCAATCAGGCGCAGCTGGCCAGCGTGCGTGAAGGTCTGGACTATCTGAAACAACAGGCCGAAACCCTGCATGACGGCGCCACGCACGCGCTGGTGGACGCAGACTCGACGGTGGCTTGCTGTGTCGGCCCCACGCTGCTGGGCGTGCGCAACGCCGATGGCGCTGACCGCGTGCACGACACCGAGGTGTTCGGCCCCGTCGCCACCTTGCTGCCCTACCGCGACCCGGCACATGCGCTGGCGCTGGTGCGCCGCGGTCAGGGTTCGCTGGTGGCTTCGCTGTACGGCAGTGATCCGCAAACACTGGCCGCCACGGCGCTGCAACTGGCCGACAGCCATGGCCGCGTGCATGTGATCTCGCCCGATGTGGCGCAACTGCACACCGGCCACGGCAATGTCATGCCGCAATCGCTGCACGGCGGCCCGGGCCGGGCGGGCGGCGGCGAAGAGCTGGGTGGTCTGCGCGCCCTGGGTTTCTACCACCGCCGCAGTGCCGTGCAAGCCAGTACAGTCGTACTCGCTGCCTTGTCCGCATAGTCAGAACCAAGTACGAGGAACCCCAAGTGACAAGCTTCACCGACATCCAACCGCCAGGGCCGCTTTTCAATTTTGCGCAGCACCTGATAGAGCGCAACCTGACCCGCCCGAGCAAGACGGCTTATATCGACGACCAGGGCAGCCTGAGTTATGGCGAGCTGGCGGAGCGCATCCGCCGCCTGGCGGCTGCCCTGCTGGCCTCGGGCGTGCGCCGCGAGGAGCGCGTGCTGCTGCTGATGCACGACTGCAGCGACTGGCCGGTGAGTTTTTTGGGTGCGATGTACGCGGGCATCGTGCCGGTGGCCGTGAACACCTTGCTCACCGCCGATGACTACGCCTACATGCTGAAACACAGTCGGGCCCAAGCGGCGCTGGTGTCCGCGGCCTTGCTGCCGACCCTGCAGGCGGCCCTGGCCCAGGGCGGCCATGAGGTCAAGAGCGTGATCGTCTCGCGCCCGCAAGCTGCCTTGCCCGCCGGCATGGTGGCGCTGGACACCTTGCTGGCGCAACAGGCGCCGCTGGCGGAACCGGCCGGCACCGGCCCCGATGACCCCGGTTTCTGGCTCTATTCCTCCGGCTCCACCGGCCGCCCCAAGGGCGCGTTGCACACCCATGCCAATCCCTACTGGACAGCCGAGCTGTACGGCAAGCCGGTGCTCGGTATCAGCGAGCGCGACGTCTGTTTCTCGGCCGCCAAGCTGTTCTTTGCCTACGGGCTGGGCAATGCGCTGACCTTTCCCCTGAGCGTGGGCGCCACCACGATTCTGATGGCGGAGCGGCCCACGCCCGACGCCACCTTCAAACGCTGGCGCGGCGACATCGGCGGCCAGCGGCCCACGGCATTTTTCGGCGCGCCGACCGGCTTTGCCGGCATGCTGGCCTCGCCCGCGCTGCCGGCCAAAAAAGACGTGGCGCTGCGGCTGGCTTCGTCCGCCGGCGAAGCCTTGCCGAGCGAACTGGGTGAGCGCTTTACCGCCCACTTCGGGGTCGAGATCATCGACGGCATCGGTTCGACCGAGATGCTGCACATCTTCTTGTCCAACCGCCCGGGCCAGGTGCGCTACGGCACCACCGGCTGGCCGGTGCCGGGCTACGACATCGAGCTGCGTGGTGACGACGGCCGCCCGGTGCCCGTGAACGCTGACGGCGCCAGCGAGACAGGCGACCTCTACATCCAGGGCCCCAGCGCCGCCCTGATGTACTGGGGCAACCGCGAGAAATCGCGCGAAACCTTTCAGGGCGCCTGGACCAAGAGCGGCGACAAATACGTGCGCAACGCCGACGGCAGCTACACCTACTCCGGCCGCAGCGACGACATGCTCAAGGTCAGCGGCATTTATGTGTCGCCGTTTGAAGTGGAAGCCACACTGGTGCAACACCCGGCGGTGCTGGAGGCCGCCGTCATCGGCGTGTCCGACGACGAGGGGCTGACCAAAACCAAGGCCTTTGTCGTGCTCAAGTCGGGGGCAGAGGCCACCGAGGCCGACTTGAAAGCCTTCGTCAAAGAGCGGCTGGCGCCCTACAAGTACCCGCGCCAGATCGAATTCGTCACGGATTTGCCGAAGACCGCGACCGGCAAGATCCAGCGCTTCAAGCTGCGCGAGCGCGAGACGGCCGCTAAATGAGCGAAACCGTGCAGTTCGTTCAGATCGACTGGGCCGGCCGGCCCGTGCGGATTGAATACCAGTGGATCGCGCCGGACCGCACGAACGCACCGCTGATTGTCTTTTTGCACGAAGGCCTGGGTTCGCTGGCCATGTGGAAGGATTTTCCGCAGCAACTGTGCGAGGCGGCGGGCTGCCGTGGTCTGGTGTATTCACGCCCCGGCTATGGCGCCTCGACGCCGCGCGCAGCAGAAGAAGTCTGGGGCCTGGACTTCCTGCACCGCCAAGCGCATGAGGTGCTGCCGGCCTTGCTGGCGGCGCTCGACGTCGACACCATAAGCCAGCCGCCCTGGCTGTTCGGCCACAGCGATGGCGCCTCGATCACGCTCTTGTACGCGGCCCAATTCCCGCGCAACATCGCGGGCGCTGTTCTGCTGGCGCCGCACATCCTGGTCGAAGACATGGCAGTGGCGAGCATCACGCAAGCCCGCACGGCCTATCTGGAAACCGACCTGCGCGAGCGCCTGGCCAAATACCACGACGATCCCGATTCGGCCTTCTGGGGCTGGAACCAGATCTGGCTGCACCCGCCGTTCAGCGAGTGGTCGATCGAGGCCGAGATCGAGACTATCCGCTGCCGGCTGCTGGCGGTGCAGGGACTGGACGACGAATACGGCACGCTGGAACAGATTCACGGCATCGCGCGCCGCCTGCCGCAAACCGAATTGCTCGAACTGAGCGATTGTGGTCATTCCCCGCATCGCGATCAGCCTGAACGCCTGATCGCCATTGCTTCCGCTTTCATCACACAAAAAACTGGAGACACACCATGAGCCCATCCCGCAGAACCCTGATCCACAGCGCTGTTGCAGCACTCGCCCTAGTCGCCGTGAGCACGTTACCCGCGCACGCGCAAGGCTTGCCCAAACTCAAGGTCGGCCTGATGCTGCCCTACACCGGCACCT
Organism: Rhodoferax ferrireducens; assembly: GCF_003347515.1. Classification (GTDB taxonomy): domain Bacteria; phylum Pseudomonadota; class Gammaproteobacteria; order Burkholderiales; family Burkholderiaceae_C; genus Rhodoferax. The sequence continues at coordinate 33,474 of NZ_QEII01000299.1, read as the reverse complement.
TTGCCGCACTCGGCAATGCCATCGAGAACGGATTCCGTCTGCATGTCGCGGAGCAAGGCGGCAAGCTCAGCGGACGCGAGATCGAGTTTGTCAAGGTCGATGACGAGTCCGACCCGTCCAAGGCCACCGACAACGTGAACAAGCTGATCAAGCGCGACAACGTCGATGTGCTGATCGGTTCGGTGCACTCCGGCGTGGCGATGGCCATGGCCAAGGTGGCCAAGGACACTGGCACTTTTCTGATCGTGCCGAATGCCGGCGCCGATGCGGTGACCGGCCCGATGTGCGCGCCCAACATCTTCCGCAGCTCGTTCTCGAACTGGCAGCCCGGCTACGCCATGGGCGAGGTGGTTGCCAAGAAGGGCCACAAGAAGGTCGTGACCATCACCTGGAAGTACGCGGCCGGCGATGAGTCGGTGCGCGGCTTCAAGGAAGCGTTCGAGAAATCCGGCGGCAAGGTCGTCAAGGAACTGAACGTGCCCTTTCCCAACGTCGAGTTCCAGGCGCTGTTGACCGAGATTGCAGCCGCCAAGCCGGATGCCGTCTACACCTTCTTCGCCGGTGGCGGTGCGGTCAAGTTCGTCAAGGACTACGCGGCCGCCGGCCTGAAGAAAAGCATTCCGCTGTATGGCGCCGGCTTCCTCACCGACGGCACGCTGGAAGCGCAGGGCGCGGACGCGGCCGACCTGCTGACCACGCTGCACTATGCCGACAGCCTGGGCACGCCGCGCGACAACGCGTTCCGCCTGTCCTATGCCAAGGCCTACAAGCTGCAGCCCGACGTGTACGCCGTGCAGGGTTATGACGCGGCGCAGATGCTGGGCATCGGCCTGGCGGCCGTGAAGGGCGACATCAGCAAGAAGGCCGAGTTCACCGCCGCGCTTGAAAAGGCCAAGATCGACAGCCCGCGCGGCCCGTTCACCCTGTCCAAATCGCACAACCCGGTGCAGGACATCTACCTGCGCCAGGTCGGCGGCAAGGAGAACAAGCTGGTGAGCATCGCCAGCAAGGCGCTGGCCGACCCCGGTCGCGGTTGCCGCATGTAAATAGTGCCCCCACGCTTATCGCTTCGCGTATTGCGCTGCCCCCCGAGGGGGCCGTGCCTTGCTTGGGGCGGCCCGGCGCTGCGGCGCTTCGCCACTGAGTACAAACTATGGACTTAACCACCTTCCTGATCCAGTGCCTGAATGCGCTGCAATACGGGCTGCTGCTGTTTCTGGTGGCCTCCGGGCTGACCCTGATTTTCGGCATCATGGGCGTCATCAACCTGGCGCACGGCAGCTTCTACATGATCGGCGCCTACATGGCCTACGCGCTGGCGCCGATTGTGGAAGCCACCTTCGGCGGCGGTTTCTTCGCCACGCTGTTCATCGGCCTCGTGCTGGCCGTGCTCTTGGGTTACGTGCTCGAATGGGTGTTCTTCAGCTTTCTGTACGAGCGCGAGCACCTGCAGCAAGTGTTGATGACCTACGGCCTGATTCTGGTGTTCGAGGAGTTGCGCAGCCTGCTGGTCGGCGACGATGTCTACGGCGTCAAGGTGCCGGACATTCTGGCCGGCACGCTCCCGCTGGGCGATTTGATGACTTACCCGGTGTACCGGCTCTTCATCTCCGGCGTGTGCCTGGTGCTGGCGCTGGGCATGTATTTCGTGTTCACGCGCACCCGCCTGGGCATGATGATTCGCGCCGGCAGCACCAACCGCGAGATGGTCCAGTCGCTGGGCATCGACATCAAGTTTCTCTACCGCGTGGTGTTCGCCGCCGGCGTCGCCATCGCGGTGTTCGCCGGCATGGTGGCCGCGCCGGTGTCCTCGGTCTATCCGGGCATGGGCAATACTGTCTTGATCATCTGTTTTGTCGTGGTGGTGATTGGCGGCATTGGTTCCATACGCGGTGCGCTGCTGGCGGCGCTGCTGATCGGGGTGGTGGACACCTTCGGCAAAGTGCTGCTGCCGCAGGCCTCCGGCGTGCTGGTTTATGTGCTGATGGCGCTGATCCTGCTGTGGAAGCCGGACGGTCTGTTCAAGGCCGGCTGACTTTCACGTTCAACGAAAAATCAACGACATGAAGCAATCCAAATTTCTCTTCATCGCGCTTGCGCTGGTGGCGCTCGCGCTGTGGCCGCTGATGGCCGGCCAATACGGGGTTGACCTGGTCACCAAGATCATGATCTTCGCCATCTTTGCGCTCAGCCTGGAGCTGCTCGTGGGCAGCACCGGCCTGGTGTGCTTTGGCCAGGCCGCCTTCTTCGGCATCGGCGCCTATGCCACCGTGCTGCTGACACCGCAGGACGGCGCGCCCTCGCTGCTGTGGCTGCTGCCGGCCTGCGTGCTGGCGGCGGCTTTCTATGCGCTGCTGGTCGGCGCCCTGTCACTGCGCACCAAGGGCGTCTACTTCATCATGGTGACGCTGGCGTTCGCCCAGATGGCCTATTACGTGGTGCACGACACCCCGCTGGGCGGCGGCACCGACGGCATCTACCTGCTGAGCAAACCCGTGCTCGGCACGCTGCTTGACCTCGACAAGCCGCTGGTGTTTTATGGCTTCACGCTGGCCTGCCTGGTCGCGGTGCTGGGTTTTCTGGCCCTGCTGCTGCGCTCGCGTTTTGGCCGCGCGCTGGCCGGCATTCGCGTCAACGAGCAGCGCATGCGCGCCACCGGTTTTTCCACCTATCCCTACAAGCTGGCCGCCTTTGTGATTTCCGGTGGTCTCGCCGGGCTGGCGGGCTTTTTGTTTGCGGTGAAGGACGGCTTCGTCAATCCCGAGCTGATCAGCTGGCACCTGTCGGGCGAGGTGCTGATCATGATCATCCTCGGCGGCCTCGGCCATCTGCGCGGGGCGCTGATTGGCGCCTTCGCCTTTGCGCTGCTGCAGGAGTTTTTCAAGTCGGAGGCGATCTTTGGCGACTTCGCCAAGCATTGGCATCTGGGCCTGGGCCTGAGCATCATCGCCTGCGTGGCCTTGCTGCCGCGCGGCCTGGTCGGGGTACCGGAACAACTGGCGGCGCGCCTGCGCGGGCGCCATATCGGAGCGCATGGCGCCGCCAGCAAGGAGGTTCCCCATGAGTCAGTCTGAAGTGCTGTTGCGCGGGCGCGAGATCACGCGCCGCTGGGGCGGCCTGGTCGCGCTGGACCGGGTGTCGCTTGAGCTCGAACGCGGCACGGTGCATGCCGTGATCGGCACCAACGGGGCCGGCAAGTCCACGCTGATCAACATCCTGTCGGGCGAGATTCCGCCCTCCAGCGGCCAGGTGGAGTTGCTGGGCCAGGACGTCACGACGTGGTCGCAGCCCAAACGCGCCCGCGCCGGCCTGGGTCGCAGCTACCAGCGCAACACCATCTACCCGAGCTTCACCGTGTTTGAAAACTGCCGGCTCGCGGCCCAGGCCCGGGTGCAAAAGCCCTGGGCCTGGTGGCGCGACGCGCAGCGCTGCGAAGTCAGCACCGCGGCCGCGCGCGCCGCAGCCACCCGCGCCGGGCTGGACGATCTGCTGGAGCGCCCGGCCGGCCTGCTCTCGCACGGCCAGAAGCGCCAGCTGGAAATCGCCATGTGCCTGGCCACCGCGCCGCAGGTGCTGCTGCTCGATGAGCCACTGGCCGGCATGGGCGCGGACGAGACCGAACGCATGCTCACGCTGCTGGCGGAACTCAAGGCCAGCCATGCCATCCTGCTGGTGGAGCACGACATGGACGCCGTGTTTCGCATCGCCGACTGCATCACCGTGATGGTCAACGGCGCGGTGATCGCGTCCGGCACACCGGACTTCGTGCGCAACAGCGCCGACGTGCGCGTGGCCTACCTGGGGGAACACTGAGATGGCCCAAAGTCTAATCGTCGACGCCCGTGGCCTGCACGCCTGGTACGGCTCCAGCCACGTCCTGCACGGGGTCGATCTGCAGATCGAGCGCGGTGAAACCGTGGGCCTGCTGGGTCGCAACGGCATGGGCAAAAGCACGTTGATCCGCACCCTGCTCGGCCATGTCGCGCAGCGCGACGGCAGCATCACCTTGTTCGGCCAGGACGCCTCGCGCTTCAAGCCGCACGAGGTCGCACGTCTGGGCGTGGCCTATGTGCCCGAGGGGCGTGGCGTGTTCCCGAACCTGACGGTGCGCGAGAACCTGGTGATGGCGGCGCGGCGCGGACTCGACGGCCGCGATGACTGGTCGTTTGAGCGCGTCATGGAAACCTTTCCACGCTTGAAGGAACGCCTGACGAACCTGGGCGCGCAACTCTCCGGCGGCGAGCAGCAGATGCTGTCGATCGGGCGCGCCCTGATGACGCACCCGGCGCTGATCGTGCTGGACGAAGCCACCGAAGGCCTGGCGCCGCTGATCGTGGCCGAGATCTGGCGCGTGATCGGCGAGATCCGCGCCAGCGGCATCGCCACGCTGATCGTCGATCGGGACTACCGCAAGGTGCTGGCGCATTCGGACCACGCGCTGGTGCTGCAAAAAGGCCAGGTGGTGCTGCAGGGCACGGCGGACGAGGTGGCGCAGAGCGCGGCTTTGTCGGGGTATTTGGGGGTTTGAGGGGTTTTGCGGAATTCATCATGGAGAAATGTGGCTGTAGCCCTCGTCGAATATGCGCATGTAGCTATTAATTGAGGAGTGATTGGCCTTCCCTCTGACAGCATCGCAAATGCACAATCCACGAGGTGTTCCCGCTGCTGTGTTCGATGTGGGGTGGGCAAATCGCTGCGGATTGGGATCTGGCGGCGCAAGCCTCACCTGACTACGAGGTCGATCAGCGCGTCAACTGGTGAGAAGACAAAGCGGCGTTTTTGACATGCTGCTGGGCCAGGCCTGCGTGCGCGCAAGGCCGTCAACCATTGGGCGAGCAAGGGTATCGCCAATCACGTGGTTCAGCGGCTCAATCTTCGGAAATCCTTGGGAATCAGGGAGCGTTTTGGCACTCCCAACCGTGCCATACTTTGCCTCATGCGGTTGAAGTCCCTATCCGTTGAAGCTGCCCGGGGCTTCGTAGTCCGCAGTCGCTGCACGCGACATCGCAATCAAAAGCACAAAATATCAAAAGGATGGCTTCTCGCACAGAACAATCCGGTGTTATTAACCACTTTGGACTTGCGATGAACCACTCTTTGAACCTGACCTGGGAAACCTACACTGCGTCCTGGAAAGCGGCCACCGCCGCTGAAAAGTATGCGCTGTTTGCACAAAGTCTGGATCCCCAATGCGTCTACAACGATCCCCAGGCGGCCACCCACGGCTGGCAAGAACTGACGGCTTACATGGACGCGTTTCACCAGCAGGTACCCGGCGGCCACTTCCAGACCAAAACGTTTAGCACCCACCACCAGCAGAGCCTGGCCACATGGAACATGCTCGACGGCAAAGACCAGGTGATTGGTGAAGGCACGAGCTATGGCCAATACAACGGCGATGGCAAGCTAGTGGCCATGACCGGTTTTTTTGCCGCGGCCTGACGAGAACCCACACCATGCACTACCTCAAACGCGTCCAGCAAGGCATTGACTTTGTGGAAGCCCATCTGGACACGGAGATAGCACTGTCAAACGTGGCCAAGGCGGCGGGTTTGAGCCAATGGCACTTTCAGCGCGTGTTCCGGGCTTTGACCAACGAGACTTTGAAGACCTACATACGGTCGCGTCGCTTTGCCAAGGCCCTGGACCAATTGCGAACCACCAAGCTGCCGATTCTGGACATCGCACTGGCCGCGGGGTATGAGACGCAAGAGAGTTTTACCCGCGCCTTCAAGTCGTGCTTTAGCCTCACACCGGGCCAGTACCGCGCTCTTGGCAGCCGGTCCTTGTTTGTGAAGAAGGTGGAGTTGGATGCCGACTACCTGCGCCACATCCACCGCAACGTGTCCCTGGTGCCCCAGGTGTACGAGCAACGCGCCATGCAATTGGTCGCAGTGCGCACGCTGTTCTACGGTATCGATTCCGAGAAAAACAACCTGGCCAAGAAGTTGCCGCCGCTATGGGCCAGTTTTTTACCCCGGCTGGCTGAAGTGCCGCACGCAGTGCCGGGGGTGTGCTACGGCGTGGTCAGCCCCATGCGTGCTTCTTCGGATCAACTGCAATACTTTGCAGCCATTGAGGTCAGCCAGCAGGCTGCTCTGCCCCCCGGCATGCTGGCGCTGGAGGTGCCGGGTGCACGCTATGCCAAGTTTTGCCACCAGGGTCCGGCCCAGAACATAGACAACACGGTTAACTACATCTACTCCAGCTGGATGTTGTCCTCTGGCGCATCGCACACCGGAGGGGTGGATCTGGAGGTGTATGACTCCCGCTACAGCGCCACGTCCGACGCATCGCTGATGCACTACGCCATTCCCATAAATTAGCGTTGCGGCTGGTGCTGGATTTGTAAAGCCCTGACCTCTCGCTACGGCAACCACACCGGCACGACAGAAGCGGCGAGTAGCACCCCCAAGATGGCGTTGACGGTATGCCATTGCCTGGCAGTTCGCAACAGCCTTGCCAGCACAAGACCCGCCCAGCACCAGATGGCCAACGACACGCTGGCTGCCAATCCAAATGCCGCGCCCAGCAGCACGGCAAGCTCCATAGGATGATTGACCAGCCCCGCGAACGACGCGCCCGCGCCGGTGGTCATGGCCCAGGCCTTGGGATTCATCCACAGCATGCTGGCGCCGCTGAAAAATCCAAGCGGGCTTGCCAGCTTAGTCTGTAGGTGGGGCGGCCCACTGCGTCCAATTTTCCATGCCAGCCAGAACAGGTATGCCGTGCCGACCAACTTCATGGCGAGCTGCAACGACGGTGCGGCCAACATGAGTCCAGACAAACCTGTGGCCGCAATGCATGCAAGCGTCGCCAATCCCGCGCTGAGTCCCAACAACAACGGGAGGGAGCGCCCAAAGCCAAACTGCGCGCCGGAGGCCGTTGCCAATGTGGTCGCACCACCCGGCGTCAGGGTGGATGTCAGTACAAACAACGCCAGCGGCAGCAGGGACGCATCCGCCATGTTATTTCCCTCGTCCATCGGCGCGCACCAACTGCTCCAATGCGTCCGCCAGTTTCATCAGGTCGCCCTCGTCGTTGTAGACGTGTGGCGAAACCCGCACCGCGCTGCCGCGTACCGACACATGGATCTGTTGTCGCGCCAGATGCTGGCGGCAGGCTTCGGGATCCAGGGTGGAGGGGAGTCTCACGCCGAAGAGGTTTGCGCAGCGCTGGGTTTCATCTGCGATCTCGAACCCGAGCGCGCGCAAGCGATCCACCGGCCTGCGTGCAATCTCCAGCAAGTAGTCGCGGATGCGCTTCGGCTGCCATTGGATCAGCAGGTGGCACGCGGCCTCCAGCATGCCAATCAACGAGGGGTTGGCACGCAAACTGGTATCAAAGCGCCGCATGCCCGGCGCGTAAAGGTCTTCATAGTCGACCAGACGCGCAAAATTCTCGCTGCCGGATCGCATCAACCAGCTTTCCTCCAGCGGGCTGGCGTCCAGGAATCGCGCACCCAACACGGCGAAGCCGAGGCCATAGTTCGACAACATAGCCTTGTAGCTGTGCACCATCAACGCGTCGGGCTGCACCTGCTGGACATCGAATGGCATCGCGCCCACGGTTTGGGTTGCGTCCACCACGAACGCGGCGCCCACCTCGCGGCAGCGCTTGCCAATGCGCTCAAGGTCAAACAGCGTTCCATCGGTCCAGTGCGCTGGCTCCACGGCAACGAGCGCGGTGTTGCTGTCAATGGCCGCCAGCACGGCCGCATTCCACAAAGCTGCCCGGCTGGTGTGCAACGCCGGTGGCGACCAGGGTGCCTGGGGCGCCGGCACCATGCGCATCTCGACGCCGCTGCTCCGCCAGTTGCGCCATGCATAAACATTGCTCGGAAACATGTCACCCAGCATGACGATGTTCTGGCCTGGCTTTGGATGCAAATTTTTGGCGACGATGGCTGCGGCATACGCCGCGGTGGGGATGAAGGCAACACGTTCCGGGTCCGCGTTCACCAACTGCGCGCACAACTTGCGCGTTCGCTCGGCGGGCACAAAAAAATCCTGTGCTGTCATTCCAATGGGCGAGGCCCGTGCGACCAGTGCCCTCGCTCCCGCTTGCTCCACCGGCTTGGGCAAGGGTCCCATGAAGGCGCTGTTCAGGTAGCAATGGTCGGCAGGGATGGAGAAGAAATCGCGCTGGCAAACCAGCGGTGCAGATGTGGATGTCATGGATTGGCGGCCGTGTTATGTGGGTATGCGCCTATCATCGCCACATGCCCGTATCGCATCTATCAGGAAATTTCAGACAAGGCGTCGCGCCATGAAAATCGACTTTGGCTGGGCCAGTGTTGCATTGCTGCCGTCGGCGCCGTACTCGGTGCGCGACGCGTCGCATCGGTATGTGCTGGGTCTGGCATTCGAGCGGCAACGGGGGGTGCATGCCATTGGTTCCGATACGCGCCAGGACTTCGATGCCTGGCCTGGCGATCTGGCCTTCACACTCCCCGACGTGGAGATGTTCTCGGAGTCATGCACCGGCGGTGAGTACCTGACTTTGCGCGTGGCGCCCGACATGCCAGACCTGCAAGTGGATGCTCCTCGTGCGGGGCCGCGCACGGTCTTTCATGGAGATCGGCAAGCGGTGCGACTCGGTTGGGCGTTGCGTCGTCTGCTGCATGCCGTACAACCCGACGCCCGGTTGATCGAGGAGCACGCGGCGCTGCTGTTGGGTCAAGGCTTGTCTCGGCTCACGCTGCCCGGTCACGCGCCCAGTTGCTACGCGGCGGATCGCAAGGCGCATGCGCGGGTCCTGGACTACATTGACGGTGCGATCGATGGGCCGTTGAGCCTGGAGGATCTGGCTGGTGTCGCAGAGATGCCGCTGTTGCGTTTCTTGCGCAGCTTTTCGAACGCCATCGGCAGTACGCCGCACGCCTACATCACCGAGCGGCGGTTGCAGCGGGCTCGCCGGTCGTTGCGCGCCTCAGACGAGCCGCTTGCCGACATTGCCTTCGCATGTGGGTTTGCCCACCAATCCCATCTCGGCGCAGTGCTCAAAGAGCGCTTGGGTCTGAGCCCGCGCCAGTACAGAGGGCTTGCGAAAGTTGCCCTGGGCTCACGCAATCAACCCATGCTTGCGGGAGATGAAGCGTGTCCCGGCACTACGGTCACGGCTTGGTGAGAAACCGCCACTGCACGTGCAGGGTCAACTCTCCGGCGGCGAGCTGCAGATGCTGTCCATCGGCCGCGCCCTGATGACGCACCCGGCGCTGATCGTCGATCGTGATTACCGCAAGGTGCTCGCGCACTCGGACCATGCGCTGGTGCTGCAAAAGGGGCAAGTGGTGCTGCAAGGCACGGCGGACGAGGTGGCGCAGAGCGCGGCCTTGTCGGGGTATCTCGGGGTCTGATTTGCAGTCCATCCGCTCGTGTGGTGGTTGACCCTGTGAATCGTCATAATTTAATGGTGTTTTAGGTCTCTAGCCCCCGTGGAATAAGTGTATTACGCTATATATTTTGTAGTTATTTTATGGCTGTCAATTGCGGCACTCGCGGTTGGTGTTGGCGCCGACGCAAACTTGACCAGTTACGGAAACTTGCATTCGGCTTCAATCCGGCACTGCGATCTCACATGCCGTGTCGCCCGACGACAGCTGAAGGACGTCATTCGTCGAGCGTTCATGGCGTATCAATATGGGTCCAACCGTGTTGTCGGAAGCTTGGAAAGCAGTCCGCCGCCCCAGCACGTTGCATGCAGACGGGGCGAAGAGCTTAGCGCTGCTTCTTCCTTCGCGCGACGGCCGCAGCAGCCAGTGCCATGCCTAGCAGGGCAAGCGTTCCAGGCTCTGGGACCTGGGAAACGGCCAAGCTGCGCACGTACCAAAGATCCAGCGAGTTTGCCCCTGCTGAGGATGGAAGCCAGTGCTGGGAAAGGCCGTCCCCAAAATCGCAGTGTGTGAAGCTCGAGTTCCAGTACTGGGCAGCACATTTGCCACCGAAGTCGGTGAACGAGGGTTTGGCCGCCCATTCAGTGTCCGTGGCTTCTCGCCAGCCCTCATGCAGGCTAGCCTGATATAGGGTGTTGGTGCCAAACCAGACCTCGGAAGTGATGGGCGCCGCCCAAGCCCAATCCAGAGCGCCTACTGTGATGTAGTCATTCGGGGTCAGATCGGTCAAGACGGGGTTGGCGATCGCCATGCTGCTCACCCCAAGCGCTATGGCGGCAGACAGAAGACATTTTTTTATAGTCATGTTGTTCCTGGATGGCCGGTTGACGAAGGTCAATTAAACACGGCGTGTATACGAATGCAACATTTGTACCAAGTTGTAACTTTTAATAATTTCTCTATTCAAATCAATGACTTGCAAAGCGTGTCTTGGCCTCGAGTACATTCGAGAATTTTGGTTTGTAAATTTCCCCGACACATTTGCAGTCAGCTAAAAGTCTTTCAACGGCGCCACTTCTGGAGCACGGTTGACTCCGCGATTCCTTGCCTCAGCCCAGCCCACTCCACACACCATGTCCTTGCTTCAAGTCTCCCGACGCTAATATTTCAAGATCTATGCCGTCTCGGCACGGAACACGCGGCCGACAGCGGTGCCCTCCACAGTTTGAGGAGTAACGACCATGCAATGGAAACTTTGCGTCTGGACCCCACCTTTCACCTCTCGGCACTCTCGCCCACGTCGGGCCACGCCTTTCTGCAGCGCCGCTACCTGATCATTCCGGGCATTCGCTCCTCGCGCATCTACATCGTTGATACCCAGCCGGATCCGCGCGCGCCCAAACTCATCAAGACCATCGAGCCGGAAGAGGTGTTGCGCAAGACCGGCTACTCGCGCCCGCACACCGTGCACTGCGGGCCTGAAGGTCTTTACATCAGCACCCTGGGCGGTGCCGCCAAGGACGGCACGCAAGGGCCGCCGGGCATCTTCATCATGGACTGCGAGACCTTCGAGATCCGCGGGCGCTGGGAGATCGACCGCGGCCCGCAAAAGCTGCACTACGACTTCTGGTGGATCCTGCCGCGCGACTACATGGTGTCGAGCGAATGGGGCCTACCGCCGCAGTTCGAAAACGGCCTCGTGGCGGAAGACCTGCTTGCCAACAAATACGGGCATTCGGTACATTTCTGGGACCTGCGCGACCGCAAGCATGTGCAGGCCATCGACCTCGGCGCCAACCATCAAATGCCGCTGGAGATTCGTCCGGCGCACGACCCGACGCGCGAATACGGTTTTCTCGGCGTGGTGGTCGACACCACCAACCTGGAAGGCTTGATCTGGACCTGGTACCGCGAAAACGGCAAGTTCAACATCAAGAAGACCGCCACCATCTCGCCCGAGCCGGCCGACGCAGCCAAACTGCCCGCGCTGCTGAAAGGTTTTGGCGCCGTGCCGCCGTTGATCAGCGACATCGACCTCTCGCTTGACGACCGCTTTCTGTACATCGCCGGCGCGGCCGGGATTGCCTTGGCGCTCTGACCTGGAGCCGCGAGAAAAGCCGGTGGGTTTTGTGCGAAATATATGCCAAATTGGCCTCCAGCCACCGCAGTTATTGCGCATGCAGCTATACATTTAATAGTAAATTTTGCGGAGCCCGAACAGGCCTTAATTGAGGCATGATCTGCCCCTTGATTTCCCCATCTTTTAGACCCCTGGAGTTCCCCGTGTTTCTTGCCCCTCGTTCCCTCAAAATGGCGTCGCTCGCCGCTGGCCTGACCCTGGCCACCCCTCTGCTATTCGCCCAGGCTTTCGACGCCGTGCGTCTGTACGGCGCCGCGCCCGGCAGCGATGGTGGCACCGTGGGTGCGGCTGCGATTGCGACCCGCCAATACCAGGGCTCGGACGAGCGCCGCAACCTGCTTTTCCCGCTGCTGGACTACCAGTGGAAGAATGGCTGGTTTGCCGGCACCACCAACGGCATCGGCATCAACTTCTCCAAGCGCCCGGACCTGGACTACGGCCTGCGCCTGACTGCCGACCTGGGGCGTGACCAGAGCCGCTCCAGCGCACTGAAGGGCATGGGGGATATCGATGCGAAGCTGGAGTTTGGTGGCTTCTTCAACTACGCCGTCAATCGCCAGATGGTGCTGACCTCCTCGCTGCGTTATGGCTCGGGCAATAACAGCCGGGGCATGCTGCTGGATCTGGGCGCTGCCTATGCCTTGGAGCTGGCACCGCAATGGCGCCTGGGCCTGGGCGCGGCCGCCACCTTCGCCAATGCCGAGTACCAGCAGTCTTACTTCGGCGTGGATGCGGTGCAAAGCCTGAACAGCGGCTACGCCGTCTACACCCCCGGCACCGGTCTGCGCGATGTGCGGGCCAACGTGTCCTTGACCTATCAACTCAACCCCAGGACGGCGATCACGACCGCCGTGTCCTTCAGCAGTCTGCAAGGCGATGCCCAGGACAGTCCGCTGACGCGCCAGCGCAACAGCGCCACCGGCATCGTGGCGGTGTCCTACGGTTTCTAGAGCGGGCGGGATCAGGCCACCGAGCCTGATGGCAAGCATCGAGCATGAATAATCCAACCCGGGGAGAAATCTCCAAGGCGACGCAGCATTTCATTCCCACGACGATCGTCCCGACGGGTGAACAGATCGCCATTCAGATCGCCGCAGCCCGGGTCATCGTGGTCGAAGCCAATGCGGGTGCGACCAAGACCACAACACTCGCCTTGCGCATGGCGGAAGCCTGGGCCCGTGGGACGAATCCCGAGCAGGTGCTCGCGCTCACCTACACCGATACCGCGTGCGCCGCGCTGAAGGCCGCACTCCACGCGCTTGGCGTGCCACTCACTATTGCCCATCGCTTTCGCATTCAAACCTTCGAGTCGTTCAGCGCGGCGATCCTGCGGGACATCGAAGGCAGCGCCGTTCCCTGCTTTGAAGAGGCCGAGCAGCTCAGCCCTTACGTCTGGCAAGCCGTGCTGCGTGTGGCCGAGAGTCCGCATGAAAAATGGCGCTCCGAGCTGCTCATGCCCACCCTCGGTGACAACAGCATGGTGGAAGAGTTTCTTCGTCTTAACAGCCGACTCAAGGGCACCCTGCGCGATGATCTGGAGCGCCAGGAGCAGCCGGTCAGCCCCGACTACGCCGAATCCATCGGTGTCGAGTACACCCAACTCAGGATTTTTCTGGCCTATGAGTGGGTGCGCCGGCAGGGGAACGGCGACAAGCCGCAGTTTCGCGGTGTCCAGGACGCGACCTACGATCTGGCGCGCCTGCTGCTCGCCGGCGAGTCGGTGAGAGACTGCCCGAGTTGGCCGGTGTCGGCCAAGGTCATCCTGGTCGATGAGATGCATGACTTGAACCAGGCCATGTTTGAAATTCTCAAGGAACTGATTGCCACAACCAACAGCTTTTTCTGTGGCGTGGGCGACATGGACCAGGTGATCCACGAGGCCGCCGGGGCCGAAGCCCGGTTCATGCGCACCGAGCTGGAAAATCACACGGGCGGGCCTGTGGCGCACTTTCCCTTAAGCCACAGCTTTCGCTTCGGCAAATCGCTGGCCGCCCTGGGCAAGCGGGTCGCTGGCAAGCCCTACAGCTCCATGGCCGAACATGAGACAAAAATTGAATGGGTGCGCTACCACGACGCCAGTCAATGTGCGCCTCTGGTGGTCAAGGAGGCGGCCCTTTGGAAGCCCAAGCTCAAGTCCAAAACTGCCCAGTACGCCATTCTGCTGCGCCACCCCTACCAGTCCGTGGAAATTGAAAATGGCTTGCTGGCAGAGGGCATTTCCTACACCACCAGCGGATTCGACAGCTACCTGATGCGCCCGGAAGTGCTGTTCGTGCGCGGCCTGCTGGCGGTCGCGGCGCAAGACCTCAGCAGCGTGGCGGAAGAAGCCACGCGCAAAAAAGTCATGCAGGCGATTTTCTACTTCTCCGGCGCTCAAATTTCCGTCACGGGGCGCGAGGATGAATCCCAGCAAGCCCTGCTGGATGAAGCCCTGGGCGTCCTGTCCCACGCGCCTGATTTCCTGGTTCACATGTTCGAGAATCAGATCCTGCGCAACGTTGACGCCGGCATGCGGCGGCGTCTTGAGGCCGCCGTCAAAGTGGCAAAAGAGCAGTCCGGGCCGGACCTGTTGGGCCGGCTGCTGGAGGCCTTGCAGATGGATTCCATGATCAACGAGCGGTTGCTGTCGCGCCAGCGGCGCCTTGACGCCATCGGCAATCTGGCCGGACTGAAGCGGGCAGCAGCGGAGTTCGACACCGCCAGTGCGTACTTTCAATCCCTCAATGTCGCCGAGCAGTCACAGCGCCAACTCATGGGCAAGAAGTCAGCCCGCGTGCTGATCGCAAGCATGGCCAGCGTGAAAGGGCTTGAGTTTGAGCACGTCGTCATTCCCTATCTGGACAGCGGCGAGTTCCCGGCGCCCAGGTCGGAGATGGGCGAGGAACAAAACATGCTCTACGTGGCGGTGACCCGCGCCCGGCGCGCCCTGACCCTGTACGCCAGCCAGGAGCATCCCAGTATGTTTGTGGCCAAGCTGATGGGTCCGCCGCCGGCGCCCTAAGCGCTTAAGCCGGATCCGACAGCAACTCCGAAATCACGCCGCGCAGCCAGCGCGAGCCCGGGTCATGGTGGTAGCGCTCATGCCAGTGCTGTTTGACCGCGTACTCCGGCAGCGGGAAGGGCACCGGGAAGATGCGGAAGGCACCGCGCCCTTGCAGCACATCGCCCAGGCGTTTGGGGATGGTGATGAGGAGGTCGGTGTGTTCCACCACCAGGGCGGCGCCGACAAAATTAGGAATCTGCAGCGCAATCCGGCGCTTGATGCCGAGGCGCGCAATCTCGCGGTCGACGATCAAGGGGGCTGAACCGGAGGAGCTGACCACCACATGATCCTCCGCCTCGAATTGCTGCAGGCTGAGCTGGTCGCCGATGCGCGGATGGTCCGCGCCCAACATGCAGACAAAGCTCTGGTTGAACAGCAGCTGCTGGTAAAAGCCGGCTTCCAGCTGCGGCATCAGTCCCAGCGCCAGATCGGCCTCGCCACTCTCCAGCAGGCGTGCCGTGTCCTTGGACAGCGGAAAAATCTCGATACGGATGCCAGGCGCGGCGACGCGCAACTTCTCCCACAGTTTGCGCAGCAGCACCAGCTGGCTGATGTCGGTCATGCAGATGCGAAAAATGCGCTCCGAGGAGAGCGGATCAAAGTCATTGCGATGGCCCAGCACCACGTCGAGCGCGTCCAGCACCGCGCGCACCGGCCGCACCAGGCCCTCGCCGAACGGCGTGGGTTCCATGCCGCTGGAGGTGCGCACGAACAGCGGGTCGCCAAACTGATGGCGCAGCTTGGACAGCGCCACACTGGCCGCGGGCTGACCCAGTTCCAGCGCTTCCGCCGCGCCGGAGACGCTGCGGGTTTTGTAGATTTCATCAAACACGGACAGGAGGCGGATATCGATGGAGTTCATGGTGGCAGCACTATGCGAATTTCGAATACGCCATATTAGCGCCATTGCATTTACAGCATTTTGGTCTGCTTTTACGATTCGCTCTATCAAACAAATGAAGGAGAGAATATGCAAGAACTTGGTCGTTTGGAAGACCTCCCTGAGGCCTATCGCACCGCGCTGACCGGGCAGAATTTGGTGCCGCTATGGCCCAGCTTGCGCGCCGTGCTGCCGCCCGGAAAACCGACCCCGCGCACCCAGCCGATTTGCTGGTCCTACGAGGGCTTGCGCCCGCTGCTGCTTCAGGCCGGCGAACTGACCCCGATTGAAAAAGCCGAGCGCCGCGTGCTGGTGCTGGCCAACCCGGGCCATGGGCTGGACAAGATGCAGGCCAGCGCGACCATTTACCTGGGCATGCAATTGCTGCTGCCGGGCGAGTGGGCGCCGGCGCATCGGCACACGCCCAACGCCGTGCGCATGATCGTGGAAGGCGAGGGCGCCTACACCACGGTCGAGGGCGAGAAGTGCCCGATGAGCCGCGGCGACCTGATCCTGACCCCCACCGGTCTCTGGCACGAGCATGGCCACGACGGCGACAAGCCGGTGGTCTGGCTCGATGTGCTGGACCTGCCGCTGGTCTATTTCATGGAAGCCTCGTATGTGACCGAAGGCAAGGCGCAGACCGTCACCGCCGAAGCCAATGACCGCGCCTACCAGCGCGGCGGCGTGGTGCCGGCGCCGGTCTTCAACCGCGCCGGCGAGGCCTTCCCGATGCTGCGCTACCCCTGGGTCGATGTGCGCGCCACTCTGGTCGCACTGGCGCAAAGCCAGCCGGACCTTGATGCCGTGCAGGTGGCCTATGTGAACCCGGAAACGGGCGCGGATTGCCAGAAGATTCTGGGCTTCTCGGCCTTGATGTTGCGCCCCGGTGAACGGCTGCAACTGCCAGCCCGCTCCTGCGCCATGGTGTTTCACCAGATCGAAGGCGGCGCCGGGGTCAGCCTCGAAGGCCATGCCTTCAGCCTGGCGGAAGCCGACACCTGCTGCATCCCGGGTTACACGCCCGTGACCCTGAGCAACCGCTCCAAAGACCAAGCCGCCTTCATCTTCATCGCGGACGACGCGCCGCTGCAGAAAAAGCTCGGCGTCTACGAAGTCCGCAACTAAGCCCCTTAAGAGTACCCATGACCCAAGCCAACTACCTCTGGAATCCGCCCGCCGTTAACTCCCTGCCGGTGCAGGGCAGCGATCTGCGCTTTGCCGTCAACCGCATCTTCTGTGTCGGCCGCAATTACCACGCCCATGCCATCGAGATGGGTCGCCCGGTGGACAAAAGCACGGCCCGGCCGTTTTACTTCACCAAATCGCCTTCCACGCTGGTTGAGTCGGGCGCGACTGTGCCGTATCCGGCCGGCACCAGCAACTACCACTTTGAGATGGAGCTGGTGGTTGCCATCGGTGCATCTGGTTTTCGGGTGAATGAAGCCGATGCGCAGCGCATGATTTACGGCTACGCCGCCGGCCTCGACATGACGCGCCGCGACCTGCAACTGGTGGCGCGGGATCAGGGGCGTCCGTGGGATCTGGGCAAGGATTTCGAGAAGTCCGCGGTCTGTACCGAGATCGTTCCGATCGGTCATCTGGGCGTGCTCAGTACCGGTGCAATTTACCTGCAGGTGAATGGTGAAACCAAGCAGACGGCGGACCTCGGCCAGCTGATCTGGAACATCCCCGAGCTGCTGGCCGACCTGTCGCAGTTCTACCACCTGGTGCCGGGCGACCTGATCTACACCGGCACGCCCGAAGGCGTGGGCGCGGTCAAGACCGGCGACCGGATCACCGGCCATATCGACGGCGTGGGTGATGTGGCGCTCAGCATCGGCGCAGCCGAATAAACAACACACAAATTCGAGGAGACAAACATGACTCAGCAACTTCCCGTCATCGTCGCCGGCGGCGGCATTGGTGGTCTCGCTGCCGCGCTGGCACTGGTGCGCCAGGGCTTTACCGTCAAGGTATTGGAGCAGGCGCCGGAGATTGGCGAAATCGGCGCCGGCATCCAGCTCGGCCCGAATGCCTTCCACGCCTTCGATGCCCTGGGTGTCGGCGACAAGGCGCGCAGCCGCTCGGTCTTTACCGACGAGATGGTGATGCATGACGCGCTCGACGAAACCCTGGTCGGCCGCATTCCCACGGGCGAGGCCTTCCGCCAGCGTTTCGGCAACCCCTATGCCGTGATCCATCGGGTCGATGTGCACTTGTCGCTGCTGGAAGGCGCGCAGGAAACCGGCAAGGTCGAGTTCCTGACCTCGACGCGGATCGAGCGCGTCGAGCAAGACGACACGGGCGTGACGGTTTACGACCAGCACGGCACGGCCCACCGTGGCGTCGCTGTGATCGGTGCCGACGGCGTGAAGTCGGTGGTGCGCTCACAGTATGTGAACGACCCGCCGCGCGTCACCGGCCATGTGGTGTACCGCTCGGTGATCGACAAAAAAGATTTCCCGAAAGATCTGCAATGGAACGCGGCCAGCATCTGGGTTGGCCCCAATTGCCACCTGGTGCACTACCCGCTGCGCGGCGGCGAGCAGTACAACGTGGTGGTGACCTTTCACAGCCGCAAGCCGGAAGCGTGGGGCGTGACCGAAGGCAGCGCGGAAGAGGTACAAAGCTACTTCCAGGGTATCTGCCCCAAGGCGCGCCAGCTGATCGACCTGCCGAAACAATGGAAGCGCTGGGCCACCGCCGACCGCGAGCCGATTGGCCAGTGGTCGTTCGGCCGCGCCACCCTGCTCGGCGATGCGGCGCATCCGACCACGCAGTACATGGCGCAAGGTGCCTGCATGGCGCTGGAAGACGCGGTCACTCTGGGAGAAGCGCTGCGCGTTTGCGACAACGACTTCATCAAAGCCTTCGACCTGTACCAGAACTCGCGCATCACCCGCACCGCGCGCATCGTGCTGTCGGGGCGCGAGATGGGCCGCATCTACCATGCCAAGGGCGTCGAGCGCCTGGTGCGCAATTCCTTGTGGCGGGGCCGCACGCCCGAGCGTTTTTATGACGCGATGGAGTGGTTGTACGGCTGGAACGTCACCAATTGTCTGGCGACTGCCTGAGTGGAACGACCCTGATGCAACTCCATAATTTTTTCCGCAGCGGCACGTCGCACCGCCTGCGCATCGCCCTGAATCTGAAGGGGCTGGCCTACGACTACGTCGCGGTTGATCTGCGCACCGAGGAACATCTGGGCGCCGCGTTCAAGGCCCTCAATCCGCAAGGCCTGGTGCCGGCGCTGGTGGAAGGCGACGTGATCTTGACGCAGTCGCCGGCCATTATCGAATGGCTGGAAGAACGTTACCCGACACCGCCTCTGCTGCCCAAGAACCCGGAAGACCGGGCGCGGGTGCGGGCCTTGGCGGCGATCGTCGGCTGCGACATTCATCCGATCAACAACCGGCGCATTCTGGAATACCTGCGCAAGACGCTGGGCTGTGATGAAGCCGCCGTGCTTGCCTGGTGCGCGAGCTGGATTCAGGACGGCTTTCAGGCGCTGGAAACCCTGCTGGCGGCTGACCGGCAACGCAGCGCCTTCTGCTTCGGCCACGCCCCCACGCTGGCCGATGCTTATCTGGTGCCGCAGGTGGAAAGCGCGCGGCGTTTCAAGGTCGATCTGACGCCGTTTCCCAACATCGTCGCCATTGACCGGGCCTGTGCCGAACTCGACGCCTTCAAGCGCGCCGCCCCGGCCTTGCAGCCGGACGCGCAGTAGGCCGGGCCGACTCCCCAAAATCATTCCCCCATAAAAGTAGGAGACACATCATGCAAGTCAAACAATCCAAGCTCTGGCTGTCCACCCTGGGCGCCTGCGCCCTCAGCCTGGCAACATCTATCGCCACCGCCGCCGAGCCGCTGAAAATCGGCATGGTGCTGCCGATGTCCGGTCCGTTTGCGTCCTATGGCAAGCAAATCGAACACGGTGCGCGCCTGTACCTGCAACAGGCCGGTGGCGTGTTTGCCGGGCGCAAGGTAGAGCTCATCATCAAGGACGACACCGGGGTCGCACCGGAAATCAGCAAGCGCGCGGCGCAGGAACTGGTGGTCAAGGACAAGGTCGATGTGCTCGCCGGCTTTGGCCTGACGCCCTCGGCTTTTGCCGTGGCGCCGATTGCCACCGAGGCGAAGACGCCGATGATCGTCATGAACGCCGCCACCTCGGCCATCACGACCAAGTCCAATTACATCCTGCGTGTGTCGCACACGCTGCCGCAGACCACGGCGCCGATCGCCAGCTGGGCGGCCAAAAACAACATCAAGAAGGTCTACACGCTGGTGGCCGATTTCGGCCCCGGCCATGACGCCGAGGCGCAGTTCAAGAAGACCTTCACCGCCGCCGGCGGCGAGATCGTGGGCGAGGTGCGCACGCCGGTGAAGAACCCGGATTTCGCCCCCTTTCTGCAAAAGATCAAGGACGTCAAGCCGCAAGCCGTGTTCCTGTTCGTGCCGCCGGGCGAGCAGACCATCTCGTTCATCAAGGGCTTCATCGAACGTGATCTGGCCAAGAGCGGCATCCGCATCATCGCCACCGGCGACCTGACGGAAGAAGACGTGATCGACGGCGTGGGCGACAACGCCCTGGGCATCGTCAGCTCCCTGCAATACGCCGAGTCGCACAACTCGCCGGAAAACAAGGCCTACGTGCAGGCTTACTACAAGGCCTACCCGAAGGACCGCCCCAACTTCATGTCGGTCAGCGGCTTTGACGGCATGCAGCTGATCGCCAAAACGCTGGAGAAAACCGGCGGCGACGCCAGTGGCGACAAGTTCATGGCCGCGGCCAAGGGCATGAGCTGGACCAGCCCGCGCGGCCCCATCAGCATCGACCCCCAGACCCGTGACATTGTGCAAACCATCTACATCCGCAAGGTCGAGAAGGTGGCGGGCAAGCTGCAGAACGTCGAGTTCGAGCAGACCGCCAACTTCAGGGACCCGGGCAAGCCCTAAGGGATCAACATGACGGTCTTATTTGACGGCATCGCCTCGGGGATGCTGCTGTTCCTGATCAGCGTAGGCCTGTCGGTCACCCTGGGGCTGATGAATTTCGTCAACCTCGCGCATGGTGCTTTTGCCATGGTCGGGGGCTATGTGTGCGTCACGCTGCTGAATCGGGCCGGCGTGCCCTTTCTGGCCTCCTTGCCGCTGGCGGCCCTGCTGACAGCGGCGGTCGGCGTGTTGCTGGAGCGCACCTTGTACCGTCGCCTGTACGCGGCGACGCACCTGGACCAGGTGCTGTTTTCGATCAGCCTGGTCTTCATGTCGATTGCGGCGGCGCATTTCTTTTTCGGACCCCAGCAGCAGCCGCTGACACTGCCCGATTTTCTGCGCGGACAGATCAAGCTGCCGGGGCTGGACATGGGGGTTTATCGCCTGTTCCTGATCGGGGTCAGTCTGGTGATCGCCTTGGGTCTGCAGCGCATGGTCAGTGGCACGCGCTTTGGCGCGCAGCTGCGGGCGGCGGTGGACAACCCGCGCGCGGCGCGTGGCGTCGGCATCAACGTGGAGCGTATCTTCACGCTGACCTTCGCGCTGGGCACGGCATTGGCCGGGCTGGGCGGCGCGCTGGGCGTGGAAATGCTGGGGCTGGATCCCAGCTTTCCAGTCAAGTACATCGTTTATTTTTTAATCGTGGTGGCGGTCGGTGGCAGTGGCAGCATCGTCGGCTCCCTGGTGGCCTCGCTGATTCTGGGCGTGGTCGATGTGGCTGGCAAATATTACGTGCCCCAGATCGGCGCCTTCCTCATCTACGCCGTCATGGTGGTGATGCTGGTGCTGCGGCCGCAAGGTCTGTTTGGTCGCCCTGCGGCACGTTAAGGACATCCTCATGCGTCTTCCTGTTCCTATTTCCATTCCTGTTCTTGATCTCTCGCCGCTTAAACGTGCCGATCGCTGGCGCCCGGCCGAGCTGGTCTTCTGGCTGCTGCCGGTGCTGGCCTACTTCGTCTTTCCGGACAACCTGGTGCTGCTGACCCAGATCGCCATCACCGCCCTGTTTTGTCTGTCGCTGGATTTGATCCTGGGCTACGCGGGCATCGTGTCCCTCGGCCATGCCGCTTTCTTTGGCGTCGGCGCTTACGCGGCCGGTCTGCTGGCCGCCCATGGCTTGGGCGAGCCCTTCATGGGCCTGGGTGTGGCCGCGCTGGTGTGCGCCGGGCTGGGCTTTGTCACCAGCCTGCTGGTGTTGCGCGGGGCCGACCTGACCCGGCTGATGGTGACGCTGGGCGTGGCCATGATGCTGTACGAGCTGGCCAACAAGCTGACCTACATCACCGGCGGGGTGGACGGTTTGCAGGGCATGGAGATGCAGCCGGTGCTGGGTCAGTTCCGCTTTGACCTGCAAGGCAAGACCGCTTATTGGTACGCCGTGGTGGTCTTGTTCAGCCTGTTCTGGGGCGCACGCAAACTGGTGCACAGCCCGTTTGGCCTGAGCCTCAAGGGCATCCGGCTCAACGTCGGGCGCATGCCGGCGATTGGTGCCCCGGTCAATGCCAGGCTGTGCGCGGTCTACACCCTGGGCGCGGCATACGCCGGCGTGGCGGGTGCACTGCTGGCGCAGACCACTCAGTTTGTGGCGCTCGATGTGTTGTCTTTCAACCGCTCGGCGGAACTGCTGCTGATCCTCGTGCTGGGCGGCTCCGGTTCGCTCTACGGGGCGATCATCGGCACCATCGTGTTCATGACGGCCCACCATGTGCTGTCGGACATGAACCCCGAGTACTGGCAGTTCTGGCTCGGTGCGCTGCTGCTGCTGATCGTGCTGTTCGCCCGTGATGGCGTCATGGGCGGGCTGCGGCGCCTGAGCCCGCTGCTCAGCCGGGCCACGAACAGGGAGGCGGCATGAACTACGCGCTGCAAACCCAAAACCTGGTGAAAAAATTTGGCGGCTTCGTCGCCACCAACAACATCAGTCTGAAGGTCGAGGCCGGCGCGCGCCATGCCCTGATCGGGCCGAACGGTGCCGGCAAGACCACGCTGATTAACCTGCTCACCGGCTTTCTGGAGCCGAGCAGCGGGCAGGTCATCCTGAAGGGCGACGATGTGACCCATCTCGGCCAGCACCAGCGCGTCAAGCGCGGCTTGGCGCGCACCTTTCAGATCAACCGGCTGTTTGCCGAGCTGACGGTGCTGGAGTCGGTGATCATGGCGGTCAACGAGCGCCTGGGTCTGGGCGCCCGCTTCTGGAAACCGGTCGGCGCCTACGCCGAAGCGGTGGATGAGGCGGCGAGCCTGTTGAGTTCTTTGCGCCTGCTCGACGTGGCCCACGAAAAAACCCGCAACCTGGCTTATGGCAAGCAGCGCCTGATTGAAATTGCGCTGGCGCTGGCGGCCAAGCCGCAGGTGCTGCTGCTGGACGAGCCGGCGGCCGGTGTGCCCACGTCCGAGAGCCGTGAACTGTTTGAGTCCATCGCCGCCTTGCCGCGCGAGGTGACCATTTTGTTGATCGAGCATGACATGGATCTGGTGTTCCGCTTTGCCGATCAAATCTCGGTGCTGGTCAACGGCGCCGTGCTGACACAAGGCACGCCGCAAGCCATCGCCAACGACCCGAAGGTCAAGGAAGTCTATCTGGGGGAGGCGATTTGTGGCTGAACTACTGAAACTTGAAAACGTCTGGGCCGGTTACGGCGAGGCCGTGGTGCTGGAGGGGATTTCTCTCACGATGGAGGAGGGCGACAGCCTGTCCCTGCTCGGGCGCAACGGCATGGGCAAGACGACGCTGCTGTCCACCCTGATGGGCGCCACTGCCTTTAAATCCGGCACCCTGCGCTTGGCCGGGCAGGACCTGGCCAAAGTGCCGGCCCACGCCCGGGCGCATCTGGGACTGGGCTGGGTGCCGCAGGAGCGGGACATTTTCCCTTCGCTGACCGTGGAGGAGAACCTGACCGTGGTGTCCAGCAAGGGACATTGGGATCTGGCCAAGGTCTATGCGATGTTCCCGCGCCTGAACGAGCGGCGCAACAACATGGGCAACCAACTCTCTGGTGGCGAGCAGCAGATGCTGGCCATCGGGCGGGCGCTGATGCTCAACCCCAAACTGCTGCTGCTGGACGAACCGCTGGAAGGCCTGGCGCCGCTGATCGTGCAGGAGTTGCTGGCCATCATCCAGCGCCTGACCGAGGAGAGCGGCATGGCGGTGATTCTGGTGGAGCAGCATGCGCGCCAGATCCTGCCGCTGACCCGCCAGGCGCTGGTGCTGGAGCGCGGCAAAGGCGTTTTCCAGGGCAGCAGCGAGACCTTGCTGAATGACCGGGCGCTGCTCGACAGCTGGCTGGGCGTGACGGCCCACTGACAACCCTTAACCGAACCTGGGACCTACATGAAAGCGATCGACATCATTCACGCCGAGCATCGCGCCCTCGGCGCCGTGCTTCAGGCTTTTCGTTTCGTGCTCGACGGCATTCGCGACGGCCGGCTCGATGCTGATTTTGAACTGCTCGGCGCCTTGATCGAATACATCACGGACGTGCCGGACAAGCTCCATCATCCGAAGGAAGACGATTACCTGTTCGTTAGGATGCGGGCGCGCATCCCCGAGGCTGCGGCCCTGCTCGACCAACTCGAGGCCGATCACGTCCAGGGTGCGCAGGGCACGCACGCGCTGCGTGACGCCTTGCGCCGCTACCAGTCCGCCGGCGCTACAGGTTTTGCCGAATTTGAGACGGCGGCCCGTTCCTACATTGACACCTCCTGGGCCCATGTGGGCACGGAAGAGCGGGAGTTGTTGCCGCTGGCGCGCCAGAAGCTGACACCCGAGGACTGGGCCGGTATCGACGCGGCCTTCGCGGCCAATAAAGACCCCTGGTCTGGCCCCACCGGCCAGTTCCAGGCGCTGTTCTCGCGCATCGTGACGATGGTGCCGGCGCCGTACGGTGTGGGCCCCGCAGCGCTTTAAGCGATGGCCCACAGCACGTCAAGTTGCTCGATGGACATCTCAAGGGTACGCATGGCCACGTGAAGTTCATCGAACAAGGGCAGCATCACGTCCGCCTTGTCGTCCAGCAAGGCCCTCTCAGTCGTTTGCGCCAGACGCGCCAGTTCAGTGGCCTGCAGAATGCTGGCCACGCCGCTCAGGCCATGCAGGAGTTTGACTGCGCCCTGTGGGTTTTCGGCGCAGAACAGGCGACGGGCCTCATCCGCGTCGCCCCCGTGCTGCGCGAGGAGCTTGTGCAACAGCTCACTGTACTTTTTCCGGTCGCCGCCGAAGGCTTGCAGCCCTGTGGGGAGATCCAGCCCCGGCAATTGAATTTCATCTGTCAGGGCTGGCGGTACGGGGGCCGGTCTGGCAGCAGAGGTGCCCGAAAAACTGTGGCGTTCCTTGTCCACGATGTCGAGCAAATCCTCGACGTCGAGTGGTTTGACAATATGGCCCACCATGCCCGCGAGCCGGGTTCTTTCGCGGTCCTCCGGGCGGGCAAACGCCGTGACCGCGATGATGGGCAGATCGACTTTCCCCATCTGCTCACGAATGATTTGGGTGGCGGCATAGCCGTCCATGACCGGCATCTGGATGTCCATGAGGACCGCATCGAAATGCGCTCCGGGCACCTTCAGGGCCCTCACCGCGGCCAGTCCGTCGGCGGCCATCACGACCTCGGCCCCGGCGCGGGTGAGGATCTGCTCGATCACCTCCTGGTTGAGTTCATTGTCCTCGGCGACCAGCAGGCGCATGCCGGAGAGCCGCCGGTCGGTCTTGCCCAGGAGCGTCACATTGCCGATGAATTCGCCTGAATACGCCCGCACCACGGCGTCATACAGGCTGGTCGGCGTCATCGGCTTGGCCGCGATCCCGTCGAGGTAGAGATCATCGCTGGCCGCCACCGCCTGCTCCAGCTCAAAAATGGACGCCATCAGGACCACCAGCGGCAGGCCGATGTCCGGCGTGGCATACGCCTGTCTGAGCATCTCGATGCCATCCATGCCGGGCATGCGCCAGTCGAGCAGGACGAGGTCGTAATCGCGACCTTGCGCCACGCTGCGGCGCAGTTCATCCAGGCCCGCCGCGCCGGAGTCGACGGCGGTCGCCTGCCAGCCAAAGGAGGCGCAGGTCTGCGCCAGGATGTCCCGGGCCAGTCCGTGGTCATCAATGATCAGGATGCTCAGAGCCGACGGGATTTCCTCCTTCGCGGCCATGGGAGCGCCAATGCCCAGGGTCAGTGGCACGCCGAGACGGAATTCGCTACCCCACCCCAAGGTGCTGTTGACATCGATCCGGCCGCCCATCAGCTCGGCGAGCCGGACGCTGATGCTCAGTCCCAGCCCGGAGCCGCCGTACAGGCGGCTGATCGACGGGTTGGCTTGGGTGAAGCCCTCAAAAATGGGCCCCAATTGTTCGCTTGCGATGCCGATACCCGTATCGCGAACGGCGAATTGCAGCGTCACCTGTCCGTCCTGGCGGGCGAGACAGCGCACCGACACCACGATGACGCCCGCCTCGGTGAATTTGACCGCATTGCTGGTCAGATTCAGAAGGATCTGCTGCAGCCGCAAGGAGTCCCCGACCAGTGCGTCAGGAATGTCTCGCGGCACGTCAAACAAGGCTTCGATGGGTTTACTGCGCAGGCCGACACCGACGACCGCTGCCGTGGTGCGCAGGATGGCGTTCAAGGAGAAGGGCGCCTGCTCCAGCCGCAGTGCCCTGGCCTCGATCTTGGAGAAATCCAGAATGTCGTCGATGAGCGCACGCAAGGCCTGCGCCGACAACTGGATGTTGTCCGCGTATTCGCGCTGGCGGCGATTCAGGGGTGAGTCGGCCAGCAGTCCCGCCAGGCCGACCACGGCAATCAGCGGGGTGCGAAGCTCGTGGCTCATGGTGGCCAGGAAGGCGCCCTTGGCGAGGTTGGCCGAATCCGCGTCCCGCGCCTTTGCCACCAGTTCGATATTCAATGCTGCAATCTCGTGGGTGCGTTGCGCGACCAGCGCTTCAAGTCGCTGCTGGTAGCGTTCAAGTTCGCTGCGCGCGCGCAGCGACTGAAGGCCGTAAGACATGTCGCTGGCCAATTCCTCCAGCAACTGCACCTCCTCCATGCCAAACACTTCCGGCTCAGCCGAATAAAGCGTCAGGGCGCCCAGGATTTGCTTGTCAATGACGAGGGGCAACGCCACGCTCGATTGGTATCCACGTTTGAGTGCGGCTTCGCGCCAGGGCGTCATCTTCGGGTTGGTCCAGCAGTTCTGGTTGACCTGGGTGGCGCCGGTGCGGATGGCCGTGCCTGTCGGCCCGAGTCCGATGTCCTGCTCGCTGTCCCAGGAAACACGGATGTTGTCCAGGTAGCCCTCTTCGTAGCCGGATTTGGCGACGGCACGCACGGATTTGGCGATGTCCTGCTCCGCCACGCCAACCCAGGCCATCAGGTAGCCGCCAGTCTCAACCACCAGGCGACACAACTCGTCCAGCAGTTGGCCTTCGTCTTTGGCGTGGATCAGGGTAATGTTGCATTCACTGAGCAGGCGCAGGGCGCGGTTAAGCCGCCTCTGTTCGGCCTCGGCGTCAGACAGTTCAGCGGTACGTTCGGCGACCCGCTCTTCCAGATGGGCCCGGTACAGTTCCAGGGTCAGTTCGGCCTGCCTGCGCTTGGAGATATCCATGACGATGCCGCGGTAGCGGACCACCCTGCCATCGGCTTCCGGCACCGGGCGGGCACGGCCCAGCAACCAGCGCGGGACCGTACCCGGCGGCAAATTGACCCGCCATTCGTCTTCGTATTCGGCGCCCCGGGCCACCGCCGCCGCAATGACCAACTCGATGCGTTCCCGGTCATCGGGATGCACCGCCTGCCGCCAGGTCTCGTGGCACGCTGGCGCGGAGTTGGGCTCCAGCCCCAGCAGTGCCCAGAGTTCGTCCGACCAGATATCCACCCCGGTTTCGCTGTTCCACTCGTAGCCGGCGGCACTCGCGCCCTCAAATGCCAGTCGCAAACCCGCCACCGTGCGCTGGTGTTCATTCATCTCGACCTGCAGGCGTTCGCGCGATAGTGTGCTGTCCGTGAGGGCGGCCGTCAGTTCGGCGGTGCGCTGCGCCACGCGCTGTTCCAGGCTGGTGTTGAGTTCGCGCAGCACCTGCGCGGCCTGTTTTCGCTCGGTGATGTCCTGCACCGTGCCATGGAGCTCCACCACCGTGCCGTCGGCGTCGCGCAGGGCTTCGCTGCAGAAGATGACCCATCGGTGGGTGCCGTCGGCGCGCACGACCTCGGCATCGCACTCGTAAGGCATGCCCTGCGCCCGACCCGTCTCCACGGCCACCTGGAGCTGGGCCCAGCTGTCGGGCGTGAAATACGTCAGAACTTCCGGATAAACCGCCGGCGGTAAGCCGGGGTCGCGGCCATAGATCAGGTACATGCCCTCCGACCAGGCGTGTTCGCCAGTCCGCAGGTTCCAGCTCCAGCTACCGAGACCGGCCACGCGCTGCGCCTCCTGCAGCGCGGCCTTGCTGGCCTGCAACGCGGCCTCCGCGGTCTTGCGGCGCTGAATGTCCTCGACCACCGAGATGAAATAGTCGGGGCTGCCATCAGGGTGACGCACCAGGGCAACGCTGAGATTGATCCAGGTGATGGCGCCGTCTTTGCGGATGTAGCGCTTCTCCAGCGAGTAGCTTGCGATCTCGCCGGCCAGGATCTGCCGCACACAGTTGAGATCGGCATCAAGGTCGTCCGGGTGAGTGATGTCCTGAAAGGTTTTGCTCGACAGCTCGTTCCGGGGGTAAGCGACGATGTCACACAGTTTCTGGTTTACCAGCAGAAAGCTTCCTTCCGGCGCGACCAGTGAAATACCCACTGCCGCCTGCTCGAAGGTGGCGCGAAAGCGTTGCTCACTGTCGCGCCTGGCCGCATCGGCTTGTGCGCGCGCATCAAACGATTCATCGAGCTGGCGGCGCACGGCGGCAATTTCGGTGATGCTTGGCCCCGGCGCCCCCGGCGCTGGTGTGTTCGCGAGCAACGCGACCGATCTTCCAAGCCGGCGGCTGGCGATGGCGCCACCAATCACCCCGGCCAGGGTGGCGCCCAGGAGGGCGATCGCTAGCGTGGCGCCGGCCTCGACCAGCGGCGCAAGATAAGTGCTGCGCGGAATCTCGAGCACCACAGACCATGGCGCCGCGGACGATTTGGCGACGAAACGCCTGGCGGTATCGTGGTCGGGGCCGGTACTGATGCCGGGCGGCCCGCGGCGGGCCATGGTCTCGCCCGTGCCGTCAAGCAGGGCGAGGGACCACCCGGATGGCAGTGCCATCTGCTCAAGGTAGGGCTGGAACTGGTGGATCTCGACGGTGGTACTGACGACAAAGGCCGTCTTGCCGTCGCGCAGGCCGGGCACGGCTATGCCAACCACGGGTTCGTTGGCGATCGGGCCGAGAAAGACATCGCCAACGGCGGGTTGGCCGGTCTGCAGTGTCATTAGCGTCGCGCCACGCCCCTTGTGTTGCGGCATCAGGGTCGGGGCAGCGCCGAAGGGCATGCGTGTGTTGAACAACATGCGCCTCTGCGGATCGGAAAAGATGACATGGCTGCCGAAACTCTGGTGGAAGCCCTGCGCTGCTTCGTAGAACTCCAGCCAGCGCGGGACCTGGTCGGCGAGTGGTGACACGGCCAGCATGTGCAGGGCACCGATGCGCGCGCTCAGGCCTTGGTCAATCACGGAGACAAGGTTTCTTGCCAGGTTTTCGGCGTCCCGATTGCGCTCGTTGTGTCCCCTGCGGACATCCTCGATGGCCAGATAGGCCGCCAGCACGACCAAAGGCAATACGCACAGCCAAATCAACCGTGTCAGGAATCTATGCAGCGACATGCTTGTCAGGGTGGTTTTATTCTGTGCCATGGGATGCCCAGAGGGGCATCATGGCACATCACCTGAAAGGGCCACGCGGACATCGTCGCGATGCAGGGCCACTTCCCTTATGAAGGGCGGTACAAACCCTGATGATATTTGTGGCACGAAACTAGCATGCATCGCTAGAATAAGTTGACCAATTGGTTAGCTTCCCGGTTGCGCCGCTTCATTGTGGTGCAAGTCACCCAACTATCGTGCCTGTTCATGAAAAATCCTGAAGTGCTGTCGTCGCTTGCTGCCACGCCCCTGGCCAGCGCGCGACTGGCAGTCGAAGTCCGCAACGCCAGTGTGATCTACCAGGCCGAGACCGATTCACCGGTCCATGCACTCAGCGACATTGACCTGGACATCCGCGAAGGCGAGTTCGTCGCGCTGATCGGCCCCTCGGGTTGCGGCAAGACCACCCTGATGCGCGTGATTGCCGACCTCGAAAAAATCAGCGCCGGTCAGGTGCTGGTCAATGGCGTCACGCCGCACGAAGCCCGGCTGGCGCGCGCTTACGGCTATGTGTTCCAGGCGCCGGCCCTGTTCCCGTGGCGCACGGTGCTGGCCAACGTGACCTT
Source organism: Rhodoferax ferrireducens (assembly GCF_003347515.1). Classification (GTDB taxonomy): domain Bacteria; phylum Pseudomonadota; class Gammaproteobacteria; order Burkholderiales; family Burkholderiaceae_C; genus Rhodoferax. Next base: position 3,678 of record NZ_QEII01000299.1, on the reverse strand, counting down.
GCCGCTGCAGATTCAGGGCCGCTCCAAGGCCGACAGCAAAAGCATTGCACTGGCGCATCTGGCGCGGGTCGGCCTGACCGGCTTTGAGGGTAAGTACCCGTGGCAGCTGTCCGGCGGCATGCAGCAGCGCGTGTCGATTGCGCGTGCGCTGTCGTTCGAGCCGAAGATTCTGATGATGGACGAGCCTTTTGGCGCGCTGGACGAGATCACGCGCGACCGGCTCAACGAGCAGTTGCAGCAGCTGTGGCAGCGAGAGCGTCGCACCGTGGTGTTCGTCACCCACTCGATTGCTGAAGCCGTGTACCTGGCCACGCGCATCGTCGTGATGTCGCCGCGCCCGGGGCGCATCGTCAAGGTGATTGACTCGCCACTGCCAGATGCGCGGCATCTGGGCCTGCGTGACACCACGGCCTTCATCGACGTGGCGCACGCGGTGCGCGAAGCGCTGGCTGATGGCCACCATGACTGAGGCCGTCTTGAAGAGCCGCCTGGCGCGCTTCAGGCAGCAGGGCTTGCCGGTCACCGTCATGTTGTTCGCGGTGCTGCTGGCTTGGTATGTCGGCGCCTGGGTGCTCAACGCGCCGGGCGCGATCGAGCGCGTATTGCCCGCCGATGGGGCATGGACCTGGCAAGACTTGTTGGCCGCCACCCTGGCGATGGAGCGCCCAGTGCTGCCGGCGCCGCACCAGGTGGCGCTCGATTTCTGGTCCAGCCTCGTGGACTGGCCGTTGGACTCACCGCGCAACCTTCTCTTTCACGTCGCGGTCACGGCCGAATCCACGCTGTGGGGTTTTGTGATGGGCACCGCCTTGGGGTTGTTTCTGTCGGTGTGCATCGTCCACTCGCGCACGCTGGACCGGGCCTTGCTGCCCTGGATCGTGGCTTCGCAAACCGTGCCGGTGCTGGCGATTGCGCCCATCGTGTTGGTGATTCTGGGCAGCCTGGGTTTTGCCGGTGTCGCGCCGAAGGCGGTGATCGCCATGTACTTGTGCTTCTTCCCCGTGACCGTGGCCATGGTGCAGGGCCTGCGCTCGCCCCAGACCATCGAGACCGAGATGATGCACACCTATGCCGCTACGCGCTGGCAGGCTTTGTGGCTGCTGCGCCTGCCGGCTGCCCTGCCGTTTCTATTTCCAGCCTTGCGCGTGGGCATCGCCGCCGGCCTGGTCGGCGCGATGGTGGCCGAGTTGCCGACGGGCGCCGTGGCAGGCCTGGGCGCACGCTTGCTGACCGGCTCTTATTACGGCAACACCATTCAAATCTGGTCCGCGCTGGTAATGTCGGCCCTGCTGGGTCTGGCGCTGACCAGTGTGGTCGCGCTGATTGAACGTCTCGTGTTGCGCCACCGGAGCCAGCCATGAAGCGCGCAACCCAAAGCACCGCTATCTTGATCGCTGCCTGCCTGGGCTTCGCAGCACTGTTGTTGCAGACGCCGGCAGCCATGGGCGAAGTGCCACCGAACGCAACATTCTGGCTGATCACGTGCGGGCTGGCGATGCTGGCCGTGCAGTCGATCCGGCGCCTGGCGCGGCTCGATGGTCGGCGCGTTTACGGCATGCTGACCGCCGCGCTGTTTGGCGTGTGGGTGATCTACTTCTGGCAGCTGCTGGTGGTGGCGTTCGAGGTGCCCCGGGTCTTGCTGCCGCCGCCGAGCCTGATCGCACAATCCCTCGCCAGCCACTGGCCCACGCTGTGGGGCGACTTTGTGCAGACCGTGCTCAAGGCTGTGCTGATCGGCTGGGCGCTGGGCTCGGGCCTGGGTTTTGCCGTGGCCGTGGCCATCGACCGCATGCCCTTTCTGCAGCGCGGCCTCCTTCCCCTGGCCTCGCTCACCAGCACCATCCCGCTGGTGGCGGTTGCGCCCATCGCGGTGATGTGGTTTGGTTTCGAGTGGCAGTCCAAGGCCGCCGTGGTGGTGCTGATGACGTTTTTCCCGATGCTGGTGTCCACGCTTGCCGGGCTCAAGGCCTCCGGCAAGCTGGAGCGCGAGCTGATGTACAGCTACGCCGCCAGCTACGGCCGCACACTGCTGGCCCTGCGCCTGCCGGCCGCGCTGCCCTTCATGTTTGGCGCGCTCAAGGTCAATGCCACGCTGGCGCTGATCGGTGCCATCGTGGCCGAATTTTTTGGCTCGCCCACCTCCGGCCTGGGCTTTCGCATTTCGACCGAGGCCGCCCGCATGAACATGCCGCTGGTGTGGGGCGCCATTGTGGTGGCGGCCGTGACCGGCTCGGTGGCCTACGCCGTGCTGGTGCAGCTGGAGCGCCGCGCTGCCTTCTGGCACCCGTCGGTGCGTGAAAGTTGATTCATTTGTTTTCTCAACCCAAGGAGCTTTTCCATGATTCGTTCTAGCAAGATCACCAACCGCCTGCTGGCGGCGGTGCTGGCCGTGTGCGGCGCAACCGTCGGCGTTAACGCCAGCGCGGCGGACAAGGTCACCGTGCAGCTCAAATGGCTGCCGCAAGCGCAGTTCGCCGGTTACTACGTGGCGCAAAGCAAGGGCTATTACAAGGCCGAGGGCCTGGACGTGACCATCAAGCCGGGCGGCCCGGACATCTCGCCGGTGCAGGTGATTGCCGGCAATGGCGCCGACGTGGTGGTGAACTGGATGCCCGACGCACTCGCCGCGCGCGAAGCCGGCGTGCCGCTGGTCAACATCGCGCAGGTGTTCAACCAGTCCGGCCTGATGCTGACCTGCAAAAAGTCCAGCGGCGTGACCAGCCCGAAAGACTTCAAGGGCAAGACCCTGGGCGTCTGGTACGGCGGCAACGAGTACCCGTTCCTGAACTGGATGGCCAAGCTCGGCTACAAGGACAGCGACATCAAGATCCTCAAGCAGGGTTTCAACGTCGATCCGCTGTTGCAGAACCAGGCTGCGTGTATCTCGACCATGATTTACAACGAGTACTGGCAGGTGGTGGACGCGGGCGTCAAGGAAAGCGATCTCGTGACTTTCTTCTATGAGAAGGAAGGCGTGGCTTCGCTGGAGGACGGCTTGTATGTGCTGGAGTCCAAGCTGAAAGACCCGGCTTTTGTGGCGCGCATGGGCAAGTTCTTGAAGGCCACTTTCAAGGGCTGGAATGACGCGGTGAAGAACCCGGCCGAAGCGGCCAAGATCGTGGTGGCGGCGGACATGTCGGGTAGCGCAACCGAGAAGGTGCAGAAGCGCCAGATGGAAAACGTGGCGAAGCTGATTACCAATGCGGGGACTGCGAAGATTGGGTACCTGGAGCCGGCGGCTTATGAGCGGACGGTGAAGGTGCTGCTGGCGGCTGGGAGCTCGCCGGTGATCAAGAAGGATCCGGGTAAGGCGGCTTATTCTCATGTTGTGTGGGATGCGGCTGCGGCTGCTAAGTAGGTTTTTGATTTAGCGCTTTTCTTTAGTCCTCACCTTCCACCACTCACTCCCCCAACCCCTCTCTCGCCCCGCCGGGCGAAAGAGGGGGGCCAACAGCCGTATTTAGCTAGGTTTCTTTTGGTGGGCAGTGCATGCGCTTTGGTGCGTTGGCAGGGAGGCGGTGATGGCCCGTGAGTTGCAATCGAGCTCACGGGTAAAACGTCAACAGTCAAAATTTCAACGGTCAAACCCTTAACGATGCACTCGCTACCTAAAAAAACGCGGCCAAATACGGCTGTTGGCTCCCCTCTTTCGCCCGGCGGGGCGAGAGAGGGGCGGGG
>NZ_QEII01000298.1 GCF_003347515.1 Rhodoferax ferrireducens | reverse complement strand
GTTGTGTGCACGAATTTGCGCTTCCATACCGAGCGCAGTCCGTGCTTGCGCATCAGACGGCGCAGACGGTAGATGCCAATCACGATCCCTCGCGAGGCCACTGCCGTGCGCAAACGACGACTCCCATCCATGGCCTGCTGCCGGGTGGCGAATTTCTTTCCGTGCAGGCTGGCGGTTTTCAGCCGGCCCCAGAAACTCTCCGTGGGTGCGTTATCCCAGCAATTGCCCTTCCTGCTCATCGATGAGCGCATCTCCCAGCCCGTCAGTGCATTCTGGAATTCATGGCTGCAATACTGGCTCCCACGGTCGCTGTGGAATATCAACCCTGCGCCTGGTCGGCGACGAAAGCGCGCCATAGTCAAGGCGTCCTTGACCAGACTGGTTTGCATGTGGTCCTTCATGCTCCAGCCCACCACCTGACGACTGAACAGGTCAATGACCGCTGCCAGGTACACCCAGCCTTCATCGGTGGCAATGTAGGTGATGTCACCACTCCAAAGCTGATTGGGTGCCTCGGGATTGAATTTGCGCTGCACCAGGTCCGGTGCCACTGGCAGGTTGTGTTTGCTATCGGTGGTCACCACAAACTTGCGCTTGGTCCTGGCCTTGATGCCGTGCTGCTGCATAAGACGGCGCACCCGTTCTTTCCCAACCCGAATGCCACGGGCAAGCAGTTCTTTGTGCATGCGCGGCCAGCCGTATTCCTGTTTGACTTCGGCATGGATGGCACGCATGTGGGCCAGCAAGGCTTCGTCGCTGTAGCGACCCGGTGGGGTTGTCCGCTTGGCCTTGTGTTGACGCGCCCAGGTGAAGTACCCGCTGGCGCTGACCTCCAGCACCTCACAGGCAATGCTAACCGGATAGTGCTTTCTCATTTGGTGAATCCAGGCGTACCTCGCAGCGTGTCCTGCGCGAAGTACGCCGCGGCTTTTTTTGCGATGTCACGCTCCATGCGCAAACGTGCAACTTCTGCGCGCAAGCGAGCCAGTTCCATTTGTTCAGCCGTGACTGTCGCAGGTTTGTCGCCCGCGCCGCTGAGAATGCCCTTGGCGCTCAAGCGTACCCAGTTGCTCAGGCTGGCCTTGGGGATGCCCAGCACCTTTGCCGTCACCGCTATGGACTGCCCAGCCTTGACTTGACGAACAGCCTCCAATTTGTATTCCTGCGTGTACTTCCCACGAACCTGTTTGTCTGACATTTCCTAACTCCTTGTGCGTATTTTGAACAAGGCTTAAGAACTACAGTTTTCGGGGGCAAGGTCAGTGCGGGGGCGGGGGGTAACCTCCGTCCCTACCGCAACCCGTTAAATTCGCATCAAGCACAATAAAGTTGCAAAATTTGTCAAATGGAAACATTAGACAAGCTAGATAGACTTATTTTAAGCAGCCTGCAGGCGAATGGGCGCACTACCTATGAGCAAATCGCGGAGATGGTGAGCCTGTCGCCGAGTGCCGTACTGCGTCGGGTCAAGCGGCTGGAGTCCGGTGGTGTGATTGATCGTTACGTGGCTTTAGTCAAGCCGGAGGCCGTGGGCTTGACGCTGATGGCCCACATCAACGTGCGACTGGAAAAACACACGGAAAGCCATAAGCTCCCTCCCAGGGACTTATTTCGGGCCAGCGTTCAGACCTGGCCTGAAGTCGTCGAGTGCGACGCCCTGAGTGGCGAAATGGACTATTTCCTGCGGGTGTTGGTTCGAGACATGGGGGCGTACTCACATTTCGTGATGGACACGCTGCTCAAGCATCCCAGCGTGCAGGATTGCAAAACCAGCTTTGTGCTGGATCGTGTCAAGGCGACGACGGCCGTGCCCTTGTAAGGCGATTTGTGCTGTGAGGTGATAACTCTAGGGAAAACCCTTATAGTCCAGCCCATGATTGAACCAAAGGCATTGGACGAGGCATCGCTGGAAGGCGCCAAGGAGCCATCGCGCCCTGTCTCAGTGGGTCTCATGCCGACGTCTGCATCTGGAAAGTCACCGGTGCTGGTGCCCATCCGCTCTCTGGGCGTTAACCACCGCGTGCGGATCAACCGCCATTTGTTGGCACTGGATCCGCATGACCGTTATTTGCGTTTCGGTTTCTCGGCCAATGACGCGCAAATCCAACGTTATGCGGACAGTCTGAATTTTGAGCGGGATGAGATCTTTGGCATTTACAACCGGCGTATTGAGCTGATAGCCATGGCGCATCTGGCGTTCTCCGCCGACAGCAGTCTGGACGCCTGCGCTGAGTTTGGCGTGTCCGTCTTGAAATCGGCCCGCGGGCGTGGCTATGGCGCCCGTCTGTTTGATCGGGCCGCCATGCATGCGCGCAATGAAGGCGTCAGCCGGATGTTCATTCACGCCCTGAGCGAAAACACCGCCATGCTCAAAATTGCCCGTCAGGCTGGCGCCACGGTCGAGCGCGATGGTTCTGAATCCGAGGCCCATCTGCTGCTGCTGCCCGCCACGCTCGACACCCGTTTGAGCGAGTTGCTGCAAGAGCAGTTCGCCCAGACAAATTACCGCGTCAAGGTGCAGGTCAAACAGTTTTGGGACGTTCTGGCCGGCGTGCAGGCGCTTCGCCGTGACGTGCAGGACGCCCAGCAAATTACGCCGAAGTAGCGCGGTTGCATGCCTCGTGCTGAAGGCGTCATCGCAATCCGCTATCCTAGAGGCTCAACAACAACCGCATGTCCTGCTCCTCTGGCTGTGTCAGACCCCCATCCCCCGCGACTTCCTGACCGGGAAGACAAGCGTACTTTCCTGCAAAAACTGGCCGAGTTCATCCACCCGGGGCCGGACTCTATCGCTGAGTTGATTGAAACGCTGGCGGAAGCGGAGGAAAACCACCTCATTGGCGCCGAATCCCGTGCCATGCTTGAGGGGGTGATCCGCATGGCGGACATGACGGCCGGCGACGTGATGGTGCCCGCCACCCGGATGGATCTGGTTGATATCGGGGATGACTACGACGTGCTGATGCATGGCGTGATCGACACGGCGCATTCGCGTTTTCCGGTGTATGAAGGCGAACGCGAGAACATCATTGGCATCCTGATGGCCAAGGACTTGCTCAAACTCCAGCGTGCGCCCGAACTCAACATCCGGGCTCTGTTGCGCCCGGCCGTCTTTGTCCCTGAAAGCATACGGCTCAACGATTTGTTGCGTAACTTCCAGGGCAACCGCAACCATCAGGCTATCGTCATTGACGAATTCGGCCGGGTCGCGGGGCTCGTCACGATCGAGGACGTGCTGGAGCAAATCGTGGGTGAGATTGAAGACGAATTCGATATTGCCGAGGACGAGGGCGATATTTACGGTCTGGCGGATCGCACTTACCGCGTCAGCGGCGACACCACCATCGAGCGCGTCGACGATGCCTTTGGCGTCACGCTGACTGGCTCCGACCCCGACGACGAATTCGACACCATTGGCGGCCTGATTGCCCATGAAATGGGTCATGTTCCCAAGCGCGGCGAGCATCACACCCTGGCGGGGCTGAATTTTGTGGTGATGCACACCAAAGGCGGCGCTGTGAAATGGTTCAAGGTATCACCGGTTGCCGATGAAGCCCCCTAGGGCGCAGTGGCGGTGGGCCGCCATGCCGGCGTTACCCGCACAAAATCTTTCATGGATGCACATGGCGCTGGCCCTGATGGCCGGCGCCGCCCATGCCGCGAGCATGGCCTGGCCCTGGGCCGTGACGAATAGCCTGTTAGCGCCTCTGGGCCTGCGCCAAGGCCAGCCGGTATGGTGGCTCCAGTTGCTGGCTTTGGGGCTGCTGGCGTGGCGGCTGGAGGCCTGCCGGCGCCAGGGCCCGGGTGCTTGGCGGCCTGCCGCAGCACAGGCCTGGCTATTTGCCACGGCCTGGCTGGCGTGCACCTTCTGGTGGATCTTCGTCGCCCTGCACACTTACGGCGGCCTGCCAAGTTTGCTGGCCGTGTTGGCCGTCTTCGCGCTGGCCGGGCTGCTGGCTTTGTACTATGCCGCTGTTTGTGGACTATTTGTGGCGCTAGCCCCCGTCAATAAAGCGTGGGAAGCTATTGTTTTCGCAGCGCTCTGGTTGCTGGCTGAACTGGCGCGTGGCATCTGGCTGACCGGTTTTGGCTGGGGCGCCGCCGGGTACGCCCATGTGGAGGGCCCGCTGTCCGGCTACGCCCCCTGGTTGGGCATGTATGGGCTGTGTGCCCTCACGGCCTGGCTGGGCATGAGCCTGGTTCAGTGGCTCCACACATGGCGGGGTGGTGCCTGGCGCGCCCGGCTGGTGGGTCTGGCGGCCGTGTTGCTGGTGCTCGCTGGCCCCTTCGTGCTGTCGCTCTACCGGGGCGGCGAGCCCGGCTGGTCCGGATCGACCGGACGCCTGGGCGTCACACTCTTGCAGGGCAACATCCCCCAGGACGAGAAATTTGAGCCCGGCAGCGGCGTGCCGCTGGCCTTGCAGTGGTATGCCGAGCAACTGCAACTGAGCCGCACCTCGCTGGTGATTGCCCCTGAAACCGCCATTCCGGTGCTGCCGCAGCAGTTGCCGCCGGCCTATTGGGAGGCCTTGCAACAGCGCTTTGCCTCGGGTGAACAGGCGGCGCTGATCGGCACGCCCTTGGGCGATTCCCAGCAGGGGTATACCAACTCGGTCGCGGGGCTCAAGCCCGGACAGACGCAACCCTGGCGCTACGACAAGCACCACCTGGTGCCGTTTGGCGAATTCATCCCGCCGCTGTTCAAATGGTTTACCGCCATGATGAATATCCCTTTGGGTGACTTCAACCGCGGCGATCTCGGGCAGGCGTCTTTTGACTGGCAGGGGCAAAAACTGGCGCCCAATATCTGTGTCGAGGACCTGTACGGCGAAGAGCTGGCCCAGCTCTTCATCGATCCGGCGCAAGCGCCCACCATCCTGGTCAACGTCAGCAATCTGGCTTGGTTTGGCAACAGCCTGGCGATGGACCAGCACCTGCAGATCGCGCGCATGCGGGCGCTGGAGTTCGAGCGGCCGTTTCTGCTGGCGACCAACACCGGCGCGACCGCCATCATGGACCATCGCGGCCGCGTCACCCGTGCCATTCCCCGCGACACGCGGGGGGTACTGGTGGGCGAGGTCGAAGGCCGGATAGGCATCACGCCCTATGCCTGGTGGATGGCGCGCTGGGGTCTGTGGCCGTATTGGCTGGGCGTTTTTGGCCTGCTCTTGCTGGCCGCGCGCCAAAGCCTGAAAAAACGCGCGTCTGTCATCAGCCTGGCGCACTGATCTGGCGCGCCGGAACCCCCGTAAAATCGGCCGTTTACACGCGCACGCCGCGTCTGTCTTTCAAACACCAGGGCGCCGCCCGTCGGCGCCCCCCAAGCCATGTTGACCTTCCAGCAAATCATTTTGAAACTGCAGTCTTACTGGGATGCCCAGGGCTGCGCCTTGTTGCAACCCTATGACATGGAAGTTGGCGCCGGCACGTCGCACACCGCCACGTTTTTGCGAGCGCTGGGGCCCGAGCCCTGGAAGGCCGCCTACGTGCAGCCCAGCCGCCGTCCGAAAGACGGGCGCTACGGCGAGAATCCCAACCGCCTGCAGCATTACTACCAGTACCAGGTGGTGCTCAAGCCGGCCCCGGCCAACATCCTGGAGTTGTACCTCGGCTCACTCGAAGCCCTGGGCTTTGACCTGAAGAAAAACGACATCCGTTTCGTCGAAGACGACTGGGAAAACCCCACGCTCGGCGCCTGGGGTCTGGGCTGGGAGGTGTGGCTGAACGGCATGGAAGTCACCCAGTTCACCTATTTCCAGCAGGTCGGCGGCATCGACTGCAAGCCCATCACCGGCGAGATCACCTACGGCCTGGAGCGCCTGGCCATGTACTTGCAGGGCGTGGACAGTGTCTACAACCTGGTGTGGACCGACACCGGGGCAGCGCCGGGCCGCCCCCAAGCTGACCCAGCCACCTCGGGGGGCAGCGAGCCGCACGCAGTGGGCGGGCGTGGGGGCCAGATCCTTTATGGCGACGTCTACCTGCAAAACGAAAAAGAGCAGTCGGCCTATAACTTCGAGCACAGCGACGTCGATTTTCTGTTCACTGCCTTCGCCGCGCACGAAAAGCAGGCCAAACATCTGATCGAGCAGCAACTCGCGCTGCCGGCCTACGAACAAGTTTTGAAAGCGGCACACAGCTTCAACCTGCTGGACGCACGGGGCGCCATCAGCGTGACCGAGCGCGCCGCCTACATGGGGCGCATCCGCAATGTGTCGCGCTCAGTCGCGCAGAGCTATCTTGAGAGCCGCGAGCGCCTGGGCTTTCCCATGGCGCCACGCGAGTGGGTGGAACAGATGACGAAGAAAGCCGCATAAAAATGACAACACAGAATCTGCTCGTTGAATTGTTTGTGGAAGAGCTGCCGCCCAAGGCGCTCAAGAAGCTGGGCGAGGCGTTCGCAACCCAACTGGGCGACCAATTGCGCGCCCAGGGGCTGACGACCGCCGACTCGGTGGTAACCGCCTATGCCTCGCCACGCCGTCTCGCGGCCCACGTCACCCACGTCTGGCTCAAGGCCGCTGACAAGGCGGTACAGCAAAAACTCATGCCGGTGACGGTGGGGCTGAACGCCGACGGCCTGGCCACGCCCGCGCTGATCAAGAAACTGCAGGCACTGGGCGCCGACGTGTCCGACCCGGTGGCGACCGTGGCGGCGCTCAGAAAAGCGCCCGATGGCAAGGCCGAGGCCCTGTTCTATGACAGCCTGGTCTCGGGCGCCACGCTGGACACCGGCCTGCAAAAAGCGCTGGAAGAAGCCATTGCCAAGCTGCCCATCCCCAAGGTCATGAGCTACCAGCTGGAAACCGATTGCGAACTGCCCGGCTGGAGCAGCGTGCATTTTGTGCGTCCGGCGCACGGCCTGGTGGCGCTGCACGGCAGCACCGTGGTGCCAGTCAAGGTGCTGGGGCTGAAGGCGGGCAACAGCACGCAAGGCCACCGCTTTGAAGCCCGGGTGTCGCCGGTGGTGTTGGCGCATGCCGACGACTACGCCGCCACGCTGGTCCAGGACGGCGCCGTGATTGCGAGCTTTGCCGAGCGTCGTGCCGAGATCGTGCGCCAGTTGGCCGCCGCTGCTGCCCAAGTGGGCCAGGGTGCCCAAGCCATTGAAGACGAAGCCCTGCTCGACGAAGTCACCGGCCTGGTCGAGCGCCCGAACGTGCTGGTCTGCGAGTTCGAAGCCCAGTTCCTGGATGTGCCGCAGGAGTGCCTGATTCTCACCATGAAGGCCAATCAAAAGTACTTTCCGCTGCTCGATGCGCAGGGCAAGTTGAGCAACAAATTCCTGGTAGTGAGCAACATCAGCCCGGCGGACGCCAGCGCTGTCATTGGCGGCAACGAGCGCGTGGTGCGCCCGCGCCTGGCCGATGCCAAATTCTTCTTCGACCAGGACCGCAAGAAGTCGCTGGAATCCCGCGTGGCGGGGCTGGACAAGGTGGTGTATCACAACAAGCTGGGTACGCAGGGTGAACGCGTGGCACGTGTCAGTGCCATTGCGAAAGTCATTGGACTGCAGTTGAGCGGTGAGGTGAAGCGCGAGTTGGCTCCGCAGTCCTGGATCATTGAGAAAGATGGCGCGTTGACCCAAGCAGCGGATACCGCTGCGCGCCTGGCCAAGACCGATTTGCTGACCGACATGGTGGGCGAATTCCCCGAGTTGCAGGGCATCATGGGCGGCTACTATGCCCGCCATGACGGCCTGAGCGACGACGTGGCGCTCGCCATTGAGGACCATTACAAACCGCGCTTTGCCGGTGACGAGTTGCCGCGCAATCCCGTGGGCGTGGTGGTTGCGCTGGCCGACAAGCTGGAAACGCTGGTGGGCATGTTCGGCATCGGCAACGTTCCTACGGGGGACAAAGACCCGTTTGCCTTGCGCCGCCACGCGTTGGGCGTGATCCGGATGCTGGTCGAAAAAGATTTGCCGCTTGAGCTGAGTTGGTTATTGCATAACGTGGGCGATCCATTCGGAAGCCTCATTAGCCCTGACCGGTCGAAACTGGTGGATGAACTTCAAAGCTTCATCTACGACCGCCTCGCCGGCTCCCTGCGCGAGCAGGGTTACAGCGCGCAGGAAGTCGACGCGGTGGTGTCGCAAGGACCGCAACGTCTGGGGGATGTCCCCAAGCGACTCGCTGCCGTGCGTGCCTTCACCGCCCTGCCCGAAGCCGCCGCCCTGGCCGCCGCCAACAAGCGCATCAGCAACATCCTGAAAAAGGCGCTGGACGTTGATCCCCACGTCAGCGAGCTGCTGCTCAAGGAGCCGGCCGAGATTGCCCTGTACGCTGCCATGCAAGACGTGACGCCCAAGGCGAAAGCCCAGTTTGACGCGGGCGACTACACCGCCTCGCTGCAAACCCTGGCCGCCCTGCGCGCGCCGGTCGATGCCTTCTTCGATGGCGTCATGGTCAACGCCGAGGAACTCGACCTGCGCCTGAACCGCCTGGGTCTGCTGAAAAGCCTGCACGACGCCATGAACCGCGTGGCCGATCTTTCCCGGCTGGCATCGTGAGTTCATCCGCCATGAAACTCGTCATCCTCGACCGCGACGGCACCATCAACGAAGACAGCGACGACTATGTCAAGTCGCCGGAGGAATGGGCGCCCTTGCCGGGCGCGCTGGAGGCGATTGCCCGGCTCAACCACTCCGGCTGGCATGTGGTGATCGCCAGCAACCAGTCCGGCCTGGGCCGGGGCCTGTTCGATGTCTCCACGCTCAACGCCATGCACGCCAAGATGAACAAGCTGCTGGCCGCCGTGGGGGGCCGGGTCGATGCCATTTTTTACTGTCCGCATGCACCCGATGACGGCTGCCGCTGCCGCAAGCCCGAGCCCGGCCTGTTTGAGCAGATTGGCGAACGCTATGGGCTTGACCTGCACGACGTGCCCATGGTGGGCGACTCGGCGCGCGACGTGCTGGCCGGTCTGGCCGCCGGCTGCGAGCCGCATCTGGTGCTGACAGGGCGGGGCGCCGCCTACATCGGGCGCAGCCTGCCCGAAACATTCCCCAAAGAGACGCAGGTACATGCCGATCTGGCCGCCTTCGCCGACTTCCTGATAGCGCGAGAAACTGCCGCCGCCGCAGCAGCCGTCGTCTAGATAGCCTGTTTCACTATAAAAATAATAGCTGCTTGCGCACTATCTACGGGGGCTAGAGGCCTGAAAAGCATTAAATGTTACTGATTCGATCGATACTGCACATGGCCTGGCTGCTGATCACGGTCATCCCGTGGGGCCTCGCGCTGGTGCTGATTTCCCTGTGGGTCGGGCGCACCTCGCTGTGGTGGTTTGCAGTCAACTGGTTTCGCCTGGTGATCTGGGGCAGCCGGGTGATTCTGGGCATCCAGGTGCAGGTCCGCGGCCTGGAAAACCTGCCGGCGGGGGCGAGCAGCCCGGCTATTTTGCTGTCCAAGCACCAGTCCACGCTGGAGACTCTGCTGCTGCCGACCCTGATGCCGCACCCGCTGGCCTTTGTGTTCAAGCGCGAGCTCTTGCGCATCCCTTTCTTTGGCTGGTCGATGGCGCGGCTGGACATGATCCACATCAACCGCGAATCCCGCGCCGCCGCCCTCAAGCATGTGGTGGCGCAGGGCAAGCGCCTGCTGGGCCAAGGCACCTGGATCATCATCTTCCCCGAGGGCACGCGCATCGCGCGGGGCGAAAAAGGCACGTACCAGACGGCCGGCACCCGGCTGGCGGTGGAAGCCGGCGCCCCGGTGATTCCGATTGCGGTGTCGTCAGCCAAATGCTGGCCCCGCACGGGCTTTGTCAAGCACCCCGGCGTGGTGCAGGTGTCGATTGGCCAACCGATTCCCAGCGTGGGCCGCGAACCCAAAGAGCTGATGCGTGAGGTCGAGGCCTGGATCGAAGCCGAGATGCACCGGATTGACCCCGAGGCTTACCGCTAAGCTGGGCGCCATGCATCCGCTGTTGCAGTTCACACTCGATCTTTTTGGATCAAATCAGCCTACAGCCCCCGTCGATAGTGCGCAAGTGGCTATTGAAATAGTAGCAAGCAAGCCGCGATCGGCGGGGCGCCCCTTGGCCGAGATCAATGCTCTCGCCTCGTTTTGTCACCCCCGCGCCAATCGCGAAACGCGTTTGGGCGACGCGCTGGTGGCTTTTGAATTCAAACGCGGCGGCAAGCGGCGCACCATCGGGTTTTCGGTGGGCCCCGAGGGCCTGGTGGTGAGCGCGCCCAAGTGGGTGCCGCTGCACGAGGTGGACGCGGCCTTGCAGGAAAAGTCACTCTGGATCATCCGTAAACTCGGCGAGACGGCGGAGCGCCACGAACGGCTGGTGGCCCAGCAGATCGAGTGGTGCGACGGCACGACCATTCCTTTTCTGGGTGCGCCGGTGCAGGTGCTGCTGCATTCGACGCCGTTGGTCCGAGGCGCTGCCAAGGCGGTGCTGCATAGCGCGGCGGACACCGCCGGCCAAACCCTGCGACTGGCCCTGCCGCAGGCGGCCGCGCCGGAGCAAATTCGGGACGCGGTACAGGTCTGGCTGATGCAGCAGGCCAGGCGCAACTTCATCGAGCGGCTGGATCACTTTGCGCCGCAGCTGCAGGTGCAGTGGCGCCAACTGGCGCTCAGCAATGCGCGCACGCGCTGGGGCAGCGCCCGCACCGACGGCTCGATCCGGCTCAACTGGCGCCTGATTCATTTCCGCCAACCCGTCATTGACTATGTGGTGGCGCATGAACTCAGCCACCTGCGGGTGATGGACCACAGTCCGCGCTTCTGGGACACGGTGCGCTCGGTGGTGCCGGACTACGCCGCGCTGCGCAGTCAACTCAAGGACGAAGCGACGCCGCGCTGGGCCTGAGCCTTCCCGGCTTGCCATCGCCAACTGTGCGACAGCGCACCGACTTTCAGGGGGCATTCGGCTAGTCTGACCGCAGAGCAATTTTCAACAAATTGACACTGGAGGACAGAATATGCGTTACGGATTGATTGTGTTTTTGATGCTGCTGGGGTCGGCGACCTCGACCCTGGCGCAGGTGAGTATTGGCATCGGGCTTCCCAGCGTGAGCATCGGCATCAACCTGCCGGTGTATCCGGAGCTCGTGCAGGTGCCGGACTACCCGGTTTACTATGCGCCGCGGCTGAACTCGAACTTCTTCTTTTACGACGGCATGTACTGGGTCTATCAAGGCGACGACTGGTACGCGAGCTCCTGGTACAACGGGCCGTGGGAGCTGGTGGCGCCGCAGGTGGTGCCGGTGTTCGTGCTGCGCATTCCGGTGCGCTATTACCGGGTGCCGCCGGTGTACTTTCGTGGCTGGCAGGCAGACGCGCCGCCGCGCTGGGGCGAGCATTGGGGTCCTTCGTGGGAGCGAGGTCGAAGCGGCTGGGACCGCTGGAACCGCCGTTCCGCGCCAGCCCCGGCACCCTTGCCGGACTACCAGCGACACTATCCCGGCGACCGCTATCCCCGCATAGAGCAGCAACGCGAACTGCATGGCGAAAATTACCGGTATCAGCCGCGTGACGCCGTCGTGCGCCAGCGCTTCCAGGAGCAGCAGGCCGCGCCACGAGCGCCCGCACCGTCGCAGCGGGAACGGCAGCCAGCGCCGCAGGAGAGAGATTCCAGGCCGCAGGACGTCCAGCGGCGGAATCCGCCACCGCCGCAGCCAAGAAGAGACGAAGAGGCCCAGCGGCCAGTTCCCCATCAAGCGCCGCCAAGGCAGCGAGAGCCAGCCGTTCAGGAGCAGAGGCCGCAGCAGCCACCGCACGAGGCTGCCCCGCAAGAGCGGCAGAGGCCACGTCAAGGACAGGGACAGGGACAAGGGCAGGGGAGAGAACGCGTGATCGAGGACGAGGAACGCGGGCCAGGGCGCGGCAGGCAATAGCTAACCCGGGTCCGCCGGCCGTCACCTCGCCCGATGCTCAGGTTCGCGCGGTAACGGGCACGCGCAAATCGTCCAGATAGTCCCGCCTGATGTTCACGGTACACGCCACGCCCAGCGAGGCGAAGTGCTTGAGCAGCCAGGCGCGGGCGTGGGCCTGGCCCAAGTCGCGCAGGTCATGGATCAGGCTTGAGTTGGTCGAAGTTTTGGTGGACGCCGCGTAGGCCTCCAACGCCTCGCCCCCGTCGATGCGGTGCATCAACACGTCTTTGTAGTGCGCGGGATCGAGCTTGCCTTCGGCCAGCAAGCGCTTGACGAAATCAATCGCGCGCATCTCGGCCATCAGTGCCGCGTTGAACGTGACCTCGTTGATGCGGTCCGCAATCTGGGCGCTGGTCGTGGGCAGCTCGTCGCGTTTGATTGGGTTGATCTGCACCAGCACAATGTCGCGGCTGCGGCAGTTGTAAATCAGGGGATGGATGGCCGGGTTGCCGGAATAGCCGCCGTCCCAAAAATGCTCACCCTCGATCTCCACGGCCTTGAACGCCATGGGCAGACAGGCCGAGGCCATGACCGCATCGACGCTCAGGCGCTTGCCCGAAAATACCTCGGCCTTGCCCGTGGAAACCCGTGTCGCCACCACGAACACCTTGAGCGTCTGGAGTTGTGCCACCGCTTCAAAATCGATTTGCTGTTCCAAAAAATGGCGCAAGGGGTTGATGTCGAAAGGATTGCTCTGGTAGGGCGACATCGCGGTAGACCAGAAGTTGGTCATGGCCTCGGTCCAGGCAGCGGTCGGCGAGTTGCCGCCACCCCGCCGATCAAACAGCACATCAAACGGCGAGCGCTGCGCTTCGGACAGCGCGCCCATGTTGACGATGCCGTTCCAGAAGCTGCTGAGCGCTTCGCGCGCGGCCTCGCGCGCATCCCCTTTTCCGCGCTGCTGAACCTGGGCAAAACCGTGCGCCAGCGCCACCGCGTTCATGGCCCCGGCGCTGGTGCCGCTGATGCCTTCCAGGGTGATGCGGCCATCTTCGAGCAGCGCGTCCAGCACGCCCCAAGTGAAGGCGCCGTGCGAGCCGCCGCCCTGGAGCGCCAGATTGATGATGGGGGATTCCGCCGTTGATGGCCGATCCAAAGGGGTGTGCGGGGTTGAGTTCATGTCTGAAGGTTAACAAGATCCGCCTACTTGCCGGCCGATTTGGCGCGCTTCGGGGTTTTGCCGGCTGTTGGCATGGCATCCAGTTCGGCTTCCAGCCGCTGGCACAGCGTGCGCAGGATCTTGACGCGCGCATAGTTCTTGTCGTTGGCCTCGACCAGGGTCCAGGGCGCATGGCCGGTGCTGGTCCGCTCCACCATGTCGCAAATCGCCTGCTGGTAGGCGTCCCATTTCTCGCGGTTGCGCCAGTCTTCCTGGGTGATCTTGAAGCGTTTGAATTCAATCTTTTCGCGCGCCTGGAAACGCCTGAGCTGCTCCGCCTGGCTGATCTGCAGCCAGAACTTCAGCACGATCACGCCGGCGTCGTTCATTTCATGCTCGAAGTCGTTGATCTCGCTGTAGGCGCGCAGCCAGTCGTTCTCCGAGCAAAAGCCTTCCACCCGCTCCACCAGCACCCGCCCATACCAGGTGCGGTCGAAGATCGCCACATGGCCCTGGCGCGGCACATGGCGCCAGAAACGCCAGAGATGGGGCTGTGCCCGCTCTTCGTCCGTGGGGGCGGCCACCGGCGTCACCTGGTATTGCCGGGCATCCAGCGCCGCGCCGATGCGCCGAATGGCGCCGCCCTTGCCAGCGGCGTCCGCCCCCTCAAAGGCGCAGACCAGCGCGCGGCCCTTGAAGCGCGCATCGCGCACCAGCGCCGACAGGCGCCCCTGCCATTTGGCCAGCGCAATCGCGTAGGACTTGTCGGCCAGCGCGAGCGTGAGATCGAGTTCGGACAGCACGTTGCGGCCGTCCGTGTCCACCCGCACCATGGGCGCCACCGGCGACGCCTGTTGGGCCGGTCCGGCCAACTTTTTCGTCAAGGTGTCCAGCAGGATTTGCCCCACCGTCAGCGAACGGTAGCGGTCATCCGTGCCTTCCACCACCACCCAGGGCGCCCAGGGCGTATTGGTCATGCGCAGAAAATGACCGGCCACGTCCTGCAGCTTGTCGTAGGTCTTGAGCCGGTCCCAGTTCCATCGGGTCACGCGCCAGGCGGTGCGGGGGGCGCTTGCCAGCGCCTTGAGCCGGTTTTTCTGTCCCTCCTTGGTCAGGTGAAACCAGAACTTCAGCACCAGCGCGCCCTCGTTGACCAGCATCGCCTCAAAGCGGTTGATCTGGTCGGCCCGGGCATCGAGTTCCTTCAGGGAAATCTCGCCCTGAATGCGCTCGCGAATCGGATCGGAATACCAGGAGCCGGCGAACATGCCGATGCGGCCCTTGGGCGGCAAGGCGCGCCAGTAGCGCCACATGGCCGGGCGTTCGCGTTCCTCATCGGTGGGCTTGGAAAACGCCAGCGTGGACAGAAACCGGGGGTCCATCCACTCGTAGAGCACATTGATGGTTTCGCCCTTGCCGGCGCCGTCCTGGCCGCTGATCAGCACCACCACCGGGATCTTCCGGTTCTCGTATAAATCAACCTGTACGCCAAGCAGTGCCGCACGCAAATCAGACACCGCCGCACGGTAGGCCGCTTTGCCAATCTTGTGACCAAGTTCTGCCGATTCAAACATCTGAGCCTTTCGGAACCGGTGCGCGGGGCGCCCCAATTTTCATTCTAGGTGAGCGCATCAGCACAGCAAAACCTTGACTTGGAGCAAGCCGGGCGAGCTTGAAAACGCGTACAAAGGGCGTTGCCAAACCAGCCCGAAACAAAAGGCTTGCGTTTCCCGTTCGCTCCAGCAAGGAATCACATTTTGCACGTCGCCAAATACAAAATATGGGTACAACTCCTGACCACCATCGGCGCCGCGCTGATCGTTGTCTGGTCGGGCGTGATCGTCTGGCAGGGCTATGTCTATCGCGATGCGGCCCTGGAGCAGGCGCGCGATTTCTCCCTCAGCATGCACAACGCCACCATGGCGGGGCTCACCGGCATGATGGTGACCGGCACCGTGGCGCAGCGCGACGTGTTCCTCGACCAGGTCAAGCAGCTCGGCTCCATCCGTGACGTCCGTGTCCTGCGCGGCGACAGCGTCTCCAAGGCCTTTGGACCCGGTACCGCCAAGGATGACACCCGGCCGGACGCGCTGGAGCAACGCGTGCTGCAAAGTGGCAAGGAAGTCATCCAGGTGGAGTCGGACAGCAAGGGCGAATACCTGCGCACGGTGCGGCCCGCGCTGGCACTCAAGAACTCCCTCGGCAAGGATTGCACGCTGTGCCATCAGGTGCCTGAAAACACCGTGCTGGGCGTCGTCAGCATGAAAGTCTCGCTGGACCAGGTCAATGCCGGCCTGGCCGATCAGCGTCTCAAATCGATTCTCGCCGCCATCATCACCTGCATCCCGGTGCTGATGCTGATCTACCCCTTCATCCGCAAAGTCGTCACCCAGCCGCTGGAGTTCGGGGTGAAAGTGGCGCGTGGCATTGCCGCAGGCGATTTGACGCAAAAAATCACGGTCAATTCAAGCAATGAAATGGGCGAGCTGCAGCAGGCCTTGAAGGACATGAATGAAAGCCTGGTGCGCATCGTCGGCAAGGTGCGCGACGGCACCGACACCATTTACAGCGCCGCCAACCATATCGCCAATGGCAATGCCGATCTGTCCGCGCGCACCGAGTTGCAGGCCGGCTCCCTGGAAAACACTGCCTCTTCCATGCAGGAACTCACGTCCACCGTCAATCAGAACGCCGACAACGCGCGCCGGGCCAACCAGCTCGCCATTTCCGCCTCAGCCGTCGCGGTCAAAGGCGGGGCTGTGGTGTCGCAAGTGGTTCACACCATGGAGTCCATCAATGCCTCCTCCAAAAAAATCGTCGACATCATTGATGTGATCGATGGCATTGCATTCCAGACGAATATCCTGGCCTTGAACGCCGCCGTCGAAGCCGCGCGCGCCGGGGAGCAGGGACGCGGCTTTGCCGTTGTTGCCGCCGAAGTGCGCAGCCTGGCGCAACGCTCGGCCGCTGCGGCCAAGGAAATCAAGACCCTGATCAGCGACTCCGTCGAAAAAGTCGGCACCGGCAGCGCCCAGGTGCATCAAGCGGGCGCCACCATGACGGAAATCGTGGACAGCATCCGCCACGTCACCGACATCATGGGTGAGATTGCCGCCGCCAGCGCTGAACAGAGCAGCGGCATCCAGCGCGTGAACGATGCGATTGCCGAAATGGACCAGGTCACGCAGCAAAATGCCGCCCTGGTCGAAGAAGCCGCCGCCGCCGCCCAGTCATTGCAGGACCAGGCCGGCCATCTGGAGCAAGTCGTGGGTGTCTTCAAGCTCGATGGAATGCACGGTGTGGGACTCAGCCTGAAGCAATTGCAGCTGGGTCATCAAAGAACGCACTCATAGTTCAGTTGAGCTGGGCTGAGTCTCATCTGTCGCATGTTTGGCGAGATGGCTGAAAAGTTCATATAGGAAGATGATAGAATTTTTCCTATATGAACTTTATGCTGCGCATTCCGCTGAACACATCGCCTGAGCAACTGGCCCGTCTGCAGGCCTTGCAGGCGGCGTTTGCAAAGGTGTGCAATGCACTGGCGCCCACGGTTCAACAAACGCGGGTGTGGAACCGGGTGGCACTGCACCACCTGATGTACCGCAGCCTGCGGGAGCGTTTTCCAGAGCTTGGCTCTCAGATGGTCTGCAATGCCATCTACTCGGTGTCACGCACTTGTCGCGTCGTGTTCCAGCATTCACAAAGCCCGTTCAATCTATCGCACATGGGGGACAAACCGCTGCCCTTGTTGCGTTTTGCAGACAACTGCCCTGTGTATTTTGACCGGCATACGCTGAGCGTAAAGCAGGGCCAGCTCTCCATGTACACGCTCGACGGTCGAATCCGTTTTGCGTTGGCCCTGAAACCGGCAGACGAAGCCAATTTCAACGAAAAAAAACTGCGTGAAATCGTGTTATCGCGCCGGTTAGACGGCGTGTTTGAGTTGTCATTCCTGTTCAGCGATGGACAGGAAAGTGAAGCACCCGAGCCCGCTCTGGGCAGTGGTGCTGATATTCCGGAATATGTGATGGTCGAGGAGGCCCAATGAATCCCAGCAAACCCCCGTCTGAACTGCGCGACGCCCTGTCCGCGCTGCAGCCCTATTTCAAGCGGGCGGCCTGGTTCAGCCTGTTTGCCAGTCTGCTCATTTTGGCGCCATCGGGGTACATGCTTGAGGTCTACGACCGGGTCGTCAACAGCCGCAGCCACACCACACTGGCCATGCTGACGCTGCTGGTGCTGGCAGCCTATGTGTTGATGGAGGTGCTGGAGTGGGTGCGCTCCGAGGTTATGTATGGGGCGGCCATGGCGTTTGACCGCCGCATGAGTGGGCGCATTTTTACCGCGATTTTTGAGGCCAATCTCAAACGCCTGCCCGGCGGCACGGCCCAGCCCATGAATGATTTCCGCACCGTGCGCGATTTTCTGTATTCGCCGGTCTTGCTGGCCTTGATGGAGGCCCCCGTTTCACTGGTGTTTCTGGTGCTGATATTTGCCATCAGCCCGGTCCTGGGCTGGGCCGCCGTGGTGGCCGCCCTGTTGCAAACTTTTGTTGGCTGGCTCAATGAGCGCAGCACGCAACCGTCGCTGCTGGCCGCCAACCGCAGCGCCATTGCCGCGCAGCAGTATGCCGACGGCACCTTGCGCAATGCCCAAGTGATTGAATCGATGGGCATGTTGCGCGACATTCACCGCCGCTGGATGGACAAGCAACGGGAGTTTCTGGGTTTACAAGCAACCGCGTCAGACCATGCCGGCTTTTACCAGGCGGTCTCCAAATTCTTGCAAAACACAGTCAGCTCTCTGCTGTTGGGTCTGGGGGCCTGGTTGTTGCTGCGAAACCAACTAAACGGCGGTGCCGCCTACATGATTGTCGGTTCAATTCTTGGCGGGCGCGTGTTGGCGCCGCTGATTCAAATTGTGGCGCAATGGCAAACCGTCGTGAATGTCCGCGACGCCTATGATCGTTTGGACAACCTCTTGGGCATGGTAGTGCAGCGCCCGCCCGGTATGGCTTTACCCGCACCACAGGGTCAGTTGCTGGTTGAAAACCTGATCGCCGGCGCTCCCGGCACCCAGGCTCCCATCCTGAAAGGCGTGAGCTTTGCCCTGCAACCGGGCGAAGTATTGGCCGTGGTGGGGCCATCGGCCTCTGGCAAGACGACGCTCGCCCGGATGCTGGTCGGTTTGTGGCCCGCCGTCAATGGCAAGGTCCGGCTCGACGGCGCCGATGTCCACACCTGGAACAAGACTGAACTGGGTCCGCACTTGGGGTATTTGCCGCAGGGCGTGGAGTTGTTTGACGGCACACTGGCCGAGAATATCGCCCGGTTTGGCGAGGTCGACCAGGCCAAGGTAGAGGCCGCTGCCCATGCCGTGGGCCTGCATGAATTCATTCTGGCGTTGCCGCTCGGTTATGACAACCCCGTGGGGCGTGAGGGCGCCATGTTGTCTGGCGGGCAGCGCCAGCGCGTGGGCCTGGCGCGGGCCATCTACGGCAACCCCGCCTTTGTGGTGCTGGACGAACCCAACTCCAGCCTGGACGAGCAGGGCGACGCTGCGTTGGCCAGTGCCATCGCACAACTCAAGTCGCGTGGCACCACTTTTGTGGTGATGACGCACCGCACCAGCGTGCTAAGCGTGGTCGACAAAATGCTGGTGTTGCGTGACGGGCAGACCCAGATGTTCGGCCCGCGAGATGATGTTTTGAAGGCGCTCTCTGACGCTGCGACCCAGGCTCGTCAGGTTGCCACACCCCAGCCATCGCCCGCGAACGCCTGACGACTGTCCACAAAACAATATGAAAACACCTGAATTTTTCAAACGCAGTGACCTGACTTCCACCCTGTGGAGCTTTCGCCGTGAGTTCCTGATTGTGGGCGCCTTCAGCATGGTGGCCAATGTGCTGATGCTGACTCCCACCCTCTATATGCTGCAGGTCTATGACCGGGTGCTCGCCAGCCAGAGTGAACTCACGCTGATTGCCATGTCCTTGCTGACCCTGTTCCTGTTTGCCGTCATGGGCTTTGCCGAGTGGATGCGCTCGCGTCTGCTGGTCAGCACCGGCGTGCGGCTGGATGAGCAGCTCAGTACGCAGGTGTTTAACGCCAGCTTTGAGGCGCACCTGAGTCAGTCGGGCACCAGCCCCTCGCGGGCGTTTGGCGACCTGATCCAGATTCGCCAATTTCTCACCGGTAACGGCATCTTTGCGTTCTTTGATGCCCCCTGGGCGCCGATCTACATGGCCGTGCTGTTCTTTTTGCACCCTTGGCTGGGCGTGATTGGCGTGGTGTTTGCACTGATCCAGGCCGCGCTCGCCTGGTTTGGGCATCGCCACACGCTGGCCCCGTCAGAGGCTGCCGCCAAGGCCGGTGCCGAGGCCGGCAGCTTCCTGCAGAGCAAATTGCGCAATGCCGAAGTACTGGAGTCCATGGGCATGGTTCGCAATCTGCAGGTGCGCTGGGCCGAGCGGCATCAGAACCACCTCGCGCGCAGCGGGGATGCACAACACTTGACCCATCGCATCACCGCCTGGAGCAAGTTCATTCGCTACGCTCAACAGTCGCTGGCGCTGGGTGCCGGGGCCTTGTTGGTGATTGATGGCCAGCTCTCGCCGGGCGGGATGATTGCGGCCAATGTACTCATGTCGCGTGCGCTTGCACCTATCGACATGATGGTGGGCAGCTGGCGCCAGTTCATTGGCATGCGCTCTGCTTTCACCCGGCTGGAACAACTGCTGCTTGAATACCCGCCGCGGGACCCCGCCCTCAAGCGGGTAGCGCCTGCCGGACAGATCACGCTACACCAGGTGTTTGCCAGCGCGCCTGGCCGTTTGATTCCGATTCTTCAAAACATCAACCTCAATATGCCCGCCGGCACGGTCACGGCCGTGTTGGGGCCATCGGGGTCGGGCAAGTCAACCCTGGCGCGGGTGCTGGTGGGCATATGGCCGGATGTATCGGGTGAAGTCCTCATCGATGGTTTGCCGATCGAAGGCTGGAACCGCGTCGAACTCGGCCCCCACATCGGCTACCTGCCACAGGACATTGAATTGTTTGAAGGCTCTATTGCCGAAAACATTGCCCGTTTTGGCACGGTGGACCCCGCGCAAGTCATTGAAGCAGCGCAAAGCGCTGGCTTGCACGACATGATTCTTCGCTTCCCCAAGGGCTACGACACCCCTATCGGCGAGGCCGGCAATTTGTTGTCGGGCGGGCAACGCCAGCGCATTGGCCTGGCGCGCGCCATCTACGGCAACCCGGTGCTGATCGTGCTGGATGAACCCAATGCCAACCTCGACGACGCAGGTGAAGCCGCCCTCTTCAAGACCATCCAGCAACTGAAAGCCAAAGGCCGGACCGTGTTTTTAATCACCCATCGCCCGGCCGCCGTGGCGGTGGCCGACCGTATTGTGATCCTGCGCGATGGCCAGGTGCAGGCCGACGGACCGCGCGACGCCGTGATCGCCGCCTTGCAGGCGCCCAGAGCGGCTGCCTTGCCGGCCTGATCCCATTTCCCCACCTCATTTATTGCCGAGTCTGTTATGGCCAAACTAGATATGTTCAAACGTCCTCCCTCCAAGTCACTGTCCGCCAGCGTGCTAGCCGACGAGATCCCCCCTGCCGAACAAGCCTTGTCGGCAGACGCCGGCCGCCCCGCCCGCATCGGGCTATGGGCGCTGGGGCTTGGTTTTGGAGGCTTTCTACTGTGGGCCGGCTTGGCTCCGCTTGACGAAGGCGTGCCGGGTCAGGGTATGGTGGCCATTGACACCAAAAGCAAGACCGTCCAGCACCTGACCGGGGGGCTTGTCAAAGAAGTGCTGGTCGGGGAGGGTGATCGCGTCAAAGAGGGACAGTTGCTGATGCGCCTGGACGAAGCCGTTGCACGCGCAAACTACGAGTCCGCTCGACAGCGCTACGTTGGCTTGCGTGCCATGGAAAGCCGGCTGTTGGCGGAGCAGCGGGGTCAACCCAAAATTGCGTTCCATCCCGACGTGCTGGAAGCCAGCCAGGACCCGCAGATTCGTCAGGTGATTCAGACACAAGAGCAGCTGTTTATCTCGCGCCGGGCCTCCTTGCGTGCTGAACTGCAGTCCATTGAGGAGAGCGTTCAAGGGCAAGAAGGGCTGATTCAGGCCTACGAAGGGATGTCGGTCAACCGCAAGAACCAGCAGGCCTTGCTGACCGAAGAGCTCAACAACACCCGCGGCCTGGTTAAAGAGGGTTACGCCCCGCGAAACCGGCAACTCGAACTCGAACGCATGGCGTTCGAGGCCAGTTCCGGGCTGGCCGAACTGCAAGGCAACGCCATCCGCGCCAAACGCTCCGTGGCCGAGCAGCGCCAGCGGATCATTGCCCGGCAACAGGATTACCGCAAAGAGGTGGAGTCCCAGTTGGCCGACGTGGGTCGCGAAGTGCAGGCCGATGGTGAAAAGTACCGTGCTACCAAAGACGACCTCAGCCGCATCGAGATCAAATCCCCGGCGGCGGGGCAAGTCGTGGGTCTGGCATTCCAGACGGTGGGCGGCGTCATTGGCCCCGGCCAAAAATTGATGGACATCGTGCCAGAAGGCCAGGCCCTTCTCATCGAGGCCCGCGTCGCGCCGCACCTTATCGACCGCGTCAATAAAGGCCTGATGGTGGATGTGCGGTTCTCGTCTTTTGCCCATACACCGCAGTTGGTGGTGGATGGCAAGGTCGTTTCGGTCTCGGCGGACCTGCTGACCGATCATCAAACCGGCGTGGGCTACTACCTGGCACGGGTTGGCGTAACTGCGGACGGGTACAAAAAACTGGGCAAGCGCCAGCTCCAACCCGGCATGCCGGTTGAAGTTGTCTTTCTCACCGGTGAGCGCTCCATGTTGACCTACCTGCTCAGCCCGTTGACCAAGCGGCTCGCCGCATCCATGAAAGAGGAGTGAGCACATGAACCGCAACAGTTGGATCGTGGGCGGCGCTCTGCTCTCTTTGTCGATGGTGGCCTGGCCGATTGATTTGTTGCAGGCCTTTGAAGCCGCACAAAAGCAAGATGCCACCCTCCTGGCGGCCAGGGCAGAGGCCGCGGCCGGGCGTGAGCGCTTGCCACAAGCAAGATCGCAACTCTTGCCCAATGTGACCGCCAGCCTGGCAAGCACCAACAACCAGCTCACCAGTGAAAGCCCCAATTTTCTGGGCCAGGAGCAAATCACCCACACCAACTACCCAAGTAGCAACCAAACACTGTCTTTGCGGCAGCCCTTGATTCGCCCCCAATTGATGGCCCAATACCGCCAGGCCAAAGCACAGGTTGACACTGCCGATGCCACACTGGCCCAAGCAGAGCAAAACCTCGCTGTGCGCGTTATCGGTGCTTATTTTGAAGCCTTGTTGACCCATGATCAGCTCGCGTTGGTGCTGGCGCAGCGTACCGCCTACACCACCCAGCTTGATGCCGCCCGCAAGACATTTGCCGCCGGCAGCGGAACTCGCACCGACATTGACGAGGCCCAAGCCCGCCTCGACATGAGCGTTGCACTAGAAATCGAAGCCCGTCAAAACATCACTTACACGCTACAGCAACTGCAAATGCTGGTCAATCAGCCCATTGACAGGCTGGCTGTGTTGGATGTGTCGAAGCTTGAACTGCTTGATCCGCAGCCCAAGCGCCTGGAAGACTGGATCGAGCGCGCTGAGCAAAGCAGCCCCCAATTTCAGTCTCTCAAGGCCCAGCTTGAAGTGGCCCGCCAGGAGGTGGACAAGGCCAAATCCGGACACTATCCAACGCTGGATGCGATCGCGCAGTGGTCCCGCAGCAAAAGCGAAAGCGTCACCAACACCAGCTCCACCTACACCAATGCTTCGGTTGGCGTGCAGCTCAACATCCCGCTATTTGCCGGCGGCTACGTGAACTCGTTGGTGCGGCAGGCCCTCGCCGGGCTTGAGAATGCAGAACAAACGCTGGAAGCCGGCCGACGCGACCTTGGCGTGCGCGTCCACAAAGAGTTTCGGGGCGTTACTGAAAGCATCCCCAAGATCAGGGCCTTGGAACAAGCAGTTCGCTCATCCGATCAGCTGGTGGTGTCAAGCAGCAAGTCTTATCAGGCGGGCAACCGCACCGTGGTTGACGTGTTGAACGCCGAGCAGCAGCGTATGGTGGTTTTGCGCGACCTGACGCAGGCGCGTTATGTCCACCTGATGTCCAGGATCAGGTTGCTTGCGCTCGTGGGCAGTGCTGATATCGACTCCGTGGTCGCGATGAACCAACTGCTACAACGCTGATCACAGCCAGGCACCATCGTCATTGACAATCGTGCGTACCGCCGTGAGCATGACCACCCCGTCGCCAAAGCTGCCCCCCACGGGATGGGTCACGTCAAGATAGAAGGTTTCGTTGGGTTCGGCCTGGTAGTCCCCGACGATTTCCACCGCAATCGCGGCTTGATTCTCGTTGGGGTAGAGCACTAAAGTGCCGCTGGCGGCGAGGTAATCCTCACCGGCCGTGGCCGACCCATCGCGCGTGCGGTAGTCCACGCTCAACAGCTGGTTGGGGTCGCTACGCACTCCAGTGAACTGCAGCAGGAAATAGGCGTAGCTCGTGCCGCTATTGCCCTCGGTGGCGGCTTTTTGCACCTGCGCCGGTTGCGTTGGCGCATTCGTGTATTGCGCCCGCAGGCTCTGGTCAATCCACTGCTGGTAGTAGCTGACCCGTTGCCAAGCCGCGACCTCTCCAAAGCTGCTATTGCTCACGCTGTCGATGTCGGGGTGGACACCGCCGCTCACCAGACTGGCGGTGTAGCTGGCGATACCGGCGACCTGTCCGCTGATGAAAGCCGGGCCACCACTGTCACCGGGCGTTATCAAGCCTTCGTCCTGCCCCAGACCGGTTCCGGGGCGAATGATTAAGCGACCCAACGCATCCTGGTGGGTGGTGCCGTTGTCAAAATCGGCGATCAATTGCGTGCCAGGCATCGGCGTCCAGCTCATTGCCGACCCAAGCCCGCTCTTGAGTGTGCCGGCATCCGCATCAAACTGGTTACTGGCTTTCAGGCGGAGTGGGCCGCCGCTGTAATTCGTCAACTCGCCTGTGGCACCCATGCCGGGCAGTCCGTAGCCCACCATCGTCAGCGACTGGCCGATTTCGTCGCTGCCGCGGTACAGGCTGTAACGCTCGGCTGTGACGGGCGCACTGCTGGACAGCCACACAATGGCAAGGTCGTTGTTGCCTTGCGTAGCGTCGTAGGTGGGCTGTAGCGCGACGCGACTGGCCGTTGCGGTTTGGCTACCCACTGTCGTTTCAAAAGTGACACTCGCCGCAGTGCTGCCATGGGTGAACAAGTGAGCCGCTGTGAGGACGGCGTGGCCGTCATAGAGCAGGACGCCCGTGCCGTAATAGCCGCCGACGGCAACGCGCACCACGCCGTCAAAGCCTTCGCCAGCATAGGCTCGGTTGCGGGTATCGGTGTGGGATGTAACGGTAGCAACCATGCGCCAGTATAGGAGGCCGTGCCGGGATTAAATGCTGGTGCCGCTTGTCGGAATCGAACTGACGACCGCTGGCAGAGCCATAAAGCCCGGAAGCGACATCCGATCATCAGAGCAACCTTGCGCATAGGAATGAGTAATTTCGGATAAGAACGACATATTGCGCGACACCATGATGTTGCGCTTACTGTTCTACTTTCCCCACAAAGACGATAACGGCGCGGCCCATAGACTATCGCCCAACGGCATAGTCTCAGTGCCGTCATAGAGCAGGACGCCCATCTTGAACTGGTCACCCGCGACGCTGGCCAGCTTCTTCAAGCCACGCAGATCGCTTGCCTTGACTGTAGCAGCTGCCTTTACCTCTACGCCAACCAGCTGGCCAGCCGCGTTCTCGATTACCACATCAACTTCGTGCTTGTCAGCGTCGCGGTAGTACAGCAATCGATAGTCGCCTTCAGCCGTAGTGGTGTGCTTGAGCAGTTCACCATAAACGAAGGTTTCCAGCACGTTGCCAAACCGGCTGCGATCCTGCTGCACCTCAGCGGCGCCGAGATCTACCAGGGTGGCCAGCAGCCCAGAGTCGATGAACTGTAGCTTGGGCGTTTTGACGACACGGTTGAGTCGGTTGCGTGCCCAAACGTCGATACGCTTGAGCAAGTACATCTGCTCGAACACCCCGACATAGCGGGCGGCCGTTTTGCCATCCAACCCCACCTGACCACCCAGCTGTGTGTAGTTGCACATCTGGCCCGCCACCTGTGCCAGAGCGCGCAGAAAGCGCGGCAACTGATCAAGCTTCTCGATGCTGGCCACATCACGGATATCGCGCTGGATGATGGCGTCGATGTACTGACGCGCCCAGGCTTTGCGCCGACGCGCGGTCGTGCGGGAGATCGCCTCAGGGTAGCCGCCCCGCAAAACCGCCTCAACCAACGCCTCCCCCAGCAAGGGTGTATCGACCTTGAGCAGCCGACCAGCAAAAGCCGCATCTATCCAGTTCGTCGCGCTACCGTGCATCTCGCTTTGCGACAGAGGCAGCAGTGAGAGCGTCTCCATTCGGCCGGCCAGCGAGTCGGCCACGGTCGGCAGCGCCATCAAATTCGCTGACCCGGTTAGCAAGAAGCGCCCTGGACGTCTGTCCTCATCGACACTTTTCTTGATGGCCAGCAACAACTGTGGCGCACGCTGGATCTCATCGATGACAGCACGATCCAAGCTTCGAATCATCCCGACCGGATCTTCCCGCGCTGACAGAAGCGTCAGCTCATCGTCCAGCGTGAGGTAGCGCAGCCCTTGCTCCGCCATCTGCCTCACCAAGGTTGTTTTGCCTGCTTGGCGCGGACCTGCAAGGAGAACGACGGGCGTGTCCATCAGGGCTTCAGCGATGCGCGCCTCGATGAGACGCGGGTAAAGAGATGGTGTGATCATGACCACATCGTACCGTGAGATATGGAATTCATCAACGTAAAATACGGAAAGAGAAGACGTATATTTCGGAGTTAATTCGCGTGAATATCGGATTTATGTCTCGTGAAATCCGGATCTGTAGCTTATGGCTTTGCAGTTGCGCTTTGGCCTCAATTGAGAGCGTGTCGAGGTCATAGTCTTGATTGTCGATGGCGATGCTGGACATAGTCAGGTCAAAATTAGTCAAGATGGTTTGATATGAATTTGATAGCTACTAACGCAGGTCGCATAAGGGCTAGAGGCTTGTTTTGTATAAAAATAACCCGGCACAGGTGCTGCGTACTGCTGGCGAAAAACCAGTAGCGGTGCTCAACCACAACCGCCCAGCTTTCTACATGGTTACCGGTGTGCTTGTAGGTCGGAGCACCTCGGGTGTTCAAGAACACAATTGCCCTGTAGACTTCTGCGTGGTCAATGGCGTCCCCAAAAGGAGGTGTTATGGCAACCAAAATCCGTCATCGCAGCGAAGCTCCAAAGGGTGCATCTAGCCGCCTGGTCGGTCTGATGATCATCGCGGTGCTGACTCTGGTGGGTTGCGGTGGCAGTAGCACCACTGCCACTACAGAACCACCACCGACGCCCTGGAGCTTGCACAGCACGACCGAGGCCGGTCTAACCGCCTATTTCCGCGAAGCGCTTGGTCCGACGTCCACGCGGTACTTGGGAAGCATTTGGGCGATGGACTTGCCGGCCGCCACAACTGCCGCACCGGCTGCGTCCGGCGCAACTACCGCTGTTTTTTCCAACACCACGCTGCAGGAGGCAGGGGTGGACGAGGCCGACTTGATCAAAAGCGACGGTACCTACGTCTTCAATCTGGAGCCCGCCACCGCCACCGACTTCACGCGTGACGTACTGCGCCGACAACGGCTGGGCGCGAACGCGGGCGATGCTTCCCTTGTCCCTGTGGACAGTTTGAAAATTGCGTTCTCAGCCGGCGTTCGGGGCACCGGCTTGTACCTCAACAGCGAACGCCAGCAACTGGCTGTAATCGCCGAGGGCGTTACCGCTTGGGGCATTTTCGACGCTTGGTTTGCCCCCCAACTCTGGGGGCAGAGCGTGACCGAGGTCGCCTTGATAGACACCGCTAACCCGGTCCAGTTGCAGAAGATCAGAACCCTGCGCATGACGGCCCAGCTCATCGGCTCGCGCCGGTTGGGATCAATGCTGTATCTGGTGATGCGCAGTTATCCGCAAGTGCCGGGGCTCGATCCCAGCTGGCCCGCGGCGAAAGCGGCCGCCAACCAGGCGGTGTTAGATGCGCTGCAATCGGCACAGTTGCTGCCCACCCTCTCCATTGATGGCGGAGCCGCGCAGCCGCTGGTTCAGGCATCGTCCTGCTTTACGCAGGAGAACAACGCCGTCAAGAGCGCCGATATCATCACAGTCGTCGGCATAGACCTCGCCTCCGCCACGCACCGGCACGCCGCGCGCTGCTTCACTGGCGGCACCGAGGCGTTCTACATGTCGGACCAGAGCCTGTACCTGGCGACCACCCGCACCGCCTACACCTACAGTGGCGCACTCCCCGTCTATGCCGGGCAGACCTCCACTGATATTCACAAGTTCGCGCTCAAAGGACTGGACATCGCCTATCGGGGCTCGGGCAATGTGACCGGGCATTTGGGTTTTGATCAAAATCGAAAGTCGTTTCGCATGGGCGAGGACAAGGGCGTGCTGCGCGTGATCACGCAGACCGCACCACCTGCGGACGCATCCGGTGCAACCATTCCGATGCAGTCCCCTGCTCACCTGACCATCCTGCAAGAAAGCGCCAGTGCATTGGCGGTGGTGAGTGAGCTGCCCAACGCCAGCAGACCGGCGCCGCTAGGCAAGGAGGGCGAGCAACTTTACGCCTCACGTTTCATCGGCACGCGCAGCTACCTCGTCACTTACCGGCTAACGGATCCGCTTTACGTACTGGACTTGTCTAACCCGGCCGACCCCAAGATGGCTGGTGAGCTGCAGGTTAGCGGCTACTCCGACTACTTGTTCCCTTTGAGCGACACCCTGTTGCTCGGCGTGGGCAAGGACGCCATCTCGGACGGCATGGCGGGCGACGGACGCTTTGCCTGGTATCAGGGCGTGAAGCTTTCGCTGATTGACGTCACCAATCCCGCCCAGCCACGCGAGGCCGCGCGTAGCATCATTGGCCGGCGCGGCACGAATGCTACTGCGCTGCACAGCCATCACGGCGTCGCGCTGCAAACGGTGGGCAACACCGTTCGTGTGAGTCTACCGATAAGCCTGCATGACATACCGCCGCTCCCAGCCACTGGGGCCGCCAATGACTATTTCCAGTTCACGCGCACGGAGCTTCAAAAATTCGAAATAGACCTGTCCGGGCAGAGTCTGACCCCGCGTACGCCGCTGGCGTCTACGGTCATGGGAGAGCGCGACATTCGCGACGACCGCTCGCTACTATGGAACAACCAAGTGCATTACTACCAGAATGGCATCTGGCGCTCCGCAGGGTGGTGAAATCTTGAGGGACTTAGTTGAGGAGGTCGATACCGTTTTGAATCACGCCTATGACACCGGCCTGATTTTCCGGCGACTCGGAGAACTGCACTAACGCAACAACTTTGCTGATCTGGTTGTGGGCGAGCAAACCCGTCCAGTAGTCATAGCCACCTTGATCCGGTGCGCGATGCAGCACGTTGCTGTACAACTTGGTCACAAACTGTTGATGGGTTGGATTACTGCCATAAAGCGACTGAAACTCTGCGCTGTTAATGAAACCAGAGGCGACTGTGTCGAGGCCCTTGCCACTGTCCATGATGCCGATCCAGTATTTCAGCCCCCCGTTGTCTGGTGTACGGTCAAATGCCGCTTGATACACGCGATAGGCTTGTCCAGCAATGCCGTTGATGTCGAAAGAAACCGTTTTGTCAGAAAACTTCGCATACTCTACGTTCGCCAGTAGATCAATGCCCCCGGCTACGCTGGTAATGGTGAATCCGCCGGGTACACCGCTAGTTGCAGCAATTGTGAAATTGGCACGAGCATTCGCGTAAGTCACGGTGTCTTTGCCTGCGCCTCCATCCAGACGATTGTTTGCTTCGTTGCCCATCAGCGTGTCGTTACCACTGCCGCAAATTGCGTTTTCAATCACGCACCCAACGGCGATGGCGAGCGCGTTCGTGCCGTCATAGTTAGGCATTGCACCGCCGGTGTAGGCGGGTGGCAAGGGGTCTGACTCGACAGTAATCTTTGAAAAATGACCTTGCTGCAAATCTATGATGCAAGCCTTGCTGAAATTGGCAACTGAGATAGTGTCAACGCCACTAGCGTCCCAAAGAGTTCTGTAAAACGGCGTATTGGGGTCGAAGGTGTAGACATCATTGCCCGTCTTGTACGACATGTTTGCGCCATAAAGGTATTGCATTGCCGCCACGTCATACAGCATTGGCGAGTCGGGATTCACGGTGGAATAGCTAAATGAATAACTTCCATCCGCGTTAGCAGTTGTGTGGCGAAACAGACTATTTGGAATACCTGTGTAAGACATGACCGTGTACAAGCTCGACTCTTGAGCCGTCGGTAGAACTTGGCCGTCCTCAAATGAATGCTTCAAACCCAGGGCATGACCCAGCTCGTGTACCAAGGCCAAAAAATTGTAGGAACCCGCTGACCAACTCTGATTGAGGGTGCCGGATGCGATCGTACTGATCCAAATGTCGCCACCACTGGGCCAATACGAATTGGGATAGCTTCCCCACCCCCAGGCTGATTGGCCGGTAGTTGTAGCCTGGGTGGCAGAAGTCCACCCAAACCGGATGTCGCCCACATTCGAGCTACTTTCTGCGACTTCAGAAAAAGTGATGTTGGCGACATTGGCCCATGATTCCAGGGCGCTGCGCGCCGCTACTTGCTGGATCGCATTCAGGCCATAGTGGGCACTCGCATTCTGTTCATTAAGGTACGAATAATTGCCAAATCCGTAGGCTCCAGAAAAAATCGCGCTCCCTGAATTTGCCCAGGGAAAACTATAGGTCAGGTTCACCCCGGTTCCGGTTACCCCACCCCATTTGTCGCCTTCAATCAGCGCATTGATGCTTCGTAGGAAAGTTTGACCAACGATGCTGGTGCTGCTGGAAGTTGTTGTTGATGGCATTGCTTACTTAGTTAGGGGCCGATACTCATGAAGGACGAAGCGTACCCTCAATTGAATTTCATGGTGTCGCCAGTGAAGGGCGATGGCAGGGCCTGTTGCAGGGCTTTGCTGTAAGCGATGCGGGCGGTTTGAAACACGGCAGTCTGGGCGGTGAGGCGTTGTAGTTCGGCATCGACAAATTGCAGGCTTTGCAGTTGGGCTTTGGCTTCGTCCGAGAGCGTGTCGAGGTCGTAGTCTTGGTTGTCGATGGTGATTTTGGGCATGGCAAGGTCAGCTTTGGTAAATATGGTTTGATATGAATTTAATAGCTGCTAGTGCAAGCAGCATAAGGGCTAGAGGCCTATTTCTTATAAATAATCCAGCATAAGAATCATGCCAGGCCACCTTCTTCCCGTTGCCTTGGAATTTTAGGCGCTCGGTGGTTTATGCTCGACGCCATTTTGATGGCGGAACGAGATGAAAGGCTAACCGTCGGATGTCGTCAACGGGTGTCAGTCAAACACTGGGGCCGCCATGATGTGCACGTCTCCTTCACTGGTGTACTGAGAGTGTGACAGCCTCGCCTGTATCAGGATATCGATGGCTAGTTTCTTTGGGGATATCTTCGCGTAGATGAAACAGCCAGGCAAGATGAACTCATCCGGAATGTGTGCACTGGTACGACCGATAGGCGCCACCCAAAATGTCAAGGTTGGCTGATGCTTACCGTCATAAGCGTTGTTGAGTACGGCGTGGAATTTGTGGTCAGCATCTCCATGTTTTGGGCTCTGGATTGGGTATGACTCGGGAGTGGCCAATTGATGCCTAACCACTTCTTCCAAGGTGTTGAGAGTCGATAGGTTGAACTTTGGTGGATAGCACTGACCGTTTGCCCCCCTGAGAATCGGTGTAGTCTTTTTTATCGAGGGATGGTAGGTGAAATGCAAGTGGTCAGGCTTCTCAGCGCCGGTGAGCTTAACCAGCTCGGGTTCATTTGTTATTAAAAAATTACCATCGCTCATTCGACCTCTGCCTTTGGTCACATCACCTATCGTGGCCATTGGTTTTGTCACTAAATCACCGTTATTGGCGCACTTGAACCACAGTGCCAAATGCAGAGTCCCGCCGTCATTCACATAGACTCTAAATAGCTTGTCGGCAGGTATAACGTGCAAAGGCAAAACGCTTGAAGCATTCATGACAGAGTGAGCTTGGTTTGCTGGGCCACCCTACCCTCAATTGAATTTCATAGTGTCACCAGCGAATGGCGACGGCAAGGCTGCTTGCAGGGCTTTGCTGTAGGCCATGCGGGCGGTTTGCAGCACGGCATCAACAAATTGCAGGCTTTGCAGTTGCGCTTTGGCTTCGTCTGACAGGGTGTCAAGGTCGTAGTCTTTGTCGTCGATTTTGATGATGGTCATATTGGATTCCTTTAATTGAAAAACCCTACTGCCTTGTGGGCAGTGGGGTCTTGAGAGGTTTTTACGCAATCTGCAGTGCTTTCAACACCGGCAACTGCTTCTGATTGAAGATGTTGGTCTGCAGTGTCAGCTCGGCCAGGTTCTCCTCAACGGTCTCCAGAGTTTTTCCTTCTTTCACAATCTTCTGACCTTGCGCGGCAAGAATCTGCCAGACGAACTGCGCCCACTCTGCGGGTTGCTTTTTGCCTTGGCTGATAGCCAGCAGGAATAGCTGCTGGAATCGGTTGATGGTCACACCGCCCCCGGTTACGGGACTTGCCAAGGAGCTGATGTCTGCACTGCCCCGTGCGAGGTTGATCAAATGGGCGTTGAGCTTGTCGGTGTATTTTTTGGCTTTGGGAATCAGCGCCTCGTCTTGCACCGCAGACAGACTGCCCGCACCGGCAAGAATCATCATCGCTTGGGTCAACTGGACAAAGGTCACGCCTTTGTCTTTGACTAGCACCTCAAGCTGACTCAGTGTCTTGGGCTTCTGGTCGGCTAAAGCGTCAAGAATGGGGTTGTAAACCGCCTCTTGCATGGTGGCCTCGCCAATGGACCCCGTTATTTTTAGGGAAACATCCGCGCGGGCCTGCATCAGAATGACTTTCTGAGCGCGAAACGCTTCGGCTTGTTCCAGCGGGTTAAGCTTGCGCCCGCCCTTGACCCAGTAGTCTTTGCGGAACTGCTGGTTGACTATGAAGTCACGCACTGTCTGGCGGAACATGGCGTCGGGAATTTCCTTCAGCAATGCCTGTTGTTCGGCTGTCAGGTTCACTACATCAATGTGATCTAGGTAATGGGCGGAACAGGCATAACCCACTTTGGCCGGGGCCAGCCACTGTGCCATGCGCGAGACGGGCATGGGCAACCAGTCGCGGTTGAAGTATTCGTGGGCCAGGTAGTTGCGATTGTGGGCGTTGATGCCCTTGAGCCGCTCCACCACCGTCGGGTTGGCTTTGACATAGCCCGGATTGGTGGCAAACAGCTTGTCGGCAAACTCTATTGCGCTATCAATGCGGTGAACGATGCCTTGGCCCGCTACACCCATCACCTCGGAGTGTTCGGTCAACAAATCCCGCATGGGTGTCATGGCCGCCCAACCCGGCTGGGTGTTGTAGCTGATGTAGAGCACGCCGCCGACTTTGAGCTTGCGGCGAATGAAATCAACAATGACGGCACGGTTCTCGTCCGAAATCCAGCTCCAGATACCATGCAGGCCGATGCTGTCAAAGTCCGGCAAGTCGGCTCGGGTGCAAAAATCAGCAAAGGCTTCATCGGTAAGGTGAGCGCTGGCACCAGATGCCCGTGCCAGGGATTGAGCAAAGCCTGCTTGGGCTGGGTTGAAGTCGGTGGCGTGCCACGCACTGCCGGATGCGGCCGCGTGGATATTGGCACTCATGCCTTGACCGTAGCCAAGTTCGCAGTGGCTACCGTTTTCGGGGGGTACCAGACCGGCATTCAAGAAGGCCAACTTTGCCCGGAGCGGGTTCAGCTCTTGGTAGTAGCCGTAGGTGTAGCCAATGTCGGCAACGTAGCCGGCGGTCCAATCGCTCATAGTTCGTCCTCTTTAGTTTGTGGGGTTTTTTCTGAGCACACCTTTGCAAGGCGCGCTCAGAAAAAACCCCACTGCCTTGTGAGCAGCGGGGTTTTCAGAGGTTTTCATCTACACCCCTTGCCGAAGCGAGGGATGCATCTCCGGGGGGAGATTAGGAAACGATAGTAGTCGCACCACCAGCGATAGAACCCGCAGTAACACCGGTCAATTGGATGATTTGGTCATCAGCATTGCCGACAGCAGCACCTGCGTAGTACACGTAGGCATTGCCACCATCATTGAAGACGGCAACATAACCAGCTGTGTCCAACTGCGCATCAGCCTGAATAGCTGCAACCTTCAGTGCGTAGGTAGTGTCCGCAGTTGCGAAAGTAACCAGACCGCCCGTGGTGTTCACGTTCGAACCAGCAACCAGTGCGGTCACGTCGTTAACAGCCATTGTCGTAGCTGCACCGAAAGTCAAAATATCAGCTGTAACGGAGTAGTCCGTAATCACGTCCAAAGAAGTACCAGCGATGGAGCCATTGGTGCCAAAAGCGAAGGTGTCATTTGCGCCGCCACCAGTCATCGTGTCAGTACCTGTACCGCCAGTGATTGTGTCCGTGCTCAGACTTGCCACAATAGTGTCATTTCCTGCCCCTGTCGAAATCACGTTCAATGTTGTTGCAGCTGCCGTTGTAATGGTCACGGTATCGTTGCCACCCAGTGTGGTGATAGTCGTGCGGCCTTCCGCTGCGGCAGTACCAACGCTGGTTGCCGTGATGGTCGTGTTGCCTGTACCACCGTCGATTGTGATAGTACCTGTTGAAGTAGTCGCTGTCACAGCATTGGTGCCAGAGAACGAGCCTTCGGTGACAACGATATTACCCGTGGTCGATGTCGTTGTCAGCGTTGCGCCACCGACCTTGAAATTCGCTTCAAACCAACCGCCTGTGGTGATCGACTGAGCCGCAGTGCCTGAGGTGGCAATAGTGATTTTCTCGACATTGGTCAGTGCTTTGAAATCATCATCAACCATTGTCACTGCTGTGTTGGCACCGTTCGAGATCGTTGCGGTATCGATACCGGCGCCACCGTCAATCGTGTTGTACGTGGTAGCAGTCCGGTACTGAGCCAGCGTACCAGTGATGGTGTCTGCACCTGCGCCCAGGTTGTAAGTGGAGCCAACCGTGCCCAGTGTGATCGCATCGATGAAGGCAGAACCAGTCACGGTGGAGCCAACGGCCAAGTTCCCACCCAGTGTCAGACCATTGAAGCCTGCAACAGTACCATCACCCGTCAGCGCAGAAGCGTTGAAAGTGGTAGCCACAGTCGTAGCCGCATTGGTAATCGCAACAGCCGTACCGTTCAAGTTCACCGTATTCAGAGTCGCACCAACGAGTGAGGCAATAGTCGTTGTTTTGTTCGCGCCGACTGTGGCTGTTGGGCCAGCATTCGTTGTGATATTCAGCGTTTCAAAACCTGTGACAGTCAGAGCACCGGCATTGGTTGTGGCCAAAGTAGTCGTGCCAACACCCATCTTCAGGTTCAGGACGTCAGCTGTTCCAGTGGCTGTAGCCAGTGCCAGTGTCGTCGCGCCAATATCTGCACGCGCCGTTACGTTGGCTGCTTGCGCTGCAGTCAAACCGGTAACTGCATTAGTTGCGCCGCTCAATTCAATGCCGGTGAGGCCGGTGATCAACGATGCATCGAAGGTGCCATTTACACGCAGTGTTTCGAAGTTTGTGTACTTAGCTGCCAATGTCGATGTGTTCGCATGTGCAACGTTCGTGCCCAGATCCAAAGTGTCAGTGCCTGCGCCGCCGTCCATAAAGCCGGTTGTCAGAACTGCACCTGTGGTGAACACGTCAGCACCAGCACCGCCAGTGATTTTGGCTGTTACCAAAGTACCAGCTGCCAGTGTCAAGCTACCAGCAGTTTGAGTGCTAGTAACTGTAGCGGCCAAGTTGTTCAAAGTACCCAGAGCAACTGCACCAGAACCAGCAACAGTAATTGTTGGGGCAACGACTGCATTGAGGTTGGTTGTAACTGCGCTTGTACCAGTGATCGCCACTGTAGTTGCAGCACCAGCGGTGATAGCGCCAGTGGTAATCGAACCACCATTTGCGTTCAGCGTCAAAGCTGTAACTGCGGTGTTTGTTCCGATGGCGCCTGTAGTCAAGTTGGATGTCGCATTAACAGTCAGCGAGGTAGCGGAAGCCGCATTGGTCACTGCACCGATTGTGTTCGCTGCACCAGTGGAGTTGATTGTGGTCGCCAGAACGCCGGTACCAGTCAGAACCACAGCACCACCATTGACACCAGCGGAAAGGTTCAATGTAGCAGCAGTAGCAGCAGCGACGTAGCCAGCATTCAATGCACCAGTAACAACAGTACCGTTGCCAATCATTCCAGCAGAAGCGCCAGAGGCGAGATTAGTCACTGTCAGTTCACCGATTGAGCGGTCCGCATTGAATGCAGTCAGACCAGCAACAGTAGATGCATCGAGGCTTGCAATTTGAGCAACGGTGTTGCGAACATTCAATGTCTCAACAGCAGTGATATTTGCTCCAGGGATAACAACGGCAGCATCTTGAACACCGGAGATCACCAAGTTAATAGCATCGGTACCAGCACCACCAGCAATCGCGTCAGCGACCGTATAGGTAGATGCGGTTGTGGCCAATTCGGTGGCATCGAATACAACAGAAGCGATGAAGGTGTCATCGCCAGAAGTGCCAGCCAATGTATCCACACCAGTAGTGAGCGTGAAGGTAGCGCCAGTAGTCACTGGGTTAGCGACCACGGTAGCGGTAATCGCGGTCAGGCCAGCGGCGCTAGTCGCAGTAGCCAGAGTGGCGTCAGTCGTTACGCCAGCCAACCAGGTCTTGACGGCAGCCAGACCGGTAGCGTTGATACCAGCGTAAGCAACGATTTCAGGGGTGGTGTCGAGTGCGTTGGTGAAGGCAACAGCGGCGGCCGTCTTGTTGGCAACGGCGGTTGCGTCGGTGGTCAGTGCACCTTTGTTGATGGCGTCAGCAATGTTGCCGATCTTCAGGGCGCCAGAACTCAGCTGACCAACCCAGTAGTTCAGACCGGGAACATCTGGCGCGTGGCCAAACAGGTTGATGTAGATGGTGTTGACCATCTGGGTGTTGTTCTGACCGGTGTACAGGTTGGTGTACTCGGCAGACAGGGCAAAGGTGTTCAGCAGATCAGCCGCGTTGCCGGCGTAGGTGCTCCAGTAGTTCAGGCCAGCCACGTCGGCAGGGCGATTGAAGAAGGCAACGTACGCGTTTTGGATCTGTGTTGTGGTCAAAGCCATTGAAAAACTCCTGGTTGAAAATAATCTAGAAAGTCTTGCGCATTAACAACATGCAGATGCATAAGACCTTCTTCAGCACTTTAGGCTGGTGCGATTGTCGCCGCCGCCGAAGTCCCAAACTTGTGATCTACGTCACATTTAGTTACGGAGGCGTGGCTTTATTACAACTTTTTATTTGGCCCAGTAGGTAACGCCGCTGGCTACCTGCCCGCTTAACGGCGCATTGGGCTGCCCGTTGTCCAGGCGAGACTCAAACAAATAGGCCGCAGTCGGCCCCGGGTTTTGGGCCAGCACGCCTTGCACCAGCATGTTGTTGCGCCCCAAAAACTGGCTGGTGTTGCCAAAGGTGCCGTCTTTAAAAACGGTTCCCTCGGCCTGGCGGGCGATGCGCTGACCCTGGGTGAGCAGGTCAAACTGGGTGGTGAAGCTGCTGGTGGCAAAGTTGACCGTGAGTTTGCCGTTTTCAAGGCTGGCGGCTGAAATGGGCCCCGTGCCATTCGCCTGAACCACGGCTTGCGAGTTTTGCAGCGAAAAACTGACAGCGCCTTCGGCGGGTGACTGCCAGAGGCTGTCTTTATTTCGTAATAAAGCGTAATAGGTGTTAACCCCTATCAGCTGGTTGTCGGCCCGCAGCGCGGTGAGATTGATGTCGGCCGGCTTGTCCAGCAGCGCCTGCCAGCGACCCCAAACGATGGCCGGCACCCGGGGCGCAGGTGCAGGTGTCACCTCCGGCACGGTCACTGGCACGGTCACGGGTGTGGGCGTTGGCAACAGCTGTTTGTCCAGGCTTGACAGCTTGAGGGGTGCCAGGTTGGGGTCTGTGTTGCTATTGGCTGTATTAGCGCCCGGTGCCGCAGCGCCATTGCTGCTGGTTGTTGTTTTGGGCGGCTCGTCGGCGCGCGGCGGTGCGTTGACGTCGGGCGAAAGGGCGTTGCTGCGCAAGAGTTGCGGCACGGCCTGACCCCGGTTCACCTGTAGCACTTGCGCTTCTTGGCCGGCAAACAGCTCGCGCTTGGCGCTGCCCTCACAGGGGCCGCTGCCGTCGGCGCCACAAGCGGCGCCAAAGCCGCTAACCACCACGCCGCCCGACACCACTGCAACCCGCGTGGTCTGCTCGTCAGTGAATACGGTGAAGTCGGTGCCCCGCACGCCAATGGCGGCAACCGGGGTGTTAAAACGAAAGTTCTGGCGTGATTTCTTCACGGCCTCGCCGGAGATACTGCGTGCAACGCCCTGGCGGAGTTCGATCTTGATGCGGTTATTGGCGGGCTGGGCGGGGTCAATGTGGTAGGCCAGCACGCGGGCGTCGCTGCCCGGGCGAAGAATGAGAAAGCCGCCATCCACGGTCTTGATGTACAGGTAGCCATCGCCCCCGGTGGTGAGCGCGTCCCCGGCCTGGACGGTGTCGCCAACTTTGGCAGGCGCGCCACCCAGTCGCACATCGCCGATGGCCTGAACCACCTTGCCGGCGTCTTCGCCGTGGGCCGCGCCCAAGAGGAAAAAGAATGAACCGGCAGTTGCCAGGATGTTGCGCCAAAGAGCGTTGTT
Source organism: Rhodoferax ferrireducens (assembly GCF_003347515.1). Taxonomy (GTDB): domain Bacteria; phylum Pseudomonadota; class Gammaproteobacteria; order Burkholderiales; family Burkholderiaceae_C; genus Rhodoferax. The sequence goes on along the minus strand of NZ_QEII01000298.1, from coordinate 287,760 downwards.
ACTCATAGAAACTCGATTCTTATTTCCGGCAGATACCAGATGTTGCAATTATTTTATACTTTGACGACTGAGCGTAGCACCGCGGGCAAACCCGCTTGACCTGATTGAGCGCGCCTTTTCCCCCCTATTTGTTCTTGCAAAGTTCCTGCAAAACGGACCCTCACCGGAGTTATTTTGACGTTCAGTGGCTTATTTGCCAGGGTATTTATTGTTATTGCGCTGTGCGTCGCTTGGCCTGTTTTTGCAGAAGCCCCCGCGCGCAAGGCGGATGCCAATCTGTACCAGGAGGCCATGCAGTCAATTGCCGATGGGCGTTACGACGAGGCGCGCGAGGCGCTGCAACGCCTGGTGAGCCAGGAGCCGGAACACGCAGGCGCCTGGTTGGACATCGCCATCTTGCATTGCGGCATGGGCAGTGCCGCAGAAGCTGAGGCGCTTTTCATTGTCATTGAAAGCCGCTTTTCGCCGCCCCCCGCCATTCTGGAGGTCATCGCCCAGCAGAGGGCGGGGGGCTGCAAGGGCCCCAAACTTGCCAATTTTGTTCGTTTGCGTCTTGGGCGCGGCAGCGATAGCAACGCCAACCAGGGTGCGAGCAACCCCAACTTCAGCATTGGCAGCGGCAGTAGCCTGGTCAATCTGGTGCTCTCGCCAGAATACGCGCCCAAGCAGGACCAGTTCACCGCCCTGTCGGCCGAGTTCACGCAGGTGCTCTCCAAGGGCGGCACACTCGGTTTTGCGCATCTGCAGGCGCGTCAATACGACACTTTTTCGCAATTCGACCTGAGTTCGCTGGTGGTGGGCGTGGAGCACCCGTGGCGGCTGGGGCGCTGGGGGCTGCGCGGCACGGGCACTCTGGGCCTGATCACGGTGGGGGGCACGCCTTACCAGCGCCAGGGCCACCTTCAGCTGCAACTTACCCCGCCGTTGGCACTGCCGAGGGGGTGGGAGTTTGGTGTTGTCAATGGTTGGACCGGTGTTGTATATCCGACACTGACCGGGTTCGACTCTCAGTTGTGGGAGTCGCGCGGCCAGTTGACCTACCAGATGCCTGACGCGTTCGTGCAGGCCAGCGTGGGCTATGCGCTGGACAAGGGCACGGATCAGCGCCCCGGAAACGATCGCAGTGGCGCGGTTGCCAGCCTGACGGGGCGGATGAAACTCGCCGGGGACGTCATTGGTGAACTCAGCTGGAGTCACCAAAGCTGGGCGGGGCGCCAGGCCTATTCGCCCGGTCTGATTGATCAGCACCGCCACCAGGAGACACAGTTGCTGCGGGCTGCCGTCATTTTTCCCCTGGCGCCCCGGCATGCCTTGCATGTGGAATTCCGTGACGTTCGGAACCGGGAGAACATCTCGCTCTTCGAGTATCAGGCGCGGGTGTTGCAGGTTAGCTGGGAGTGGCAGCCGGGGTTTTAGGTTGACGGTCGGGTAAAATGTTGGGTTTGCAGGAATTTTTTAGTGAATCTTCTACGCGCCATTTGGGCTTTCAGAGGCTTTATTCTCAGCAGCGTCAAACGGGAGTTTCAGTCAAAGTACCGAAATTCCCTGCTGGGGGCGACATGGATGATCATTAATCCCCTGGCGATGATTGCGGTCTATACCGTAATTTTTTCCCAGTTGATGCGCTCGCGCTTGCCGGGCGTGGATGGCGCGTTTGCCTACAGCATTTACTTGTGTGCCGGTGTTCTGACCTGGGGCTTTTTTTCCGAAATCGTTGGCCGGGCTCAAAACGTATTTATTGAGAATGCCAATCTCATTAAGAAGTTGAGTTTTCCGCGTCTGTGTTTGCCCATTATTGTGGTTCTGAACGCGGGTTTGAATTTCAGTATTATTTTTGCTTTGTTTATTGTTTTTTTAGTGTCGAGTGGTAATTTCCCGGGTTGGGTGTTTTTGGGCGTCGTGCCCGTCTTGCTGGTTCAGGCCGCCTTTTCGATTGGCCTGGGCATGACGCTCGGGGTGCTGAATGTGTTTTTTCGGGACGTTGGCCAGTTTTTTGGCATCGTCCTGCAATTTTGGTTTTGGCTGACGCCCATTGTTTATCCGGCCAATGTTTTGCCCGAGGGCATGAGGCGGTTTCTGGCCTACAACCCGATGGCGTTGCTGGTGGATGCCTATCAAAAAATCTTGGTCTATTCCCAATGGCCTGATTGGTCCCGTTTGATTCCCGTTTTGGTGCTCTCTTTGCTGCTGTGTGTTTTGGGTGCATATCTGTTTCGCAAGCACGCGGGCGATATGGTGGATGAACTCTGATGGGCACTATTCGCGTTAACAATCTGGGCAAGGCCTATCGTCAATATGACTCACGTTGGGGGCGACTGGCGGAGTGGTTTAGCCCCTCAAGCAAGCCGCGCCATCGCCTGAAGTGGGTGCTGCACGATATTTCGTTTGAGGTCTCACCGGGTGAGTCCGTGGGCATCATCGGCATCAATGGCGCGGGCAAAAGCACGCTGCTTAAATTGATTACCGGCACCAGCAAGCCGACCGCCGGCGACGTGCAGATCACCGGCCGTGTCGCTGCCTTGCTGGAGCTGGGCATGGGTTTTCACCCGGACTTCACCGGGCGACAAAACGCGCACATGGCCGGGCAGCTGATTGGCCTGACGGCGCAGGAGATCACCCGCCTGATGCCTGAGATAGAGGCGTTTGCCGAGATCGGTGAATACATCGACATGCCGGTGCGGGTTTACTCCAGCGGGATGCAGATGCGGCTTGCCTTCGGTATCGCGACCTGCAAGCGCCCCGATATTCTGATTGTTGACGAGGCTTTGTCGGTGGGGGACGCTTATTTTCAGCACAAGAGTTTCAACCGCATTCGCGACTTCGGCAAGCAGGGGACGACGCTGCTAATCGTGTCGCATGATAAATCCGCGATCCAGGCCATTTGCGACCGTGCCATTCTGCTGAAAGACGGGCAGGTTGCCATGCAGGGCGAGCCGGAGACGGTGATGGACTACTACAACGCGCTGATTGCCGACATTGAAAACAGCAATGTCAAGCAGATTCCCCTGGATGATGGCCGGGTGCAGACTGTTTCGGGTACCGGGGAGGCCGTGGTTTCTGAAATTGGTCTCTATAACGTGGCCGGCGACAAAATCGAAGTGGTGCGGGTTGGTGAGCCTGTTGAATTGCGCGTGGCGGTGACCGTCAAACGCGAGATCGAGAGCCTGGTGCTGGGTTATGGAATCAAGGACCGTTTAGGCCAGGTGATGTATGGCACCAATACCTGGCATACGGACCAGGTCATCACGGCGCCAAAACCGGGTGAAAAGTATCATTTTTCGATTTCTTTTCCGGCGAACTATGGCGTTGGGACCTATTCGATTCAAACGGCTTTGGTTGATCGGGACACGCACCTGACTTCCAATTATGAATGGCGCGATCTGGCGGTTGTATTCAGCGTCGTGAATGTGGATAAGTTCCAATTTGTCGGTTCACTCTGGAACGAGCCGGTGATCAGGATCGAAAAGCAATGAGTTTTATTTCTTATGCCCAGAACCATGAAGATGTCATGCTGTGGCGTGCACTGAAGCAGGTCAAAAACGGCTTTTATATCGACGTGGGCGCGAATCATCCGTCGGATGATTCGGTCACCAAGGCGTTTTACGATCGGGGATGGTCAGGGATCAATATCGAGCCGTTGGCCCAGCATATTGTCCAACTGCAGGCAGAACGACCCCGAGACATCAATCTCCAGCTTGCCATGGGCGCCGAAGACGGCGAAATTGAGCTGTTTGACACGTCGATCAGGGGGTTGGCGACAGCCTCTTCGGCGGTCGCGGAATTGCATCAGTCAGCGGGTTTGGCCATCTCCAGCAGCAAGGTGCCGATGCGCCGGCTGGATGGCGTTTTTGCTGAATATGTCAAAGGCGATGTCCATTTTCTCAAGATCGATGTGGAAGGTTTTGAGCGAAGTGTGCTGGAAGGCATGGACTTTTCGCGCTTTCGGCCCTGGATTGTGGTGGTCGAGGCAACCATTCCAAACTCACAAGAAATCGATGCCAACTGGGAACCTATCTTGCTCGATGCCGGGTATCGGTGTGTCTTTTTTGACGGACTGAATCGCTATTACACGGCCCCGGAACGGCAGGAATTGGCCGCGTCTTTTGCCGCCCCGCCCAACGTGTTTGACGATTACATCAGCGCCGAGACGCACCGTCTGAGTCAAAGCCTGGAAGCAACTAGCGCCTACGCTGAAGCCCAGATCCATGCGGCCCAAACCGCAGCCCGGGAGGCGCAAGACCAGGCCCGCGAAGCCGAAAACCAGGCCAGCGAGGCACAAAGCCAAGCCCGCGAGGCGGCGAACCAGGCTTGGGAGGCGCAAAACCAGGCCCGCGAGGCGGAAGTCCAGGCCCACGAGGCGCAGGAGCAGGCGCACGCGCTTCAGGCGATGCTGACCGCCGTGTACAACAGCACTTCGTGGCGGCTGACGAAGCCTTTGCGGGAGCTGACGACAAGCGTGCGGCAGCTGCGCCTTCGCGAGAGGGCCGTAGCTGCCTCATTGGGTGTGGGGCGACAGGCTGCCGCCATTCTTGATGCACACCCCAAAATACGGCGCATCGGCGGGAACCTGGCGAGAGCGCTGGGTCTGCATCGTCGGGCGGTCGCACTTCATTCCGCTTTGCGTTCGGGGCGGCATGCGGGTTTTGACCGGCACGCTTTGGTGTCCGGCGCGGACGCGAGCACTTACTGGCTGGAACGCTTCAACGCTTCGGTGTTTCCAAACCGGCCTTTGCCGCCGGAGGCGATGTTCCTGCAGCGGGGGCAGTCTACGGGCACACAGGAATTCTGGTTTCGTTTTATTGGACATGTGGAAGGGCATTACAGTCTGGCCATCGTCAATCGGGGGCTGGCGGTGGCGCTGGATGCCCTGAGCCAGGCGCAAGTGGCTTTTCGGCCCTGCCACGGGGAGGTGTATGACAACCCTGTGGATCTGCCGCTGGCCCAGAGAGCGCCGCTGGATGCCATGTTTGGGCGCCGAATTCCTGCCACTGCCGCTGACCGGACGATCTCGATTGCACATCATTTCCCGCTGATCTCCGATGCGGAAAAATCACGCTATCGGTTCATCGTGTTCTTTTGGGAGGAGACGGCCGTTCCCGTTGATACCGTTACCCATATCAACGAAAATTTTGACGCCGTGCTGGTGGCCACCCATTTCGTCAAGCGGGCGCTGCGCAATTCTGGTTGCCGCCTTCCCATCTTTGTTATTCCCATTGGCATCGATCATCTGGTCAGTCCGGATGTGGCCCCGATTGAGGCGATTAAGCCCGCGCCCGGTAGAGCTTTTCGCTTTCTGCACGTTTCGTCCGTTTTCGAACGCAAGGGTGTCGATGTCTTGCTCAAGGCATTTTTCGATCAGTATTCGGCAGGCGACGCGGTCGAGCTTTACATCAAGACTTTTCCGAACCCGCACAATCGTGTTCGTGAGCAGTTGGAGTCGCTTCGGCGTGGACGCGCCGACGCGCCGAAAGTCATCATTGACGAGGAGCCACTGGACGATGCGGGGATGCTGGCCTTGTACCGAAGCGCCCAGGCGCTGGTCCTGCCGACCCGTGGCGAGGGCTTCAACCTCCCCGCCGCAGAGGGCCTGGCCTTGGGTTTGCCTGTCATCGTTACGGGGTATGGCGCGCACCTCGATTTCTGTACGCGTGCGACGGCTTTGCTGGTCCCGTTCCATTTTTCGCCATCACTGAGTCATTTGAAGTCAGCCGAAGCATGCTGGGTGGAGCCTGACGCGCAGGCGCTGGGAGCGCAAATGCGCCAATTGCGCAGTGAAGTCATGTCCGATGACGATGACCTTGCGCGGCGAAGGCAGGCCGGTATTGAGCATGTCCGGCAAACCTACACCTGGCAGCAAAGTGCCAAGGCCGTGCTGGAAAGCGTTCACTGGCTGGATGCCAACCTGCGCGCTGACAAGAGTGCAGCGTCGCGACGCCTGGCCCTGTTGAGCCCGTGGAATACCCGTTGCGGCATCGCGGAATACAGCCACAAGTTGTTAAGCGCATTTGATCCCTCGCAATCACTGCAGGTGTTTTGTGACGCACGCACCTTGCCAGCGCCGGAGCAGTCCATCTACCGGCCGTCATGGAAAATTGGCAACAGCGCGTCGGTGTGTGCGGCGATCGACGAGATCCGGCAGGAGCAATTCGACGTTCTGCTGGTGCAGCACCAGCCGAGCTTGTTCACCCTGACGGATGAGGTTTGTGAACGTTTGGTGGCGATGCGCGATGAAGGTTGTGTCGTCATTCTGGAGCTTCACGCGACGCTGCCCTTGTTGGACGAATGTCGTTTGTCCGGCAAGGCGGTGGCCGCATTGCGCGCGTTGGATCGCATCGTGGTCCATCAACCGGAAGACCTTAACCATCTTCTGGCGCTTGGCCTCGCCAACAATGTCCTTCTCCTGGCCCATGGGGTGGTTCAGCCGGAAGAAGAAACGCGGCCCGGCGCGACCAGACGCGCCTGGGGCATCGGTGACGATGAGCTTGTGCTGGCTTGTTTTGGTTTTATTCTCCCGCACAAGGGGATCGACACGCTGGTTGAATGCATCAAGCCGCTGGCTCAAGCGAGCAAACGGCCGGTGCGTTTGCTGGGGCTGAATTCAACCCTGGACTCGCGCAGCGAGGACACGCTTCGCGCGTGCCAGAAGCGCGCCCGCGATCTCGGCGTTGACAGCCAGATTACCTGGATTACTGATTTCCGCCCCATCGACGAGTGCGTGCAGTTGCTGGGGATGGCTGACTACATCGTTTTCCCCTACAAGGAAACCCGTGAAAGCGCCAGTGGCGCTGTAACCATAGGACTGGCCGCGCTTAAGCCGGTGCTGGTGAGCCCACTGCCTATTTTTTCCGATTTGTCGGATTGCACTTTGCGCATGACTGGCGGAGGGGTGCAAGATATTGTTGATGCGGTCTGCGCCCTGGAGAAAGATCCTGAGCGCGTCCGGCAATTGATTGCCACGCAGCATCAGTGGCTTGCCGAACGAAATTGGTCGCGGGTCTCGGCGAGCTTCGATGCAGTTATTCAGGGGCTGTTGCTCGATCTCCGGCTGGAGGCGTCGATTGCGGATCACCGCGAGCGGTTTATCGCAGCCAACGAGGGGGTAAAAAGCGCGCAGTTACTCGTTGATGTGTCAGAGATGTATTTCCGTGACGCCAAAACCGGGATTCAGCGTGTGGTGCGCAGCATTTTGGGTGAGCTTCTGGCTGCGCCGCCGCAGGGATTCCAGATACGCCCCGTGTATGGAACCCCGGACCAAGGGTACCGTTATACCGATAAGTTCACGTCAATCCGGCTCCCAGGCGAGGGCGATCCGGGGCTTGATGAGCAGGCGGTCCGCGTGCGGCCGGGAGACGTTTTTCTTGGGCTCGATCTCAGCGCCCATTTGTTTCCCCAGGCCGAAGCGGAATTAAGGAAATTCCGGCAGGCAGGTGCCAAGGTTTATTTTGTCGTCTATGACATTATTCCCCTGCTTCATCCGCAGTTCACGGTTGCGGGTATCAGCGATGCGTTTGAAGTCTGGTTGCAGTCTTTGGCGCGGGAGGCGGATGGTTTGCTGTGTATTTCTGCGGCCGTGGCTGACGAGGTGCGGGCCTGGCTGAATGAGCATGCCCAGGCGCGCGTGTTGCCGGAGGTAAGTCACTTCCATCTTGGGGCCGATATTGAAAATTCGTCACCGTCCACAGGCATACCTGCCGATGCGGTGGCGGTGCTGGAGAAAATCAGCAGGCAGCCGTCATTCCTGATGGTTGGAACCGTCGAGCCGCGTAAAGCACAGCCGCAAGCCCTGGCTGCTTTTGAGCAGTTGTGGCGAGAGGGCGTGCCGGCGCACCTGGTCCTGGTCGGCAAGGAGGGATGGATGATGGAAGATTTTTCCAGAAAAGTCCGCGCCCATCCGGAGTTTGGTCAACGCCTCTTTTGGCTGGAAGGAATCAGCGACGAGTTTCTGGAACAGGTTTATGGCGCGGCAACCTGCCTGATTGCTGCATCTGAAGCCGAGGGCTTTGGCTTGCCCCTGATCGAGGCCGTTCAGCACGGGTTGCCCATCATTGCTCGCGACATTCCGGTGTTTCGCGAGGTCGCGGGGGGCCATGCGTATTATTTCTCCGGGCAACAATCTGAAACACTTGCCAAGGCCATTCGCGGCTGGCTGGCGCTCCATCAGGCCGGTCGTGCGCCACAATCTTCGTCTATGCCCTGGCTGACGTGGCAACAAAGCACGAAGAGCTTGCTGGACATCGTATTAACTGAGTGAACAACGATGACTAAGAGTACCGCCGACGATTCCCCCGTGTTGATCACCGGTGACCATGGTTTTGTAGGGGCCCATGCCTTGAGGATGATTCCAGGTGCGTTTGGCTTGTCCCAAGCAGCACCAAAAATCGATATTCGAGACAAGGCTGCGCTTCTGGACTGCCTGCGTGAGAATCCGCCCAGCAGTGTGCTGCATTTGGCCGCGCTGAGTTTTGTTCCCGATTCGTTCAAGGCGCCGGAGGCCACTTTTGAGGTGAATTTCCTGGGCACTTTGCGTTTGCTGGAAGCGCTGGCGGAGACGGGCTTCAAGGGAAGGTTCCTGTTTGTGAGCACGGGCGACGCCTATGGCATGGTGTCGGCCGAACAGTTGCCGATCCGTGAAGCTTTGCCCTTGCGGCCGCGCAATCCGTATGCCGTCAGCAAGGCCGCCGCCGAAGCGCTGTGTTTTCAGTGGAGCCAGACCGGCCCCTTCGAGGTGATGGTGGCGCGGCCGTTCAATCATATTGGCGCGGGGCAGGCGCCCAGTTTCGCGATTTCGGATTTTGCCCGGCAGATCGCCGAGATCGGTGCCGGCAAGCGCCCGCCCGTGTTGCAGGTGGGAAACATTGACGTGACCCGGGATTTCACCGATGTCGGCGATGTGCTGCGCGCTTATGAGCTGCTGCTGGCACGTGGCCACAACGGAGAGATTTACAACGTTTGCTCCGGCGTTGAGCGTTCGGTGCGTTCGCTGGTTGAGAGATTGCTGGAGATTTCTGGTGTCAAAGCAGAAGTCACGAATGACCCCAGCCGCTTCAGGCCGTCCGATCAGCCCAGGGTTTGCGGCAGCCACGAAAAATTGTCGCAGCACACCGGCTGGCAGCCGGCCGTGCCGATAGACGAAACCCTATTGAATCTTTATCGTTATTGGGAGAATAAAAATGGCTAGTAAAAGCGCGTTGATAACCGGCATCACCGGTCAGGATGGGGCCTATCTGGCCAAGTTGCTGCTCGACAAGGGCTACGCGGTTCATGGCGTGCATGCGCGGCGCTCTACCGACACACTCTGGCGGCTACGTCACCTCGGCATCGCAGGTGACGTGAATTTGCTGGCAGGCGACGTGACCGATCTCTCTTCATTAATTCGCAGCATGGAAAAATCCGCTGCGGACGAGGTCTATAACCTGGGTGCGCAGAGCTTCGTCGGCACCTCCTGGGAGCAACCGGTGCTGACGGCCAATGTGACCGGTGTAGGCGCATTGAACATGCTTGAAGCGGTTCGCATCGTCAACCCGAAAGCTCGCTTTTATCAGGCATCGACCAGCGAAATGTTTGGCTTGATTCAGGAAACCATGCAGAGCGAGACAACTCCGTTCTACCCGCGCAGCCCCTATGGCGTTGCCAAGTTGTACGGCCATTGGATGACCGTCAACTACCGCGAAAGCTTTGGCCTGCATGCGTCGAGCGGCATCTTGTTCAACCATGAATCGCCGCTGCGCGGCATCGAGTTTGTCACGCGCAAGGTGACAGATGCCGTGGCGCGCATCAAGCAGGGCAAGCAAAAGGAGCTGCGCTTGGGCAATATCGACGCCCAGCGCGATTGGGGTTTTGCCGGCGACTATGTTGATGCCATGTGGTTGATGTTGCAGCAGGAAACCGCGGACGATTACGTCGTCGCTACCGGTCTGACGACGACGGTGCGTGAGATGTGCCGTATTGCCTTCACGCATGTGGGCTTGAAGCATGAGGACCATGTGGTGATTGACCCCCTGTTCTACCGTCCTGCCGAAGTCGAAGTGCTGCTTGGCAACCCGGCCAAGGCCAAAGCCAAACTCGGCTGGGTGGCGAAGACCGATCTTGAAACGCTGATCACCATGATGGTGGATGCTGACATGGCGCGCGTGAGCAAGGAATAAGCGATGGCCGCCGGGACGGATACAAATGCCGCACCATCGCGGCAGGTTGTTACGGTTCATCTGCAAAAAATCCCACTGCTTGCCGGTGTCGACTCAGACACCCTGGCTAAGGTCGCGGCTGCCTTGCAGCTTCGTGCTGTGGAGCGTGGGCACCATGTGCTTCACAAGGGTAGCGCCGGTGAGCACCTGATGTTTTTGTTGTCAGGTCGCCTGCAGGCGGTGGATCTGACTGAGGACGGTCGCGAGATCGGCTTGAATTTTTTGACCACAGGTGACTATTTTGGCGAGTTGTCAATTTTCGACAACCTGCCGCGTTCAGCGACAGTGGTCGCATGCGAAAACTCCTTGATTGCCTCTTTGCCGCGCAGCCAGGCGCAAGCGCTCATCTATCACACGCCTGTGGTGGCCGAGCGTCTGCTCAAGCGCATGGCATCAAGCATTCGGACCGCAGCCAGTTACCGGACAATTCTCGGCATTCCCAATGCCTTTCAACGGGTCTTCGCTCTGCTGCAGCAATATGCCAAGATTGCTCCCGGCGGCTTGGTGGTGATCGAGAAAATGCCGACCCAGCAGGAAATTGCGATCATGGTGAATACCAGCCGGGAAACGGTTTCGCGCGCAATTCATATATTGCTTCAGAAGGGCGTGGTGGAAAAAGACATGCGTCGCCTGATCGTTCGCCAGCCGGATGCGCTACGCAAGGCGGTCACCAACGAGGCCGACTCGACGGAGTAAGAGACTAAGATACGTTCCTTTTTATTCACAATCCAGCGCACCATTTGATGACCAATTCGCTACGCCAATTCTTCATGGCGCTTCCCACCAAGCTGCGTGAAGAGGATAAGGTCAAACACATGGTCTGGAGTTTCTGGCTGACGCTGGCCGCTCTGGTACTTTGGCCGGCACCGTTGGCCTTTGCCGCCGTCTTCTTGCTGGGTTTGGTGAAGGAGTGCTGGGACTATCGCTATGGCAGTGGTTTTTGCCTGTTTGACATGATGGGGAACTTCATCGGTAGCTCGGCTGGCCTGCTGTGCGGCTTGGTTTTTTTTGCCATTTTTGAATGTTGATCGGCATTGACGGCCGCGCCCTGACCGGTGCCATGGCGGGCTCGGGTCGCTATGTTTCCGAGCTTTGCCGAGCCTTGGACCAGTGTTTGCCGGACGCACGTTTCCTCGTCTTCTGCAACGCCCCCGTTTCCTTGCCCGTCCATAACAGCCGCTGGTCTTTGCGGACGGATAAGACGATCTGGGGGAGGCGTCTGTCGCCTTTCGCCTGGTATCTATTGCGCGCCGGGCGCTTGGCCCAGGCGGATGGGGTTTCGGCTTTCTGGGGAGGGGCCAATTTCCTGCCTCTAGGCTTGCCTCGCCGCATACATGCCGTACTGACGGTACTCGACCTGGTACACCGGGTCATGCCGCAGAGCATGAGTTTCAAGCATCGACTGGCGTTTGGCTGGTTTTTTCGTGCCGGACTGCGAAGAGCTGACGTGCTGGTTGCCATTTCGGAAGGCACGTCGTCGCGCCTGAGTGAATTCGGCTACCGCCGAGCCGATCTCGTGGTACGCCCCGGGGTCGATGCACAGTTCCGGCCCGCCGCCGCAGCAGCAATTTCCGCTATGCGCGACTCCCTCGATGTTCCCGGCCCGTATCTGCTGTCGGTATCGACTCTGGAGCCCCGAAAAAACCTGCGGGGACTGATCGAGGCTTTCATGGCCATGCGGCGCGCGGGAGAGTTGCCTGGTATCGCGCTCGTCCTGGTAGGACAGGCGGGTTGGAAAAACGACGCGCTCCTGGCGGCCGTCGGTGAGGCTCGTGGGTTGGGCGTGGATATTCGCCTGACCGGGCATGTTCCCGATGCGCTATTGCCTGCTTTGTACGCAGGCGCCGAAGCGGTGGTGATGCCTTCTGTTTATGAGGGTTTCGGTTTGCCCATTCTGGAGGCGCGAATGTGCGGAGCCCGTGTCGTCGCTTCGGACATGCCGGAGACCCGGGAAGCGGGCGGGCCGGACGTGACCTATGTCGCACCAACTGTGGCTGGGATTCAGGCGGGAATACGCCATGCCTTGAGTCTGCCGAGTCCGCAATCCGTCATGTCCGACCGGGGCGTTCCGCGTTGGGACGAGGAAGGATTCAAGTTGGCGCGGGCATTGACTGCCACCCATTGGGGAGGTCGCCGTGAAAATCTCCATTGATGCAACAGGTCTTGGCGGCGTCAAGACCGGTACCGCGGTCTATCTGACTGAAATCCTTCAGGTTTGGAATCAGAGTCCAGACATTGACCATAATTTTTTTATTTTCGCCAGCCCCAAGACTTCGGGGTATCTGAACACCCTCGGGCTGGATAGCCGGTTCAGTTTCATCGATGCACCGGACTCGCGTTTGATGAGAGTATTCTGGCAGCAGCTGCTCATGCCCTGGCATCTATGGCGGTTGGGCATCAATGTCCATTGGGGCTGTGGTTTTGTCCTTCCTCTTCTGAGTCGGCGGCGGATGGTGGTCACCATTTATGATTTGACTTTTCAGCTTTTCCCCGCTGTGCATGAGCGTGTGAAGCGTTATTACTTTCCCCTGATGATCTCGGCGGCGGTTAGGAAAGCAAAGCGGGTGATCGCTATTTCGGAAACCACCCGCAATGATCTGCATCAGCTGCTGCCAGCAAGTGTGGGCAAGACCGAGGTGACGCTGTTGGCGCCAAGGACATTGCCGAGCACGGACGCAGGTTTAGATTCGATTTTCGATACGCTGGCGGGTGGCCGCGGTTATGTGATTTGCTTGGGGACCCTGGAACCTCGCAAAAACCTGCGCCGTTTGTTTGACGCTTGGCTGGACATCGATAAGGACGACCGGCTCGGTATCAAGCTGGTGGTGGTCGGCGTGCGGGGATGGATGATGGGGCAGGTCACCTCCCGAAATCAAGAGGCAGATGATTCGGTGGTTTTTACCGGGTTTCTGGAGGATGCAGACCTGAGCCTGTTGCTGGGCGGCGCTTTGGCGTTGGCCTATCCGTCGCTCTATGAAGGCTTCGGACTGCCGGTCCTGGAGGCCATGAGTCAAGGCGTTCCGGTGCTCACAAGCAATACCGGGGCGACGCAGGAAATTTCCGGCGGGGCTGCGCTCTTGGTCGATGCGACTGATGTTCTGGCAATCAAGGACGCCCTGCTGCGGTTGCTCAAGGACGGCGAGTTGCGCGAGCGCTTGTCGGTGCTTGGCATTGCGCATGCAGCGCGCTACTCCTGGACGCAAACGGCGAGGCAGACCCTGGCCGTGTTGGAGCAGGCCGCGACCTTGTAGGTAAATGCGCTTCGCCATGCCCCCTTCCGTCTCGAATTTCACTTCGGCCTGGGCAACGCGTGCCGTGATTGCCTGCTTGTCATGCCTGATCGTCCTGTTACTCGAGTGGCAGCGTCCGGAGCTGGTTACCCGACTGGATGAAGGCCTGCGGGATGTCTTTATCCGGATCGTCGCCGACCCCACGCCCGAAGACCGCGTCACCATTATTGATATTGACGAAGCGAGCCTCGGCGAAATCGGCCCTTGGCCCTGGCCGCGCCAGCGGGTGGCGGACTTGGTGGAAATACTGCTCAGTAATTATGGCGCCCGAGCGGTCGGGCTGGACATTGTCTTCCCCGATCCGGGAGAGGCACAGGGCGATGCCCGCCTGGCCTCGCTGGCAGCCCATGCGCCACTAAATCTGGCGCAAATATTCGACTACACGCCGCGCCAGCTGGCAATCCTGCAGGGCACATTGGCGGGCGGCCTGAATCCACAGCCGCATCACGGCGGTGTCAGTGCCTATGGCTATATTGCCAATCATGCCGGGCTGGCAGGTGCCCGCTGCATAGGCAACATCGGCTACCTGCCGGATGCCGACGGCGTGCTGCGCCATACGCCAGGACTCACCCGGTACCAAGGGCAAGACTATCTGCACTTCGCCAGCGCGTTGCTCGCCTGCTCCGATTCAGTCCGGCGGGTGACCCCCGGCAATGCAGAGGGCCTATGGCGGATTCCTTACACCCATACCCTGTCCGCCTATACCGTCATTTCCGCCGCAGATATTCTGCGCGAGAGCGCACCGCGCTCGCTAATCGCTGGTCGCTACGTACTAGTGGGCTCATCATCTCTCGGGCTCGGCGATCGGGTTGGTACGCCACTGGCATCACTCAGCAGTGGCGTCATGGTTCATGCGGCCAGCCTCTCCGGCTTGCTGGACTTGGCCGAAGGGCGTGCCCGAACCCCTTGGTCAGGGCGTGTCTGGTTGTTGCTTTGGAGCGTGCTCAGCATCGCCCTGGCCGCAGTCTGCATTGCCAGGCTGTCAGCTTGGGGCGGCATGCTACTGCTGCTTGGTCTGGTCACCGCCTGGCTGGGACTGGCTTTTGCGGCGGTCGCAAGGCAGGCGGAATGGTCGGTGACGGCTCCGCTCTGGGCCTACTTCTTCATGCTTGTGGTGGCCATTCCTCACGAATGGTGGCAGACGCAGCGCAAAAGCCGGCACCTGCTCACCACGTTTTCGCATTACGTCGCCCAGCCGGTGCTTGACGAGATGGTGCGCCTGGGCATGAAGCGCAGCCTGGAGCCGACCCAGCGAGAGATCACCGTGCTGATTGCCGATATGGAGGGCTATACCCGAAATACCTCGTCCTTGTCGCTGGAAGATGCAGCCACCTTGACCAAGGACTTTCTTGGTTGCCTGACGCGCCCTGTTCTGGCCTGGCGCGGCACGTTGGATAAATACAGCGGTGACGGCCTGGTGGCCTTTTGGGGGGCGCCGTTGGCTTGCCCTGATCAGGCCGACCGGGCGGTCAATGCCGCGCTGGAAATTCTGGTCGAAGTTGACGCGTTCAATGCCCGCCGCCAGCGCGGGGGATTTGCCCCCGTGCGCGTGCGCATCGGCATCGAAAGCGGCCGTGCGCTGGTTGGCGACCTGGGTACTGCCTTTCGCAGCACCTATACCGCGGTCGGTGACTGCATCAATTTCGCGTCGCGGCTTGAGTCGGCGGCACGCGATCTGCCGACTCAACTGCTCATTGGCTCG
The DNA here is from genome assembly GCF_003347515.1 of Rhodoferax ferrireducens. GTDB lineage: Bacteria > Pseudomonadota > Gammaproteobacteria > Burkholderiales > Burkholderiaceae_C > Rhodoferax. The sequence continues at coordinate 272,584 of NZ_QEII01000298.1, read as the reverse complement.
GCCGCCAATGGCCAGCTGACGCAGCACCAAACCGCCTCACTCGGGCTGATCACATTGCGCGGAACGGAAACTACGATCGAGGTGTTTGCCGTGCGGCCCGGCGAAATAGCTGCTCGTCACTGCGCAGATCAAACGAAATTACTGACCTGAAACCGGTACACGCCGTCCGCGCCCAGCGTGCGTGTCAAGCGGCCGTCAAACCACAGCAGGTGCAGATGGGCAATGGACTCACCCATGGCAAACGTGGTCTGGTGCAGGTCCAGCGCGCGCTTGAACAGCACCGGCAGCATCTCGGCCGCTGTGCGGGGCTTGGCGCTGCAGGCCTCCATTACCTCGGCCAGTCGGTCGCGGTGGTGCTCGTGCAACTGCTGAATGCGCTGATACAGGCCGGTGAACGGCTTGCCATGCGCGGGCAGGGTGAGCGTGTCGGCGTCCAGCGCCCGGAATTTATCAATCGAGTCCAGAAACTGCTTGAGTGGATTCGACTCGGGTTCCTGGTCGTACACGCTGACGTTGGTCGAGATGCGCGGCAGCATCATGTCGCCGCCGATCAAGACCTTGAGTTCTTCGCAATACAGTGCGATGTGCTCGGGCGCATGGCCGTAGCCGCTGATGCACACCCACTGGCGCCCGCCAATGCTGAGCACGTCGCCGTCCATCATGCGCCGGTACTGGCGCGGTACCGAAGGCACGAGCGTCGGGAAATAGCTGCCACGCGCCTTGATCTTCTCGACCGACTCCGGGTCATTCAGGCCATGCGAAGCAAAGAAAGCCGCTGCCGAATCACCGCCAAAACCGGTCGGGCCTTCAGTGCCGATGCGCGCCATGGTGTAGTCGGTGGCGCTGATCCACAAGCGCACGTTCCAGCGCTCGCACAGCCAGTGCGCCAGGCCGATGTGGTCGGGGTGCATGTGGGTCACGATCACGCGCAGAATGGGCAGGCCTTCGAGCTCATTGGCGAATACCTGCTCCCATTGGGCTTTGGCCTCGTCAGTGCTGATGCAGCAATCCACAATGCTCCAACCCTGAACCTTGCCGTCGGGGCCATCGACCTCATCGCGCAGCAGCCACAGGTTGATGTGATTCAGCGCAAACGGCAGCGCCATGCGCAGCCACTTCACGCCCGGCACCACCGCCACGGTGGCGCCGGGCGCAGGCAGGGTATCGCCGAGCGGGTAGTGCAGCTGTTTTTCGAGTTCGTTGGTGTGGTGTTGCAAAGGGGCTCCTGATTTGCGACATAATTGACGTTTACGTAAACGTCAAGCAAATCAGGCATTGTAGGGGGCGGCGCCGACTGGCGCAGTCACCTTTGTCGCTCACAAATTATGGCTATCACCTACAGCATCAGCGATTTGGCCCGCGAGTTTGACCTGACCACGCGCGCCATCCGCTTTTATGAAGATATGGGGCTGCTGCAGCCGGAGCGCTCCGGCCCCGGCGGGCGCACCCGCGTTTACAGCGGGCGCGACCGCACCCGCCTGAAGCTGACCTTGCGGGCCAAGCGCCTGGGCCTGAGCCTGACCGAGGCCAAGGACATCATTGACATGTACGACAGTCCGCGCGACACCGGGCCGCAGCTGGAGAAGTTTCTGCTGGTCATCGCCGAGCACCAGAAGCAGCTGGAAGACCAGATGGCCGACCTGCAGGACAACCTGGATGAACTCAAGGTGCACCAGCGCGAGGCAAAGGCGCTGCTGGCCAAAAGCATGAGCCACAGTGAATCGAAAAGCAGCGCCGCTCAAGGAAAGAAAAGCCATGCAGCCTGAAGAATCCCTCCAGAGTCGCGTGCAAAACAGCTTTGACCGACAAGGCCTGATGCGCCATCTGGGCGCGCGGCTGCTGCGCGTGGAGTCCGGCTTGTGCGTGATCGCCTTGCCGTACTCGGACAAAGTGACCCAGCAACAGGCCGGTTTCCACGGCGGCGCGATTGGCGCGCTGGCTGACATTGCCGGCGGTTATGCCGGCCTGACCCTGGCGCCGCCGGGCATGGAAGTCACCAGTGTCGAATTCAAAATCAATTTTCTGGCCGCGTTCCAGGGCGGTGAACTGCACGCCACGGGCCATGTGGTCAAGGCCGGGCGTCGCATTATCGTGACCACGGCCGAGGTCATCCACATCGACGCCGATGGCCGCGAGAGCGCCTGCGCCGTGATGCAGCAAACGCTGATGCCGGTGCCCAAGACTTATTGAAACCCAAGCTATTCAAGCAATACAAAGGAGCCAACCACCATGAACATGCCAGGACTCAACTTTCAACTCGGTGAAGACATTGACGCCCTGCGCGACGCCGTGCGCGAATTCGCACAGGCCGAGATCGCACCGCGCGCCGCCGAAATTGACAAAAACGACCAGTTCCCCATGGACCTGTGGCGCAAGATGGGCGACTTGGGCGTGCTGGGCATCACCGTGGGTGAAGAGTTTGGCGGCGCCAACATGGGCTACCTCGCGCACATGATTGCGATGGAGGAAATCTCGCGCGCGTCGGCCTCGGTCGGCCTGAGCTATGGTGCGCACAGCAACCTTTGCGTGAATCAGATCAAGCGCAACGGCACGCACGAGCAGCGCAGCAAATACCTGCCCAAACTCATCAGCGGCGAGCATGTGGGCGCACTGGCCATGAGCGAGCCCGGCGCTGGCAGCGACGTCATTAGCATGAAGCTGAAGGCCGAAGACAAGGGCGGCTACTACGTGCTGAACGGCAGCAAGATGTGGATCACCAATGGTCCCGATGCCGACACGCTGGTCGTGTACGCCAAGACCGAGCCGGAGCTGGGCGCCCGCGGCGTCACCGCCTTCCTGATCGAAAAAGGCATGAAGGGCTTCTCGGTCGCACAAAAGCTCGACAAGCTCGGCATGCGCGGTTCCCATACCGGTGAACTGGTGTTCAACAATGTCGAAGTGCCAGCGCAGAATATTCTGGGCGGCCTCAACAGCGGCGCCAAGGTGCTGATGAGCGGGCTGGATTACGAGCGCGCCGTCCTCACCGGCGGCCCGCTGGGCATCATGCAGTCGGTGATGGACAGCGTGCTGCCCTACATCCATGACCGCAAGCAGTTTGGCCAGAGCATCGGCGAATTCCAGCTGATCCAGGGCAAGGTGGCCGACATGTACACCGTGCTGCAGGCCGGGCGCTCATTCGCCTACACCGTGGCCAAGAACCTGGACCTGCTGGGGGTGGAGCATGTGCGCCAGGTGCGCAAGGACTGCGCCTCGGTGATTCTCTGGTGCGCCGAAAAAGCCACCTGGATGGCCGGCGAGGGCGTGCAGATTTTTGGCGGCAACGGCTACATCAACGACTACCCGCTGGGCCGCCTGTGGCGCGATGCCAAGCTGTATGAAATCGGCGCTGGCACCAGCGAAATCCGTCGCATGCTGATCGGGCGCGAGCTGTTTGCCGAGACTTGCTGAACCTCATCAGTCGGGGCAGGCGAAAATGTCGCTCATGACCACATCCATTCAAGACCTGTTCACCCACAACCGCGCCTGGGCCGCGCAGATGGAGCGCGATCGCCCGGGCTTTTTCACCAATCTGAAAAGCCAGCAAAACCCCAAATACATGTGGATCGGCTGCTCCGACAGCCGGGTGCCGGCGAACCAGATCACCGGGCTGGAGCCGGGCGAGGTGTTTGTGCACCGCAACGTGGCCAATGTGGTGGTGCATTCCGACCTCAATGCCCTGTCCACCATCCAGTTTGCGGTGGAGCGCCTGAAGGTGGAGCACATCATGGTGGTCGGGCATTACGGCTGTTCCGGCGTGCAGGCGGCGCTGGAGGGTGCGCGTATCGGGCTGGCCGACAACTGGCTGCGCCATATTCAGGACGTGCGGGACCGGCATCGCGACTTGCTGGACGGGCTACCCGAACAGTTTCGCTACGACGCGCTGGTGGAACTTAACGCGATTGAGCAGGTCATCAACGTGGCGCAAACCACGGTGATGCAGGACGCCTGGCTGCGCGGCCAGAACGTCACCCTGCATGGCTGGGTGTATGGTGTGCACGATGGTCTGCTGCAGGACATGCACCTGACGGTGGCGGCGACGGAAGGGCTGGATTCCCTCTATCGGGCGGCTATTGCAGGGGTTGCCCACGCCAAACGTGCGTAGATAGCTATCAAAACAGTGGTAATCGTCAAGAATCCATCCAATATGTTTCCCCAGCGTCTCGACTCCACGCTCGCTTACGACATCGCCAAAGCCATGATGGATGGTTTTAACCGCCATTACCAGCTGTTTCGCACCGAGTCGGCCCGCGCCAAGCACCGCTTCGAGACGGCCGACTGGCACGGCCAGCAGCGCGCCCAGCGCGAACGGATCGAGTTTTACGATCTGCGGGTGCGCGAGTGTTCGAACCGGCTGGAACATGAGTTCAAGGCCGGTGAGCAGCCGATGGACATCTGGCAGCAGATCAAGCTGCATTACATCGGCCTTCTGGTGAACCACCACCAGCCGGAGCTGGCGGAGACCTTTTTCAACTCGGTCACCACCAAAATCCTGCACCGGAGTTATTTCCAGAACGACTTCATCTTTGTGCGCCCGGCGGTGAGCACCGAATACATCGAAAACGGCGAGTCCGAGGCGCGCCCCACTTACCGCTGTTATTACCCCACGCGCGACACCATGTGCGAGGTGCTGATGCAGATGGTGAACGACTTTGACCTGCGCAACTCCTTCGTGGACCTGGCGCGCGACGCCGCCCTGGTGCAGGCCGCCATGGTCGAGCGCCTGGGCGAGGCCAAGCTGCGCGCCAACTTCCAGCTTCAGGTGCTGACCAGCCTGTTCTTTCGCAACAAGGGCGCCTACATCGTGGGCAAGCTGATCAACGGTTTCAACGAATTTCCGTTTGCGCTGCCGGTGCTGCCCAATAAAGAGGGCCAGGTTGCCATTGACGCGGCCCTGTTTGGCGAGGATGACTTGCTGATGCTGTTCAGCTTTGCCCGCGCCTACTTCATGGTCGACATGGAGATTCCCTCGGCCTATGTGCAGTACCTGCGCAGCATGATGCCGCGCAAGCCGCGCAACGAAATCTACAACGCGCTGGGCCTGGCCAAGCAGGGCAAGACCCTGTTTTACCGCGACTTTCTGCACCACCTGAACCACTCCAGCGACAAGTTCCGCATCGCACCCGGCATCAAGGGCATGGTCATGTTGGTGTTTGACCTGCCGTCCTTTCCGTATGTGTTCAAGGTCATCAAGGACTATTACCCGCCGCAAAAAGACACCACGCGGGAGCAGATCAAGGGCAAATACCTGCTGGTCAAGCAGCACGACCGCGTGGGCCGCATGGCCGACACGCTGGAGTACAGCGAGGTCGGGTTTCCGCGTGACCGCTTCAGCGATGAACTGATTGCCGAGATCGAGAAGTTTGCGCCCAGCCAGCTGGAGATTGTTGACCGGGACGGCGATGGCCGCAACGAGGTCATCATCAAGCACGTCTACATCGAGCGGCGCATGATTCCGCTCAATATTTATCTGCAGGAAGCCTTTGACGCCGGTGGCGCCGCACCGGACCCGGCGGAGGGCGCCCCGGCCCGGGCGCGCGAGCAGATCGAGCGTGGCGTCATCGAGTATGGCAACGCCATCAAGGACCTGGTGGCGGCCAACATCTTTCCCGGCGACATGCTGTGGAAGAACTTTGGTATCACCCGCAATGGCAAGGTCGTGTTCTATGACTACGACGAGATCGAATACATCACCGACTGCAACTTTCGTAAGGTGCCGACGCCGCGCAATGAGGAAGAAGAAATGTCGGGCGAGGTCTGGTACACCGTCGGCCCCAAGGACGTGTTCCCCGAGACCTTCGGCCCCTTCCTGCTGGGCAACCCGGCCGTGCGCCAGGTGTTCATGAAACACCATGCCGATTTGCTGGATGCCGCCTTTTGGCAAAGCCACAAAGAGCGTATCCAGCAGGGCCATGTGTATGACGTGTTCCCCTACGAACAGGACAAACGCTTTCATATCGCTCATCCCGATGAGCAAGTGCCGGCCTCGATCTGATCGCGCGATTGACTTGACAGTTGCCAACGCAAGCCTTATTTACCTGTAACCCGATTTTCATTTAAAGGACTCAAAATGACCGATTCCATCGTTATCGTCGGCGCCGCCCGCACCCCCATGGGCAGCTTCCAGGGCGACTTTTCTTCTCTCTCCGCCAACGATCTGGGCGGCGCGGCCATCAAGGCTGCGGTAGAGCGCGCGGGCATTGCCGCCGACTCCGTCAATGAAGTGCTGTTTGGCAATTGCCTGATGGCCGGTCAGGGTCAGGCGCCGGCACGCCAAGCCGGTTTCAAGGGCGGGCTGCCGATCAGCGCCGGGGCTGTGACGCTGTCCAAAATGTGCGGCTCCGGCATGCGCGCGGCCATGTTTGGCCACGACATGTTGCTGGCCGGCAGCGCCGACGTGGTGGTGGCCGGCGGCATGGAAAGTATGACCAACGCCCCGTATCTGCTGCAAAAAGCGCGCGGCGGCTACCGCATCGGCCACGACCGCATGTTCGACCACATGATGCTCGACGGTCTGGAAGACGCCTACGAGGCCGGCCGCTCCATGGGCACGTTTGGCGAAGACTGCGCCGCCAAGTACGGCTTCACCCGCGAAGCCCAGGACAGCTTCGCCATCACCAGCGTCAAGCGGGCGCAGGCAGCGACCCAATCTGGCGCGTTTGCGGCAGAAATCACCCCGGTAACGGTCAAGGGCCGCGCGGGCGACACCGTGATTGCCACCGACGAAGCGCCCGGCAAGGTCAAGCTGGAAAAAATCGCCTCGCTCAAACCCGCGTTCAAAAAAGACGGCACCATCACCGCCGCCAGCAGCTCCAGCATCAGCGACGGCGCGGCCGCGCTGGTGATGATGCGGGCCTCGACCGCCGCCAAGCTCGGTCTCAAGCCGCTGGCGCGCATCGTCAGCCACGCCGTGCATGCGCAGGAACCCAACTGGTTCGCCACCGCCCCGGTCGGCGCCGTGAACAAGGCCTTGGCCAAGGCTGGCTGGAGCGTGAAAGACGTGGACTTGTGGGAAGTCAACGAAGCTTTTGCCGTGGTGCCGATGGCGCTGATGCATGACTTGGGGCTGAGCCACGACATCGTCAACGTGAACGGCGGCGCCTGCGCGCTGGGGCATCCGATTGGCGCGTCCGGCGCCCGCATCATGGTCACCCTGATGTACGCGCTGCAGGCACGGGGACTCAAAAAAGGCGTCGCCACGCTGTGCATCGGCGGCGGCGAAGGCACGGCCGTGGCGCTTGAGATGCTATAAGTTAAATAGCTGCTTGCGCTTATTGAACGAGGGCTAGAGCCCGATTTGTTATAAATTTTGCACGGATGCCCTCGGGACTGAAACATGCTGTTAACCCAAGACCAGGAAATGATCCGCGACGCGGTGCGCGATTTTGCCCAAGCCGAGCTGTGGCCGCACGCCGCCCAATGGGACAAGGAACACACTTTTCCCAAGGCAGCGCACAAAGGCCTGGCGGCCCTGGGCGCCTACGGCATTTGCGTGCCGGAGGAGTTTGGCGGCGCCAATATGGACTACCTGACGGTGGCCCTGGTGCTGGAAGAAATCGCCGCCGGTGACGGCGGCACCAGCACCGCCATCAGCGTCACCAACTGCCCGGTCAATGCCATCCTGATGCGCTACGGCAACGCCGCGCAAAAGAAACAGTGGCTGACGCCGCTGGCGCAAGGCCAGATGCTGGGCGCGTTTTGTCTGACCGAGCCGCATGTCGGCTCCGACGCGTCATCGCTGCGCACCACGGCGGTGAAGGACGGCGATGGCTACGTCATCAACGGCGTCAAGCAGTTCATCACCAGCGGCAAAAACGGCGATGTCGCCATCGTCATTGCCGTCACCGACAAGGGCGCAGGCAAGAAAGGCATGAGCGCTTTTATTGTCCCCACCAATGCACCGGGTTATGTGGTGGCGCGTCTCGAAGACAAGCTCGGCCAGCATTCCAGCGACACCGCGCAGATCAATTTTGACAACTGCCGCGTGCCAGTCGAGAACTTGATTGGGGCCGAGGGCGAGGGCTACAAGATTGCGCTAGGCGCGCTGGAAGGCGGCCGCATCGGCATCGCCGCGCAAAGCGTGGGCATGGCGCGCAGCGCGTTCGAGGTGGCGCTGGCTTATTCCAAGGAGCGCGAGAGTTTTGGCACCGCCATCTTCAATCACCAGGCCGTGGGTTTCCGTCTGGCCGACTGCGCGACGCAAATCGAGGCCGCGCGCCAGCTCATCTGGCACGCCGCCGCCCTGCGCGACGCCGGCCGGCCCTGCCTGAAAGAAGCCGCCATGGCCAAGCTGTTCGCCAGCGAGATGGCCGAAAAAGTTTGCAGCGTCGCCATCCAGACCCTGGGTGGTTATGGTTATGTGAGTGACTTTCCGGTCGAGCGCATTTACCGCGATGTGCGCGTGTGTCAGATATACGAAGGCACCAGCGACGTGCAGAAGATCATTATTCAGCGCGCGCTGGCTTGACGCTTGGCGGGCGGGGCCTCCATGTGGGCCATTGGCGGTTGGCGCGCGCAATGGCTGGGGTCGCTAGCCGGGCCCATGCAACAATACTTTCGTCAGGCCTGCTGACGGTCAGTCATACAAAACTCCCAACTCCATGGTTTCCGTTCACCGCATTTTTGACGGCCGGCGCTTGCTGGCCTTGCTCAGTCTTCTCATCGTGGCGGGTTTCTTCGCGACCACCCTGGGCAGCTACTTCGTGTCCAAAAACGTCATCCGCGAAGCCATCATCGGGCAGGAGCTGCCGCTGGCTTCCAGCAACATCTACGTGGCGCTGCAAAAAGACCTGGTGCAGCCGGTGCTGATCTCCTCCACCATGGCGCACGACACCTTTTTGCGCGACTGGGTGCTCCAGGGCGAGCGTAATGTGAGCGAGATGAATCGCTACCTGCAGGAGGTCAAGACGCGCTACGGCGCCTTCAGCACCTTCTTCGTCTCCGAGCGCAGTGCCAACTACTACACCGGCAGTGGCGTGCTCAAGAAAGTATCGCCGGACGAGCCGCGCGACGCCTGGTACTACCGCGTGCGCGACCTGAAGGCCGACCACGAGATCAATGTAGACCCTGACATGGCCAACCAGGATGCCATGACGATCTTCATCAACTACCGTGTGTTTGACTTTGCCGGAAAGTACCTGGGGGCCACCGGTATCGGCGTCACAACCGATGCCATGCACCAGCGGATCAAGGACTACCAGCAACGCTACCAGCGCACGATCTATTTTGTGGATCACCAGGGCAAGACGGTGCTGTTCGGTCAAAACGGCCGGGAGCTGCCTCCGGACTTGCACGACCGGGCCGGCCTGCGCGACTTGGTGGACCGCATCCTGCTGGAAAAAAATGGCGGCTACCAGTACCAGGCCAATGGCGTCAACTACCTGCTCAATGTGCATTACATCCCGGAGCTCAACTGGTACCTGTTTGTCGAAAAAGACGAGTCCCAGGCCCTGGCCGAGGTACGCAAGACGCTCTACATCAACCTCGGCGTTTGCCTGCTCATCACCGTGCTGGTGGTGATGCTGATGAATCTGTCGCTCTCGCGTTACCAGCGCCGCATCGAGGAGATGGCCTCCACCGACAAGCTCACCGGCCTGCTCAACCGCCAGGCCTACGACATTCTCATGGACAAGCTGATGGCCGAGCACGCCCGCCAGCCGCGTCCCATCTCGGTGCTGCTGCTGGACCTGGATCATTTCAAGTCCGTCAACGACCAATATGGCCATGCGATGGGCGACCGGGTGCTGCGCAGTGTGGCCAGCCAGTTGCGCCAGGTTTTGCGCAAATCCGACATTGCGGTGCGCTGGGGTGGCGAGGAATTCCTGGTGGTGCTGAACAGCTGCGCACTCGATGAGGCGCGCCAGATTGCCGAAAAAATCCGCCAGCGCATTGCGCAGGAATGCCTGGAGGTGGAGGGCAAACGCCTGGGCTTAAGCGTGAGCATCGGCGTGAGCCAGTTCAGCGGCACGGAGCTGCCCGATCAGACCATCAGCCGCGCCGACGCCGGGCTGTACCAGGCCAAGCAGGGCGGTCGCAACCGTGTCGATGTGGCTGCCGAACCCGCGCCGCTTGTATAAAGCCCTATTCCCTGACGTCGCTAACCCCAGTAACCGAAGTAACCCAAGGAGCAACTCATGCCCATCACCAAAGGCTATCAACAACTGGTGGACGAGGCCATGGCCGAGGTCAAGACCTATTCGGTGGCCGACGTCCAGGCCCGCCTGGACGATGCGCGCATGCAGCTCGTCGACATCCGTGACATCCGCGAACTGGTCGGGGGCACCGTGGTCGGCGCCTACCATGCGCCGCGCGGCATGCTGGAGTTCTGGGTGGACCCGGCCTCGCCCTACCACAAACCCCTGTTTGCCGACGAGTCCAAGGAGTTCGTGCTGTTTTGCGGCGCGGGCTGGCGCAGCGCGCTGGCGGCCAAGGCCTTGCAGGACATGGGCATGAGCAATGTGGCCCATATCGATGGCGGCTACACCGCGTGGGTCCAGCAGGGCGCGCCGACCGAAACGCTGGAAGAACAAAAGGCGCGGCGCCCCCAAAAAAGCTGATCGGACTGGTGTTTTTTGATTAAATCGGCCTCTGGCCCTCATGGAATAAGCGTAGCTAGCTATGAAATTTGAAGCAATCCTGTTTGACTGCGATGGTGTATTGGTCGACAGCGAACCGATCGTCAACACCGTGCTGCGGGAGATGCTGGCCGAGCGCGGCTGGGTCATGACGGCCCGGGAATGCATGCAGTTTTTTGTCGGCAAGGCCGTGCGCGACGAGCGCGTCGCCATCGAGGCGCATACCGGCCAGCCGCTGACCGAAGACTGGATGAACCTTTTTTATGCGCGGCGCAACCGCGAGCTGGACGCGCGGCTGGAGATCATGGCCGGCGCCCACGCGGCCGTGCAGGCGGCACACAGCTACACCCGGCAGCGCATTGCCTGCGCTTCGGGTGCTGACCGCGCCAAGGTGGAAATGCAGTTGCTCAAAGTCGGCTTGATGGATTTCTTTGCCGGCAACATCTTCAGCGGCCAGGAGATGGCGCGCTCCAAGCCCGCGCCTGACGTGTACCTGGCGGCGGCGCGGCACCTGGATGCGCCGGCGCACCAGTGCCTGGTGATCGAGGACACGACCGTGGGCACCACGGCGGGCGTGGCGGCGGGCGCTACCGTCTGGGCCTACTGCCCGCTGCCCGAGCAGGGGCCGACCCTGCTGCAGGCTGGTGCCAGCCGCTTGTTTGGCCACATGGCCGAGTTGCCACAGCTGCTGTTGGAAGCGGCCTGAAACCGCTCGGGCGGGCGAGGTGCCTGATTCGGCGGGCCGGCTGCCTGTTTGACAGGCATCGTGCTGCAGCCCGCGTCAGCTAAGGCTTTGCCGGGGTTGTTCCGGGGCTGGTGCACAAAGTTATCCACATAATTTGTGAATCAAGTTCAGGGGCTGGGCGGGTCTCGCTAGAGCATCAAAGCGGGGGAATATTTCAAGAATATTTGTCGTGCTTTGCTGGGCCCGTTGCCGGTTTATGGCGTTTTTTGATGTAGGGGAATTCATCGTTTTAAGGCTGAATGTGCGACTTATTCCCCTTGCCTATTTGACAGGCACCGTGTTGCAGGCCGCGCCAGATAAGGATTCCGTTGGTTTTCCCTAGACTGATCCACAAAGTTGTCCACAGAAGTTGTGGACTGGAATTTATTTTGCCCTGAGCCGTGTTTTTGTTCTGCCTGCCTGTTTCGCAGGCATCGCGTTGAAAGCCGCGCCAGCCGTGGTTTTGGTGGGCTTGTCCCGGGGCTGGTGCACAAAGTTATCCACAAAATTTGTGGAGTGGCTGCTGAGGGATTTGTGCTAGGGCGAAAATCAGTCAGGCCGCACCTCCGGCGCCGGAATAGTCGACACGCCCTGGTCCAGCGCGGCTTGGTGCTGAGCTTGCAGCGCACGCTGGAAGGCCGGGCGTTGCTGCAGGCGATCCCAATAGCGACGCACCGCATCGGAAAACTGCGGCGCCAGCCCCAGGTGCGTGGCCAGCATCAGGGCGTAACCCACCGACACATCGGCGGCGGTGAAGCGGTCGGCGCAGAGAAAGTCCTGTTCGGACAATGCGACATCCAGGGCGCGCAGGCGGGCCAGGAACCAGCGGCTGTAGTCGGTTGCCACCTGGGGCTGGCGTCGCTCCGGGCTTTCGAAGTGGGCGTAGCGCAGCACCAGGGTCTGCGGGAAGGTCAGCGTGGCCTCGCCCATGTGCAGCCAGTTCAGGTAGGCGCCATAGGCCGGGTCGCTGACCGCCACGTCCAGGTCGCCGGCGCTGTGCCGCGCCGCGAGGTACTGGCAGATGGCGGCCGATTCGGTCATGCGCATGGCGTCATCGACCAGCAGTGGCACCGTGCCCAGCGGGTTGTCGGCCAGAAAATGACGGGCCAGCGCGCGCGGCGGGAACGGCAGCATGCGCAAGGTATAGGGCAGGCCCAACTCTTCGAGCAGCCACAGAGGGCGGAAGGAGCGGGCGCTGACGCAGTGGTGCAAGGTGATCATGGGGTGCCAGTCTTCGGGTTGATGGAGCTTGTCTTGCTAGACGCTGCGTTTCTTGAGCGCCCGCAGATCGATCATGCCGGCCAGCGTGCGCGGATCGGTCTGTTCGGGAAAGATGCGGTGTTTCTGGATTTTTTGCGTGCCGGTGGTCGGGATGCTGTCGGCAAACCAGAGCCAGCCCGGGGCCTTGTAATAGGCCAGCTGCTGGTGGCAGAAATCGAACAGCTGGCGCGCGGCGTCTTCGCGGCTCACACCGGCGGCCGTGGCCGGGTCCAGCACCACGCAGGCCAGCACTTCTTCCTCGCGAATTTCGTCCGGCACGGCCATGACGGCGACCTGTGCGACCCACGGGTGGGTCAGCAGCAGCGCTTCGACCTCGGCGGCGGCGATGTTTTCGCCCGAGCGGCGAATGATGTTCTTGCGCCGGTCCATGAAGTGCAGCATGCCGTCGGGCGAGCGCGTGACGATATCGCCGGTGTGGAACCAGCCGCCGCGCCAGGCGGCTTCGGTGGCGGCCGGGTCGTCCAGGTAGCCGCTGAAAAAATGGCGCCGGGGGGTGGCGGCGGAATGGCGGATCAGCATCTCGCCGGCGCTGCCGTCGGGCAGCTCGGCGTCGGCTTCGTCCACCACGCGCACTTCCAGACCTGGCCTGGCCCGGCCAAAGGCGCGCGTGCCGACCTGACGCGGTTCCTGGCAGTCGCACAAGGTGCGCACGTTCTCGGTCATGCCCCAGAGCTCCAGCAGGGGCAGTCCGAAACGCGCTTCAAACAGCGCGTGCAGTTGCGGCTCGACACCGGCGCCGTAGCCAAAGCGCACGCCGTGGGCCCGCTCCAGCGCATTGACCGGCTGGGCCAGCAGCATGGGCACGACCACGCCCAGGTAGTGCACGATGGTGGCGCGACTCTCGCAGACTTCGGCCCACCAGCGCGAGGGCTGGAAGCGGTCGGTCTGCACCTGGCAGCCGCCGCTGAGCAGCATGCAGTAGAAAGACAGGATGGAGGCGTTGACATGGAACAGCGGCAGCGGGTTGTACAGGCGCTCCTGTCCCTCGCGGATCGCGCCCAGCCCGCCCTGGCTGGCGTACCACTGGCCGGCGGCCAGTTCGTAAGCATGCGATAGCACGCAACCCTTGGGCTGGCCCGTCGTGCCCGAGGTGTAGAGAATGCTGGCGGGGCTGTCGGCCTGGGGCTGGCCGGCGGCGGCCGGGGTCAGGGGCGCGGTCAGCGTCCTTGGCAGGGCGGCCCGCTCGTCCACGATGGCCAGGCCGGGCTGGTGGGGCGATGCCGCCAGGGCCGCGCGCACGGCGTCGACCCGGCCGGGGAGCAGCACGATCAGGTCCACGCGCGAATGCTGGATCAGGTAGCTCAGTTCGCGCGGCCGGTAATCGGGGTTGATGGGCACACAGCACACGCCCAGCGCATTCAGGGCCAGCTTGTGCAGCATGTGCTCGGGCCGGCTCTCCAGAAACAGGCCGACGCGGTGCGAGAGGCCATAACCGGCGGCGCGGTAGCGGTCCATGAGCGTGCGCACGGTTTCGGCCGCCTCGGCGTAGCTGATCTCGCGGCCCTGCGGGTGATAGCTGCGCGCCGGGTTGGCCGGCACGGCCAGCAGGCTGTTGGCGCCATAGGCGGCGCAGGCCCGGAAAAAGGCCTCGCCCAGGGTGGTGGAGTCGTCGACAGTGATCATGGTCCCAGTCTATAAAGATGCGGGGTGTCGGGCGCGCCACAAAAGGGACAAATCATGCCAAGGGTGGGGACTGGCGCCGGAACTCCGCCGGTGACAGCCCGGTCCAGGCATGGAAGGCGCGGATGAAGCTTTTCTCGTTGCGAAAACCCGCGGCCTCGGCCACCTGCTTGATCGGGCGCGAGGTGCGCAGCAGCAGCTCGCGTGCGCGCGCCTGGCGCACCTCGTCCTTCAGGGCCTGCAGCGAGGCGCCTTCGTCCTTGAGCTGCCGGTGCAGCGTGCGCGGCGAGACATGCAGCAGGGTGGCCAGGCTGTCGGCGTTGTGGATCAGCGCCGGATGCAGACTCAGCGCCTGGCGCACGCGCTGCGCCAGCAGGCGGTCGCGCCGGTACTGCAAGACGGTCAAGGGCAGCGCGCGCTGCAGCATTTGCTGCAGGGCTTGTTCGTCGCGCCGCAGCGGCAAGGCCAGGTAGCGCGCATCAAAACGGATGCCGGCCGGCGCGGCATCGAAGGTGGTGGGGCCGGAGAACAGCACGCCATAGACCTCGGCGTGCGGCGGCGTGGGGAAGGGAAACTGCGCCGCCTGCAGCGGCAGACGCGAGTCGATCATCCAGCAGGCCAGGCCGTGGATGTTGCGCAGCACCGAGACCAGGCAAAACTCGCGCAGTGCGCCAAGGTCCCGGTTTTCGGTGATGGACAGGGTGGCGCTGTCGCCTGCCAGCGTCAGTTTCAGCGTGATGTCGTCGGTCATTAGCCCGTGGTGGCGACACCAGCGCTTGAGCGCCACGCCCAGGCTGGGCGCGCTGATCGAGGCGCGCGCCAGCATGCCGTAGCTGCCCCAGGGCAGGCGGCGGCTGAACCAGCCCAGGCCCTCGTCGTCCAGCTCCTGCATGGCGGCGCCGGAGATGCGCTCCATTTGCGCCGCCGTGATGCGTGCGGCCGGATCCTGCAGCGCCGCTGGCGCAATTTGTGCCAGGGCCAGGGCCTGCGCCGGGCTCCTGCCCTGGCGGGCATAAGCCTCCACAATGGCGTGCACAAAAGCCATAGGCGTCACGGCCGGGCCGGTGGTGGTAATTGCGGTTGAAAAAGGGGCGGGAGAGGCAGTGCGCGGCATGATCTGTAGTATGGCGCCAGGTGGCACGATTTGCAACCTAAGTGGCTGCCATCGATGGGCGCACAGGCCTATGCTGCAAGCTGCGACAGTTTCTGGGGCCTATGCCCGTGCCCCTTGAGGAGAATCAACATGACAACAACACCTGAGGCAGCGCCCGCCTTGACTTCCTGTTTGTCCAGCGGTGCGACCGACGTGCCCCTGATCGAGCAAACCCTGGGCGCGTTTTTTGATGCCATGGCCGCGCGCCTGCCCGAGCATGAAGCGCTGGTCAGCGTGCACCAGCGCCAGCGTTACACCTACCGCGAACTGCAAACGGCCAGCAATCAGCTGGCCAGTGCCTTGCTCGGCCTCGGCCTGCAGCCGGGCGACCGGGTCGGCATCTGGTCACACAACAACGCGCAGTGGTTGCTGATGCAGCTGGCCACCGCCAAGGTCGGGCTGATTCTGGTCAACATCAACCCCGCCTACCGGGTCGCCGAGCTGGACTACGCGCTCAACAAGGTGGCCTGCAAGGCGCTGGTGACCATGGCCCGCTTCAAGACCAGCGACTACGTCGGCATGTTGCGCGAACTGGCGCCGGAACTGGCCACCGCCCAGCCGGGCGCCTTGCAGTCGGCCCGCTTGCCGCATCTGCGCACCGTGGTGTGGATCGACGAGCCGGGGCAGGGCGACGAGTTGCCGGGCCTGCTGCGCTTCTCGACGCTGTTGGCGACGGGTGACGCAGCCGACCCGCGCATTGGCGCCGTGGCCAAATTGCTGCACCCGACTGACCCGATCAACATCCAGTTCACCAGCGGCACCACCGGCTTCCCCAAGGGCGCCACGCTGACGCACCGCAATATCCTGAACAACGGCTTCTTCATTGGCGAAGCCATGAAGCTCACTTCGGCGGACCGCCTGTGCATTCCGGTGCCGCTGTATCACTGCTTTGGCATGGTGCTGGGTAATCTGGCTTGCCTCACGCACGGCGCCACCATTGTTTACCCGAACGACGGTTTCGACGCGTTGAGCGTGCTGCAAACCGTGCAGGACGAGCAATGCACGGGCCTGCACGGCGTGCCGACCATGTTCATCGCCGAGCTGGACCATCCGCGTTTTGCCGAGTTCGACCTGTCGAGCCTGCGCACCGGCATCATGGCCGGCTCGCCCTGTCCGATCGAGGTCATGAAGCGCGTGGTGCGCGACATGCACATGTCCGAAGTCACCATCGCCTACGGCATGACCGAAACCAGCCCGGTGAGCTGCCAGAGCAGCACCACGACGCCGCTGGAAAAACGGGTGGCGACGGTCGGCCTGGTGCAGCCGCATTTGCAGGTCAAGGTGATCGATCCGGTCACTGGACAAACAGTGGCGCCGGGCGTGTCGGGCGAGCTGTGCACGCGCGGTTATTCGGTCATGCACGGCTACTGGGAAGACCCGAGCCGCACCGCCGAGGCGATCGACGCCGAGGGCTGGATGCACACCGGCGACCTGGCGACCATGGACGAAGAAGGTTATGTGAACATCGTCGGGCGCATCAAGGACATGGTGATACGCGGCGGCGAAAACATTTACCCGCGCGAGATCGAGGAATTCCTCTACCGGCATCCCCAGATTCAGGACGTGCAGGTGGTCGGCATCCCCGACCAAAAATACGGCGAGGAGCTGTGCGCCTGGATCATTCTGAAGCCGGGCCAGAGCCTGAGCGAGATTGAGGTCAAGGCCTTCTGCAAGGGGCAGATTGCCCACTACAAGGTGCCGCGCTACATCCGCTTTGTAGCTGAGTTCCCGATGACCGTGACCGGCAAGATCCAGAAGTTCAAAATTCGTGACGACATGAAGCAGCAGCTTGGCCTGCAAGAAGACAAAACCGCCTGAAAGAAGTTTTATGCCCATCCTGGACACCCAACTCAACGCCCGTTCTGCCGATTTTCTGGCCAACGCCCGCGCCATGCGCACCCTGGTCGATGACCTCAACGCCCAGATCGCCAAGGCCGCGCTGGGCGGCGGCGAAGCGGCGCGCGCCAAGCACACCGGGCGCGGCAAGCTGCTGCCGCGCGACCGCGTGCAACTGCTGCTCGACCCCGGCACGCCGTTTCTGGAGTTGTCACCGCTGGCGGCGATGGGCATGTACCCGGACCGCGATGGCACGGACAGCGCGCCCAGCGCCGGCGTCATCGCCGGCATCGGCCGCGTCAGCGGCGTGGACTGCATGATTGTGTGCAACGACGCCACCGTCAAGGGCGGCACTTATTACCCGATGACGGTCAAAAAGCATTTGCGCGCGCAGGAAATCGCGCAGCAAAACCGCCTGCCCTGCATCTACCTGGTGGACTCGGGCGGCGCCAATCTGCCGAACCAGGACGAGGTGTTTCCGGACCGCGACCACTTCGGCCGCATCTTTTTCAACCAGGCGACTATGAGCGCGCAGGGCATCGCGCAAATCGCCGTCGTCATGGGCAGTTGCACGGCCGGCGGCGCCTACGTGCCGGCCATGAGCGACGAGGCCATCATCGTCAAGAACCAGGGCACGATTTTCCTGGGCGGCCCGCCGCTGGTGAAGGCCGCCACCGGTGAGGTGGTGACGGCCGAAGACCTGGGCGGCGGCGACGTGCACACGCGGCTCTCGGGTGTGGCCGATCACCTGGCGCAAAACGACTTGCACGCGCTGGCGCTGGCGCGCCAAGCGGTCTCGCATTTGAATCAAAAGAAGGCGCTAGCCCCTGCGCTGCTTGCGTCGGTAGCTCCTAATTTTGCAGCGGATGAGCTGTACGGCGTGATTCCGACCGACACGCGCAAACCCTTTGACGTGCGC
Organism: Rhodoferax ferrireducens; assembly: GCF_003347515.1. Taxonomy (GTDB): domain Bacteria; phylum Pseudomonadota; class Gammaproteobacteria; order Burkholderiales; family Burkholderiaceae_C; genus Rhodoferax. The sequence continues at coordinate 254,480 of NZ_QEII01000298.1, read as the reverse complement.
GAGATCATCGCCCGCATCGTTGACGGCTCGGAGTTGCACGAGTTCAAGCCGCGTTTTGGCACGACGCTGGTCACCGGCTTTGCCCACATCGAGGGCATGCCGGTCGGCATCATCGCCAACAACGGCATTTTGTTCAGCGAGTCGGCCTTGAAGGGCGCGCACTTCATCGAGCTGTGCTGCCAGCGCAAGATTCCGCTGATTTTTCTGCAGAACATCACCGGCTTCATGGTCGGGCGCAAGTACGAAAACGAAGGCATCGCGCGCAACGGCGCCAAGATGGTGACGGCCGTGGCAACGGCGGCGGTGCCCAAATTCACCATCATCATCGGCGGCAGTTTTGGCGCCGGCAACTACGGCATGTGCGGCCGCGCTTACAGCCCGCGCTTTTTGTGGATGTGGCCGAACGCGCGCATCTCGGTCATGGGCGGCGAGCAGGCGGCCAGCGTGCTGGCCACGGTCAAGCGCGACGGCATCGAGCTCAAGGGCGGGCAATGGAGCGCCGAGGAAGAAGAGTCCTTCAAGGCGCCAATCCGCCGCCAGTACGAAGAGCAGGGCCACCCGTATTTCGCCACCGCCCGCCTGTGGGACGACGGTGTCATCGACCCGGCCGACACGCGCCGCGTGCTGGCGCTGGGTTTGAGTGCATCGCTGAATGCGCCGATCCCGGATACCCAGTTCGGCGTGTTCCGGATGTAAGCCATGGCCGCTTTACAAACCACCCAACAAGGGTCCGTGCTGACCCTGACGCTCAGCCGCCCCGATGTGCGCAATGCCTTCAACGACGAGGTCATTCTGGAGCTGACCCAGGCCTTTCAGGACGCCGCCAGCCGTGCCGACGTGCGCGCCGTGGTGCTGGCCGCTGTTGGCCCGGCCTTCTGCGCCGGCGCTGACCTGAACTGGATGCGCCGCATGGCCGACTACACGCGCGCCGAGAACCTGGCCGACGCCGGCGCGCTGGCCGAGATGCTGCGCGTGATGTACGAATGCCCGAAACCGACCGTGGCCCGCGTGCAGGGCGACGTGTTTGCCGGCGGCATGGGGCTGGTGGCCGCCTGCGACATGGCGGTGAGCGTGGACAGCGCCACCTTCTGCCTGAGCGAGGTCAAGCTCGGCCTGATTCCGGCCACCATCAGCCCGTATGTGATTCGCGCCATGGGCGCGCGTGCCGCGCACCGCTACTTTCTCACGGCCGAGCGCTTCAGCGCGGCCGAGGCGCACCGCATCGGCTTTGTCCATGAGGTGGTGCCGGCCGAGCAGCTGGACGCCAAGGTGGATGAACTGGTCCAGGCGCTGATCAGCGCCAGCCCGAACGCCGTGCGCAGCTGCAAAACCTTGCTGCAAGACGTGGCCGGGCGCGACATCGACGCCCCGCTGATCGCCCGCACCGTGGAAGGCATTGCCGACATCCGCACCAGCAGCGAAGGCCGCGAAGGCGTGCAGTCCTTTCTGCAAAAACGTAAACCCAACTGGCTGGCCTAAGGCCTCAGGAGACACTCGCATGTTTAATAAAATCCTCATCGCCAATCGGGGCGACCAGCCGCAAAGCGGCGCAGCAGCGCAGCTACATTGCCTGGTGCACGAAGTGCACACAGGCGATTTTTCCTCGATGGAGTGTTCACATGTTTAACAAAATCCTGATTGCGAATCGAGGAGAAATCGCCTGCCGCGTGGCGGCTACCGCCCGCCGCCTGGCCATCAAGACCGTGGCGGTTTATTCCGACGCCGACGCCAATGCCAAGCACGTCAGCGTCTGCGATGAGTCGGTTTACATCGGCGGCAGCGCGCCCAAGGACAGCTACTTGCGCTGGGAAAAAATCATCGAAGCCGCCAAAGCCACCGGCGCCCAGGCGGTGCATCCGGGTTATGGCTTTTTGAGCGAAAACGTCGAGTTTGCCCAAGCCTGCGCCGACGCCGGTCTGGTGTTCATCGGCCCGCTGCCCTCCAGCATCAAGGCCATGGGGCTCAAGGCCGAGTCCAAGCGCTTGATGAATTTGGCCGGCGTGCCGCTGGTGCCGGGTTACCACGGCGAGGACCAGGACCCGGCGCTGCTGCAGCGCGAGGCCGACAGCATTGGCTACCCGGTGCTGATCAAGGCCAGTGCCGGCGGCGGCGGCAAGGGCATGCGCGCGGTCGACAGTTCGGAGGACTTTGCGGCGGCGCTGGCGTCGTGCAAGCGCGAAGCCATCAACAGCTTTGGCGACGATGCCGTGTTGATCGAAAAATACGTGCAGCGCCCGCGCCACATCGAGATTCAGGTGTTTGGCGACACCTTGGGCAATTACGTCTACCTGTTCGAGCGCGACTGCTCGGTGCAGCGGCGCCACCAGAAAGTGCTGGAAGAAGCGCCAGCGCCGGGCATGACGCCCGAATTTCGCAAAGAGATGGGCGAAGCGGCCGTGGCAGCGGCCCGGGCCGTGGACTATGTCGGGGCCGGCACCGTGGAGTTCATCGTCGAGCAAAAAACCGATGGTTCCATGATCTTCTTTTTCATGGAGATGAACACCCGGCTGCAGGTGGAGCATCCCGTGACCGAAGCCATCACCGGGCAGGACCTGGTGGAGTGGCAACTGCGCGTGGCGTCGGGCGAGCCCTTGCCGCTGGCGCAAGACCAGCTCAAGATCACCGGTCATGCCATCGAGGCCCGCATCTGCGCGGAAAACCCGGACAACAACTTCCTGCCCGCCACCGGCACGCTGCACGTCTATGGCCTGCCGGAGTGCGTAACTTTCGCGCGCAACAGCGGCGGCGTTCGCGTGGACTCCGGCGTGCGCGAGGGCGATCCGATCTCGCCGTTTTACGACTCCATGGTCGCCAAGCTGATCGTGCACGGCGAGACGCGCGAGCAGGCGCTGTCCCGGCTCGACACGGCGCTGGCGCAGACCCACATCGTCGGCCTCAACACCAATGTGCAGTTTCTGCGCAACGTGGTGCAAAGCCGCTCGTTTGCCCAGGCCGATCTGGACACCGGCCTGATTCCGCGTGAAGAGGCGGTGCTGTTCAAGCAGGAGAAGGTCGGCTTGAGCTTGGCCGTGGCCAGTGCCATTGCGCACACCTTGCTGGCGGAGAAAGCGGCGGAAGCCCAGATCGCCAGCCGCGCGGTCTGGTTGGACCCGTGGGCGCGGCAAGACGGCTGGCGCTCGCACGGACCCAGCACGCGCCGCTTTGACTACGCGTTTCAGGACGTGGTGCAGATCGTGCACATGACCACCTTGCACGACGGCTCGCTGCAACTGGACGTGGCGGGCGAGGTCGGAACCTTCACGTTTGCGCCGGTCACGCAGGGCATCGACGTGCGCCTGGGCGACCGCCGCCAGATTGTGAATGTTTATACAAACGGGGCTGTGGCCCATGTATTCACTTCGCAAGGCGCTACACAAATAGTAGCAATCGATGCCCTGGCCCACGCTGGCGATGTGCAGTCCGAAGGCGGGCGCCTGACGGCGCCGATGCCGGGCAAGGTGGTGTCCTTCGCCGTGAAAGCCGGCGACAAGGTCAGCAAGGGTCAGGCGCTGGCGGTGATGGACGCCATGAAAATGGAGCACACCATCGCCGCCCCGATGGACGGCGTGGTGGCCGAGCTGCTCTACGCGCCAGGCGACCAGGTGACCGAAGGCGCGGAATTGCTCAAGCTGGTGGCTTGAGGGTGTCATTGCGAGCGCAGCGCGGCAATCCATGGCTCCTGGATTGCCGCGCTGCGCTCGCAATGACGGGGGTGACGCTTGCAATGACGAGTCTGGAATGGCGTGTCGAAGCGGGTTAACCTTAGCGCCCATGAAAATCACATTTTGTTGCACCGATACCAAAGCCGAACCCTGGCTGACGGGTCTTGAAGCCGCCTTGCCGGGCGCCCAGGTGGCGCTCTGGCAGCCCGGCGCGCCACCGGCCGACCACGCCGTGGTGTGGGCGCCGCCGCAACAGTTCTTTGACGAGCAGCCGCAACTCAAAGGCATTTTCAATATCGGCGCGGGGGTGGATGCGCTGATGAAGCTGCGCCTGCCGCCGCAAGCCACGCTGGTGCGGCTGGATGATGCCGGCATGTCGGTGCAAATGGCCGAGTATGTCTGCCACGCCGTGATCCGGCACTTTCGCGAGTTCGACGGCTACGAGGCGGATATGCGAGCCGGCCAATGGTCTTACCGCAAGCCGCGCCACCGGGCCGATTTCTCTGTCGGGGTGATGGGGCTGGGCGTGCTGGGCGAACGCGTGGCGCGGGCGCTGCAAATGTTCGAGTTTCCGGTCAATGGCTGGAGCCGCAGCGTCAAAACCATAGCGGGCGTGCGGGGCTTTGCTGGCGTGGCGCAGTTCGATGACTTTCTGCGCGCCACCCGAGTGCTGGTCAACCTGCTGCCGCTCACGCCCGACACACAGGACGTCATGAACCGCGAGACCCTGTCCAAACTGCAACCCGGTGGCTACGTCATCAACGTGGCCCGTGGCGCCCATTTGGTGGACGACGATCTGATCACGCTGCTTGACAGCGGGCATCTGGCCGGCGCCACGCTGGACGTGTTTCGCACCGAGCCGCTGCCGGCTGAGCACCCGTTCTGGACGCATCCCAAGATCAGCTTGACACCGCACACCTCGGCCCGCACCCTGCGCGAGGAAAGCATTGCGCAGATTGCGGGCAAGATCATGGCGCTTGAATGTGGTGATCCGGTTGCCGGTATCGTGGACCCTGAGCGCGGTTACTGAGCATGGCCGTACGATTCAATTGAGGAACCCCCAATGAGCATTCCCACCCGTGTCAAACTGGTCGATGTCGGCCCCCGCGACGGCCTGCAGAACGAAAAACAGCCAGTGCCGGCCGCCGTCAAGATCGAGCTGGTGCACCGGTTGCAGGACGCCGGCCTGACCGAGATCGAGGTCACGAGTTTCGTGTCGCCCAAATGGGTGCCGCAGATGGCGGACAACACCGAGGTCATGGCCGGCATCCAGCGCCAAGCTGGTGTGCGTTATTCGGTGCTGACGCCCAATCTGCAGGGATTTGAAGCGGCGCTGAAGTCGAAGCCGGACGAGATCGTGGTGTTCGGCGCCGCAAGCGAAGCCTTCAGCCAGAAGAACATCAACTGCTCGATCGCCGAAAGCATCGAGCGTTTTGCGCCCGTGGTGCAGGCGGCGCGCGCGGCCGGCATCTATGTGCGCGGCGCCATGTCGTGCACGGTCGGCTGCCCTTACGAAGGCGAGATTGCGCCCGCGCGGGTTAGTTACCTGGCCGGCCTGATGAAGGGCATCGGCGTGCAGCATGTCGGTGTGGCCGACACCATCGGTGTCGGCACCCCGCTCAAGGTGCAGCGCGCCATGGAAGCGACGCTGAAACATTACGACATCAACGATGTGTCGGGCCATTTTCACGACACCTATGGCCAGGCGCTGGCCAATACGCTGATCAGCCTGCAAATGGGGGTCTGGCAGTTTGACGCCTCGGTCGCCGGCCTGGGCGGCTGTCCCTACGCCAAGGGCGCGACCGGCAATGTGGCGACGGAAGACGTGGTCTACCTGCTGCACGGCATGGGGATCGAGACCGGCATTGACCTGGACAAGCTGATTGACGCCGGCAAATTCATCAGCGACTTTCTGCAGCGCAAATCCGGTTCGCGCGCGGCGACGGCCCTGCTCAACAAGCGGAGCAACTGAGATGTGTGGTGCCGAGTTGAAATCCCTGCCAGAAGGTGTGCAACGCGTGGTCGCTGCCCTCCAGGCCCAAGACCACCCGCACACTCCGGTCATGTTGGACGACGCGGCGCGCACCGCCCAGCAAGCGGCCGACGCCTTGGGCATCGCCGTGGGCCAGATCGCCAAAAGCATCATCTTTCGCCGCAAGTCCGACGATGCAGCCGTGCTGGTGGTGACCTCGGGAGATAAGCGGGTGGATGAGAAGAAGGTGGCGGCCCTGGTGGGGCCGCTGGGTCGTGCGGACGCCACTTTCGTCAAAGCCAAAACCGGATATTCCATTGGCGGTGTGCCCCCGATTGCCCACGCCACGCCCTCGGTGACGCTGATTGACCAGGAGTTGTTCCGCTTTGAAGAAATATGGGCCGCCGCCGGCCATCCGCACGGCGTGTTCAAGCTGCGGCCGCAGGATCTGGCGCTGTTGTCGGGTGCACCGGTGGCCGATGTGGTGCAGGCGCCGACGGCTGATGCCTCCATTAACGTTCCTGAATTGATAGCTGCTCGCGCACTGCTGGCGCGGGCTACAGCGGAAAATGTACCCTCGCCCTGCATCTCGGTGTGCCGTATGAACGAGCTGACGGGATTGTGTGAAGGCTGCTATCGCACGCTCGACGAGATTCGCCTGTGGAGCAGCGCGGATGATCCGGCCAAGCGCGCCATGTGGACCCAGATCGAGCAGCGCCTCGCTGCAAAGGCATTGCTATGAATTCAAATTTTCGTCATTGCGAGCGCAGCGCGGCAATCCACTGCCACAAGCCATGAAACACATCACTTTCTACCTGGATTTCATCTCGCCCTACGCCTACCTGGCGTTTGAACAACTGCCGGTCGCCCTGATGGGGCACAGCTACAGCGTGACCTACAAGCCGATTCTGTTTGCCGCGCTGCTCAAGCAGCACGGCCAGCTGGGTCCGGCCGAGATTGCGCCCAAGCGCGACTGGACCTACCGCCAGGTGCTGTGGCTGGCGCACAGCCAGGGTGTGGACCTGCGATTGCCGGCGAGCCACCCCTTCAACCCGCTGGCCTTGCTGCGTCTGGCCGTGGCGTGTGAAGCCCAAGGCGCGCCGAACCGCTATGTGTGTGAAACCCTGTTCCGCCATGTCTGGCAAGGTGGCCTGGAGGCCACCGACCCGGCGCGTCTGGCCGCCCTGATGGCGCAATTGACGCCCGCGCGCGGCGTCAACAGCGACGAGGTCAAGGCCCAGCTCAAAGCCCACACCGATGAGGCCCTGCAACTGGGTGTGTTTGGTGTGCCCACCCTGGTGGTGGACGATAAGCTGTTTTGGGGCCTGGACGCGCTGCCCATGCTGCAGGCCTATCTGTCGGGTGACCCCTGGTTTGACCGCCAGTGGGACACGGTTGCAAGCGTGGCGCAAGGCATCCGGCGTTGAATGTTCGGGCTCGATGACTGGTCCACGCCATGCCCAATGCCTTTAATTTTTCCGCCTCCCCGTTTGACTGCCTGAATCAGGACGAGCAGCGCCTGGTGCGCGACAGCGTCGACGTCGTTTATTTTCGCGAGGGCGAGACGATTTTGGACGTGGGGATCGCGCCGACTCATCTTTTTGTCATCATCAAAGGCTACGTGACCCAGCTGGAGGGTAGCGAGGTGACGACCACCTACGGGCCGGACGACTGCTTTGATGGCCGGGGCCTGGTGGCGGGCCGGGTCAGCAGCCGCTTCGTGGCGGCCGAGGAGGTGGTGGCCTATCAGCTGGCGCGCCAGGCGGTGAGCGACCTGATTGCGTCGAATGCCACTTTTGGTGCGCTGCTGTTTTCGGATCTGAGCAACAAGCTCAGCGCCCTGTCCGAGCGCAAGAGTCAGCACGAGCTGCAGTCGCTCACCCTGTCCCGGGTGGACGAGGCTTTTTTGCGGCCGGCCCACTTTGTCGATGCCACCACCGATATTCTTTCCGTCGTCAAACTGTTTCAAGCCGAGCGCACCTCCAATGTCCTGGTGCGTGACACGCGCAGCGTGCCGGCCCGCCTGGGCATTTTTACCGCTACGGCCCTGCAGCGCGCCATCCTGGACGGCCGTCCGCTGAACCAGCTGGCGGTGGGTGAACTGGCCAATTTTTCATTGATCGAGGTGCAGAGCGCCGACCAGCTGGGCGACGCCATGGCCGTGATGCTGCGCCACCGGGTGCACCGGGTCGTCGTGGTGGAAGGCGCCACGGTGGTGGGCATCCTGGAAGCGCTGGACCTGTTCAGCTTCTTGTCCAACCAGTCGCACCTGATCACGGTGCAGATCGAGGAGGCCAAGGACCTGGCTGGCCTGAGCCAGGCCGCGGCCCAGATCACCCGCATGATCACGCTGCTGTACCGCAGCGGTTCCCGCGTCAACCTGATCGCCAAGCTGGTACAGCAGCTCAACGCCCGGCTGTTCGAACGTGCCTGGCAATTGATCGCGCCGGCCGGGCTGGTGGTCAACAGCTGCCTGTTTGTGATGGGCAGCGAGGGCCGCGGCGAGCAATTGCTCAAGACCGACCAGGACAACGCCCTGATCCTGCGCGACGGCTACACGCCCCCCGACGATCTGGAGGCGATCTGCCAGCGTTTTTCCAGCGCCCTCAAGGATTTTGGCTACCCGGAGTGCCCGGGCCACATCATGGTCAGCAACCCGCAGTGGCGCAAGAGCGCGAGTGAATTTGGCCAGATGACGCGGCAATGGTTGCTCCTGCCGGATGGCGACAGCCTGATGAATCTGGCGATTTTCATGGACGCGCACACGGTCTGTGGCGATGCTCATTTGCTGGACGCGGTCCGGCGCGGCCTGATGGCCCTGGCAACCGACAGCGACGCCATGCTGAGCCGGTTTGCGGCGGCTATTGATTCCTTTGGTAGCAGCTATGGCTGGTGGAACCGGCTGCTGGGCCGGGGCGACGCCGACCAGCCGCTCAATCTCAAAAAGGAAGGTATTTTCCCGCTGGTGCACGGCGTGCGCAGTCTGGCGCTGGCGCACCGCGTGATGGAGACCAGCACCACTGGGCGCATCGCGGCGCTGGTGGCCGCCGGCAAGCTGGAGGCAGCCATAGGCACGGACCTGACGGACAGCCTGCACTTCTTCATGGGCCTCAAGCTCAAGGTCGGGCTGGCCGAGCTGGCCACCGGCAAGGCTGTGAGCGGCGCCATCGACGTGAGCCGGCTCAGCAGCCTGGACCGTGACCTGCTCAAGGACACGCTGGGCGTGGTCAAGCGTTTCAAAACCCTGCTGCGACACCGCTTCCATCTGGAAGCGGTGTCGTGAGCGTTCCGCTCTTGCCCTCGCGCTGGTGGGCCGCGCTCAAGCGCGAGTGGCTGCTGTACCACCTGGGTGACCCGGCGTTTCGCTTCATGTTCGACCCGCCGCCCGCCAACGAATGGGTGGCGCTGGACTGCGAGACCACTGGCCTGAATGTGCGCACCGATGAAATCATTTCGATCGGTGCTGTGCGCATCGTCGGCAACCGCATCATGACCAGCGATCGGCTCGAGTTGCTGGTGCGTCCGGAGCGCGGGATCTCGGCCGAGAGCGTGCGCATTCATCGTCTGCGCGAACGCGACGTGGCCCAAGGCTTGCCGATGGATGAAGCGATGAAGCGCCTGATGCATTTCATCGGCAGCCGGCCACTGGTGGGCTATTACCTGGAGTTTGACTTGGCCATGCTGAATCGGGCGCTCTTCCCCATGCTGGGTCAGGGCCTGCCGCAAGCCAAAATCGAGGTGTCCGCCCTGTATTACGACTTCAAATTCAGGCAGCTCCCCGCCTACCAGCAGCAGGCCAATGTTGACATTGATCTTCGTTTTGCCACCCTGATGATCGATCTGGGCCTGCCCTTGCGTGACGCCCACGATGCGCTGAACGATGCGGTGATGGCGGCGCTGGCCTTCATCAAACTGCGGCACTTGCGTGGGGACTGAGCTGGGCAGCGGAAAGGTGTCTTAAAGCTCGGGTTCGTGAGGATTCGCAATGCAGACTGCAATTCGTGAGAGTAAAAATTTGTGAGGCGACGCAGGGGAGGTAATTGATTTGCTTTTTTGTGAAAGGAACTGCAATGAAGTCCCTGAAAATCAAGTATTTGTATTTGCCACCAGCCCTTGTTTTGTCAGTTGCCGGGCTGATGGGCTGTTCCGCCATGCAGATGGGTGAACGAGCCCCGGCCTATTCATCCAGCGCTAGCGCTGTGGGTGACCCGGCGCTTGCCACCGCCGTGACGGACGCCATCCAGACATCTCTGGACGACAAAGCCCGGGACATTCAGGTGGCGGTCAATGACGGTGTCGTCATGCTCAGCGGGTGGGCCAGGCAGCCCAGTCATGAGTCGCGCGCACGCGCGGTGGCCAGCCGGGTGCCCGGTGTGGTGAATGTCTACAGCCGTGTTCACCTGTGGTCCAGCGACGACTCCTGAGGCGTCATCAATGACGCGTGCCTAAAAAACCGAGCAGGCACGGCTGGGTCGCCGTGACGCCGCAGCGGGCGGGCACATTCAAAGCCAGAGCCCACCGTCCGAACCGGCTGTAGGTGCCGTCTTACCGTGGCGCCTCCGTCCGACTGACAGACGCCGCGCGGTCAGCGGCAGATACTGAGCGTCCCTGCCATCAACGCAAAGGAATCACCATGACGCGCGAACAACCGGCCCATATCGAACCCTCCAAGCACTCGACCGACGAGGTGGATGAGTTTCTCGACATGGTCGAGGACAACGTCAACGCCACGCCAGGCGCGGGCTCTCCGGCCATCAAGCCCAACACGGACCTGGACGATGAAGGCAAGCCCGTGACCGACACACCGAAGAACCCGAAGATCTGAGGATCGGCGCTCCATGCAAAGTCAGCTGGCGGGCACTTCGGTCGTTCCTGTTTCTCCCTCGATTTTCACCAGTGTCTTGATGGCGCCGGGCAGCAGCGAGTCGGGCACACTGATGAGCAAGATATCATTGTTGTTGCCGAAAGTCCGCTGACCCTTGAAGAGCACAGTTTTGGTGCCGGCTGTCGTGATTGTTATCTGGTAGGTGCCGCCCGGAATGTCAATCGAGTCGCCGCCCGAGGCCGGCCCAGAGGTTTTGTAGGCGGTGGCCCCGATCGTCGGGCCTGTCGCTGTGATGTCGGCACCGACCGCTGTCATGTACAGGTCGATGTTGCTCGCGTTGAACGATGCGTTCATGATTCGCAGCCGGGCACTGTCGCTCGTGAGGGGCTTGTTGTAAGGGTCGGTGATCAGGTAAATGCTGCTTTCGGTATTGGAAGCCGGCAAGGCCACGATCGTGTACTTGTTGCCGCGCACCGGGTCGATCGACACCGTCCCCAGGGTCACAGCGCCGGTGCTCGTCTTCACGGACCAGTCGGAAGCGCCCATATCCACGTTGAAGTAGTTCGAGGCGAATTTGTAAGGCTTGTCGGTCACATCCGACTGGATGACGGTGCCGTGGGACAGCGTCAGGTTCGGCGCCAGTGGTGAGGCATGCACGAAGCGTACGGTCGGGTCGGCGAGATCGATCCGGTCTGCCGTGTCGCCACCACCACAGGCGGCAAGACCCACGACCGGGACGCATGCAAGCAAGAATTTGTTGAGTGTATTCATGGACTTGTCCTTCAAAGGTTGACGTGTGCGTGGGCAAGTCGATGCGTGGCCCACGAATAACTGTATTGATTGGGCGCAACTTTGTCTGTGCGTTTCACCACATAGTCGGACACAAAAAAACCGGGCACGTGGCCCGGTTGAAGCTTTGAATAGCGCAGGCTGTGGGCCTGCGTTTCAGTTGAATCTCAGTCTCAGTGGCCGGAAGCGCCCGATGCGCCGTAGCCGGTTTCCGAGCGCACTTGCTGCGCCGGGAATGCGGCACGTTCCTTGGCTGCATTGGGGCTGCGATCCAGAATGGAGAACAGCCAGATGCCGACAAAGCCGATGGTCATGGAGAACAGAGCCGGCGAGGTGTAAGGGAACAGCGCCGAACCCTTGGGGTAACCCAGCGTGGCTTCCCAGACCGAGGGCGACACGATGGTCAGCGCCACGGATGAGAACAGACCGAGGAAGCCGCCAATCACCGCGCCCTTGGTCGTGCAGTCTTTCCAGAGCACCGACATGAACAGCACCGGGAAGTTGGCCGAGGCGGCAATGGCGAAGGCCAGGGACACCATGAACGCAATGTTCTGCTTTTCGAACGCGATGCCGAGAACAACAGCAACCACACCGAGAACCAGTGTCGTGATGCGCGACACCTTGAGTTCGGAAGCGCTGTCAGCCTTGCCCTTTTTGATCACGGTGGCGTAGATGTCATGCGACACAGCAGAAGCGCCTGACAGGGTCAGACCGGCCACCACCGCCAGAATCGTGGCAAAAGCGACTGCGGAGATAAAGCCGAAGAAGACATTGCCGCCGACAGCCTTGGCTACCAGCACAGCTGCCATATTGGCCGAGCCGCCGCCGCCCTTGATGATGCCCTTGGCGGTATCCGCAAACTCAGGGTTGGTCAACACCAGGGTGATGGCGCCGAAGCCGATGATGAAAATCAGCACATAGAAGTAGCCAATCCAGGTGGTCGCCCACAGCACGGATTTACGCGCTTGCTTGGCATCCGGCACCGTGAAAAAGCGCATCAGGATGTGGGGCAAACCGGCGGTACCGAACATCAGTGCCATGCCGAAGGAGATCGCCGAAATCGGATCCTTCACAAAACCGCCGGGGCCCATGATGGCCAGCCCAATGGCGGCGGCGTCGACCTCGGTCTTACCACCGTTAATGGCCAGCTGGGTCTTCACCTTGACGCCTGCGGCAAACAGCGCTTCAAAGCTGAAGCCGTAGTTCGACATGACCATGAAGGCCATGAAGGTGACACCGGCCAGCAGCAAACAGGCCTTGATGATCTGCACCCAGGTGGTCGCCGTCATGCCGCCGAACAGCACATAAATCATCATCAGCGCACCGACGATCACCACGGCCAGCCAGTAGTCCAGGCCGAACAGCAGTTTGATCAGTGCACCCGCACCCACCATTTGGGCGATCAGGTAGAAAGCCACGACCACCAGCGTGCCGGAAGCCGCAAAAATGCGAATCGGTTTTTGCTGGAAGCGGTAACCGGCGACGTCGGCAAATGTGAATTTTCCGAGGTTGCGCAGGCGCTCGGCCATCAAAAACGTGATGACGGGCCAGCCGACCAGAAAGCCGATCGAGTAGATCAAGCCGTCATAGCCGGAGGCCATCACGGCTGCGGAAATACCCAGAAAAGACGCGGCCGACATGTAGTCGCCCGCAATCGCCAGGCCGTTCTGAAAACCGGTGATGCCGCCACCGCCGGTGTAGAAGTCAGCGGCGGATTTGGTCTTGGCGGCTGCCCATTTGGTAATGAACAGGGTCATGATGACGAAGCCGGCAAACATGCTGATGGCAACCCAGTTGGTGGGTTGTTTCTCGACTTGCCCGAGGTCCGCCCCGGCGGCCAGTGCTGAGCCTGCCGCCAGCAGTGCCAGCAATGCGACAAAAGTTATTTTTGCTGTTTTCATTTGGAGACGTCTTTCAAAATGGCAGCGGTCAGATCGTCAAACTCGCTGTTGGCGCGACGCACATAGATGCCCGTGATCACAATGGTGAACACGATGACGCCCATGCCGATGGGAATCCCCAGCGAGGTCACGCCCGCGCCAATCGGCTGGGCCAGAAAGGGTTTGTTGAACGCGATCAGTGCGATGTAGCCGTAATACACGACCATCATCAGCAATGTCAGGCCCCAGCCAAACGCGTTACGTTTTTTCCGAAGTTCCAGGTACTTTGGGTGGGTTTGAATTTTGTTGACCAACGGATCAATCATGTGGGTCTCCTCGGGTTTGGTTTGCACGGAATACAGGGAATGTGTTGTCGGCACATTGGGCTGATCTTGCACACGAGGTCTGACCAGTCCCTTACGTTGCAACTGAATGCTGTGTTTGCGCTCCGGCCAAAGACACGCCGCGCTACAGTCGGTAGTCAAGCCTGAGCCGGCTCTGCAGTTTACGGGCCTGTTTGAAGGCTTCCTTGAGGATGTGGCGATCCAGTTCATTCAGCAGGTCCGGGTTGATGCGGTTGCCGCCGCCGTGTTCGCCCAGCACCTGATGCTGGTGGCGCAAGCGCAGCAACTGGATGTAGTAGAAGCTGTCCACCATGGCGGCGACGTCATCGCCGCCAAAGTTCACCGACCTGGAGGCGCCCAGCAGGCGTTGCGCCGTGCTGGTCTGGCGCACGCCGTGCGTGAGCGAGAGCAGGCGCGCGGCGTCCACGAAAGGCCGCGAGCCATACATCTTGAGGTCGATGGTGTTGGGGAAATCCTTGTTGCCATCGAACACGAAATCGCGAATCAGGCCCAGCGGTGGTGCGCATTGCAGCGCGTTCTCGGCCATCAGGCGCAGAAACAGCTGCGCGTTGCGGGTAGCGTCGAGCACCCAGTCGCGCAGCGCGTCGCTCAGGCTGTCAAAACCATAGAGCGGGCGGAAGTCAAAAAATATCGCTGCGTTGAGCAAGGCCTTGGGTTGCGGGTGTTCAATCCAGTCACTGAAGCGGGCGCGCCACTCGGGCAGGGACAGGCACCACTGCGGGTTGCCCGCCATGATGCCGCCCTTGCAGAGCGGAAAACCGCAGGCATCGAGCTTCTGGTTGACCGCTTGCGCAAACGGCAGGAAACGCTGGCGCAGCGTGTCGGTGGCGGCGGCGTTCTCGGATTCGAAGATGATGCCGTTGTCCTGATCGGTGCACAGCGTTTGTTCGTAGCGGCCTTCCGAGCCCAGCGCGATCCAGCACCATTTGATCTCCGGCAGGTCGAACTCGTCATGGGTGAGTTCGATCACGCGCAAGGTCAGCAAATCATTCAGGGTGGAGATGAATTGCGTCAGCTGCGCCGCCGCCATGCCCTGCGTCAGCGAGGCCAGCGCCACGCGCTGGATGTCCTTGGCGCAGGCCTGCAGGGTAGGCAGGTCGCGCGCCTGGCGGATGTCGTTGCTGACGTCCTTGAGGCTGGTGCGTTGCAAGGCATACAAGTCGTTTTGTGACACGATGGAGACCAGGTGAGCGGCCTCGTCGACCACCAGCAGATGGCGCAGCCCACGGCGCGCCATGATGACGGCGGCCTCATAGGCGGTGGTGTGCGGCTTTACCGTGATGACGCCACCGGTCATCACGCTGGCAATCGGCTCCTCCAGACTGACCTGCGGCAGTGCCACGCGGTGCAACACGTCGCGCAGCGTGAAAATGCCCAGGGGGAGGCGGCCATGGTCGTCCACCACGATGATGGAGCCGATGCGCAGGCGGTCCATGATGGCCAGCGCTTCGCGCAGTGGCGTGCCCAGCATGACCGTCACCGGCGCGCGCTTGGGCAACTGGCTCAAGGGGCTGTGCATGGCCAGGACATTGCTGCGCGGAGTCGGGAAGGGCGTCTGTTCCATGGCGCGGTGCGGGTTCAATAAGTGGTGCGCGCGTAGTAAGTGCGTGCGGCGGCGGCCCGCGCCTGCCCCAGGGTATGGATGTTTTGCTCCGCCAGCAAGGGAATCATCCTGAGGAATATCTCGCCGGTGACGATGGCGTCGCCCAGGGCCGTGTGGCGGCCGATCACACTGACGCCCAGGCGCTCGGCAATGGCCTCCAGCCGGTGTGACTCCTGGTTGGGGTGAATCACCGCAGACAGCAGCAGCGTGTCGAGCACCGGATGCGAAAACACGAGGCCGGTTGACGTTTCCTTGAGTTGCAGGAAGCGCATGTCAAACGCGGCGTTGTGCGCCACCAGCACCGTGTCTTCGCAGAACTCATGAAACGTGGGCAAGACCTGGTCAATCGTGGGCTGCCCCCGGACCATGTCGTCGGTGATGCCGTGGATGGCCATGGATTCGGGCTTGAGTCGCCGCCGGGGGTCAATCAGCTGGTCGATGGTCTCGTTTCGCAACAGGCGGCCATTGACGATGCGGGTGGCGCCAATCTGGATGATCTCATCGCCCTGCGAGGGCTCCAGTCCGGTGGTTTCGGTGTCGAACACGGTGTAGCTGAGTTGCGTCAGCAGGCGCTCGTCCAGCGCCCGTGTTTCCTCGGTTTGCTGGAACAGGTCGAAGTCGTAGTACTCAGGGCGGCTCTCGTTGCGCAGCCACACGGCCGGATCGGCGGCCTCTTGCGCCACCGTGGTGGGCAGCAGCATGCGGATCAGGGACAGCGGCCTGTCCTGGTCGTGCTGTTGCCAGAGTTCACCGCCGTGGCGTTCGATCACCTCGCGCAGGGTCAGGGGCGTGCCTTCGTCGCCGGCGCGCATGGGGGACTGTTCCCAGCTCGCCAGCAGCGCCGGTTCCAGGGCCGGACCCGACCACAGCAGGTCCAGCGCCGCCAGCCGACCGGACGCCTGCAGACGCAGGGCCACGGCGTCCACATCACACGCCTCCTGAAGCCGGGCGGCGAGGTGGCACAGGCCCTGCAGCAGCGAGAAGCTGTCCACCCTGATCCACAAATCGCTGGCGATGGCTTCAACGGTGACGCTGAGGCCGGTCTTTTGCGCAATGCGCTGTTGTGCCGCCTGCAGCAGGTCCGATCCATGCATGTCCTCCAGCGGCCAGCGCGCCTTGAGCGTGTCGGCGAACTCGCTGCTGGCGTGGTTGATGCGCTGGCTCAGCAGCGCCACTTCATCGCGGATCACCCCGACGAAGCGCTCGCGCTGTTCGTGCTCCATGTCCGGGTATTGCAGCAGGTTCTCCGCCGCCGCACGCACATTGCCCAGTGACGCACGGCTGCCCTCGGTGAGCGCCTGCAGCAGCGAGTCCCGCTGGTTTTGTGTTTCCACATTGCGGGTGATGTTGTCGAGCATGAGCACATAGCCGCTGATGACGCGATCGGTGGCGGCGCCGGCGGGGGGGGCGTTCTGCCGCCCGGCGTTGCCGAACACCGGCGCCATTTGCACGCGTATCAACTGCCCGGCGCGCGTGCTGGTGACGAAATTGGTGGAGGGTTGTTCGCTGCCGCGCTGCAGACGGTACTGCACGGTCTCCAGCGCATGCGTGATGAGGTTGCGCTCCATCATGGCAAAAATGGAGCGACCCAGCCCGATCAGGGCCGCGCTGCCGCCGAGCGCCCCCGGCCCCAGCACCTGGAACTGCAGCCGGGCGCGGTTGTTGTAGAGCAGGATGCGGCCATCCAGGTTGCACACGACCACGCTTTGTGTGAGTTCCGACATCAAGGCGGCCAGGCGGTTTTTTTCTTCTTCGACGGAGGCCTTGGCCTCAAGAATCCGCTGCTCCACATCGCGCTGCAATGATTCGCGCTGGTCAGCCAGTGAATTGACCACCTGCGCCAGCGTGCGGATCTCGGGCGCCCCCAGCTCCTGCAGGCGCAGCGAGGGGTTGGCGTTGACCATCACCAGCGCCTGTTCGCGCAGGCGCACAGGGGCCAGCGCATAGGCCCGGTACAGAACCCAGACCAGCAGCCCCAGCCCGAACCAGGCCAGCAGGATGATGACCACCGCCATGGCGTAGCGCGGCCGCATGATGGCCAGCACGGCCTGGCGCTCGGCCTCCTGCATGTCGCCCCACAGGACCAGGCCGAGAAGGCCGAAGAGCACGGCCAGCAAGCCATACAGAATGCCGAGTCCGGCTGCGAGCCTGATCCGGTGGTTCATGGCAATCGATTGAGGCGCGGGGGCGTCCAGCGCGCCGCTATGGCGCGGTGAGGCCGAGCAGTTGGCGGACCTGGGCCACCAGGTCGCGGGTGGAAAAGGGCTTGGTCATGTATGCATCGGCACCCAGTGCGAGCCCCTTGCTGACCTCGGTGTCGCGCCCCTTGGCCGTGAGCATCACGACCTTGAGCTGCTGCCACGCCGGGTTGGCGCGGATTTGCTGGCAAACCTCAAACCCGTCCTTCTTCGGCAGCATGATGTCCAACAGGATCAGGTCCGGCAGTTGCGTGGCGATGGCCCGCAAGGCGGCCTCGCCATCCATCGCCACCTGCACATCGAAGCCTTCGCGTTTCATCAGAAACTCGAGCGAGATCACGATGTTCGGTTCATCGTCCGCAATCAGGATGCGTTTGCTCATGGGCTGGTCCTATCTGGCGGGTGAGGCGCTGCGGCCGGGGCGCTGGTGCCCTGGTTAAAAGGCAGTGTAAACGAGAACGTGGCCCCGTGGCCGGGCTCGCTTTGCACCCACAGCCGCCCGCCAAAACGTTCGACGATGTGCCGGCTGATGGGCAGTCCCAGGCCGGTGCCCTGGGGCTTGTCGGTCATGGTGTTGCCGACCTGGCGAAAGCGCTCGAAGATGATCTTTTGATCGGCCGCGCTGATGCCGCTGCCGTTGTCGCGCACATCCACGCGCAGGCCCTCGCGTTCCTGCCGCAAGCTCACATGCACCAGGCCTCGGGCCGGATCGCAGAATTTGACCGCGTTGGACAACAGGTTGAGCATCACCTGAATCAGGCGGTCCCGGTCGGCCAGGATCAAGGGCGTGCCGGCCGCCAGGTCCTGGGTCAGCGTCACATGCCGGTCGTTGAACAGCGAGGACGTGGCCGCCACCGACTCCTCGATCACTGCGCGCAAATCCAGCTCGGCGGTGTGCCATTCGGCGTTGCCTGATTCGATCTTGGCCATGTCCAGCACCTGGTTGATCAGGCGGGTGAGGCGCTCGGTTTCCTTGACGATGATGCCCAGGAACTTCTTGCGCTCGGCCAATCCGGTCTTCGGATCTTCCAGCAGGATTTCCGAGAAGGCACGAATCGAGGTGAGTGGCGTGCGCAGTTCATGGGTCACGGTGGACATGAAGTCATCCTTCAGGCGGTCGAGTTCCTTCAGACGCTCATTGGCGGCCCGCAGTTCGGCGGTGGCGGCTTCCAGTTCCTGCGACTTGAGTTCGAGTTCACGGGAGTAGGCGCGCACCTGGGAGGCCTCGTCCAGGATGCTCATCACCTCGTCAATGCTCAGCGGCTCCTCTTGCACCACCGAGGCCACCATGGCCCGCGCGGAGGCGCCGCCAATGGCGCCGGCCAGCAGCGTCTCGGCGTAGTGCACCAGCTCCGCATCGGCTTTCAATTCCTCGATGGACGCGAGGCCGCGGCCCCGGGCAAAACCCAGGAAAGCCTCCTGCGCCCGCACCGGCCCGAGGAAGCGGCCAATCAGCGGCAGCAGGTCTTGCACCTGGGCACTGCCGCGCCACAGGCGCGAACCCCCTGCCGTGCCGACGGTATGGCGAAAGACATCCACAAAGGCGGTGGCTTGCCGCGTTTCCTGGACGCTGGGCCGACTGGTGAGCGACACGCCCAGGTAGAACCCCAGGTTGGCCAGCAAGCTCCAGAACAGGCTGTGTGAGATCTCGTCCATCCCGGTCAGACCAAACAGTTGTTGCGGGCGCAGCAGTGTCAGCCCGAACAGACCCTCGCGCAGAAACTCTGACGACAGCCAGCCCGACTTGGCGAACGAGGGCAGCAACAGCGTGTAGCCCCACACCGCGAAGCCGCCCAGCAGCCCCGCGATGGCGCCGTTGCGGGTGCCGCCCTTCCAGTAAATGCCGCCAAAAATGGCGGGCGCAAACTGGGCCACCGCCGCGAACGAGATCAGGCCGATACCGACCAGCGCATAGGCCTCGCCCGCGGCCCGGAAGTAGATGTAGCCCAGCATCAGGATGGCCACGATGGCCCATCGGCGTATGCCCAGCAGCAAGCCGGACAGGTCGTGTCGCTCGTTCAGGCGCAAGGCCTTCATGCGCAGGGCCAGTGGCATCACCAGGTCGTTGCAGATCATGGTGGACAGCGCAATGGTCTCCACAATGACCATGCCGGTGGCCGCCGACAAACCACCGATGAACACCAACAGGGTCAGTGCTTCGTGCCGCTCGGACATCGGCAAGGTCAGCACAAAAGTATCCGCGTCCACCAGGCCCGTGGAGAAATGCAGCATGCCGCCCAGGGCAATTGGCAGCACGAAGATGTTGATCAGCAACAGGTACAGCGGGAACAGCCAGACCGCTTTGCGCAAGTGCTGCTCATTGACGTTTTCCACGACCGCGATCTGGAATTGCCGGGGCAGCAGCATGACCGAGAGCATGGAGAGAAGGGTGAGCGACCACCAGCTGCCATAGCTGCTGCCAGAATCGGCGACCGTCATCAGCGCCTTGAGTTTGGGCACCAACTCGGCGCGCGCAAAGATATCGCCCATGCCGTTGAACAGGCCAAAGGTGACAAACAGGCCGACCGCCAGGAAAGCCAGCAACTTGATCACCGACTCGAATGCAATCGCCGCCACCATGCCTTCATGGCGCTCGGTGGCGTCCAGATGGCGGGTGCCAAACAACACCGTGAACGCGGCCAGCGTCATGGCGATGTACAGCGCGCTGTCCTGCCACAGGGCTTGTGTCGCGGCCTTGGCGGGCATGACGATGTCGGGGTAGTGGGTCAGTATCGTGAAGCTGTTGGAAACCGCCTTGAGTTGCAGCGAGATATAGGGCACCACCCCGACCACCGCAATCACCGTCACCAAGCCGCCCAGCAACTGGCTTTTGCCGTAGCGCGAGGCCACGAAGTCGGCGATCGAGGTGATGCGGTGGGCCTTGCTGATGCGAATGATCTTGAGCATCACAAACCACCACAGCCCCGCCACCAGCGTGGGGCCCAGGTAGATGGGCAGAAAACCAATGCCCGCCGATGCGGCGCGCCCGACACTGCCATAGAAGGTCCAGGTGGTGCAGTAAACCGCCAGCGACAAGGCGTAAATGGCCGGGTTGGCGATGATGGAGCGTCCGGCATCGGCGCGCTTGTCGCCGTAATAGGCAATGCCAAACAGCAAGCCCAGGTAGGCAAACGACACGCTGATGATGACCCAGCCTTGCAGCATCAGTCCAGCCGCTCGATCACATAAGCAGTCAGCGCAATCAGCGAGGCCCACACCACGAAGATATACAAGTACAGCAGCGGAATTCCGAACAAGGCACCCGGCTTGCTGAAGAGGGAGAGCACCGGGTAGTTGAACAGCACGCAGCCCAGCAACACGATGGCAACCAGACGCTGACCCGTGATGGCGGAGTGATGCATGGTCCGTGTCTCCCCAAAATATTGGCAAATTGTAGGCCTTGGCCGGACTAGGACATTCCCTAGGTAGGCGCGTGCAAAGGTCAATTTGTTACATCGTGAAACATGTGGCTATGGTTAGTACCTAGTTCGTAAGTTTCGGTTCAGTTGGCCGTCAGAATCAGGTCAGCGGAGCGGCTGACATTGCGTCTGAGGCCAGACCTTGTAAGAAAGTAATAAGTTTCATGTTGCTAGCCATCGTTATCGCAAAAAGCCTGATTGAGCTCTCGTTGATGTTCATCGCCGGGCGTTTCATCCTGGGATTACTGGCGGGGGCCAAGCGTCAAACCAATGTGTTCTGGCAATTGCTGGACGTGGCGGCCAAGCCGGCACTGTGGGTAACGCGTCGCATCAGCCCGAAGCTGATTCTGGATCGGCACATTCCTTTGGCCGCCGCGAGCTGGCTCATCGTGGCCTGGGTGCTGGTAGTGAAAGCAAAGATTGATTTGTGTCTTCAATTGGGAGCGGCAGCATGCCAGTGAATATTCCTCGCACCAGCCGTGCCAGCGCGCCCGGCCTGAGCCGTCTTGATCGTTTTGCCTTGCACTGGAAGGCCAAGGTCTGGCTGTTCCTGGGGCTGCGCGGCCATGCCACCGAGGTTTTCCATGCGGTCCTGGCGCGCTCGCCTGACGATTTGCTGGCCCTGAACAGCCTGGGCTATGAGGCCATGCAAGGTGGCCGACATGTGCTGGCCTTGACCTATTTCGAAAGGGTGCTGGCGCTGGTGCCTGACACCTCGAATGCCCACTTCAACGTGGCCTTCGTGTGTGAAGAGCTGGGGCGGCTCGAAGAGGCGGAGCGCGAGTTTAGCGCGGCCATTCGCATCGAGGACAAGATGGACCGGGCCTGGTACGGCCTGGGGCTGGTGCTGGTGCGCCAGGGGCGGCTGGATGAGGCTGTGCAGGCGCTCAAGCACAACACCAAATTGCAGCCCATGAGCCCGTTTGGCTGGTATCAGCTGGCGCGGGTGCATGTGGATTTGAAGCAGCCTGAGGAAGCGCGCGCGGTGATTCGCCACCTGAAAGGGTTCGAACCCAAGGTGGCGGCCCAGCTGGAGCGCGAGACCGGGTTGGCGGCCGGAAGCTTGATTTGAGTTTTGTCGGGTGGTTTTTTAATTAACGATAAGAGGAGCAAGCTATGCAACTTTCGGCTAGGCACCAGGAGTACTGGCGCAAAAATCTTCAAATCACGGCCCTTCTACTGGGCATCTGGTTCTTTGTCACATTCATTCTGGTATTTTTTGCCCGTGAGATGACGTTCATCTTTTTCGGCTGGCCGTTCTCGTTCTGGGTGGCGGCGCAAGGGGCGCTGGTGGTGTATTGCCTGATCATCTGGTATTACGCCCACTACATGAACAAGCTCGACAACGAATACGGCGTCGCCGAAGGAGAAGCATGATGGGCATGTTCGGATCCACCAATCAATCGCAAAGCGACTTCAAGAAGGGCCTGAACAAGGTCTACACCTGGTACACCGGCGGCTTCATTCTCTTCGTGATCGTCGTCGCCCTCCTGGAGCAAATGGGGCTGCCCCGGAACTGGATTGGCTACCTGTTCCTGGCGGCCACGGTGCTGCTGTATGCCGGCATCGGGGTCATGAGCCGAACCAGTGATGCGGCGGAATACTACGTGGCCGGGCGTCGCGTGCCTGCCATGTACAACGGCATGGCCACCGGGGCCGACTGGATGTCGGCCGCCTCCTTCATCGGCATGGCCGGTACGCTGTACCTTACCGGTTATGGCGGCCTGGCCTTCATTCTGGGCTGGACCGGTGGTTACTGCCTGGTGGCGCTGTTTCTGGCGCCCTACCTGCGCAAGTTTGGCCAGTTCACCATCCCCGACTTTCTGGGGGCTCGCTTCGAGGGCCACATGCCACGCATCATTGGGGTCTGTGGCGCCATTTTGTGCTCGTTCACCTACGTGGTGGCACAGGTCTATGGCGTCGGCTTGATCACCACGCGTTTGACCGGACTGGCTTTCGAGGTCGGCATTTTTGCCGGTCTGGGCGGCATTCTGGTCTGTTCGTTCCTCGGCGGCATGCGTGCCGTGACCTGGACCCAGGTGGCGCAGTATGTGATTTTGATCATTGCCTACCTGCTGCCGGTGGTCTGGCTGTCGGTCAAGCACACCGGAGTGCCGATTCCGCAAGCGGTTTATGGCTACACCCTGGAAAAAATCACCGCCAAGGAAGAGCAGCTGCTGAAAGACCCGAAAGAGCTGGAAGTGCGTGGCATCTTCAAGGCGCGCTCGGACGCCGCGGTCGAGAAGCTGAAGGATGTTCCCGCTTCCATGGCCGCCGACAAGGCCGCCGCCCAGAAGAAGCTTGACGACCTGAAAGCGGCGAACGGCCCGGTGGCCGACATCAATGCCGCCGCTGCGGCCCTGGCCGCGCTGCCCAAGGACGAGACCGCGGCCAAAGCGGCCTACACCGCTGCGCGTGTCGGGAGCGCGGCACGGTCTGCGCCGCCGATTCGCCATGCCCAACCGTTCCCGGGCAAAGATGAGGCTGCGCAGGATGTTTCACGCAAGAACTTCATGGCGCTGGTGTTCTGCCTGATGATTGGTACGGCGGCCCTGCCGCACATCCTGATGCGCTACTACACCACGCCGTCGGTGAAGGAAGCGCGCGAGTCGGTGAGCTGGTCGCTGTTCTTCATCTTCCTGCTTTACTTCACCGCACCGGCGTTGGCCGTGTTGGCCAAGTTTGAGGTGTACACCGTGCTGGTGAATACGCCTTTTGCCAGCTTGCCCGAGTGGATCGCGCGCTGGAGCACGGTCGATGCGAGTTTGCTGTCGGTGGTGGACGTCAACAAGGATGGCATCCTGCAACTGGCGGAAATCTCCATTGGTGGCGACATCATTGTGCTGGCCACGCCTGAAATTGGTGGCTTGCCCTACGTCGTATCGGGCATGGTGGCCGCCGGGGGGCTGGCTGCGGCCCTGTCCACCGCGGACGGTTTGTTGCTGACGATCGCCAACGCCTTGTCGCACGACTTGTACTACAAGGTGCTGGACCCGAACGCCTCCACCGCGCGCCGCGTGATGGTGTCCAAGATGCTGTTGCTGGTGGTGGCCCTGTGCGCGGCCTACGTGGCGGCGCAGAAGCCGGCCGACATTCTGTTCCTGGTGTCGGCGGCGTTCTCGTTCGCGGCGGCGACCTTCTTCCCGGCCCTGACCCTGGGCATCTTCTGGAAGCGGGCCAACAAATGGGGTGCCTCGCTCGGCATGCTGGCCGGACTGGGCATCACGTTCTACTACATGGTGACCACGCAGCCCTGGCTCTACAAGCTGACGCACAGCGGTGCAGCCATCACGCCTGAGATCATCAAGGCCAATACCTGGTGGGACATCGCGCCCATTTCGGCGGGCCTGTTTGGTGTGCCACTGGGCTTTGTCGTGATCATTATTGTGTCGCTGCTGACCAAGGCGCCGGGCCGGGATATTCAGGAGCTGGTGGAGCATGTGCGCTACCCCAGCCTGGATGGCAAGGTCAGTGCGGGCAGTGCCGCCCACTGAACATCGCTTGCTTGCATGCAAACAGAAACCCCGCCGCGGCGGGGTTTTTTTGCGCCCGGCCTAGGGGGTCGTTCCCGCCAGGACGGTGTCGCCTACGGAATCGTGACCAGCAAGAACTCGGCGGCTTTTTTCTCGGATCGTATAGCGCCGACGATGCGGGCGATTTCGCTGATCTTGGTATTGAACTGGGTCGCGCTGGTGCAACGCTCAATCTGCAGGCAAAGGCTTTCGGCGTCGGGTCCCAGTGTGTCTACGAGCAGGCGGGTGGCGCGTCGAATCGCGGTTTTCAGCACTTCATTGGACGCCACGCTGCTGGTCTTTGCATCTACGGGTGCCGTCCTTGAAGCCGGCTGGGTCTGAGCCAGTTCGTGTACGAATCCGGCGCTCAACAGCTCACCCAGGAGTTGCAGGGCTTCGTCCGGGGTGGGCATCGACGCTGACAACTCGGCGACCGTCTTGACCCCATTCACCGTGATCAACAGCATGCGTAGTTGGGGCGTCAAGGCCCGGTCTCTAAGCTTGATGGCATTCACCCCAGCCTCGGTCTTGCGTAGAACCGCAGTCACATCCAGATCAGTCATGTCGATTCTCCTGTCTCTTTTCAGCGGGCTCTTGTCAGGCGGGTTGTCGTCGACCAAGGGCGCCCTTGCGGCTCACCGTTGTGGGCTCTCTGCATTATGGAATCATGCTGAAAACTCAATCTGAAACTGGTTGGGGTTTACCCGAATGGATGCGCCTGATTCTCACATGGCGAAAGCTGATCAAAGGGTTTCACCCTAGTTTGTCAGCGGGTATTCAGTTTGCCGCAAGCCTGTGTTGGTTTCGCGTCAGAGCGGGGTCAGAACCCGCTCTGATAATTCTGTCGAGCCTCCATTCGGTGGACTCAAACTAAATATACAGGAGACAAAAATATGGCAACCACAGCGGCCGCACGGCCAATGACCGCCGAAGAAAAGAAGGTGATCTTCGCTTCTTCGTTGGGTACCGTTTTTGAGTGGTACGACTTCTACCTCTACGGCTCACTTGCCGCCATTATTGCCAAGCAGTTCTTTAGCGGTCTCGATGAGGGTTCGGCCTTCATTTTTGCGCTGCTCGCCTTTGCTGCCGGCTTCATCGTGCGGCCCTTTGGCGCGCTGGTGTTTGGTCGCCTGGGTGACATGATTGGCCGTAAGTACACCTTTCTGGTGACCATCCTGATCATGGGCCTGTCCACGTTCATCGTGGGTATCCTGCCGAACTACGCCACCATCGGCGTGGCCGCGCCCGTGATCCTGATTGCCCTGCGCATGCTGCAAGGCCTGGCGCTGGGTGGTGAATACGGTGGTGCAGCGACCTATGTCGCAGAACACTCGCCACAAGGCAAGCGTGGCGCCTACACCTCATGGATTCAGACCACGGCCACTTTGGGCCTGTTCCTGAGTCTGATGGTGATTCTGGGCACGCGTACCCTGATTGGCGAGGCTGCATTTGCCGATTGGGGTTGGCGTGTTCCGTTCATCGTCTCGATTGCTTTGCTGGCCGTGTCGGTGTGGATTCGTTTGAGCATGAACGAGTCGCCCGCTTTCGCCAAAATGAAGGCGGAAGGCAAGACCTCCAAAGCACCGTTGAGCGAGTCATTCGGTCAGTGGAAAAATCTGAAAATCGTGATCTTGGCCCTGATCGGACTGACTGCCGGTCAAGCCGTCGTGTGGTATTCGGGCCAGTTTTACGCCTTGTTCTTCCTGACGCAAGCGCTCAAGGTGGACGGTGCGACCGCCAACATCTATGTGGCTATTTCCCTGCTCATCGGCACACCGTTCTTCATCGTGTTTGGTGCCTGGTCAGACAAGATCGGTCGCAAGCCCATCATCATGGCGGGTTGCCTGTTGGCTGTGTTGACTTACTTCCCCGTGTTCACGGCACTGACCAAGGCCGCCAATCCGGCGCTGGCTGCCGCTCAGGCCGCGAACAAAGTGGTGGTGACCTCGGACGACAAAGAGTGCTCCTTCCAGTTCAACCCGACCGGTACGGTCAAGTTCACCAGTTCGTGCGATATCGCCAAGCAGGTGCTGGCCGGCGCTTCAGTGAGTTATGACAATGTGGTCGGCGCGGCCGGTGCACCGGCGACCATCACCATTGGCACAACCGTGATCCCGAGCTACACGTCCAAGGGTCTGCCTGCGGCCGAGGCCAAGGCGAAAGATGCCGAGTTCAAGAAAGCTGTGGCTGACGCTCTGAAAGCCGCCGGGTATCCCGCCAAAGCCGATATGGCCAAGGTCGACTCCTTCAAGGTGGTCGCCATCCTCACCTACCTGGTGATCCTGGTGACCATGGTGTACGGCCCAATCGCCGCCATGCTGGTGGAGATGTTCCCCACCCGCATTCGCTACACCTCGATGAGCTTGCCCTATCACATTGGCAATGGCTGGTTTGGCGGCCTGCTGCCGACCACCGCTTTCGCCATCGTGGCGCAGACCGGCAATATGTATAACGGCTTGTGGTACCCCATCATCGTGGCCGGTATGACTTTTGTTATCGGTATGCTGTTTGTCAAGGAAACCAAGGACGTTGACATTTACGCCAACGACTAAAGTTTGCTGATGATTTGACCGTGCTGATTTGGCGCGGTTCCTAGCTGAATGGCCCTCCACGCGAGGGCCATTTTTTGCCCCTCATTTGCGGGGGCCTGTTTCAGGGAGATTGATATGTGGAAAATTGCAGTGGCTTTCGCCATTTTTGCGGGCCTGGCCCTGTTCATTTTGAGCAAGGGTGGCAATATTGATTTAAGCGGTGAGAAACATGGCACGGAAGCCATGCATGAGCCAGCTGCCGTCGGGCCAGCCTCGGCCCCTGCCAGCAAATAGTCGTCGTCGAATCGTCTGCTGCAGGCTTGCAGGCAAGGGTAAATCCGCGCTGACTTGGTCGCGTCCAAACCCTAAAATGCGGCAATGAAATTTTCAAAAACGGAAGCGGGTCAACACGCGTTCAAAGCCCGGTCTGTCCTGTTGTCGGCCCGCCAGCGCTCGGCCTTTATTCTGTTTGATGGTGTCAAGTCCATAGGGCAGGTGCTGGCCTCCACCAGCGGTCTCGGTATCAGCCAGGAAGACATTGATCATCTCGTCGAACAGGGTTTTCTGGTCGCCGCGCGTGATGCTGCACCGGTTTTAAGCCCCGGCGTCTTCCGTAGCAGTGCCGATGAGCCGCCGCCGGCCTTGCCCGTCAGTTCGCGTTCGTCCCAAGAGCGCTACAGCGCCGCCATGCCGATTGCAACCCAGCTCACAGCCAGTCTTGGTTTGCGTGGCTTCAGACTGAATCTGGCGGTGGAAGCGGCCAGTGGCTTTGACGACTTACTCGCACTGCTGCCCAAAATCCAGGACGCCGTTGGCACCAAGTCCTGCGTTGCTCTGGAGCAGGCACTCAAGGGTTAGCCGTGAGTTGGCTTACTCCTCAGGTTCAACGCCTGAATTTGCCGTCGTTGCTGATGATGGACAGGTCGGCAAAGTCCAGGCCTGTGTGATCTTCCGTGCTGAAGCTCACCTCCAGCCCGCCAATATCGAACTTCTTGATCCCTTCCAGCGCAGACTGAATGCGCTCGCGGCTGGGTTTGGGGCCGGCCCGCCGTAGCGCCTCGACCAGCACTTTGGCGGCGGAAAACCCTTCCAGCATGGCGGGGCTGACGTCGTTGACGTTTTTGGCTCGCGCCAGATCGCTGGCTTCCTTGACAAGCATGTAACCGACCGACTGAGGAAGCACTTGCGTCACGATGACGCCGCGGGCATTGTCGCCCAGGCTTTTGATGAATCCGCCCGATGCATTGTTGGACAGCGTGACAAACTGGGCATTGCTGCCAGCGGCTTTCAAGGCCTTGATGCAGTCCACCACGGCGGCGCCGGAAGCGATCATCATGACCGCCTGCGCATCGGTCTTGGCGATCTTGGGGGCGAGTTGGGAGAAGTCGGGTTTGGAGCGGTTAAATTTCTCCACGGCGGCGGGCGTCAGCTTGGCGCCCGCCAGGCCTTTTTGCGCACCGGTCAGGCCATCCGCCCCGAAGCTGTCATCGGCGTGGATCACGGCAATCCGGGTGATGCCAATGGTGGCGAGGTGGGCGATGGCCTTTTCAGCTTCACGCTGATAAGTCGCCCGAACGTTGAAAACATGTTTCTTGACTGGTGCATGCAACACCATGGCACCCGTAGACGGCCCGATCAGGGGCACGCCATGCTTGTCCAGAAACGGCAAAATGGCTTCGGTGTGGGGTGTACCCCGCGTGAGAAACATGGCCAGGACGTTCTGCTCCTCAATCAGTTTGCGGGCGTTTTCGCTGGCCAGCTTGGGGTCGAATTTGTCATCCAGCGAAATCAGTTCAATCCGTTGGCCGTTGACACCCCCTCTGGCGTTGACCGCATCCAGATAGAGCTTGGCGCCGTCCGTGGTTTCTTTCACACCCGCCGCGACCGAGCCCGTGAAACCCGCCGTCTGGCCGATCAAAATTTGCGCCTGGGCGGCCACGCCCATGGTCGCCAGCAGCAATGCCCCCAGCACGGAATGTCCAAGTCTCATGTTGAAATCCTTGTAAGTCGGGGTCACTGTATCCTGATTCTTTGATATTTATCATTGTGGAAACTACCCGTATCCGGTCGATCTGTGATCGGGCCCGCTTCAGGATGACCCCGTGGCGCGGCCCTGCGAGATGAACTGCCTAGAATGTCTGGCTCCCACAGGAAAGACATCAAGACATGCCACACGGTCTCATCCGCATTCGCGGCGCGCGCCAGCACAACCTCAAAAATCTTGACTTGGACATTCGCACCGGCGAGCTGACGGTGGTCACCGGCCCCAGTGGCTCGGGCAAGTCGAGCCTGGTGTTCGATACGCTGTATGCGGAAGGACAGCGGCGCTATGTGGAAACCTTTTCCGCCTATGCCCGCCAGTTCCTGGACCGCATGGACAAGCCCGCGGTCGACAAGGTGGAAGGCGTGCCGCCGGCGATTGCCATTGACCAGACCAACCCCGTGCGTTCCTCGCGCTCAACGGTGGGCACGATGACCGAACTCAACGACCATTTGAAGCTCTTGTTTGCGCGGGCTGGGCAATTGTTTGACCGCGAGACCGCTGCGCCGGTGCGGCACGACTCGGCGGAGAGTATTTATGCCCAACTGGTCGAGCGGGCGGGGCCGGCTGATCCGCGTCTGGCCATCACTTTTCCGGTGGAGTTGCCCGCCAACACCTCGCCGGAAGAAATCGAGCAGTGGCTCTCGGTTAGTGGCTTTACCAAGGTGCAGGCGCGGCGCGAAGTGGCGAGCTTGGGGGCTGCCGCCGCGCTGGGCCGCCCCAAGCAAGGCACGGCCCCCTCGGGGGGCAGCGCAGCACACGAAGTGGCAAGCGTGGGGGCTCGTCTCGTACTGGATGTGGTGGCCGACCGTTTTCGACTCGGTAGCGCCGAGCGTGCGCGCGTGGTGGAGGCGATTGAAGTCGCACTCAAGCATGGCAGCGGACGTCTGGCGGTTTATGTGCTAAATGAGGCTCAAGCCCCCGTGGATAAAGCGCAAGATGCTATTAATTCAGTAGCTTTTGCGGAGCCGATCATCTGGAAGTTCTCCACCGGCCTGCATTGTCCGGAAAGCGATGTGCGTTATGCCGACCCGATTGCGTCGGCTTTTTCGTTCAATTCGGCCGTCGGTGCCTGTGAAACCTGTCGCGGCTTCGGCCGGGTGATCGGGGTGGATTACGGGCTGGTGATTCCCAACGAGAAACTGACCTTGCGCGCCGGCGCCGTCAAGCCTATGCAAACACCAGCCTGGAAAGAAGCCCAGGACGATTTGATGCGCCATGCCGAGGCGGCCGGTATTCCGCGCGACACGCCCTGGTACAAGCTGACCCCCGAGCAGCAGTACTGGGTGATTCATGGCTCGCCCAACTGGAACGGCAAGTGGAACCAGCACTGGTTCGGTATCAAGCGCTTCTTTGAGTATCTGGAGACCAAGTCGTACAAGATGCACATCCGGGTGCTGCTGTCCAAGTACCGCAGTTACACGCCTTGTGGGGTGTGCGGCGGTGCGCGGCTGAAGACAGAGAGCTTGTTGTGGCGTATGGGTGGCAAGGCGGAGGCCGATTTGGTGCTTGATCCTCGTAAACGGTTTATGCCGGTGGGGGTGAAGTGGACCCGTCCGCAACTTGAAGCTTTGCCAGGGCTGTGTTTGCACGATTTGATGTTGCTGCCGCTGGATCGGTTGCGGCGCTTTTTCGATTTGCTGCAGGCGGAATTGGGGGATGCGGGAGGCTCCTCATACGCAAGCGCCAAATCGTCACCCCCCGCATCCCCCAATCCCGCCCGGTCTGCGGCTGATTTCAAGACTTTGAAACTCCTTTTTGAGGAGATTTCCACACGGCTTAAGTATTTGTGCGATGTGGGGATTGGGTATCTGACGCTGGATCGGCAAAGCCGCACTTTGTCCGGGGGCGAGGTGCAGCGCATCAACCTCACCACCGCCTTGGGGACTTCGCTGGTCAACACCTTGTTTGTGCTGGACGAGCCCAGCATTGGGCTGCATCCGCGTGACATGCACCGCATCATTCTGGCCATGCAGCGCTTGCGCGACGCGGGCAACACGCTGGTGGTGGTGGAGCACGACCCGGCCGTGATGCTGGCGGCTGACCGCATGATCGACATGGGCCCCGGCCCGGGCGAGCGCGGCGGGCAAATTGTGTTTGACGGCTCGACGGCCGATTTGCGCAGTGCCGACACCCTGACCGGCGCCTACCTGGGCGGGCGCAAGCAGGTGGGCATGGGCTTCAAGCGGCTGGTGGAGGCGAGCACGCCGCGCCTGATTCTGGAGGGGGCGCGGGACCACAACCTGAAGAATGTCACGGTCGAGTTTCCCTTGCAGCGTCTGGTGTGCGTGACGGGTGTCAGCGGCTCGGGCAAATCGACTTTGATTCAGGATATTTTGGCTCCGGCGTTGATGCGCCACTTTGGCAAAGCCACGGAGGCGGCCGGTGTTCATGAGCGCCTGCTGGGCGCCGAGCAGCTCAGCGATGTGGTGTTTGTGGACCAGTCGCCGATTGGCAAAACAGCGCGCTCGAATCCGGCCAGTTATGTTGGCGCGTGGGATGCCATTCGCGAGATTTTTGCCAATGCGCCGCTGTCGCGCCAGCGTGGCTATACCGCGTCCAAGTTCAGCTTCAACAACGGTGACGGCCGTTGCGCTACCTGCGGCGGCTCAGGTTTCGAGCATGTGGAAATGCAGTTCTTGAGTGACGTGTACCTGCGCTGCCCGGACTGCGACGGCAAGCGCTTTCGCCCGGAGATTCTTGAAATCACCATTGAAAGGCCGGCCCACCGTGGGCTTGGAGTCAATGGATTGCCACGCGCTGCTCGCAATGACGGACATCCTTCGGTAGATTTGGGTGACGTCATTGCGAGCGAAGCGCGGCAATCCATGCCCCCTTCGGTTCCACGCGTCCTCAATATCGCCGATGTATTGAACTTGACGGTCAGCGAGGCTGCTATTCTTTTTGCAGCCGATCGCGATGTCCTGCGTGCGCTGCAGCCGATTATGGATGTAGGTCTGGAGTACGTGAAGCTGGGTCAGCCGGTGCCGACGCTGTCGGGCGGCGAGGCGCAGCGCCTGAAGCTGGCTGGCTTTCTGGCCGACGCGGCCAAGAGTGCCACGGCCAGCCGCCAGGCGACGGCCAAGCGCGGGGCGCTGTTCATGTTTGACGAGCCGACCACGGGCCTGCATTTCGACGATATCGCAAAGCTGATGCGCGCCATGCGCAAGCTGCTGGATGCCGGTCATTCGCTGATCGTGATCGAGCACAACCTGGATGTGATTCGGGCCAGTGACTGGTTGATTGATTTGGGTCCTGAAGGGGGTGAGGCGGGGGGGGAAGTCGTGGCGTATGGCAGCCCTGACGACGTGCGTCAGCATCCTTCGTCGCACACGGGCAAAGCCTTGCGGGAGTATGCGACGGCGATGGGCGGGGTGCATGTGGTGAATGAATCTCGAGGTGCTTATTTGGCGTTCGCTGCGGCGGAAGGGGTTGCGCCGGGCGCCTCATACGCAAGCGCCAAATCGTTGCCCGGCGCAACCCCTTCCGCCGCGGATCGTGGTTTGCACGCGGCTGAGAATTCGATTCGCATCGTCAATGCGCGGGAGCACAACCTGAAGTCGCTGAGTGTTGATATTCCACGGGGCAAGTTCACTGTTGTGACTGGTGTTTCTGGCTCGGGCAAATCTACGCTGGCGTTTGACATTTTGTTCAACGAGGGGCAGCGGCGCTATCTGGAGTCGCTCAACGCCTATGCCCGTTCCATCGTGCAGCCGGCGGGGCGGCCGGAGGTGGATGCGGTGTATGGCATTCCGCCGACGGTGGCGATCGAGCAGCGGCTGAGCCGGGGTGGGCGCAAATCGACGGTCGGGACCACCACCGAGGTCTGGCACTTTTTGCGCCTGCTGTTCGTCAAGCTGGGCACGCAGCATTGCATCCACGACGGCACGCCGGTGGCGCCACAAACGCCGGACAGCATTGCGGCGCAGCTGCTGAAGAACTTCCGTGGTCAGCACATCGGGCTGCTGGCGCCTTTGGTGATGAACCGCAAGGGCGTGTACACCGAGTTGGCCGACTGGGCTCGACCGCGAGGGTTCACGCATTTGCGGGTGGACGGCAACTTTTTGCCAACCACCGGTTTTCCGCGCATTGACCGCTTCAAGGAGCACACGATCGAGCTGCCGGTGCTCAGCCTGGATGTGAAGCCGGAAAACGAAGCGCAGCTGCGCGCCGCGCTGGCGCAGGCGCTAGTGCATGGCAAGGGTGTCGTCCATGTGCTGAGCGATTTGGGCGGTTTGCAGGCGCTCATGCAGGCCGGCACTTCGACGGCGGGCTTGGGCAGGTTGAGCGTTTTTTCGACCAAGCGCGCCTGTCCTGTGTGCAGCACCAGTTATGCCGAGCTGGACCCGCGTTTGTTCTCCTACAACAGCAAGCACGGCTGGTGCCCGGATTGCGTCGGCACCGGGGTCAGATTGACCAAAGAGCAGCGCAAGGTGTTTGATGATTCGGTGAAAGACGATGACAACAAGGGGCGCGAGCAGACCTTTGCCGAGGCCGATGTGGAGGACCTGGTCGATGCGGCTTGTCCCGCCTGCCAGGGCACGCGTCTGAATGCGACGGCCCGCGCGGTCAAGTTCGGGCTGCAGCTGGCGAGCGGTGCCAGTCAGGGCCGGGACGCCAAACTGGCGATCGACGCGGTGGCCATCACCGAACTGGCGCGCCTGAGTGTGACTGACTTGCGCCAGTGGGTGGAGACGCTGCAGCGCCTGGGTCGCATGAGCCGGCGCGAAACCGATATTGCGCGCGATCTGGTGCCGGAGATCAAAAGCCGGCTGGAGTTTCTGGAGCAGGTGGGCCTGGGTTATCTGACGCTGGACCGGGGCGCGCCGACACTGAGCGGTGGCGAGGCGCAGCGCATCCGGCTTGCTGCCCAGCTGGGCAGCAATCTGCAGGGCGTGTGCTATGTGCTCGATGAGCCGACCATCGGCCTGCATGCGCGGGACAACCAGATCCTGCTGGGTGCGCTGCAATCTTTAAGCGACAAGGGCAATACGCTGGTGGTGGTGGAGCACGACGAAGACACCATTCGTCATGCGGATCACATCATCGATATTGGGCCGAGTGCCGGTAAACGCGGCGGGCGGTTGGTGGCTGAAGGGTCGGTCTCCGATATCGTCAAGGTTGGCGACTCGCAGACCGGGCGTTATCTGCTGCATGCGATGAAGCATCCTTTGAAGGTGCGGCGTTCTGTTCTTGTGCCTCTCGCTGCGGCTGGCGTTGGCGCGGTGCCCGCTGCGGCCGGAGCCGGTTCGCCGGGCGCCTCATACGCAAGCGCCAAATCGTTGCCCGGCGAACCGGCTCCGACCGCGATGCCCTTGCGTGCCAGCGCGAACCTGGTCGCGACGGGGGCGAAAAGTTCAAGCACTGTTGCCGTGAACGTGGGTGAGCACGCAGTGAACGCGGGATCGGAATTTGTTTTCGTTCCTGCGCCGCGGAAAAAGAAAAAAGTGGCTTCGACCTTGGCATCTGATCCCAATGTCGCCGACCCCGATGTGCAGCGCTGGCTCACCGTCCACGGCGCCTCCCTGCACAACCTGCAAACCGTCACCGCCCAAGTGCCTTTGAGCCGTCTCGTCGCCGTCACCGGCGTCAGCGGTTCCGGCAAATCGACTTTGGCGCGCGACGTGCTTCTGAGCAATGTGCACAGCGCCGTGCAAAAGCGCAGCACCAAAGCCGGCCGCGATGCCTTGGCCGCCGGCGAACAAATCGCCTGGACCGGCTGCGAGTCCGTCACCGGTTACGAGACCGTGGACCGCGTGCTGGAAGTCGATCAAACCCCCATCGGCAAAACCCCGCGCAGTTGCCCGGCCACTTACATCGGTTTCTGGGACATCATCCGCAAGCTCTTTGCAGACACCTTGGAGGCCAAGGCGCGCGGCTATGCCGCCAACCGTTTCAGCTTCAACACCGGCGAGGGCCGCTGCGCCGGTTGCGAAGGGCAGGGCATCCGCACTGTCGCGATGAGCTTTCTACCGGACGTGAAAGTGCTGTGCGAAACCTGCAAGGGCGCGCGCTTCAATCCCGAGACTTTGGCGGTCACCTGGCGCGGCAAGAACATTGGTGACGTGCTGCAGATGGAGGTGGATGAAGCGGTGGAGTTTTTCGCCGCCATGCCCAACATCAGCCACCCCTTGCAACTGATGAAAGATGTCGGGCTCGGCTATCTGACGCTCGGCCAGCCCTCGCCCACGCTCAGCGGCGGCGAGGCGCAGCGACTCAAGCTGGTGACTGAATTGAGCAAGGTGCGCGACGACATCACCCGGCGCGGCCAGAAGGCGCCGCACACCCTGTACGTGCTGGACGAACCCACGGTCGGCCTGCATATGGCCGATGTGGAAAAGCTGATCAAGGTGCTGCACCGTCTGGTCGACGGCGGCCACAGCGTGGTGGTGATCGAGCACGACCTGGATGTGATTGCCGAGGCCGATTGGGTGCTGGACCTCGGGCCCGACGGCG
Source organism: Rhodoferax ferrireducens (assembly GCF_003347515.1). GTDB lineage: Bacteria > Pseudomonadota > Gammaproteobacteria > Burkholderiales > Burkholderiaceae_C > Rhodoferax. Next base: position 219,227 of record NZ_QEII01000298.1, on the reverse strand, counting down.
GCAAGGCCGGCGGCCGCGTGGTGGCGGCGAGCACGCCCGAAGGGGTGGTGGCGCTGGGCACGCACACCGGTGTGGCGCTGGCGGCGGTGCTGGCGCGCTAGCCCTTGGGTGCTGGTTTTTGGTTTTCTATTTTGCTATATAAATAGTAGCTACTTGCGCAGGTAGGACGGTGGCTAGAGGCTGATTTGGCTTGAAGTTAGAGCTGCGTCCAGTGCGTGAAAGCGCACGGCGCGAACGGGCCTGATCTGCTCATCAGCCAAACCACCGGTTGGCTATTGCGGCTATTGCTGCGCCACCCGGAATCGCGTTCCCCGAAAGCTGAACACGGCACTCTTGGTCCCGATTTCCTCCACGTTCACGTCGGGCGCGGCCAGACTGCCCTCTGAGAGCACCTGGCCGTTGACCAGCAGCAGCCGCTGCTTCGGGTTTTCCGAATAAACGGTGCCGGTGATGATCAGCTTCGGGATGTCGCGACGGAGGTCTTCGGACAATTCGCTGAGCATCGGGATGGCGGCCAACGCCGCTTGGGGAGCAGAGGCTTTTTCGAGCGGCAAGGGCAAGGGCGTCGCCTTCGGCGTTGCCGGGGCGGCGGCGGTGACGACGGGCCGTGACGAGGCCGCTGCAGGTCGTGCGGGAACCGTCGCTTGCCATGCAGGAACCGGCGCGGGTACGGGCGTTGGTATTGGTGCCGGGACCGGCGCAGGCACATGTGCCGGAATAGGCAGAGGAACCGGCGCCGATTGGGGTCTTGGTATCGCTGCGCTCTGCGCCACGGGCGCAGGCTCGGGGAGCCTGGTCATCGCCGCTTCCACGGCCGCCGGGCGCGCATGGCCGTCAGGCGTTGGCCAGAACCACAGGCCTGCGGCAATGCCGCCCAGCATCAGGGTCGCGGCAGCGGCCGCCAGCCAGAGACGCTGTCGCGTGTTGTCGGTGTCCCGGGCGGCGGGGGTCGTCAGTTGGCGTGCGTGCAAGCCGGGCACGGCGCCGCGCCCGCGTTCGGCGTCGGCCCGTTTGAGGGCATCGAGGATGTAGGACATGGGCTTATCGCGGGTTGGTTTGCAGGCGCGGCTCATTCACATCCGTGGCGCTGTCGATCTGCATGAAGGTCATGGGGCCGGGTTGCCCGTCGGCGATGAGGCCTTGTGCGTGCTGAAAAGCCTGCACGCGCTTCCTCAGCGCCGCGTCCAGCACGGGCGGGGCCGCAGAGGCGCCCGCTGTCGGTGCTGGCACGCCGTCGAGCCGGCTCAGCTGGCTGGCGAGCCACTCGATCGCCGGGCCGCTGCTGCCATCGCGCAGTTTGGCGCTGTAACCGGGCGGGCGGCGCCAGTAGGTGGCGAAGTCGCCGTGCCACAGCCGGCCCAGCGCGATCAGCCGGACGGTATGCAGGCTGGCACCCACCCGCAACGTGGCGGTCTGCTCGGTCAGTCCCACCAGCACGGCGTACAGCGGGGGGGCGTTGTCCGCCTGTAAGGTCAGGATGCCGGGGCGATCAAGCTGGCGCAGCAGCGGCACGGTGAGTTTGTCGGCGCGGTAGCACTGAAGCTGCTGCACGCCAGCGACCTGGCAGGGGTCGCCGTCGCTGGCCGGCAGTTTCCAGACCGGGGCCAGCGCGCGCCAGGCCAGGTTGATGTCAGGCGGCAGTTGCGGCAGCAGGGCGTCGATCTCTTCGACCGGGTTTTGGGCCATCGGCGCCCCCCGGATCGGCGGCGAGGCGCCCGTCTGACGGGCTGCGGGCGGGCCGGGCCACACCAGAAAACCGGTCAGCGCGGCTGCGGCCAGCAAGGCGAGGCCGCCCAGCGCGTAGGCGACCGGCCTTGGGCTGGCGCTGGGTAGGTGCGGGAGGTCCGGCCCGAACACTTCGGCCGCCGCCTTGTTCACCACCGTCCGGTCCACCCGGTGCAACCCATTCGCCCACGCGCCCAGCAGCGCGCGTCCGCACAGCAGGTTGATGCGGCGTGGCACGCCATGCGTGAGGCGGTGAATGCGCTGCAGCGCCTGGCGCTCAAACGGCAGCGGGCCGGTGTGGCTGGCCACGGCCAGACGGTGTTGAATGTACTGCGTGCTCTCGGCCTCGGTCAGCGCGTCCAGGTGAAAACGCGCAATCACGCGCTGGGCCAGCTGCTCCAGCTCCGGGCGGGCCAGCATGGCGCGCAGTTCGGGCTGGCCAATCAGCACAATTTGCAGCAGCTTGCGCTCGTTGGTTTCCAGGTTGGTCAGCAGGCGCAGTTGCTCCAGCACATCGGCTTCAAGGTTCTGCGCCTCGTCGATGATGAGAACGCTGCTTTGCCCGGCGGCGTGACTTTGCAGCAAAAAGGCATTGAGCGCGTCGATGTAGTCCTTGGCCGTGGGCGGCCGGGAGGCCCCGGCTACCGCCGCAACATGAAACTCCTCGCAGATCGACTGCAGCAACTCGGTGACGGTGAGCTTGGGGTTGAAGATATAGGCGACATGGCAGTCGGCGGGAATCTGCTCCAGAAAGCAGCGGCAGATGGTGGTTTTTCCGGTGCCGATATCGCCCGTCAGCAGCACAAAGCCGCCGCCGCTGGCGGCTTTGTGCGGGCCGGTCACGCCGTAAAGAAGGTGCGCCAGCGCCTCCCGGTGGCGCTCGCTCATGAAGAGAAAGCGGGGGTCGGGTGCGATGGAAAACGGGTCTTGCGTCAGGCCGAAATGGTGCGAGTACATAGGACCCCATTTAAAAGAGTGAGACTTTTGCGGTCAGGCGCCCGCTGTGGCGGGATCATCGGCAACCAACCTGGAAGAGCCGGAAAAAAAGCTTGGACTGGACGCTGCATTGTCACTCACGTTTTTGCCATTGATTTGGCTATGAAAATAGTAGCTATGCAGGCATGCGGGATGTGCGCCAGCGGCTGATTCTTCTTGAAGTTTTTGGGGCTGGCGGCGTGATATTGGTTGGCTTTCAATGTCAATTTGGAAACGCTAATCCGGCACCGGAAACCGGTTGGATGCCTTGATTTCGCGCATGGCCAGGCTGGAGTGAATCATGCTGATGCCGGGTATGACGCGCAACACGTTGTCGACAAAATCGCTATAAGCATCCAGGTCTTTCGCCACGACCTGGAGCAGGTAGTCGGCCTGGCCCGTGACTTTGTGGCAGGACAGGACTTCGGGGCAGCCCCGGATCACCTCCTCAAAAAGCTGGATCGACACGTCGGTCACCACCAGAAAGCTTAATTGGACAAAAGCCAGGACGTCCAGGCCGAGTTTGCGGCGATGGAGGTTGGCCTGGTAGCCGGTGATGAAACCGTCTTGTTCCAGGCGCTTGAGCCTGCGCCAGCACGGCGTGACGCTCAGAGACACCTGCTCGGCGAGCTGGGGATTGGACAGGGTGCCATCTTGCTGCAGCAGACGAAGAATGGTCAGGTCGACGTGATCCAGGTCCTGCTTTGAATTTTTTGAACTCATTTTCGACTTTAAATTAGTTTGATCTACTTAAATCATAGGCTCAGACACCTCAAAAAAGCAAAGCGGGTTCGCCCTGCCAACGGCATACTTTGATGGTGTTTTTCCATCCCCTTGCAAGATGATCGCCTACCTCAATCCCCACCACGCCCTGCACCAGGGCAAGCTTGAAATGTTTCGCGGCGCCCTGGTGCCGTGTTTTGAAGTGCCCGCCCGTGTCGACTATGTGTTGCAGGAGCTCCAGCGCCGGCAACTGGGAGAGATCAGGTCGCCGTCCCGGTTTGACGTGCCGGCATTGACCACCATCCACGCCCCGCGCTATCTTGACTTCCTGGCGGGCGCCTGGGAGGAGTGGGTGGCGCTGGACCCGGCCAACGCCGCGCGTGATGCCCTGCCGTCGGTCTGGCCGGCCCGTACTTTCAGAACCGATGTGTTGCCAGCCAATTTTTCGGCGCGCATGGGCTTGTTCTCTTATGACGCCGGCTCGCCGCTGACCGCCGGCACCTGGAACGCCGCCCGTGTCGGGGCGGACTGCGCTTTTGCCGCGGCCGAGCAGTTGATGCAGGGTGCGCGTTCGGCTTTTGTCCTGTCGCGTCCACCCGGCCACCATGCCGGGGCTGATTTCTTTGGCGGTTATTGTTTTCTGAACAATGCCGCGTTGGCGGCGCAACACTTGCGCGACAGCGGGCCGGAACGCGTGGCGATCCTCGACATCGACTACCACCACGGCAACGGTACACAGGCCATCTTTTATGAGCGTTCGGACGTGCTGTTTACCAGTATCCATGGCGATCCGCACACCGAATACCCGTTTTTCCTGGGTTACGCGGACGAACAGGGCGCCGGCGCCGGGCTGGGCTTCAACCATAACCTGCCGCTGCCCCGGGGCAGCGACTTTGCCGCCTGGCGTGAAGCACTGAAGAACGCCCTGCAAGGCATTGCACGCTTCGGCGCGCAGGCGCTGGTGGTGTCGCTGGGGCTCGATACCTTCGAGGGCGACCCGATTTCGGGCTTCAGGCTACGCAGCGAAGACTATCTGCGGGTGGGCGAAGACTTGGCCGCCGCAGGCCTGCCCACCGTGTTTGTCTTCGAGGGCGGCTACGCCGTGGCGGAGATCGGCGTCAATGCCGTCAATGTGCTCGAAGGATTCGAGCAACAAACAAGCTAGCCGTCAGCGCGATCGGGCATGATGTTGCAAAGAATACTCAAGGAGCAACATGAAGCTGGCTTTGCTGTCAGATATTCACGCGAACATTCAGGCCTTTGATGCCTGTCTGGACCATGCCCGTGCACAGGGAGCGCAACAGTTTGCGCTGTTGGGCGACTTGGTGGGTTACGGCGCCGACCCCGCGGCCGTGGTCGAACAGGCACAGGAATTGGCTGCCGGCGGCGCGCTGCTCATCAAGGGCAATCACGACGCGATGGCCGTGGCGCCACCGGCCGAGATCAAGACCGTGGGGGAGACCTCGGCCCGTTGGACCCACGCGCAACTCGACGACCACCAGCGCCATTTTCTCGACAGCTTGCCCCTGACCCTTCAGGAACGCCATGTTCTGCTCGTGCACGCCAGCGTGGACGACCCCGCCTTGTGGCGCTATGTGTACGACCAGCGCGCCGCCGCCGCCAGCCTGGACGCAGCCGCCGCCTGGCCCGAGGTGCGCTATGTGTTTGGCGGCCATGTGCACCAGCAAACCCTGTATTACCGGGGTGTGGGGGCTGGGTTGATGAAGTTCCTGCCGACGCCTGGCATTGCGGTGCCGGTGCCGCGCCATCGCCACTGGCTGGCCACGATCGGCTCGGCGGGCCAGCCGCGCGATGGCAATCCGCAGGCCATGTACGCCCTGTTTGATACCGACAAGCTGCAGCTGACTTTTCACCGCGTTTCGTACGACCACCACGCGGCGGCAGCCGCCATCCGGCGGGCCGGTTTGCCGGCGTTTTTTGCCGACCGGCTGGAGCAGGGGCGATGAAGCTGCTGGAGCCCGGCGCGCAGCTGGACGGTTTTACGATCGACGAGTGCATCCATTCCGGGGGCATGGCCCACATCTACCGCGTGCATTACACGCAGGGCGAAAGCGACGGCGCGAGTGATCCCGGCTTCCCGCTGGCCATGAAGATCCCGCGCATGACGGCCGGGGACGGCGCCGAGACCATCGTCAGTTTTGAGGTCGAGCACCAGATCATGCAGGCCTTGTCGGGCCCGCATGTGCCGCGCTTTGTGGCCGCGGGCGACCTGGAAAACGTGCCCTATCTCGTCATGGAGTACGTACCCGGCCAAACCCTGGAGCACTGGCTGGAGGCGCCCGAGCGCCCGGCGGCTGACGAGCTGGCCCGCCTGGGCGCGGCCGTGGCGCTGGCGGTGCACAGCCTGCACCAGCAAAACACGGTGCACCTCGATTTGAAGCCGGCCAATGTGCTGATCCGCCCCGACGGCAGCGCGGTGCTGCTGGATTTTGGCTTGTCGTGCAACGCGCTCTACCCGGATCTGCTGGCCGAACAGCTGCGCAAGGCGGTCGGCTCGCCGGCCTGGATTGCACCGGAGCAAGTGGTGGGCGTACGCGGCGACCCGCGCAGCGATATTTTTGCCATTGGCGTCATGCTGTACCAGCTGGCCACCGGCGAGCTGCCGTTTGGCGCGCCGCAGACCGAGGGCGGCTTGCGCCAGCGCCTGTGGATGGACCCGACGCCGCCGCGCAAGCTGCAGCCGAACTTGCCCGAGTGGCTGCAGGAAGTGATTCTGCGTTGCCTGGAGCCCGAGGCGGACAAGCGCTATCCGTCGGCCGCCCATCTGGCGTTTGACTTGCGCAACCCCGAGCAGATCACCGTGACCGCGCGCGGCCGCAATCTCACGGGCACCGGCTTTGGCACCCATTTCAAGCGCTGGCTCAAGGCCGCCGGCATGCACTACCAGCCCAGCCCGCTGCCGGCACAGCAAATTGAAGAGGTGCCCATCGTCATGGTGGCGATCCCGCACAAAGACGTGAGCGACGCCACCTTGTACTCGCTGCGCCAGGCCGTGGCGCGTTCGCTGGGGACGCGTCCCGGCGCCCGCCTGGCCTGCGTGACCGTGATCTCACCCGGCCAGACCAACGCCTCCAGCGACTTGACCAGCGAGACCAGTGTGCACCGCCGCTACCTCGCCAGCCTGCGCCAGTGGGCACAGCCGCTGGACATGCCGGGTCACCAGACTTCCTACCACGTGCTGGAGTCGGGCGATGTGGCGCAGGCGCTGGTGAATTACGCGGCCGGCAACCAGGTCAGTCTCATCGTCATGGGCGCCGCCACGCACGGCCTGATGACGCAACGCTTTGTCGCCACCGTGCCAATCAAGGTGGCCATGGATGCGCCCTGCACGGTGATCCTGGTCAAACAGGCTTTGCCGTTTGAGCGCTTGGTCGAACAGGCGGCAAAATTGAAGCCGATCTGGAACCGCGACCTGGACGCGCCGTTTTAAGACGCTTTGGGCTGGGCGAACTTGAGTATCCGCGTGGCCAACACCGTTTCGGTCAAAAAGCACAGCAGCGCCAGCAGGAAACAGACCACGCCCGACAGAAACGAGACCGTCGCGAGGCGAAGGATTTGCATCTCCGTGGTTTCGCCGAGAAAGAGCGCCACGATGGTCAGTCCGATCAGGATGGCGCAGAAGGTGAGCAGGGCGATGCAGATGTTCACCAACCTGCCACGCACCCGCAAACTCCCCAGCTCCTCATAGGCCGGTGTCATGGCCTCGCCGGCCGGCGCGGCTTCAATCCTGTCTTCGAGAATGCGCGCGCGGTCGATGATGCGTGCCAGCCGGCCGGCCACGGTGCCGATCATCGCCGCCACGGCCGTCAGCAAAAAAACCGGGGCCACAGCGAGCTGGATGCCATGGGTGACGGTGGCGAGATCAACGGCAAAAAACATGGAGGCTCCGGGTGAAAAGTGTTCTTGATGTAGCTTGCATTGTCGTGTTGGGGCGCGCGCCGGGGCGGCTTAAATGTGACGGGACCGGCGCGTCCGGATCAACGCCACCAGACCCACACCGGCCACGCTGACCAGCAGCGCCGGAAAGCCCAGCGTGGGCGACCACTGGATAAGTGCCCCTGACGCCCCGGACGCCACCAGGCCACCCAGGGTGTAGGTCAGCACCAGCACCGCCGTGCTGTTGACCAGGGTGATGCCCTGCTCGCGCGAGCCGATGTCGATCATGGCCAGGGTGTAGAGGCTGCCGCCGGCGCCGCCCCACAAAAACACCAGCGGCCAGGCCAGCCAGGCGATGTGCGCGACAACGGGGATGACGCAGGTGGCGACCAGGGTGAGGGCGGCAAACATCACCATCAGGGTGCGCCGCCCCTGGCTGGGGTCGGTAAACCGGTCGGCCAGCATCCCGGCCGGCAACATGGTCAGGGCGCTGCCGAGTCCGCTGCTTGAGACCAGCAGCGCGGCGGTGGCGGCGCTCAGGCCCAGTGCCAGGCCGTACAGCGGCAGGATAGAGGTCACGCCGCTTTCGAAAAAACCACCCACAAAACCCGCCAGCATGATGATGGGGTGCGCCCGCAGCGCGTGCCAGACGCCGTGCAGGCCGACCCGGGCGGTGTGTATATCGGCGGCCGGCGGCAGTGGCGGTATCAGCGCGCTCCAGCCCAAGGCGATGGTGAAAAAAGCGATCACCACCCAGAGCGCATGCGGGCTGTTCGCGCCCACCCACACCAGGGTCGCCGGGCCGATGACAAATGTGGCGCCGACCATGGTTTCGAAAATGCCGACATAGCGGCCACGCTGGCCCGGCGGACAAAACTCGGCGACGATGGCCTCGGCGAGCACCCAGCGCAGGCCGGACGCCACCCCGGCGACCAGCTGCAGCACAAACCACAGCCAGAGTGTGTTGCTCAGCGCAAAGCCCACGGACGAAATCACCGGCAGGGCAGCGGCCAGCCACAGCGTTTGCCGGCGTCCCAGTTGCTGGGTCACCGCCGAGGCAAACGGGGTGACCAGAAAAACGCCCAGCCAGCCGGTGGCGGCAAACAGCCCGGCCACGGTGGTGGACACCTCGGCGCCTTTGAGTCGCAGCAGCAAGAGCGGCAGCAGCATGAAGTAGCCGATCAGCTCAAAAAACGTGGAGCCAAATATGCTGAGCAAGCCCAGCCGCGCGCCAGGGTGGGTAGGGATGCCGGTCGACGGCTGCGCGTTCACGGGCGTCGTGCCTGCAAAATGGCCGCCGCCACCTCGGCAAAACCAGCGCCGCGCACACTGGCTGTGATGTAGCGCGGCAAGTGCTTCAGCTGGGCCTCAAAACGCCGCACATTGGCAACACCGACGCTGTGCGAAAAATGTTCAAACATCACCTGGTCGTTGGTCGAGTCGCCGACAAAAGCCCAGCGCTTCAGCTCGGCCTCCAGGTCGCGGCCGAACAGTCTGTCCACGATCCAGCGTGCGCCGACCAGTTTGTTGTGGGCGCCAAACCAGCCGTTGATGTGGATGCTGCTGACGGTGGCCGTCATGCCGGCGGCTCGGATGATCTGCACCACCTGGGCGATCTGGTCCGGGCCCAGATGGGTGAACTCGCTGTGGTCGATGGCGATGTCGGTTTCGCGGCCGGGCGAGTCCTGCGAGAGCTGGGCGCCGGGCACCTCACGCAGCACCTGGCGTGCCACGTCCTGCATCCGGCGGTAATTGGCGGCCCGCGTGGTGGCATCCTGTTGGTATAGTTTTGATAGCTGTCTGCGCAGGGGGGACGGGGGCTGGATGCCTATTTCATCTAAATTTTGGCCGACAAAGGCGACCGCGCCGGTTTCGGCCACGATGGCATCGACCGGCCAGGGCAAAAGGCCGCGGGCAGGATCACCCTTCGCAAACAGCTCGCTCCAGCCAATCGGACGGCCGGTGATGGGAATCACATGCAGGCCGGCCGCTTTCAGCGCGCCGAGCGCCTGCAAGGCGTCGGGCGTGATCGCGCCCTCGGTCGTCAGTGTGTCGTCGATGTCGGTGAAGACACCGAGGAGCTGGCGCCGGTCTTCGAGTGGCCAATGTGAGAGTGGCTTCACGGCTTGTTAATTGTTTGATGAAAACTGTTTTGTACCGTCATTCCCGCGAAGGCAGGAGTCCAGCGGCGTGCGACCGGATTCCGGGTCAAGCCCGAAATGACGGTTTGCTCAACCAGCGCTTTGCAGTGCCAGCCCGGCGTGCTCGCGCAGCGGGTGGAAGTGGATTTTCGGAAAACGCTCCTGCGCCAGCCGCACGTCATAGGGCGAGGTGCACAGATAAGCCAGCGTGTTGGCCGCATCGCGCGCCATGCGCATCGGGTAGGCCTCGCAAAAGGTCTTGAGTTCGGCCGGGGTGTCGGCGGTGATCCAGCGCGCGCCGGTGTACTGGCTGCTTTCCAGCCGGATGTCGGCGTCGTATTCGCCTTTGAGGCGGTGCTGCACCACTTCAAACTGCAGCTGACCAATGGCACCGAGCAGCATGTTGCCGCCGACCTCAGGCCGGAACACCTGAATCGCGCCTTCTTCCCCCAGCTGCGCCAGGCCTTGCTGCAATTGCTTGGTGCGCAAGGGGTTGCGCAGTACCACGGTCATGAACAATTCGGGCGCAAAGAAGGGCAAGCCGGTGAACTGCAGGTTCACGGACCCGTCGGTGATGGTGTCGCCCAGCTGCACGCCGCCATGGGTGGTGAAACCCACGATGTCGCCGGCGTAGGCCTCGTTCACGGCCTCGCGGCGCTGGCTCATGAAGGTCACCACGCTGGTCGGGCGCAGCTCCTTGGCGGTGCGCATGACCTTGAGCTTCATGCCCGGCGTGTATTTGCCCGAGGCCATGCGCACAAAGGCAATGCGGTCGCGGTGGTTGGCGTCCATATTGGCCTGCACCTTGAACACCACGCCCGAGAAGAAGTCGTCTTCTGGCTGGACCTCTTTAATGACCGGCTGCCTGTTGACCACGAAGGAACTGGTGCGGGACTGGGGCGAGGGCGCCAGATCGACCAGCGCGTCCAGCACTTCCATGACACCGAAGTTGTTGACGCCCGAGCCAAAAAACACCGGGGTTTGCTTGCCGGCCAGAAAGGCGTCGTGGTCATAGACAGGCGAGGCGCCAGTGGCCAGTTCCATGCTTTCCATGGCGGTTTCGAACTCGTGGCCGAAGCGTTTCAGCAGGGTGGCTTGATCGCTCATGGGGATGGTGGTGAAGTCCTTCGGCCCGCGGTCGCTGCCGGGCTCGAACACCGTCATGGCCCGCGTACGCAGGTTGATGATGCCGCCGAAGGTCTTGCCCTGGCCGACCGGCCAGGTCATGGGCACGCAAGGCATGCCGAGTTCGCGCTCGATCTCGTCCAGAATGTCCAGTGGCTCGCGCACTTCGCGGTCCATTTTGTTGACGAAGGTGATGATGGGCGTGTCGCGCTGGCGGCAGACCTCGATCAGGCGGCGGGTTTGCGCTTCGACACCGTTGGCGGCGTCAATCACCATCAGCGCCGAGTCCACGGCGGTCAGCACGCGGTAGGTGTCTTCCGAGAAATCCTTGTGACCGGGGGTGTCGAGCAGGTTGATGACGTGCTCGCGGTACACCATTTGCATCACGCTTGATGCGACCGAAATGCCGCGCTGCTTCTCGATTTCCATCCAGTCACTGGTGGCGTGGCGGGTCGCTTTACGTGCCTTGACACTGCCGGCGATCTGGATCGCGCCCGAGAACAGCAAGAGCTTTTCGGTCAACGTGGTTTTACCCGCGTCAGGGTGGGAGATGATGGCAAAGGTGCGGCGACGGCGGGTTTCGGCGAGGAATGACAAGATAAAAATCCAAAAAATATCAGGATGCGAGGCGAGCGGGGAAGTCCGCGGCTTGGGGCACGCTGAAAATGCCGCCGGAATCAACGTCAAAGATCGGTTGGTCGCCCTTCGAAGGGCAATCCACTCGGTCCGACTCAACCGCCGCGCGCAGGCGTTGGATTTTAACGGGGTGGCAAGGGCGGCTGAATTTATGCTCACACCCTGTTCGCGTTCGGCCATGCTGCAACCCGCAGCGCCGAACTTCAGACGAAAAAAAGCCCTTCCACGGAAGGGCTCTGACGTGACCGTTGTTCGCTTGAATTACTTCGTCCGGCGCCTGCGCAAGCCATTGAACAACATAGCCAGACCAGCGATAGCCACCAGCGGCAGCGTTTCAGGTTCTGGAACGCTGTTTGGACAGGCAACTTGACCAGGTTGCCCGCAGCCAATAACTGTGCCTGCACCGCCTCCAATGATCACATTGCGCGACGTTGCGCCTTGAAGGGCGACTCCCAAGACGCTCAAGCCACCCAGGTCGCCACTGAAGTGGCCGTGCCACGGGTCAGCTCCGGCCAGGTCGGAGTCTGTAAGTCCGCCTGCAAAGGCTGTTGAGCCCGCCGCCGTCAGCGTGATGTTGGTGCCGATTCCGCCGCCGCCTACATCAGTGGCAATGATGCCTGGGATCAAGGTCGTGAGCCAGCCGTAGGCGCCCGTTCCGGACTCTCCCATCGAGAATAGCCCGCCCCCGTTTAGCGGGGTGCCTGCGCCGCCAACAAAAGTGTTGATGCTGGCTGCGCCGGCGTTGATCGCTGCCATTTCAGCAGAAGTAAGGTCTCCGCCGGAATTACCGAAGGTCGGGAGGTAAAGAATGCCCGTGTTGGCGGTCGACAAACTGGCCAGATGGGCGGAGATGGCCGCTGCCCCGTCGACGTTCAAAAGAGTCCAGCCCGATCCGGGCAGGGATGAGAGATTGAATGCTGAAAGAATTGCAGCGCCAGCTTGGCTACCTGTTGTGCCCAGATCAACCACCACTTTGGTGGCGCTGGGATTGACGGTCGCAGCCAAGTTCTCCAAAGCGCGTTGCATATACAGCCAACCAGAGAAGTTCGCGCTGCCAGAGGCAAAACCGTGGTCGTTTGCGTCAGTGCCGTCAATGATCACCGGGCCAGCCAGCACCGTGGTGCCCGCTAGAGCCAAAGCGACGGCGCTCACTAACGATTTCAATTTCATCTTCATCGTTATTCTCCTGTGGTTAAGTAAATGATGTAACAAATCGTTAAAAGCAAAAATAATGCCGCTTTATGTTTTTTGAGGAAAATCAACGAGTTGCGCGTGGAGAATTGGGTGGGTGGATCGACTATGTAAAAAAATCCGACATGCGGGCAGGCCAGAGACGAGCACTGCGACGGATCGATCAGTTGCAGGGGCGGGAATAGTTCACGACGAATTCGCTCTGTCGTCGTCATCGCCAGCGCTGCATGAAAAACATAATCCGGAATAGGTAGAATCACAGCCTTCCGAGGAGCGTTGCAGTTCACACCCAGTGAACGAGGCTCGGACCGCGTGAGTTGGCGCCCCGCCATTCACCGCATCAACCGCGCTCACCCACTGCTCTGTGAGGTGAGTCTTTCCCGAAAGCTTCTCCTGCGCGAGCGGTGATTTTTCAAAATCATTTTTTGGAGTCAAGCATGAGCGCCGTATTGAAATCCGTCAAAACCCAAGTGACAACCCTGGCCAAGGCCTCCGTTAAAGCCCCGGCCAAAGCCGCCGTGAAGGCCGCCCTCCAGGCCGTCGCCAAAGTCGAAGACTTTGTTGTCGCCGACCTGAGCCTGGCCGCCTGGGGCCGCAAGGAATTGAACATTGCCCAGACCGAAATGCCCGGCCTGATGGCGATTCGTGAAGAGTTCGCCAAGGCCCAGCCTTTGAAAGGCGCACGAATCACCGGCTCGCTGCACATGACGATCCAGACCGGCGTGCTGGTCGAAACCCTGCAAGCCCTCGGCGCTGAAGTGCGCTGGGCTTCCTGCAATATTTTCTCCACCCAGGACCACGCCGCGGCGGCCTTGGTGGAAGCCGGCACCCCGGTGTTTGCCTACAAGGGCGAGACGCTGGTTGACTACTGGGATTACACCCACCGCATCTTTGAATTCAGTGGCAAAAAAGGCACTGCGGCTGAAGGCCCGAACATGATTCTGGACGATGGCGGCGACGCCACTTTGCTGATGCACCTGGGTGCCAAGGCCGAGAAAGACATCAAGGTGCTGGCCAAGCCCGGCAGCGAAGAGGAAATCTGCCTGTTCAACGCCATCAAGGCCAAGCTCAAGCTGGACCCGACCTGGTACAGCCGTCGCCTGAAAAACATCATCGGCGTGACCGAAGAAACCACCACCGGCGTGCTGCGCTTAAACGAAATGGCGGCCCGTGGCGAACTGGCCTTGCGCGCCATCAACGTCAACGACTCGGTGACCAAAAGCAAGTTCGACAACCTGTACGGCTGCCGCGAATCCCTAGTGGACGCCATCAAGCGCGCCACCGACGTGATGATTGCCGGCAAAGTGGCTTGCGTCGCCGGTTACGGCGACGTCGGCAAGGGCTCGGCCCAAGCGCTGCGCGCACTCTCCGCGCAGGTCTGGGTGACGGAGATCGACCCGATCAATGCGCTGCAGGCCGCGATGGAAGGCTACAAGGTCGTGACCATGGAATACGCGGCCGACAAGTGCGATATTTTTGTCTCCTGCACCGGCAACAAAAACGTCATCACCTACAAACACATGGCGGCCATGAAGGACCAGGCCATCGTCTGCAACATCGGCCACTTTGACAATGAAATCGACGTCGCTTCGCTGTCCAAATGCAAGTGGGAAGAGATCAAACCGCAGGTCGACCACGTCATCTTCCCGGCCAAGGGCAAGACCCCGTCCAAACGCATCATCCTGCTGGCCAAGGGCCGTCTGGTGAACCTGGGTTGCGGCACCGGCCACCCCAGCTTTGTCATGTCGTCCAGCTTTGCCAACCAGACCATCGCCCAGATCGAACTGTTCACCAAGCCCAAGGAATACAAGACCGGCAAGGTTTATGTGTTGCCCAAACACCTGGACGAAAAAGTGGCGCGTTTGCATCTGAAAAAAGTCGGCGCCATGCTGTCTGAACTCACGGACGAACAAGCCGCCTACATCGGCGTGAGCAAGGCTGGCCCTTACAAAGCCAACACGTACCGCTATTAAAAAAACCGGCATTGGATTGCGGGAGGGACCTGCAATCCATGCCGCCTCGCTTTTCTTCTGAATGACACCTACACATCATGCGTGCTGACCAATTACTCGTTCAACGGCAACTTGCCAGCACGCGCTCGCAGGCCCAGCGCCTGATCGCCGACGGCGTGCAGTGGCTCAAAGGCACTGAATGGAAGACCGTCACCAAAAACGGTGACGAGATTCCGCTAGAGGCTGAACTGAAGCTGCTGGACGACTCTGAGGCGCGCTATGTGTCGCGTGGCGGCCTGAAGCTGGAGGCGGCGCTGAAGCAGGTGGGCTTGTCCGTGACCGGGCTGGCTTGCCTGGATGTTGGTCAGTCGACCGGCGGCTTTACCGACTGCCTGTTGCAGCACGGCGCTGCGTCAGTGGTGGGTGTGGACGTGGGCAGCGCCCAGCTGCATCCGCGTCTGCGCGAAGACCCGCGTGTGTTGTGCGTCGAAAAGGTCAATGCCCGAAATCTGGGTGCTGCTGATTTAATAGCTGCTTACGCAGACAGCACGGGGGCTGACGGCCAATTTGATGTTGAAGAGGATGATGAAGACGGTGCCGAGTTCGCGCCCGAGTTTGACCTGATCGTGGCCGATCTGTCCTTTATTTCGCAAACCCTGGTGTTGCCGGCCATCGTGCCTTTGCTGAAAAGCGGCGGCACACTGCTGACGTTGGTCAAACCCCAGTTTGAGCTGCAACCCGGTCAGGTGGGCAAGGGCGGCATCGTGAAAGATGCCAGCTTTTACCCGCTGATTGAGCAGCGCCTGCGTGACGCCTGCACAGCACTCGGCCTGACCGTGACCGCGTGGTTCGACTCGCCGATTGAAGGCGGCGATGGCAATCGCGAGTTTTTCATTTGCGCCCGCAAACTGAACGCTTTGTAAATCTACATTGACGTCATTGCGAGCGTAGCGTGGCAATCCACGACTCCTGGTTTGCCACGCTACGCTCGCAATCACGAATTAATAAGTGCCTCAACATGACCGACATCACCCGCACCCCTTTGAGCATTGAATTCTTCCCGCCCAAAACCCCTGAGGGTGTGGAAAAGCTGCGCCTGGTGCGTCAGCAGTTGTACGCCCTGAAACCCGAGTTTTGCTCGGTCACCTTTGGTGCGGGGGGCTCCACGCAAGAGGGTACGTTCAACACCGTGCGCGACATTCTGGCCGAGGGCGTGAGCGCCGCCTCGCACTTTTCGTGCATCGGTGCCACCCGTGCCACCGTGCGCGAGCAGCTGGCCACGCTCAAAGCCATGGGCGTGAAACGCCTGGTGGCCTTGCGCGGTGACCTGCCCAGCGGCTATGGCGCGGGTGGCGAATTCCAATATGCCAGTGATCTGGTGGCGTTCATCCGGGCTGAGACCGGCGACGATTTCTTCATCGAAGTAGCCGCCTACCCCGAAGTCCACCCCCAAGCCAAGTCGCCCGCGGCGGACCTGCAGGCCTTCGCCACCAAAGTCAAAGCCGGCGCCAACTCCGCCATTACCCAGTACTTTTACAACGCCGACGCCTACTTCCGCTTTGTGGAAGAGGTCGATGCGCTGGGACTGAGCATTCCCGTGGTGCCCGGCATCATGCCCATCACCAGCTCGACCCAGCTCATGCGCTTCAGCGACGCCAGCGGCGCCGAGATCCCGCGCTGGATTCGCCTGCGCCTGCAAAGTTTTGGTGATGATGTGGTCTCGATCAAGGCCTTCGGCCTGGACGTGGTGACCGATCTGTGTGAGCAATTGCGTGCCGGCGGCGCACCGGGACTGCATTTTTACGCCATGAACCAGAGTGTGGCGACGGTGGAAATTTGCCGACGGCTGGGTTTGTGACCCCGTAACCGGGGCGGTGCGGATGATCCTGCAAGATGTCGGATTAGCTTACAGTTTCGCGCGATAGTTGGATCAAGCCATTTCGGCAAGTCCTCGAAAAAAGCCTTAAGTCATTGATTTGGCATGAATTTTTTGGCTATGGCTTTGTCCCGGCGCAGTTCATGCTACTCAGTCTGGTCAGGTGGACGCTTGATTGGGCGGCTTTAGGCCGATTGCACGAATTGTGCGTGGAATGGTCGCTGATATTGCCGAAGCATGAAACACATAAATTCACAAAGCAAAACACCGTCTTTGGCGCATGGGCGGGGCGCTGACCGATTCGATACGGAGTTGCCGGTCGAGATCGGTGGCGTTCAGGGCCTGACCCGCAATATCAGCGCCACCGGTATCTATTTCGAAACTGAAATGACGCAGGATCCAGGTTCGCATGTGCATTTTTCTGTTGAGGTGCATGTCCATGGGCAGAGGCAAAAGCTGGCTTGCGATGGTGAAGTGGTTCGGATCAATCGCAAGCACGGTGTATTGGGCGTTGCGGCCAAGCTCATGAGCTCTTTTTTTCTCGATGCGGCCGATGTCATTGATGTCAACGCAAGCTCTTTGGCTGGCAAGCATTAAGATTAGCCCGAATAAACGGGTTCAAACATCGATCTATGAAAATACTTCTGACGGGGGCGGCTGGCTTCATTGGCATGACCACAGCACTGCGCCTGCTGGCGCGTGGCGATGAAGTGGTGGGTTTGGACAATCTCAATGATTATTACGACGTCACCCTGAAAGAAAGTCGCCTCAAGCGCCTGACACCCCACGCGGGTTTTCGCTTCGTCAAGCTGGACGTGGCCGATCGACCGGGCATGGCTCAGCTCTTCGCTACCGAGAAATTTGATCGCGTTATTCACCTGGCCGCCCAAGCGGGTGTGCGCTATTCCCTGCAAAATCCGCACGCCTATATCGACAGCAATATCGTGGGTTTTGTAAACATCATGGAGGGTTGCCGCCACGAAGGAGTTCAGCACCTGGTTTACGCGTCAAGCTCCAGCGTGTATGGTGGCAACACCAAGATGCCGTTTTCCGAGCACGATAGCGTGGATCACCCCGTCAGCTTGTATGCCGCCACCAAGAAGGCCAACGAGTTGATGGCGCACACCTACAGTCATCTGTATGGGCTGCCCACCACCGGTCTGCGCTTCTTCACCGTCTACGGCCCCTGGGGCCGGCCTGACATGGCTTTGTTCCTGTTTACCAAGGCCATTTTGGAAGGACGACCCATCGACGTGTTCAACCACGGTGATATGAAGCGTGACTTCACTTACGTGGATGACATTGTCGAGGGCGTCATCCGCGTGCTGGACCGGGTGGCTGTCGCCAATCCCGCCTATGACCCCGCTTTGGCTGATCCGGCCACCAGCAGCGCGCCTTACCGCGTGTTTAACATTGGTAACAACAACCCGGTGCCGCTGCTCGATTTCATTGCCTGCATTGAAGATGCGCTGGGCAAGAAGGCTGAAAAACGCCTGCTGCCCCTGCAGGATGGCGATGTGCCGGCAACCTATGCCAATACCGATGCCCTGCAGGATTGGGTTGGCTTTGTGCCTGGCACCAGCGTCCAGGACGGCGTCGCGCGTTTTGTCGCCTGGTACCGCGACTATTACACGGTGTAAAAACAATCACGGCGCAGTTTGGCAGTGCTTGACCAGGCCCCGCGCGGCGGCTTCGCACAGGTCAAGGACGCGCTCAAAGCCTTGGACGTTGCCGTAATAGGGGTCAGGAATGTCGCGGACGTCCAAGCTCTGGGCGAACTCGAGAAGCAACCTTAATTTGTGCGATTGCTCAGCAGGGCAGATCCGCAACAGATCGTTCAGGTTTGCATGGTCCATCGCCAGTACCAGGTCATAGCGCTCGAAGTCGCGTTCGGTGACCTGACGTGAGCGACTTTTACCTATTCGATATCCACGTCCAGACAGCGCCGTGGCAGCCCTGGGGTCAGGGTGCATGCCGCAACGACCGACATGGGTCCCGGCCGAATCGACCTGGATATTGCGCGCAAGACCCGATACTTCCGCCAGATGCAAGGTCACCGCCTGCGCCATCGGCGAGCGGCAGATATTGCCCATGCAGACCATCAGTAGTTTCGTCATTGGAGGATATCTCAGAACGCTCATTTTCTGGGAATTCGTAACAGACACTTGCCAATTTTCGGGTTCTTACGGCAAGCGAAAGCGTATCAGCTTAGTCGATCATGCACTTGGCTTCAGATGAGGAAGCGGTAATAATTGATAAAAAGAGCGAAGTTCAAACAGCTAGGATCGCACCGTCTGAGAAAGCCGTTGTGCAATCACGAATAGGGGCGATGCATGACAGAACAGGCGGCGGAGAAAACGGTAGATCACCGGCCGGTGGCCATTCTTACGCGAGTCGAAAAGACCTATCACATGGATACAGTTAGTGTCCCGGTGATCAAGGGGGTTGATATCCTCATCCGCCGGGCATGTTTTACGGTGCTACTGGGCCCTTCGGGCAGTGGCAAAACGACCCTGCTCAACATGATCGGCTGCATCGACAAGCCTGACATGGGCGAAATCATCGTGGCGGACTGCAAGGTGGGCGACTTGACAGACGATGCTCTGTCGGATTTTCGCGCCAAAAATATCGGGTTCATTTTTCAGAATTTCAACTTGCTACCTGTCCTGAGCGCGTATGAGAACGTCGAATATCCTTTGTTGCTGGCAGGCGCCTCGGCAAAGAAACGGGGTGAACGGGTCCCCAAGCTGCTCGACGCGGTGGGCTTGAAAGACAAAGCAAAATATTTTCCGGGCCAATTGTCTGGCGGGCAACGCCAACGGGTGGCCATTGCCCGCGCCTTGGCCCGAAAGCCCAAGTTGGTTATCGCTGACGAACCAACGGCCAATCTGGACAGTCAGACTGGCGCCGCCATTCTGACCTTGATGCGCCAGATGGTGGATCGTTACGAGGTCTCCTTTGTATTTTCGTCCCATGATCCTGATGTGATCAAGGCCGCTGACGACACGATTTTTCTGAAGGATGGAGCGATTCACGGCATTCGTCGCCAAGGCGAGGAAGACGCGCCATGATGACCTTGTCCCTGGCTGTGCGCAATCTCTTGCGCAACCGTCGCCGCTCGTTGGCCACCTTGTTGGCGATGGCGATAGGCGCCGCCTCGATACTCTTGTTCGGCGGCTTCAGCACCAACGTCAATTACGAGTTGCATACGAGACACGTGCAAAAGGGGGGGCATCTGCAAATTCAGCATCGGGATTTTTATCTTTACGGTAGCGGCAATCCGACGGCCTATGGCATAGCCGACTACACAAAGGTCCTAGATGCCATTCAAAGCGATGAAGCGTTGCAAAAAATGATCTTAGTAGCGACACCAACCTTACAGTTTGGCGGTATTGCGGGCAATTACGCGGCCAGCGTGTCCCGCACTATCATCGGCCATGGGTTTGTTGCAGAAGACATCAACCGTATGCGGCGCTGGAACGATTTTGATCTACGCACCAAGGCTCCGCTGTCTGCCCTGGAAGGGGCCGCAAAAGATGCCGCCGTCGTAGGTACTGGTGTGGCGCGGGTATTGCAGTTATGCGATGCGTTACAGATTGCCCGTTGTCCCAAGCCCGAAAAGGAAGCGAAGTCCGACGGCGCCAGTTTGCCGGACGACGTCGCCCAGCTCAGCCTGCAAGAAACGCCGGTTGCATCCGCCTCTGGCGGGGCCAGCCCACGCAGGATTGAAGTACTGGTCGTTAACGCTCGGGGCGCACCGAATGTCACGTCATTGGAAGTGATTCGTGCCGAAGATCAGGGCGTCAAAGAGCTGGATGAAGTCTCCATGATGATGCATCTTGCGCAGCTGCAGCAGTTGATCTATGGGAAATTACCACCCAGTGCAACTTCGATCATGCTTCAACTGCGCCACTCTGATCAGATTCCGGCGGCGCTGGCGCGTCTGGCACCGATACTGGCCAACTTTTCCTCCCGCCAACCGCTGGCTGTGTTGGACTTCAGGGCGCTGAATCCTTTTTATGTCCAGACCATGCAGATGTTTGACACCATATTTGGTTTCGTTTTTGTTCTGATTGGGGGCATCGTTTTATTTACGGTCAGCAACACGATGAATACCACGGTTGTTGAACGTACTGTCGAGATAGGTACCCTGCGTGCTATTGGGCTGAGGCGCGCCGGAATTCTTCGCTTGTTCGTGACGGAAGGAGCCCTGCTTGGCTTGTGCGGGGCTTTGCTCGGCGTTGTGCTGGCGTTGATGTTGTCTGTCATCATCAACCAGATCGGTATGCCTTGGTTGCCACCAGGCAACGTTGAGTTGGTGCCGTTCACGGTCAACGTCTGGGGGGAAAATCGCATGATCATTGGCACGACCTTCGGCCTCATCGGCATTGCGATCCTGTCGGCTTGGTGGCCCGCGTACCGGGCCGCGCACCTGGATGTGGTCGAGGCCTTGCGCCACGTCTGATAGAGAGAGGTCCACGATCATGAAGTCATTCGGTCTGTTTTTATTTTCGTTTCTATTTGGGTCTAGCCTGGCATGGTCCGCGCCGAGCGCGGAAGAGATACTGGCCGCCAGCGATGCCATTCGCAACCCGGGACGCCCGTTCAGCGTTACCGTCACCTTAACTGAATTCCAGGCGGGCAAGCAGGTCGACACCAGCACATTGACCAGCTACTCCCGGACGCAACAGCAGGGCGGCCAGTTCGCCAGCCTGATCCGTTTTGTCTTGCCCGCGCGGGACGTGGGCAAGTTAATGCTCAAGAACGGCAATGACATGTGGTTTTACGATCCGACCAGTAAGGCGAGTGTTCGTCTGTCCCCGCAACAGCGCTTGTTGGGGCAGGCGTCCAATGGCGATGTGGCTACCGTGAATTTAGCGAAAGATTACAAGGCGACTTGGGTGGTCGATGAGGATATTCAGGATGGCGAGCGCCGCACACGCAAGGCACACAAACTTGCCCTCACGGCAGCGGCACCGGATGTCACCTATGCCAGCATCGAGATATGGGTTGACGTTGAAAACAACCGGCCCCTCAAGGCGCGCTTTTTCGCCGAATCGTCGCGCCTGCTCAAGACGGCCTACTACCGCCGCTTTCAGCCCCAACTCGGCGCCGAGCGCCCGACCGAGACCGTGATCATTGACGGTCTTAATCCCCAGTCGGTCACGCTCATGCGCTTTTCTGACTACAAGGCACGCGCCATTCCTGATACGTGGATGCAAAGAGATTACCTGCCTCGCTTCCAACCGGACTAAGCCCATGCGCTCATTCACCCATGCCGTTTATTGTTCCTTTCTCGCGGTGGCATTCACCCAGGCGATGCCCGCTCTGGGCGCAGACGCGGAGGTTGAGGCCCTGAGCCTGGAAAGCGCGCCAGAAGTAGCTCCTGAAGCCGCCCGCAACACCAAGTTTTTCATCGAGGGCGCAATCGGCAACGCCAGTCAACGCTACTTGCCAGACAGTCGCAACATTGGACGCGGATCGCTGGATTTTTCGCATTCGGCATCGCTTGCGCCGGGTTTTCGCGCCATCATTTCTGACCGCCTTGATCACGTTCATCCCAGAGATGCAGGTGCTGATGAGACCGTAAACAGCCTGCGCGAGGCCTATTTGAGTTGGCAGCCCGAGAGTGAAAACACAGTGTTGGAGTTTGGCCGTATCAATCTGCGCTATGGGCCGGGCTACGGCTACAACCCCACCGATTTTTTCCGTGACGGCAGCTTACGCGTCGTGACCACCGCTGATCCTTTTGCGCTTCGCGAAAATCGACTTGGCTCGGTCATGTTGCGTGCACAAAGCCTCTGGACCAACGGTTCGTTATCAGTTGCCTTTTCACCGAAGTTGGCAGATCGCCCCAATCCGGACGGCTGGAGCCTGGACCTAGGGTCAACCAACAACCGGGACCGCGCCTTGATCGCGCTAGGCACTCAATTTTCGCAACGCATTAGTAGCCAAGTGCTGGTTTATAAGGAAAACGGGAGGTCGCCGACGCTGGGCGCCAATTTGACGGCCTTGCTGTCGGACGCCGCAGTAGCACACATGGAATGGTCGCGAGGCAGTGAGCCCGACTTGCTGAGCCGCGCATTGGCTTTCCCGGTAAGCGCGACCACGCGCAATCGCTTTGTCAGTGGGATCACCTACACCACGCGTAGCAAGTTGTCCGTCACGGCCGAATACCAGTACAACGGCTTTGGCCTGAATCAGTCAGACTGGGCTGCCCTTGGCTTAGCGCCACAGACCCAGCTGACGTACCTGCGTGAAGCCCTGCGGCTCCAGGAATTGGCACCCCAGCAGGCTTACCTGATCTATGTCACGCAAAAAAGTCTGCTATTTAAGGACTTGGATCTGACCGCATACCTTCGTCTCAATCCAGGCGACGAGAGTCGGCTGGCCTGGATAGAACTGCGCCATCACTGGCCGAGCTTCGATCTGACCTTGCAGCTGCAGCAGAACATCGGCAACCCCACCAGTGAATTTGGAATATTGCCGGATCGCCGTGTAATCCAAGTCTTGGGAGCCTACTATTTCTAAGTTAGCGAAGTAATCGGCCCGTTGCCGCAAATCGCGCCGAAGAAACACGTGTTGGCGTTGTTGTTGCATGGTGGAATGCGGTGCCGCTGAAGACCGATGTAGCAATGGTGCCAATTGCCCGCAAGTTAGCGTGGTCCTGGGTGACGTCATCGACATTGGTGAATCGGTTCGGCGGTTTGCAACTGCTGCACCGATATGCCGTTTGAGAGGGTGAGCAAGACGACGTACCCGATGCGGCGCCACATTCCAGCTTGTTTGATGGAGCAAAGTATGGCCAAACGCAATCTCATTGTTCCCCTCAAACCGGGAAAGTCTCGCGTCGCCCTGACGATCACCCACCCCAACGCCGCTGGCATCGATATCGGCAGCGCATCGCATTTCGTGGCCGTACCGCCCAATCGTGACGACCAACCGGTGCGCGAATTCCCCAGCTTCACGGGCGACCTGAATGTCTTGGCCGACTGGCTCGACGCTTGTGGCGTGGACACGGTGGCGATGAAGTCCACCGGCGTCTACTGGATACCTCTGTTCGAACTGCTGGAGCAACGCGGTTTCACCGTGCTGCTGGTCAACGCGCGTTACGTCAAGAACGTCTCGGGACGCAATTCCGACGTGCTGGATTGCCAGTGGCTGCAGCAGCTCATGACTTATGGCTTGCTCAGCGGCGCGTTTCGACCCGCCGATGTCATCTGTGTGTTACGTTCGCTATGGCGCCAACGCGCCATGCTGCTGTGCAGCCAGGGTCGCCATGTGCAGCACATGCAAAAGGCGCTCACGCAGATGAACGTGCAGCGGGCCAATGTCATCTCGGACGTGGTGGGCGAGACCGACCAGAAGATTTTGCGCGCCATCGTCGCAGGTGAGCGTGACGGTCTCGTATTGGCAGCGATGAAGAATGTGCGTATTCACGCCAGCATCGAAGAGATTACCAAAAGCCTGCAAGGCAACTGGCGATCTGAGCATCTGTTTGCACTCAAGCAGGCGCTGGACGCGTTCGATTTCATCGCTACTCAGGTGGCTCAGTGTGACGTCCTGATTGAGGCCCAGTTGCAAAGTCTGCAGGCTCATGACGGGGAACCGGCCAAAGGCAAAAAGCGCGGATGGGCGCGCAACGCACCAAAGTTCGATTTGTGCACGCAGCTCTTCAAAATGTGTGGCATGGACTTGACACGCATCGACGGCATCGACGTGACCACGGCACTGGCGGTGATTTCAGAGACTGGTGCAGATATATCGCGATTCCCCAGCGTTGGCCATTTCGCGAGTTGGCTGGGTCTGTGTCCGGGCACCAAGATCACCGGCGGCAAAGTGATGAGTGGCAAGGCCAAGCGGGTCGCTAACCGCGCCGCGCAAGCGCTGCGTTTGGCTGCGGCTGCGCTGCGCAGCAGCAAATCGGCGCTCGGTGCGTATTGCAGGCGCATGTGCTCACGCATGGACAAACCCAAGGCCGTGACAGCCGCCGCTCACAAACTGGCGCGGCTGATCCACACGATGCTGACCAAAGGCGAGGAGTACACCGACCAAGGACAGGATTACTACGAAGAGCGCTACCGCGATCGGATCCTGCGCCAATTGACACAACGCGCCACCAAGATAAGATGGGCATGAAACTCGTCGCCGTTGAATAAGCCGTATAAAAACGCCATTACAAATCAATCACTTGGGTGGTGTTTCTTGAGAGATATTCCGTGCAGTGAAGTTTGGTTTTTCAACCGGTATCCGACTCAAAATGACAAAAGGCCCCGCTTCATGGCGGGGCCTTTTGAGTGTGTGCCCGCTCCTTTCTGCGGGTCTTGAAGATCAGCTCTGACGACGCCGACGGCCGACCGCACCCAGTCCCAGCAGTGCAGCACCCATGAGGACTAAGCTGCTCGGCTCGGGCAGATCCTTGACGAACGAACCGTCGCTCCTGGTGTGGAACTGAAACTCGCCAGCACCCAACCCCCCAGCACCGAAGACGCCTAGGATAGCGGCGGTGTTCGAGAAACAGCTCGCTGACCCGCCGGAATCAGTGCAGACGTGGTTATTTCCGTCGGCAATGCCTACTACCAAACCGTCAATGCTCAGTCCTCCCGTACTGACCTCGAAGTCTCCAAGGGCAAGATCGTCGACTAGGTCCATGGTAACGTCGATGGTGCCGTCAGGAAGGTTATTGCTGTTCAGACCTCCGCTGGGGCTACGAGTCACCCCATGCTCGGCTAAGAGCGCGGCACCGAGAACGCCATTGCCGTCAAGGAAGGTGGCCAAGCTCGCGAAGTCCGCAGTAGTGAACCCGGCACCCGAGTCGTAAAGGAAATTGATGATGCCACCGTTGGCGACCGAATAGGTGTTAGCGGTCAGTTGCGTCCCGGTGAGCTGGGCCGTCACTGTGATTTCCCGTAAGGTTTGGTAGCCAGGTTGGCTGCTGACATTGCCGCCAAGAAACAACTGGTCAATACGGATGATGATGTAGTCGACAAAAGCATCACCCGCAGAGACCACACCAGCACCGGTTCCCACCCCCTGTCCAGCGCCGTCCGTGAACCTGACGACGCTTTCGGCCGTGAATTTCAGTTCATCGGTCGGGTTAGAGAGCAGAACGGCCGGGGCAACGCCTAAGGCCGTATTGGCCGCACCCCAGTCGTAGGACCAAGTGAGCGGGGCGGCGAAGGCACTCACTTGGGCTAGCGCGGCAATGGACGCCGCGATCAGCGATTTCTTAAGCAGTCTCATATGGTTTCTCCTTGTCAGGGTGGGTTAAGGTTTAGTCGGAAGCGGAGGCTAGAGACCAGCTCTATAAGCAAAACACGGGCCAAGTTTTGGTGGTCCTGCCTAACGCGTTGATTTACAAAGAAAATTCATCAACATCGTGTCGAACTACAGTGTGCCACCCGCACAGGTCGGATTGCGATGTAAAGGAATTCGACAGCCATTTACTCCGTTGGTGTGCCCTGCGCTAAGCCAGCCAGAAAGCGCAGGGCCTTTTTATCATCCGTTAAATTACCCCAGAGCAAGTGTTCTTCACAGCTCATCTTGTCAGGAAGGACGTTGGGTGGTGCAGTGCTCATCCCAGGAGGCGCTGTAGTAATCGCTGGCACGCCTGAACCTGAATATCGCGGCCAGAACTTTTAGTCTTGATTTGCCGATGCTTGGAATCGTCGTATGGACCTTACGGCTGCAATTGACAGCATCGAACAAAAATAATCTCCAAAGTGGCCTGATTAGCATCCCACCCCCGCGCGGGGTTGGGATGCTAATCAGGCCATTTTGAAAGTGCCACGCCAAGTCGTAAAAGTATCTTCAGGTGGCAGCCCCCGGACGGGTGTTGCTTCAGGCCGCATGTCAGTGGGGGCGGGCGGCAATCATCGTACGCTGCAGCGTGCCATAGCCAACGCCATCACATCATAGTGCTGGTGGCCATCGTGCTGATTGTCGGTGCACCGTCCTACTTCGCCTCACCTCTTCATCAGCGCCGCAAGGTCTTGTCTGATCGAGCGGCTTTGTGGCACTGGCGAGATTCCAACTCGAGCGAAAAAGCCAAAATCATCCTTCGCTGTTGCATTGGCGATTTTCTCAAAGTCACCAGACAACTTGAGCGCTTGTTCAAACAGTGCCGGCTCGCTGGAAAATTGACGCCCCGCGCGGGCGTACCAACGGAAAATCAGAGGGGTCATCTGCGGTTGCAAGTGCAAGCCATGGTGCGTCGCCGTCAGCCAGACTCGCTGCACTGCGATGCCAAGATGAACCCAGTCTGCGAGTACCTCAGGGGCGCGTTGGGGTCGCACCAATAGATGTGCGGCGCAACATAGCGCGGGCAGCAAGTCGAGCTCGATACGCGGTGCCACCGTGCCTAAAAGATAACGATTAAAGAAGGCCACGCGTTCCCAGCTTTGCATGACCCATTCCATCAGTCGCGCGGTCGCCGGATCAACGCCGATGGCCTGTTCCGGAATGCGGTCCTTGCTGTAGCGAGCGCGCCACTCGATGATCTCTTTATGAACTGGATAAGCTTCCGGGCAGGTCAGTCGCACTTTCGCACTGCCCCACAGGAGGCTGGCAACCTTCATTCGATCTCCCCAGGACTCGAACAGCTGCACGTGAAATCCATCGCCTGCAGCGTTAATCAGTGCCCGGCGCTGCGTGTCCGTCAGCGGCTTGGTTTTCATGGGTCGGCGCTGCACCGTTCGTATCTCAATGCAGGGGAGGAGCGGGTCCTGGACGATCGTCGGGCTGTGGGCCAAACTTACATCGTAGGTCGGATTTCGATCATCGCCTTCTGACGAAATAGTCCAGTTGGTTGTCAGGCCAAAGCCAGACGCCGCAATTCGAATCGTTTCAAGCAACGCGCCGTGGGCGATGTGGCTCGGGTGCCCGTCGTAGTCATAAAGGATATGGTCGCGCGTATCGGTGCCATGTACCCGGATCAGATGATCGTCCACGATCTCGAACCGCCACGGTTGTGTGTTGTCACCACTGGGTGCCCAGCGCGCGAGGTCAAGAATGTGGGTCAGCGTGTCACGACTCATTGGTTTTCCTTGCGTTGATTTCGGGGGCACAATACAAAATCTAACACAGTGAGAGTATCCATGGCCGCCGCAATCTCCTTTGACTATGACAGTGCTTTTTCACGCAATATTGGCTGGGTTACACAGCGCGAACAGGCTAAATTGAAAAAGTCTCGCATCGCGATTGCCGGGCTGGGCGGCGTTGGCGGTGCGCATTTGCTTACGCTGGCCCGTTTGGGCATCGCCAATTTCAATATTGCCGATTTTGACAATTTCGATGTGCACAACATGAACCGGCAAGCTGGCGCGTTTATGCCTTTTATGGGGCAGCCCAAGATCGACACAGTCGCCCGGATGGCGCGCGACATTAATCCCGAGATCGATCTGCGCCTGTCTCCGCAAGGCGTCACGCCTGAAAATGTTGACGAATTTTTGCGTGACGTCGATGTTTATGTGGATGGATTGGACTTCTTTGCGCTGCCGGCCCGCCGCATGGTGTTCGCGAAGTGTCGGGAAAAAGGAATTCCCGCGCTGACGGCGGCACCGCTCGGCATGGGCACTGCGTTCCTTTACTTTCGTCCTGAGGGCATGAGTTTTGAAAAGTACTTCAAGGTAGATGGCCACGAATCACAGGAGCAATACGCGCGGTTCATTGCCGGCCTGTCGCCAGCAATGGTTCAACGTGATTACCTGGTGGCGCCCGACGCGGTTAATTTTCAGGAGAAGAGGGGCCCGTCAACAATCATGGCCTGCGACTTATGTGCTGGGGTGATGGGTACATCTGTCTTGAAGGTATTGCTGGGCCGAGGCTCCATCAAAGCGGCTCCGTGGGGGATGCATTTCGATGCCTATCATCAAAAGCTTAAGTTGACCTGGCGTCCGTTTGGGAATTCCAACCCGTTGCAACAATTGCTGTTGAAGTTCATACGGCCTGTGTTGCGCGGACAATCTGACGGTTGAGTTAGTGACGCAGTGGCCATCTGCAAAGTGTTCAGTCGATTGTCTGGTATCTGCTGTTTCTCTTGGATTCATCCCGACACGGCGCGATTTTTCTTAAGGGAACATCGTATTTGTCAATGCAATGCTTTGGAGTACGAGAAATGATGGTGTGGATAACACTATTCCAAACCATCCCTTCATGCGCAAATTGGCAACGCTGCAAACGGTTGAATGAACAATCCATATGTATCAGGTGCGAGAAGACTCTTGCACCATACACTTCGGAAAGTATTTTCATACTTCCCGAGGCCCCTTCGGTTTGCCGTGTACAGGTCTTTTGTTGATTGCGATCCCAAACCCGACAAACGTCTGGTCCTCAAAATAGCGGAAACGAAAGAAGAGCTAGAAGCGTGTTTCAGGCTCCTGCATGATGCCTACGTTGGCAGCGGCTTCATGCGACCTGACCCGTCAGGCATGCGTGTCACGATCTACCACGCGCTGCCCACCACGACTACGCTCTGCGCCGAATTTGATGGCGAGGTTGTTGGAACACTTTCGCTGATCCGCGAAAGTGTTTTCGGATTTCCTTTGCAGTCCATTTTTGACCTGCACGCAATTCGCGAGGAAATCGGCCAAATAGCTGAAGTATCAGCGCTTGCGGTACATCCAAAATTCAGGAACACCGGCGGGATGATATTGTTCCCTCTGATGAAATTCATGTATGAATACTGCACCACCTTCTTCGATACGCGGCATCTTGTGATTGCCGTCAATCCGAATCGGATTGAAATGTACGAGTCTCTTTTGCTCTTTGAAAGATTGAAAGAAAACGAGGTTGAAAACTACGACTTCGCCAACGGAGCCCCGGCAGTAGGCGCAACTATTGACCTGCATGCAGCCCCTGGACTTTTCAAACGGGTTTATGAAAAGAAACCGAGGCGCAAGAATCTTTATGTGTATCTGATGCGAAGCCGCCTGCGCAATATTGTGATGCCACGTCGGCGTTACTTCTCGACAAATGATCCAGTGATGACACCGAATTTGCTCGACTATTTTTTTAACCAACGTACCCGGACTTTTGAAAATCTAAGTGAAAGAGAGAAGGGACTGCTGCATTCCATCTATAACCTCCCGGAGTATAAGCAGGTACTACCAGCTGATTTGTCCGAGTCAAATTTCCCGAGTCGGCAGCGCAAGCATCAACGCTATTCACTCAAATGCCCCGGCATTTTCTCTGTCATCAGTCCCGAAAAAACAGACGTCTACGCCCTACAGGTGGTGGAGTTTTCCGATGACGGCTTTCTGGCGAACTCCAAAGTCCCCCTGCCCATAAATGCTTGGGGCGAGGCCAGAATTCGATTGGGGAGTGAGGAAAAATCGATTATTAGAGCCATGGCAGTACGTGGAAAATACAATGGCGCTCACGGGCTATACGGCTTCAGATTGGCTGAAGCGGATTTGCCCTGGCGAAAACTTGTCGGCGTGCTCAAGGCTGGCGCAATCCATGAAGACTTGGACAATGCTACTCGGTTTTTGCCGGGGTAAGCATTTAGGAATCCGCCAAATTCTGTAACAGGGCTGTGACTATCTTGAGAAATATCAAGGTATTTAAAGTCGTTGAAGGCAGACTAGAAAGCATGATTCGTACTTGGCCATTCAAGCAGATCCGCTAAATTTCTGCCCTCGCGTCAAACGAATGCATTCAACCTGTCTAGGGGAAACGCTTTGAAAAGTCTTTGCATCATTCTAAAACTCGGGTCTTGCTGGGCGGCGCTCGGATTGCTGGTCAGTCTTGTCGCGGGTTGCGCAGGATTTTCTCCTGTCTACCCTCCGGCGCCAGCTGCCGCAGCCACCCCGGATTACAACTACATTGTGGGTGCTGGAGACTCCTTGAACATCAGTGTATGGCGCAATCCCGAGCTCTCCATGTCAGTACCTGTGCGGCCAGATGGCAAGGTTACTATGCCTTTAGTCGATGAGTTGGTGGCGCAAGGCAAGACATCGGTAGAGATTGCCCGCGAAGTTGAAAAGGTGTTGGGTAAACTGGTACGCGACCCAGTGGTGACGGTCATTGTCACCGGCTTTGTTGGCCCTTACAGCGAGCAAATTCGGGTCGTCGGCGAGGCTGCCAAACCCCAAGCCTTGCCTTACAAACAAAATATGACTTTGTTGGATGTGATGATTGCAGTAGGCGGGTTAACTGACTTTGCTGATGGAAATGGGGCGTCCATCACGCGTGCATCAGAGGGTGATAAACGCTATTCTGTGCGCATCAAAGACCTCATCAAGCGCGGCGACATATCGGCCAATGTCGAAGTTAAGCCGGGCGATATTCTGATTATTCCGCAAGGCTGGTTCTAAGGCGGGCTTCACTTCTGCGTGCTGCTTCGCTTGATGAAGGCTTTGCAGCGTCCAAAAACTCTGACCGCAAAGACAATATCCGATGGATGACCTGATTAGCCAAATATTAACTATCGCCAGAGGCATGTGGAAGCATCGCTGGCTGGGCCTGCTGGTTGCCTGGGTGGTTACCGGCGTTGGTTCGGTGGTTGTGCTGTCGGTGCCCGATAAATACGAGGCAACCGCCCGCATTTTTGTGGACACGCAGTCCATTTTGAAGCCTTTGATGTCGGGCTTGACGGTGCAACCCAATATTGAGCAACAGGTGGCGATGTTGAGCCGCACACTCATCAGTCGTCCCAATGTCGAAAAGCTCATTCGCATGGCAGACCTTGATTTGAAAAGTCAATCCAAGAGCGCGCAGGACGCATTGATTGATAATCTGATGAAGACGCTTCAAATCCAGAATGTCGGCCGGGATAACCTTTACGTGTTGTCGTATCGTGACACCAGTCCGGACAAAGCCAAAAGAGTGATTCAGTCCCTGGTTTCAATTTTTGTTGAATCAAGTTTGGGGAACACCCGTCAGGATTCAAATGCGGCCAAAATGTTCATCGATGAGCAGATCAAGGCCTATGTGGCCAAGCTCGAAGAAGCTGAAACTCGTTTGAAGGAATACAAGGTTCGAAACATTGAAACTCAAGCCGCCGACGGGAAAGACATGGCCGGGCAGCTTAGTGCCGTGAGCAGTCAACTGAGTCAAGCCCGACTGGAATTGCGTGAGGCAGAAAACGCGCGTGATGCAGCAAAGCGTCAGTTGGACGCCGAAAAATCGCAAAACGCCAATATAACGTCGCGTAGCCTGCTGCAAGAATCAGCCATGTCGATCTCGACACCTGAAATTGATGCGCGCATTGACGCGCAGAAGCGATATCTTGATGGATTGCTACAGCGTTTTACCGAGCAACATCCTGATGTTTCGAACGCCAGGCGTCTGATTAAAGAGCTCGAAGAAATCAAGCGCAAAGAAGTGCAAGAATTGCGTAAGACCGCAATGGCCAACCCCGAGTCGGGGGCGACCAACAGCTTGGCCTATCAGGAACTCAATCGCATGCAGGCCAGCGCGGAGGTGCAAGTCGCTGCCCTGCGAGCAAGGGTTGGTGAGTACGAGGCGCGTTTCAACCGGGCTCGTGAGTTGATGAAGACAGCCCCGCAAATTGAAGCGGAATACTCCCAGTTGAATCGTGACTACGAAATCAACAAGAGAAACTATAACGACCTTGTGTCCCGCAGAGAGTCGGCAACGATGTCGGGTGAGCTGGAGAGCTCCGCTGGCGTTGTCGATTTTCGTCTGATAGACCCGCCGCGCGTGTCTCCCAATCCGGTGGCGCCCAATCGTCTGCTGCTCCTGCCCCTTGCTTTGTTGGCTGCGTTGGGTGCCGGGCTTGCGGTCGCCTTTGTCGCAAGTCAGTTGCGCGCCGTTTTTTACGATGCACGTTCTCTGAGAGATGCGATTGGGTTACCGCTGCTTGGTGTGGTTACCCTGGTAATGGGTGAAGGGGCTGTGCAGAAAGAAAAATCTGATTTGAAGAAGTTTCTGGGTGCTTCAGGTGGCTTAGTTGGTGTTTTTATTGGAGGAATGATTATTTTCTCCCTTTTGTCGGGGCGGGCAGGATGAATCAAATATGAGTAGCTTGATCGAACAGGCGGCGCAACGCTTGGAACAGCTTCGCCAGGCGGGTGTAGATATGCCTGCTACGCAGACCCTTGCGACTCCATCCATTACGGCCAAAAATCCTGATATCGGAACGCCTGAGGGGCAGCCTGCGCCGCTGTCCAGGCGTGTTGAAATTGACCTGGATGCACTTGCTACGGCGGGAATTGTTAGCCCCAATGCGCCCCGGTCCGAAATTGCAGATCAATTCCGGGTGATCAAGCGGCCATTGATTCAAAACGCCATGGGCAAGGGCGCCTCGATAATCGTCAATGGCAATCTGATCATGATTACCAGCGCGCTGCCCGGCGAGGGCAAGAGTTTCAATGCCATCAATTTGGCGCTGAGCATTGCCACCGAGTTGGATAACACAGTCATGCTCGTGGACGCCGACGTGGCGCGTCCGTCTGTCATGCGCGTGCTGGGGCTTCCCTCTGGCCCCGGGTTGCTTGATCTGGTGCTTGATGAGTCAAAGGATATGTCAAGCATGCTGTTGAAAACCAACATTGAGAAGCTGACCATTTTGCCCAGTGGAACACCGCATGCGCGCGCCACAGAGTTGTTGGCCAGCGATGCAATGATTCGGTTGTTGGATGATATGGCAAAGCGCTATGCGGACCGCATCATTGTTTTTGATTCACCACCGCTTCTTCTCACCACGGAGGCGCGGGTGCTCGCGTCTCATATGGGCCAGATTGTGGTGGTGGTACAAGCTGAAAGAACCTTGCAGTCAGAAGTTCGGCAAGCGCTCGCCACTATTGAGGCATGCCCCGTCAAGTTAATGTTGCTTAATCAGGCAAAAGCTGTCTTCATGGGGCAGTATGGATACGGACGCGGATACGGACAGGGATACGGCTACGGGCATGAGCAGCCGCAAGCTTAACTATATTCGCTGTCACGTTCAGTCATGATTTGTAATCCGCCTTCTCTCGGAACCCGGAAAATCCCTGCTGTTGCAGGCCCTGTGGTAGCCATGCTGTTCATGGCGTCGGCTGGCGTCTATGGTCAGGTGACTGTCATGCCGAGTGTCTCGGTTTCTGAAACCTTGACCGACAACGTGCGTCTGGCCAGTGATGGACAGCAGTCGGAACAGATTACTGAAATCAGTGCCGGTGTCCGCATCAATATTGACGGTGCAACGCTTAAGACGTTTTTTGACTATTCTTTAACCAGTGTGATGTATGCGCAAAATTCATCACCCGACAGCACTCAATTCCAAAACGGTCTCAATACGTTTGGTACGCTGGAGGTGGTTGATGGCTGGGCTTTTGTCGATTTCAATGGCTCCATTTCGCAGCAGGCGGTTTCTGCTTTTGGTACGCAGTCCGTCGACAATGCCGCTATCAACGCCAATAAAGCTGAGGTTGCCCACTACCGGCTTTCGCCCTACGTGCGCGGGCGATTGGGCGATATGGCCAGCTATGAGGCTCGTTACAGCAGATCCGTCACTAACAGCGATACGGCTGAGGGATCGGGCGTCAGTATGGTCGATGGCAGCGTTAGATTGAGCGGTGCTAGTGCCTTTCGTAACCTTGGCTGGTCGGCAGATGGCAATCGTCAAACTGTTAACTACAGCGCAGGTCGTCCCACCGAAAATGATCGATTAAGTCTTGGCTTGTCATATTCGATCACGCCCCAATTGCGCATATTTTCCAATGCAGGACGTGAATCCAATAACTATACAAGCATCGAGAAGAAAAGTTACGGTACAAGCGGCTTTGGAGCAAGCTGGTTTCCGTCAGAGTTGACCAGTTTGTCAGCATCGCGGGATCACCGTTCATTCGGAGAAGCGCACAACCTGAGTTTTTCGCACCGAACGGCGCGCACCATGTGGCGATTTACTGATTCCAAGGATGTTTCAGCGACACCAAGCCAGACCGGCATTGCCAGTCTCGGATCCATCTATGACCTGTTGTACAGCCAGTTCGAATCTCTTGAGCCCAACCCGACAGCCCGCGCAAGGTTGGTCAATGCCTATTTGCAGGCAAATGGCATCAGTCCAAATGCAATTGTCGTCAGCAGCTTTTTGACGGCGGCAGTGTCATTGCAGCGTCGGCAAGATTTTTCCTTGGCGTTGCTTGGCGTGCGCGATACTGTCACATTTATTGCCACGCGAAGCGAGGGCAGCAGGCTCGACACTGTGTCGACAGGCGTCGATGATTTCTCGAATTCTTCGTTGGTTCGCCAGCGCGGCTTTATGGTCAACTATGCGCATCGCCTAACGCCCGACTATTCATTGGGTGTCCTTGTGTCGCAGCAAAACACCTCTGGGGTTTCAAGTCAGCAAGACATTACATTGCGTTCGTTCAACATCAACGTTACTGGCAGAGTAGGCAGAAAGGCCACAGCTTCTATAGCGGTGCGTCGCGTTGTTTCTAGCGGCAACACGTCGTCTTATATCGAAACCGCCGTCATTGGTAGTTTGATTGTGCAGTTCTGACCCATGTACGAATCATTTTACGGGTTAAGCAGCAAACCCTTTCAGCTGAACCCTGATCCCAGTTTTTATTTTGGCAGCAAGCAGCACCGACGAGCTAAGGCCTACCTTGAGTACGGTGTGCAAAGAAACGAAGGTTTCATAGTTATCACGGGCGAGGTTGGCGCGGGCAAGACCACCATTGTGCGGGGCTTGCTTGCCAGTCTGGACCCCACCAAGGTCGTGGCCGCCAATCTCGTCACCACGCAACTCGATGCTGAAGACACCCTGCGCATGGTGGGCGCGGCTTTTGGTGTGCGTGTCAAAGACGTTTCAAAAGCTGACGTGCTCATGGCGCTGGAGGCGTATCTGGTCAGCCAGGCAAGTCAAGGTAAACGCTGCCTGCTGATTGTTGATGAGGCTCAAAACCTCACATCCCGGGCGGTGGAAGAATTACGTATGCTGTCCAACTTTCAGTTTGGCCAGCAGGCGCTGCTACAAACGTTTTTGGTTGGGCAACCCGAGTTTCGTACGATTTTGCGAAGTCCCACCATGCAGCAACTCAGGCAGCGCGTCACCGCCACTTGCCATATTGGGCCATTGGATCTGGATGAAACGCGGGGCTATATTGAACATCGTTTGAAATGTGCCGGTGCGTCCGGTCGACCTAGCTTCGATATGGGCGCATATGAAGGCATTTTCCAGTCCTCAGGGGGCATTCCCCGCCGTATCAACTTGATTTGTGACCGCTTGTTGTTACTTGGATTTTTGGGAAATAAAGACGCCTTTGACCTTGAAGATGTCAACGAGGTCGTGAGCGAGATTCATGATGAATCAGCGGCCCCCGCCAACAAGACCCAGGAGGACCGATCGGACTGGGCCGATTCACAAATTGCGGATCTGACAACGGCCAATTTGGTTGATATCGATCTTGTTAAATTGCAGGTTACACCCGGCTTGGCCGGTGCAATTTCAAGTCAAATTGACGGCCTGGGCGTTGAGCAATATGACGGTCGCTTGAGACGTCTGGAGGGAAGCGTGCTTCGCCTTGAGCGTATCAACCTGGAAATTCTTGTCATGCTGAAAAAACTCGTCTCGGCGGTCAATAAGGCAAACCAGGAGAGCACTCAATGAGCAACTTGCGTCCTGTCATTTGCGTGGTGGGAGCTCGGCCCAACTTTATGAAAATGGCCCCCATTCTCAGGGCTATGGCGGCACATATTCCGCCCCTGCCAGTGTTGCTGGTGCATACCGGTCAGCACTATGACAAAGACATGAGTGACCGCCTGTTCGAAGATCTGCGCCTGCCCCGGCCGGACGTTAATCTTGAAGTGGGGTCTGGCACCCATGCCATCCAAACGGCCGAAGTCATGAGACGGTTCGAGCCCATTATTGATGCACACACGCCTTCATGTGTGGCGGTGGTGGGAGACGTCAATTCAACGCTAGCGTGTTCACTGGTTGCCGTCAAAAAAAGTGTGCCGGTGGTGCATATTGAGGCCGGCCTGCGTAGCTATGACCGCGCCATGCCGGAGGAAATCAATCGCATTCTCACTGACCAAATATCTGACAGGCTCTACACCACGGAGCGCACGGCTGAAGATAACCTGACACGGGAGGGCATACCGTCGAACAGGGTTTGTTTTGCGGGTAACGTCATGATTGACTCGGTGGTATTTGGGCGGGCGAACGCTCGTGGCGCCAAGGACACCCTGCAAGCCTGCAATGTCGATCCTTTGGTATTAAGCCATCCCTTCGGCTATGGTGTGGTGACCCTGCATCGGCCCTCCAATGTGGATGATCCTGAAACCCTGCGTGCGCTACTCGGAGTGCTAGATGAGGTTGCAGCCAGCTTGCCCTTGGTGATTGCCCTGCATCCGCGAACCCGCAGCAATATCGAGCGATTCGGTCTGATGGACTTAATTGATTCTGCGCGCATGGTTTTATTGCCACCGCAGGGGTACCTTGAAATGCTGGGTCTTATGGCGGGAGCCACTGTCGTACTTACCGACTCGGGTGGTCTGCAGGAGGAAACGACGGCGCTCGGCGTGCCTTGCTTGACTCTGCGAGAAAACACTGAGCGTCCTATTACCGTTGAGCAAGGTACCAATATCCTGGTTGGACGCGACCGTGATGCCATTCTTGGTGCTGTGCACGATATCTTGACTGGAAATGGCAAGCGTGGTCGTGTTCCTGAATTTTGGGATGGGCATGCCTCCGAACGCATTACGGCTGATTTGTACCGGTGGTTGAAACATAGGCCAGCGGAAATCGCCTCGCGAACGGTCACTAACTAAGAAGACCCGTATGCCCGCCTCGGCCATTACCAACGCATTGACGATCGATGTTGAAGACTATTTTCAAGTCTCTGCATTTGCACCGTACATTGCACGTTCCGAGTGGAACACCCGTGAATGTCGCGTAGAGCGCAACATCAACTGCATTCTTGAAATGCTGGCGCGTCACGATACCAAGGCAACATTCTTTACCTTGGGCTGGATTGCCGAGCGTTACCCTCAGTTAGTGCGTCAGATCGTGCACGAAGGGCATGAAATAGCCAGCCACGGCTATGGTCACGAGCGAGCCAGCGAACAAACCGAAGCCGCTTTTTTTTCCGATATTCATCTGGCCAAAATTGTGCTGGAAGATTTGACGGGCAGCGAGGTCAATGGCTATCGCGCACCCAGTTTTTCGATCGGTACGGGGAACCTCTGGGCCTTTGACTGCCTGGCTCGGGCCGGTTACCGCTACAGCTCAAGCATTTACCCTATTCGCCACGACCACTACGGCATGCCGGACTCACCTCGCTTTGCCTACGAGGTGCGTCCGGGTTTGATGGAAATCCCGATTACGACGTTGCGGGTGTTAAACCGTAACTTGCCATCCAGCGGTGGGGGATACTTCAGATTGTTGCCCTACTTCCTGTCACGTTGGATGCTCAATCGGGTGAACGGACATGACCGCGAGTCAGGCATTTTCTATTTCCATCCGTGGGAGCTTGACACCGGGCAACCTCGTATTGCGGGTATCAGCCGGAAAACGCGCTTTCGCCATTACGTCAACATTGACCGGATGCAAGTTCGATTGAATCATCTGCTAGGTGATTTCAAGTGGGGACGTATGGATCACATTTTTCTGAACAGAATTGCCAAGCATGTCAGTGTCGCCTGAGACCCCTGTGTTGACCGTCAAGCGCCTATCAATGCAAGACATTGCTACATCAGTGCTGTGGGATGAGTTCGTCATGGCGTGTCCCGACGCGACATTTTTTCATCGCGCTGGATGGCAAAGAATTGTGCGTGATGTTTTTCGCCACGACACCTATTTCTTGTATGCCATGGCGGATGGCAGTATCCAGGGCGTGTTGCCTCTTGGCCATGTCAAGAGCTGGCTGTTTGGCAACTCACTGGTGGCCCTACCTTTTGCCGTGTATGGCGGCGTTGCTGCGGTCAACGCGCCGGCTGCCGCCGTCTTGGAACTTGAAGCTCAGCAAATCGCCAAACGCCTGGGTGTGGCCCATCTTGAATGGCGCAACGTGAAACCGCGTCACTCAGACTGGCCCACGCAAGACCTGTATGTTACGTTTCGAAAGGAAATCCAGCCTGAAGAGGACGCTAACATGTTGGCCATTCCGCGCAAGCAGCGGGCTATGGTTCGCAAAGGTATCAAGAATGGTCTGGTGAGCCAGATTGACCATGACGTTGATCGTTTCTTTGCCCTGTATGCGGATAATGTTCACCGCCATGGCACACCCGCCATGCCCAAGCGGTACTTCAAGTCTTTGCTCGCCGAGTTTGGCGCTGATTGCGAAGTGCTAACCGTCACCGCGCCAGACGGCCGCCCGCTTAGCAGCGTGTTGAGTTTTTACTTTCGTGATGAGGTCTTGCCCTACTACGCGGGCGACGATGAATCCGCGCGTGAACTGGCCGCCAATGATTTCAAATACTGGGAGTTAATGCGCCGCGCATGCCTGCGCGGACTCAAGGTGTTTGACTATGGCCGCAGCAAGCAAGGCACCGGCTCGTTCTCGTTCAAGAAGAACTGGGGCTTTGAGCCCAAGCCCCTGCACTATGAGTATTGCCTCTACAAGCGCGACGCCATTCCGCAAAACAACCCGTCCAACGCCAAATACAAGCTGCTGATTGAAACCTGGCGGCGCATGCCCATTGTCCTGGCCAACTGGTTGGGGCCTTTTGTTGTGCGCAACCTCGGTTGACAGCCATCATGAGTAACTTGCTTTACCTGGTGCACCGGCTGCCTTTTCCGCCAAACAAGGGTGACAAAGTTCGTTCCTATCATTTGTTAAAGCACCTGACTGCCCGGCACCGTGTTTTTCTGGGTACCTTCGTGGACGATCCCGACGACGATGCCTACATTGATACCGTGCGGGAAATGTGTCCTGATCTGTATGTTGCGCGGCTCAACCCCCGAATGGCTAAATTGCGTAGCCTCACTGGATTGTTGACGCAGCAGCCCTTGAGCCTGCATTACTATCAGGATGCCCATCTGCAAGCATGGGTCAACCAGACCCTAGCTGACTACAAAATTGATGCCACAGTGATTTTTTCGTCAGTCATGGCACAGTATGTGCCGGCCATGCCGGGAGTCACCCGTCCACCCATGGTGGTCGATTTTGTCGATGTCGACTCGGCCAAGTGGACAGAATATGCGACCAGTCACCGGTGGCCTCTTTCATGGCTGTATCGGCGAGAGGGCGAGCGACTGAGGGGCTTCGAACGTACGGTGGCGGCGCGGTCTCAAAAGTCGTTTTTTGTGACTGAGAATGAGACGACCTTGTTTCAGAAAATGGCACCTGAATGCGCCGACACGGTCGTTGCCATGAGCAACGGTGTTGATACCGACTATTTCTCTCCTGACCCCTTTCGGGCTTCACCCTTTGCAAGGCCGGCCTTACCGCCAGAGCAGATGCCCGTGGTGTTCACCGGTGCCATGGATTACTGGCCCAACATCGATGCCGTCACCTGGTTTGCACGTGACATCCTGCCGCGGTTGCGCCAGTCCTGGCCGCAGCTCTGCTTCTATATCGTAGGACGCAATCCGCCGCAGTCCGTTTTGGCCCTGGCGTCTTATTCGGTGGTGGTCACCGGAACCGTGCCTGATGTCCGGCCTTATCTGCAGCATGCAGCGCTGGTGGTGGCGCCTTTGCGGGTGGCGCGTGGTATTCAAAATAAAATTTTGGAGGCCATGGCGATGGGCAGGCCGGTGGTGGCCTCCCGTTCATGCGCGCAGGTGATCGCGGCACGAAGCGAAGAATTGGTTTGTGCTTCAGGGGTCGGCGGCTTTGTACGCGAAATTGATTCTTTGCTTAAAGCGCCGGCTCGGGCTGCTGCCGTGGGACAGTCCGCAAGACTGCGGGTGATCGAGAGCTACAGCTGGACCGCTCACTTGGGCGGCATCGACCGCTATTTGGGTGATCAAACGCCTGCACGAGAAAACGCATGAACCCAGTCGCGACCCCCTACGTTTTTGCGGCCAATGCACATGTGGCGCAGCCATGGCGGCAGGCCCTTACCGCATTGACCTCGCTGGTGGTCTGGACGATTTTCTTGTACCGCGAGACCGGCGCTGCCATCGTGACAATCTGGGCCCGGTCTGACACCTTTACCCACGGCTTCCTGGTGCCTCCGATTGTGTTGTGGCTAGTCTGGCGACAGCGCCATGCAATTGCTGTGCAGACACCCCAGCCAGCGTTTGGATCATTTCTGTTCATTGCTTGTGCTGCCTTTGTCTGGCTACTGGGTGATTTGGCCGCTATCAATGCGCTTACGCAACTGGCGTTTGTAGCGCTGCTGGTTTTGGCCGTGCCTGCTGTGCTGGGTTGGACTGTTACGCGTGTGATTATTTTCCCGCTAGGTTTCTTATTTTTTGCCGTGCCTATTGGTGAATTTCTCATGCCTCAGCTCATGGAGTGGACGGCAAATTTCACCGTGATCGCCTTGCGCCTGAGTGGCATTCCCGTCTATCGTGAAGGGCTACAGTTTGTCATTCCTTCCGGTAACTGGTCGGTGGTGGAGGCTTGCAGCGGCGTGCGGTACTTGATTGCCTCGCTCACCGTGGGCACCCTGTTTGCCTACTTGAACTACCAATCCAACAAGCGCCGCATCCTGTTCGTGATGGTCTCTATTGTTGTCCCCGTCGTTGCCAACTGGATGCGCGCCTACATCATCGTCATGCTGGGGCACGTCTCGGGCAACAAACTCGCAGCAGGCGTTGATCACCTGATTTACGGCTGGCTCTTTTTTGGCGTCGTTATTATGCTGATGTTCGTCATCGGCGCCCGTTGGGCAGAACCCGAGAAATTGATGGGCGAGAGCGGCTCCGGGTTCCCCGCGCAGAAGCACCCGGTGACAACTGCAAGGCTATGGACAAGCACGGTTTGTTTGGTGGCACTGGTGACATTGCCCCATATCGCTCTGTGGGCTACTGATCGGGGCAAAGGGCTCGATCCGGTCTCGTTCACTGCGCCGACGGCTCTGGCTCCAAGCTGGCTATCCGTTAGTCCGGCTGTGGCTGACTTTAAGCCGGCTTTCCAGAATCCATCCGCCGAAATGAACAGCAGCTACGCCAGTCAGGGCCGTACCGTGGGGCTGTATCTGGGCTATTACCGCCATCAGGATTACAGCCGGAAGTTGGTCAGTTCCAACAATGTGCTGGTTACGAGTAAAGATCCGCAGTGGGTCCTGGTGGACAGCGGTACCCGGAAGGTCACTTTCGGTGGCAAACAGCTTGCCTTGCGCACGGCAGAACTGCGTAGTGCCGCCTTGACCGACACAGCCCATGAAGGTCGGATGATGGTTTTTCAAGTTTACTGGATCAATGGAACGCTGATTTCCAGCGATTACCTTGCCAAGGCCTATGGCGCGTTCCACCGGCTATTGGGGCGTGGTGATGACTCTGCAGTCATCATCGTCTATACCCCTAAAGACCAGGCCGGGGGCGCCGAAGCGGTGTTGGACTCCTTTTGGGCTACTAATTACGCGGCCATCAATGAGTTATTGCTGAAGACGCGGGGAAAAAAGTGATGGACAAGTGACAAACAAGAAATTTGAGCGCTCTTTGATTTTATGAATGCTGTGGAGGTTTCGTGATGAATGTCGTTGCAGTAATTGGTTTAGGGTATGTGGGTTTGCCTCTGGTGGTGGAGTTTGGCAAACACTTTCGCACCATCGGGTTTGATATCGCGGCGTCCAAGGTTGAGTCGTGCCTCAAAGGCGTTGACCCTTCCCGTGAATTGTCGGACGATGAGATGCGGGCTTCGCCCCATGCGTTGTACACGGCAGACCCCGGCATGCTGGCCGAGGCAGACATCATCGTGGTGGCTGTGCCCACACCGGTAGACAACGCGCATATCCCTGATTTTCGTCCGCTCATTGGCTCCAGCACCAGCGTCGGTCGTCATATGAAAAAGGGCGCCATCGTTGTTTACGAATCCACGGTTTATCCGGGCGCCACAGAAGAGGTTTGCATTCCCGTACTGGAGCGGGAGTCCGGTCTGAAGTGGAGGAAAGACTTTTTCGTGGGCTATTCGCCTGAGCGAATCAACCCCGGTGACAAAGAGCACACCCTCACCAGAATTCTCAAAATTGTGTCAGGCGATACCCCCGCCACGCTGGATAAAGTGGCCAAACTCTATGAGACCATCATCGTGCCCGGCGTCCATCGCGCCTCCAGCATCAAGGCCGCAGAGGCAGCCAAGGTGATTGAGAACACCCAGCGCGATCTGAATATATCCCTGATGAACGAACTCTCCATCATTTTCGACAAGCTCGGCATCGACACCACCGAGGTGCTCGAAGCGGCGGGCACCAAATGGAATTTTCTTAAATTCAAGCCGGGCCTGGTAGGCGGCCATTGCATCGGCGTTGACCCCTATTATCTGACCCACAAGGCCGAGATGCTGGGCTACAACCCACAAGTTATTTTGGCCGGCCGCCGCATCAATGACGGCATGGGAAAGTTCATTGCAGAGCAGACCATCAAGCACATGATTGCGGCCGGCAGTTACATCAAAGGTGCCAAAGTGAATGTGCTTGGGCTCACCTTCAAGGAGGACTGTGGCGACTTGCGTAACTCCAAAGTGATTGACATCATCAATGAACTCAAGTCGTACGGCGTAGAAGTTTTTGTGACCGACCCACGGGCCGAGTCGGATGAAGCCATGCATGAATATGGTGTGCCTCTGTTGTCATGGGCTGATCTGCCCCGGGCTGACGCTATCGTGGCGGCGGTAGCACACCGGGAATACGCCACATTGACCGTGGAAGACTTTGGCAAAAAACTGGTCAAGGGCGGGGCGTTCATTGACGTCAAGGCCGCTTTCGACCGCAGGTCTATCGAAGAGGCTGGTTACAAACTCTGGCGCCTGTAAATGCCAGACCATCGCCCCCTCGTGCTCCATGTGATGTATCGCTTTGACACGGGCGGGCTGGAGAATGGCATTGTCAACCTTATCAACCACATGCCCGCCCACGCCTATCGACATGCTGTACTCGCGCTGACCGAAGTGTCGGAGTTCGGCCAGCGCATCAAGCGCAGCGACGTTGAGTTCATCTCTCTCTGCAAGCCGCCGGGCCACGGCGTCTGGCAATACCCCAAACTGTTCAAGCTGTTCCGTCAGCTGCGACCCGCAATCGTTCATAGCCGAAACCTCGCTGCGCTCGAAGTGCAGGCCCCCGCCTGGGCCGCCGGGGTGCCGATTCGCATTCACGGTGAACACGGCCGCGACGTGGGAGACCTGGATGGCAACAACGTCACCTATCAGCGCGTACGCCGTTTCTACAATCCCTTCGTCCACCACTACACGGCTCTGTCGCGTGATCTGGCTGATTATCTGGTGGACAAGGTACGTGTTCCGCGAGAAAAAATCACGCAGGCCTACAACGGGGTCGACACCTCGCTCTTCTGCCCGGCTCCCGCTGGGCCGCAGCCCATTGTCGGCTGCCCGTTCGATCCGGCGCAGCATTGGCTGGTCGGTACCGTGGGCCGCATGCAAACCGTCAAAGACCAGGTCATGCTGGCGAATGCTTTTGTGCAAGCCCTTGCCCTGGCCCCTGAACTTCAGTCCCGTATGCGCCTCACCATGGTGGGAGAGGGACCTTTGCGTGCGCAGGTCCAAGCTGTGCTGCAGGCCGCAGGCTTGGCCCATTTGGCCTGGTTGCCTGGCGAGCGAAGCGACGTGTCCGACATCATGCGTGGCCTGCACGTCTTTGCCTTGCCCTCACTGGCCGAGGGCATCTCCAACACCATTCTGGAGGCCATGGCCAGCGGCTTGGCCGTAGTCGCCACGGCAGTGGGCGGTAACGCCGACCTCGTTGTGCCGGGGCAGACCGGTTATATCGTTCCCTCTGCGAATCCGCAGACCATGGCGCATCAGTTGGTGGCGCTGGCCTCCAACCGCGAGCTGGCTCGCAACATGGGTCAGGCGGGTCGCCAGCGTGTGCAGACCTCATTCAGCATGCAGTCCATGGTGTTCACCTACCAGTCTGTGTATGACCAGCAGTTGCACCGCATACATCCCATGCACCCCATCCAACAAAATCAATAAACATCATGTGTGGCATTACCGGTATCTTTGACACCCGAGGCAGCTGTGGCATCAGCCGCGCTGTGCTTCAGCGCATGAACGACTCGCAACTGCACCGCGGTCCGGACGAGGGCAGTCTGCACATCGAGCCCGGCGTGGGCTTGGGCCATCGGCGCCTGTCCATCATCGACATTGCCACCGGTCAGCAGCCCCTATTCAACGAAGATGGTTCTGTGGTGGTCGTCTTCAATGGTGAAATCTACAACTACCAGCAACTCATTCCCGAGC
This sequence comes from Rhodoferax ferrireducens, assembly GCF_003347515.1. Classification (GTDB taxonomy): domain Bacteria; phylum Pseudomonadota; class Gammaproteobacteria; order Burkholderiales; family Burkholderiaceae_C; genus Rhodoferax. The sequence goes on along the minus strand of NZ_QEII01000298.1, from coordinate 174,730 downwards.
TGCAGGCGCTGGGCCATGTGTTTCACACAAAAAGCGACACCGAGGTCATTGTCCATGCCTGGGAATCCTGGGGTGCCGATTGCGTCAAGCGTTTTCGCGGCATGTTTGCCTTCGCCTTGTGGGACCGCAACCAGCAAATCTTCTTCATGGCGCGTGACCGCCTGGGCGTCAAACCCATGTATTACGCGCTGCTGGACGACGGCACCCTGCTGTTCGGCTCGGAACTCAAGTCCATCCTGGCCCATGGCGGCCTGCGTCGCGACATTGATCCTCTGGCCGTGGAAGAATATTTTGCATTGGGTTACGTGGCCGAGCCTCGCACCATCTTCAAACAGGCCCGTAAGCTGTCGCCCGCCCACACCCTCGCCATTCGGCGTGGTCATCCGATTGGCGAGCCAGTGGCGTACTGGGATGTTCGTTTTAGTCTGGACAACCCGATCTCGGAGGCCGACGCCCAAGCTGAACTGGTCCAACGTTTGAAGGAGTCCGTTCGCCTGCGCATGATCGCGGAGGTGCCGCTCGGTGCCTTTTTATCGGGCGGGGTGGACAGTAGCGCCGTCGTCGCAGTCATGGCCGGCTTATCCCAAGAGCCCGTCAACACCTGCTCCATTGGCTTTGACGACCCGGCTTTCAACGAGTCTGCCTTTGCGCAAACGGTTGCCTATCGCTATCACACCAACCATCGTGTTGAAGTTGTCAAAAGCGATGACTTCGACCTCATCGACACCCTGGCTCGCCTGTACGACGAACCCTATGCCGACAGCTCTGCCATCCCCACCTACCGGGTTTGCCAACTGGCGCGCAAGCATGTGACTGTGGCACTATCCGGCGATGGTGGCGACGAATCGTTAGGCGGCTACCGCCGCTATCGCATGCACCTGATGGAAGAGCGCATGCGCGCCGCGCTGCCCCAGAGTGTGCGCGGCCCGGTGTTTGGTACGCTGGGCAGGTTCTACCCCAAAGCTGACTGGGCGCCGCGCATGTTTCGCGCCAAAACTACCTTCGAGGGTCTGGCCCGCGGCTCGGTAGGGGCCTATTTTCATACGATCTCCATCCTGCGCGGCCCCATGCGGGAGGCGTTGTTCAGCCCGCGCTTTAAAACTGAGCTAGCTGGCTACAACGCGAAAGAAGTATTCAACCGTCACGCGGCCCAAGCCGACACCGACGACCCGCTCGCACTCATTCAATACGTGGACCTCAAAACCTATTTGGTTGGCGACATCAACACCAAGGTCGACCGCGCCAGCATGGCTCATTCCCTCGAGGTGCGCGAGCCCTTGATGGACCATGAGCTTGTAGAGTGGCTGGCCACACTGCCATCCAGTCACAAAATTCGCGGCCAAGAAGGCAAATACATCTTCAAAAAGTCCATGGAGCCGTACCTGCCGCAAGATGTGCTGTACCGACCCAAGATGGGTTTTTCTGTGCCGTTGGCGCGCTGGTTCCGCGGCCCTCTGAAGCAGCGCGTGCGCGACGCGGTGCTGGGTGAGCGGCTGGCCGCTACCGGCTGGTTCAACCCGGCCTACTTGCATCATCTGGTTGAGGCTCATCAGTCTGGCGCTAGCGACTACAGCGCGCCGCTGTGGACGCTGCTGATGTTTGAAGCCTTTTTGCGACAAGTGGTAGACACCAGTAAGGCTGAGTCCGTAGCGGTGACCGCATGAGCTTGCGTATCCTCCACGTCCTTGATCACTCCATCCCGCTGCACAGCGGCTACACCTTTCGCACGCTCTCTATTTTGCGCGAGCAGCGCAAGCTAGGGTGGGAAACCTTCCACCTCACCAGCCCCAAGCAAATTGACTGCGACGTGCCGGAGGAAAATGTAGACGGCTGGCACTTTTACCGCACCCCACCTGAGCCCGTAAGCCAGCTGCCCGGACTGGGCGAAATCGCTCTTATGCGCCAACTGGAGCGTCGCCTGCAGCAGGTGGCCGAACAACTGCGGCCTAACATCATCCACGCCCATTCCCCGGTTCTTAACGCCTTGCCTGCGCTGCGCGTGGGCAAGCGACTGGGCATTCCGGTGGTCTATGAAGTGCGCGCCTTTTGGGAAGATGCTGCCGTGGACCACGGCACCACTTCTGAGGGCAGCCTGCGCTATGACTTGACCCACTGGCTTGAAACCCGGGCGCTCAAACGCGCCCACCACGTGTTTACCATTTGCGAAGGCCTGCGCAGCGACATCGTGGCCCGTGGTATCCCCGTCGCCAAGGTCACTGTCATTTCCAACGCGGTCGACATCGAATCGTTTGAGCCTGGTGGCCAGCCCGACGCGGCGCTCAAGGCCCAGCTAGGCCAGCAAGATGCCAGTGTCATTGGTTTCATCGGTTCGTTTTATGCCTACGAAGGGCTCGATCTGCTGCTTGACGCGCTGCCGGGCATCCTGGTACAGCGACCCGATGTGCGTGTGCTTCTGGTGGGCGGTGGCCCGCAAGACGCCGCGCTGAAGGCCCAAGCCCAGCGCTTGGGCGTGGCCGACAAGGTGGTCTTTACCGGTCGCGTGCCGCACGATCAGGTGCAACGTTATTACGATCTGGTGGACGTGCTGGTCTACCCCCGTCACTCCATGCGCCTGACTGAACTGGTTACCCCGCTTAAACCCCTCGAAGCCATGGCTCAAGGCAGGTTGCTGGTGGCGTCTGACGTTGGCGGTCACAAAGAGTTGATTCGCCATGGCGAGACCGGCATGCTGTTCAAGGCCGGCAGTGCCGATGCATTGACACAAACGGTGTTTGATCTGCTGGCTGCCCAAGCCCGCTGGCCAGCTATGCGTGAGGCAGGCAGACGCTTTGTGGAAGCAGAACGCAACTGGACCAACAGTGTGGCCAACTACGCCAAGGCCTACTCAGCGCTGGCGAGCAACTCATGACCATGCCCTGCTTGCCCGGACTGCGCATAGGCCTGATTGGTCCGCTGCCGCCACCATCGGGTGGCATGGCTAATCAGACTCGGCAATTGGCTGAGCTATTGACCGCAGGTGGCGCCATCGTCACCACTGTGCAGGTCAATCCACCGTATCGGCCAAGCTGGATCGGTAGCGTGCCAGTGCTACGCTCCTTGTTCAGACTGGCCCCTTTCCTGGTATCGCTTTGGCGTGCCGCCGGCCGTACAGATATTTTTCACATCATGGCCAACTCCGGCTGGTCATGGCACTTGTTTGCTGCCCCAGCCGTCTGGGTGGCTCGCTGTCGCGGTGTAGCCGTGGTGGTCAACTATCGGGGCGGCGAGGCAGAGGAGTTTCTCCAGCGCTCCGGGCACCTGGTCAGGTTCACCATGCGTCGGACTCGCGCACTCGTCGTGCCTTCGGGTTTCTTGCAGGGTGTGTTTTCCCGCTTTGGCATGCACAGTGACATTGTCCCCAACATCATTGACCTCAGCAGATTTCATCCGCGTGACCCTGTTCGCAAGGGAGCGCCCCACCTGGTCGTCGCGCGAAACCTGGAGCCGCTGTACGACAACGAAACCGCCATCCGTGCATTTCAAATCATCAGGGCAAGCTTTCAGCAGTCACGCCTCACCATTGCCGGCAGTGGCCCCGAGGAGCAGTGCCTGCGCCAGTTCGTTCTTGAGCAGGGCCTTGGCGATGCGGTGCAGTTCGCTGGTCGCCTTGACTGCGATGCCATGGCCGCGCTGTACCGCAGTGCAGACCTCATGCTCAACCCAAGCCTGGCCGACAACATGCCAAACTCAGTGCTTGAAGCCTGGGCCAGCGGTGTGCCCGTGGTCAGCACCAATGTAGGCGGTATTCCCCATCTTGCGCAACACGGTGTAACCGCCTCACTGGTGCCACCGGCTGATCCGGCTTCCATGGCGCAAGCTTGCATGGTGTTGTTGTCAGACGAGCCCCTTTGGCAGCAACTGGCGAAGGCCGGTCTGCAAGAGGCGCAACGCTACACGTGGTTTTGCGTGCAGCCCGTGCTAGGTGCTGTTTATCGGCGAGCCTTGCAGCAGGCCACGCCCTGACTAACTGGATGTGACATGGGTCTGTACACCTCTTTTGTATCTTCATTCCTGTTTCCTGTGCATGAGCGCCTGAAACGGCACAACACGGTGGCGCTGCGCCGCCGCATGGAAGAGGTTCAGTGGTGGCCTGCCGATCGCATTGCTGCGTTCCAGCTGCAGCGCCTGCGTGATCTCTTGCAAGACGTGGCAATGCATGTGCCCTATTACCGTGACTTGTTTGCCCAGCTTGGCTTTGTGCCATCCAGTATCCAAAGCACAGCCGACCTGCAGCGCCTTCCCTTTTTGACAAAGTCCATCATCCGCACCAACACCGACACGCTTAAACATGCCCATGCGCGGGGTCTTGCCCGCTTCAATACCGGCGGCTCTTCAGGTGAGCCACTTGTCTTTTTTATCGGCAACAAGCGCGTCAGCCATGACGTCGCCGCCAAATGGCGCGCCACTCGCTGGTGGGATGTTGATATTGGCGACCCTGAAATCGTGGTCTGGGGCTCGCCCATCGAGCTGGGTAAACAAGACGGCATCAAGCGCTGGCGCGACAAACTACTGCGCACCCAGTTACTGCCCGCGTTTGAAATGTCCGAGCCCAAGCTCGACCAATTCATCACCACCATCCGCGCGGTCAAGCCCCGCATGTTGTTTGGCTATCCGTCCGCCCTGACCCACATTGCCCGGCATGCCCAAAAGCGTGGCGTGGTCATGACCGATCTGGGCATCAAGGTGGCATTTGTTACATCCGAGCGCCTGTATGACGAGCAGCGCAGCACCATTAGCCAGGTATTTGGATGCAAGGTGGCCAACGGCTATGGCGGGCGAGACGCCGGTTTCATCGCTCACGAATGCCCCGGCGGCGGCATGCATCTGACAGCGGATGACATCGTAGTGGAGATCGTCAACGACGCAGGGCAGGTTCAGCTCCCTGGTGTGGCAGGTGAAATCGTCGTAAGCCACCTATCCACCAACGATTTTCCCTTTATCCGCTACCGCACGGGCGATATTGGCGTGCTGAGCGCAACCCCCTGCAGCTGTGGGCGTGGCCTGCCACTGCTTCAAGATATTCAGGGCCGCAGCACTGACTTTGTTGTGGCAGCAGACGGCACGGTGATGCATGGTCTGTCACTCATTTACATCCTGCGTGACCTGCCGGGTGTCAAAGCTTTCAAAGTAGTGCAGGAAACCCGGGCGCTCACCCGCGTTCTGCTGGTCACCGATAAGGGTTTTACCCCAGACGCTTTGGACCAGATCGTCAGCGGGTTTAAGCGGCGGCTGGGGGTTGACGTATCCGTGGTGGTGGAGCTGGTGGACAGCATCCCCACTGAGAAGTCTGGCAAGTTTCGCTACATCATCAGCCATGCGTGACCTCCTCATTATCGCCATCGTTATGGCAGGATCACTGGCCGCGCTGCGACAGCCCTGGATCGGCATCATGCTGTGGACCTGGCTCAGCATCATGAACCCGCACCGCTACGCCTGGGGCTTGGCTTACGACGCGCCACTGGCCGCTGTGGCGGCGGTAAGCGTCATGTTGGGCTTGTTGATGACTAAAGAGCGCGAATCGCCCTTCAAGGCGAGCCCTGTCATTTGGTTGGCGATATTTATGCTCTGGATGACCCTATCATGGTTGGCCGGGATGGACGTGGCGGGGGACTATGTGCAGTGGAAAAAAGTCATGAAGATTGACCTCATGATTCTGCTGGCACTGATGGTTCTACAGAGCAAAAAGCATATCTTTGCACTGATGTGGGTGAGCGTGGGCTCGCTCGCCCTATTGGGCATCAAGGGTGGCATTTTCACTCTAACCACTGGCGGTAGCCACCGTGTTTGGGGGCCACCCGATTCATTCATTGAAGGTAACAATGAAATAGCGCTGGCCTTGGTGGTGACGATTCCGTTGCTCAGGTTTTTGCAGCTTCAGCTTGCCAACGCATGGGCGCGCCTCGCCATGACAGGCTCCATGGTGTTATGCGCGGCGGCGGCGTTGGGGTCTCAATCCCGTGGGGCACTGCTGGGTATTTCTGCCATGGTGCTTATGTTGTGGTGGCGCGGTAAAAACAAGCTGCGCATGAGTATTTTGTTAGTCGCGGCGGCCGTGCCACTGGTGGCCTTCATGCCGGACGAGTGGTCAGCGCGGATGTCCACCATCAACACATACGAAGAGGATGGCTCGGCTATGGGGCGTATCAACGCCTGGTGGGTCGCATGGCGGATAGCTTGGCGTTATCCAGTTGGCGTCGGCTTTGACCCGGCCACTCCAGCGCTTTTTGCCAGATTTTCTCCAAATCCCACTGATGTGCATGCGGCGCACAGCATTTATTTTCAGGTGCTGGGCAACCATGGTTTTGTGGGGCTGTTCCTGTTTTTAGGTATCTGGTTTGCCACGTGGCGCATGGCAGGCTCGATGCACGCCCAGAAAGACTTGGTGCCAGAGGCTAAGTGGACGGCGGATTTGGGTGCCATGTGTCAGGTGTCTCTGGTGGGTTACGCGGTCGGTGGGGCTTTTCTGAGTCTGGCTTATTTTGACTTGCCTTACAACATTTTGGTGATGGTGGTATTGACCCGCATTTGGGTCGAAAGACAAAGCTGGAAGACTGAGCCTGCCTATGCGCCTGGCTGGAGGACCATTCCCGGTCTGGCAAAACTGACCAAACCAGGTTAACCCATGTTGAAACAAATTTTGGCATGCATGTCGCCAGGCGGCACGAAGGCACGCCTGTCGGTTCTGATCTTTCACAGAGTGCTGGCAGAGCCCGACCCGCTCTTCCCCGACGAAATGCATGCCAGGCGCTTCGATGAAGTCTGCGGTTGGCTCAAGTCGTGGTTCAACGTGCGTCCGCTGGGCGAGGCAGTGGCCCACCTGAAGGCCAGTACCCTGCCCGCGCGGGCGGCGTGCATCACGTTTGACGATGGCTATGCCGACAACCACCATGTGGCCATGCCCATCCTGCAGCGGCATGGCCTGACGGCAACATTCTTTATTGCCACCGGCTTTCTGGACGGAGGCCGCATGTGGAATGACACCATCATTGAGACCGTCCGCGCCTGCGCCGGGCCGGTGCTCGACCTGTCTTTCTTGAATTTGGGCCAACACCCCGTTGGTTCCATCGACGAAAAGAGAACCGCTATTGCCGCACTCATCGGTCAGATCAAGTATCGGCCCGTTGACGAGCGGATCACCATCGCTGAGCAAATAGCAAATCAGGCAAGGGTGCCGCTTCCCCATGACTTGATGATGACCTCGCAAGAGGTCAAGGCCATACGCCAGGCCGGCATGCAAATTGGCGCACACACCGTATCTCATCCTATCCTGGCCCGGCTCACCGATGAGCAGTCCCGACAGGAAATCCAGGGCAGTAAGCATTTTCTGGAGCAGCTGCTGGGCGAGCGCGTGGGCCTGTTCGCTTACCCCAACGGCAAGCCGGGTGAAGACTACATACCACAGACTGTGGACGTGGTACGAAGCCTGGGTTTTGACGCCGCCGTCAGCACCCAGTGGGGTGCCTCGGGCGTAGGAACTGACCTGTTTCAGATCCGGCGCTTCACGCCCTGGGATCAGACCCGTCTGAGCTTCGGGACCCGCATGCTGGCCAACTTGCGCAGCGCATGAAGATCAGAATTCCCGATTTAACTTGGTTGGAGTTTTTTGCTAAATAGGGCTCTAGTCCTCGTCTAATATGCGTAAGTAGCTATACAAATAGGAGTATTCTTAGCTCGCCAGACATGAGTGGTCTACTCTGAATAAATACGCAGGGGCAGGCGCTGCCACGGGTTGCAGGGCCGACATATAACGTTGCTGCAGACTCGCGGGAAGCACAGCGCCTGCAGCGATGAGACCCTTGGCTACCCAGCGTCCATTGCCCAGCGCAGCTGGAGTCAACGTGCCCATTGATGTCCAGCATTTGGGTACATCTGAAAGGCGCTTTATGCCGCCGGGCTTGTTACCCCAATCGATGTTTTGCAAGTCGAGCACCGTGAACACATTCTTTCCGGATGTTCTGATAGCCAGATTGACCGTGGCATTGGAGCTCTCAACGGCAGCCAGCTCGCCAAACGAGATGATTCGTTCACGCAGTTCTCGACGGTGTTCCATCATCGAGAAAAAGTTGATCGCCCGTTCATTGTTGGTCGTTCCTACCAGGTAGGCGCTTGGATGATCGCGCAGGAAAAAATAAACCGCTTTGCTGTTGGCAGTGAACACAGCAATCGCCTGCTGCTCAAGCGCAGCCAGCACCACCGATCCGCAGACAACCAGGGCAGCCAAAGGTACAAAGACCCGCCTTGGCAGCGAGGCCAAAAACCAGCCAGCCAGCAGCGCCAGCGGGCCAACGAAGATCAACATGTAATTGGTCTGCTTCGTGATCAGTTTCACAGGCGAAAAAGACACGACTGCAAAAGAAAACATACCAACCAGCAATAACATCCACAAGACGACGAATTGAGCGCCGGATGCAACCTGTTTGTCGCGTATAAAATATCGCGCATAGAGGATGGATCCGGCCGCAACCAGGAACCCCAGCAAGAATGTGTGCCTGATGTCCAAGAACAGGTAGCGGAGGTAATACCAAGGAGAGGTCGCCATTGCGGAACTAAACAAGCCACCGGCAGCGTAGGTTGTTACATTCTGCTTCATAACAACAAACAAATACATGGGGTTGCCAGCTACAAAATTCATCAGCACGCAGTTTGCCGCCACTGCTAAGGCCATTCCAGCGAATAACCAGAGCCACCGACTACTGATCCGATTGAGATAGGCACCCAGGATAAGAAACACGGGCAAATACAGCAAAGCAACCGATTCCTTGACCCAAAACACACCGCCCCAAGCTAAGCCAGCCGCAAGATAATTCAACCAATACTTCGAAGAGGCAGCCCGCAGCATTAGCGCCACACTGAGCGACAGGAAAAAGGCCAATGGCGGATCGGCCATCATGCGACCAGCAAAATGCACATGCAATGGCAATAACGCGAGCAAGCTGGCGCACACAATCGCGGTTCGGGTATTCCACAACCACCGTGCAACGGTGAACACAATCGCCACTTCGCCGACCGAGCAAAATAGTGGCCAGACATTGGCACTGGCCTCCGATAATCCAAAAAGGGAGATGGAAAGTGCCACCGGCAGGTTCATACCGTATCGCGTGGCCCCAATGTAGTTGGAAGCACGCCAGTCACCTGCCGCGATATTGGCAGCGGTCTCCACGTAAGTGACCTCGTCCGACCCAAAAAATCCCGTGTAAAACAGAACCCGAAGCGCGATGGCAAGGGCAAGTACCGCAACAAGACTGAGCCAGTCGGTTTTCTGCATAGCCGATATCTGCACCGTTCTCCATGAAGATGTGTTTACATTTTCCACAGCACAAATCCCTCGTTTTTCAATAAAACATGCACGAACTGCGCAGCCGTGCAACCCAAAATGCTACTGCGCAGCGGCCACCACCTCGGCAATAACATCTGCGAGCTGCTCTTCCAGTCCCAGCCACAGCGGCAACCGCACCAGCCTCTCACCAGTGTTGTTGGTATGTGTCATGTCACCATGCGCACGACCGATCGATTGGCCGCGAGGAGACGAATGCAAGGGAATGTAATGAAACACGGTATGAATGCCTCTAGCCTTTAGGCGCTCAATGAATGCGGTGCGCAGGCCCAAGCTCGGCAAAATCAGGTAGTACATGTGCGCGTTGTGAACACATTCACGGGGCAGGGTTGGCCGACGCACTCTTTCGGCCTTTTCCAGGCTGGCGAACCACTGATGGTAGTTGGCCCAGATATCCAGGCGCCGCTTGTTGATGGCGTCCGCCTCTTCCATTTGCGCCCACAAGAATGCGGCGACAATTTCACCGGGCAAGTAGGACGAGCCGATATCTACCCACGTGTATTTGTCCACCTGCCCCCTGAAGAACTGACTGCGGTTGGTTCCTTTTTCGCGGATCATTTCGGCGCGTTCAACAAAACGTGCGTCATTGATTAGCAGTGCACCGCCTTCGCCGGAGATGATGTTTTTGGTCTCATGAAACGACAATGCCGCCATATGGCCAATGCTGCCGAGAGGCCGCCCTTTGTAGGTGGACATGATGCCCTGGGCAGCATCCTCAATCACAAGGAGATTGTGGCGCCGCGCGATGTCCATGATGGTGTCCATCTCGCAACTGACGCCCGCGTAATGCACCGGCACGATTACCTTGGTGCGCGGCGTGATGGCGTTTTCGATCTTGGTCTCGTCGATATTGAGCGTGTCCGGCCGAATATCCACAAACACGGGTGTGGCACCACGCAGCACGAACGCATTGGCGGTGGACACAAACGTGTAAGACGGCATGATCACTTCGTCGCCAGGCTGTACGTCAGCCAAGATTGCCGCCATCTCCAGTGCAGCAGTGCAAGACTGGGTGAGAAGCGCCTTTTGGCAGCCTATGCGCTGCTCCAGCCAGGCACTGCATTTCTTGGTGAACTGGCCATCGCCCGCCAAGTGACCACTTGCGTGGGCTTGCGAGATGTACCAGAGTTCCTTGCCGGTCATATATGGTTTGTTAAATGGCACATTCATCGTCTAACTCCCGGGATTTCAAGAAACGCGCCGGGTTGCCGGCCACAATGGAAAAAGGTGCTACATCGCGTGTCACCACACTGCCTGCGGCCACCACAGCGCCATCACCTATGGTTACCCCTGGCAAAATCGTTGCTCCCGCACCAACCCAAACGTGGTGCCCTATGGTCACGCTCGCGGCCTCGTCAGGCAGGTCCAGCCGATGATAGTTATGCGTAGCACTCAATACTCTCACCCTCGGGCCCAAGGCACAGTGGTCGCCGATAGTGATTTGCGCGTTGCCGCCCAGCATTGAGCCGTAGAACTCGCAGCCTCGGTTGATCCAGACCCCATTGCCGATGCTTATCTTCCATGGATAGCGGAAGTAGGTCTGATAGTCGATCATCGAATCAGAGCCCAACTGTGCGAGCAGGGCCTTGAAGATCCAGTAACGCAATGGATGCGGAAGCAACTCCAAAAATATCCGAAGTAGGTTTTCGATGAACGAGTAAGTACCGAACAACGAGCGCTTGAAAACCACATTTGACCCAGTCGGCAACAAAGGCGTGCTCAAACTCGGCCCCTCAACCCCGGGACAGGAGTCTGTCGAAACACCCAGAACTTTTGCCCCGCAAAAAAGAATACGGCCATGAACAGGACCAGGCCCGCCATTACCCATTGATGCGGTAGCCCGGCCTGATCGACCAGCAGGATGAACGCTAGAAAGTTGATGACGTAACCCAGCGCGTAGACTGTGGCGTAGCGAACAAGAGCCGGCGCCGCCGCGCCGTTAAACCGGAATGACCATTTTTTGTTGAAAACAAAAGTTTGCAGCACGCCTATGCCATACAGCAAGCTCATTGCAAGCTTGGGGCCCAAACCAAGACGCGTCAGCACGAGGTAGAGTACATAGCCAATCGCATTGGATGCCAAGCCCACGATGGTGTAGCGCACAAGCTGTGTCAGCGCTCGCTTCACGATGAAACCTTTTCATCGCGCCAACCCCAAATGTAGTGTGGGGCCTCAGGGCCTACGTTGAACAACAAATCGAGAATGGATACGCCGTGCCCGAATGGTGGATATGGTTGAGGATATTCTGGATAGTTTGAATAATCTTTCCACACCAGTTCAATACCCAGTTCGCCAAATCGTTCCGACTTGATATAGTCCTTGGCAGCCGGCCCCGAAACATAGCGCGTGGCGTTGCTTCTAACGACCAAGTCGAGCAGCCGGTCCAGCTTCTGGCCCTCCAATTCAAATTCCCGCGAATCGCGAAATTGAGTGGTTATTTTCAGGATGTCGTGGGAGATGTATCGAATCAAGTGCTGGTTCAGTCCAGACAAGTTCGTCCACCGCCTGTCTAAATAGACTTCCTCAAAAAATGGCTGATACAGCTTGAAGTAAGGGCACTTTCCGTATTGCTGCCGCAAGCTATCCCAATGCGAGCGCTGCCAACGCGCATCCTCCATCGCAACCTCGCATATGAGCCGATTGGCACTGGTACCTACCGGTATGCTGAGCCATTTGCTGCCCTGGGCAGTCTTAATCTTGTTGCGGTTGCGCCAGTCATTCTTGGTGAATTGCAGGTCGTCATAAAAAATGAATACGTCGGCATCGTGTATCAAGTCAAAGTACCCCTTCCAGGGGATGTAGTTGGACTGCAAAACGACGACGGTTTTCATAGGCCTAAGGGACTCGGTGCAAGGCCTGTTGTATTGCGAATTAGATTGGCAAGCAACGTGGCTCTGTCGACATCAAAATGTAGATCATTGAAGAGATTGACCACGTGCCGATGCAGCGCGCGTGCATTTTCGCCTGTACCGGTCCCAAACAATCCGTCCAGGGAATCATAATGACCGCTAGCAAATAAGCCAGCTTCTCCAATGGCCGTTAGTAGGGCAGGCTTGTCTGCTACGTGGATATTAAAACGCCATTCCTGGAATTCCGATGACAATTGGATCTCTTGCGGCAGTCTGCTGGAATAAATGCGGTTGATTGTTTGTTTTGCTAGCGAGACCTGGGTGGCTTTTTCCTCCACCATCTTGCGGTATGCAGCCCAGTCTGCCTCAGGCTCTAAAAAATCCAGCCAGGCATTGTCTATGTAGTTAAATTCCCGTCGACTTGAGAGCGCCTTTTTGTGTTGCGCTGTCTGAAATTCAAGGTCACGCACGTTAAAGGGCAATCTGATGCGCCTGTAAAGTGACTCATCCTTTAGTAAGGCGTAGCCCCCGAATCCAATATCAGCATGCTTTGCGTAGCCGGTGCTGTACATCACCGCATCAACATGCTCAAGCAAAGCATCTGCCGCAAACGATGGCGCACACGCGCATCGGTCATCAATGATCAACGCTCCCGGTGTCAGGCGCTTAATCTCATCAAATAATCCGCCCGTCTCGAATATTGCGCCATAGGTTCGGACATAAATGAGCCCCCCTGGCGGCTCTGCCGAAGCTGTCCAGCGCGCAAGCAGCTTTTCATGATCGATGCAAAGTGTCGCGCGGGAAATATCCACAAACTCAAAGCTGCGACGTGCCTTGTGCAACGTAATAGGTACGATCGGACACACATTTGCTGGCAGCAATATCGGTTTAGTGGGTAGATGACAAGCAAGCAAGTTGTGGAGAACGGTACACGCTCTGCGCTCGTAGGCAATCATGATTTGGTGGACGCGGGCAAACCGTAAACAGTGTTTCGAGGAGCAACATCGTGCAAAACTGCCGATGCCATGCCTACGAATGAGTATGCGCCAATCGAAACGTCCTCCCTGACCGTTGCTGATAAGCCAACAAATGAGCCGTCGCCAATCGCGACTCGCGCACCTATGCAAGCGGCGGCGGCTATGAATACGCTGTTGCTCAAAGTGGCTTCGTGTTCGATCACTACATTCGAGTTGACGATGTTGTGATTTCCGAGTCGGACGTTGTGCTGCAGACTGGCATTCGAAAGAATGACGTTACCGTGCCCGAAGATGGCGCTGCCTGATCTATAGGCCGTGGGATGGATGAAGTTGGCGTAGCGCTCGGTTGGGATACCTAGTTGCCTTAGCAGCGCAACTCTCCGCTCCATCACATCAGGCTTATACAGTGCGAATATGAACTGTACCTGCGTATCTCGATATTTTGGCCAGGCATCGTGCAGACCGCATATCACTGGGAAACCCGCAATGCTGTTGCCGAGACCAGGGTCATCTATGCCAAAGCCCTCTACGGTCATGGGATATTGATAATTTCGATACGCATGGTCTATTTGCTCAGCGATATTCACCGCCGTCCCTTTCCCCCCAAGAATCACCACTCGGCACGGTACCATACTCATTCATCCCTGCTTGCACGCTTGCCAATTAGGTACAACGGTTTCTTGGATGACTTGAAGTTCATACGGCCGAGATATTCTCCAAAAATCCCCAGCATCAGCAATTGCACACCTCCGAACATCAACGTACCAACCATGATCGACGTGAAACCCGAAACGGACACTCCACCAAGTGCATATCGAACCAATATCGCAAGCATCCAGATCACACCGAACATGAATGCACCAAGCCCGAGCCATGTTGCCATGCGTAGAGGCAAATCAGAGAACGTAACAAAGATATTGACAGTGTGCGTAAAGAGTTTCTTCAGGGTGTAGTTGCTAACTCCCTGGAGTCGAGTACCGTGCGGGACTTCAACGGAGGCATAACGCCCGGTAAGCCATGAAAGATACCCATCAACAAAGGGGAAAGGGGAGTCAAATTGACTCAATGCACGCGCGATGTCGCCACGGACTACGCGGTAACTCGTATAAGTGTAGTTTAGCGAGGGGATCGCCTTATTGAACAACCAACGCGCGATCGAGGAGCTAATGTTGCGCCACGCTTTATGGTTACGCTCTGCATAAATGCCGTACACCAAGTCATAGCCTTCCGCTGCTTTGCTAATGAGCTTGGGCAAATGCTCAGGGATTTGCTCCAAGTCGTCATCCATAGTCACAACCCAGTCGCCGCGGGATTGCGTAAAGCCACATATCGTGGCTGCATGCTGGCCAAAATTTCTACTGAGTTGGAAACCTCTAACGCGTGTATCTATCGCCGCGATCTCTTCAATGACGAGCCAAGAATCATCGCCGCCACAATCTTCGACAAGAATCAACTCGAATGGGATCTTTTCGGCATCCAGAGTCGCAGAAATCCGCTGATGCAGCTCTTTGAGGGTGGCAGCCGACTTGTAGACCGGAATGACGACCGACAAATGTAAATTTGTCAAAGCGGATTCTCCTCTTCAAAGGGGTTCGAGTACACCAGAACCTCGAAGCATGACCACGAATGGCCAGCGGGCCGTCGCTTCCCCCGCAGTGGAACACTGCAAGCTTGCATCGGTTAGAAGATCTACGTGTTTCGTTTTAAGCATATACACCCCTTTGCTCACGAAGAATGTCAAACAAGTACTGTGCATAGATACTCCTGCCCAATGGTGCAGCCAAAGCGGCCAGTTTGACTGCGTCAATATAGCCGAGTCGAAACGCAAGCTCTTCCGGACACGCGATCACTGGTTTGTCGTGGCCCGGCGGCATTTGCCTGGATATGGCAGCAGTGGCAGGATGAAGACGCGTGCCCGCGCCAGTTGCGAGGACGATTCCCCTACGATACATTTGCGTGTCCGCCATTCGTGTTCCCTGACAATCATCGTGATGAATTGTTGGCTGCGAAGGGATGCAGGCCTTTGTTCAATGTCAACTAACAAGCATGATGCGACACGGCTATGGAGCTCGGCAAGACCCGATAGCTAAGACAATACATAACGAGCCGGGCGTCGCAGTGAAGCTACATCTTGAATGTTGAAGCATGCCTTTGCAGCCACTGCTCCAGCATCATCAAGATCCACACCATCTCGCCGAAGTATCCTGGGTGCTCAGGCAGCCTTTGCATCAACAGGCTCTGCACAAAATCAGCTCGCACCACGCCACGTCGGGCCAGGCTGTGCAGCGAGTCGGTGGCCAGCGTCTTGAGTTCAGGGTGCGTGTTGACCCACACGCCAAATGGCAGGCCAAAGCCCTGCTTTTTCTTGGTCAGTATCTCGTCGGGCAAAAAGCCGCGCAGCGCTTCCTTGAAAAACCACCGTAGCTTTTGCCCCTTGAGTTTGTACTCGGTCGGCAGCTTGAGTGAGAAAGCCAGTAACCGGTCATCGAGCATCGGAAAGCCCACGGCCACCCCTGCAAAGCTGGTGGCGCCAAGTACCTTGGGCAGGTCACTCTCGGCCAGGGTAAAGCGCCAGTCAAAGGCCAGTTCCTTGTTTAAGTGGCTGCAGCCTTGGCGGCTGTGCCACACCTCATGTTGCAGACTTAGCGGGCCGGTAGTGTCAATTTGTGCCAGTAATTGCGGTGTCAGCACCTCGCTCACGCCCAGGCGAGTAATCAGGTTGTACATCTGCAGCCGATCAGGCATCGGCACGCGGGCCTGCTCCACGTAACTGCCAGCCTTGCGGGTCAGTGCAAAGGCCGCGGCGGCGCGGGTGCCCAGTAGCGGCTCCATCAGGCCCTTTTGAAGGAAACCAGGCAGATGACAATACCAGCCAAACACTTTTTGCTTGGCATAGCGGCTGTTGCCGCCAAACAGCTCGTCGCCGCCATCGCCCGCCAGTATTTTGTTGACGCCGTTTTCGCGCGCCATCTTGGCGCAGTAGTAAGAGGGCAGTGCGGACGAATTGCCAAAGGGCTGGTCAAAGTGCGCCGCAACGACTGGAATGCTGCGTACCAGGTCATCGGGCGTTACGTAATACTCGTGGTGCTCAGTCTTAAAGTGTTTGGCTGCCAGACGGGCATATTCCATTTCGTCGTAGCCCTGCGCGTCAAAACCAATCGAGTAACTGGCGGCCACCTCTCCACTGGCAAGGGCCACCATACCTGCAATGGTCGAACTGTCGGTGCCACCGCTCAAAAAGCAGGCCGGTTTACTGCCATCCAGTTGCGTAGCTACCGAATCACGCAGCAGCTGTCTAAACTCATCCTTTAGCGCGTCGAACGAAGGGTTGCGCTGTTCCTCAAAAATCGGCATCCAATACGGCGCGACGGTGAGCTGTCCATTTTCAAACAAGGCATAGTGCCCGGGCGGCAGCCGGTAGATGCCTTTGTAAATGGTGCGCGGTGACGGAATGACGTGAAAGTACAGGTAGTCAAAAATTGCCTGTGGATCAATCTCAGTACCAGCATTCGCCAGTTCATCGGCACGGGCGGCAAAGCGCAGTTGTCCATCCACCACTTGGTAGCACAGGGTGTGAATGGCAAAGCGGTCCACCGCCAGAAAGGAGCGGCCACCAGGCTCGTGCAGTCCCACAGCAAAGTCACCGGTCACCCCGATGGCAGCTTTGTCGGCATCTTTACCAACCGCTTCACGCCAAGCCACCAGGTGTCCCTGAGTGCTGGCCAGTCCGGCCAGGCGCGTATCAGAAAAATGGGGTGAACCAAGAGCAAGGGATGAGTCAGTCACGGGCATAAGGTCGTCCATACGGTCGTTAAAGGTTCAGTTGGGTATGCGCGGCGCCATGCGCTTCACTGCTTCGGGATCATGCGTGGATGATACCGAGACGTTGTTTCGGTATTCCCCCGGGCCAGCCGACTCCAGCGTGCCCGGGCCCACCAACCGGTTGTTGACGGCGCGTATCACGTCTGCACCCGGTGCCGCCCGCAGAAACACACCGCCGCGGGACAGCGGGTTCACCAATGTGTTGTTTTCCAGGTGGATCTCATTGCGCGGCCACTTGTAGCCCTCGGCGCCAAACGAGATCAGGTGCGGGTTATCAGTGTGAGTGCTTTGCGCAATTAGGTTGCCCACCACATGGGCTACCCCGCCATTGGGAAACTCCAGTTCGTAACTGGCCGTGCCACCCTCCTCGTCGGTCAACCGGTTGTGATAAATGTGGTTCACCGCTGCTCGGCTCTTGAGCAGGTGACCAATGTGTGCGTGGTGAAAGTAGCTGCCCTTGACCGACAGCCTTGCAATCTGCCCCACGTAGAGATTGTGGTTGTGGCCGTCAGGGCGCTGGTTGAAGGCAAACTCACTGTTTTCCACCTCCAGCACGGTAGTCGGGTCGTTGCTGGTGAGTAGTCCCATTTCGTTGCGCATAAAGCGGCAGTTGCGCACCAGCAGAGAACCCCTCTCCAGCCGGATGCCCGCACCGTTGCGGCTGGGCACCGCAGCCCCTTCAAAGTCAAAGCCCTCCACCCGCATTCGGTTGGCGCGTACCACCCAGATGCCTTTGCCTTCGGCCGCCGCACCATGAGCCAGCAGCCGCACCCGGCCACCCACGCCGCGCACAGTTATATCGTCATGCTCCCAGACGGCTACGTCGGCGGTGTAGTCGCCAGAATCCACTTCAATTGTGTTTCCTGCCGTTGCTTGCCTTGCGGATTCTGCTATTGTTTTGACAGTTCTTGTAGGGCCAACTTGCAGGACGCCGGGATTGCCAGAGTGCTCTCGAGGCTGAGCCAGGAGAGAGGATCGGTAGCCACAGAGCACAACGCTACCCGCCAGCACCATGGCTGACCTGGTGAACACTTGCCTATCGATCATGCCGAGCGTCTTTCGTTTGCGGCCAGGCAATTTGCGCGGTTAGCATTGACCATATGACAACCAAAGCCTTGCCATGACGAATCCCTTCGACCACCCGCCAGCATCTCACGCCATCGTGAAATGGCTCTTCGTGCTCTATGTGCTGTTTGTGGTTTACGGCAGTTTGGTTCCATTGCAGTACGTGTATCGCTCATTGGATGATGCCATCCTGGCGTTTCAGAATATCCCATTTCTGGTGCTTGGTGTTGACTCTCGTGCCGACTGGGTCGCTAACGGCGTGCTCTACGTCCCCGTGGGGTTCTTGACGGCTTGCTTGTTGATGCAAACTTTCCAAAAAGTGCCTCGCACACTGTTGCTTGCCACTGCCGGCGCTTTTTCATTGGCACTGGCGGTGGGGGTTGAATTCACCCAGCTCTTCTTTCCACCGCGAACGGTGTCTCTGAACGACATCCTGGCCGAGTGCATCGGCAGTCTTGTGGGGCTTGCACTCTCGACCAGGTATGCGAACTGGTTCGACACGCTGCTCAAATCGTTCCTCCATGACCCGCAGCGACTGAAGGTGCTGACCCTTGATGGCTATGTCTTTGCGTACCTTGCTTTCGCCTTTTTTCCTTACGACTTTTTAGTGTCGTGGCCGGAGCTTTCTACCAAGATTGATTCGAGCAACTGGGGTTGGTTGGTTGCGAGCAGTGCTCCCAGGCTCATGCTAGTGAGCCTTCAATTGGCTGTTGAAGTTGCGTTGACCTTGCCCCTTGGCTTATTGTTGGCACGCCTTGCGGGCTTTGCCAACCACAAGCAAGCGGTGCTCATCGGTCTGCTGCTAGGCGGTTTCATTGAGCTTGTGCAATTCTTCATGGCCTCGGGTGTCTCGCAAGGTTTGTCAGTGCTAACCAGAGCGGTCGGTGTTTGGGGTGGCTTGGTGCTGAGCAGGCATAGGGATCGCTGGACTTCCCATCAGATTGTTCTCGTGTTGCGCCGCTTCACAACCTTAATAGTCACGGCTTATCTGATCGCGTTGCTTGAGATCAATGGCTGGTTTAACGCCAGTTGGCAGGGGCTGAACGCCGCAACTGCGCAGCTGGCGCAAGTCAATTTCATGCCTTTTTATTACCATTACTACACCACCGAAGCTATGGCGCTGTTTAGTCTCGGGGTAGTTTCCATCTCCTACATGCCCATTGCCCTGCTGGCTTGGGCACATGGTCGCTCACCCAAGTTCGCCTTGGGCATGGCCTTAGTTAGCGCGATGGGCATTGAAAGCAGCAAACTTTTCATTCGGGGCGCTCACCCCGACCCTACCAACATCCTGCTGGCATGCGCTGCGAGCTGGTTCACCGTGCGTCTCCTACGACAACTTTCCCAAAAGGAGCGCAAACCCGTTGACATTGTTGCAGCGAGCGTTGCAGATAAAAAGGGGCTTCCCATTTGGCTGCTCCTCTGCCTGGCTGCAACGGGCGTTTGGGTTGCTACCTTTCCGGCCTTCCCGTTACTCGTGGGTCCAGTACTCATCACATGCGCCGCCACGGTCTGGCATCGCCCTGTGTCGGTGTTTGCCATTATTCCGGCAGCCTTGCCGGTATTTGACCTGGCGCCGTGGAGCGGGCGCTTCTTTCTGGATGAATTTGACGCACTCTTGTTGGTCTGCCTGGCAGTTGCCTACGGTCGTGCCCCAGCGCTGCCCCGCAGTCGGTCGCGGGCCGATATCCTCTTTATCGTGGCGACTACCCTCGTTGTACTGAGCTTCGTCATCAGCACCCTCCAGGGCTTGTGGCCGTTTACGCTACCTGACGCAAACGCGTTCAACAACTACTACAGCCATTACAACGCCTTGCGAATTGTCAAAGGCGCCTTTTGGGCGTTGTTGGTTTATGGCTTGTCCAGTCGGTTTGTCGCGTCTGGCGTTGATGCGCGCCGCCCGTTTTGCTGGGGCATGGCTGCGGGTTTGGGGCTCACGGTGGCTGTTGTTGTGTGGGAGCGCGTCGCGTTTAGCGGACTCTGGAACTTCTCTGACGGCTATCGCGTTACCGGGCCCTTTTCGGCCGCCCACACCGGTGGCGCCTACATTGACTGCTTTCTTGCGGCGGCCATCCCCTTTTTGATAGTTCTGACACTGGAGAAACGGCACTGGCTGATCAGGCTTGCAGGCATGGCGTTCATCCTGGCTTCAACCTATGCACTTATGGTCACTTTTTCTCGCGGCGGCTACCTGTCGTTTGCGGTTGTCGTTATCATCGTGCTGCTGGCCACGATACTTAAAGCGAAGCAACGTGTTCATGCCGATGTCGTCATTGCCGGGCTGGTAAGCGCCATGCTGCTGCTGGCCGTGCCTATCTTCAAGGGCGAGTTTGCGCAAGCGCGTATGGCAAGCGTGAGCGCCGACCTGGGCTTTCGGCAGACGCATTGGGATGATGTGCTCAATATTCGGGATCCCGGCTGGGCTACGTCGCTTTTTGGCATGGGTCTCGGCCGTTTTCCTGAAGCCAAATACTGGCGCAGCACCTTACATCCCAAGGTGGGAACCTATCAGCTGAAAAACGAAGCCGGTAACACCTATTTGCGTCTCGGCGCGGGGGATTCCATTGGCGTAGATCAATTTGTATCTTTGGTGCCGGGACAACACTACGTACTCACGCTTGATGTGCGCCCCGGCCGCCCAGACGCCAAAATGACGGTACCCATTTGCGAGAAGTGGCTGTTGAATTCTGCCAACTGTATAGCGCCGTCTTTTGACCTTGGCAAAGAGTTTGGTGCGTGGCGCAGGGTCGAAGCACGCTTTACCACCAACGGGCTTTCCGACAGCCCTTGGTACCGCCACAGGCCCATCAAACTTTCGCTTTCCTACGACGTGCCGCAATCGACCATCGATATTGACAACGTGAGGCTGGAGTCCGGGAGCAACACCAATTTGCTAAGAAATGGCGATTTTTCACAGGGCTTGGACCGCTGGTTTTTTGCCACGGTCGGCACCCTGCATGCCCACTGGCGTGTACACAGTCTGTACTACGGCGTGCTGTTTGACCAAGGCTGGTTTGGCGTGATGGCATTAGGCATTTTCTTCTTCTTGGCGTTAGCCCGGGCAGCTAAAAAGGCTTGGCGGGGCGATGCTGTATCGGGTGCAGCACTTGCCGCACTTAGTAGTTTTTTGGTGGGTGGCCTTTTTGATACCCAAATCGACGCGCCCAGGTTCTTGATGCTGTTGTTGCTACTCGCTTGGGCCTGCTTTTATCCAGTCGCGCGGTCGAATGGCAGGTTGCCGTCATGAAACACATTACACACGAGTGCGTCTTTGATATTTCGCATTTTGATACTTCAAGTAACGGGCATGCTTAGTCGATCAAGAAGTTGAATAGGCGTCCTATTTCATTTTTCGGAGAAATGGCATGAAAATTTTTGTTCTTGCAAGCACTATCGCGTTTGTCGTTTTTTCAGGGGACGCGATGGCGGCATGTAGCAATGGCGCAGGTGTAAATCAGGTAGGTAATCTTGCCAGTTTATTGACAGGCAATACTGTTTGCGTCACCAATGGCACTGGCGGATGGACTTGGCAGGAGTTTCATTCAACTGGATCTGGGGGAGCCCTCACCGACTGGAAGCTCGGGTCCAACACAATGGATCCTACGGAGACGGTCGGTACCTGGAGTGTCTCGGGAAGTGGAAGTAATCACATAGTCACCCATACCTATAATGGCGGCGGCACTTACCCCTACACGGTCTTCAAGAATGGAGCCGGAACCACTGCCACGTACAGTTTTTGTGGCGGAACTCCTCCTGAGATTGGGGCCACAATCAAGATAGGTCAGGGGAGCTGTAGTTCTCTGGCTCCTATCCCTTGAAGACAAGCAACCCGCAGTGCCTCTTGACGTTAGCCATGTCACGAGCTTGCGTCAGCGTTTATACGTTGGCGGTGGCATTGCTTTTCCGCACGGAGCTCGCCTGAAACGAATCTTGATGATTGCCTACCACTTCCCGCCGCTGGCTGGAAGTAGTGGCATTCAACGCACACTGCGCTTTGTACAGCATTTGCCATCCCTTGGCTGGCAGCCCTTGGTGCTCAGCGCCCATCCCCGTGCCTATGAAAAAACCAGCGATGATCTGCTGGCCGACGTGCCTGCCAGTACCGTGGTGCGCCGGGCTTTTGCGCTCGACACGGCCCGCCACCTACAAATCGCCGGGCGCTATCTGGGCTGGATGGCGCGCCCTGACCGCTGGATCAGCTGGAAGTTTGCCGCCATCCGCGAGGGGCTCAAGCTGATTGATGAGTTCAAGCCGGATGTGATTTGGTCTACCTACCCCATCGCCACCGCGCATGTGATTGCCTCTGCACTGCACCGCAAGACCAGTATTCCTTGGGTGGCCGATTTTCGTGACCCCATGGCGCAAGCGGGTTACCCGGCCGACCCGCTGACTTGGCAGAGCTACCAGGACATAGAGGCCGATGCTGCTGCGCACGCACGATACTGCGTGTTCACCACTCCCGGTGCGGCACGCATGTATCAGCAGCGCTACCCAGCTGCGGCCAGCCGCATGGTGGTGCTGGAAAATGGCTACGACGAAGAAAGCTTTGCGTCTGTTGCGCCACCTCCAAACGGTGCCTACGCTGAGGGGGCTATCAGGCACCCTCTTGTTATGTTGCACAGCGGCATCGTTTACCCATCAGAGCGTGACCCCACCCAACTTTTCGGGGCACTTGGTCGGCTGCAAAAGACCGGCGCGCTGGGCCCGGCTGACTTGCGCATCCGCTTTCGGGCCTCGGTGCATGACGACTTGTTGCAAAGTTTGGCGCGAACCCACGGTGCACAAGACTTTATCGAGCTTTGCCCCGCGATCCCTTACCGAGAGGCGCTGGCCGAAATGCTGGCGGTTGACGCGCTGCTGGTCATGCAGGCGAGCAACTGCAATGCCCAGATTCCGGCGAAGATTTATGAATATCTGCGGGCTGGTAAACCTATTTTGGGGCTGACAGATCCCGAAGGTGACACGGCTGGCGTCCTTCGAGGGGCTGGTTTGACTAACGTGGCGCGGCTGGACTCAGTGGATGAGATCGCACGGGTGTTACCGGCGTTGGTGCGTGGCTGGCGTGAAGGTAAAGCGGTTCTTCCGCATACCTTGGCTGTGCAACAAGCATCCCGGCGCGGTCGGTCACAGGCCCTAGCGGCTTTACTGGCGCAAACAATAGTTGCGCCCAGCACGTGCTGAACCTCATGCCCACTCGAAAATCGTTGGTATTCTCCTTTCTGGATCGCTATGTGAGTCTGCTGATCGGCGTGGTGTCGTCCATGGTCATAGCGCGACTGTTGACGCCGGCCGAGATCGGGGTCTTTTCAGTCACTATGGTGCTATTGATGTTTGTGGCCACCGTCCGTGACATGGGTGCAGGGCAGTACCTTGTGCAAGAGAAAAATCTCACGATCGAGCGAATCCGCGCGGTATGGGCCGTGCAGCTAGGTCTGGGCCTTGGGTTGGCGTGCGTGGTGGTGCTGGCCAGTTTTCCCGTCGCGGTGTTTTACAACGAGCCCCGCATGCGTGACATCATGCTGCTGGTCGCTTTGAATTACGCTGTCAATCCCTTTGGCTCGCTCACCTATGCCTGGTTAATGCGGGAAATGCGTTTCGAGAGCATTGCGTTAATGCGTTTCTCCGCAGCACTGAGCGGGGCGCTGGTGTCAACCTGGTTGGCCTGGAAGAACTATGGCCCCATCAGTCTGGCGTATGGATCACTTGCTTCTACGATTGTCAATGCGTTGATGGCGGTTTACTTTCGGCCCAAATGTTTTCCATGGCTGCCGGGAGTGGGTGAAATCAGACGCGTTTTGGTGTTTGGCTCACAACTTACCGTCAGCTCCATCGTTGGTGTTATGTCGGGCAGCGCTCCGGAGCTTCTGCTTGGAAAGTTGCAAGACCTGACTGCGGTGGGCCTGTATTCGCGCTCCAGTGGTCTGGTGCAGATGTTTTACAGGCTTTTTGTAGATGCCGTAGGCGCAGTGTGCCTGCCCTGGTTTGCCAGGCAATCGCGTGAACGGGACAGCTTTGTTGACCCATTTCTGAAAGCGACGTCATATGTCACAGCATTTGGCTGGTCTTTTTGTTTCGCTGTTGTCTGTCTGGCGCATCCGATTGTGCGTGTCTTGTACGGTAATCAATGGGATCAATCCGTTGATCTGGCGCGTTTGTTGGCTGTAGCGATTGCTTTCAGCGTGCCGACTGCTTTGTGCCAGACCGCGCTGCTGTCATCCGGCGCGGTTACGGCCATTGCCCGCGTGACGATTTTCAGTTCGCTCCAGAGCGTGGTGTTTGTAGCACTCAGCGCTTCGCATGGCCTTATGCCGTTGGGTTTTGCCATGATCGCATCCGCAGCGGTGAGTGCCGGCTTGTGGCTGCGAGCAACGTTAAGGCACATCGACCTGCCACTTCTTGTGCTATTGCGCACATTGCGCCGGAGCATGTGGGTTGCCTTGCTGGCGGCGATAGCGCCTGTGGTGGCTTTACTAACTTATGGACCCTACCCAGACGCCGTTGTCATGCCACTTGTGCTGGGCGGCGCAGGTGGTCTGGCAGGTTTTGTCGTCGGCATCATGATTTTTCAGCATCCGCTGCAGGATGAAATCGTGGGAATCTGGTCAAAAGCAAAACAACAAGCCGCTAAAACCACGTGAGATGTAAACATCCTTACTCTGGCCGTATCTTTATATCCTGATGAGCCATCCAACCGCACCCTCAGTAAGGCCGCTTGTCCGCGCGGCCTCCCAACGTTCAACATATCTGTTTGTTCTACCCTGGTCCCTCGCCCATTTGGGCGGGGTCAATCAAGTGATCATCAATCTTGCTCGCGAAATGGTGAAGTCCGCCGTTTTTGATCCGATAGTGCTCATTGCCGACTGGAGTGCCATTGATCCCATTTGGGAGGAGGTCAACGGCTTGAAAACAGTACGTTGGCGTATCCGACCCTACCCGTCAAAAATGGGTATAAAGGAGGGGCTTGTATTCTGGTTATGGGAGCAGCGATTTTGCCCCGCGTTTCGGCGATTTTGCCGCGAACACCGAGTAGCTGTAATTAACCCGCACTACCCTGGATCTACTGCCTTTGCATTAGATCGCATCACGAATTGCTTTGACACTTTCATTCCCTTGATCCTTTCGTTTCATGGGACCGACGTGAATAGTCTTCGAAGTGCATCGGCCGATACAATCGCACAATGGCGGCGACTACTCCTGCGTGTCTCTGGAGTGGTCGTGTGTTCAGACGAGCTATCAAGAAGGCTTACAAGAATTCTTGGTATCGAAGTGGTTCCGCGCGTAATTCATAACGGCATCGATGCATCGGCATTTACTGCCATGGCGGGATCCCAGATACCTACTGGTGAGCGGTTTATCCTCAATGTTGGCAAGTTTGAGCAGACGAAAGGCCAGGATGTCCTGATCGAAGCCTATGCCGCCATTGCAGATGAATATGCTGACGTAGACCTCGTCTTTATCGGAGCGACCGACAACGCACTGACGTCATTGCAGGAACAATGCCGTCGTAAGGGTGTTGCCGAGCGGGTTCACTTTTTTCCAGACACGCCGCATTACAGGATGGCTGAGTTCTTTCAGCGGGCCACAGTTTTTGCACTCCCCAGCAGGCAAGAATCGTTTGGCATTGTGCTGCTGGAGGCTGGTGCGTTTGCCTTGCCGGTAGTCGCCTCACGTGTAGGGGGTATCCCGGAGATATTGACTGATGGCGTCACAGGGCGGCTTGTTGCGCCAGACGATCCTGCTGAATTGGCGCTATGCCTTCGATCACTTCTTGACATCCCAGCAACGGCCCAAGCCATGGGTAGACGCCTGCAATATCGTGTACTTACTAATTTTACCTGGACTGCCGCGTTGACAAAGTATGCTGCTTTGCTAAATGAAGCAAGAATAAACCGTAATGTGAGCAGAAAATGACCTGGCTAGAGTTTTTTTTCAGCGAACAATTTATTGGTCATAAGACAATCAAACTCAATCAGTCTCAACGATTTGTCGTGAGAAACCGGGAACATGCCGCTCAACTCAAAATTAGCGAGCATTAAATACTCTATGACCTCTCGAAAGTCGGGCATACCCTTATACAAAGGCATGATTGCTGCCTCAGTTTGCATGGCCCGGAAATTCCTCAAAAAATTGGCTGACCCTTTAAGAACTTCAAGGTCAAATCCTTGCGTATCCAGTTTTAGATAAGGAGCGCTAAATTCATGCTCCTTAACTAAATCTTCAAATATACCATCCATTGTTTTAATACAAACTTCTTCCATTCCAGACACCGAATCGGCACTCCAATAATCCAGCACGGCATCCTTACGCGGTTCAAGAAAAGAATTTAATCCCGGAGATTTTGTGACATTTATTGAAGCCATTCCGGGCGTGCTCCCGAGAGCAAAATCAAATATTCGCCATTTGGAGTCCGATGAAGATCGCATTTTAAGAATGTCGACGTACTTGCTCACAGGCTCAAATGAGAAGATCCAGCCCCTGAAACCGACTTCATCCCGCAAGAGGTCGTGATACTGCCCGAGATTGCCTCCAACATCGAAGGCACAATCGATTTTGTACGTTTCAAAAATCGCCTTCAAATGGCGGGCCAAGGGTTGGATTCCGAATCTCCAGGACGGAATCAACTCATAATGTCGTGAGTTCGCCAGCTTGACCAGCGTCGTTCGTAAATACTTCTTCAGCACCATCCTTAACTTCCTTTGGTAGACATTCAGACCTAATGTAAGAAGTCTAAAATGTTTGTATATCGGCTGGCATGAGCCGGCATCTCAGGCGACCATGACAAATGAGAAGACACCTATAACATATCACTGAGTTCTGAGATTGAAGTGCGTTCTATCAATGAATTCTGTACAAGCATGCCCATCCCGGAGCTGAATGGGCGGCCAGTTTCATGGCACGGAGTTAGCAGGCTGCTGAAATATTAGTCTGCATAACGTCCTTCGCCGCCCGGGTGAGCGGAGTATTTTGGAGCTGATTTCGTAATTTGAAAACTTGGCTCATTTGAGGTCAATATCGGGCTCTTTTGAGGTCGTTTTGCATCGCTTTCCTGCCACTATGTCGTCTGCAGACGGATTTGTTCCTGGGTGCGCATACGCGTGAGGTTGTAGGCCGCCATCGTCAGCACAAATAGCTGGTCTACCCTTTTCAATCCACGCACCATGACTTGGCGAATCGGGCCAATGAACTTGGCCCAACCAATTCCCTGTTCGATGAGCTTGCGCTTTTGCTGCGAGATTGCGTAGCCATCGCTCTGGGCGACGCTGTCTGGCACCGCTGACTTGCGGTTGCTGGTGTTCTGCGCCACATGGGGCAGCGCCTTCATCTCCGTCAACGCCTCAATGAACTCTGCTGCGTCGTAACCCTTGTCGGCACCCAGCGTGATTTGCGCCTTCTCGTCAGCAACCTGCTTTGCATCGGTAATCATTACCTTGGCGGCTTCACGCTCGGCATAGCCATCTGCTGTGGTGACCACAGCGCTGGCAATCAGGCCATGGCGGTTGTCGCTCAGGGTGTGCCCCATGAAGCGCAACTCACTGGCCGTGTTGCCCTTGCGGTATAGCCGTGCATCAGCATCGGTGGTGGACTCGTGGGTGTCGTTGCTGCGGCTCTTGCCTTTGAAGTTTCCCGTGTCATCGTCGCTGCCGTCTTTGCGGGCGAAACTCTTGTGGCCGGCCCAGGCCTGAATCAGCGTGCCGTCCACGCTGAAGTGTTCACCTGAGAGCCATTCATTCTTGTTGGCAATCGCCAGCACTTCGTTGAAGAGTTCGATGACAGCGTCATGCGCAATCAAGCGCTCACGATTCTTGGTAAATACCGTGGGCACCCAGACCGTGTCGTCCATGGACAGGCCTATGAACCAGCGAAACAGCCGGTTGTATTGGGTCTGCTCCATCAGCAGGCGCTCCGAGCGAATGCTGTAGAAGATTTGCAGGAGCATGGCGCGCAGTAGCTTCTCCGGAGCAATGCTTGGACGACCACCTTTGACGTCGGCGGCGTACATGCCAGACAGCAGTGGCTCGATGTTCTTCAATGCCAGATTTACCATCTCGCGCACGGCGCGCAGGGGATGGCTAGCCGGCACGAAGTCATCCAGACGACGCATGGTGAACAAGCTCTCGGTGAAGGTATCGGCTCCGCGCATGGTCTGGTGGTCTTGGGGCTTGCAATATTGCCTCGTCTATAACGTTTGAGGCGTGGCAGGGGTCGACCTTGGAGCGAGGTATTTCAGCAGCCTGTTAGAAGACTTCATTGGACACAAAGAGCAATCCTGACGACTGGCGTAAGCGTACTACACGAGATTCTGAGTCAAGTACCGTCGAGGCCCACCTCAAGCCCCATCCATCCACTAAGCAGAATGGTCTTGGCAAACTTAAAGTTCAGGCGGTCGGGTCACCATGCCTCCATCAGGAAAGGCATCGCGCGATTTCTTTCGCGCCGCCTAACATACTCCTGAATCCGTGACTGCGTATTCCGGTGAACGTGACCACTGATTCCGGCAACGTGACCGGTATTCCGGCGAACGTGACCGAAGGTCGGTGTTGCGCGTTTTAATTTTATGCCGGCTTGCTTTTTCGGCTGTTTTCCGTTGTCTGGAGTTGGTTTATTTTTGAACAAATGGGCCCCTGCCAGGCCGCCGGAGGCCCCCCCTGATCGTGGTGGATTAGTTGGCGCTTCTCTATTTTTAGTCGCGTTGCGGCTAGTGCTGAGTGGTAGTGCGGGACGACAATGCTAGATTGTCGATTGTCGCATTACTAGTACATCAACACGCAAGTTTGGAAACATAATGTCGTCCCAGCTTTCGATCCGCATCCTGCCGAGTGAAGTTCCACTCGATGGTTTGTTTGTCTTCGTTGCGCGCTTGCTGCCAGGCCTCGACTTCGGATTCCAGAAGTTCCCGACTGGCAATGCGCCGATCCAGGCATTGGCGGCTGAGGATGCCGATCTCGATCTCCGCCATGTTCAGCCAGCTTGCGTGCTTCGGGGAGTAGTGAAATTGCACGCGACGCAAGAGCTTCGCGGCCGCGCGCTTGCCAAGCACATCGTCAAAGCACCTTCTGAAGTGAGTGTTCAGGTTATCGAGCACCAAGTGAATTCGTCGTGCCTTGGCGTATGCGCCAGTGAGCAACTCATCAATGAAGGCAACGAAGTCAATCTTGCCGCGCCGCTCGGTGACCGGGACGATTCGCTGCCCTGCTTTGGGCTCGACGGCAACGAACAGATTGGCGGTGCCGTTGCGCACGTACTCGTAGCCCTGCTTGCTTGGGTTGTGCTGCGTCATGGGCAACGGTTCGTGGCTGTGAGCAATAAGTTGCAGGCTCTTCTCGTCAATGCAGATGACGGATTCGGCTTTGGATATGGGACGCGCATACAGTTCGAGCAGAGCATACATCCGGGCACGGTACTCCTCGGTCAACGCCCCGATACACCACATCACTCGGCGCCAGGGCTTGAGATCGTTTTTTTGAGCATGCGCCGCACGGTTTCCCGACTCACGGATTGCATGCCAGGCTCTTGGCGAGCGGCTTGTTCAAGTTCGACCATGGTCCATCGCTGGTGTCCCTTGGGTGGGGTTGAGCAGGCCAGGGCAATCACACGCGCCTCGGCGGCGTCGGTGTCGTACTGACGCGGGCGTCCTGAACGTGCCATATCGAATACCGCCAATTCCAAGCCACCTTGCAAATACGCGGCACGGGCGCGCCATACGGCGGTACGACCAATTCCCAGAACCTCCATGATCTGGGCTTCGGGTATGTCCCGGTCCAGGCATGACAGGACATGAGCACGATTGACCTCGCGCGCCTGATGCACGCCCTTGCTGCGAATTGCTTCGATAACCGAGCGATCCTCCTCGCTCAACTTCAGTTCCGTCTGACGCATGACCACTCCCGTGTATGCCGGATGGCGATAACTGGAGTGTATTCATGTTTCGTTATTTACATGTCACTGTACTAGTCAGCATCCAGCCACTGTTGCAGACGGTATGGGAAGACGCTCGATATCCAACCTAGAAACGCCGGTGGCGTAACGTTTAATCGGGGCGGGCCGTCTCGTCCAAGTAATCCGTCCCAAATCCCCAGCAGACAGGCATTGCTTTTCTCGGGCTGTCCATGCTCGCGCAGATTAGCGGCCGAGATCATGGCCCGGCTGAGGAGTCGTAGCCGAATCCGGCGTCGAAATTCTGGGGGAGTGTGCAGCAGATAAACTAATAGAGAGTTACGAGTCATCAAATAGAACCAATAAGGTGGGCGCTCATCAAAGACGGCCTTCCGCCGAAAGTGTTGAATAGATACTGAAAATGCCATTCTGCTGGACCAGCCTGCTTTCGAAAGACGAGCGCAAAGTTCGCCATCTTCACAATAGGCAAACAGGGACTCTGCCAGAAGTCCGGTAGCTTTCAGAGCAGTGGCTTTGAAAAGAGGGGCTGTCCCCCAAACAACAAAATCGCTTGGATGACTCGCCTGCATTTCTTTCGCCTCGGCGGGATTACCAGCGTTCCTGGTTTCGAGCTTTTTCCAGTCCTGGACTGCGCCAATAAAGTCAACAATTCCTTCGTCGTAGTGGGCATAAATCAAGGGCGACACGACCCCACACTCCGGAGATTCTGAAATGGCCTGGAGCAGGCCAGCCAAAGTGTCGGGCTTCACGATGGCATCGTTATTCAACAACCAGATGTAGTCGGCCTGCCGTTCAATGGCCTGCCGGATGACTACGTTGTGGCCCGCTGCGAATCCCGTGTTGGCCTCTTGGCGAATAAGTGTGATAGCTGTATTGGCCAGCCCTTGTTGCAGAACGGCCCAGTCGGCAGGGTTAGAGCCGTTGTCAAGTACCACGAGCGTGACGGTTACATTGCGGGAGACGGCGCTTTTGTGAACGGCATGCACACAGTGGAGCGTGCGCGCCGCATCGTTCCAATTCAGGATGCTGATAAACACGCTAGTCATGGTAAGTCCTGGGTTATTGAGATAGGGCAGCGCTGGACTGTGTCAATCAACATATCCTCGCCCTGGATGTTGAGGTAGGTATCGTGCTGGTCGGCAAAGCGGGCTGGGTAAACCCTCGGCTGTGGCCGAACTGCGCCGCGATATCAGCAATGTCAAAACGGCAAAGCCGACTGGTACCCGCACGCCCAGCGAGACATTCCTGCCATCGAGCAAAGGCAGATCGACTAGTGACAACTTGTGAAACCAGCGGATGTAAGGGGACGCGGGAATGACAGTCTCCTCAATGTATAGCGTTATAGCTTTATCATCACATATGGCTCGCCGCCTGGTGTTGACAGGCGTCAATGCGGCGCCGGGCCATGTGCCAGCGGCTGGCGCGTCGTGGCATCGTCGAGCACGCTTTCGAGCGTTTGCACTTTGCCTTCGCCGAACTTGGCGTGAAACATCTTCACTCCAGTTCACAGGCCGTGGCCCCGAGGCGTTTTTTTGAGGTAGAAGAGGCGTCGCCGCAAACTTTGAATAATCGGTTTCAAATCAACCGACAGTCACTTCCTAACCGCGCCGCAGAATCAGCCGTCTACACGCTCGCCGCTCTGTGCAACACACCAGATATGGACATTGAACGCCTGACGTCGCTGGGCTGGAAGTGAGACTGCGAGATGCCTACCGCTGGCTTGCTGAGCACTGCACTCTGAAGAATTTGAAGTCCGTGGCCTTGGCAACACAAGTTTTAGACCTGAATTCGTGACCTCAATTCACACAAAAATATTTCCAGCTGAATTTCTCCAATAGTCGTAAGCGATCGACGAATACCGTCCGCAAGAACGGTATTCGTCGGTCGCTTACCATTAAACGCTCGGCGTTGTAGGTGGAAACTATTGCGGAGACCAGAATATCGTTCATAGTAAAACCTTAGTTAGTCGGCCCTGTAAAATTCACTCACTATTTAGTCGGCCCTGCAAAATTCGCTTTTCAATCAGGCGGCATAAACGCTTGGGCCAAAAATCGGTTTCTTGACATTCGTCGTACGGTCCAAGCAATCTCTCACGCGTGCTGTCCACGCGCTCCCAGTTGTCCCGTATAGCGCTGCCATGCCCCATTGCTGCAACAACGCGGCCTGCCACAGGCGCAAAAAACCCGCCCCTATACCCAGGCGAGCAATGGCGCGCAGCAGCCAGCGTAGGTTGTAGCCCGCGGCACAGCTGATGGAATGCAAGGCGTCCCCAATCGACCCTTTGAGCCAGCAGCGCTCCATGCGGTGATCCGACTTCAAATGTCCAATGGCCGGCTCGATGGCTGGGCGCCGTTTGAGCCAGCCCTTTTGCTGCGCGCTCAGGCGCTTGAACTTGCCGCGATGAATGATTTGCTGGTCGGGGTTATCGGCGTCCACGCCGCGAAAGCCCAGATCGACCACGATGTGCTTGAGCTTGACCGGCAAGTCCTGCATCAAATTTGTTGCCTGCTCCAGGACAGCGCTCAGGATGTGGCCGTCGTAGGGGTTGGCGGGGAAGGTGCGTGCACCCAGCATCAGGCCATGCTGGTGTGAGACCACCACCGCGCTCTTGACACCAAACTCGTAGGGTTTGCGTGCCTTGCCCTTGCCAATGCACTCGACCTCCGGTGCATGCAGCGCGTACAGCTTGTTCTTGCTGTGACGCTGTTGCGTGCGGATGCGCTCAGCGCGCCCAATCCACATTGACAAATCGCTTACAGCCTTGGGCTGGTCGCACGAGAAGTCGGCGCCTTGTGTTTTGCGTTGCACCTCGCGCATGACGATGCCCAGAATCGTGCGCTGGCGTTTGAGCACGCGGCGAAGACGCCGGAACTGCTTGGCATGGGCGTAACCGCCGGCCTTCCAGTGCAAGGCTTTGCCTTCTTTGGCAAAGGTCTGTTTGAGTTGGATGCCTGCGCGCTTGGCGGCACTGACTACCTTGTGGCGGGCGATCTCCAGCAAGCGGCTGTCTACCGGGTGCGCGATGGCCTTCTCCTGGACTGTGGTGTCGACAATCACGCGCTCCAGATCTTTGGGTTTGACGGCCTCCATGGCGACGGCCGTGTCGATGGTTGCCTTGAGCAACAGCTCCAGGCCATCTTCGCCCAAGTCGCGGCGAAAGCGCCCAATCTGTGTGGCATCGCAGGGCAGGCGGTGCTTAAAATAGGCCATGCCGCTGAAGAACTGCCACGGGATGTTCTCGCTCCAGCGCACCACCAGTTTTTCGTCGCTGAGGTTGAAGCTGTGCTTGAGGTACAGCAGGCTGGCCATCAAGCGAACGGGCAGCTTGGGGCGTCCGGCGTTGCTGCGACCTGCTCCCACCAAAGTCTCGGTGCTGCCAAACATGTCCTGGTCTTTGAGGACTTGACCTGTGCGATGCTGGTGTTCGAACTTGGCCGCCACGGCCGCTTCGATCTGACTCCATGGCAGCCGAGTTGCCAGCACCGCCAAAGGGTCGTTCAGGTTGATCATGGCGTCAATGTGGCTGCGGAAAAAGTCACTCGTTTCCATCTTCAAATCCCTCAGAAATCGATTCCCGATAAAGCGTTTCTTGAGGGATTTGGTGCACACAATTCACACAAAAAATCTAGTGTTCATGCGGGTTGGCGGGGGGGGTGCCGGGCCGACTAGTTAATCAGCGCGCTGCTGAATAGCGAATAAGTCTAGACGCAACCAGAGGCAGACGTCCCTGCCTCTGGTTTTTCCAACACTGCGACAAAAATTTCACCCTCTAGATCGTTGCTTCGGCATGACAGTCGCTGGACTCCTTTGGTCAAAAGCATCAGCCGTGGCGATCCCTGTATTCTCTGTTCAGACTTGCCAAAAGATCCTTTCCAGCGGAACAAGAAACCGGCCTCTGAAAAACACTTATGCAATTGCCATTGGCTCAGGGGGGTGATGTGCCCATCGACTTGGTACTCGGTGTCGGAAAACCATAGAAATGTGCCCGAGCGCAAGAAGCTCGCTATGGACGCGGGGCTATCAATATTCGGGGTAGACAAGACGAGCTTGCCACCAGGTGCAAGAAGCTTGAAACACTCGCGTGCGAAATGTCTTGGATTTTCCAGATGTTCGATGATTTCCGAGGCAATAATGGCTTCAAAAGAGAGCGAGTATTCATTCGAAAATAATTCGTTCAAATTTGAGGTGACAAATGGTATGGAGCTGTGAAGCTTAAAGTTTTCTGTAACGTAATCTGTTGCAGTAACCTGATACCCCATATCGCTTAGTCGTTGGCTCATAGCGCCGCTACCTGCTGCGATATCCAATAAAGAACTGCCAATTTTCATATGCTTGAGTGTGACAGCTGCCAAAAATTCGTGCAACCCTGGTAGCGCATGAATTCTTAATCCCTTATAACTGTTTGATTCTGATAATGGTGGTTGGTTTAAATTTCGATATGAATCGACAATGACCGTACTGGCGTGTCCTGGATCTATTTCCATTTCGGAATCCTTGGTCAACTATAGTGAATAGTTTGATATTGTTTGAGAAGAATCTATGATGAACAGGCGTAAAGGATAGCTTCAATTAATTTCGGATAGTTTCGATGTATCGCATTACCCAACTCGTAAGCCACAGGCTAGTAACTCCTTCCAAGCCGACATATTAAGTGGCCTTTTGATAATCCATTGAAATGTTTTTTTTAAGGCACAGTCGAATAGTTTTTGACTGCGATAAAAATAACATTGGTCCTGCATCACAAAATCGAAACGTCTGGTCAATATGATTTTATAAATATTGCTGGAAGTTTCTTTCAATAGCAACTCAATCATGGCGTCTTCGTAGAGGTATTTGGGAGTGTTGCCATGGGTAAGACTGCCTGAATGTATGCGGTAGAAAGAGACCTCAGCCTTAGTCATCCATAGGTCAGTATCAAAAGCACATTTGAACCAGAGATGGTAGTCTTCAGCGCGAAGCAACTGTTCGTTGAACATGCCCTTTTCAACGATTAGAGTGCGTAGGATCAGGACCGTTGTGGTTTGAATCATGCAGCTATCGCCAAATTCCTCGACTGGCCGAGGTAAGCACTTTATTTCTGGTATGTTATTTTTTTGGTCAAGATCC
This sequence comes from Rhodoferax ferrireducens, assembly GCF_003347515.1. Lineage (GTDB taxonomy): Bacteria > Pseudomonadota > Gammaproteobacteria > Burkholderiales > Burkholderiaceae_C > Rhodoferax. Next base: position 139,685 of record NZ_QEII01000298.1, on the reverse strand, counting down.
GCTATTAGATTTTCAGCGGTTGCAAAAACTGGCTTACCTTCTATGCTGGTTGTCGGTTTTAGCAACCGAAAATGCGCGCCTGTCCACTTTACATTTTCGTTTTGCATAATGCAACGCCATCGCAGTGCCAGGGCCTGTGGAAACCAAATGTCATCCGAATCCAGGAACCCGATCCATATGCCACGTGCCCTGTCGATTCCGGTGTTTCGAGCGCCGGAAGCACCTTTGCACCTTTGATTCGAGATAACGTGAATTCGAGAGTCTGAACATGTAGCTCCACCGAGAATTTCAAGCGTTTTTGGATCATTGCTGTGATCATCCACAACAATTAATTCGAATGATGGCAACTCGCAATCGAAGAGGGCTTCTTGGTTCAAAATAGAATTGATTGCTTCAATCAAAAATGAACCTGTATTGAAGACTGGCATGATGATTGAAACCAATGGGAAGGTTTGTTTATTCATTTTTTCCAGTAAATCGGTATGGAGTTTTATCCAACTTTGGATGGGTGATTTTTTCACAACTTTCCAAGCAGTATTCTGACAAGAGAAATCGGGGCAGTCAGGTAGGTCAATGGATCCATTTTTAAGTGCTTTGCGAGCAGCTCTAATGGCAGTTTTTGCCGGTGCGTAATTCGATGAATCAGGTCGCGGATAAATGCGCTTTGCAAATCACGCACACAGGTTTGAATGTGGGTGTGCTGGGGGGCCGTTAGCGTAAACAGTTTGGCTGTAGTTTTTCGATACTTGAGTTCATTGTGTATGCGCAGCAGATGTTGTTCGCTGCCCCAGCCGGCGCTGGCATAAACATTAACGCCCTTGCCGTAGCGGGCTTCAGATTGACTGGAAAATGCGATTTTTGTGCCTTTGTGAACAAGCTCCATCCAGAATAAATAGTCTTCCCCCGCGTTCGTGAACTCGACTTTGAAGCGCTGATTGGAAAAGCGGTTGAAGTTGTAAACAACCGTTGAGGTGCCAATGAGATTGCCCCGCATGATCTGGTCGAGCATATCGCCCTGGTAGGCATGCAAACCTGCAGGTAAACCAGGCAAAACTGGATGCTGGGTGAGTTGGATTCGACCTGCTCGTTCAAAGGCGTTGGTGGTTTGCCCCAGTTGGTAGTGATCGGCAAAATAAAAGTCATAGCCACTGTCAAGTGCGGCAATTGCTCGCGCCAGATGGTCTGGCGTCCATTCATCGTCAGAGTCCAGAAACGCGACGTAACGGGTGCCGGGTGGGGCGTTGTCCAGCCCTGTGTTGCGGGCGGCACCGGGGCCAGCGTTGGGCTGCTCGATCACTTGCACTGGGTGGGGGATGGGGCCCGCACTGGCAAGCTCGGGGCCTGCTGGGGCGGGTGATGCATCGTCCACAACAATTACATGCACGGATAGCGGGCAAGCCTGCTGCGCCGCGATGCTGGCCAGCGCCTTGGCCAGAATGCCGGGCGATTTTTGATAGTAGGGGATGATGACGGTAATCATGCGCTAGGGCTAGGGCTAGGGCTTGTCGTGTCCGCCTTGCGACGGCGGACTTCGGCCCATTTTTTTATGAATGGCCAGCGGTAGACCGTCAGGTGATAAACAGTTCGCTTTTGGTCGGTCAGCTTGGTGTGCCAGTCCATGAGGCGGCCGAAGTACTCCACGCGCTTGATTTGGCCCTGCTGGTGGATCTCTTGCAGTTCGTTTTCTCGCAAAAGAAAAGCAGGTGAATAGGTTTGAATCGATTCGTCGTAAGTGGTCTTGAGGACAACCAGTGTGCCTTGGCGTATCAGGCAAAGATTCATGGCAACGACGCGGTCGTCGAACAGATACTGGTAGACGACCGCTTCACCCTGGAGACTGGCGTGCTCCAGTAGCTCACGGTAGTAGCGACCCTGGGCATTGTCGGGGTGGATGGCCGTGCCATTTTGTGCTTTCCAGCCGGCGCTTTCCATGCTGCCGTAGCGTGCGATGGCAGGGGCCATGTCAGCGTGGTCGCGCAATACCTGCATGGTTAATTTGACGTTGTCGGCAAGCAGCTTGACGCGCTGTTTGCGCATGTTTTGGCGGAGGTTTTTCCCGCGCGCGCTCCAATAGTCGTCGAAGCTGCCTTGGATATCAATCCAGCCGGTGTCGATGTAGTCAGTATGCTGGCTGTCGGGGTTGTCTTCGGCGCGTGGGGCGATGTGCGGGTCAACCTGGGTGATGGAAAGCCCGAGGCAAAAACCCAGTGGGCCCCGCAACAGGCTACGCGTGACGTCCATTAACTGCAAGCGAGCCTCTGCAACCCAGGCGCCCAGTGGCAGTTGGGAGGGCTGAAAAGTACGCCATTGAAATTTGCCCTGAGGGCTAAGCAGGACCATCGTCACCACAGTCGTTCCGTCATACCCGACGAGAAGCCTTTCGCTGCCATCGCCCAGAATTTTTAGCGCAGAAACGATGGCGTCGCCGGCCAGAAAAGGAAGGTTGCCGCGCGCTGCGTTCAGCCGGTCCCAATCCAGTAATAGTTGGCCGTCTTGTTGGAGGGATGAGGCTGGAAGGTTCTTCCAGAGAATGCGTGAGGTTGACATTACGTGGTATTTCTTTGGGGTTGCTACTGTGCAACGGCAGTCGCCGGGACGTTATGGGGGGATAGCAAGCTCAGTATGGAGTGGGACGTTCGATCAATATCCGCTTCGCTAAGGTCTTGGTGGCAAAGCAATTGCAGTACGTGCTGGCTCCACAGTGGACCCACATCACGGTCAAGACGGGGTGTTCCCGGCCAGATTCTGTCCCACCGAAATACAGGCAGTTCCAGGGCTCTAAGCGCGGGGTAAACACGGTCGGCATCGTCGACCCAGAGCGGAAACACGTAAGGAGCGATCTTCGAAAAGGGTGTCGTGTTCAAGGGGAAAAGTGGTATTGCACCGCGGACGCCCTCAAAGTACTTGGCATAACTGGCAAAATTTTCCTGTCGTCTGACGACCATTCGTCCTCGGGGCAATACCGACTTCAAGGTCATTGAGGCCCAAAGTGGAGATTGAGAGATGCGTGCCATGTCGCAATCCCGCATCATGTTGGTCGCCGTGGTATCTGGCGTAGTCACCGCCTTTGTTTCAAGCAGAAAATTCGAATTTTTAAGCTGGAAGAGCAGGGACAGTGCGTGGTTGATGCCGGCAAATCGGTTGTACTTTGTTGCCAACTCAAGTACGTCTACCCAGCCTTTGAGCTGCGCTTTGAAACTGGGGGGTGAAAGCCGAAGGCGGACGATAGGACGATGCGCCGAGGCAAGAAGTCCGCCTTCCGGCACAGGCAAAAATTTCGAAAGGCTGGCGGTCGAAAAATCGCCCCAAGCACCAATCGGTCGCTCGCCGGCCTCGCCAAAATAGCAATGGGCGCAGTCTTCGATCAATGCAATCCCGCGCTCGTCGCACCATTGACGAACTTCAGCGAGTGACCTCGCCAACCCGAAATAGTGCGATACGATCATGGCTTTACTTTTGTTTGCCGTGGCCGCATCAATGGTGTCAAGGTTTGGTAGCCCGTCAGCCCCTATTCCAAAATAGGCGACGGTCAAGTTAGCTAACAAAACTGGCGCAACCATGGTCGGGCAGTGGTAACTTGGAACCAGCACGGTACTTTCCGGAGGGAGTTGAAGTTGCAACAGGGCATGGTAGATGGCAGCGCGTCCGCTGGTTGTAAATTCGGTGTGAGTCAGATTCTCAATACTCGCGATGCCCGGGGAGTCAACAATCTTGAAGCTCGACCAGTCCAGGATGGGGCCGCGTGGAAGGGGTGTCAGCGACACGGGCATGAAGACTACTTGGAAGCAGGTGCAGATGCGCTGTCCGTTGCCGGGGTGGCCTGCAAATCCACGGGTTCAGTCCATTTGCTAACCCCGCGCAATTGGTCCCGCAATTCTGTTTGCATCCATCCCAGAGCCATGGCTTTGTGCGCCTGGATAATAGCCTTATCGTAGTTTTTCAGGTCGAAGTAGTGCAGCCCGATGTTGTAGTGGGTGACTGCACTGTCTTTGGCGTAGGTAGTGGCAATTTCCAATTGTCTTGTTGCATCTGGGATGCGCCCATTGCGGTTGAGGTAGGTTGAATAGATCATGCGCACAATGCCGTCGTCAGGGCGAAAAAGAATGGCCCTCTCAAACCAGCATTCGATGGAGTAGCTTGAACCGCTGGGCTGGGTTGTTTTTTCTTTTTCACCCAGCCGCATCATTGCCATGAGTGCCCGGTGGTTGTTGGGAATTGCCCTCAGGGTGTAGTCAATGTCACCGCCAGGACGCGTGTTGGTGGTGCCACGTATCAAGGCTTCAACCACCTCGGTGAAATGAGCGCCCGTAACAATTGGGAGTTTGTCCCGGTCGGTGCGATAGTCGTAAGGGCCATACCCGTTTTTGAGCGAACCACAAGCCGAATAGCCTGATTGTGCATACAGGGGCATGGCGCTGAAGATAGCGACCAACAGGCCGATTGATGTAACAATAAATTCTCGACCGAGTTGGGCGCGAACAGAAATTGTGTTCTCAAATGCATTTTTTCGAGTCTGGCTTTTGTAAATCATATCTTTTCCCCGGCAATAATTGAGCAACATTCCAACTTGTTTCAGTCTTCCCGCTGTCTGGTTTGGCAATCAAACCAGTCAATGGATAAGTTCACAACCAAGGCGCGTGCAACCTCGTTAGAGAATGTATGGTCAGCCCCATGTAGATCATGTCGAACCAAGCGTGGATGCGCTAACGCGTTTCCCCATCCTGCGTTTTTGCTTGCATAGTCCATGAATTCTTTGGCTGTGTAATCTTCGCCACTCAACAGCAGCAAAATGTGCCCCCGGAAGCTGTGCCAGCTTGTGGCCATGCGCTGCTGAAAGGGTTCTTTTTCCATGGCTGGTCGGCTTGAACCTGAGACCGACAAGCGAATTTTTTGGACAAAACTACCCACGGAACCCAGCTCAACTTTGCCGCCAAGCAATTTCAACCAAAACTCTTTTTGCATCAATCGCTGTGTGTAGTAGTGCTTGACTTGGGTGCGCGCCAAGCTCATCTCGGACCGAACCCAGGGGTTCAACAGGCACAGGCCACTGACACGTGGGTCTTGGGTTTCATGGCAGTACAGCAAGGCGGCAGATGCGCCGTCGCACAGGCCCCACAGGGCCACCTGCTTGACGAACGGAATGCGTGTTTGCAGCGCGTCAATGGCTGCTGCAATGTCTGCATTCACCGCCTCAAAATCCCTTTGTTCACCTTCGCTATCGCCCATGCCCCGGTAGTCAAACCGCAGAACGGCATAACCGGCCGCAGCCAAGGCACGCGACAAAAGCACAAATTGCCGGTGGCTGCCGACCCGGTACTGCGGGCCACCCACAATCACGACTACGCCGATCTGTGCCGGTATTTCTGGTTTGGCCAGAATGCCCATCAGCGTGTCACCAGCGCATGCAAAGAGGGCGGTCTCTTCGGTGTAGTTCATGCCAAGGATGCCTCGCCGATGGCTTTAGGCGCAGACGCGAAAACCGCGGCAGTGGTGGCTGAAATCAGTGCCGGGGCGTCTTCAATTTCCATGGTTTGCCAGAAAGCCGGGCCTGGCACGACATGGCTGTTAACGGCAAAGCCCGCTTGCTGCCACTGGGCAATGGTTTTGGCTGAGATCGGGCTCAAACTGGCATCGTCCCGCGTAGAAATCTCGAACCATTCCACGCGCTGCGCCAGGCCTTGGTCGGCAGGTGGCACCAGGGCCGCTTGCTCCAGGCCAGATGCCAGTCCGGGTGAAAGCATATAGCCGGCGATCTCTACTGCCACGCCAACGCCCAACTGCTGGCGCATACCCTCCATGACTCCCTTTGCTTGGCCACCCAGCATGTCGCCCGCCACTTTGAGGCGCAAGAACTGTTGCAGCAGCGGCTTGCCGGCTGACGGGGGGTGCCAGAAGAGAAAGTTGCAGGGCTCGCCAAGTTGGCTGGCCGCCTCCACAGCCAGCAGGCATCCGGCGCGCAGGCCCCACAACCACAGCGGCACTTGGCCCGAATCCGCGCCTGGTGCATTGCTTTGGTTACGCAGCCAATGACAGCCTTGCACCACGTCGCTCACCCAGCTTTTCCAGGTGGCATCACCAAAATCGCCAGAGCTGTCGCCGCAGCCCCGCAGGTCGATCTGCAGCACAGAGTAACCCGCCTGGGCCAGCGCACGTGCTTGTAGTGCTGCCATACGGCGGGCTTTGTTCATCTCTTCGGCAAAGGGGTGGATGTACAACACCAAGCCTCGGACGCGGTATCCTTGAGGCGGGTAAAACAGGCAAAAGCGTTGACCGCTTTGCATGGTCTGCACCGCCTCGGCAGACAGAAAAAAAGCCTCGGGTTGCACCGGCATGAGTTGTCAGGCCGCCAGTTTGCCGCTGACAAAGTCGGTTAGCGAGCCCAGCGTGGCAAAGGTTGACCCATCGATATCATCATCGTCAACCACCAAGCCAAACTGTTCCTCAAGCGTCGTGATCAGCGTAACAACAGCCATCGAGTCCAATTCGGGAATGGCGCCCAGCAACGGTGTGTCGCGCGTGAAGGTGGCTGCGCGCCCATTCAAACTGAGAACTTCGTCAACAACACGAAGTACTTCTTGTGATATGTTCAATTCAAGCTTCCTGAGTGGCGACTGACCCAACCCAAATTCTTTTGGGAACCAAGGAATCATGTATAGCTTTTGGTACTTTTCATCCACTTGCGTTTTCTCAACTGCTGCGGCCTTTGTTGTATTTCCATGACTGAATCCACACTCTTGCCTGAACTGATAGCCCTGACTTCCCGCCGTGCTCCGGAGGCGATTGCACTGACCAGCGGTGCCTCCAATCTAAGTTACGCAGATCTGAGCGCCAGCGTCAATCAGTTTGCTTCCGGCCTGTTGGGCCTGGGCCTGGCGCGCGGTGAACGTGTCGCCATTTACCTTGAAAAGCGTTTCGAGACCGTTATTGCCAGTTTTGGCGCGCCGGCGGCCGGGGCGGTTTTTGTGCCGGTTAATCCGCTGCTCAAGCCGGAGCAGGTGGCCTTCATCTTGCGCGACTGCAACGTTCGCGTGTTGGTGACTTCGCCGGAGCGTCTGGCCTTGATGAAAGATGTGTTGGCTGAGTGCCATGACTTGCGCCATGTGGTGGTGACCGATTCTGTCGCGAATTCAGTCCCCACCAACGTGACCGCCTCAGGCCGATTTGGGTTGACCTTCTGGCGTGACTTGCTTGACGGTCCCCTGCAGTCCGGGCACCGGGTGATTGATACCGACATGGCCGCCATTCTGTACACCTCGGGCAGCACCGGTAAGCCCAAAGGCGTGGTGCTGTCGCATCGCAATATGGTGGCGGGTGCGAAGAGCGTGGCCTCCTATCTTGAGAATAATCCACAAGACACGTTGCTGGCGGCACTGCCTTTGTCGTTTGATGCCGGCTTCAGCCAGCTCACCACCGCCTTTCATGCCGGTGCGCGGGTGGTGTTGTTGAACTACCTGATGCCGCGCGATGTACTGAAAGCGATGGCTCTTGAAGGCGTGAGCGGCCTGACCGCCGTGCCGCCCTTGTACATCCAGTTGGCGCAACTGGACTGGCCCGAAGCCATTAACGAAAAGTTGCGTTATTTCGCCAACACCGGCGGCCGCATGCCCCGTGAAACGCTCACCTCGTTGCGCCAGCGCGTGCCCAAAGCCAAACCCTTCCTGATGTATGGCCTCACAGAAGCGTTTCGCTCAACCTACCTGCCACCGGCAGAGGTTGACCGCCGCCCCGATTCAATTGGCAAGGCCATTCCTAACGCTGAAATTTTGGTGTTGCGCGAAGATGGATCGGCATGTGGTCCGGAAGAACCGGGCGAACTGGTGCACCGGGGTGCCCTGGTTGGCATGGGCTACTGGAACGATGCCGAAAAGACGGCTGAGCGCTACAAGTTATTGGCCTCAGACGCGCCGGGGCGGCAGTCGGGCTTGCAGTTGCCCGAATATGCGGTTTTCTCGGGCGATACCGTGCGTATGGACGCCGAAGGTTTTTTTTACTTCATTGGCCGACGCGATGAAATGATGAAAACCTCCGGCTACCGGGTGAGCCCCACCGAGGTGGAAGAAATTTTGTACGCCACCCAACTGGTGGGCGAGTGTGTGGCTTTTGGTGTAGATCACCCCACATTAGGGCATGCTATACAAGTAATAGCTACTTACGCAATAGGGGCGGTGGCTAGAGGTCTAAATGACCTAATAAATGAATGCCGTGCGCGGATGCCCACGTACATGGTACCGGCAGGCATTGAGATCGTCGCCGGGCCGCTGCCGCGCAACCCCAATGGCAAGATCGATCGCAAGCTGCTATCCACCGAGTGGATTGAGCGCAATCGAGAAAGGCTCAATGCAGCTGAGTCCTCCACCCTACCTGAAATTCAAGGCTGAAGAAAATCCATGTCCGTCACCGAACACCAACTGCCCGTGCATGCCCCCATGAATCAGTTCTCTGTGAGCGACGGGGAACTGGTGCTCGGTGGCGAGCGTTTGTCTCTACTCGCCGCCAGGGTGGGGCAAACGCCTTTTTATGCCTATGACCGCTCGCTGTTGCGGGCACGGGTGGCCGAGTTGCGTGATGTGCTGCCCAAGGGCGTCAAGCTGCACTACGCGATGAAGGCCAACCCCATGCCGGCCGTGGTGGGGTTCATGGCGGGCTTGGTAGATGGGATTGATGTGGCCTCGGCGGGGGAGTTGAAGGTTGCGCTGGATGCCGGCGCCAACCCGCTGGAGGTGAGCTTTGCCGGGCCAGGCAAGCGCGACGCCGAGTTACGCCAAGCGGTGGCGTCCCGCGTGCTGATCAACGTTGAATCCTTTCGCGAAGTCGTGGCACTGGAGGCGATTTCCAGTGAACTGGGCCTGCCGGCCCGCGTGGCGGTGCGTGTCAATCCGGACTTTGAACTCAAAGGCTCGGGCATGAAAATGGGAGGTGGCCCCAAACAATTTGGCGTGGATGTGGAGCAGATGCCCACGCTGCTGGCCGACATTGGCCGTGCTGGTTTGGCCTTTGAAGGCTTTCATTTGTTCGCTGGTTCACAGAATTTGCGTTCGGAGTCTATCTGCGAAGCCCAGCAAAAATCTTTCGAATTGGCGCTGCGGCTGGCGCAGGATGCGCCCGCGCCGGTGCGCTTTCTGAATTTGGGAGGTGGCTTTGGCATTCCCTACTTTCCCGGTGAGCAAAGGCTTGACTTGGGGCCGATTGGCGACAACCTGGCCCGGCTTGCCCAACGGGCGCAGGCCGAGCTGCCTGAGGCCTCGTTGGTAGTCGAGCTGGGGCGTTACCTGGTGGGTGAGGCGGGTGTTTATGTGGCGCGCCTGGTGGACCGCAAGATCTCGCGCGGGCAGGTGTATCTGGTGACGGACGGTGGGCTGCATCACCACTTGTCCGCATCTGGCAATTTTGGACAGGTGATACGCAAAAACTATCCCGTCACGATCGGCAACAAGGTTGATTCGCCAGAAAAAGAAACTGCATCGGTGGTAGGACCCTTGTGTACCCCTTTAGACCTGCTGGCCGACCGCATGACCTTACCCGTGGCACGGGTGGGCGACCTGGTGGTGGTTTACCAGTCGGGCGCCTATGGCGCAAGCGCAAGTCCGCAGGGGTTCCTGGGGCATCCAGTTTGTCTTGAGGTTCTTGTTTAGGGGTGGGCCACTGAAGCATCCAACTTGGCTGCTGGTGGTCTTGGGCAGCTTCTCTGCCGGGGCGGCGCTGGCCTGGCACCACCCGCTATGGCCTGTGGCGGCATTGCTGCTCTTCGGGCTGTGGTGTCTTCTGGTGGCGTGGCGTCCGGGTCTATGGATCTTTGTGGTGCCCGCCTGTCTTCCATTTTTGAATTTCTCTCCGTGGACGGGATGGCTTGTCTTTGAGGAGTTCGACCTCCTGTTGCTGGGCGCCTTGGTGGGGGGCTATGGCCGTTTGGCCTGGTCGTCCCACGCACGCAATGGGATAAGAATTCCATGTCGTTTGTTGGCGCTGACGGCCCTGTTGGCTGGCTCTGGACTGTTGTCCTTGTACCGCGGATTCGTGGATGCCGGAGGCTTTGCCTTTGACTGGTTTGCCGGGTATGCCGATGCATTGAACAGTTTGCGCTTGTTCAAAAGTCTGGCTTTTGCACTGCTTTTTATTCCTTTGCTTCAGCAGGAAATTGAAAATTCCAGAACGCATTCGAGTCAGCGGCTGGCAAGCGGCATGGTGGTGGGGCTCGCTGTGGTCGCGCTGGCGGTTCTGTGGGAGCGTGCCGCCTTCCCCGGGCTACTGGATTTTATAAGGCACTACCGCACGGTGGCTTTGTTTTGGGAGATGCATGTCGGGGGCGCTGCGATTGATGCTTACCTGGCGTTGACGACCCCTTTTGTCGCATGGGCCGTGCTCGCCGCCCGTCGTCCCGTGTCCTGGACTGCTGCGGCCGCCTTGGCGTTACTTACCGCTTATGCCTGCCTGACGACTTTTGCCCGTGGGGTCTACTTTGCCGTGGCGGCCTCCCTCGCGTTGCTGGTCATGTTGCTCTGGGCTCAAAAGTGTGACTTCAATGCCCGGGCGTTCTTCAGCTCCCCATGGCGACGCTACAAACTTGAGGGCTGGCGCGCCAAGGCGGGCCTGCTGCTGATACTTGCACTGGCTGCCGAGGTGGCAGCGGTGTTGGGTGGAGGCTCATTCATGACCGAGCGCCTGGCCAGAGCAGACCGAGACTTGGTTAGCCGCGCTGAGCATTGGCAGCATGGCCTTGCGCTGCTGAAGGGGTCTTCCGACTGGCTGCTGGGTAAGGGCCTTGGGCGTCTGCCGGAAAACTATGCCAGTCGTGGTTCTCAAGGCGAATTCTCGGGTGATGTGAAGTTTCACGGTGAGTGGGCGCCGGGGCGGCGTGTGAACACCTTTGTGACCGTGCGAGGTCCTGGAACGATGAATGAACTGGGCGGCCTGTATGCGTTGACGCAACGGGTGCCGATGCTTCTGACGGGGCGGCAGCGTGTCAGTCTAGATGTTCGGGTGAAGAAGGAAACGGATGTTTATCTGGCGCTGTGTGAAAGACATCTGCTGTACGACGGAGGCTGCCAAGCGGCATTCATTCGAGTCTTACCAGCCCAAACTTCATGGCAAACCTTTGTATTACCGCTTATAGGCCCGGCTTTGGCAGGTGGCTTTTGGTATGCACCACGCATGGGCGTGTTCTCGCTGTCCGTTGTCAACGCGGGTGGAGTTGCGGATTTCGACAATGTCAGGCTGATCGGGCCACAGCGGGAGGAACTGCTTGGAAACGGCAACTTCTCTCAAGGGTTGTCGCACTGGTTTCCCGCTGCCCAGCGCTATTTTTTGCCTTGGCACATCGACAACATGTTTCTTGAAGTGCTGATTGAACGGGGCGTGGCCGGCTTGCTGCTTCTCGCTGTGCTGTGGGGGTATGCACTTTGGCACTTGGTGTTCGGGCGCGCCCGGTCACAGGCTTTGTCACAGGCTTTGTCGCCGTATCTGGCGGCCTCATTGTGTGCTGCACTGTTGGTCGGGTTGGTTAGCAGCGTGATGGATGTGCCTCGAGTGGCCTTCCTGTTTTATCTCTTGATACTGTTTTCAATTCAGGCCGCCCAAGAAAATCACCCCGATAGCGCGATTGCTTGAAATCCTGCGACAGCTGATACAGCTGATACAGCTGGTTACAGCGACCTTGAGAAAAATCAAGAGCTTTAAAACGTCTCAGTGCAGACTCAATTTTGAGCCGATGGTCTGCGGAGCTTGTACATGATCAAAATATTCAATCACTATTTTCACAAGCGCACGCTTTTGCAAATCTTTTTCGATCTTGGTTTGGTTGTTACTGCCATGGTCGTTTCCGTCTTGTCTCAGGTGTCGAATCCGGCTTCGGTTTCGTCCACGGTTGTGACCACGTCTCTCCTGTTGGCGATGGGCATTGTGGTCATCAATGCGGGTCTCGGTTTTTACCAGCGTGTCCACAGTTGCACGTTGGGCCAGACGCGCGCCCGCGCCGTGCTGGCCCTGTGCCTCTCTTTGCCATTGGGCTACGGAGTTTTTCGTCTTTCTCCTCTTCGGCTGGAAAATGAAGGCGTAATTGTGTTCGCATTGGTCGGCGCCGTGGTTGTCATGCTGATGCATCGTGTTTACGTGACACATGCCAAGCCGAGAGCCATGATGCGACAGCGTGTCTTGGTCTACGGTTCGGGTGCGCGGGCCAGGCTGGTCGGGAAAACGCTTAAAAACGCAGACCCCAATGTTGATTTGGTAGGGTATTACGCCAGCCCCAATGAGGATATCGCTGAGGTTTCTGCATGGGGCCTTTTGTCGCGCGAAAAGTCGTTGACTGACATTGTCCTGGAAGAGCAGGTTGACGAGATCGTGGTCGCCTTAAGCGAGCGCCGTGGCGGGAGTATGCCTCTGCGCGAATTGCTGGACTGCAAACTGCATGGCGTTCGGGTCGTTGACATTGCCACCCACTTCGAGAAGACCTTGGGGCAGATCAGGCGCGATTCCGTGTCGGCGGGGTGGCTCATTTTTGGGGATGGGTTTGAGCAGGGGCTGGTGCGAACCCTGATCAAGCGTCTTTTTGACATTGTGTGTGCGACGTTGTTGCTTGTGCTGGCATTGCCCGTCATGTTGATGACAGGAATTTTGATTCTTCTGGAGAGTGGTGGCCCCATTCTGTACCTGCAGGAGCGTGTAGGACTCAACGGTCGGCTATTCAATGTGGTGAAGTTCCGCAGCATGCGCACCGATGCAGAAAAAGATGGCGAACCTCGTTGGGCGTCAGCAGCAGACAGTCGGGTCACACGGGTCGGGCGGGTGATTCGCAAACTCCGGATTGATGAGTTGCCCCAATTGTTCAGTGTACTGGGGGGCGATATGAGTCTGGTGGGACCACGTCCAGAGCGGCCCTATTTCGTGGACAAGCTCACGCAAGAGCTTCCGTATTACGCGGTACGCCAGAGTGTCAAGCCTGGCGTAACGGGGTGGGCACAAGTGCGCTACCACTATGGGGCTTCGGTGGAAGACGCCGCTGAAAAACTCCAGTACGACCTCTATTACGTCAAAAACCATACCTTGTTTCTTGACCTGGTTGTATTATTTGAAACCGTGGGTGTGGTCGTGATGGGTAAAGGTGCGCAGTAAGATGGATTTGACTATGGCTGGGAGTGGGGTCCAATGCCGCAATTGTTGAGCCATGGATAGCAGCAATCTTGTTTTGACCGCCTGGAGTTATGGGTTGGTCGGTTTGGCTTATTCGGCCTTTGCGTTGCGGCTGCTCCAACTCGGCTATTGGCGCTCTGTGCGCGAGTGGTCCAAAGCCACGGAGCTTGCGGCGGTGACTTGCAGTGCGCTGTGGGGATGGTTTGGGCTGGCGCTCATACTGACGGGGAAACCGCTGTTCTTATATTTCAGCGCCGTGTCTGACCTGCTTCGATACAGTTTTTGGTGTGCCTTATTGTTAATCCTGCTTCAGCCGAAGCGGGTGGAGGCCAGCCCTGCAGGGATGACCTGGATAGCGCCAGTGACTGCGGCCGTCTTGGTCTTTGGACTGATGGCAAACACATTGGCCGCTTTGCATATCAACCTGTTGGGCGACGCGACAAGGTTGATCTTGTTCAGTTCAATGGCTTTCCCGGTTTTGGCCATGGTCTTGCTTGAACAGGTATTCCGAAACGTGACGGAAGATTCGCGCTGGAATATCAAGCCCTTGTGTCTTGGCCTGGCCGGGGCATTTTTGTTTGATTTGTACTTATTTTCAGAAGCTGTTTTGTTCAACCGCCTGGACAGTGACGCCCTCAGCATCCGTGGTGCTGTGCACACACTGATCGTACCGCTGTTGCTGCTTTCGATGACGCGGCGCAGTGACTGGGTTTCAAAGATCCGCCTTTCACCCCGGGCTGCATTTCATTCGGCAACCCTGCTGATGGCCGGTGTGTATTTGATCTTCATATCGAGTGTTGGTTACTACGTTCGCTACTTTGGTGGTGAGTGGGGTCGGGCGTTGCAGTTGGGGTTGGTATTCATTGCCTTGGTCTTACTGGTGGTCTTGGTGCTGTCCGGTACCGTACGCGCCAAGCTCCGGGTTTTTTTGGGTAAACATTTCTTCCGCTATCGTTTTGACTACCGAGAGGAATGGCTCAAATTTACTCACACGTTAACCGCCAGGAATTCCCCCCAGGAAATGGGGCAGCAGGTGATTCGTGGACTGGCAGACATGCTTGAAAGTCCGGCGGGGGGGCTTTGGATGAAGGCAAAGGGCGAGGCTGCGTTCAGTCAAACGGCGCGCTGGAATATGGCGCACACCCAGAAAAAAGAAGACGCCGACTCGCCACTGTGCCAGTTCATGGTGACCAGTGGCTGGGTGGTCAATCTGGAAGAGTACCGCTCTTTCCCCCGGCGCTACGGGCAACTCAAAGTGCCGGAATGGCTGCAAGGAATTGCGAAGGCCTGGCTGGTGGTGCCCCTGATGGTGGGTGATGAGCTGATTGGATTTTGTGTGTTGGCCAGCGCGCGTACACGCGTTGATGTGAACTGGGAAGTCAATGATTTGTTGAAAACTGCGGGTCAGCAGGCGGCCAGTTTCCTGGCGCAAATGCAGGCGACGGAGGCGCTGCTGGAGGTGCGCAAGTTTGATGCGTTCAATCGCATGTCGGCCTTTGTCGTGCATGATCTGAAGAATATCGTGACCCAACTTTCCTTGATGATGAAAAATGCTAAACGCTTGGGCGATAACCCGGAGTTTCAGCAAGACATGTTGATGACGGTCGAGAATTCACTGGACAGAATGCGGCAGCTCATGCTTCAGTTGCGTGAAGGGGCCACGCCACCTGGGATGGCATTCGGGGTGAATCTTGGCGGAATAATTCAACGCATAGAGGCTGTCGCCGCAGGGCGTGGCAGAACGCTTGAAGTTCAAGTATCGGAGCCGGTCCTGACGCGTGGTCATGAGGAACGATTGGAGCGAATTATCGGACATGTTGTGCAAAACGCCTTTGATGCTACAGACCCTGGCGGACGCGTCTGGGTAAATCTCGATCGTGTGAGTGGACAGGCCAGAATTGTGGTTGGTGACACAGGGCAGGGTATGTCCGCGGATTTCATTCGGGATCGCCTGTTTAAACCCTTCCAGACGACGAAGCAAGCCGGGATGGGCATTGGCGCTTATGAGAGCTTCCAGTATGTGCAGGAGCTGGGTGGACGAATTGAGGTTGACAGCCAACTCGGTCAAGGCACCACGGTGAAGATGCTCCTGCCTTTGTTTGAAATCCAGAAGGAATCAGACCTTCACTCGCTGGAGGTTTCATGACATCTGAAAAAACGCGGTCGTTGCTGATTGTTGAAGATGATCTGGCCCTGCAAAAGCAGATCAAGTGGTCGCTTGACCGGTTTGACTCTGTGATGGCCCATGACAGGGAAAGCGCATTGCTGCAATTGCGCAAGAGCGCGCCCGCGGTCGTCACAATGGATTTGGGACTGCCGCCTGATACGGACTCGGTCTCTGAAGGTTTTCGACTTCTTGAGCAAATGTTGGTTTTTGACCCGGACATCAAGGTGATTGTCCTGACTGGACAAAACGATCAGGCCAATGCCTTGCGTGCCGTTGCAATGGGTGCTTATGATTTTTTCGCGAAGCCGTTCGAACCCGAGTTACTCAACCTGACTATTGAGCGCGCCTTCAGGTTGTTTGAGTTGCAAAGCGAGAATAGGCGGCTGCAAACTCTGTATCAACCGGATGCCCTGTCAGATTTGATGACGCGCGACCCCAACATGTTGCGTATCTGCCGCACGATTGAAAAAGTGGCGACCAGCAACGTCACGGTCATGCTGCTTGGCGAAAGCGGTACGGGAAAAGAGGTATTGGCTCGCGGTTTGCACCAGTCTTCTCCCCGGCGAGCGGAGAAATTTGTTGCCATCAATTGCGCGGCCATTCCGGAGAATTTGCTGGAAAGTGAATTGTTTGGCTTCGAGAAAGGCGCCTTCACCGGCGCGGCAAAGATGACGCTGGGCAAGATCGAGATGGCCAATGGCGGGACCTTGATGCTGGACGAAATTGGAGATTTGCCATTTCCGTTGCAGGCCAAGCTGCTGCGCTTTTTGCAGGAAAGAACGATTGAGCGTGTAGGTGGTCGGCAAGAAATACCGGTGGATGTGCGCATCGTTTGTGCGACGCATCAGGATTTGAATGCGCTCAGCAAAGAAGGCCGTTTTCGCGAGGACCTGTATTACCGGTTGGCAGAAATTGTTGTCAACATTCCGCCACTGCGTGACCGTGTTGGGGATGCTGCATTGTTGGCACATGCGTTCGTGCGACGCTTTGCACACGAACAAAATCGATCGTCCATGACGCTTAGCGAAGAGGCGGTCAAGGCGGTGGAATGCCACCCTTGGCCAGGCAACATCCGTGAACTTGAGAACTGCATCAAGCGTGCCACCATCATGACGGACGGTAACCAGATTTCCTGCGAAGACTTGGGGCTGAAAAATACTGCGACGGACGATTTTGACAACTCACTTGATCTGCGAGTGATTCGCGACAACGCTGAAAGACGGGCGATTATTGCGGCGCTGGGTCGCGTCAATGGAAATATGGTCAAGGCTGCGGAATTGCTTGGTGTGAGTCGGCCCACACTCTACGATTTGATGCACCGGCTGGGTTTAAAGTAGTTTGCTTCGCCTTCAAATTTCAATTCACGGTACAGACATGAACTCAATAAAATCACATGCTCGCACAGTTTTTTCAACTGTGCTGGTATCTATGTTGTTCGCCGGTTGCGGCGACCAGCCTGACGCCATGCTCATCTCTGCCAAAGACTATTTGGCGAAGAACGATAACAAGGCTGCGGTCATACAGATCAAGAATGCGCTTCAGAGCAATCCGGACTTGCCTGAGGCGCGCTACTTGCTGGGTACGGCACTACTGGACAGTGGGGACCCCATTGGCGCTGAAACTGAACTGCGCAAAGCCCTTGATTTGAAGTACCCCCAAGATACAGTTATTCCGCCATTGGCCAGAGCCCTGTTGGCGCAAGGTCATGCCAGGAAACTGACGGACGAATTCGCCAAGGTTGAATTGAGTCAACCATCCCCAAAAGCAAGTCTGCAGATGTCGCTTGTTTCGGCCTATGCCATGCAGGGGAAGGCTGAGCTTTCACAAGCGGCACTGGATGCAGCCTTGCTGGCGGACCCAGACTATGCGCCTGCCCGCATCGCACAGGCCCGACAAAAGGCCATGCAGCGTGACTTTGACGGGGCGCTGGCGATGGCAGAGGCAGTAATTGCCAAGTCGCCCCGGAGCCATGAGGCCTGGAAGCTTAAAGGCGACATTTTGCTGTATGCGAAAAATCAACTCGTTGACGCATTGGCCGCTTATCGCAAAGCGATTGAAATCAAGCCGGATTTTCTGCCCGGTCATGCAGCCGTCATAACTCTGTTGATGCGGCAAGGCAATCTTGAAGAAGTTGAGAAGCAGGTCGACCAACTAAAGAAGTTTGCAGCCCAACATCCACAAAGCAAATATTTTGAGGCCCAGCTCGCCTTTCAGAAGAAAGATTTCAAATTGGCCAGAGATCTGTCCCAGCAGGTTCTGAAAGCGGCCCCTGGCAATCTTCAAGGCTTGCAGTTGGCCGGCGCCGTGGAGCTTCAACTCAATTCACTGCTGCAGGCGGAAGGCTATTTGAGCAAAGCCGTGCAGATGGCGCCCGAGTTGCTCCTGGCCCGTCGGCTGCTTGTTGTGACCTATCTGCGCTCAGGACAGCCGGCCAAAGCGCTGGCGACCTTGCTTCCAGGCCTGAACAGGAAGAATATCGACCCTGGCCTGCTGGCAGTGGCTGGCGAGGTTTATTTGCAAAACGGCGATGTCAAGAGCGCTGAACAGTACTTCGCGAAAGCGGCCCAGCAGAACCCCAAGGACGGCAGAAACCGGACCTCGCTGGCGTTGACCCATTTGATGAGCGGGCAGGTGGACTCGGCATTTGAAGAGTTGCAGGATATTGCCGGGTCTGACACGGGTACGACAGCAGACCTGGCCCTGATTAGCGCGCACTTGAGGCGGCAAGAGTTTGACAAGGCTTTGAAGGCCATCGACGGGCTTGAGAAAAAGCAGCCAGACAAGCCATTGGCAGCCCATTTGCGCGCGCGAACCCTGTTGGCAAAACGAGATGTGGCCGGTGCGAAACAGAGCTTTGAGCGTGCTTTGGCGATTGACCCGACCTACTTTCCAGCCGTGGTCAGTCTGGCCGGGTTGGACGTGGCGGACAAACGACCTGATGACGCCAAAAAGCGCTTCGAGGCCGTGCTGGCCAAGGACCCCAAAAATAGCCAGGCCTTGCTGGCGCTTGCCGAACTTGCAGCCAGGTCGGGGGCCACAAAAGAGGATGTGGCCAAGCTCATTGGCAGTGCGGTTGCCGCCAACCCCACGGATGTGTCAGCACGTTTGTTACTGATTGATTTTCATCTACGCAATAAGGAATTCAAAACAGCTTCGTCGGCGGCCCAGAATGCAGTGGCTGCGTTGCCAGACAGTCCTGAGGTGCTGGATGCGTTGGGTCGCACGCAACAGGCTTCAGGGGAACTTAATCAGGCCATTGCTACATTTAACAAGTTGGCGGGCATGCAACCGCTGTCTCCGTTACCTCAAGTACGCCTCGCTGAGGCCCATATGGCTGCAAAGAACAAGGAAGCTGCGGGCAATAGCCTTCGCAAGGGGCTCGAGATCAAGCCCGACCTGCTGGACGCGCAGCGTGCCTTGATCCTGCTCGATCTGGATGGGAAGAAGTTCCAGGATGCCCTGACGATGGCGCGCACGGTGCAGAAGCAACGGCCTAAAGAGGCCGTGGGCTATGTGCTGGAAGGCGACGTCAATGCCTTTCAGAAGAACTGGGAAAGTGCTGCAACGGCCTATCGTGTCGGGCTGAAGCAGATAAGTTCTTCGTCTGAATTAGCGCTGAAGCTGCACTCTGTTTTGCTGGCTTCTGGCAAAGGCGCTGAAGCAGACAAATTTTCCGCTACCTGGCAAAAGGGCAACCCCAAAGATGCAACCTTCCTGTCTTACCTGGGCGATGGCGCTATTGCACGCAAAGATTACGGCGATGCCGAAAAGAACTATGCGACGGTGGTCAAATTGCAGCCCAACAACGCGGTCGCCTACAACAATCTGGCTTGGGTGAGCGCCAAACTGAACAAAGAGGGCGCTATTTCTTATGCCGAGAAGGCAAATACCTTGGCTCCAAATCAACCGGCTTTCATGGACACCTTGGCTATGTTGCTGTCTGATAGAGGCGACTACGCAAAGGCGATAGAGCTTCAGGTGAAAGCGCTGGCTCTGCAGCCGCAAAACGCCTTGTTCAAACTCAACCTGGCAAAAATTCATATCAAGGGAGGAAAGAAAGAATTGGCCAAGAAGGAGCTGGACGAACTGAATAAATTGGGTGACAAGTTTGCCGGGCAGACTGAGGTTGCAACTCTTTTGAAGAGTTTATAGATATGTCGAATTTATTTACAGCTAGTGATCAATATGGATCGTCACTAAGACAATAGCAATATGAATCAAGAGCTTAGAGAGCGCGGCACGAAATATGCTGAACCTACCGCAAGATTAGCGGCAACGTGAGGGAACTGATATGGGCACTGAAAATATTGATCCGACAGGACTGGGGAAGCCGGACACCCCTTCATTTGGGGCAATTGCGCGCCGTCGTATTCTTCTTCAAGGCGTCGGCAAGGGAGCTGCGGTTCTGGCCGCGACGGTACCCATTCAGACTTTGGCAGGTCAGAGTTTGCTGACTTTTGATGGCAAACATCAATGCAGTGTATCGGGCATGACATCCGGCGTGCATTCAAAAACGCCAACGAATACTCCGGTTTGCGGTGGTTATAGCCCCGGGTGGTGGGGTCAATCAATGACGGTGAGTGGAAAGCTGGTGCCAAAGCGTACGTGGCCTGCACTTCCGAAATTTTGGACCTATAAAACAAAATGCAGTACTGTTTTCACCAAGAGAACATTGACGGGCAACCCGACGCTGTTTGAGGTCATGAACCCACCAAATTTCGCTAATACTGACGAATTTCACTGGATTTGTGCCTGGTTGAACGCTTTGTCGACGAGCTTCAACTTTCCTTATACTGGGCAGCAGGTACTTGACTTTTACAACTCTACCTCGTCCACTGTGTACGAAGATGCCCTGGCATTCTTCAAGACCTACATGGAAACTCATGCGCCATAAGATATCTACAATGACAAGCCTTTTCTCCTTGGCAGATAGACTGAAAATATTTGAACAGTGGTTTGGCATCTGAACGCACTGGCCTCGCTTCACTGGCGCTGCTGGAACGACGAGTGGGCGGTATTTGACGTCGGGTCCGGACAGACTCATCAGATGGACACCCTCACGGCCGTTACTCTGATGATGGTTGAGGCCACCTCTCTCAGTCTTTCGGAACTTGTTTCATGGGTTGCAGAAGAAATGCTAATACCCTGCGATCAGGAGCTGTCACATGCGCTGAGTGGCATTCTGGAACGATTGGCAGCGGCAGGATTGATTGAGTCAGCATCGCAATGATGATGTCGGAGTTAAGTTCTTCTGAAGTCAAGAGTCGACTTCGTCAAACGGGTTTGACAATTCGTACCGGCCCGTTCAGTTTCAGAATTATTTCAGCCATTGACTCCGTTGCCGATGGATTGAGACTGCTCTATCCAAACTACCCACTCGTTGACAATCAGGAGTTTGTCGACTTCACCGTGACTCTGGCCCCAAGCGGAGGATTACGGAGATGGTGGCGACCGCAGGTCAAATTAATTTATGACGGCGAGCATCCATTTACCGCCTTGCCCATTGATCATGCTTTTCCCTTGCTTGAGTGGGCAATGAACTGGTGCATCTCGACCCAAGCCCACCATTACCTGACTCTGCACGCCGCTGTAATGGAGCGAAACGGTTGTGCCGTTATCATGCCGGCCCCTCCAGGATCGGGGAAAAGTACGTTGTGCGCAGGTCTCGTCAACCGAGGCTGGCGACTTCTGTCGGATGAACTGACATTGATTTCACTCGAAGACGGCTTGATTGCGCCATTGGGTCGGCCCATCAGCTTGAAAAATCAGTCACTTGAGGTGATCAGGAAGTTTGTCCCGGGCGCAGTGTTGAATCAGGTGACCCATGACACCTCCAAAGGTTCTGTCAGCCACATGAAGGCGCCTGCCGCTCATGTGGAGCGCATCGAGGATCGGGCCCGACCGAGATGGGTGATATTCCCGAAATATGTTCCCGATACCCGGGCAGAACTCACGCCTCGATCCAAGGCCAACAGCATGCTGGAACTGGGCCGCAACTCATTCAATTACACCTTGCTCGGATTAACCGGCTTTGAACTGCTCGCCGACGTTATTGGGTCCAGTGATTGCTATGACTTCAGGTACAGCCAGCTGGATGAAGCCGTGTCCGTGTTCGACCGGCTTGCCGAGAGGGCGCGGATTTGAAACCAGATCTACTTTCGGGCGTCTGGGCGCAATCAGACCAAAGGCCCGAACTGACGCTTTCGGACTGGGAAATGCTGCTGGGTCAGGCTAGGCAAGCGCGATTGCTGGGGCGTCTCGCGCAGCACCATGCTGCGCACGGTTGGTTGTCAGAGGTTCCTGCGAAACCACGACAATATCTCGAAGGGGCGCTGAGGCTGGTTGACCGCCAACACCATGAAGTGCAATGGGAGGTGCACTGCATCAGGCGCGCACTGAAGCAAGTGGGCACTCCCATCGTCATGCTCAAAGGCGCGGCTTATTTCGTGGCCGGCCTGCCGCCGCGGCACGGCCGGCTTTTTTCTGACATAGACATCATGGTCAAACGGGAGCGCCTGCCAGAAGTCGAAGGCGCGTTGTTTCGGGCCGGTTGGATCGGTGAGGAGCGCGATGCCTACAACGAGCGCTACTACCGCGAATGGATGCACGAGATCCCGCCCTTGAGGCATGTACAGCGCGGCACGGTGATTGATGTTCATCACACCATCACACCCCCGACCTCCCGCTTCAAGGTTGATGGAGCCAAGCTTCTTGAGCGTATCGAGGCCATTGACGACGCGGGGGACCTGTTCGTCTTGGCGCCCGAAGACATGGTGCTGCACAGCGCCGTGCACCTGTTTCAGGAAGGGGAGTTCGACCACGGCCTGCGTGACCTGCTTGACCTAAAGGACTTGCTGGAGCATTTTTCGTTGCAAACGGAGTTCTGGCTGCGGCTGTTCGATCGCGCGCACGAACTGGGCTTGCAAATCCCCTTGTTCCATGCCTTGTTTCATATTCGACGGCTGTTTGGGGTCATGGCGCCAGCCGAATGGATGGGGCGGGTGGGCCGGCTCAGTCCCCCGGCGCCTGCCAGAATCATGATGGCCTGGCTGCTCGGTTTGGCCCTTCGGCCCGATCACCCCAGTTGCGACACCCGATGGACGGACCTGGCCCGCTGGCTGTTGTTTGTGCGCTCACACGCTTTGCGCATGCCCTTGCATCAGGTCGTTCCCCATCTCGCAAGGAAGGCTTGGATGCGGCGTTTTCCTGTACAAACATGAAGTCCGGATTGCCGGATACGGTGTACTTCGTACTTGAATCTGCGGCAAAAAAAAGCACTGGAAATCAGTGCTTTTTTGGGGAATGGCGGGGAGCTTGGTTCAGGCTTTCAGCTGCTTTGACCGCGGCGACGCGAAGCCATAAGACCTACCAGGCCGACGCCTAGCAAGACGACAGAGCCCGGCTCTGGCACTCTGCTGCTACCGCAACTGTTATTGGTCACTGTGCCGGCGCATGTGTTGCCGGCCACTGACAGTATCTTGAATGCATCATTAAATTGGCTCAACGTGCCGCCGTAAGCGGTACTGTAGGCGCTGATAAGCCAATAGCTCGAGTAGATTGGAGTCGATATTCCTTGCGTGCCGCCGGCCGTGCTGCCATTAGATGCGCCAACGTCGGTGTAATTCCCGATGAGTGTCCAACCCGACGACAACAGGCCAGCTCCGGCCAGGGTAGGAGTCCCGCCTCCAGTCCAAGCTAGAACAGATAAATCGGAGTCGATATAGGTCCCTGTCGCGTTGTCCGTGCCATTCCAGCCTATTTTCAAACTACTCAGGTTTACGGGAGCACTTGTAAAGTTGACTAAAAGCGCATCGATTCCGTATTTGTTATCCGTGGCGTGTGGTCCGCTCGTGTTCGGGTCGTCATTGATGGCAACGACGCCCAAGCCTGCGGCGGCGCCCCAGTTGTACACCGTCGCTGCGGCAAAGGTTGTACCCGTTGTAGGCGCGATAACGGTTCCGGTTCCTGTAGACCAGCCGCTGATCGCCGCGCCTGATGCACCACAAACCTGGCTGGTGGAATTTGATGTGCACTGTCCAACCAAATCCCAGGTCGATGCTGCAAACGCCGTGGCTCCCAACACCGCCAATGCAACCGCAGCAAGCGACTTGACTATACGTTTGGAAGTGGTGATTTTCATGATGTTCATCCTCATATTAAGCAGGCTTGGAAACAGAAACCTTTGCAGCGCGCTGCGAATGATTTGTTCTAGCGAAATTCATGCCAGTACAAATTAATGCTTATGTTTCAAGAGGTTACATTTTTCTTTGTGGATGTCGTAAATCAAGGTGTAAAGAATATCGACGCAGCGCGCCTGCCTGCGTCATTTACTTGAGTGACTTCAACAATGCGCCCGCGTCCGCAGAACTCTCGAAGACCTGGCCACTTTTCAAGGCCGCTTCAAGTTCTTCGCGGGCTTCAGTTTTTCGATCGGTTTGCGCCAACACGACTGCCAGGTGGTAACGGATTTCGGGATTACCGGGGTCGCGCAGGCGGGCATCGCGCAAGAGTTGCAGGGCGCGGTCGTTTTGTCCAGACTGAGACAGGGCCCAGCCAAGCGTATCGATGGCGTTGGGGTTGCCCGGATTCTTGGCCACGGCTTGTTCAGACGTCTTGACGGCTTCGGGGTCTTTGAGGCGGAGCATGACGTTGGCCAGATTATTCAAGGCCGGGCTGTCATCGGGGCTCATCTTTATCAGGCCTTCATAAGCCGTCTTGGCCATGATGAAATTGCCGGTTCTGGCATAGCCATCGGCCATCGCCCGTTGAGTGAGCGCATCCTTGGGGTGGATTTTCATCCACTGCTCAGCCAGTAGCTGGGCTGGTTTGCCGCCGTCCTGGGCGGCGAGGGTGCGAAACAACCGCAACAAGGTGTCGGTGGATGGCTCCAGCTGATGCGCGCGTCGGTAAGCGTCCAGTGCAGCCGGGGTCTGGCCCCGGGCGATGGCCACGTCGCCCAGCAGGCTGTAGCCGATGGCGCGTTTCGGATTCTTCGCCACAATATCGCGCGCGCGTTTTTCGGCTTTGGCAGGCTCGGCCTGGCGAAGCTCTACCTCGGTCATCAATGCCATGGCCGGCAAATAATCTGGTTGACCTGACAGCGCTTTTTCGAGACTGTAGGCCGCACCGGCCACATTGTTCGCGGCCAGCTGTAACACGGCAATTTGCAACTGTGAAACCGGGTTGTAGTCGGCCACGCGGGTGGCACTTGTCAAGGAAGCCTTGGCGCCAATGCTGTCGCTGCTGGCCAATTGCGCCTTGGCATATGCCATCAGCACTGACAGATCGTCTGGCGCTTTGGCAGAGACCTGCTTTGCCACCTCCAGCGCCGGGCTTGGGCGACCGTTGCGCAAATGGAAGTCGGATAAGGCAAGTCCCCAGCGGGTTTCTTTCGGGCCTGAGAGGTCGTTGGCTTTCTCGAGCCAGCGCTGGGTCTCGGCGGCCTGGTCCCTGCGATCTGACAGGCTTGCCATTTCATACATGGCTTCTGTGTTCTTTTCGTCGATCTTGAGAATGGCGGCAAGACGGGCGGCGGCTGCGTCATAGGACTTGCTGGCAATCTCAAGGCGCGCCAGATTGATCTTTGGCGATACCAGCCGGTCGTCCAGCTTGATCGCTTGCTCAAATGCTGATCTGGCTCCCGCCAGATAGCCCGACTCCCCTCGGGCCATGCCAAGAAGATTGAAAAAGCTCGCGTTGGAGGGTTGTTGTTTGACCAGATTTTCCCCAATAAGCGCCGCCTTTGATGCTTGTCCACTGCGCAAATAAAGCCTAATAAGAACGGTGGCCGCCTGGGTCTGGTGCGGATCCTTTTTATAGGCGGCTTCCAGCTCCACAACGCCGTTGCCGGACTGGCCGCTGCGAATCAGGCTCAAGCCCAGCACGGTACGAAATTCGGGTGCGTCATTGGTTTTCAGCGCCTGCTGCATCAAGGATGCGGCCCGCGCATGGTGCCCCTTGGACAGGAGCGCGGAACCCAGCAAGGTCATCGCCTGACCGTCGGCCGGTTGCGCTTTCAGATAGGTTTCAAGAACCTCAATGGCGCGATCAACGTTTGACTCGCCCAAGTAGATTTGCGCCAGCAATTTCGATGCGGCGCTGTTGCCTTGCGTCTTCTGAAAGGCTTCAAGGTATTGCTTGGCCTTTTCGCGCTCGTTGAGGCCGAAGTGCGCCAGACCATTGAGCATCAACAGTTGCGGGCGGTAGCGGATGAAATCTATGGGGACCGGGTCGATCAGCCCGACCAGGTCTTTCAGCGCCGAGCGAGCAAGCTCGGGTTTGTTGTCCCGCTCGGCCAGCAGCGCACGCAGGTAGGCCGCACGCGGCTCCTTCGGGGCAATGCGTTTGAGTTCGCCGACATCACTGGCGGCCTCGGGCTGGCGACCCAGATCCAGGTACAGCCCGGCGCGTGCTACGCGTGCTTCCACATGCCCGGCCTCCAGTGTGAGTGCCTTGTCATAGGCTGCCAGCGTCGCCGCCAGATCGCCCGAGACATGCAAAATCGATCCTTTCTGGTACCAGGCTTCGGCCGAGTCTGGTGCAAGAGCCAGTGCCCGCTGTGCCGCCTCTGTGGCTTCGCGAAACTGGCGAGCGCGGATGCGTATCGGCACTTCGGCCAGCCACACCGATGGCAATGTTGAATCAATGGCGCGTGCCTCATCAATCGCCTTCAATGCGCCTCGCAGGTCGCCCAGATCGGCACTCGCAGCGGAGCGAAGCAACAGGAGTTCCCGTTGTACCGCGGCGGGCAGACCAGCCAGGCTGAACTGCGGCTGCCCAAGAATGAGCTTTTGTTTGCCTTGTGCCAGGTAGGCCTGCCCGAGTGGGATCACGACTTCGGCGCGATTGACGCCCAGGCGCAGGGCTTCCGTCAAGGCAACCTCGGCGGCCACCACATCACCGTTTTGCAACAAGGCCTTGCCGAGCAGCATTTGAACTGACAGCATGTTTTTGTCAATTTGCAGTGCGTTTTTTAGCTGAATGATCGCCCCATCCAGATCTTTCTTGTCGTACCGGGTCAAGGCGTCTTCATAATATTTGGATGCCTTGGCGTCAGCTGCCAGGGATTGATGCGGCCCAAACACACCAAGCAAGGTCGCCAAAGTCAGCGTGAGGGCGCAGAATTTGGCGTGACGGGGTGACCGGGGGGGGGTGTTTTCAGGCATGGTTGGCTCGGAAAGGAATGGATAATGAAACAAATCGTAACGAAGTGTTTCGTGAGTCCATTGCGTAAGCGCAATGTGTGAACCAAATGCCTTGCGTTGCGGAAAGGCGGAGGATTACCAATGAAGTTCAGGTTGGTTTTTTGGGTACTTGCTGGCTTCTTTCTCGCCGCTCCCCTGCGTGCTGACATCGTCAGCGCGATCGCCAAAGTCAAACCGTCGGTGGTCCTTGTCGGCACATTCAAGAGCACCAACAGCCCGCGTTTTAGCTTGCGCGGCACGGGCTTTGTTGTCGGCGATGGCAATCTGGTCATCACCAACGCCCATGTGCTTCCGCAATCGGCGGAAGAAGACGTCGAGGCGGGCCTGGTGATCCAGATCAGGGACGGCCAAAATGAATGGCAGATGCGACCCGCAACGCTGCTTGAAGGGGACAAGATTCATGACCTGGCCCTGTTACGTTTTCAAGGACCTGCGGCACCAGCGGTCACCGTACGTGATTCGGGCGCGGTTCAGGAAGGGCAAGCCATTGCCTTCATGGGCTTCCCGATTGGGGGGGCGCTCGGGTTTTCGCCTGTGACGCACCGCGGCATGGTGTCTTCCATTACCCCGGCGGCTTTGCCCACCCCCTCAGCCCGGCAGCTCAATCAACAAGCCATACGAAGTCTGCGTGGAGACGGCAGGTTCGACATCTTTCAACTGGATGGCACGGCTTATCCGGGAAACAGTGGGGGGCCCTTGTTTGACCCCGAGACGGGCGACGTGCTGGGCGTCATCAACATGGTGTTCATCAAGGGGACCCGGGAATCGGCCTTAACCAACCCGTCCGGGATCACCTATGCCATTCCATCCGCGCATATCCTGCAGTTGCTGCAACGCGGCAAAGTCAACTAGACCTTGCTATCGCCCATACACGTCTTCAAATCGGACGATGTCGTCCTCGCCCAGATAGGAGCCGGATTGCACCTCGATCATCTCCAGCGACACGCGGCCCGGGTTTTCCAGACGGTGCGTCGTGCCCAAGGGAATATAGGTTGATTCGTTTTCCGACACCAGGAAGATCTCGTCACCCTTGGTCACCTTGGCCGTGCCACTGACCACAATCCAGTGTTCAGCCCGGTGATGGTGCATTTGCAGCGACAGTGTGCCGCCCGGCTTGACCACAATGCGTTTGACCTGAAAGCGCTCGCCGGCATCCACGCTGTCGTACCAGCCCCAGGGGCGGAAGACCTTGCGATGGATAGAGCCTTCGGTTCGACCCTGTTTCTTGAGGCTGTCGACAATTTTCTTGACGTCCTGGGTCTTGTCCTTGTGCGCGACCAAAATGGCGTCCGCGGTTTCCACCACCACCAGATCGCTCACGCCTACACAGGCGATCAACCGGCCTTCCGAGAGCGCCAGCGTGTTGCGGCAGTCTTCCAATAGAACATCGCCTTGGGCGACGTTGCCTTGGCTGTCTTTGGGCAATACCTGCCACAGTGCGTCCCAGGCCCCCACGTCAGACCAACCGGCCGTGAGCGGAATCACCACCCCTGAGGGGAGGGCGCGTGCAACGGCGTCGGAACCCGTGGCGCCGGCGATGCGTTCCATGACGGCGTAATCGATGGAGTCAGGCGGGCAGTTGGCAAATGCTTCCTTGTTCACTCGAACAAACTCGCCATCGGCTGAACCCTGATCCCAGGCCGTCTGGCAGGCCGCCAGAATGTCAGGCCGGCAGGCGCCAATGGCCGCCAGCCAGACCGAGGCACGCAACATGAACAGGCCGCTGTTCCAAAGATAGGAGCCCGCATCCAGATAGGTCTGTGCCGTGGCCGCATCTGGTTTTTCCACAAACCGGGCAATCAGCCGGGCCGATGTGGGCTTGGCCGGGTCGGCTTGGCCGGCGAAGGTCGCACCGGCCTGGATGTAACCGTAGCCGGTCTCGGGCGCATCAGGTGTGATGCCAAACGTGACGATGGCGCCCTCGGCGGCCAGCAGCGAACCCTGGCTCACCACGCTCTGAAATGCCGCGATGTCGGTGATGACGTGGTCGGCCGGCATCACCAGTAGAATGGGGTTTGCTCCATTTTTAATAGCTGCAAGCGCAGCAATGGTGAGGGCTGGAGCCGTATTTCTGCCTATAGGTTCGAGCACGATGGTGCCCGGCTGGCCCAACAGACGCAGTTGCTCGGCGATGACAAAGCGGTATTCCTCACCGCACACCACCATGGGCGGTGCCAGCTCGACGCCGGCAATGCCCTCCACCCGGCGCACGGTGGCCTGCAGCAAAGAGTCGTCGCCAATCAGTGGCAGTAGCTGCTTGGGATATTTCTCGCGGGACAAGGGCCACAGGCGGGTGCCGGAGCCGCCCGAGAGAATAACGGGTTGAATCACCATGTTTTGTGTCGTCTTATTGTTCATGCTCGGGCATCGCCCCAACGCAGTTGCGAAGTGTCGTCACCGCGGTACAGGGTGTCGCCGTGGCGGTCGACACAGTAGTCGGGCGAGACAATCATTTCGCTGAAGCGCATGTCAGCGGCAATGCGGGTGTAGTCGAACAAAATGCTGCGCACCACCTTGGCCCCGGTGCGGATGTGGCTACCGTGACCGATCCAGGCCGGCCCCGTGATGGTGGCGCCGGGCTCGATACGGACGCTGGAACCGATGTACACAGGTCCTTCAATCGTGACCTTGTCCCACGGAACGGAGATGTTGAGGCCGACCCAGATGCCGGGCTTGATCTGGCGCCCGGGCATATTCACTTCGGCCACTTCACCGCGCAGTACGCGCTGCAAGACCGACCAGTAGTCGCTCACCCGGCCGATATCGATCCAATTGAAAAATCGATTCTGCACATAGAACGGCAGCTCTTTTTCAACCAGTTGGGGGAATAAATTTGAACCAATGTCATAGACTTTGCCCGAGGGGATCAGCTCCAAGGCCGCAGGTTCAAAAATATAGATGCCGGTGCTGGCCAGCGTCGATTTCGCCTCAGCCGGACTGGGTTTTTCCTGGAACGACTGGATCTTGCCATCCGATCCAGCCACAACAATGCCGTAGCTTTGCACCTCCGCCAGCGGTACATCCAGTGCCACCACGCTGGCGATGGCGCCCTTGGCTTTGTGCTCATGCAGGGCCGCGCCAATGTCCAGGTCGATCAGCGCATCGCCACACAGCACCAGCGTCGTGGTGTCAAAGAAGCCGCTGAAGTCCTGAATACGCCGCAT
Organism: Rhodoferax ferrireducens; assembly: GCF_003347515.1. Classification (GTDB taxonomy): domain Bacteria; phylum Pseudomonadota; class Gammaproteobacteria; order Burkholderiales; family Burkholderiaceae_C; genus Rhodoferax. The sequence goes on along the minus strand of NZ_QEII01000298.1, from coordinate 110,025 downwards.
GCCGCCCGCCGAGCCCATGGGGCGGGGCAGGATGTCGCCATGGTCAAGAACCCCCTCGTACGAGTAGCCAATTTGCACACCCCAACGGTTGCCATCGCCAAAATAGCGTTCAATTTCCTGATGGTGGTAGGCCACATTGACCATGATCTCGGTGATGCCGTGGCGCGCCAGGTGTTCGATCTGGTACTCCATCAAGGGTTTGTCCAAAATCGGCACCATCGGCTTGGGCAGGTCTTTCGTCAACGGCCGCACGCGGGTGCCTTGCCCGGCTGCCAAAATCATTCCCTTAGCCATGCTGGACTCCGTTCCTGTTGCTCATCTAGATCACTCCCTGAAGATTGTTGAAATTCAAATCGACGAATACCCTTTTGGGTTGCCGCTTTGCCAGCGCCACGCGTCCGAGCACATGGTGTCCAGCCCGCGTTGCGCACGCCAACCCAATAGTGTCAGAGCTTGAGCTGGATCCGCGTAACAGGATGCAATATCACCCGCGCGGCGCGGTGCGACTTGGTACGGTACGGCTTTGCCGCTGGCTTTCTCGAAAGCACGCACCATGTCCAGTACGCTGTAGCCAATGCCTGTGCCCAGGTTGACGGTCAGGCACTCCGGCTGTTTCTGCAACCGTTCGAGCGCCTTGAGATGCCCCAGCGCCAGGTCCACCACATGGATATAGTCGCGCACGCCGGTGCCATCGGGCGTGGCGTAGTCGTCGCCCCACACATTCAGGAATTCACGCCGCCCCACGGCGACCTGCGCGACAAAGGGCAGCAGGTTGTTGGGCGTGCCCTGCGGGTCTTCCCCGATCAGGCCGCTGGCATGCGCTCCCACCGGGTTGAAGTAGCGCAGGATGCCAATATGCCAACTGGGGTCGCTACGGTATAGATCGCGCAGCATCTCTTCGATCACCAGCTTGGTCTGACCATACGGATTGGTGGTTGACAGGGGATGGTCTTCCGTCAGCGGCAACTGTTGGGGGTCGCCATACACCGTGGCCGATGAACTGAACACCAGCGTCTTGACATCGCACGCCGTCATGGCCCGCAGCAGTTGCAGCGTTCCCACCACGTTGTTGTCGTAGTAGGCCAGCGGCTTTTGCACCGACTCGCCCACCGCCTTGAGACCCGCGAAATGAATCACGGCGGTGGCCTGGCTCTGGCGCAACGCGGCCGCCAGCGCCGCACCGTCGCGAATGTCGCCCTGAATCAGCGTGGGTGTCTTGCCGGTGATACGTTGCACCCGCGCCAGCGCCTCGGGCTGGCTGTTGCAAAAGTTGTCAAACACGGTGACGTCATGCCCCGCGTTAAGCAGTTCAACGCAGGTGTGCGAGCCGATATAGCCGGCACCGCCTGTTACAAAAATCATGGTCATGGGTGTGCTGCTGCAGTGGGATTCAGGTTAATCGGAGCAAGCGTCCAGAAACGACAGGCCTGCCGCGTCTTTGGCCGAGAGCTGGGGTGGCTCGTCCAGTTCGGGCCATTGAATGGCCAGCGTCGGGTCGTTCCAGGCGATGCAGCGCTCGTGTTCCGGCGCGTAATAGTCGGTGGTTTTGTACAAAAATTCGGCGCTATCCGAGAGCACCAGGAAGCCGTGGGCCAGACCGGGTGGCACCCACAACTGGCGCTTGTTGTCGGCCGACAAAACCTCACCCGCCCACTGGCCAAAGGTGGGCGAGTCAGGGCGGATGTCCACCGCCACGTCAAACACCGCGCCGGCCACCACGCGCACCAGCTTGCCCTGCGGGTGGTGCAACTGATAGTGCAGGCCGCGCAGCACGCCTTTCGCCGATTTGGAGTGGTTGTCCTGCACAAACGGCAGCTTCACCCCGGTGGCTGCGTAAAAGGCCCGCTGGTTAAAGCTCTCGTAGAAAAAACCGCGCTCATCGCCAAACACCCGGGGTTCAATCAGCAGCACATCGGCAATGGCGCAAGGGGTGATCTTCATCAATACACCTTCTCTTTCAGCAAGCGCAACAGGTATTGCCCATAGCCCGACTTGGCCAGGGGCAGCGCCAGCTTGTGCAACTGCTCGTCGTCAACCCAGCCGTGGCGCCACACGATTTCCTCGGGCGCGGCCACCTTGAGGCCCTGGCGTTTCTCGATGGTGTAGATGAACTGGCTGGCCTCCAGCATGGACTCATGCGTGCCCGTGTCTAGCCAGGCGTAGCCGCGGCCCATGGTTTGCACGTCCAGCGAGCCTTGCTCCAGATACAGCCGGTTCAGGTCGGTGATTTCCAGTTCGCCGCGCGCTGACGGCTTGATGCTTTTGGCCAACTCCACCACCTGGTTGTCGTAAAAATACAGGCCGGTCACCGCGTAGCGTGACTTGGGGTTTTGCGGTTTTTCTTCCAGGCTGATGGCGCGGCCAGCTGCATCAAACTCCACCACGCCGTAGCGCTCGGGGTCTTGCACCGCATAGGCAAACACGGTGGCGCCACGCGTCTGGCGGCTGGCGCTGTCCAGCAGCCCGGCAAAATCGTGGCCGTAGAAAATATTGTCGCCCAGCACCAGCGCACTCGGCGCGCCATCCAGAAAGGCTTCGCCAATCAGAAACGCCTGCGCCAGCCCGTCGGGCGAGGCTTGCACCGCATAGCTGATCTGAATGCCCCACTGGCTGCCGTCGCCCAGCAGCTGCTCGAAGCGCGGCGTGTCCTGCGGCGTGGAGATTACCAGTACCTCGCGAATACCCGCCAGCAGCAAGACGCTCAGCGGGTAATAAATCATCGGTTTGTCGTAAATCGGCAGCAGCTGTTTGCTCACCACCTGGGTGGCCGGGTACAGGCGCGTGCCCGAGCCGCCGGCCAGAATAATGCCTTTGCGGCGCACAGCGGCGCTGCCTGGCTGGCTGGTAGATGTGCTTGTCATTCCTGGTTTCTCCCTGTGATCTCTTGCAGCATGCGTGCGACCTGCACTTGCCATGGCGGTAGCACCAGCCCGAATGCGTTTTGCAGCCGGGTAGTGTCCAGACGTGAATTCAAGGGCCGTTGGGCCGGTGTCGGGTAGTTGGCGGTGGTCGTGGGCGCGACTTGTGCCGGGCCGGCCTTGAGTATCCAGCCCAGCGCTTGCGCCTGCGCTAGCACGAAGCGGGCGTAGCCGTGCCAGCTGGTCTCGCCCGCCGCCACGCAGTGGTACAGCCCGGCCAGTTCGGGTTTATTCATGGCCGCCACCAGTGCATGGGCCGTCACGTCGGCCAGCAGTTCGGCCGAGGTCGGCGCGCCGAATTGGTCGTCAATCACGCTTAATGTTTCGCGCTCGCCGGCCAGTCGCAACATGGTCTTGGCGAAGTTGCCGCCGCGTGCGCCATACACCCAGCTGGTTCTGAAAATCAGGTGCCTGGGGTTGGCGGCTGCCGCCAGCTGCTCGCCCTCCAGCTTGGTCTGGCCATACACGCTCAAGGGCCCGGTGGCGTCAAGCTCGCGCCAAGGCTGCTCGCCGCGGCCATCGAACACGTAGTCGGTGGAGTAGTGCACCAGCCAGGCGCCCAGTTTGGCGGCCTCGCTCGCCAGCACAGCCGGCGCCAGCGCATTCAGGGTGCGGGTCAGTTCCGGCTCGGCCTCGGCCTTGTCGACAGCGGTGTGGGCAGCTGCGTTCACGATCACGTCGGGGGCTACCCGGCGCACCGTCTCGGCCAGACCGGTCAGATTGGCCAAGTCGCCGCACAGCTGTTCCGGGTTGTGGGCAGGGTCACGGCCGAGGGCCACCAGCTCGCCCAGCACGGCCAGGCTGCGCTGCAGCTCCCAACCGACCTGGCCGCTGCTGCCGAATAACAAAATCTTCATGCCGGAATACCTGCGCCGTATTGCTGGGCGATCCAGTCGCGGTAGCCACCGCTTTGCACATTGGCCACCCAGTCCGGGTGGTCCAGGTACCACTGCACCGTCTTGCGGATGCCGGTCTCGAAGGTCTCGGCCGGCTTCCAGCCCAGTTGCTGCTCGATCTTGCGCGCGTCGATCGCATAACGCCGGTCGTGGCCGGGGCGGTCGGTGACGTAGGTGATCTGCTCTTTGTAGGGCTTGCCGTCGGCCCGTGGCTTGAGTTCGTCGAGCAGGGCGCACACGGTGTGCACGATGTCGAGGTTGGGTTTTTCGTTCCAGCCGCCCACGTTGTAGGTTTCGCCCGGCTGGCCGGCCTGCAACACCCGGCGGATGGCACTGCAATGGTCGCTGACGTACAGCCAGTCGCGAATCTGCTGGCCATCGCCATACACCGGCAGCGGCTTGCCCGCCTGGGCGTTCACGATCATCAGCGGGATCAGCTTCTCGGGAAAGTGGAACGGCCCGTAGTTGTTGGAGCAGTTGGTGGTGAGCACCGGCAGGCCGTAGGTATGAAAGTAGGCCCGCACCAGATGGTCACTGGCCGCCTTGGAGGCCGAATACGGGCTGTTGGGCTCGTAGCGGTGGGTCTCGGTAAAGGCCGGGTCGGTCTTGGCCAGTGAGCCGTACACCTCGTCGGTGGACACGTGCAGCAGCCGGAAAGCGGTTTTGGGCGCGGCGTCCAGCGCGCCCCAGTATGCGCGTACCGACTCCAGCAGATTGAAGGTGCCCACAATATTGGTCTGGATGAATTCGCCCGGCCCAGTGATGGAGCGGTCCACATGCGACTCGGCGGCAAAGTTGAGCACGGCCCGCGGCTGGTACTGCGCCAACAGGCCATTGACCAGCGCCGTGTCACCAAAGTCGCCCTGCACAAACACATGGCGCGCATCATTGGCGAGCGAGGCCAGGTTTTGCAGGTTGCCGGCGTAGGTGAGTTTGTCGAGATTGATGACGGGCTCGTCAGAGGCGCTGAGCCAGTCGAGCACAAAGTTGCTGCCAATAAAGCCGGCGCCGCCGGTGACGAGAATAGTCATGTGATTTGCGTCCCTGAAAACATAAAAACGGACTCAATTATGGCCAATGCATCTCCTGCGACCGCTTGTCGGCGCAGCCCGATCGATTTTAAAAAATGGCTTCTGGCCCAAGCTGATATTGGACAAACAGTGCACGGTTATGGGGTGAACGCGCCCATCAGCGCTTAAAGAATGTGCATCTGTTTGGCCGCCGCAGTCAATTCGGCGCGGAAATCCGGGTGGGCAATCGTGATCATTTCCTGGGCGCGCTGCTTGGCGGACTTGCCCCGCAGCTGCGCGACCCCGAATTCGGTGACCACGTAATTGATATCGTTCTTGCTGGTGCTCATGTGGGTGCCGGGCGCCAGCGTCGGCACGATGCGGGTGATCCGGTCGTTCTGGGCCGTGGACGGTAGCACGATGAAGGCCTTGCCACCGCGCGAACGGTTGGCGGCGCGCACAAAATCGGCCTGGCCACCAGTGCCGGAATAAGGCACATGGCCCAGACTCTCCGAGCCGCACTGGCCGAGCAGGTCGATCTGCAGCGTGGCGTTGATCGCCATCAGCTTGTCATTCCTGGCCGCAAGGTAGGGGTCGTTGGTGAAGTCAACCGGGTGTATTTCCAGCGCCGGATTGCGCTCCATGAACTGGTACAGTTTTTTGGAACCCAGCGCAAAGGTCGCCACCGACTTGCCCGGCAGATAGGTTTTTTTCCGGTTGGTGACGACGCCACTTTCGATCAGCGTCAGAATGCCGTCGCCAATCATCTCGGTATGAATGCCCAGGTCGTGTTTGTGCGTCAGCTGCATCACCACCGCATCCGGGATGCCGCCGTAGCCGATCTGCAGCGTCGAGCCGTCCTCGATCATGTCGGCCACATACTTGCCGATCGCGACCTGCACCGGGCCGATTTTCGGCAAGCCCACTTCCATCACCGGCTCGCTGCTCTCCACCAGCGCGGTCACCTGCGAAATATGCACATGGCAATTGCCATTGGCGAACGGCACATTCGGGTTCACCTCCAGCACCACGGCGCGCGCCTTGGCCACGGCGGCCATGGTGTAGTCGGCGCCCAGACTGAGCGAGAAATAGCCGTGCTGGTCCATGGGCGAGGCCATTGAAAACACCACGTCCGCCGGAATCTGGCCGCGCTCGATCAGGCTGGGCATTTCGGAGAAATAGCTCGGGATGAAATCGATCCAGCCGCTCTGGCCGCCCACCCGCGTGGCGGTGCCGAAGAAAAACGCCACATGGCGCACATGCTCGACCGTTTCCGGGTCGATGTAGCCAAACTTGCGCACCGCCAGGATCTGCCCGACCTTGACATCATGGAAGCGGCGCCGCTGCGCCGAGAGTGCGGTCAGCAGGGTGGGCGGCTCACCGACGCCGGTCGGGACGATGATGAAGTCACCGTTTTTCACCTGATCGATGGCATCTTCTGCGGTGCCGAGTTTTTTGAGATACAGATCCTGAACTGACATGGTGTATTACGTTCCCTGATTGCTGGTGTGTTGATGCGCGTGTGGCATGCCCGGAATGGTAGTTGATGACCAATGTCAGGCGCGGTATTTATGCTTTTTATGCCTCGATGCAGTCGGAATTATTAGTCGTCAGGCTGTTGGCCGGTATTTCATCCAGCGCTGAAAATTAACTGAAAATACAATTAACCCCAGCACGGTCGCCACCGCTATCAACCAATAAGACAGTTTTCCTGGGTTCGTGACCCAAATGTGAGCGCCAACATAATTCAAGAGAATCGTTAATAAAAAACTATACAACGAAATAGATCCAACAGTCTCAATCCAGCGAGAAGGACGCCACGTTAATACTGAGTTAAACCGATCAAGAAGTACAAGCAGCCCAAATAACAGCGCAGTCACATGCATTAGTCGAAATACGCCTAAATTCTGCTTTGAGGCCAAAACTAAACTATAAGCTTCAATCATTCCGCCATTCATTTTTTGAATGACATAGACAAGTGTTAATCCAAAAAAAATCAGTGCAGAAAATGCAACCGCCCACTTGTAATAATCTATTTTCCAAACTGACTTATCAAAAATATTAAAACGACCACCAGCAAGTCCAAAGTAAAAAATAAGCTGCCATGCCATCGGATTAAAAGCCCAGCCATTTTCCCGTCCAAAAGTTCCTCCGTCGATATTCAGATCAGGAAAAAATTGAACCGCTGCATAAAGCAAGACACTCGCCAAAAGTGCCATCGTCACAGAACGGACAAGCACAAACGCAAATAGTGGAACGCCAATCAAGAAAACAAAATAGTATTGAAGTATCCCCAACAATGCTGGGTGTCCCTGCAATGTCAAGAATTTCCACATCGCATCAAACGGCTCATCGCCAACATAAATGAAGCCAGTCAACGTCAGGAGCTTAATGCCCACGACGCCAGAGAATGCGGCGAGCACAACAAAAATGACAACATTGAATATGTACAGCTTGATGGCCCGATCAAAACTACGTTTAATCAGATTTCTAATGTCCACCACTCGCTCACAGGGCACATAAAGCCGACCAACTAAATAACCAGACAAGAGGAAGAAAATTTCAGCTGACGACGAGTATCCAAATGCAGTCAATGTGGGAAATGATTGACCCACCCGTCCCAATTCATTGGTTAGCCAAGATAGATGATTCAAGGCAATAGTAATTATTGCCACCCCTCGAATGAAATCCAATCGCCGATCTCTTGGCTGTCGTGCAGCACCATTGACATTTTTATTCATAGTCAATGCAGAATCACCAGGCAACCCATATCAGTGCCTGCAGACCTGAATACACAATGTTCCCTCAAAGGTTTCGCCCGGTTCCAGTTTGATTGGCCTGGCCACGCAGACCGGCTCCACGCACACAAATCGGCGCCAGTCGCCGGCCGGCAAATCGGCCAGTGCTGTCGCGCCGGCTTCGCCCGGGTTCCAGACCATCCATTGGTCAAAGCCGGTGGCGCTGAGCCGCAGTGAATAGGCGCCGGCATCCAGTATCACTGGGGGGCAAGCATCAAACAGGCGCTCAAAAGGTTGTTCGTTCCAGCCCAGGTCGCCGGACGGCTGGGTGCGCAGCGCCGTGTCGTAGCGGTCCTGCAGCGCCAGCCCGGCCAGGCCGAAGAGACTGCTGCGCAGCACATCCGGCACCGCAAAATAAGGATGCAGGCCGCCGGTCCAGCTGAACGCCTCGCGACCGGTGTTGCTCACCTGCAGGCTGAATACCAGCGTATCGGTTTGGGCCTGCGCCTGCAGTCTCAGCCGGACGGCGTGCGGCCAGGCGGGGTAGTCATCCGTTGCAATGTCCAGGCCGTAGCCCAGCCGGTGTCTCCCCGGCGCGGCTGTGTCCTCCAACAGATGCCAGTGCGCGCTGCGCACTAGGCCATGCTTGGGCAATGCGGGTCGCCTCAGCAAGGCCGGCAAGCCCGCTAACGCGGGTGGCCCGGAAATAGGCCCGTCCGCAAACTGCGGGAACAGCACCGGCACGCCACCGCGCGCGGGCGCCGGGGCTGAACCGGCGCCGGGCAGACCCACGGACAAGGGACTCAGATAAAAAATGCCGGCGGTATTGGCAAGGCTGGCCTGCAAGACCTGCGCGCCCACGTCCCGGTGCGTCAGCCGGGGCGCGGTTTCATGGCAATCACTGGCTAAGTTTTTATTGATCATTTAGGCCTATAGCCCCCGTGGATAGTGCGCAGGTAGCTTCTTTATTAATAGCATATTGAGTCTGCCAGCAAGCCGCTTTCATAGGTTGCTGGCTGGTGTCGAACGTGGCTCGAAAACGGGGGCGAACATGGGCACGAGCAGTCGATTGCCGAACTCGCTCAGATGGTTGTCATCGAAATACAAGGGTCGCCCGTCTTTAGAGCCGTGACAGCGGCCATCCCAGCATAGATAGGGCAGGGGGTCGAGGATTTTCACCCCGCATTGGTCGCGTGCGGCGTCCTGTGCGGCCCAGACGACATCGTGGCGTTGGTGATACTCCGCGAGAGAAATGGAGACTTCTTCACGCTGGCCCCGAAAAACCAGGGTCCGGGCGGTGTGAGGCACATCAACGTCCATTTCTGGAAACGGCCGCACCAGGTAAACCTGACGCTGTTTGGCCAGCTGGCAGGCCGAGTCGGTCAGGCGCTGGGAGAATTCCGCCAGAAAAGCCGGGCTGGCGGTATCCGACGGCTGCGTGAAATACACCAACGGCCTGTGGAGATCCTTGCTGCCGGGCATGTTATGGCCCATCGCGTACAGGCTGGTCCGGTTGACAATCACCAGCGGAATCTCCTTGGGCACAGTGAGCAACTCATTCTTGGCCCAGTCGAGAAAGCGGCCACATTGGGACTCCGCGGCAAGCATCCTGTGTGGGGCGGGCAACACGCCAAACAGGGTGGGACATGCGGTGTACGACCATTCCATCACGCCATCGTCGGACAGCGGCGCGGCCGCCGCCAGCGAAGACACGACGGCATTGGCATGGCTGTCGCCCAGCAGGATGGCGCGACGCGTATTGCCGCCCATCATGCAGGACGGCGACGCGATGCCGGTGGCGGGATGGCAGTTCTTGTGGCGCGGGTTTCGGTTCAGTGCCTCCTGGCTGATCAGCTCCAGCTTGGACGGAAAGCGCCCGGGTATGCCCTGTTTCCATTGCGCCAGGGCGCCCGGCGCCGCGACTACTGCGGTCCCACAGACCAGAGCGGCCACGCCCCAGCCGCGGCGCAGCTTGACCAGCTGCTGGCGCGCCGGTGTCTCGACCCAGATATAAGACAGATGGCCCAGCAGCAGCGTCAGCAGCAGACCGCCGACCATCGCCAGCGGTTCGCCCTGCCACTCGGCATAAACCGTTGCCACCACCACCGGCCAGTGCCACAAATACAGCGAATACGAGCGTGTGCCCAGCCATTGGGCTACGCGGTGGCCGGTCCAAAAAGTGTTGGAGCGCGCCGCCAGCAGCACCAGCACCGCGCCCAGCACGGGCACGAGCGCCCGCCAGCCCGGCCAGGCGGAGCTGGCGTCGAAGGCCACCAGGGCCGCGATCACCAGGCCAAAGCCGCAAAACTCCAGGGCCATACGCTGGCGCGGCGTCAACACCAGGCGGTGCGCCAGCAGGTACACCAGACCGCCGGCCAGCATTTCCCAGGCCCGGGTGGGCAGCAGGTAAAAGGCCGGCGTGGGCAGGCGCGGCGTCAAGACGATCGACAGAGCCAGCGAGCCGAGCAGGGCGAGCGTCATCACGACCACCAGGGGCCGGCGGCCCGGGCGCCACTTCCACACTCCGAGCAAGACCAGGGGCAGCAGCATGTAAAACTGCCACTCCACTGCCAGTGACCAGGTGTGCAGCAGCCATTTTTCGTGCGATGCCGCGTCGAAATAGCCGGCCTCGCGCTGGAACAGGATGTTGGAGAGAAAGCTGAGGGCGGCCAGCGCATGTTTGCCCAGCATCTTGTAGTCCAGCGGCAGCAGCAGCCACCAGCCGAGCGTCATCAGCACGGCACACAGCACCATCAAGGCCGGCAGAATGCGGCGCGCCCGGGCCATGTAAAACGCCCAGACCGAAAACCGGCCTTCGCGCTCCAGACCACCGACCACGATGCCGGTCATCAACAAGCCGGAGATCACGAAAAACACGTCGACCCCGATAAAACCACCGCTGATGCCCGGGACACCAAAGTGGTAGAGGATGACGGCCACGACGGCCCAGGCGCGCAGGCCGTTGATGTCGTTGCGAAAGCCGGGTGCAGTTTTGGCGTGTTGCGTCATGTGAATGTCAGCGTCCGATCGCCAGGTACTCGAAGCCCAGACCGCGCACCAGCTTGGGGTCGTACATATTGCGGCCATCGAAGATCACCGGCGTCTTGAGTTTGGCTTTGAGGGTGGCGAAGTCGGGGCTGCGGAACTCTTTCCACTCGGTCACGATCACCAGCGCATCGGCGTCTTGCAGCGCGGCGGTCTGGTTCTTGGCGTAGCTCAGGCCCTTTAGGTCCGGAAAGCAGTGTTTGGCCTCGGGCATGGCTTCCGGGTCGAAGGCGGTGACGGTGGCGCCAGCGGCCAGCAAGTCCTTGATCACCTCGCGGCTGGTGGCCTCGCGCATGTCGTCGGTGTTGGCCTTGAAGGCCAATCCCCACAGCGCAAAGTGCTTGCCGGCCAGGTCCTCGCCAAAACGTGCCTTGATCTTGGTGCCCAGCACATGTTTTTGCGCGTCGTTGGCGGCTTCCACGGCGGTCAGCACCTGCAGTTCCATGCCGGCGTCCATCGCTGCGGTCTTGATCAGCGCCTTCACGTCCTTGGGAAAACACGAGCCGCCATAACCGGCGCCCGAGTACAAAAAGTCGTAGCCGATGCGCGGGTCGCTGCCAATGCCTTTGCGCACGCTCTCGATGTCGGCGCCCAGCTTTTCGGCCAGGTTGGCCAGCTCGTTCATGAAGCTGATGCGCGTGGCCAGCATGGCGTTGGCGGCGTATTTGGTGAGTTCGGCGCTGCGGATGTCCATCACGATCAAGCGGTCGTGGTTGCGCTGAAACGGCGCGTACAGCGCCCGCATGTAGAGCACGGCCTGCTCGTCGTCGCAGCCCACAATGATGCGGTCGGGTCGCATGAAGTCCTCCACCGCCGCGCCTTCTTTCAGGAACTCGGGGTTGGAGACCACGCTGTAGGGCGTGTCCACGCCGCGTTTTTTAAGCTCCTCGGCCACCGCCGCCTTGACGATATCGGCCGTGCCCACCGGCACCGTGCTCTTGTCCACGATGACCTTGTAGTCGGTCATGTATTTGCCGATGTTGCGTGCCGCCGCGGTCACGTATTTCATGTCGGCCGAGCCGTCTTCACCGGGCGGCGTGCCCACGGCGATGAACATGATGGTGCCAAAGTGCGCGGCGCGCTCCAGGTCGGTGCTGAAGTGCAGGCGCCCGGCCGCCACGTTGCGGCGCACCATCTCCTGCAGGCCGGGCTCAAAAATCGGGATGCCGCCTTCTTCCAGCGTCTTGATCTTGGCCGGGTCCACGTCCAGACACAAAACATCGTTGCCCACTTCGGCCAGGCAGGTGCCCGACACCAGGCCCACATACCCCGTGCCAATTACAGTAATTTTCATGAAGATTTACCCCTTAATACCCAAAATTTATAAGAAATAGGCCTCTGGCCCTTGTCCATCAAGCGCATATAGCTATTGTTTAAATAGTAATGTGCGCGCGCCTGATGGACTTGCCCGGCGGGCTCAAGCGAGATCGATGCAGTTTTTCAGGCGGTCCGTGAAGGCCGGTTGCCCGTATTCACTGATGCTGTCGCCTGACTTGAGCTGGCTCCGGATGCCCAGAATGGTGGCGATGTCGCCCGCTTCCTCGGCCACGAAAATGCCCGACTTCTGGCCCAGCCATTTGGCGGTGGCGAGTTGATGCTCATTGCGGTGCTCGCCCAGCGAGGCTTTGCGCGGCAGGACCAGAATCGGCTTCTGGTATTTGAGCGCGGTCAGGATCGAGCCCATGCCGGCGTGCGAGATGATCAGGTCGGCCGTGCGGATCAGCTCATTGGCTTTGTCGGGCGGCACGAAATCGGCAAAAGTGCAGTTTTTGGGCTTGTAGTGGCCAGGACCAATTTGCGCAAAAACGGTTTCGCCGGGATGCTTGCCGGCCCAGACATCAACCGCTTCAATCAGCCGGTCAAAGGCGAGCTGCGTGCCTACGGTGACGAAAATCATAAAACCGCCCCCCAGAATTGCGGGCCTTGCGGCTTGGCCAGATGCTCCCACTGCGTCAGCCAGACATGGGCAAAACGCCCGGCTTGTTTGCCCGAGTTGGAGAGTTCTTCGGAGTTGGCGATGCTGTCGACCCAGATCGTCCTGGCGCCAAACAGGCGCGACAGCACGATGGCGGCAAAACCGGGCGCGGCGCCGGTGGTGATCACGATGTCGGGCCGGATGCGCAGCAGGTGCATGAACACCTCAAAAAACATGCGCAGCAAGCCCAGTTTGTCCCAGATATTGGCGTCCGTGACGGTGACCAGCGCTGAATCCACGTCCTTGGCGTAAGCCGCGTTGGTGGTCATGAAGGTGACGTCGTGGTGCAAATAGGCGGGGCGCAGGCGCAGCAGCTGCACCCAGTGCCCGCCACCCGAGGCCACTGCCAGTACTTTTTTTCGTTTCAAGGTATTCATCCGTCACTCGTGGTTAAAAGAAATCAATTGCTGGGTGAGAGGGCGGTCGATAGCCAACCGCCCTGACCGGCTTCCAGCTCGATGTAGAGGGCGGTTCTTTGCCTGGCCGGGGCCAGCGCAGGCGACTCGCCGCGCCATATCCTGAACGGGCGCGAGCCTGAGACAGCGAACAAGAACTGCTGCTGCCCACACTGCAGCGTGAAGCTCTTCAGCGCAGCATTCATGTGGATCAATGACCAGCCCTTGATATGCGGCGACAGCTTGAGCGGTGCCAGGACCTCGTCTGGTTTGTCCAGCGCCGGCGCGGGCAGGGTGCAGTCGCTGTGGTAGAGCACGCCGGTTGATCTGGCGACAGCGGCGGAAGCAGCGGCGGTGGCGTTGGCGGGCGTTATGTTCTTGAAGGTCACCGCATCCGTGAAGCGTCGATTGCCGTCAACCGAGAGCGCACGCGAGACGCTGATGTCTTTGGCAAATCCGTCGAATTCAGCCGACACGCCCTTGCCATCTGTTCGTGTCCGACTCACCGGTTTGAACCAGTTGCTGCTGCCGTTGCCATCCACCAACGGACCGCTATAGGACGCGGCCAGCTTGTAAAAGGCGCGGTGCAGCTCCGATCCATAGGCGGGCGAAACGGAGTTCCGCAGGACCCAGGTATTGCCGAACTTCAACTCGACCGACAAGGCGTCCTGATGGGCGTGAAAACGCTCAGCCTGTCCTGCCCGCAGTAAGGCAACCCAGCCCTCGTCCTTGAGATAAAGCGACCGCAGGCCGCCAACCCAGGTGTATGACTTTGCAGACGCATCGAAAACCGGGAATTTGAGCGGGTGGGGCACATCGGTGACCGGGTCGAGCAATTCGCTCCATCCCGGTGATTTTTGCGATTCGGCGATGCCCACATCGGTCGGGATCACGCGCCTGGCGCGTTTGGCGAGTGCCAGATCGGGAATCTGGACCGGTCGATTCATGTCGTTGATGATGGGGCCATCGCCGCCACCGAAGGCGACCTGGGACGGCGCCATCATCAGCCGCTGCAGATAGGCGCCCACCTCTTCGAAGCGGCTGGCCTCGCCTCTGAGCGAGGCTGAAATCAGCAGATCGGTCAGCGCTGTAGCCACATAAGACTGGTATTGCGGCGACAGCTCAAACCAGAAGCCGTCCTGGCTGACACCAGTCTTCAGCAAGTTGAGCAAGCCAAATTTGCCCGCTGTTGCGGACTCCAGCATGGCCGCGTCGGCACACTCCATGGCCATGATGGAGGCGCCAGCACCGTACCAGACGGCCACGTTATGCACTTCACGCTGCGCCCCCAGCATGGCCCGTCCCATGGGCAGTAACAGATTCCTGCACCAACCCTCGACGCGTTCCGCCGGGACGTGGCCGCGCAACAGCCGTGCGGTGTCCGCCAGTGACGCGGCCACGGTGCTTTCATCCAGCGGCTGCAAGAAAAGCTTGCCCGAAGGTGCGGACTTGTCGGTGCTGGGCGACGCATAAATCGATTGGTACACATCGAGTTGGGCGGCAGCCCACTCGGCAAACTCCACCTTGCCGGTGAGGCGGTACAAGCGCGCCGCTGTGAGCATCATGGCGATGTTGTGCTGGCGTTGCATGAAAATGCAGGCCTTGAAGGTTCGAGTGGCCTCGGCTCCGAATTGCTGGCAGTTCATACTGGGCGCCCAGCTCAGGAAGGCGCCGGTGCGTGGGTCCGCCAGGTCGTGCGCCCATCCCGCACTCCATCGGGGGTTGTCGCGGGGGGCCGTCATCCAGCCGCGCAAAGTCTCTGATTCTTGTGTGACCCAGGCATTCCACGGCGGCTGGGTGGCCAACTGGCTCGCCTCCGCGAATCGCTCAACGGCCACCCGGTTGGCTGTTTCCGCAAGCTCCGACGCCGACCCCTGGCCCGCGCATGAGAAGGCCAGACCCGTAACGATCAGGATATTTTGCCAACAAGAAAAGAGTTTCATGGAAAAGTGGATCCAGGTTTCGAAAGATTCTGCTAAACCGCTGCAAAACATATTGCAGCGGGGTAACCACGTTTTGGTGAACTCTTGAGGCCTTTTAAGCCATTGGCCAATCACCGTGCCTACGGAATCAGCGGCCTCATCGATCATCTGCGCCGGCAGAAAAAATACGAACTGTGTCACAGCTTCGCAATATGAAATCCTTCATAAAATCGGCGCCAATAAAACCAGCGATACGCGGCTGCTATTGAGGCGGTGAATTCAGGTCACTGCGAGAGTCTTAATATTTAAGCACATGATGATCTGTGCTCATTAAAATATGTGTAACAAAATTCTCATTAATTAGTGAAGGATGAGACCCACTGCCTCGGGTAAAAAATGAGTGCGTGCGGTGTTGCGTTCATTCATGTTGATCGATTTAAAATCATCAATAGCCGCAAGCACAACGTTGGCAAACTCTTGCGGAGTTTCCGCTTGCCAAAAACATTTTTTTACCTGTTCGGGTAATCCGCCCAGCCCGATGGGGGTGGCCACAAGCTGGCACGGGGTGAACAGCATCTCAACAGATTTCACGTTGACACCGCTGCCGGCAAATACCGGATTAACCAACACCTTGGCATTGCGCAGTACCGGAACAATATCAGGTGGATTGGCCAGAACATCAACGCCAGATAACTTCGCCAGATCCAGCAACTCCGGAGCCGGTTTGCTGCCCGCAATAAAAATTTTGACGCCAGGAGATTTTGACCGCACCAGCGGAACAACTTCTTTCAAAAACCAGACCAGGCCATTGACGTTATTCGGCATGAACAGATTTCCCAAATAGCCAACGTCATATTTTGGTGCGTAATTGTTATTGTTGGAAAGTTGCCGAGATAGCTCGATGTCCACGACAGGCGGGAGCCAGTGGCCGTGATTAAATCCCTTGTTTTGCCAGAAAACAAGATCTTCAAAGGAAATATCGTAAAACTGGCTTGCCAGCTTGATGGTTTTATATTCAATAGCTTCCATGCCGCGGGCATTGAAAAACCATTTTATTTTTTCCGGCAGTTTCTTGGCCAGCAGAAACTGTTTTTTTAGATAAGCATATTCAATATTATGACTTCGATAATAAAGCTTGATATGCAATGACTTCACCAGTTTTTCAGCCAGCAGGTAGCCATAAACTGAATCAAGAAAGATAATATCGGGCCCAAAATTCTTGATCTTGGACACCACGGAAGCAAAATGTTGGTTGGTCAGCGATCGATTGCTGACCGAGCGTGGCAGGAATAGCGACCTGTACAGTTGATGACATTTATGGAGAAATCCATCGTGGTAGGGGAGAAGAATCAACTCGTCCACCACCGCGCGCACGGCATCGATTGAAGCTGTGTCCTGGCTCACTTGTGGATCAGCCCAGGCAATAAGACACACCCTCGCACCGAGTTCTTTCAGCGCGCAAATTCGGCGCCACACATCCACTTTGCCACCGTGCGTCGGTGGATAGGGGAATTCATTTGCGATGATGACAATACTATTCAATGTTAATCTCTGTTGCCGCCAATGTATTAAGTGCCGCCAATCGCTTGACGCCTGCCCAGGAGTCATTGACCACCTTTGTCAGCAGGGGTAAGTTGTCAACCAGAAATGAAATCGCGAGAAATATGTCTTCCTCCAGACTCATCGACTGGGGATCCAGCATTAATTCGGCGGGTAACTTGAAATAACTGAATAAACCTTCGAATTTTCCCTGGTAGGTCAGCACGCTGACCGGCTTCTTCATGCCCAGTGTCGCGATGCAAAGATGCATCCGTGCCGAAAAAACGGCATCCATATTTCCAGCGATGAATTTAAGCTCGGTGGCGCTGTAGGGATGTCTGTCCAGATAAATCCTGTCGCCGGCCTCATTTTTTACAGTGGCGTAGATGCGCTCCAGCAATCCCAGATCGGCCTCATCTGAGCCTCTGAAATCATGGGAAATAAGCAGAACCGAAATTGAATGTTCACCCATCGCGCGGAGCAGTGCCTTGGCGCAGTCCTGGATGAATTGGGTTTTCACTGCCGGATCAGACATGTCGAACAGCATGGGATGAACATTGAATCCAATGACTTTCGAGCCGCTTGCTTTCGTCTCGTCAATCCAGCTCAACAACCGATCCATCTGAGGTATAGCCTCTGATTCATGCAGCTGAAACGCGGCATCGGCGGCGCATTTCGCCTGTCTGCCGGTCATTTTTTCAAAACGTTGATGCGAAACAGGGTCGCGCAACAATACCGTCACATGCGGCGACACTTTCTTGATGAGATTGATGATTTTCAAGGCGGGCGTCGAGTTGAAAGAAAATCCCAATATGGTTGATTTTTTTCCGAGTCGAGCCACCGAATCCGCGACAACCCAGAGCCGGGATGAGTTCAAGAGAGAGTAATGTCCATCCATGGTGTCGGCACCGACAATCATGATGGAATCAAAATGAGAGCAGACCTCCAATATATCTGCCAGCGACCATGACGGATTGGCCCACTGTGGAATAACTTTAATTTCATACTCCAGCAAAATCGGGTGCTGAAAATCTGCGTAAGTCAAAAGGCTGATGATGGCGTCCGGATTCTTTGCCCGTATGGATTGGATCATGGCCAGCATCATGGCCTCGTCACCGCGCGAGCCGATGACGGTTCTTTGATCACAAGGAATGATCAGGAATTTCTCAATAGGACCGTGTGGCACCGGTGGGTTAATTCCCATTTCATCAATGACATTTTTCCACTCCCGCATCAGCAATGGAAAACGAATATATTCACGCAGTCTGGATTTAAAGGGGAGTTTTTGCATGTCAAGCGACCTTAAACTTATTTTTTAATAGAAACAATAAATAGTGAAAGTCTTTATTGAACAGAGTAAACAGTGATGTGAAGTAAATAATAAAAGATGTCACCATGGTCAGCAGAAGAACGAGTATTTTGTGGGTCGTTTCAAAATGCTTGACGATAAAATAGCATCCCAACCACATGAGCGCCGACGCAAGCATGAAGGGAAATATGGTTTTTACGACCAACAAGAGTTTCAGCTTTAGCCTGGACAGTCCAAAATAAAAACTGATGGGCGCCGCCAATAATTGGCCAATAACGAAAGCCATTATCAATTTTTCCAGACCGGCGCTGGAAAAGAAAAACAGGGAAATAAACGCGAATAATATTTTAAAACAGACCGTCACCAACGTGAGATTGCTCTTGCCCAACGCATTCAAGCACGATCCATTGTAAAACTGCAAAACTTGAACCGCCCCCAGCAAGGAAAGGGCACTGAAGACATATGAACTTTCTGACCATTTGTCTCCAAAAAATAGGGGAATAACAAGGCTTGCTGTTGCGGAGAGGAATACAAAAATGGGGAAGGCCACGGCACTTGAAATTTTCAGTGCTGAGACATAGGCGCTGGCTAATTTGTCGAGCTGTGATGAAAGTCTGGAAAATCCGGACAGAGCAACATCGAGAACAACTGAACTTAACATCTGCATGAGTATGAGATACAGCCGTGCGCCCACCGAATACAAGCCCAAGCTCACGGCACCCAGAGCGTAACCAATAAAAATATCAATGGATTTTTGAGATATGAAATCCAGCAATTTGGTAAGAAAAACGCTGATGCTGAAACCCAGTAACTTGAATGCTGGTTTGACATCGAGATGGAGCGTCGGGCGCCAGATGGGGTAGTACCAGACATAGGTTGCATTAATCGTGCTCAGTATCAAAAACTGAATCAACAGGCTGTAGGCTCCAAATCCGTAAAAAGCAAAAACACAACCAAAAATGCCGCTCACCAAAGAAGCTATTAAACTTCGAACGGCCAGCATCTTGTATTTGAATTCACGCCGATAAAGTGCCTGCTGGCATAAAGCCGTTGAATTTATCAGGATTGAAAGGGAGCCGTACCGGATAATTTGTGACAAATCCGGCATTTTCATCTTCTGCGCCAGGTAAGGCGCAGACAGGTAGACCGTGAAAAATACAATAAAAGAGAAAACTATATTTAACCAGAAGACGGCATTGACCAGTTCGTCGTTCAGCTCATTGGTTTGAACCAAGGCATCACTAAGTCCCTGATCCACAAACAGCTCAAAAAACAGAAAGATAACGGTTGCCGCTGCAAACAGGCCGAATTCATAGGGCGTCAACAAGCGTGACAGGACAAGAAATACGGCCAGGGAAGACAGTCTGCTTCCCCAGCTGCGCACGGCGGACCAGAGCAATCCTGATGAAACTTTTGAACTGAGACTATTTGGCATTTAGATAAAGAAAATAGTTTTTATTTGATTTTTAATGCTCAACAGGCCGCGAAATCAAGGCGCATCAAGGATGCGAGTTGGCGATCGAAGTTTTCTCGCGAAAAGTAAGTTACATAGCTTGGCAATATTGAACGGGCGCGCTCCCGCAGCGCATCGTTTTGAAGCCATTCAATGACGGCAGTCGCATACGAATCAGCATCGCTGCTGATGCGGATCGGGGAGGGTGAGACACGGGGAAACCCAATGGCTCCCACGTCGGTGGTAATGCAGGGCAAACTATGGGCGAAATAGTCCAGCATTTTTATCTTCAATCCGCTGCCGGCAAGCACCGGGTTAATCGCAAAGCCGGTGTTGCACGCAATGGCCGCAATATTATCGACACGCCCATGGAGCATGACATTCGGGCTGGGTTGAAGGCCGTCGCAGACCGAACCGACGACATCCAGTGCGGCATCGGGGACGGTCGCCAGGACCTGGGGCCAGATTTCATCCAGAAACCACTGAAGACCCTGGATATTGTGGTGCGCACGGCTACCCAGGTAGAGCACGCGCCGGCCAGGATTCGGGGTGGGTATGCCCGGCACCGCGACGTCCAGCGGTGACATCAGCGCCGAAGGGGTGGAGGATGGGGTGAGAGCCTGCAGCAGCGTGGCATCGTCGTCGCTGATGGCAACAATCCGGTCAAAGTAATTCAAACTTGCCGCTTCATCCTCCGCGCTGACCCAGGGTGTCACCGGGATTCCTTGCGCGGCGATGGACTGGCAACGTTGGTAAAAAACATCGTGCGCGATCAGTGCCAGCTTTGGCGATGACTGCAGGAAGGGAATGAAACCGGCGCGAAAGATTGTGTCGACAAATACCCAGTCGGGTGCTATCGAATCGATTCGGCGAGCGATGGAAGCGGACTCCGCTGGATCGAGTCGACGGCCGATAACAGCCGCTGGAGGACCGCTCTGGCGCTTGCGCGATGACCGAAATGACATCAAATTCTGCAACCGTACCCGCAGTGCGGTGGGCAAACTTGCATAGACACCGCGCAGCATGGCGGCGCGTGTTGAAGGAAAGCAGAATCCACCCAACTCAAACGCATGCAGGTAATGAAAGATGGGTTTGTTCGATCCCAACTGCTGGCCTGGCCTGAAAACCAGACCGGGAAGCCGTGGCCCGGTGACGCAGAGATGGACTTCTTTTCCGGATGTCAGAAAATAATCCAGGAATGCACGGTTGTAGGTTGAGTAGCCGTTATGCCCTCTGCATGGCAGTTCTTCGACAACCATGAAAATCTTATCGCTATTTTGTTTTTTATTATTCATCTGAGGGTGATAACTTAATATTGTTATTTGACAATCTGAATTGCAGTAGATTCGTTGACTGCACGGGCAAATAGTTATCGTCAGAAGTCATGAAAACCTCACATGATCCATCGGGCATGTCAACGACGGAAACCCCCTCCATGTTGTCCACGTAACTGGCCCATGAATTAGTCGCCAGAAGGGTCAGTCCTTTCAGGGTGCTCCCGGCCTTGATATTGGTTGACTGAACCAGCTTCAAACGGATTTCAAAGAAACCCAACCAATTTAGTTTGCGCTCCAGAACCAAAAGCCCGCATGTCTTTGAAAAAGCAGCATCGGAAACATCGAATCCGGACGTGGCTTCATATTGCAGGGCTTGTATATCCGTGCTGTCACGGTTTATGGGAAGCAACCAGGCGGGCAGCGATGCCGTGTCTGAATCTGGACTGCGCTCGGCAATGGCCAGCAGTTGGGGCGCCTGACCCGTCGTCTCCACGAAAGCCAGCGCCTCTATTCCCCGACCTTTGGGCATTCGCTTCAGGGCGGCCCGTCGCTTGAACGGTTGAACCGGCGCGGCGAGTGAGCCCGGCACGTTGGGCGCAAAGAAAATGCTTGAACCAAAGCTCTCATCGGCCAGGTAGGCACCGTTGTTGCCCACGGCCAGCGCCTCGATGTCACCATGCCCGGTGGCGCGTAAGGAGCGTCCTCCGGCAGCTTGTACCGGTGCCATCACGGCGTGCTCCAATCCAACCAGCTGCTTATCTCGCCAAACGGGTGTGGCTCGTACCCAATGCCCTGTGTCCGTGATGGCCAGCAGAACGTCACGGTCTTTGGACAGGTGCAGCGCAGACAGTCCGCCGAAGGCTTCTGACGGGCTTGTCAGTGTGATGCCATGTTCGAAACGAAGTTGTTGTGCAAGTTCGGCATGCTTGATGGACGGGAATCGATCAAGTGTCTTGATGGGGCTTGACTTGATATGCACGCGGTCTTCAGCGACCAGATCCGTATGCGGTTTTCCTTTGAGCAGGAAAATCCCCAAAGCCAGGGCCGCAGCCAGGAAACCCGCCAGCAAAAGAATTCGGCGCAGCATCAGGGTGTGGTGATCTTTTCAACGAGTGGCGTACGGGTGGCGAATCCCTTCAAGGCGCAGCGAATACTGGCCCACAACTGTTTGGGCTTTAACTCGCCATTGGCAAACAGATAGATGCCAACCAGGCTTTTCCTGACAAATGACCACCACAGCCGGACGTCGCCTCTGGCGGCTCTCGCCAATGCAAAAAGGCTGCCGCCAAAGTAGGTGGAACGAACCCAGACCTGTCGGTCCCGGTGGCCCACCAGGGGCAAGCGACTGATGAGCGTTTTTCCGGTGTTGAGGGTGAAGGCGCGCAATGCAAAATCGAGATCTTCCCCCCCGTTGATGGGCGCACCCACGCCCAGGCGCTCATCGAAAAAGCCGACTGACCTGGCCATATCGGCCCGCAGGAAAAGTGTGTTGGACGACACTGTCCGCACAAATTGACCACTGCTTGTCAGCACCTCAAAGGCCCCTGAATTGGACGTATCGGCAACGGCTTTCGGAGCAGACGAGTACTGGCAGGTCGCCATGCCCACTTGGGGAGCACTGAAAAATAGGGTGGTCATGCGTCGGATAAAGCCTGGGGGATACCAGGCATCGTCATCCGGAAATGCAAGCCAAAGGGCGTTGCTCAACAACCCGTCTTTCTCGACCTCGTTGAGCATGAGGTTGCGCGCACGCGAGAGTGAAACCCGGCCCGGCAACTGCAGGAAACGAACATCGTGCCGGACCCAGTCGGTCTTGAGTGCGGCAGCCGCTTGTTCTGAGCGCTGCAGCAGCACATAGTGAATGACACGGACATCGTCTTCTTGCACTTGCTGGCTGACACTGTTGAGCAGGCGCAGCAGTTCGTCGGTACGGCCACCCTGCACATCACAGGTTGTGAGCAGCAGGGCGTCAAGCTTGGGGGGTGTCAGGGCAGTGCTTTGCATGGGGATCAATCCAGGTTGTTTTCGAGAGATTGCCGGTTTTGAGTTTCATCGGCGTTGCTCAGGCGGCCATAGCGACCGGTTTCAATGCCTTCGCGCAGGACCTTGGCGGGGTTGCCCGCCACAATGCAATGGGGTGGCACGTCCCGTACCACCACTGAGCCGGCGCCAATGATGGAACCGTCGCCCACGAGCACGCCGGGCAGGACGATGCTGCGTGCGCCCACAAAGCAGTTCTTGCCAATGCGCGTGTGCAAGCGCAAACCTCGGGTCAGGTCATGGGTCAGAATGGCGGCATCAAACGCCACGTAGCTGTATTCCCCGACATGTACGCCGCGCGGGTTGGTCTTGTCGAATTTTGCAGACAGGGAGAAATTGCAGGTGGGATGCAAATCCATCTTGAACAACTGAACGTAAGTCAGGCGAACAAGCGAGATGATCAGTTTTCGCAACGATGAAAGATGCGCGAGACGTAGTGCCATATCAGCTCAAGTACTTTCCAATGGTTTTGTTCAAAGCGGGGACCGCGGCAACAGTTTTTTTCAGAAGAATGGGGCCCCATAAGCCGGTGACAAAAGTAACCAGCAAGAGAAGCCCAAAGTCCTGCTGAGGCAGTGGAACAACCTTTTCATAGCCTACTTTGGCCACGCCAATGAAGATCACGTTCAACAGATAGATCGTCATGGAGAGGCTGCCAAAATAGCCCAGCATGTTTCTCAAGCGCTCGGGCAGCACGTCCACGAGGGCAGGCACGGCCAGGCAAGAGATCAGACCGCAGATCAACAGACCGTAATCACGATTCCACGGGGCCATCAGCACCAGCATGAAACCGGCAATCGCTGCGATTCTCAACCTCGATCCCGACAAGCGCGGCAGGAATTCCCTGTCTGCGGCGATGCATCCGGCCACAAAGAAGACGTAATACTGTGCAACGCGGTTGGCGTACAAGATGTCATCCAACCGAATGAAGTAAAGGACCAACGCGAATAACCCCAACCAGGTCCATCGACTTCGAAACAGCACGAACAGCGCGGGCGTCACGAGGCAATACACAAACAGGACAAAAAGATACCAAATCGTCAAGACGGGACTGGATTCGGTATCAATGAAGATCGATGTCAAGCCAGAAGCCAGACTCAATGGCGCCTCATCGATTGAAAACCACATGGCAGAGAGCCATTTGCCAAGGATGGTGACAACACCAATGAAGATAAAAGGTACCAGCAAGCGGTTGGCACGTCGACCTGCGAAACCAGAAAAATCCGCCAGTCCGCGCACATGGTGATTGGCATGGCGAAAAACATAACCGCTCATGAACATCAATAGCGGCATGTGGAAAAGGTAAACCTTGAACTTGAAAATGGTGTACCAATCCGGAACCCCGGGCGTGCCAAACTTGACCAAGTGCGCCGCTACCACAAGAATGATCCCTAAACCTTTTACCGCCTCGATCAGTGCAATTCTTGCATTCGGTTGTTGTTGCAAGGGTGTGCTCATCTGCTGGCGACCGACTGCCCGCGTGACGGAATAGCGGCTGATGGACCCCAGGATATGACCAGAGGAATCAGCAGGCAGTAACTGAGAAAGAAAACATTGTCGGTTGATGCGTAAACAAACAAGAGCAAGACGAGAGCCAGTGTCTGGAGGGTAATTTTGGACAAAGCGTTGGCGGAAGACTGGACGAAGAGAAGAAACAGACTGCCCAGGAAAACCGGGGCACCCAGATAACCGAGTTCAACCAGTGAACGCAGATACTCATTGTGAGCCGCCGAAGTGCGTGTAATTTTGGTAATCGATTCCGGTATCAGTAGTCCATGGTGACCAAATCCGACGCCTGCCAAGGGATAGCGCGCAATCCATTCGCCAAGGGCGGCCCACATGTCTTCCCGTCCACTGGTCGAGCCCGACATGAACCTTACCAGGATCTGATCGCCGAAGGTCAACAGAAAAATCACGATCGCCGTCAAGCCAAGCCCAATAAAACCGATCCGGGAGGCTCCGCCCCGCGTAGCGCCGACGATGACCAGCGCACAACTTGCGGCCGCGCAGACGGATGGCATTCGCGTGCCGGACAAGAGACAGATAACGAGGCTGGCCGTGCACAAGGCGAGATAGCGAAAAGACTTGTGCTGGGAATAGAGGAACGCACTGCTCAGGGCGCCCGCATAACACGCTGCCGCCAGAAAGGCGGGATGCAGCGCACCCCCCAGGCGTTGCGCGCCGGTATGGTCGCGAAAAATAATGGGGATCCCCATGGCCACCCAAAGCACCAGCGAGTAACTCACGAGAATAAACGGAAGGACGGCAATACTTTTAAGCGCCAAATTACGCTCGCGCTCGCTCGGCCTTGCCAAAAAGAATGGAACGAGGGCGAACAATGCCGTCGCTGCTGAAGCGGCGCGGCCCCAGGAGAAGGCAAAGAATTCAGTGAACACCGCGCCGAGAAAAATGGTCAGCAAAATGACCAATGCCGTGATGCTGGCACCCCAGTTTTTGGGCTTGTTCGCGAGGTAAATCAGTCCTGCGGCCAAAAATAGCGATTTTTCCAGCGCGTTAATATTGCCGAGCCCCGCGACCACGCCCAGATTGAGTACCAGCAACAGGAGGGCCACCAACCAGGCCATGCTGAACAAATTGGCGAGTGCATTCCCTTTGTTCAGATGCACCTCGGGCATAACGGATGCGGTTCGACTAGGCATCGTTTAGCACGGATCCCACGAGGGCTACGCCACTGTCTTGCAGGCGACGGGCCAGCTGGGCCGTGTTGTTCACCAGGCTCTTGTTTTTGCGGGCGACCATCAGCGCGGCACCCGCGCGGGATGCAATGATTTCTGCGTCGGCATAGTCGCCACCGGCAGGGGTGTCGATGATGATCACATCGAACTTGTGAGCGGCGATTTGCATCAAGTCGCTATACGCGGCGCGGCCCAGTAGTTCTTGCGGGTTAGGCGGCACAGCGCCTGCGGGGAGAACCGCCAGGCCCGGCAAGCCGGGGACAAGTTGAGCGGCCTCCAGGCCCGCACGGTTTGCCAATATGCCAGACAGGCCCGCGCCTTTGCCCAGCTTGAACAGGGCGTGCTGGCCCTTGCCGGGTGAGGCGCGCAGGTCGCCATCAATCAGCAAGGTGCGCTCACCCTGTTGCGCGAACACAATGGCCAGGTTGGCGGCGATAAAGCTGCGGCCCTCGCCTTTGTCGGCGCTCACCACGGCCAGCATTTTGTGGGTGCGGTCGGTGTCAAACCAGCGCAGGATGAGCTGGCTGCGCACGGCGCGCAGGTTTTCTCCCACGTGGCTAAACGGTTTGTAGGCGGCGACCAGATCGGGACTGAGGCTGGTGTCCTGTTCGCCCAGGTACGCGTAGCCGAATTGCTGGCTCAGCGCAAAGTCAATGTCGTCTTTGGTGAGTAGTTTCATGGCCAGGGCGGCATCGCCGAACTGGCTGTTGTCTTGCCGCTGCCGCTCCAGGATGCGGGCGGCATCTTCGGCGCTTAGGCGGCCGGTGGCGACCAGTATGTCGCCAATCGACCGTGGAGATGCCCGGGTGGCGTTTCGCAGTGGGGTGATGCCGGTAACTGTGTTCATGCGCGTGCCCCGGTGGTTGCAGTGTTGTTCAAAAGATGTTTTGTGACGGGCCTGCGCAAGCGTGAGGCCGAGCCGACTGAGCCCAATACGGGCAGGCCTAGCGCTTCCATCAGGTCTTGTGCCGAGCGCACGCGCCGGTTCGTCAGCTCCAGCAGCAGCGCCAGGCCGATGCCCAACAGGGCGCCTAAAAAGATGGCGGCCAGTATGTTCAGCAGTACGCGGGGTTTGGACGGACTGGTTGGCACGGTGGCAGCGTTGAGGACTGCGATATTGGTCTGCTTGGTCTGGCTTTCGATGTTGGTTTGTGACGCGCGCTGGCTCACAGCCTCAAAAACCCGTTGCGCAGACTCCAGGTCGCGGCGCATCACATTCAGCTGGTCGCGTTGCTTGTTAAGTCCCAACACGCGGGACTTTTGGGCGCCCAGCGCGCCCTGCAATTGCTGCTCGCGCTGTTTGCTGACCTGGTAGGTGGTCTCGATCGAGCTGGTGATTTTCCCTGTTTCGGCGCCAAGCTGGGCTTTGAGCGCGGCCAGTTCGGCCTCCGTCCGTTGGGTTTGCGGGTGATTCTTGCCAAGGTTGATGTTGGTCTCGTTCAGCTTGGCTTCAAGCCGGGCGATATCGGCTTTCAGGCCGTTGAGCAAGGGGCTTTGCATGACCTCGGCTACCGTGTCCGACTTGCCGTTTTGGCGTTTGCTTTGGCTGTCGGTGGTCTGGCCTTGCACGACTGTGAGCTGGCTGGAGGCTTCATTGAGCTTGGCGATTTCAAAGTCAAGCGCTTCGTCGGAAGCGGTGAGACCGCTTTTCTGCTGGTAGGTGGTCAGGGTCAGCTGGGCCTTCTCCAAATTTTCGCGTGCGGTCTTGGTCTGCTCTTCAAAAAACGCAGCGTACTGGCGGGCCGGACCCACCCGCAAGTCGAGGTTGACGTTGATGTAGGCCTGGGCAAAGCCGTTGGCCACAGCAGCGGCACGCTCGGGGTCGGGATCTGTGAAGTCGATACTGATGACGTTGCTCTCGCGCGAGGGCTTCACATCCAGCTTTCGTTGTAGCAAGGATGCAAGCCAGTCGACCATCTGACCTTGGCCCAGCGTCGCCTCCTGCCATTGTTCCCGAAGGGGGGCGCTTTCTTCCATGCGAAGCAGCTTGACCACCGCTTTGGCCACGCGCTCGCTATTGATGATGTCCATTTGCGTGGCCATGTAACCTGGGGCTACCACGCCTTGCAGCATCAGGCCGCCCATCTGGTCGGGCGACTTGATGTCCACCACCACGGCGGCGCTCGCCGTGTATTGTTTGGGCAGTATCAGGCTCACGATGATGGCTGCGGTAACGGTTACCAGCAGGGTGAACAGCGCCACTTTGTAGCGGGCGCGCAGGCTGAGCAGGAGTTTTTGGAGTGTCATGGAAGTGGTATTTGTGCCGGTGCTTGGTTTAGAAAATGCTTTCTTTGACGTAAATGACGTCATTGGGAAGCACCGGATCGGTTAGCTTGGGTTCGACTTGTTGAATACTGCCGTCCGTCGCTTTGCGGTGCAGGCGCAGGCGTTTTTCACTGCCGCGGGTGGTGGGTCCCCCGCCCAGGGCCAGGGCCTGCATGACGGTCATGTTGCGTTCAACACGGAATGAACCGGGCCGTTGGGCTTCACCGTAGATATAAAACACCGGGGCGCGGTGCACATAGATGCTGTCACCGGCTTGCAGCACGATGTCGTCCTGCAGTTTCTCGCCCAGAAAGATGGATGCGATATTGATTTGCTTGCGAAACGGCTGGCCGTCCCGCAAACCGGTGACGATGGCGATGTCGTCACCCGTCGGGGTGGCGCCGCCTGCGTTGGCCAGCATGTCGCTCAGGCGGGTGCTGGCGGACTCCAGTGGAAAGCGCCCCGGACGTAGAACCTGTCCGAGCACCGCCACCTGGTTGCCGCGGATCTGAGTGAGCGCAATGTTGACCTGGGGTTTCTGGATGAAGCCGCCTTTTTGCAGGGCATCGGCAATTTTCTTTTCGGCCGCGGCAATGGACAGGCCACCGATTTCGACGGCACCAATCAGGGGGTAGGTAATAGAGCCGTTTTCAGAGACGCGGGTTTCAATGGTGAGGTCAGGGTTTTGAAACACTTGTATCCGAATGGCGTCACCAACGCCCAGCGGATAGTCCGGCTTGACCTGGGACGGTGGCGTCGGCGTCGGCGTCGGTGTTGAGGCCACGGCTGCCGTTACTGGTGCTGGCGCCTGAGCATGGGCGGTGAGGCCGGAAAAAGCCAGAATGGCGGCCACCAGAAGATGCGGATTGCGATTGAGCTGCTGTTTCATGGGGAGTTCCGGGTTGTTAAACGGGTGAATGGGAAGTGCTGGCGTCATTTGAGCCAGGCCACGCCTTTTTTGATGCTGCTCTTGCTTGGGTCATCTGCAGCGGAGGTCTGTTCTGCCGTGGGCGCTGTACCTTCGCCCTGGGCAAAGGCTTCGTTGTAAGTGATCTTGGCGTTGGCTCGCAATTGCTTGAAATTGGCAGTCACGGCTTCGCCAGCGCGTTGGTTGCTTAAGAACTTCTCAATGCGCGGCAGTGCCGTGGCTTCATCCACGGGCGAGCGCTGTGATGAAACGACGTGCAACAGCGTGTTGGTTTGGGGCGCTGCGATAACTATGCTGCGCCCGTCCTTGATCGCATGGATTTGCGCCAGCAGCTCCATCGGAATTTGCTCTGCGGCGCGGGTGGCACTGCTGCTGCCGAACTTGATGCCTTTGATTTTGAGCCACGCCGCAGCCGTCTCGATGGGTTTTCCAACTGAGGCAAAGCTGCGCAGCTTGTCGGCTACATCTGCGGCCACGGGCACCACAATTTCTTGCACGTTGAAAATGCGCCGCTCCGAAAACAGCTGGGGGTTCTCAACATAGTATTGCTGGATTTCTTCTGCTGTGGGTTTGGACAGCGCTGCAGCCACTTTCTGCATGTAGGCGCGGGCCAGAATTTCACGGCGCGCGGCTTCTATTTGCGCCAGCACCTCGGGGGAACGGTGGAGCTTGCTCTCAATGGCCCGGTCGACGGCGAGTTGCTGGTCAATGAGTTTCTCAAGCACTTCGCGGTTGATGGCTTGTGTCGCCTCGGGCGTGGTGCCCGAGGTGTTGGTTTGGCTGAGCACCTGGTTGATCTGTTGCACCGAGATTTCTTCGGAATCAACCTTGGCAGCAACCTGTGAGACCACCTTCTTGTCGTCTTTTTTTCCGCAGGCGGACAGACCCAATACAAGGGCTGCGGCCAGTAGAGTCAGGGTAAAGCGGGTACTAGATGCGGTCATGGTGCAGTGAACTCAGTAGCTGAACTTGGCCGACAGCGTGGCCATGTTGCTGTCGTAGTCAAGATTGGGCAGGTTGGAGGTCCGGGTTGCTCTTTGCAGCGAGGCGCCGAGCGTGACGTATTTGTAAGGCTGCCACGCCACTGCAAGCATGGTGTTGTGCAGGGTGTCGCTGCGCTGGGCTGCGGCGTCGACGCCGGTGGGCGAGCCCTGGTAGTCGCGCTGTGCAAATTCGTAGTTCAGGCGAACCACTGTTTTGGCGCTGGCTTTCCAGACCGGGCCGAGGGACAAACGGTTGGTCTGGCTGTGGGTGGAGTTGTAGTTGAAGTCGTCGTTGGGGGAGTTCGCGTCATGCTGATCGCTCGCCAACTCGCGCATCCAACTGGCAGCCAGCGCGGTTTTTCCGGTGATGTTCCAGTTGAGTTTGACGCCGGTGTTCAGGCCGCTGTAGTCGAGCTGGGTGAAATGCGGGTGGGTGCGGTTGACGTGGGCTGCGCTGATGTCTGCGGTGGTGTTGCCGGTGAGAATCCAGTGAAGGCGTAACTCATTGTCCAGTTGGCGGAAGCCGCCGTCATACAAACCATCGGTGGATGGCAGGTGATTGAGGTAATTGCCCTCGGTGGTTCTGGCCGTGTAAGTCAGTGAGCTGCCTGATGTGAAGGCGTAACGCAGGCCCGCGTCGGCAGATGATGAGCGGTAGTCTTCCCCAATGACTTGGGTCTGCACCGGCGTCTGCCCCTGGGTCAAAAGGTTGGTTTGGGTCGATTTCGACACGCCACCGAGCACACGCCAGACACCGTCGATTTCATACAAGGCGTCAAAACGGGTATTGGTGTTGGTGCGCGGCACGCCCTGGGCGTTTACCAAACTGCTGGGTGAATCTTTGCGCTCGGTGTTGAGCGAGTCATTGCCCTCGGAGGTAATGAGATCGGTGTTGAGCGATTCCTTGCGATCGGTCGTGAAGTTGCCGTGCAGACGAGGGGTCAGGGCCCAGCGCCAGGCGGCGTTGTAATTGTGCGCGGTGAAATTGCGGTCAGTGAAATGCTGATACTGGTGATCGATCAGGTTGAAGTCAAGTTCAAACTGCTGCAGGCTTTGCCGGGTGTTGAAACTAAAACCCAGCGTAGTGGTACCAATCTGGTCTGAAGTGCCACCTGGCAGGCGAAGCGGATTGCTGTCACTGAGGCGCGAATAGCCGGCATTGAGCTTGAAAGGCGGCTCTTCTGTTTTTGTTTGCGCCCACGCAGGCGCGGCGCTCCATAGAAGCAGCAGGGTGGATGGCGCAAGCCAGTAACGGTGGTGCATCAACATGTTCAGTAGGCCTTTTGATCTTTAAGTACCAGACGGATGGTTTTGAGAATAATGTGGGCGTCCAGTTGCAGTGACCAGTTGCGCAGGTAGTCGAGGTCAAAGTCGATACGGCCCTGCATCTTGTCCAGGGTGTCGGTTTCGCCGCGGTAGCCATTGACCTGCGCCCAGCCCGTGATGCCGGGCTTGACTTTGTGGCGCACCATGTAGCCTTTGATGAGCTTGCGGTAGAGCTCGTTGTGCGCGACCGCGTGCGGACGCGGACCGACAATGCTCATGCGGCCCTGCAGCACGTTAACGAATTGAGGCAGCTCGTCGAGTGATGACCGGCGTAAAAATGAGCCCAGCGGGGTGATGCGTTTGTCATTTTTCTGCGCCTGCTTGATGGCCCCACCGTCTTCCGTGACCGTCATGGAACGGAATTTGTAGACCAGAATTTCTTCGCCATCCAGTCCGTAACGGCGCTGCTTGAAAACGATGGGTCCTGGTGACCCGAGCTTGACGGCCGCGGCAATCACAAGCAATACGGGAAAGATCATGATCAGGATCAATATTGAAAAAACGATGTCCGCCAGCCGTTTCACCACGCCATTGGTGGCTTTGAAGGGCGTTTCACAGACCGAGATGACCGGCGTGCCGCACACTGAACTGGATTGGCCCTGAATCAGGTCGGTGACAAACATATCAGGCACAAAATAGATTGACGCAGTGGTGTCCTTGAGGTCGTCCAGAATCTGCAGGATGCGTGGCTGCGACGCCATGGGCAGCGACAGGTAGATCAGCTGGATGTTTTGGGTCTTGATCTGGTCGGCCAGTTGGTCGAGCTTGGCCAGCAACATGTGCGGGGAGGTCGTGTCCAGGCGCTCGGTGCTGCGGCTGTCCACAAAACCGACCAGTTCCACCGTGGAGAAGGGCGACGCGCTGATTTTGTTGGCGAGTGCCAGCCCCTGCTCGTTCATGCCCACAATCAATGCACGCTTCTTGGGTCCCTGCAATTTGAGCAGCATGGGCGCTGCACGGCGCAGCGCAAGGCAGGCCCCGAGCTTGGCCAGCGGGGCCACCAATAGCCATGTGTAGAAGACGGGCTGGGAAATTTCGTTGATGTAGCCCGAGGCGAAGGCCCCGATCAGCAGCAGGCCCGCAATCCAAAACCAGTTCACGGCAATGTCCAGCGCTTCGGAGAAGACCGGAGATTGCAGCCGAACCTGGCCCGGAAAGGTCAGGGCAAAAACCAAAATCGATAAAACGACGTAATGGGGAAGGATTTCGCCGTCGAACAAATAAGCGAGGCCCCACAGGGAGAAGACAAAGGCGCAGGGGCCGGTGGCGGACTCGAACAGGCTGAGCAGATTGTCTTTGCCGAGCGAGGCTTGTTCGGGCTGCTTGTTCAGGGCTGCCGCGGAGAGGGTATTTTGGATTTCAGACATCTTTGGTGAATACCTTGTACGGATGGACAGCCGGCAAGCCGTTGCTGTCTGCAAGCGTCCGGAAGACGCGCGTGAAATTTCCCTGCACCCACCCGAGCACATCGAATTGGTTGCGCACCGTCGCCGAATGCCGGCGCATCGCCTTGCGGCAAACCGACTGCGCGCGAAACCTGAAATTGTTGGAGGAGTTCAAGGTCGTCCCATTGATAAAGGTATCCCGAAAACGGGGGGGCCTCACGGCAGCGACTTGTCCATGGAAGCATTCACGAAAGATACGCAGCCCATGTGGGCTTTCGGCGCTATCCTTTTTGCGGAGGCGAGAGCCTCTTGCGCAGGTCAGCCCGCGTTGGCCTTGATGCGCCGCACTGCAATCGTGCCCATCAATCCCAGGCTGGCCAGCAGCATGCCCAAGGGACCCGATTCGGGAATCCGGGAAGCAGCCATGTCGCCAACATAGGAGGCCTGACCGCTGCTAATTCCGGTGCCGGCAGCTTTCAGTTCAAATGACCCGGCGGCGGGCAATGTCGTTCTACCCGCAAAAATAGGGTTCGTAACTGTGTAAGACGAGTTGCTGACTGGGACGGGCGAGACAAAGCGAGAAACGCCGTTAAAGGTTGCCGACAATTCTTTCATTGCACCGAAGCTCAATGAGCTGAATGCGATCGCCACATTCGTGACGGAGGCATCAAAGGTGGATGACGATCTTGGACTGAAACCCCAGGCGTCAGTAAATTCACCAGAAACGGTGCTGGCAAAGGGCGCACTTGGAACTAAGGTCCCCACGGCCCCGCCGTTCGCGTAAGCAAAACTGCTGGCGGCGCTGAGCGCTGCAATGGCGATGACGGCGATTTTTGTCTTAAGTTTCATGAATTTACCCTCTCACGCTGGAAAAACTAAGCGTGTCGTCAGGCTAACACGAGGGTTATCCCGAATGCGAAAGTTCTGAGTAACTTGAAGTAACTTGAAGTGGCTTAACGTTACTTGCCGTCATATACCTGTCATTTGGATAAAACAAGCAATTCTGGTGCGTCTGGGTGTACCTGTTTGGCGCCAAAAGCCGCCTGTTGGGACCGGCAAGCCGGACTAGGCGCTGTTTTGTGATGCTTCCATGCCCCGTGTAAGGGCGTGCGATTAGACGAAGGCAGGTGCAACCCACCTTGAACTTGGGTTTCCTGTCGGCGCTCGCCAAAAGATCCATACGCCAGTGCGTAAGCACGAGAGTATGGCGCTCAATGTGCGGCCAAACTTGCCGGCGGAGTTCCGCCAGGCAGTACCGCCTCCGCCGGAGGCCTCAGCCCCCGGACTCAACCGTCGAGGTGGCGTGCTGGTCTTGGCCCAGTATTTCCGCCAATTGCGGCAGTGCCAGCTGAAGCGCTGCCTTCAAGGTGTGGGGCGGATTGATGATGAACATGCCGCTGGCAGGCAGGCCGGGGCGAATGACATCACCGGCTTCATCGGCCGTCAACTTGCTTGACTTTACGGTCAAGGTCGCGTTGAGCCATTTTTTGCCCGATTTCGTCGCCAGAGTCTTCAGTTTGCGCGGCACGTCGTGCGCCTCGGGTCGTGGAATGATGGGGTACCAGACGGCGTAGGTGCCGGTGGCAAATCGAACCAGTGAATCAGCAACCATGGCCACGACGCGGGCGTAATCATTCTTGATCTCATAACTGGGGTCACTCAAGACCAAAGCCCGGCGTGCGGGGGGCGGCAGGAATTTCTTGATACCTTCAAAACCATCCTCGCGTAACACAGCAACTTGACGCCCGGCTTCAAGCTGGGCGATGTTGGCAGCCAGTGTTTTGGTGTCGGTGGGGTGGATCTCAAACAGCTTGAGCTTGTCGCGCTCACCCAGCAGGCGCTGGATGATGAAGGGCGAGCCCGGATAGACCTTGTGGCTGCCTTTGTTGTTGAAACTGGCGACCAAGTCCATATAGTCCTTGATCACCGGCGCCAAGCCCTCCGCTATGGATTTGGCCGCAGCTGACGGTTTTTTGGCGGGGGCTGGCGGCGTATTGATGAAGGTGAGCAACTTCAAGAAGCCGTTGGCCGCTTCTCCACTGGTTTCGGCATACTCGCCGTCGAGCCGGTACAGACCGGCGCCGGCATGGGTGTCAAACACCGTGAGCGCCGTGTCCTTTTGCAGCAAATGCCGCAGCATGGCAATGAGTGTGGTGTGTTTCAGAACGTCGGCGTGGTTGCCGGCATGAAAGGCGTGGCGATAACTAAACATGGTGAATTTTAACCGCCCCGTGCCTAATTTTGTATAATCTTGGGCTTCGCAGCGCTTTTGTGGCTCCGCGGCGGAGCTAGATCCCCACCTAAGAGATTCCCATCAGAGGAACGCCGACCGTGGAAAAGAGCCCGACAAACCCTCTTCAATAAGAGAAATCTCATGACCAAAACTTTCAGCGCCAAATCCGCTGACGTGGTGCACGAGTGGTTTGTGGTTGACGCGACCGATAAGGTCCTCGGACGAGTAGCCAGCGAAGTTGCTCTCCGTTTGCGCGGCAAACACAAGGCCATTTACACGCCTCACGTCGATACCGGTGACTTCATCGTCATCATCAACGCATCCCAATTGCGTGTCACTGGCGCCAAGCCCATTGACAAAGTGTATTACAGCCACTCCGGCTACCCAGGTGGCATTTCCGCCATCAACTTCCGTGACATGCAAGCCAAGTTCCCTGGCCGCGCTTTGGAAAAAGCCGTCAAGGGTATGTTGCCTAAAGGCCCGTTGGGCTATGCCATGATCAAGAAGCTCAAGGTTTACGGTGGTGCTGAGCATCCCCACACAGCCCAGCAGCCCAAAGTGTTGGATATTGCAGGCATCTCTGCCAATGCAATCAAAAGGGAGTCCGCGAAATGATCGGTGAATGGAACAATGGTACCGGCCGTCGCAAATCCAGCGTCGCTCGTGTCTTCCTGAAAAAAGGCTCCGGCCAAATCGTGGTTAACGGCAAAGACATTTCCAAATTCTTTGGTCGTGGTACTTCCATCATGATTTGCAAACAGCCTCTGCTGTTGACCAACCACGCTGAAACGTTTGACATCATGGTCAACGTGGCTGGCGGCGGCGAGTCTGGCCAAGCTGGCGCTGTGCGTCACGGTATTACCCGTGCCCTGATTGACTACGATGCCACGCTCAAGTCCGAGCTGAGCAAAGCTGGTTTCGTCACGCGCGATGCCCGTGAAGTCGAACGTAAGAAGGTCGGCTTCCACGGCGCACGTCGTCGCAAGCAGTTCAGCAAGCGTTAATTTCAGAAGAAGTTACGCCAACGAAATGTTGTGCAAAAGCAGCCGCCAGAATGCAGATTCCGGCGGCTGTTTGCATTCTGGCTGCTAGACTTCACGCCCCATGCGACTTCGTTTGATCCTTCGCCGCCTGACTGTCAGCGCCCCGCGCATGGCTGTGCGCAGTGCTTTGCCCTGGCCGTTTCGCTGGGCTGTGGTGGCTATCGTCTTTGGCTTTTGTGCCGCCATCGCGTTGTGGGCCTTCGAGTTTGGCAAAGGCATTGCCGGGCTTGAGAAAGGCAGCAAGGCGGAACTGCAACAGTCGCAATCCCAACTTGGGGCTTTGCGTGCAGAAGTGCTGACCCTGAGGCAGGAACGTGACAGGGCGCAGTCGATCGCCAACACCGTTGACACTTTGCTGACCTCGGAAAAAGTGGCGCAGGAACGATTGCTGGCTCAAAACAAACAGCTTGAAGTCGATAACCAGAGCCTGCGCGATGATTTGGGATTTTTTGAAAAACTGATACCCACGGCGGGTGCCGACAGCATTGCAATACGTGGCTTGCAGGCTGAGCTCCATAACGGGCGCGAGATCAAATGGCAGGTGCTGGTCATTCAGGCGCTCAAGAGCCCGCCGGAGTTCAATGGACGCTTGGAGCTGACTTTTACCGGTGTGCTCCATGGCAAGCCTTGGTCGGCGGCGTTGCCCGGCGGAGCGCAGGCCTTCAAGCTGAGACAGTATGGTCGACTTGAAGGCACGTTTGAGCTGCCACCTCAAGCCGTTGTCAGGAGCCTTACTGCCAAAATCCTGGATGGTTCCCTCACCAAAACGGTGCAATCCGTCACGCTTTAGTCAAGTTCACAGTTCAACGCATGCAAGGATACTGACGTGTTTAACAAGAAAAAACAGCCTCCCATTAAGAGTTTGATTGCCGAGGGCAGTCAGATTGACGGGAATTTCAGGTTTTCTGACGGTCTGCGCGTTGATGGCGCGGTGGTCGGGAGCATCAGTGGCAAACCGGATCAGGCGAGCATTCTGGTGATCTCGGAGACGGCCATGGTGACAGGTGAAGTCCATGCCGATCACATTATCATCAATGGCACGGTGAATGGGCCCGTGCATGCGCGTCTGATGCTGGAGTTGCAGCCCAAGGCTCGCATTACGGGGGATGTGCACTACACGGCGCTGGAGATGCATCAAGGAGCCATCATCGCCGGGCAACTGCGCCCCATTCTCGGGGCCGATGAAAAGCCCACACTCAAGTTGGCGGCAAATAACGCCTGACTGAATTCCTGACCAATTTGCTGTACTATTCTCAAAGTAATATTGAAAACTTGTGGGGTCAGGCCGCAGTCACACAGTGGCAAGTTCTGTCCTCCACTATTTAGGAGTACCCATGAGTGCCGTCGCAGAAAACATCCAAACTGAAATGCCAAGCCCGATTCTCTTCACCGACAGCGCTGCCGCCAAGGTGGCCGACCTGATTGCTGAAGAGGGCAACCCGGACCTGAAATTGCGCGTTTTTGTGCAAGGGGGCGGGTGCTCAGGCTTTCAGTATGGTTTCACTTTTGATGAAATCACCAACGAAGACGACACCACGATGACCAAGAATGGCGTGTCCCTGTTGATTGACGCCATGAGCTACCAATACCTGCTGGGCGCTGAAATTGATTACAAGGAAGATCTGCAGGGCGCGCAGTTTGTGATCAAAAACCCCAACGCCCAGTCTACCTGCGGCTGCGGATCGAGTTTCTCGACCTGAGGGGAGTCTCTTGGCTCAGGCCGGGTAGATTCCACCCAGTACACGGGCGCCTTGGGCGCCCGTTACTGCTTCTAGACTTGATGTTTCGCGCCTGACCGTCTTGCGTGCCAGCCAGGCGAAGGCCGCCGCTTCCACCTGCAGGGGGTGGAGTCCGTGGGCTTGGGAAGAGTCGACTTGCAGCGATGGCAAATGCGCCTGCAGCCGATTCATCAGGTGGGTGTTGAAAGCGCCCCCTCCGCAGACAATGAGGTTTTTGCTCTCGAATCCATAGCGCTTCACGCAGACTGCACAAGCGCTAGCGGTCAATTCTGTCAATGTTGCTTGCACATCAACCGGTGCCACCGAGGTGAATCTTTCAAGTTTCCTGGCCAACCAGATGGGATTGAACAGGTCGCGCCCGGTGCTTTTGGGCGCCGGTTGGTCAAAGTAGGGTTCTTCCAGCAGCGCAGCCAGCAAGTCGACGTGCACCCGTCCAGCGGCCGCCCAGGTACCGTCGGCGTCAAAAGCCTGGCCAAGATGTTGCCTGCACCAGGCGTCCATCAGGGCATTGCCGGGCCCGCAATCAAAGCCGAGCACATCGTCCGTCATTTTCGGACCCAGCACCGTGAGGTTTGAAATGCCGCCAATATTGAGCGTTGCCACCGTCTCGCCAAGGCGCCCAAACACGGATTGGTGAAAGGCCGGCACCAGCGGGGCACCTTGTCCACCGGCCGCCACATCGCGGCTGCGGAAGTCGGCAACGACTTCAATCCCGGTCAGCTCGGCCAGCAGAGCCGGATTGTTGAGTTGCAGGGTATATCCGGTGCCGTCAAAGGCTTGGGGCTGGTGCCGCACGGTCTGACCATGCGCGCCAATGGCGTTGACTTCGGTGTGTTTAATGCCAGCCTGATCCAGCAAATTGGCAACCAGGTGGGCGTACACGCGAACCAGTGCGTTGGCCGCCAAGGCGGCCCGGTGCAATTCATTGGGTCCGGGGCTGTTGAGGGCCAGCAGTTCCTCGGTCAAGGCCTGCGACAGAGGTGCACTGCCATAGGCCAGAACGGCCAGGCGGGTGCCGGAAATATCCGCCAAAACACCATCCACACCGTCCAGCGAAGTGCCAGACATCAGACCTACAAAAAGTTCAGACACGGTCGTGTTTCTGACCCGAGCGTCTACTGGGCGCTGGTTTGTTGTATGGAAGCAGCGGCCGAGAGCGCAAGCCGTGCTTCCGATGACAAACGGTTGAACAAAGGCTTGGCTAAAGCCGTCACGGCCACCGCCTCGCTTTGGCGTGCAATCGTCAAAGGGTCCTGGTGTATCCCGTTGACGCGGAACTCAAAATGCAGGTGCGGACCGGTTGCCCAGCCAGTAGAGCCCACGGCGCCGATATTCTGGTTTTGGCTGACGGTCTCGCCTTTGTGAACATTGATGCGGCTCAGGTGTGCATAAACCGTGGTGTTCTGCTTGCCGTGATTCACATAAATCACATTGCCGAAACCATTTTGAACACCGGCAAATTCAACCACGCCATCGCCAACGCTGCGCACCGCTGTGCCGGTCGGGGCCGCGTAATCCGTGCCCAAATGTGCTTTCCACATCTGCAAAATTGGATGAAAACGCATTTTGAAGCCACTGCTCACGCGCGAAAATTCGACGGGGGATGCCAGAAAGGACCGGCGCAGGCTCTGACCGTCCAGGGTGAAGTAGCCGCCTTTGCTACGGGAATCCGTGGCGCCTGACGCATTGGCGGTCTGGCTGCCCGCGGCCACGGGTTCCTGGAACCACATGGCCTGGAAGCTCTTGCCCGCGTTGACAAATTCGGCGCTCAACACGCGCCCGGTACGAAGGGGTTCGCCATCGCCTTCGAGGGTTTCGTAGACGATGGAGAAGCGATCGCCCTTGCGCAGCGCGCGATGAAAATCAATATTGCTCGAAAAAATCTCCGCCAGCTGAGTCGCGACCGCATCGGGAATTCTGGCCTCGTCGGTGGCGGCGAACAGGGAGGTCTGGATCGTGCCGCTGGCCAGCTGGGTGGATGCGGTCAGCGGTGCTGACTCTATGCGTGACTGAAAGCCTTTGGGTGTTTTCTCCAGCACCAGGCGTTGGAAGTTGCCGCCGTTGTCAGCGCTCCAGCGGGCGCTGAGCTTTTGCAGGCGATTGTTGTCGCTGGTTTCCGCAGTCACGTTGCGACCGCTTCGGCCCAGCAACTGGCGGGCCGTGGCGTCGGTACGCAGGAAGGTGGCGGCGGCCGTGTCGTCAACGCCCAGCCGCTTGAGCAGGGTGTCCGCCGTGTCACTGGAGCGGGTGACGTCGGATCTGTACAGATTGAAGGACTGGATGTTCAGGTCATCGGACGCAGCATTCAAAGGCAGTGCTTGGACCGATTCCAGGATTTCCCGCACCGGTAAATCTGACGGGTCCGGCGCGAAGGAGGCCACGGCGAAGGCCCCGCCACCGCCGCCGAGCATCAAGGCCGCAATGACGGCCGTGATGCGTTTGGGGTGTTGTGTGATGGTTTGACTGGCTAAAGTCAGAAAAGCATTTTTTGCGTTAGCAAGGCTGTTAATCAAAACAAGCGTTCCAGGTGAGGTTGGTTTGTGTGTAACCGAACGGACAAAAGAGGGTGCTCATGCTTGAGGAATTAAAATCAGGCGCTTGAGCGAACGCAGAGTATAACTTCGCTCCACCCGAATGCACCAAGAAAAACCCTTATGAATCAAGCCTTATCTCCCCGTTTTCCTGTAACAGATCGTGTCCGGGAGGCGCTCGCGGTGACCTTGCGGGGCTGTGAAGAGTTGATTCCGCAAGACGATTGGGTCAAGAAGCTGGCCCGTGCTGAAGCCACCGGTACGCCGCTGCGCATCAAGCTGGGCCTCGATCCGACCGCCCCGGACATCCATATCGGCCACACGGTGGTGCTCAACAAGATGCGCCAATTGCAGGATTTGGGCCATACCGTCATTTTCTTGATTGGCGACTTCACCACCCTGATTGGCGACCCGTCGGGTCGCAACACCACGCGCCCGCCACTGACCCGCGAACAAATTGAGGTCAATGCCCAGACCTATTACCGCCAGGCCTCAATGGTGTTGGACCCGGCCAAAACCGAGATTCGCTACAACAGCGAATGGGGCGACAGCCTGGGGTCGCGCGGCATGATCGAGCTGGCGGCCAAATACACGGTGGCCCGGATGATGGAGCGCAATGACTTTCATGACCGCTTCAAGTCCGGTACGCCGATCAGCGTGCACGAGTTTTTGTATCCGCTGATGCAGGGCTACGACTCGGTGGCCCTGAAAAGCGACTTGGAGCTGGGCGGCACCGACCAGAAATTCAATTTGCTGATGGGGCGTCACCTGCAGGCCGAATACGGCCAGGAGCCGCAATGCATCTTGACCATGCCGCTGCTTGAGGGGCTGGACGGCATTGAGAAAATGTCCAAAAGCAAGAACAACTACATCGGCATTTCGGAAGACGCGAACACCATGTTTGCCAAGGTGTTGAGCATCTCGGACGTGCTGATGTGGCGCTGGTACACCTTGCTGAGTTTCAGGAGCGAGGCTGATATCGCGGTCCTTCGCGCCGAAGTGGCGGCCGGGCGCAACCCGAAAGACGCCAAGGTGGCGCTGGCGAAGGAGATCACGGCCCGTTTCCACTCGCCCGCCGCAGCCGACGCGGCCGAGCAGGATTTCATCAACCGCAGCAAGGGCGGCGTGCCGGACGAGATTGATGAGCTTTCTTTGCCGTTGGGTGAGGGTGGCGCGCCACTGGGCATCGGCGCCTTGCTCAAGCTGGCCGGGCTGGCGGCG
Source organism: Rhodoferax ferrireducens (assembly GCF_003347515.1). Taxonomy (GTDB): domain Bacteria; phylum Pseudomonadota; class Gammaproteobacteria; order Burkholderiales; family Burkholderiaceae_C; genus Rhodoferax. Next base: position 69,158 of record NZ_QEII01000298.1, on the reverse strand, counting down.
TCCAGCGGCGAGGGCAACCGCCTGATTGACGGTGGCGGCGTGCGCGTGGACTCCAGCGTGGTGAGCGACAAGGGGCTGAAGCTGGGGACGGGCACCTATGTGGTTCAGGTCGGCAAACGCAAGTTTGCCAAGGTCACGCTCGGCTAAGCGGCGCCCAACCGACGTGATTGCCGTTTTGCAGCGTGTCAGCGAGGCGCGCGTCTTGATCGAGGGTCAGGTGGCTGGTGAAATTGGGCCGGGCTTGCTGGTGCTGCTGTGCGCCGAGCGCGGTGACACGGAGGTCCAGAGCGACAAGCTGCTGGTGAAGCTGCTGAAACTGCGCATTTTCAGTGACGATGCGGGCAAGATGAACCACAGCGTGCAAGACATGGACGGCCAGGGTTGGGCGGGCGGCCTGCTGGTGGTGAGCCAGTTCACGCTGGCGGCCGATGTGTCGGGCGGCAACCGGCCGGGTTTCACCGGCGCTGCCCTGCCCGACGAAGGCCGCCGGCTGTACGACTATTTTGTGGCGCAAGCCCGGCTCGCCCATCCGCTGGTGCAGACCGGGCAGTTTGGCGCCGACATGCAGGTGCATCTGGTGAACGACGGCCCGGTGACGATTCCCCTGCGCATGGCGCCAGACGCCCGTTAGTGCATCGGTTGGTGTGCTATATATTTAATAGCATATTGCGCCCTATTGACGAGGGCTAGAGGCCTATTTAATCATTAATATGGGCTGTCGAAGCCGAGCCGGGCCAGTATTTCCACCTCGCGCAGTTCCATCACCTGGGCGTCTTCCTCGCTGGTTTCATGGTCCCAGCCCTGCGCATGCAGCGTGCCGTGCACCAGCAGGTGGGCGTAGTGGGCTTCCAGCGTTTTGCCTTGTTCCTTGGCTTCCTGGGCCACTACCGGGGCGCACAGCACCAGGTCGGCGGTGACCACGGGTTCTTGCGTGTAGTCGAAAGTCAGCACGTTGGTGGCGTAGTCTTTTTTCCGGTAGTCGCGGTTCAGCGCCAGTCCTTCTTCGGCATCCACGATGCGCACCGTGATTTCGGCGTCGCTTTGCAGCGCATGGCGAATCCAGCGGGCAACCTTGTGCCGGGGCAGGGCCGCGCGGTGCAGGGCGGCATCGTCAATTTTGCCGAATTGCAGGGATAAAGCGAGTTGATTCAGCATTAACATGGTTAAAAAGGTCTCTAGCCCTTGGTGGATATGCGTAAGCAGCTATTATTTAAATAGCAATAAGAAAGACTGTTAAACCAGCTTTTTCCGGTTGCGGGGACGCGCCACGACGGCAGGCACCTCCGGGTCGGCGTCGTCGCGCCGATACAGGTTGATGCGTCCCGGTGCGTCGTAGGCGTCGACGATGCGCGCCACCAGCGGATGGCGCACCACGTCGGCGCTGGTGAAGCGGCAAATGGCGATGCCGTCCACGCGCTTGAGCACGCGCTCGGCGTCAATCAGGCCACTGAGCTGGGTTTTGGGCAGGTCGATCTGGCTCACGTCACCCGTCACCACGGCCTTGGAGCCAAAGCCGATGCGGGTCAGGAACATCTTCATCTGTTCGGGCGTGGTGTTTTGCGCCTCGTCCAGAATCACAAAAGCGTTGTTCAGCGTGCGTCCGCGCATGAAGGCCAGCGGCGCGACCTCGATGGTCTGGCGCTCCAGCGCTTTTTGCACCTGCTCGAAACCCATCAGCTCGTACAGCGCGTCGTACAGCGGGCGCAAGTAGGGGTCGATCTTCTGGGCCAGATCGCCGGGTAAATAGCCGAGTCGCTCGCCGGCTTCCACGGCAGGTCGCGTCAGCATGATGCGTTGCACGGCGCTGCGCTGCAAGGCGTCCACCGCCATGGCCACGGCCAGATAGGTTTTGCCGGTGCCGGCCGGGCCGATGCCGAAGGTGATGTCGTGCAGGGCGATGTTGTCCAGGTAGGTGGCCTGGTTGAGCGTGCGGGCGCGCAGGTCGTTGCGCTTGGTTTTCAGCGCCATGCTGTCAGCGTCAACCATATCGGGGTCGCCGGCCAGCATCAGTTGGATGGTGGCGGTGTCGATCGGGCGCGCCGCCATTTCATACAAGGCTTGCAGCATCTCCATGCCGCGCTTGGCATTGGCCTTGGTGCCATCGACCTTGAACTGCTCGTGCCGGTGCGCAATTTTGACCTGCAATGCCACTTCGATGGTGCGCAGATGTTCGTCCATGGGGCCGCACAGATGACCGAGCCGGATGTTGTTGGGCGGGGAAAACAGGTGTCTGAGAATCAAGTTGATAATTCCTGAAAAGGGTTACCAATGATAGGCAAGAAATGATCGGCAAATTGACAGGCACGCTCGCCAACAAAAATCCACCGCAGGTGCTGGTGGATTGCAACGGTGTGGGCTATGAGGTGCATGTGCCCATGAGCACGTTTTACAACCTGCCGGAACTGGGCGCACGCGTCAGTCTGCTGACGCACTTTGTGGTGCGCGAAGACGCGCAGATTCTCTATGGCTTCGAGCACGCGCAGGAGCGCGAGGCCTTTCGCCAGCTCATCAAGATTTCCGGCGTCGGGCCCCGCACCGCCTTGTCGGTGCTGTCGGGCATGAGCGTGGGGGAGCTGGCGCAGGCGGTGACGCTGCAGGAAGCCGGGCGGCTGATCAAGGTGCCCGGGATTGGCAAGAAGACGGCGGAACGTTTGTTGCTGGAACTCAAAGGCAAGCTGGGGCCGGATATTGGTGTGGCTGCCAGCGTGGCCAACGACGCCCAAGCCGATATCCTGCAGGCCTTGCTGGCCTTGGGTTACAGCGACAAGGAAGCGGCGGTGTCACTCAAGGCCCTGCCGGTCGATGTGGGCGTGAGCGACGGCATCAAGCTGGCGTTGCGGGCGCTGTCAAGAGCCTGACCGGCCCACCAAAGCCTGAAAAAACCTACTGCGCGTCCCGAATCGGCCGGCCATTCACGGCTTGCACCGGGCGCGCATTGAGGGGAAACAACTGGGAGAACAGCTTGATCTGCTCCCGGCTCACCGGGGTGGGCTGTTTGAGCACCAGCCACAGCACGCCTTCGGTACAGGGCGGCGTCGTGAGGGAGCCCATGAACTGGTAATAGCGCTGATCCTTGGGCAGTAACTCGTTCATGTCGATCAGGCCGGTGGGCATGCGCACGCGGTCGCCCGCGTCCAGCGGCATATAGGTCCAGACCTTGTTCACCAGGGCGTTGGCGACACCGGGGTCCAGCAACACCGCCACCACGGCCAGCTGGCCCTCGGCATTCTTGTGGACCAGGTGCGCCACCATGGCAAAACCCCGGTAGTTGACCTGCTCCTCCGAGGGGTGATGAAAATGAAACTGCACCAGCTTGTAGGTGGAGTCGCGCACCGTCAACGAGTTGTCGCCGTACAGGTCGACCTGAATCGTGTGGCCATTGTTCACCACGCTGCCGCTGCTGGGCTGGTAATTGAAGCGCAGGGGCTCGGCCGGGCCCTGCAGCGTGCCGGTCTCTTCGATGTTGATGGGCGATTGGCGCTTGCCCAGGGCACACACGTTGAAGTCGGGTTTGAGTTTGCCCCAGGCTTGGGGGCCGTTGTCGCCGGTGTAAGCCCAGTGCACTTCGCCTTCATGGTGGGCAGCCCCGGTCAGGGGGGCAGCCTCGGGCGCCTCATGGCCGGTCAGCGCCGCGGCCTTGGCGCGGATGTACTGGCGGCTGGCCTGCGGGTTGACGGCGGCCGGAGCCCGCTTGGAGGCTGCTGCGTGTGCGGACTCGGCAGGGTGTTCGCTCGCTGCTGGCTTGGCAGGCGCATCGGCTGGCGCGCTCGGCTCTTTGGCGGGAATCGTGATGAATTTTTTTTCTTTGCCGTTGACCACCAGGGTGATGCGCTTCTTGATCAGCGCACCGCTTTCAACCGCCTCGTTCAGCTGCTCCGTCACGCTTTTGCCTGCGGAGGCCGGCGCGACGTGCTTTTTGGCCGCTACGGCAGGGGTCACTTCATGCGCTGCGGCAGGGTCGGCGGCCCGGGCCGGGGCTGGCTGCCCCGTCACCAGGGCGATGGCCAGGCAAGAGGACATGCCCCCTGCGTGCCAGAGGCGCCAGGAATGCGTCCATGAGGACAAAATAGGGCGCTGAAAACGGGAACTTGGGGGCTGGGGTTTCAGGCGAGTCGTAGTCATGTCGGGTGGACCCAGAGGATATTCACGATGATCAGGCCGCTTTTTGCAAAGACGGGGTTGTAGCTTGTTATCGGCCGATTCAAGACGGTACTTGAGCTGTGGCGTCCGCTGCACGCTATAGTGAAGCTCCACTTCGCATCCCCATCCCCCGTGAGCATTCAGACCGACGATTTCGCCCCCCCTCCGCCCAAGCGCATGCTGTCCGCCGCTCCGGCCTCACCCAACGAGGAGGCAATTGAACGCGCCCTGCGGCCCAAGCTGCTGGACGAGTACGTGGGCCAGGCCAAGGTGCGCGAGCAGCTGGAGATCTTCATCAGCGCCGCCAAGATGCGCGACGAGGCGCTGGACCATGTGCTGCTGTTCGGCCCGCCCGGCTTGGGTAAAACCACGCTATCGCACATCATCGCGCACGAACTTGGCGTCAATTTGCGCCAGACCAGCGGCCCGGTGCTGGAAAAGCCGAAAGACCTGGCGGCCCTGCTGACGAATCTGGAGAAGAACGATGTTCTCTTCATCGACGAGATTCACCGCCTCAGCCCGGTGGTGGAGGAAATCCTCTATCCCGCGCTGGAAGATTACAAGATCGACATCATGATCGGAGAGGGGCCGGCGGCGCGTTCCATCAAGCTCGATCTGCAGCCCTTCACCCTGGTCGGTGCCACCACCCGCGCCGGCATGCTGACCAACCCGCTGCGCGACCGCTTCGGCATCGTGGCGCGGCTGGAGTTCTACAGCGCCGAGGAGTTGGCGCTGATTGTGCGGCGCAGCGCCGGCCTGCTCAAGGTGCCCACCGACGACAAGGGCGGCTTCGAGATTGCCCGGCGCTCGCGTGGCACGCCGCGCATCGCCAACCGGCTGTTGCGCCGGGTGCGCGACTACGCCGACGTCAAGGGTGCGGGCGAGATCACGCTGGACATCGCCAACCGTGCGCTGGCCATGCTCGATGTCGATCCGCAGGGCTTTGATTTGATGGACCGCAAGCTGCTGGAGGCGGTGATCCACCGCTTTGACGGCGGCCCGGTCGGACTGGACAACATCGCCGCCAGCATTGGCGAAGAGCGCGAAACGATTGAAGACGTGATCGAGCCTTATCTGATCCAGCAAGGCTATCTGCAACGCACACCGCGCGGACGCATTGCCACGCTGGCGGCGTACCGGCATCTGGGCGTCACACCGCCCAACAGTGATGTGGATCTGTTTGGCGCCTGACGAATCGGGTCTGATGGGTTCAATCAGGCGGTGGTTTCGTCAAGCGACTCATCGTCGTCCAGATGACGCTTGTCCGACCAGCCGACCAGCGTGAGTCCGTCGGGCGTCCACAGCAGGCGGTTAATGGCGGCGTTACCCACCTCCCAGCTGCGCGGGGCCTGCAAATCCTGCCCTGTGGCAGCGCGGTACAGCATGTCCATCACGCCGCCATGGGCCACCAGCACAATCTGCTCGCCCAGATGGCGGGCCGCCAACTCAGCGGCGGTTCGGGTGATGCGGTGGTGCAAAGCCGCCAATGACTCGCCGCCTTCGGGCGCCCACTGCGGGTCGCGCCTGCGCCAGCGCTGGGCCTGATCGGGCCAGGCGGCTTCGATCTCGGTAAAGGTCTTGCCTTGAAATACGCCAAAACCACGTTCGCGCAAGCCCTTGTGGGCGTGCAGCGCCCCGCCGGTGGCGCTGGCGATGGCGTGCGCCGTGTCCCAGGCCCGTCGCAGATCGCTGGCGTAGATGGCTTGAATCGACTCGTCCGCCAAGGCGCGCGCCACGCGTCGCGCTTGCTGACGACCGGTCTCATTCAGGCCGATGTCGAGTTGACCCTGGATGCGGGTGTCCACATTCCAGGCGGTTTCGCCATGGCGAATGGCAATGATGCGGGTGGCGTGCATGGTCGTGAGGCGGGTTCAGCGGGGGATTTCGATATTGACACGGCGAACCCCTTGGGGCGGGGTGGGAAAGTCTTTCAGGGCGGCATCAAACATGGCGGACAGAATCGTATCGCTGTCGGACCAGGGGCCATCGTGGGCGGCTTGGGTCTCGTACACCACCTGATGGGTGCTCACGCTGCGGATGATCAAGCTGACCTGGCGCCAGTAATAAGGTCGATCGGGTACACCAAAGCCGGGAAAGCCGTGCATCAGGTGGCTGCCACCGATCATCATGTGGCCGCTGTGCAGCCCAAAGCCAAAGTTCCAGCCCGGCCACCCTCCGTCGTAAGGCCCGTCCCCCGGCGAATACGGGTCAACTTTCACGCCGACCGAAACCTGCACGCTGTAGCTGGCACTCGCGTCATCGCGCTGCAGGCCGACCTTGGCCAGCGCCTGCTGAGCCATGGCTTCCAGCCGGGCCTGTTGTGCGGCATTGGCCTGCTGCGATGGCAGGCGTTCAAACCGGTAATGGGCGCCGACGGGCACTGAGGGTGGGGTTGCATAGCTGCGCACGTCGCTGTCCACCAGCCGCGTGGTGGCACAGCCTGTCAAACCCAGTGCTATCAGGAAAGTAGCAATCAATGATCTGAACATGGAACCCCCGAAAAAAATAGCGCCAAACCCGTCAGGATTGGATACTGAGCACCTGCAGGCTGGGCAAGGAGGCCACCGGGAATTCCTCCTCGTCGAACACCTTGTCGCCATCCGCGCAGGGCAGGCCGGTGGTCTTGATGTCCTTGAAATTATGGGCCTTGACATCCATCAGGTGCGAGGGCACCACGTTTTGCAGTGCGGTGAACATGGTTTCTGTGCGACCGGGGTATTGTCTTTCCCACTCGCGCAGCATGTTGCCGATCTGTTTGCGCTGCAGGTTCTCCTGGCTGCCGCACAAGCTACACGGGATGATGGGGAACTGGCGGTGCGCGGCCCAGCGGATCAGGTCTTTTTCAGCCACGTTGGCCAGCGGCCGGATCACGATGTGGCCGCCGTCGTCGCTCACCAGTTTCGGTGGCATGCCCTTGAGCTTGCCGCCGAAAAACATGTTGAGAAAGAATGTTTGCAGCATGTCATCGCGGTGGTGACCGAGCGCAATCTTGGTGATTTTTAGCTCATCGGCCACGCGGTACAAAATGCCCCGACGCAGCCGGCTGCACAGGCTGCACATGGTCTTGCCTTCGGGAATCACCTTTTTCACGATGCTGTAGGTGTCCTGCGTTTCGATGTGAAACGGCACGCCCAGTTTTTCCAGGTACTTGGGCAGGATGTGCGCCGGAAAGCCCGGTTGCTTCTGGTCCAGGTTGACGGCAATCAGCTCGAACTTGATGGGCGCGCGGGCCTGCAGCTTAAGCAGGATATCCAGCAGCCCGAAGCTGTCCTTGCCGCCCGAGACGCACACCATCACGCGGTCGCCTTCTTCGATCATGTTGAAGTCGATGATGGCTTTGCCAACCTGGTGGCACAGGCGTTTTTCCAGCTTGTGGATTTCACGCTCGATTTTGAGCCCTTTGGCGAGGGGGAGGCTGGGCGCGGGCGCCTCAGTGCTTGTTTCGTTGTCAATCCAGACGGCATTCATGTTGTTTCTCCTGTCACCACTGACCTGTTTCAATACGGATGGCGACTTCGCAGTCGTCAAAAATTTCCAGCTTGGCGATTTTGACCCGCACCCCCAGCACGCCGGGCAACTGCATCAGGCGGTTGGCGAGCTTGCCAATCAGGGTCTCCAGCAAATTCACGTGCTCTGCGGTGCATTCGTTGATGATGATCTGGCGCACCTTGCGGTAGTCCAGCACATGGTGGATGTCGTCGTCGTGCGGCAGCAGCGGCTGCGCGCCCAGACTGAGTTCGGCATCGACCTGGATCGGTTGCGGCGCGGTTTTTTCAAGCTCCAGAATGCCCAAATTGGCATCAAAACGCAAACCGGTGAGCGTGAGGGTCTGGTGACCAAGAGTGTGGGGCATGGTGAATGGTTGGGTTGGCTGCGGGGCATCACAGCATGGAAAAATCGCGCTCGAATTTCATCAGATGCTGGCCACCGTCGACCAGGATGGTGGTGCCGGTGATGGATTGGTTGTCGAGTGCGAATTTCACGGTGGCAGCCACATCGGCCGGCGTTGACGAGCGGCCCAGCGGCGAGAGCTGGTGCAGCGCCTCAAACTTTTCCGGGGTGATCAGCTTGCTGGTCAAGGTCAGGCCGGGCGCCACACCGACCACGCGAATCTGGGGGCTCAAGGCCATCGCCAGCATGGTGGTGGCGGCTTCCAGCGCGGCTTTGGACAGGGTGTAGCTGAAAAAATCCGGGTTCTGGTTCCACAGTTTCTGGTCCAGCAGGTTCACCACCACGCCCAGGGGTCGGCGCGCTTGCGCGCTGGCCGAGCCATCGCGCGCGAGCACATGCGCATGCAGCGCTTGCGCCAGAAGAATGGCGGCGCCGGTGTTGCTGCGCATGTGCTTGTCCATGGCGGCAAAGCTGAAGGTCGACGCCGTGTCGTGCTCAAAGGTCGAGGCGCTGTTGACCACCGCGTCGACCCGGCCAAATTGGGCAATTACCTGTGGCAGCAAATGCCGCACCGCCGTCTCATTCGTTAAATTTGCACGAAAAGCGGCGCTACCCCTCGTCAGCTGTGCGCAGTCAGCTACTGTTTTTGTAGCGTCTTCGAGTGAATCCCGGTAATGGACCGCCACCCGCCAGCCGTCCTTCGCCAGCGCGAGGGCAATTTCACGGCCTAAACGTTTGGCGGCACCGGTGACGAGAACCGTGCGGGTGGGAGTGGGTGCGGACATTCGGAGACAATTCAGCGGTGATGACAACACCCTACAGTTTAACGAGCGCCCTCTCGGCCCATATGGCGCAGGCCATTGCTGCACGCGGCGGCTGGATCGGCTTTGACGAGTTCATGGCCTTGGCGCTGTACACGCCCGGCCTGGGTTACTACGCCAATGACAGCACCAAGTTCGGCACCCTGCCCACGGCCGGCAGCGACTTTGTGACCGCCCCCGAGATGACGCCTTTGTTTGGCCAGACATTGGCGGCGCAGGTGGCGCAGGCCTTGCAGGTGACGCAAACCGGCGAGGTCTGGGAGTTTGGCGCCGGCTCGGGCGCGCTGGCGCTGCAGCTGCTGGAAACACTGGAGGCGCTCGGGCACCCCTTGCCGTGCTACAGCATTGTTGATTTGTCCGGCAGCTTGCGTGCGCGCCAGCAGCAAACACTGGAAAAGTACGCCGGCACCGTGCGTTGGGTCAGTGAACTGCCCGACACCCTGCAAGGCGTGGTGATCGGCAACGAGGTGCTGGATGCCATGCCGGTCAAGCTGCTGGCGCGGGTCAGCGGCGTCTGGTACGAGCGCGGCGTGGCCTCGGGGCCGGTTCGGGATCCAGTTGCGGACGCGCAGCCGGCCGGCGTCGCGCCTGAGTGGGTCTGGCAGGACCGCCTCACCGAGCTTCGGCCTCCGGTGGAGATTGAAGGCGATCACGATTACCTGACCGAAATTCATCCCCAGGGCGAGTCCTTTATCCGCACCCTGGCCGACAAGCTCAGCGTGGGCGCCGCCTTTTTGATTGACTATGGTTTCCCGGAGCATGAGTACTACCACCCGCAGCGCCACATGGGCACGGTGATGTGCCACCTGCGCCATCGCTCGGACCCCGATCCTTTGAGTGATGTGGGCTTGAAAGACATCACCGCCCACGTCAATTTCACCGGCATCGCCCTGGCGGCGCAAGAGGCGGGTTTGAATGTGCTGGGCTACTGTACGCAGGCCCGGTTCTTGATCAATTGCGGCCTCGGCCCCCGGTTGGACGCATCGCCCTTGACTGTTCGGGTGCAGGCGCAACGACTGATCATGGAGCATGAAATGGGCGAGTTGTTCAAAGTCATCGGCCTGTACAAGGGCGAACCGTGGGATGCCATGGGCTTCGCACAGGGCGACCGGACCCACACGCTCTAAATCACGATCTGCTGAACGCCATGATCCGCTGGTTTATCGTCATCTTTCTCGCTTTGGTGCTGATCAATGCGCTCACGCCCTGGCTGCACAAGCTGGGCTTTGGCAAGTTGCCGGGCGACTTCCGCTTCAAATTGCGGGGCCGCGAATGGAACATTCCGCTGGCCAGCACGATCGTGCTCAGCCTGCTGGCCAGCCTGGTTTCAAAGTTGATTTAGCCTGCACAGGCGTGCGCTTTACAGGCTCGCCAGCGGTACGCAGGTCGCGCCCCAGCACGACCCTGACATCGGCGTTGGCTGCACCACCCGGCTCGGTTGCGACCTCGACGCGATACGGCAAGCGCTCGGCAAGTTCCTTGGCGACGGTGAAATATCCCGTCCGGTAGTGCATCACGGTCGTCATCGTGTTGAATGGCTGCGCGTTGCTGAGCAGGGTGTTCTGTGCCAAACCGCGCGCGCGCAGCCATCCGCCAAGCCAGGTGGCCATACCGGTGACGCCGTTGCCGTTGACGATTTCGATGCGTAGTGGCAGTGTTGTCGCGGCACTCACCGTCGCCGGCAGCATAGGCGGCGCCGACAGCTGCGTCTCGGTGGCAAGGTTGTTCGGCGCAGCAACTGCCGTTGCCGTTGCGGGCAACTCCGACGCCTCGGTCAAACCGGCTTGCCTCAGCTGCAGTGGCTCCACGTTGGGCAACGTTTGCAAGTGGGATGCAGGTGCACGGATCGAAGCTTCGCCCGATGGCTGCGGCGAGCTATCAGCGACGCTGCGCGGGCTCGCGCCGCCCGCGACCTGGTCAATGCGGTCGAGGTTGACACGCGCCAGACGATGATCCGGGCTGCGAGTCAGTGCCTCTTGCAGCACCCTTTTCGCTTCAACGCTCTGGCCGTCAAGCAGCAGGGCATAGCCGAGGTTGTTCAGCAACTGAGCCCGCTGCGGGTCCGCCGCCACCGCACGGCGCAAAGCCGCAACGGCGTTGCTGTACTGCCCCTGGCTGGTTTCGGCAAGGCCGAGGGCGTTCAGAATGTCGGCGTCCTCGGGTGCCGCGAGCGCGGCCTTGCGCCAGGCGTCTCGCGCTTCGCGCCAGCGACGTTCGCCCTCAAATTGGCGTGCCAAGGCCTTGTAGCCAAGTTCGGTGCTCGTGCCTGCGTTGTCGATGCGGTAGTTTGCTGCCACGCGCCAGGTTTTGGGCGCCGGGGTCAGCCCAGCGCACCCCGCGAGAAGCACCGCAGCGGCCACCACGGTGAATGTTCTGCGTTGTGAACGCCGAAAGTGTGGGTTCATCATGTGTTCTCCGATTCAGTGCCCGCCCATTGTGGGCAGCAGCACGCGGTAAATCTGGATCATCGCCGGCCCCATGAGAACGACCATCAGCGAAGGAAAAATGCAGAAAATCAGCGGAAACAGCAGCTTCAGCGCGATCTTGGCGGCGGCCTCCTCGGCACGCTGGCGCCGCCGCGTGCGCAGCATCTCGGCGTGCACGCGCAACGACGCGGCGATGCTGGTCCCGAAACGCTCCGCCTGGCTGATCATGGTGACGAAACCGTCCACTTCCTCGACGCCGGTCCGTATCGCCAAGTTGCGCAAGGCCCGCTCCCGCACGGCACCCGCACGCAGTTCCAGGTTAACGATGCGCATCTCGTCCGCCAGCGCCGGGCTCTTGAATTGCAGATCCTCGGCCACGCGCATCATCGCGGCCTCCGTGCCCAGGCCGGCTTCCACGCATACCGTCATCAGGTCCAGCGCATCGGGAAAGGATTCGAAAATTTCGCGTTGTCGCACCATGACCAGATGCGACAAAACCAGGTTGGGTCCGTAGTAGCCCAGTGCCGCCAACGCCAGCATTGCCAGCAGCAAGTTGTTGCCCTTCAGGGGTGAGCCCGCCAGGGTGAGCAGCACGAACCCGATCAGTGGCAGGCCCACGGTCAGCAGCGTCTTGATGCCGAAGAAAGCGGAGGGGGCCGCAGCGTTGCGGATGCCGGCATGGGCAAAGCGCAACCTAATGGGCGATTTCTCGAAACCCTCCTCGGGCATCGAGAGCTTGCTGATGGGGCGCGTCAGCTTGGCCACCCGGTGCAACCAGCGGTCCTTGATTAGAGACTGTTCCGGCGCGTCAGTTTCCAACCCCATGAGGCGCTGGCGCGCCGTATTGGGCTGCATCAAAGCAAAGACGCCGAGAAAGCCCGCGACCATCACGACAAAAACGAGCGCAAGAAAAGCCAACTGGATCAGGTTCATAGACGTGTCTCCTTCACACCCGGATGCGGATGATGCTGCGCATCCACAGAATGCCCATCAACATCATGAAAAGCGCTACGCCGACCATGCGCAAACCGGTCGGGTCGGTCCAGAGAACGGCCATGAATTTGGGGTTGACGAGGTTCACCACCAGTCCCACGCAGAACGGCAAGGCGGTGAGGATGATGGCCGACAGCTTGCCTTCGGCGGACAGGGTTCGGACCTCACCGAGCAGTTTCAGGCGCTCGCGCACGATGGTTGCGATCTTGTCCAGCAGTTCCGCAAGATTCCCCCCCGATTCGCGCTGGATCATCACGGCAACCACGAAGTAGCTCACATCCGGCACCGGCACGCGCGCGGCCAGATGCGCCAGCGCATCGTTCGTGGACACGCCGTAGTTCATCTCGTCGAATAGGATGCGGAAATCGCGCCCCATGGGATCGCTCATCTCGTCGGCGACCATCTTGACCGCGGAGGGGAATGCATGGCCGGCCCGCATCGCGCGGCTCATCAAGTCCAGCGCCTCGGGAAATTGACGCTCGATGCGCTCTATCCTGGCGCTGCGCCGCCTTGCCACACGCCACCAGGGCAGCAGGGCCAGGATCAGCCCCAGCACAGCGCCAAAGATAGGTGGCTTGCCGAACCACCCCGGCAGGAACAGGCCGAAGGCGCCCAGCGCAAACGACGTGACGAGCAGCTCAGCCGGCGAGGTCTCCACCGCCGAAGCCGCGACAAAACGCTGCATGCGTTGGCCTGTGCACAAGCCACCCAACAAGGCGTTGAGGCGCGGCATGCGCGACTGCTGCCGCGCCCGCTCGATGCTCGCCTGTGCCAGTGTCTCGCCGGCCAGCGCCTCAAGCCGCGCGGCAATGCGCTTGGCTTCGGGGCTGCTGCGCGAGGCCCAGACGTTGTACGCGCCTTCGAGCGACAGCACCACCGCCAGAAAGGCCACCACCGCGAAGAGAATCAGGGACAGGTCCATGGCAGCTCTCCTTCAGACTTCGCGCCGCAGCGGCTCGAACAGGGTTTGCGACAGATGAATGCCATGTGTTGCCAGGCGGTCCCAGCAGCGCGGCCGCACTCCAGTCGCGGTGAAGTAGCCCTCCACCGCGCCGGTGGGGCCGACACCCGTCTGCTTGAAGATGAAGATTTCCTGCAGCGTTACCGTCTCACCTTCCATGCCTGTGATTTCCTGAATGCTGGTCAGCTTGCGTGTGCCGTCGCTCAGGCGGTTGGCCTGGATGATGACGCCAATCGCCGAGGCCACCTGGGCGCGCGCCGCCTTGGCGGGCAAGTCCACGCCGGCCATCGCAATCATGCTTTCCAGCCGCGCCAGCGCATCGCGCGCTGTGTTGGCATGCACCGTGGTCATCGAGCCCTCGTGGCCGGTGTTCATGGCCTGCAGCATGTCCAGCGCCTCGGCGCCACGCGTTTCACCGAGGATGATGCGGTCAGGCCGCATGCGCAGCGCGTTGCGCAACAGCGCGCGCTGGGGTACCTCGCCGCGGCCTTCGATGTTCGGCGGGCGCGTCTCCAGGCGCACCACATGGGGCTGCTGCAGTTGCAGCTCGGCAGCGTCCTCGATGGTCACGATGCGCTCAGTCGCGCCGATGAAGCCGCTCAGGATGTTGAGCAGCGTGGTCTTGCCCGAACCCGTGCCGCCCGAGATCAGGATGTTGATCTTGGCCTGTGCCAGCGCACCGATGAACTGCGCCATCTCATCCGACATGGACCGGTATTCCGTCAGGTTCGTGATTTTCAGCGGCACGGTTGAGAAGCGACGAATCGACAGGATAGGACCGTCGATGGCCAGCGGCGGAATGATCGCATTCACGCGCGAACCATCGGGCAGGCGGGCGTCCACCATCGGGCTGGATTCGTCAATGCGGCGCCCGACCCGGGAGACAATCTTGTCGATGATCTTCATCAGGTGATCGTCATCGCTGAATTTAATGTCGGTCAACTCAAGCCGTCCGCGGCGCTCAACATAAACTTGTTTGTGGGTGTTGACCAGAATGTCCGACACCGTGGGGTCGGCCAGCAGCGGTTCGAGCGGCCCGAAGCCGAGCATCTCGTACTGGATATCACGCACCAGGTTGCGACGTTCACCGGTATTGAGAACCAGGTTCTCCTCCAGCAACAGGCGCTCGACCATCTGGCGCAGCTCTTCTTTCAGACTCTCGGGCGACAGGTTTTCCATCGCCTCCAGGTCGAGGCGGCCCAGCAGTACTTGATGAATGTGTGCCTTGGTTTCCTGGTAGGCGCGGGTCGGGGCTCCCGCGTCTTCGGGCACCACGTCGCCCGGTGGCGGAAACCCCTGGGTCGCCGCTCCTAATCTGTCACGCAAACTCATGGCATTCCTCTCATGGCGGGAGTACCCCGCAGTAGGCCCGCCAACCAGCCTGAACGGGCCTGGTTGAGGGGAGGTGGCGCGATGTTCTCGGCGAGCTCGCGCAGGCCCTTGGCGATTGAGCTGTTCGGTGCGATCCGATCGACCGGCACCCCCTGGTTGACCGACGCAGCAACCGCCTCGTAGTGGTTGGGCAGCGTGATCACATGCTCAATCGCCAGCGTTCTCTTCAAGTCATCGACGGTGAATTGGTCGCCCTTATGGTGGCGATTGACGATCCATTGAATCTTGTGCGCCGGGTAGTCCAGCGACTGAAAAACATTGCGCAGGCGTTTGCCGTCTCGGATAAAAGGCAGTGTCAGCTGAAGAACGGCGTAAACGCGGTCGGCCAGATCCAGCGCCTGCAGCGTCACCGAGCTTAAGGATCGCCCGACATCAATGATCACAAAGTCAAACATCTCGCGTGCCAGTTCGATAATCTGCCGCACGTGTTGCGGCGTCACGTCGGTCGCCTGGGCCGGGTCGTCCGGGGCTGCCAGTACCCACAGGCCAGGTGCCACCTCACTCATCGATGATCGCAGCAGGTCCGCGTCAAGCCGGCTGATGTTGCGGGCCACATCTGCCACGTTGCTGACGGGCGTTTCGCTGCTGACAAACAGCGCGGCGTCGCCAAACTGCAGGTTCATGTCGATCAATGCGACTTGACGCTGGCCACCCGAGGCCAACAGATGGGCCAGGTTGGCGGCAATGAAGGTGGCCCCGCTGCCTCCCTTGCACGACACCAGGGCGAGCACTTCACCATGGCGCGTAGCGGGCAGGGTGGCGGCCGGTGCGCGCTTGCGCAACTGGCGGCGCAGCGCCGCCAGTACCGCATCCGGCGTCGCCGGCGACGCCAGCACCTCGCGCACGCCCGCGCGCATGGCCCGCAGCAGGAATGCGGGGCTGAGCTCGTTGTCGATCAGCACATAGTCGATTTCCGGGTTGCCATTCGCCAGCCGCTCAAGCGCATCGAAGTCTTGCGGTGTGGTGGTCTCCACCAGCACGAGGTCGGGACGGCTGCCATTGACGATTACGCTCACGTCGCATAGCGCCCGCACGATGGGTGTGACATGAAACGCGGGCTCGGCGCGCAGCGCCTTGGTCCACGTCTCTGCGTTGACAGGGTTGGGAGTAATCAGTTTGATCTTCACGGACATACCTCATTGGCAGTACTACTCATGAACTCCTTGCGCAGCGTTGTGCTGAAAGGCGGCAGCGTCAGCGACAAGGGTACGAAGGGAATGACGGTGGTATGGGTGAAGCCAGACAAGCTCACGCGGGCGGCTTTGCACGTTGCGTTGGTACAAGAAGGATCAACAGTATTCGGAGGGTTCAGGTAACTGATCGTGATGTTTGCGTTCGTGAGTGCCGGCAGCATCTCGTGCATGCGTGACTTGATCGGTGCATTCATGCTTCGATTGACATCGCAGACGACGGCCAGGCGTGCGCCCAGTCGGGTGGCCTCGGTGGCGGCGTTCCATGTCCAGAGCAGTCGCCCCATTTCCATTACGCCGAACAGTATGGTGAAGAGTAGCGACGAGACGATTGCAAATTCGACCGTCGCGACGCCTCGCTGGCGCGAAGAGTGGCGGATCTTGTTCACAGCTGCGCCCTCAGTGTGGTTGAAATATTATTGAAGGTCATGTCTGGAATCACGAACTCGACCACCGAGTCGAAGGCGTAGTTCTGGATGCTGACCGTAACCAGATTGATTGAGCCGAGACCAGTCAACTGGTTCGCATGCGTGATAGGGCAAAGCGACGCGTCGCAAATTGTCACCATGGCGGTTGTCAGCCCGGGTGCGAGGGGCGACCCCGAACAGTCGGTGGTGCCATGAACAGCCAGGCATCTTGCCTCGGCGGCGATGATCGCGTCGCCCGGTCCATGCTGCGACAGGTGACGGCTCGCGTCGCGCACTGTCTTGTCCAGCGTGTTGTAGCTGTAGATCGCGCGCCCCAGTTCAGTGGTGCCAAAGATCATCAATATCAGTGGCGTGAGCAGCAGTGCGAATTCCACGGCGGCCACGCCCCGCTGGCATGAATGAATAAAAGTCCGAGTCTTCATATTGGACATTTCGCTACTGCACCAGGGCAGGCACCATGGGACCCAGCGAGCTGGCGTCGCCGGCGATGCCGGAGGTGGCGCAGGGGCTACCCGGGATGTCGGAACGCCCAAGGTATTCGAGCCGCGACTTGACCACATTGCCCGGGTCTAGGCGGTAGGGGTCGAGCAGCAGCACGCAGGCGTAGGCGCGCACCGGTGCATGCTGGCCAGCGGCGAAGCCACCGCAGTCGACGATGGGCATCACCACCAGCCGGCGGTCGGCGCCGTTGGTGGTGTGCTGGGCCATCGACGAGGGGTTGTAGGGGTTTTTGTAGAAGAGCGGATCGACCTTGGGCGTCACTTCGGTGCCGTCGTTGGCCTGCAGGTGGCCAATGCGCGCGGACTTGAAGTTGGGCACGCCCCCCCCGCTACCGCTGTAGGCATCGCGCCCGAGCGGCCAGTTCTCGGTGCTGTAGCTATAACCGGTGAAGTCGGGCGGCGCCGAGCTCACGTTGAGGGTGCCCGGTCCATACAGGCCGAAGCGGGAATTGAAGGCCTGCCGCATTGAATTGATGGAGCCGTTCTGGCCGACACAGCCGGGCGTCGGGTTGGCACTGCCGCTGGTGCCGCAGCTGCCCGTGATCGGCGGCGGCAGGCTGCACTGGCCGACACCGGCGAGCAAGCAGGCCAGTTCGTTGGCGCCGCCGCCGGAGCAGCCGGGTGTGGTCGAACTGGGGTCGAAGTCGATCCAGCGGAAGTTGCCGGTGTAGTTGGCAGCGCCGCCGGTGTCGCTGAAGTCCATGCTGTACCAGTTGCCCACCACGTAGCCGTAGTCGGGCGCGCTGCTGCCAGGCTGCACGCACAGCGCCATCGGCACGGCGCAATTGCTCTGCGCCGGCGCAAGCGTCGCGGTTGCAAGCGAACTGACGGTCTGGTTACCAAAGCCGAGCACCTGCATGAACCAGGGCGCGATGCCGCCGCGCGTGAGCGTGCAGCGCACATACTTCGAGCTGGGCGAGGCCGCTGCGGCGCTAACCCAAGAGCTGCCGCTGCTTAACGCAGTGCCGAAGCTCACACTGATGGCGCTGGCAGCGATGGCCGAACCCTGGAAATCGACATTGTTTTTCACTCCCACGGCTTTGCCGGCGGCTTCGGCCCGATCGAAGGCAGCGGCCGAGATGCTCGGTGCCCCTGTGAGTTCATAGCTCGCTGCGAGCGCGCAGGAATCGGCGCTGTTCTGCAGTTCGGTCTTGGTGAGATAGAGGTGTCCGCCGTCAAGTGCCAGTCCAATGAAGCCCATCAGCACCGCGATCGACAGTCCGACCACAATCGCCACCGCACCGCGTTGATGCGCACGCCGGCTGAGAGTTGTGAAACGACGGTAATGCAAGCGATTCATGATGACGCTTAGCGACCCGTGCCGATGTTAATCACGGTTGTGGGCGGCGGGCTACGGTAGCTCTCGACGTGGCGATTCATCGCCTCGCGAGCGGTGCGACCGTCGGTGCGGGGGGTCGCCTGCGCATTTCGCGCGGGTGCTTCCGGTGCAATCAGTTGCTGCGCCTTCAGGATTCGCACGCTGTCGCCGAAACGGGCATCCCAGTCTGGCGAAGCTGTGGCCGCGCAGCCGCCGAGCGCGAGCAGGGAGACTGCGGCGCCAATGAGGTTCGAAGTGCGCATTATTTTTTCTCCTTGTCGAAGCCGCCTTGAGCGGGGTTGTCGCCGCCGGCCGAATCCTCGCTGCGCTGGCCCTCAAGCTTGCCGCCCAGCATCAGCTCACTGCGCGTCGGTGGCACGTAGCCGTCGGTGGGCAACCGGTAGCCCACTGGCAGCGGTTTCACGAGGCGGGGCGTAATCACGAAGACCAACTCCGATCGGTCGCTCTGGAACTCGGTGCTGCGAAACAGCGCACCGACCACGGGCAGCTCACCGAGGAACGGGAAGGCCTTGATGTTGGTCGTGGTGTTGTTTTTTATCAAGCCACCGATGGCGAAGCTTTGACCATCCATCAGTTGCACCGTGGTTTCGGCCTTGCGTGAAGTGAAGGATGGCAGCACCGCAGTGCCAGTGACGCCCGAGGCTACGATGCCCACTCCTTCACGGTTCAGCTCCGAAACCTCTGGACGCACGCGCAGGTTGATGCGACCGTTGCCGAGCACCGTGGGCGTGAACTTGACCGAGACGCCGAATTCCTTTTCCTCCAGTGTGATCGTGCGCCCACCGCCAGTACTGCTGTCTTGCGACACCGGGATGAATATCTTGCCGCCAGCCAGGAAGCTGCCGGTCTGCCCGCTGATCGCCATGATCGTGGGTTCGGCAAGGATCTTTACCAGACTGTCGTCCTTCTGGGCATCCAGAGCCAAGGAATTGCCGCCAACGGACTTGATAGCCGTCGCCACCGCGTTGCCACCGGTCAAGAAGTCGGCAAGGAGGCTGTAGGTCCAGTTGCCGTTGGTTTGCGTTCCCCTGAATTGCACCCCCAACTTGTCGATTAGCGCCTTCGACACTTCCGCCACCTTGACCTCAAGCATCACCTGCTGCGCTGCGGCAACCTCCAGCATGTTGACGACGCGCTGGTTGCTCTGGCCACTGCTTTCCTGGCCGCGCACATAGGCGTTTGCGAGGTCGGTCACCCGTGTCAGCGCCTCGCCGTCGGAAACCACCCCCGACAGCACGATCGAATCAAACGCTGACGTGACTTTGATCTCTTTCTCCGCGGGCATGAGCTGGCCGATCACCGTCAGCAACGCCGTGGTGTCCATGGCGACCACGACGTCAAAGGCGGTGCAGGTGCCGTCACGGTCCAGCATCACGACATTGGTTGATCCGATGGTCTTGCCGAGCAGATAAACCTCGGTGGGCGCGAGCAGCAGCACATCCACCTCGGCAACGCCGGGACGCGTGTTGATGGCTGGAGTCGTGACACCGTCGTCCTTCTTGGTATCGGGCTTCTCGGCGGGGCGCGCGGCACGCGCGTTCTCGGGGTTGCCCAGCAGGATGCGTGTGACGGGTGCGCTTGGTCGCAGAATAGTCGACTTGCCGACCGGGATCTGTATGGCCGGCGCAATGTTGACGCGCGAGCACAACCCCGTGGTGGAGGGCGCCGCCGGGCGGGCCGACGCAGCGACAGGCGCGGGCGCCTTCGCCGGCGCGGCTTCTCCGGCCTGGGCCGCTGCCAGTGCCATGCAGGTGATGGCGATTGCGCGTGAGGGCGAGGACATCAGCATTCTCCCGGTTTGGTGTTTTCGTGGGTGACAGCTCAGAAACATTCGGTCACCTTGCTCAGGCCACGAATGACCTCAACGCAATTTCGTGACGCGGCCGGCGCCGCTGCAAGGACAGGCGTTGCGGCGCGTGGCTCGGCACGGCGTTTGGGCGCAGCCGCTGCGGTCACTGCCGATGCGGCCGGTTTGACGGGTTCGGGCTTGGCCAAGCCGAGCAATTCGGCCTTGGTGGCCCCATTGGTGACGTCAACTGCCTTCGGGTCGGTCTGGTTGCGCAATACCAGGGACAGCGTGCCCACGCTACGCGCCAGGTCGAGCATTTCCGCGTCCCTGGGCGTGAGTTCAAGCGTGACAGCGTTGACTACTTTGGGCTTGGTGGAATCGCGGTCAGCCTCTTGCGCCACGGCGAGCACCAGAATGCGTTCGAGCACGATTTTTGAGATCGAGTGATCGCGATCGTTGCGCTGGCCACCTTCATCCTGTGTGTTGACCATCACATCCACATACGTGCCGGGCAGCGCGAAGCCGGCGACGCCCACCACGTCGTTCACGCGCACGGTCATGGCCCGTTTGCCCTGGGGCACGACGGCGGACAGGCCGCCTTTGGTGCCAATTGGCGCCAGCCGTCCTTCGATGAGAGGCTCACCACGTTGCATCGACACCGTGACGACGCGGCCTTCGAGCTTTGCGGCTTCGTTGTATGCGCCTGCGGGCACGCTGCCCATGGGCCAGTCGGCCATGCGAATCATCTCGGGAGAGATACGCCCGCCGAGTTCGATGTCGGTGTTCGCCACCGCTATGCGGCCCTCGCTTCCGCCCTGGCCCTGCATCCAGCGAGTCGCCAGAAACACCGCAGCCAAACCCGCGATGAACGCAATGAAAAGCATCAGTAGGCCACGTGATCTCATGTCGGACTCCCAGGTTCAGACGCCGCTTCGATCAGCGCCTCGTTTCCAAAATATGCTTGCCATGCCCAGTCGAGCAGTTCAACGGAGAGCTCCGCCGGCACCTCCAGATAGTGGGCGCGGCTGGCGATCAGGTGCAGCAAGTCGCGCGGGTAGCAGGCCAGCCGCGGGCGGCCGGATTGCTTGTGATAGCCGTCCACCAGAGCTTGAAAAGCTTTTGGGTCGTGAGCGACGCCCTCGGCCGCGCAGGCGCGCTCGAAAATCAGCGCGTAGTCCGCTGGTGACACTGCTTCGATCGAAATTTTGTGGCCCAGGCGGCGCAGGAACGCCGCGTCTTCCAATTGGGCGGGGCGCAAATTTGACGAAAACACCAGCACCATGTCGAACGGAATGGTGAACTTGCCGCCATTGCGCAGCATCAGGTGGTCGTGGCGCCGTTCCATCGGCACTACCCAACGGTTCATCAGTTCGCGCGGTGAGATCACCTGGCGGCCCAGGTCATCCACGATGAACAGACCGTTGTTGGCCTTGAAGTGCGGCGGCGCCTCGTAGTAGCCGGCGCGGCCGTCGAAACTGAGGTCGAGCATTTCGAGTGTGAGTTCACCGCCCGAGACGATGCAGGGCCGCTCGCACAAGATCCAGCGCGCGTCAGGGCGGTCCCGGTTGTCGAGTGCCGTACGCGGCGTGGTGTCCAGCGCCAGCGGGCGATGGCACTGGGCATCAAACACGCGAATTACCTCGCCATGGACGCAGATGGCGTAGGGGATGGCCACGGCGCCGGTGATCAGACGGTGTAATTGCTCCGCCAGATAAGTCTTACCCGAACCCGCCGGGCCGTGCAACAAAATGGGTCGCCCTGAGTTGACGGCTGTGCCCAGCAAGTCCACCAGGCGCTCAGGCACCACCAGGTCCGCGAATACAGCATGCACCTGTTTGGCCGTGATGGTCTGCTGGGTGACGGACTGGGCCACAACCCGTTCGGTATAGACCTCAAGTGGCACCGGCGCGGCGCCGACGTAGGAACTGCGGGCGAGCCAGTCGGCGGCGCGCGCCCGACCGGCCTGCGTGAGATCAAACTGAACATCGGCCTCGTGCTGGCCGCGGCGCGTGACCTCCAGCAGCGATTCGCGGCGCATAAACAGGCACACCGCTTCGACCACCGTGCCGGACAGACACAGCTGGGCGCTGAGTTCGTTGAGCCGGGTCAGGCCGAGCTGGAACATGGTCTTAGCGACCAGCTCGACGAGGAAGGTGCTGGACAGGCCGGTTTCTTCCGGCGTCTGCGGTGCGCGTGGCAGAGCGGCCCGGATGTTCAGCGCGGTGCGCGGCAGAGCGGCGGGGAACTGAAGCAGGTTCATGGATAACTTCCAGCTTTGTGTCGTTGACTGTGGGTTCGCATGTGACTGTTGGTGCTTACCGGTACCAGCCCTTAAGCAGAACCACTTCGAATGCCACTCCTGTCGCGATGGCAATTGCATAAGGCAAGCGCCCCGTAGTCCTTGCTGGAGTCGGCACGGTCGCGCGTCCCTCCGCGCTTACGCGCACCAATGTGTCAGTCAGCATAAAGTGGATGTTTTCGAGCGCCTGGCGCAGTGATTTGGTCCACAATGCCACGGCGAGCGCAAGGATGCCGCCGCATAAACTGGTTAGCAAAGCAATACCGATCATTGGATGAGGTCCGAACCACACGCCCAGCATCGCGAGCAGCTTCACGTCGCCTGCGCCAAGTGTGCGTAGGAGGTAAAAGGGCAGAAAAATCGCAAGCCCAATCCCCATGCCATAAAAGCCCTGTAACGAACCTATCGCTCCCCATGATCGGTGAAAGAGGCCGTTGCCTTCGGGAGCAACGGATTGAAAGAAGAAACCCAACGCGAGGCCGGATAGAACCAAGGCATTGGGTATGCGACGAGATCGGAGATCGCTGACGACGGCAACACCAAGAATGGCGGCCAAGCAGAGCAGACACTGAATCTTCCAGTTAAACATGCTTGCCCCTTTTTGGCTTGCCGTCGATGTGAATGAAATGTGCTTTTGCAGTAGCTTCTGCTTCTAGCAGGCTGCTGCAGCGCCACCGAGCGCGACCGCGATCGTGTTGAAAGTGGCGCATACCCGATCGCCGACGACCGTCGCGGCAGCAATGATCGTGACTGCGATTAACGCGGCAATCAGACCGTACTCAATGGCCGTGACGCCTTCTTCGTCGCGGACAAACTTCTGGATGAATTGAACGATTTGCATGATGAACTCCTTGAGGCTTAGAAATCAATCGACGCTCTGCGACGACTGCCCGCGATCCGAAAGGGTCGGATCAATACCCTGCTGGCCTGTTGCTGTAACGCCGGCCAGCGATTCGCGTTTTCCTGTCTAGAGCGCGGCGATCACGGCCGTGCTCCAGTAGTCGTAAAGTGCTAAGAGTGACGTGCCGGTCGCGCTGATTCCACCAACAATCGTCACCGCGATCAATGCCGCCAGCAGGCCATATTCGATGGCGGTGACACCCGACTCGTCGGCGAGCTTTTGGGTGAAACTTTGCTTGCTGGTGTTCATGGTTCCTACTTTAGGAGTGGCGCAATGCTTTTTCATCGGAGGATGGCGCCATCGGCAGTGGGGAGCTTGTCCCGGGCCTACCGGGAGTTTCCTCCCCCTCGCTCCGCGTCGGCAGGCGGCAGATTTCGGCAATGGAGCCAAGCAAGTCGGCAGCCGGTTGGTGTTTCTCAATGAATGCGCGTGCTCCGAGTCGCTTGGCGCGCGCCCGCGTGGCGGCATCGCCATGACTGGTGAGTACCAGTACGCCGGAGGTCAATGCGAGCTTCGGAATGAGGGCCAGTCCGTCGTCGCCGGCGAGGTCAACGTCCAGCACCACGATGTCGGGATGTAGTCGCGCGGCGGCGCTCAAGGCTTCGCCAGCTGTGGCGGCAGTGATCACATATCGCAGTGCCATTGGCGCACACGCGATCAGTCGCGCAAGCCCCTCACGTACTGCAAATTGATCGTCGACTACAAGCACGCCTATGGGCGTGATGGGTCGGGAGAATTCGGTGCTGGCAATGGGCTGGGACGACATGTTGGCATAGTAGGTTGGCTGTGGCTTTCGCACATGGGAGGAACGGGCAGTTGAGTGTGGGAGATTGCTCCCGGGGCAACAAAGCGCAGGCCGTTGTTCAGTACACGAAGGGCAGCAGGCGCCAGCGCACCCGCCGCTGATACCCCCGGTAGTCGGCATCACTGGCGGCCAGCATTGCCTCCTCGCGCTGGATGCGGAGCATTTGCGCGATATACAGCAACGTCAGCACCGCGGCGTTGCGCCACGAGAAATTGGTCAGCAGAAAACCGATATGACCGATCAGGTAGCCGAAATAGATGGGATGGCGCACGATGCGATAAGGCCCTACCATCACGAGGCCGCGCTGGGCAGGTAGCAAGCCGAACGATCGGCCTAGAAATATTTTCGCGGTGAACTGCAACGCCATGCTGGTCAGTAGCAACGTGGCGCCAACCCACTCAGGCACGAGGTGTGACGTCCCTAGCGGGTCTAGCAGCGCAACGTAACACACCGCATAAATAGTCGCCACCATCGCCAGGAGAGACAGGTCACGATGAGTGGCGCGTCGTGCCAATAGCACCAGCATCAGCGTATAGCCTTCAGAAACGAGTAGCAGCAACGCGGTCCAGCGCGCCGGGTCGATCCACCATGCGTAGCCCCAGCGTGCCACGACA
Organism: Rhodoferax ferrireducens; assembly: GCF_003347515.1. Taxonomy (GTDB): domain Bacteria; phylum Pseudomonadota; class Gammaproteobacteria; order Burkholderiales; family Burkholderiaceae_C; genus Rhodoferax. The sequence continues at coordinate 44,669 of NZ_QEII01000298.1, read as the reverse complement.
TACACCATGAGAAGCAACGCGAAGGCGCGCAGTAAACCTTCAGTTAGCCGGCCTTCGGCTCGGGATGATATTGCACTCATGATCATCAATTGCCGGTTGATGGGCTTATCGTGATTTCATGGTCAGGGTAACGGGTCTCGTCCCAATCGTGCCAGGGAGCATGCCAGTGCGAACGTACTGGAAGTCAATGCGCATGGGAATCCTCCGTGAATTTAGGATTCCATGGTAGGAAGACGTGGGATCAGATGCCAGTGAGGTTACGCGATCCGCAACGGGTAGTTTGTCCCGCCCCGGTTAGGAGATTTATCACGCTTTTTTCACGTATTCTCCCGCCTGCCCGTCGCCGCGCCCAAGCCATGCGTCGTAGAAAACACGTGTAACTCCAGCCGCCCGCGCACGCCGAGCTTGCTGTAAATGGTGGTCAGATGGTTGCGCAGTGTGTGTTCGCTCATGTTGAGCTCGTCGGCCACCGCGAGCTGTTTGGCACCGGCGCGGTGCACCATGGTCACCACGATTTCCCGTTCGCGGGCCGTCAGGCTGGCAATGCGCTGCGCATCGGGGTCGGCCTGGCGCGGCGCGGCAGTGGGGCTGTCGTTGGTCAGCATACCGAGCACTTCGCCCAACAACGCGCGGTCCAGCCAGACTTCACCGTTGTTGACTTTCTCGATGGCCCGCAGAATGGTTTCCGCCGGTGCCGACTTGTGGATCACGCCGCTGGCACCCTTGATCATGGCGGCGCGATGCTGTTCCGGGTTGTCAGAGGCGGTCAGGATGAGTATCCGACCGGGGCAGCGCTGGCGCAGGCAGGCGAGCGAGGAGGCCGCGTCTTCACCCCCGAGATCAAGATCAAGCAGGATGACGTCTGCCGTGGCGGCGGCGTCGTGGTTCAGTAGTTCGTTGCGTGAACTGGCGGTACCGACCACCTCCATGCGCACGCTCGACGCGTCGATCAACCGGTGCAGACCCCAGAGTGTGATCTGGTGGTCCTCAGCCACGAACACCCGGATTGCCCGCGCCGGGGCATTGAGTGCGGCGCTTCGGGTATCGACATAGTTCATGGTCTTTCCTTCTCCATCAAAATCGAACTTCATACGTACTGAGTAGAGTTACAAATTGATACTTGTTAATTGACGAAAATCAAATGTGGTCCTGCGTGGGGGAGACTCATGCGAATAAACCACTTTCTCAACACTTGAGTTCCGCTATAGAGGAATCTGAATGACGAGTTCGGTGTTCAGACTGTCCGGATAGCTGATGTGCAGGGTGCCATGTAATTCGGCGACGCGTTCGATGAGCGAGGTCGGACGGAAATCGTTCACCCGGCGGCCGTTCATGCTGCCGGCATCGTCTCGAACAACCAGGTGGATCATGGATGCGTCGACCGACAGGCTGACCCAGACACGGCGCGCAGCGGTGTGCTTGCGGATGTTGTTGAGCACCTCGTTAACCATGTGGAAGATCGAACTGGCCATGGCGCGCGTGGTGGCAAGGGTGTCGGGGCAGTCGATTTCCACGTCGATGCCAAAGAGCACCGAAAAGCGCCTCACCTGGCGCCGAACGGCAGGCACGAGGGTACTGTCCCCGTGTTCGTTCCCGGTGCGCAGGCCCGAGATCAGCTCGCGCAGTGCGGCTACTTCGCCGTTTACCAATTCCGCCAGTGAGTCGACCTCGGCACGGGCCGGGTTGTCGAGCGGAATGCGCAGCGCCACGGATTCGACGGCGTACTTCAGCCCGAGGTAGGGCTGGATCGCGCTGTCGTGCAGGTCCCGGCCAATGCGTGCGCGTTCGTGGCCAGCGCTTTCTTCCTGCAACTGGTCGACCAGCGTTGCCCGCTCGATCACGCGCAACAAGTCGGGCGCCGCGTCGGCCAAGGCCACGACGTCGTATACGGGTGCGCGCTTGCCGTGATAGCCGGCCAGGAAGTGACCGTGCTGACGGGCATAGCGGGTCAAGGGCACGATGTGGAGGTTGCGCACGTCAAGTGTCAGCGCCAGTTCGGCTAGATGGGTCGAGAGACCGTCGGGTAAGGGCAGGTCGGCGTGCAGCCGCGTACTCGACCGCAGATCCCACCACGGACGTTTGACGTAGCTCATCGGGCAGACCGGCGCCTGCACCAACAAGTGTTCGAGGCGCGCGTGCACCTCTGTTGTAGCGCGAAAGCAGCCGTCTTCGCGGCTGACGATCATCGCGGGTGCGCCCAGGCTGCTCGGTAGCACGAGCGCCACGACGTCGGCCTGCGTGGCATTGCGCAGGTGTTCTCCCAGCTCGGCGCAGGTTGAATCGAGGCCGCGGCGTGGATCCAGCTGGCCCTCCAGTTCGCCCAGCATCGCCAACCAGCGAAGTCGCAGACCCATGGGCCGCGCGACTAACGCGGCTGCCGGCACCAAGGACAAAATGAGCAGGACCTGCATGTATTCACGCCATCCAAGGCGGCGCATCAACTCGCTGCTGTTGTCCACTATCAGGCCTATCGTCAGCAGTAGCGCGAACAGCGTGAGGAGCAAGCCTTGTCCCACGCCGTAACCAATGGTGGCGAGTGCCACCGGGTACACCAGCGTGATGACCATCATCATGGCACCGGCGCTCCATAGCTTCATGATCAGACATGACCAGGCGGCATCGATCCAGTAGGGCCACAGCGCCGAATGGCGCGCCCGCCCACTGGCTTCGACCCAGAGTAACCACGCTGACCACATGCAATAGGTGAGCAGGACCGTGAGCGTGGGGACGTCAATACTGTCTTCGTGCATCAAGAGCAGAGCCGTGGTCAGAAGCGCGGTGATGACCCGCATGCCGGCCGAGAAACGGCGTATCTCCACGGACGGCCCTTGGTCGGACGTTGCCATGCCTTTGAGGGTCAGGATTGTTGTCGCCATAATGGTTGATGCATGTTGGAGTGTGTTTTGTAACTGTTGGTAACTTAATGATGAATATCAAAGGCTCTCGGGACAGCTATCGCTTCCTGGGTAAAGAGGACGAGATTGCGCGATAGATATGAGAAACAACTGATTACGATTGTTTAAGAGTCTGAAAAGGGCGCGCTGCTCGAAAGACCGGGGCGTAGGATGTCATGGGTCCATTGCAGCCTTGGACGGCTACGGGTCTTGAAGCCCGCCGGTTTCACCTCAATGTGATGCGTTGAAAGGTGTTTCCATGACTGACTCCCTGCATATTGTTTGCCCCCATTGCCACACGACTAACCGTGTGCGTCACGACAATCTGGCCCAGGCGCCCGATTGCGGCAGCTGTCACAAACCGTTGTTTGTGGCGCATTCGCTGGCGCTGGACGAGGCCTATTTTGACCGTCATATTCAACGCAGCCAGATCCCGGTGCTGGTGGATTTCTGGGCGCCGTGGTGCGGGCCCTGTCGCCAGATGGCACCCGCCTTTGAGCAGGCCGCCGCGCAGCTGGAACCCAAAGTGCGGCTGGTCAAAGTCGATACCGAAGCCGCCCAGAATCTGGGCGCGCGCTTCAATATCCGCAGCATTCCCACACTTGCCTTGTTCGCCAATGGGCGGGAAGTGGCGCGCCAAGCCGGGGCTATGGGTGCGGCCGACATCGTGCGCTGGACGCGGGCGCAAGGGGTTTAATCGCCCCTCCACGGTGTAACGCCACCGTAACCCGAAGCGCTGTGACGGATTAGCATCGGGGCTTTGCGAACACGCGCGAGCCCCATGACAACTCAACTTAGAACCGAGACTATCGAGCGCACCGAGCGACCTTGGGGCTGGTATGAAACCATCTCGGAAGTCCCCGGCAACAAGATCAAGCGCATCCATGTATTGCCAGGGCAGCAAATCAGTCTGCAGAAACACCATCAACGTGCGGAGCACTGGGTGGTCGTGTTGGGATCGGCCTGTGTGACCGTGGGCGAGCAGGTGTTGACGCTGGGGGGCGGCGGGCATGTGGATATTGCACGGGGCACCGTGCATCGCCTCGCGAACCTCACGTCTGAGCCCATGGAAATCGTGGAAGTACAGTTTGGCGACGACCTGAGCGAAGACGATATCGTGCGCCTGAGCGATGACTACGGTCGTGTTTAATCGGCTCACAACCCTGCAGGATGCATGACATGAACCCCAACGTTTTATCTGGCGATTTTCATTTACCCCAAGGCGCCACGCCGGTGGCCTGTGTGGACATTGGCGGCACCAAGGTAGCAGTCAGCATTGCCGGTGAACGGGGCGTGCGCGGCCGCGTCACCGAGCCGACCTGCAAAGTCGGTCCACATGATGCGCTGGCGCAGCAAATCATCCGTCTGGTAGGCCAGAGCTGTCAGGCAGCTGGTGTGGCGATGGGCAATCTGTCGGCCGTGGGTGTGGCGTCATGCGGCCCCTTTGTTTTGAATGACGGGCTGGTGGAATTGGCTGCGCCCAATATCTGCGGCGGCTTGGCAGGCAAAGCCCGCGGCCTGCCCAATGACTGGACCACGGCCTTGCTGGAAGCGCCTTTGCGCCAGGTGTTCGCCGGCGTACGGGTCGAAAACGACGGCATCGGCGCGCTGGAAGCCGAGCGACGCTGGGGCGCGCTGCAGCTCAATGGCCAGCCATTGGCCAATTGCGCGTATCTGACCTGGAGCACCGGCATAGGTGTGGGCCTGTGTGTGGATGGCCATGTGCTACGCGGCAAGAACGGTAATGCTGGCCATGCCGGCCATCTTTTCGTGAGCGACAACGACGACGCCTTGTGCGGCTGTGGCAATGTCGGCGATGTGGAAGGCCTGGTGGCGGGCAATGCCATTCCCCGGCGCTTCGCGCATTTGGGATACGCTGATTCTGCTACGCTTTTCGCAGCGGCTCACGCAGGTGATACGGGGGCTATAGCCATTATTGATGACTTGTGCAGGGTGATGGGACGGACCTTGTACAACCTGATTGTGACGCTCGATCTGCAGCGCATCAGCATCGGCGGCAGTGTGTTCTGGCACCACCGCGCGTTCCTGTTACCCAAGCTGCAAGCCTACATCCGGGGCAAGCTGCCGGCCTTGACCGAGGGCTGCGAACTGGTGCCCGCCGGTCTGGGTGAGCGCGTGGGGGATTTCGGCGCTTTGGCGCTGGTGGCCTGAAGTGCTTGCCGGTCAGACCGGCGCCTAGGGTAAGCCCTGATGGTTGATTGGGTAAAATTAATTAACAATTAATTAATTCGGGCGACACGGTGTCAGCGCGAATCAATCCCTGCTCCCTGGCCTTTTAGCGTCAGGGGAGCGCAAACCTTCAGGAGACAACATGTTGAAACTTTCCAAATTGGCCACGGCCGCAGCTTTGGTGATCGCCGGTACAAGCGCCATGGCCGGTGACGTCGAAGTCCTGCATTACTGGACCTCCGGCGGTGAGGCCAAATCGGTCGCTGAACTGAAGAAAATCATGCAGGCCAAGGGCCATGTCTGGAAAGATTTCGCAGTGGCCGGTGGTGGCGGTGACGCTGCCGCCACCGTGCTGAAGAGCCGCGTGGTGTCCGGCAACCCGCCGGCCGCCGCCCAGATCAAAGGCCCGGCCATTCAGGAATGGGCGACGGAAGGCGTGCTGGCCAATCTGGACAGCGTCGCCACCGCCGAAAAATGGGACAGCCTGCTGCCCAAGGTCGTGGCCGACGTCATGAAATACAAAGGCAACTACGTGGCCGCGCCCGTCAACGTGCACCGCGTGAACTGGATGTGGGCCAATGCAGCCGTGCTGAAGAAGGCCGGCGTGGCGGGCATGCCCAAGACCTGGGACGAATTCTTTGCCGCGGCGGACAAGATCAAGAAAGCCGGTCTGATTCCCGTGGCCCACGGCGGCCAGAACTGGCAGGACTTCACCACTTTCGAGTCCGTGGTCTTGGGCGTGGGCGGCGCCAAGTTCTACAGTGACGCCCTGGTCAAGCTGGACCCGAAGGCCCTGACCAGCGACACCATGAAGAAGTCACTGGAAACCTTCCGCAAGGTCAAGAGCTATACCGACCCCGCAGCACCGGGGCGCGACTGGAATCTGGCCACCGCCATGGTGATGCAGGAAAAAGCCGCTTTCCAGTTCATGGGTGACTGGGCCAAGGGCGAATTCCTGGCTGCGGGCAAGGTGCCGGGCAAAGATTTCCTGTGTGCTGCCGCACCCGGCACGGCCAATGCCTTTACCTTCAACGTTGACTCATTTGCCATGTTCAAGCTGAAAGACCCGGCTGCCCAGAAGGCGCAGGGCGATCTGGCCGCGGCCATCATGGGCCCTGAGTTCCAGGAAGTGTTCAACCTGAACAAGGGTTCCATACCGGTCCGCCTGAACATGAACATGGCCAAGTTCGACGACTGCGCCAAACTGTCCAGCAAGGACTTCGTGGACACCGCCAAGACCGGCGGTCTGGTGCCTTCCGTGGCCCACGGCATGGCCATCAGTCCGGCGGCTGAAGGCGCCATCAAGGACGCGGTCAGCCAGTTCTGGAACGACGACAAGATCTCGGTGGCCGATGGCATGAAAAACATCGCCAAAGCGGCTGCGGCCAAGTAAGTGGCGGATAACTACAAAAAGTAGTCAGTGTCGTCATCGCGAGGCCGCAGGCCGTGGCGATCCATCGTGGCTGAGCGAGCCATGGATTGCCGCGCTGCGCTCGCAATGACGAATTTGCAGAAGTGCCTTTGCGTATCAGTGCGACGGTGGTTCGCCGACTAGAACCGTTCAGGTAGCTACCTATGAAAAATTTTGAAAATATCCTGCCCAAGCTGGTGATCGCGCCGGGCTTTGTGCTCGGCTTCGCGTTCATCTATGGCTTCATGATCTGGAACGGCGTGCTGTCCGTCACCGGCTCGCGCATGCTGCCCAATTACGACGAATTCGTCGGGCTGGAGCAGTATGTGCGCCTGTGGGAGCTGGACCGCTGGCTGGTCGCCCTGAAAAACCTGGGTATTTTCAGCGTTCTGTACGTCGGGGGCTCCATGGCCCTGGGCATGGGCCTGGCCATCTTTCTGGACCAGAAAGTGCGCGCCGAGGGCTTGCTGCGTACCGTCTATCTGTACCCCATGGCGCTGTCGTTCATCGTGACTGGCACCGCCTGGAAATGGATTTTGAATCCGAGCCTGGGCCTGGAAAAGCTGATGCACGACCTGGGTTGGACCAGTTTCCATTTCGACTGGCTGGTTCAGAGCGACACCGCCATTTACTGCGTGGTGATTGCGGGCATCTGGCAGTCGGCCGGCTTTGCCATGGCGCTGTCACTGGCCGGCTTGCGCGGCATTGACGACAGCATCATCAAGGCGGCGCAAATCGACGGTGCCTCGCTACCGCGTATCTATTGGCGCATTATTTTGCCGATCCTGCGCCCGGTGGTGTTTTCCACGGTTCTCGTGCTGTCCCATCTCTCCATCAAGAGCTTCGACCTGGTGATGGCCCTGACCGCCGGCGGTCCCGGCTATGCCTCCGATGTGCCGGCGACCTTCATGTATGTGATGAGCTTTACCCGAGGCCAGATCGGCCTGGGTGCGGCCAGCGCCACCATGATGCTGGCCACGGTGGCCGCCATTGTGGTCCCTTACCTCTACAGCGAGCTTCGCGCTAAACCCCATGATCGCTAAAAACCTTCCCCGCATCGCGATCTATAGCGTCCTGCTGATCGCCGCCTTCTTCTTTCTCGCACCACTTTATGTGATGCTCGTTACGTCCTTCAAAGACGCGGAGCAGATTCGTTCTGGCAACCTGCTGAGCTTGCCAAGCTCGCTCAATTTCGAGTCCTGGCAGTTGGCATGGTCCACCGCCTGCACGGGCGTGGACTGCCGCGGTTTGAAGCCCTATTTCTGGAACTCGGTGATCATGGCCGTGCCGGCCGTGCTGATCTCCACCGCCTGGGGCGCCATCAATGGCTACGTGCTGAGCATGTGGAAATTCAAGGGCAGTGAGGTGCTGTTTGGCTTCATGCTGTTCGGTGTGTTCATGCCCTTTCAGGTGGTGCTCTTGCCCATGAGTCAGGTGCTGGGCTTTCTGGGCTTGTCCAGCTCGCTGGGTGGGCTGGTGCTGGTGCACTGTATTGCCGGCCTGGCTGGCACCACCCTGTTCTTCCGCAACTACTACACCGCCATTCCCAAAGAGCTGGTCAACGCCGCCCGCATGGACGGCGCCGGTTTCTGGCGCATTTTCTGGCGCATCGTGGTGCCCATGTCCACGCCCATTCTGATGGTGACGCTGATCTGGCAGTTCACCAATATCTGGAACGACTTCCTGTTTGGCGTGGCCTTCAGCGGTGCCGACAGCAAGCCGATTACGGTGGGCTTGAACAACATGGCCAACACATCGAGCAGCGTCAAGAGCTACAACGTGGACATGGCCGCGGCCGTGATCGCGGGTTTACCCACCATGCTGGTGTATGTGCTGGCAGGTCAATATTTCGTGAAAGGACTCACAGCCGGCGCTGTGAAAGGATAAAAACATGGCAGCTTCACTCCACATCGCAGGTATTCGCAAGGTCTATGGCAAGGGCGACAAAGCCGTCGAGGTGCTCAAGAAAATCGAGATCGACGTCGCACCCGGCGAATTCCTGATCCTGGTCGGGCCTTCGGGCTGCGGCAAGTCCACCCTGCTCAACATCATCGCCGGGCTGGAAGAACCCACCGAAGGCGAGTTGCGCATTGCCGGCAAGAACGTGATCGGCGTGGCGCCCGCCCAGCGCGACATTGCCATGGTGTTCCAGAGCTACGCCTTGTACCCGACCATGAGCGTGGCTGACAATATCGGCTTCGCGCTGGAGATGCGCAAGGTGCCCAAGGACGTGCGCACCAAGCGCATTCACGAAGTCGCGGCGATGCTGCAAATCGAGCACCTGCTGGACCGTCGCCCGGCACAGCTCTCCGGCGGCCAGCGTCAGCGCGTGGCCATGGGCCGGGCGCTAGCGCGCGACCCCCAGCTTTTTCTGTTCGATGAGCCCTTGAGCAATCTGGATGCCAAGCTGCGCGTCGAGATGCGGGCCGAGATCAAGCGCTTGCACCACGTCAGCGGCATTACCAGCGTGTACGTGACGCACGATCAGATCGAGGCCATGACCCTGGGCAGCCGCATTGCGGTCATGAAGGACGGCATTCTGCAGCAGATCGGCACGCCGGACGATATTTATCGGCGCCCCGTCAATACTTATGTGGCGGGTTTCATCGGTTCACCCAATATGAACTTCATCCCCGGGCGGATGGGGACGGCCGGGGACCAGGGCCGGTTTGTCTTTGCCGGTGGTTCGCTCGACCTGGTCGCTCCGGCCGCGCAAGAGCTCATACTGGGCCAGCGCCCCGAACATATCCACCTGCAAGCCGATGCGCCCTGGCGTGGCGAGGTGGTGCTGGTGGAGCCCACCGGCGCCGATACCTATGTCGTGGTCAAGACCGGCGTCGGTCTGATGACGGTACGCGTGGCCCCCAACATGACTTACAAGGTGGGCGATCAGACCGGGTTGACGGTGAGCAGCAAGCACAACAACTGGTTCAATGCCGCCAGCGGCTTGCGCATCGAGTGAACCCGCGCAGGGCTACCTCGCGGCCATGAAGGCCTCGAAGTCCGGCGCCGGCATCGGCCGCGCGAACAGGTAACCCTGGGCGTAATCGCAGCCTGCGGCCGCCAGCAGGTCGCGTTGCAGCGTTGTCTCGACGCCCTCGGCGATGACCTTGATCCCCAGCTCATGGGCCATCATGATGATGGCTTTGCACAGGGCCAGATCGGTGGAGTCCGCGATCAGGTGGCGCACGAAGGACTGGTCGATCTTGATGAAGTCGATGTCAAATTTTTGCAGATAGGACAGGGACGAGTAGCCGGTGCCGAAGTCGTCCAGTGACACCTGAATCCCCGCATCGTGCAGTTCCATTAGCTGCTCCACCACGCTGGCGCTGGAGTCCAGCAGCAACCCTTCCGTAATTTCCACCACAATGGCCTCGCCCGGCAAGCCCATGGCCTGCAGCTGCTGGAACCATGCCTGGTTGGTCCGGCCACTGTGGTGAAACTGAACCGGTGATTTGTTGACGCTGATCTGAAACTGGGGCGCCAGTGATTGGCGCCACTGCCGGACCTGGTTGGCCGCTTGCTGGAACACCCACTCACCGATATCGACAATCAGCCCACTGGCTTCCGCGATCGGGATGAACGTGGCCGGGCTGACGGTGCCGCGAGTGGGGTGCAGCCAGCGGATCAGGGCTTCGGCCTTGTGAACCGCGCCCGTGGCCAACTCGACAATGGGCTGGTACACCACCCTGAATTGTTGACCGACCAGCCCGGTGCGCAAGTCATTGGTCAGGCGCACCCGGGTTTGCGCAGCCTCTTGCAGGGCTGGCGTGAAAAAGCTGAAGCGGTTGCGTCCGCCGCCTTTGGCGACGTAAAGCGCTTGATCCGCGTTCTTGAACAGGTCTTCAATGTCGGTGGCATCCAGCGGAAACATCGTGATGCCAATGCTGGCAGAAACAAAGACCTGCTCGGACCCCAGCTGGAACTCGGCCTTCAGCGCGCTGAGGAGTCCTTGCAGAATGCGCTCCAGGCTGCTGGCGTCCGTGAGCTCGGTCAGGATCACGGTGAACTCGTCACCGCCCATGCGGGCCACGGTGTCGGACTCCCGTACACAACGCTGGATACGCCGGGCGGCTTCGACCAGCAACAGATCGCCGCTGTCGTGGCCGAGCGTGTCGTTGACTTCCTTGAAATGGTCGAGGTCAATGAACAGGAGGGCGAGTTGCAGGCCGTCACGCTTGCTTTTCTTGATCTCCTGCTCCAGCCGGTCGCGTAGCATGTTGCGATTGGGCAGGCCGGTGAGGGCGTCGAAATGGGCTTGCTGCCAGATCAGCGCTTCTGATTTTTTTCGCTCCGTGATGTCGGTATGGGTTCCTGTCATTCGCAGAGGCCGGCCCTGTGCATCGCGGCTGATGACCATGCCCCGGGTCAACACCCATTTCCAGCTGCCGTCCTTGCAGCGTACCCGGTGTTCGTTGATGTAGGTCGGGGTCAGGCCGTCAAAGTGAGCCTGCCGGTCCAGGTCCATCTGCGAGCGGTCACTCGGGTGCGTGCGCTCGTCGAGTTCTTCGGTGCGATTGAGCAGCTCGCTCTCGTCGAAGCCATACATTTCCATCAGGCGTTTCGAGAAAAATTCCTCGCCGCTTGGAATGTGCCAGTCCCACACGCCGTCGCCGGTACTTTCCAGGGCCAGCTTCCAGCGCTCCTCGTTTTCCCGCAGGGTGGCCACACTTTGCTTGCTGGCGGTGATGTCAATCATCAGCCCACGCAACCACCGGGGTCTTCCGTTTTCTTCGACCACCTTCACAATGTCGCGCAGCCACACCGTTCGACCGTCCTGAGTGATAAAACGGTATTCGAAATTGTGGTCTTCCAGCCGCCCGGTGCAGGCTACGCAGTACTGAATGGCCTGATCGCGGTCCTGCGGATCAATATGGTCGGCCCAGAAACCGGGCTCAAGCCAATCGGTTACCGGGTAGCCGAGGATGCGTTCTGCGTTCCCGCTGACGTAGTTGAAGACAAAAGTGGCCGCGTCGGCCTCCCAGACAATGCCATCCGTGCAATCGACCAGGTCGCGGAAGCGCTGGTGGCTCTCGTGCAGTGCCGCCTCCGTCTGCTTACGCTCGGTGATGTCGGTGTGGGTGCCGATCATGCGCAAGGGCTGGCCTTGGGCGTCGCGGCTGACCACCATGCCACGCGCCAGCACCCACTTCCAGGAACCATCCTTGCAACGCATGCGCAGGTCAACGGCGTAGCCCGGCGAGCGGCCTTCCAGGTAGGCCCTGGCGGCGTCCTGCACATCGGCGAGGTCGTCTGGATGGACCCGCTGGACAAATTCGTGGTAGCCCGTGCCGATTTCATCGTCCGCATAACCCAGCATCTCTTTCCAGCGACTGGAATGCGTCTGCTCACCGGTCACGACGTTCCAGTCCCAGACGCCGTCACCGGAGCTTTCCAGGGCCAGTTTCCAGGGGTTCGCGCCATCGTCCCGGTCCGGCCCGGATGGGTTCAATGCGGACGGTTTGCCTGCTGGATCCGGTGCGGCTTGACAGTCAAAAGGCGAAGAAGTCGAGCTCATCAATACAGTATCCCACGCCTTGCGCGGTCGGCAAACAGGGCTTTGGTTGTCCATTTACGTCATCCTGCCAGAGGCAGACTGAGCCTGATCCGCAGGCCCTGCGGCTGGACCGCCAGCGCGGTGGCGCTGCCGCCGTGGCGGTGGGCGATCTCGGCCACGATGGCCAGTCCCAGGCCGCAGCCACCGGGTAACTCGCTGGCCCGCCAGAAGCGCTCAAACGCATGCTGCAGGTTGGCCGGCGACAAGCCGGGGCCGTTGTCTTCCACTTCGATCACGGCCTGGTGGCCGGAGCGCGCGACGCGCAAGGTCACCACGCTGCCGGTGCCAGCATAGAGGAGGGCGTTGTCCAACAAATTGCCCAGCGCCTCGCGCAGCAAAAGCTTTTCGCCCTCCACCTGAAGACTGCTTTCCCCCTCGTAACCCAGGTCAACCCCGGCGGCGAGGGCACGCGGTGTCCACTCGCGCGCGACCTCGCGCGCCAGCGCGGCTGCATCGATCGTTTGCAGCCGGATATCGGCTTCGTTGCGTGCCAATGACAGCAGCTGGTGCACCAGGTGCGCGCTGCGCTGGGCGCCGGCCAGCACCTTGGCCAATCGCTCCTGCAGCGCGTGCGGGTCGGACTCCGCCAGGGCCAGTTCGGTCTGGCTGATCAGGCCCGCCAGCGGTGTGCGCAACTGGTGGGCAGCGTCATTGAGGAAGCGCTTTTCCTGGCCCAGACTACGGCGCACCGCAGCGAGCAACTGGTTCACGGCACCGGCCAGCGCGTGAACCTCCTGTGGCGCCTGCGTCATCTCGATCGGTGATAGCGCCGCCAGGCTGTGCTCGCGCCGCACACCCAGTTGCGCCTGCAGCCGTGTCAAAGGGCTCAAACCGCGCGAAACACCGCCGTAGACCAGCACACCCAGGGCAGCGCCCAGCAAGAGCAGTGGCAGCAGCATGTCGGCCACCAGTTCGGCGGTGATGCGTTTCTGGACCGCCAGACTTTTGGCCACCTGCACCCGCAAACGCTGGGGCGAGCCTGCCTCGCCATAGTTGACGTCCAGCAGCGCCACGCGCATCGGCTTGCCGTCCACCGTCACGTTGTACAGCAAGGGCTCGCCTGTGACCGGATTGGCGCTGGCCGGCGGGCCGGGCAGCTTGCCGTTGCCGAGCAGAAAACTGCCTGGCGGCGACGACACCATGTAACTCACCCGGTCTTTCGGATCCTGTTCGATGATGTCCTGGGCGGCGCGGGGGAAGTCGATCAGCAAACCGGAGCCGACCGGTTTGACCTGGCGTGCCAGTGACAGCACCGATTGCGTGAGGGACTGGTCGATGCCTTTCTCGGCATAGCTCAATGCGATGCGGTAGCTCAGCGCGCCACCCACCAGCAACAGCACCAGTTGCGGCAGCAAAAGCCATAACAGCAGCTGCCTTTTGAGCGACAGGCCATGGCCCCGGTTGGGCGGGTTCGGACCCGAGCCCGCCTCCACCTCCCGCCATTTCATGGCGCGGCGCTCTCCAGCATGTAGCCCAGTCCACGCACGTTGCGGATGTTCAGCCCGGAGTCGGCCAGCTTGCGGCGCAGGCGGTGGATGTAAACCTCGAGTGCGTTGGAGCCCGCCCCCGCCGCCACGTTGCTCCCCGCACTCATGCCGTCAGTGGGCTCGGACTGCCACACGTCCAGCACGTCCTCACGGCTGACCACCTGACCGGCGTTGGTCACCAGCAGGGACAGCAGTGCCCACTCGCGCTGCGTCAACTCCAGTGGCTCATCGTCCAGCCAGGCTTGCGGCAGCGTGGCGTCCACACGCAGTCGCCGGTTGGCACCCGCGGCCAGCTCCAGCGAACCGCCAAAGGCCGGCAGGCGGGCGCGCCGCAGCATGGCGGCCAGGCGGGCTTGCAGCTCCGCCATGCTGAACGGTTTGGTGAGGTAATCATCGGCGCCGGCGTTGAGCCCCTGGACCCGGTCCTCCACGCCATCACGCGCCGTCAGGATGAGCACCGGCAGCGCGGGCAGGCGCCGCCTGATCCAGGCCAGCACGTCCATGCCGCTCACTTTGGGTAAACCGAGGTCCAGAATCACGCCGTCAAAGCGGCTGGATTCCAGCAATACCTGCGCCATATCGCCATCGGCGGCAGGCGTGACCGTATGGCCGGCTTGGGCCAGCTGGTCGCACAAGCCATCGCGCAGCAATTCATCGTCTTCAACAATCAGCAAACTTGACATGGGTGGAGCATACCAAGCCAGGCCCAAGCACAGAGGTGCCCTACAGTTGTGCCCGAACCGCCTCGACGCGCGCCAGGTGAATCAGTTCACCAATATTCTTGCCGCTGGCCCCCGTTGCCATTGCGTTGGTAGCTATTAAATGCGTAGCAACCCCCTGCGCGGTGGACAAGGCGGCCAAGAGCCGAGGGCCGGGCGCGTAGGGCACCTCGGTCAGGCCCAGCCGGCCACGGGCATCACATTCGCAGGCCAGCAACACCTCGGCAAAACGCTGTGGCTTGCGAAAGGCGTCGCAGCGTTCCAGCAGGCGCACCAGCGCCGCCGGCCCCAGCGTCTCGCTGCGGTGGATGTTGCCGTGCTCACGCGCCACCACGTCGGCCAGTTCGCGGCATTCCGTGGGAATGCGCAGGCGCTCACAAATGCCCTTGAGCAGGCGGGCGCTGCGTTCCTCATGGCCGAGGTGGCGCGGCAGCACCTCGGCCGGGGTCGTGCCTTTGCCGATGTCGTGGAACAGGCCGGCCAGGCGCACGGGCAAGGAAGCCTGCAGCCGGGCGCTCATGTCCAGCACCATCATCAGGTGGATGCCGGTGTCGACTTCGGGGTGGTAGTCGGCGCGTTGCGGCACGCCCCACAAGCGGTTCACCTCAGGCAGCAGGCGCGCCAACGCACCGCAGTCGCGCAGCACCTCGAACATGCGCGAGGGCGTGTTCTCCATCAGGCCGATGGCCAGCTCCTGCCAGACCCGCTCTGGCACCAGATGGTCGACTTCGCCCGATTGAACCATCTCGCGCATGAGGGCCCCGGTTTCTGGTGCCACCGTGAAGTCAGAGAATCGCGCCGCGAAGCGCGCCACGCGCAGGATGCGGACCGGGTCTTCACGAAAGGCGGCGGTGACGTGGCGAAACACCTTGTGCGCCAGATCCTGCTGCCCGCCGAACGGGTCCACCAGCGCACCGGCCGACTGCCAGGCCCCGGGGTTCAGCGCTATTTCAGTGTCAAATAGACCTCTAGCCCCCGTGGAATTAGCGGATACAGCTATTGAATTGATAGTAAGGTCGCGGCGTGCCAGGTCTTCCTCCAGCGTCACGTCGGGCGCGGCGTGAATCTGAAAGCCGTGGTAGCCGGGCGCGGTCTTACGCTCGGTGCGGGCCAGTGCGTATTCTTCTTTGGTTTTGGGGTGCAGGAACACCGGAAAGTCCTTGCCCACCGGCAAAAAACCCTGCGCCACCAGGGCCTCGGGCGTGGCGCCCACCACCACCCAGTCGCGGTCCTTCACCGGCAAACCCAGTAGCGCATCACGCACCGCGCCACCCACCATGTAGATCTGCATGTCAGCGCGTCAACCCGCCGGTGTCAAACGGTAGGGCTCCTCGAAATCGAGAAAGTCTTTTTCTGCCAGGGCGTCATTGACCCAGGCTTGAACGCCCGGCAGGGCGCATACCCGCTCGACATAGGCCGCAATCACCGGCGGCACCGGGAGTGCGTAGGTCTTCAGGCGCATGCAGACCGGGGCGAAGTAGGCGTCAGCGATGGAGAAATTGCCAAACAGCAGCGGCCCACCATGCTGCGCCAGCAACTCCTGCCACATGGCCACCAGGCGGGCGACATCGGCGCGCACGGCGGGTTTGTCACGCCAGATCAGCGCGCCGGTGTCCGCCAGGGACGCGTCGATGTTCATGGGACAGTTGCCGCGCAAGCCGGTGAAGCCGGCATGCATCTCGGCGCAGACGCTGCGCGCCCGGGCGCGAACGCTCTTGTCTTGCGGCCACAAGGCCTTGTCGGGAAACTGTTCCGCCAGGTATTCCGCGATGGCCAGGGTGTCCCACACCACCAGATCGCCGTCCACCAGCACCGGCACTTTGCCGGTGGGGGTCAGGGCGCTGAGTGTTTGCTTGAAGGTGGAGTCTGCGTCAAACGAATCAAAACGGACCTTGACCTCGTCGAATGGAATGCCGGCCTGTTTGAGCAGCACCCAGGGGCGCATGGACCAGGACGAATAGTTTTTGTTGCCGATATAGAGTTTGAGCATAAAAATTTCCAAAAACGCCATACTAAAACGTCACGCGCGGGCGATTGATGAATTTATGGTGCACTTTTGATGCGCGCAGCGACAGCCCTGACGCGCTTCATATTGCGCCGGCCCGTTCCCGCCAAGTCCCGCTAGGGCAGTTCCAGGCTGGGATCAGGGGCTGCCGCATCCCGCGGCCCGACCAGCCCCAGGCGGTTTTTCAGCGACTGCGACTGGCCGGAAATGAGCGCAGCGTAATTGGTGGTGTTGGACAACACTTTCTTGACGTAATCCCGGGTTTCATTGAAGGGCACATTTTCCGCCCAGATCGCCCCTTCCAGCACGGGGCCGCCGGTCTGGCCGCGCCAGCTCCGGGGCCGGCCGGGGCCGGCGTTGTAGGCGGCGGCGGCCATCGGCATGGAGCCGGCAAAGTCGTCCAGCACCAGCTTGAGATAGCCCGTGCCGATGGCAATATTGGTATCCCGGTCATTGATCTGGTGCGGCTTGAAGTCGGTCAGGCCGATTTTCTTGGCGGTCCAGCGCGCCGTGGGTGGCATGACCTGCATCAGACCGGCCGCGCCCACGCCCGAGCGGGCGTCCATGATGAAACGGCTTTCCTGGCGAATCAGCCCATACACATAGGCCGGGTCCAGGCCGATCCGGGTGGCGCGCTGCACCACGGCCTCTTTGTGCGGCATGGGAAAGCGCTGCTCAAAGTCAATCACGGTTTTGGTCCGATCGCTGGTGTTGATGCAGCGGTCCCATACCTCACGCGTGCAGGCCAGATCGGCCGCCGCCAGCAATTCACGGTCGTTCATGCCGCCGTTCTGATGCAGGTTGGTGCTGTAGTTCCATTCCCGCACCCCCTCGCTGCGCAAACCGATTTGAATCGCCAGCAGGCTGCGGGCCAGGCCGGGGTTGAGGCGGGCCGTGTCCTTTTCCGCCGCCGTCAGGGGCTCGGGGCGGGGCGGCGTGCTGATGCGCTGACCCAGATCTTCCAGTGCCAATTGTTCATAAAAGCCGCGTACGCTGGCAATGCTCTCCAGCAGACGTTGGGCTTCCGTCCGGTCTGCCTCATTTTTAGCAAGTTTCAGCAGTGCCCGTGCGCGCCAGTAGATCCAGGTCACGTCCTTGCGCTGGCCGTCACGCATGGCGGCAATGGTGCTTGACACCTGTTCCCAGTTGCCGGCCCGAAGCGCCGCGCGCGCCTTCCAGGCCAGGTGGTCCTCATGCATGAACTCGTCTTGCCCCTGTTGAAAATAGGCCATGGCGCTGTTCGACATCTGCATCGCGGCGCGCTTGCCGATCACGCCCCAGATCCAGGAGCGGTCTTCCTGCGTGAGCTGGGTTTTCCAGCGCAGCTTGCCCAGCTCATTAGCGGCGGCTTGTGGGTCTTTGACCGCCAGACGAATCATGGCCAGGGTGACCAGTTCCTTGGTGCGTGTGCGCAGGGCCAACACCTTGCCTGCCAGGTATTGCTCGGGCCGGTCGTAAATGGCGCCGACCGTGTTGGCCCATTCGGCGTCAAGCAGGCCAACCGCCTGAGTGGCAATGCGCTGGTTGCCGTTTTCCATGCCGAGTCGGGCGCGCAGCCAGACGCTATGGGGCTGCAGGGTTTTGGCCTTGAGCTGCTGTTCTGCCGCTGTGGCACAGCCGTCATCCGCATCACGCTGGGCCAGCCACAAGGCTTCCAGCCGGTTCACCACCTCTGCGCGGCTGGCATTGAATTCGGTCACCAGCGCGTAACACTGCACGGAGCGGTCGTCGTTCATGCGGAAATTGGGGTATTCGGCCATGAAGGTGCCCCACTCGCGGTTCTTGCCGAGCTGCAGCAGCCAGTCGTTTCGCAGGCGATCTTCCTGGTAAGTGCCGGCGAAGCGGTTCAGAAAGGCCTGAATTTCGCCTGGGCTCGCGGTGTCCAGGCGGGCGCGCAACTCCCAGTAGGCGCCCCATGCTTCCAATGCATGGCCGCGTACCTGGGGCAGCAGTTCGCTCAGGCGCCGGGCGTTACCCTGCCGGAAGGCCTGGCTCATTTCCAGAAGCGTCTCGTCGGTACGGGTTTGGCTCACGGCGCCGGACTGGGCGTAGGCCGGGGCGGTGGCGGATAAAGTAAGGGACGCCAGGAGCGCAATCGATGTCAAAATGGTGTGAAACTGCATGTGGGGATTATGGATAACTCTGATGAAAAAAGGGCACTTGACAAGAAGGCCCTTCGCAAACTTCTCATTGAACAACGTCTTAACCTGTCGGATCGATTGCAACGCGCCGACCTGTTGCAACGTGTCATGCGCATCTGGCTGGTGGGTCGCCCCGACGCCGTGATTGGGGCCTATTGGCCGATCAAGGGTGAGTTTGACCCACTGCCGGCCCTACATCGCTGGAAGGAAGACGGCGAACTGCTTGATCAACCCCAGCCTCGCAGAATTGGACTGCCGGTGGTGGATAAAGTTCACAAAACCATGACTTTTCATGCCTGGTATCCCGGCTGCCCCATGGAAGAGGACGCCTACGGCATTCCCAAGCCCAAGGACACCGAGGTGATCGTGCCCACCCTGCTGTTCCTGGCGTGTGTCGGTTATGCCCCCGGTGGCTACCGGCTGGGTTATGGTGGCGGCTTTTATGACCGCATGCTGACCACCCTGGAGCCCAGGCCCTTCACCGTGGGCCTGGGCTATGCACCGGGTTTTCTGCCGGATTTCGAGCCCGAAGCGCATGACATGCCGCTCGACGCCATCCTGAACGACAACGGCGTCGTCTGGCCGGTTTAGCTTTGATTCTTCCCTAGTCCAGGCCATCGACCGTGTCGGTGTCGGGCGTATCACCGATGGCCACACGCGTGAGTGCCGCCTGGGCCTGCAGCCAGTTGCTGAACGCCACAATTTCCGGCCTGGCCGCAGAGCGTGGGCCGACGATCAGCCAGTAGGCCAGGGGCGACTCCAGGCGCATGCCCGGCAACACCTCGACCAGATCGCCGCTGGCCAGGCTGTCCGCCACCATCGGCATGCGCGCCAGCGCCACGCCCTGGCCGGTCAGGGCGGCCTGCGCGATCTGGTGGGCGTAGTTGAAGTAAAGCCAGCGTTTGGGTTCCACTTTTCCGAAATGGTGCGTATCCAGCCAGCGCCGCCAGGTCAACCACTCCATATGCTGTGAGCGGTGCGCGTCGCCGGCCTCGATCAGGGTGAAATGCGCCAGGTCGTCCCCGCGTTGCAGCGGGTGTCCACTTTTGAGCAGCCAGGGGCTGGCCACTGGCGTCAGCTGTTCGCCGAACAGACGCACGGCATTCGAGGGGGCGTTGCCCGGCTGGGTGTAGCGCAGCGCCAAGTCGACGTCGGTGGTGTCCAGATCGACCGACACATCGGTGGTGTCAATGCGGATGTCGATGTCGGGGTGCTCGCTCTGAAAGGCCTCCAGCCTCGGGATCAACCACATGGACGCAAACGAGGCCCAGGTGCTGATGGCCACGCTTTTGCGCCCGGCACTGCGCCGGATCAAGCGCACCGCGCTGTCCATGTGCTCCAGCGAGGGCAGCACGGCGCGCAGCAATTGCGCGCCGGCACCGGTGAGTTCGACGGCGCGGGTGTGGCGCAAAAACAGGCTGACCCCGACCTCGTCTTCCATGGCCTGAATCTGGCGGCTCACGGCGCTTTGGGTGAGCGACAGTTCTTCTGATGCGGCCCGGAAGTTGAGGTGGCGTGCCACCGCCTCAAACGCGCGTAAGTGCCCGACCGAGATGGGGCGTGTGCGTAGCGAATTTTCGGAATGTTGCATGGTCTGCGATGACGGGTTGAATTTGGCGATTAATGCGTAAACGGAATGAATAGCTTATCTCGAATTCATTGGACGAACAAGCACTCTGCCACGATCATTCAACCCTAAGTAGCCGAAAGGAGTCTGTCATGAGTTTTCTGGAATTGCATCAATCCAATGTATGCCCCGCCGTGTCGGGTTGCTGGCAACTGATGCCGGGGCGGGCGGTCAGCCTGCTGCCGCGCGAAGCGGGCGTGCTGCGCATCGCACATGGACAGGTGTGGGCCACGGTCGACGGTCCTCGCACCGGACACGGCAATGAGTCGGGTGACCAATTTTTGCGGGCCGGACAAGAGATGGCGGTTGGCGCCGGGCAGCGCCTGGTTTTCGAACCCTGGGGTGGCGCGCAGGAGTCGCCGGTTTACTTTGAGTGGACGCCGGAGGCTGCGGCCGTCACGGTCAGTGCGTCCTGCTGGCATGTGAGTGTGGTCCAGCCCTTGCGCGATTTGGGCCGCTCTTTGTTGATGGCTGGCCATGCGCTGGGGCGACTGGTCACGGGACTGGCCTGCTACAGCGACTATCTGGCGGCCGGGCGCGGTCGTGTTTTGCCGAAGCTGGAGACTAACCAGCCTTGACCCTGGTCTTGGTTTTTGATGGGGTCTTTGGTTTGGGCCTGCCGGCTGGTTTGGATTGGCGCGCTTTCAAAGCCGCCTCCAGCGCCAGTCGGCCCCAAGGTGCCATCAGCGCCGGGGATTCCATGGCCTCGTCCGGCGCACTGTAGTAGTTCATGCTCATGGACTTGCCCTTGGCCAGGTAGGCAAAACGTTCGCAGCCGGCGGACTCGAAAAGAGGGCGGGACATGTCGTCGGCCTTCAGCCACAGTTTCTCGCCAGTCCCCAGGTCGGCCAGAATGGCCAGGGTCAAACCGTCCGTGCTGATGCCATAGCCGCCAAACATGCGGCGTGCCACGCAGGGGCCGACCTCGCTCAACAGGTCGCAGCAGTACTGGGCAAATTCATTGGGCGGAGCAGCCATGCAGGAATCCTTGTATTTCAAACGGTTGGCCGTGGGGCGTGGCGCGGCTCAGGGCACCATCAGCGCCAGTGCATCGGTCTCGTAGGCTTTCAAGGTTTCCATGACCTTGAGCCGCTGGGCCGGCGTGGTGCTATTGTGCAGCTTGGCCATGGTCAGGCAGTTTTCCTGGCCTGTTTTTTCCATGTAGGTTTGGTAGGCCGCATCGGGAGAATCCGTGGCGCGCGCCAGCAGGGCGTGCACTGCCGTTCTGATCTGCGCGCCGGTGAGTGTGTTGGTCTGGATTTGGCGCAGCGTTTGCAGCGTGTCCTGCTGGCGGCGCACGGCTTCCCGGTCATTCAAACGGGCGTCGAATGCGCTCACGGCTGTGCTGTCACGAACCACGGCCCGTTGTGGCTCTTCCAGCGGTCCGTAGAACATTTCGGCCCGGTCAGCCCGCCGCTTGACGCGCTGGGCGCTGCGCTCAGTGGGGCTGGCGTCGATCCACTCGGCGCGCCATTTCTGGTTGCGCTTGTCAAACTGGCGAGCCAGATGATCAAGCTGTTCGGCGTGGAGCGTCGACGCCAGGGTTGAGAGGGCCGGCTCGGCCTGATCGAGCAGGGCTTGAAAACGGGACCTGAACCCGGCCGATACCTCGCAAACCTGTGCCGGTGTCACGTCTGAGGGTGCCATCCGCTGCAACTGCTGGAGTGTGCTGACATACAGCGGGAGTTCGGTTTGGCGGTGCCACGCCTGCAGCGCGGCGAGGTCGGCGCGCACCTGGACCGACTGCCGGTCATTGAAATCCAGATAGCTGTCCAACCACCAGTATCCCAATTCGGGCGCGTTGTTGTAGCCCAGTTTCACCGCGCTGCAGCCGGATAGCAACAGGGCCAAAAACAGGCCCAGCAGCGAGCCGATAATGTGAAGACCTTGAAAAACCCGATTTGGCGGGCGATTAAAAACAGTCATGACAAACATTTCAGAAAACAACAAAACGCCAGGCGCCGTGGATGTCGTCATCATGGCGGCGGGCAAAGGCACACGCATGAAAAGCAAGCTGCCCAAAGTGTTGCACCTTTTGGCGGGTCGTGCCTTGCTGCAGCATGTGGTGGACACGGCAGCCGACTTGTCGGCTCGTCAAGTGGTCGTGATCACCGGCCATGGCGCTATCGAAGTAGAAGCGGCTACCGCACATTCCACGGGGTCTAGCGCCGGATTTTCTATAAATTTCGTACGCCAGGAGCCGCAACTCGGCACGGGCCATGCGGTGCAGCAAGCGGCGCCCGTGTTGCGCGATGACGGCATTGTTGTCGTGCTCTCGGGTGACGTGCCCTTGACGCAGACGGACACCTTGCAGCAGTTGATTGCGGCCTGCGCCGGCAAGCACCTCGCCCTGTTGACGATTGACCTGG
This sequence comes from Rhodoferax ferrireducens, assembly GCF_003347515.1. Lineage (GTDB taxonomy): Bacteria > Pseudomonadota > Gammaproteobacteria > Burkholderiales > Burkholderiaceae_C > Rhodoferax. The sequence goes on along the minus strand of NZ_QEII01000298.1, from coordinate 22,269 downwards.
CCGACCCCACCGGCTACGGCCGCGTTGTTCGCCACGGCGAGGTGGTGCAGGCCATCGTCGAGCACAAGGATGCCAGTGCCGGGCAGCGCGCCATTACCGAGGTCTACAGCGGCATCATGGCCTTGCCGGCGGCGCATTTGAAAAAGTGGCTGGCACGTCTGGACAACCAGAACGTGCAAGGCGAGTACTACCTGACCGACATCGTGAAGTTTGCCGTGGCCGATGGCGTGCCCGTGGTGGCGCACAAGATTGCGGATGCGGTGCAGGTGGCCGGCGTCAACAGCCCGGTGCAGCTCGCGGAACTGGAGCGGGCGTTCCAGAAGCGTGTCGCCTTGCAGTTGATGGAGCAGGGCGTGCGCCTGGCCGACCCGGCGCGGCTGGACGTGCGCGGTGAACTGCTGTGCGCGCAAGACGTGTCGATCGACGTGAACTGTGTTTTTGAGGGTCAGGTGAGCCTGGGCGAGGGCGTGAAGATCGGCGCCAATTGCGTGATTGCCAATGCCACGATTGCGGCCGGCGCGGTGATTCATCCCTTCACCCATATCGAAGGTGGCAAGCCCGGTAGCAAGGATGCGATTGAAGTCGGTGCCGGGGCGCTGATCGGCCCGTTTGCGCGCTTGCGACCGGGTGCCAGGCTGGGCGCCGAGGTGCATATCGGCAACTTTGTCGAGGTCAAGAATTCAACACTGGCCAAAGGTGCCAAGGCCAACCACCTGGCCTATCTGGGCGACGCCACAGTGGGCGAACGTGTCAACTACGGCGCTGGCAGCATCACCGCCAATTACGACGGGGCTTTCAAACACCGCACGGTGATTGAAGCCGATGTGCATATTGGCAGCAACTGCGTGCTGGTGGCACCGCTCACGATTGGCGCGGGCGGCACCGTGGGCGGCGGCTCGACCATCACCAAAGACACGCTGCCGGGGGCCTTGAGCGTGGCGCGTGGCCGACAGCTGAGCATTCCCAACTGGAAGCGGCCTGCCAAATGACGGACACGCCCCAGGCCTTGCTGCTGGAGAACGAGCAGCTGCGGCGCGAGCTGGGTCAGGCCAGGGCGGAGCTGGAAGACTTCACGCATTCCGTCTCGCACGACCTGCGGGCCTCGCTGCGCCACGTGAATGCCTATGTGCACATCATCAAGGAAGACCTGGGCGAGCAAACCCCGGTTGCCGTTGCGGCGCACCTGGACACGGTGAGTCAGGCGGCGCGGCAGATGGGACGGCAGATTGATGGCCTGATGGAGCTGGCGCGACTGACCCGGGTGGAGCTGCAGCTGTCCACGGTGGATGTTGCGCAGTTGGTCGACGACACCTGTACGGCTCTAGCCCCTGCGCTGGCAGCGCGAACCATTGAATGGCAGATCGCGCCTGATTTGCCGGCACTGCGGTGTGATGCGGCGCTGTTGCGGCAAGTGTTGACGCATCTGCTGTCCAACGCCGTGAAGTTCACCGCCGCCCGCGCCGTGGCCGAAATCCATGTGAGTTGGCAATCGACGGATAACGGCCAGTGCGCCCTGACCGTGGCGGACAACGGTGCCGGGTTCAACCCGCAATACACCGACAAACTCTTCCATGCGTTTCAGCGCCTGCACGGGGCTCGCGAATTTGAAGGCCTCGGCATGGGCTTGGCTCTGACGCGGAAAATCGTGGAACGTCACGGGGGCATGGTTTGGGCCAAGGGCATACCGGATGCGGGCTGCAGTGTCAGCGTCACATTGCCAATGGCTTAATAGCGCTCCACAAGTTCGTCATTGCGAGCGTAGCGCGGCAATCCAGGCCATTGTCAAAGTGGCAACGGCACCCGTGCCCCGAATTTGCTGCGCTTGACGCTGAAGAAGGTTTTGACGTTGCGCACGTTGGCGTCGCTGGTGAACAGCCGTTGCGCCAGCGCCAGGTAGTCAGGCATATGCGCCGCATGCACCACCAGGCAAAAGTCCGGGCCGGGGGATACGCGATAACACTGCTGCACGGCGTCGTCATCGGCCACGCGCTTCTCGAAGGCTTCCAGTGCATCGTTGTCCTGTCGGTCCAGCGTGATCTCGACGATCGCGCACAGGCCGTGACCCGTCATCAGGCTCAATCTGTCCACACTGAGCACGGCAATTTCACGTTCAATCAGGCCGGCATCGCGCAAGCGTTTGACGCGACGCAGACAAGTCGGGGGTGATATGTGAACCAGAGCTGCCAGGGTCTGGTTGCTGAGTGACGCGTCATTTTGCAGCCGCTCCAGCAACTGAAGGTCGGTGGCGTCCGGGGTTATTTGTTCCATACTTTGACGAAATATGGAATATTTTAGTTATTTGACGGCGACACGCCGCCGACGCTCCAGGAAAGCCTGGAGCTCGCCAACCACGCCTTTGCGGAAAGCCAGTACGCACAGCACAAAAATCGCGCCAATGATCACCGTTACCCACGAGCCGACCTTGTCAGCGAGCAGGTTTTGCAGCGAGATCACAATGCCGGCGCCCAGTACCGGGCCGAAGAAGGTGCCGACACCGCCCAGCAGCGTCATCAAGATCACTTCGCCCGACATGGACCAGTGCACATCGGACAAGGTGGCAAAACCCATCACCAGTGTTTTAAGTGAGCCGGCCAGGCCGGCCAGCGCGGCTGACAGCACAAAGGCCAGCAGTTTGTAGCGGTCCACCTGGTAGCCCAGCGAAATCGCGCGCGGTTCGTTTTCACGGATCATCTTGAGCACCTGGCCAAACGGCGAATGCACGATGCGCGAGATGAACAGGAAACACGCCATGAACACCGCTAGCACCAGGTAATACATGGCAGTGTCCGAGGCCAGCGGCAGCAGGCCAAACAGCGCACCGCGCGGCACGCCCTGCAGGCCGTCTTCACCGCCGGTGAACGGCGCCTGCAGACAAACAAAGAACACCATCTGCGCAATGGCCAGCGTGATCATGGCGAAATAAATGCCCTGGCGCCGGATCGCCACGGCGCCGACCACCAGCCCGATCAGGCCGGAGCCGATGACGCCGGCCAACAGGCCCAGTTCGGGCGTGAAGTTCTGCGACTTGATGACGTAGCCGGTGATGTAAGCGGCGGAGCCGAAAAATGCCGCATGGCCGAACGACAGCAGGCCGGTAAAACCCAGCAGCAAGTTGAAGGCGCTGGCAAAAATGGCGAAGCACAGCAGCTTCATCACAAACACTGGGTAGAGCCCGAGCATGGGCGCCAGCAGCGCCAGCACCAGCAGTACGAAATATGTCACCGCAATCAGTTTATTGGCTTTGTTCATGGTTCAGGCCTCCTTGCCAAACAGGCCGGCCGGCCGGATCATCAGCACAATGACCATGACGACAAACACCACAATGCTGGACGCTTCCGGGTAGAACACCCGCGTCAGCCCTTCGACGATGCCCAGGCCGAGGCCGGTCAGGATCGAGCCCATGATGGAGCCCATGCCGCCGATCACCACCACCGCAAACACCACGATGATCAGGTTCGAGCCCATCAGCGGATTGACCTGGATGATGGGTGCGGCCAGCACACCGGCGAGCCCGGCCAGGGCGGCACCAGCGCCATAGGTCAGCGTCACCATCAAGGGCACGTTGATGCCAAAGGCCTGCACCAGCGCGGCGTTTTCGGTGCCGGCGCGCAGGTAAGCGCCGAGCCGGGTGCGCTCAATCAGGTACCAGGTACCCATGCACACGGTCAGCGACACCAGCACCACCCAGGCGCGGTAGTTCGGCAGCACCATGAAGCCCAGATTGGTGGCGCCGGACAGCAGTTCGGGCACGTTGTAATTCTGGCCCGATACGCCATAGAGTTCGCGGAAAACGCCCTCGGCGATCAGCGCCAGGCCAAAGGTCAGCAGCAAGCCATACAACGGGTCGAGCTTGTACAGGCGTTTTAGAAAAAGCCGCTCAATCACCACGCCCAGCAGGCCCACGCTCAAAGGTGCCAGCACCAGCGCAAACCAGTAATTGATGCCGAACTTGTCGAGCATGATCCAGGCCGCAAACGCGCCCAGCATATAGAGGGCGCCATGCGCAAAATTGACAATGCCCAGCAGGCCAAAGATGACCGCCAGTCCGAGACTGAGCATGGCGTAAAACGCGCCATTGACCAGGCCCAACAAGAGCTGGCCCAGAAATGCTTGATGCGGAATGCCGAAGATTTCCATGAAGTCCCGCCAGTTCATGCCATGTGAGGCGAAAAAACGGCCGGCCGCACCGGCGGCCAGCCGTCCCGAGAGTCAGCTTATTTTTTGTTCAGCGCGCATTTGGATTCCGCCACTGTGGTGAAGGCCTGCTCGCCGGGGACCTTGGCAATCATTTTGTAGTAGTCCCATGGCGTGGTGGACTCCTTGGCCGACTTGACCTGGAACAGGTACATGTCGTGGATCATGCGGCCGTCCGGGCGGATCTGGCCCTTGTTGTAGAAGTCGTCGATCTTCATGCCCTTCAGCGTGGACATGACCTTGTCGGCGTCCGTTGTGCCGGCGGTCTGTACGGCTTTCAGGTAGTTTGAGGCGGCCGAGTAATCTGCGGCTTGCAGGCTGGAGGGCATACGTTTGTATTTGTCAAAAAAGCGTTTGGCAAACTTGCGTGAAGCGTCGTCCTGGTTCCAGTACCAGCTGTCGGCCAGTTGCAGGCCTTCGGTGTTGGCCAGGCCCAGGCTGTGCACGTCGTTGATAAACACTAGCAGGCCGGCTACCTTCATGGTCTTGTTGATACCAAATTCCTTGGCGGCCTTCATCGCGTTGGTGAAGTCACCGCCGGCATTGGCCAAGCCTAGAATCTGAGCCTTGGAGCTCTGCGCCTGCAGCAGGAAGGACGAGAAGTCGGAAGCATTCAGCGGGTGGCGCACCGTCCCCGCCACGGTACCGCCGTTCGCCTTGACGACCGTTGCCGCATCGCCTTCGAGCGAGTGGCCGAAGGCGTAGTCCGCGGTCAGAAAGAACCAGTTCTTGGCGCCGGCCTTGACCAGCGCTGAGCCTGCCACTTTGGCCAGGGACACTGTGTCGTAGGCGTAGTGAACGGTGTAGGGCGAGCAGGCTTCATTGGTCAGACGGGCCGAGCCCGCGCCGATCACGATGAAAGGGCGTTTCTTTTCTTCTGCGACCTTGGCCATGGCCAGCGCGGTGCCGGAGTTGGTGCCACCCATCAACATTGAAAGTCCGTCCTTGTCGATCCACTCACGGGCTTTGGAGCTGGCCACGTCAGCCTTGTTCTGGTGATCGGCGGTCAGCACTTCAATCGGGCGGTTCAGGACCTTGCCGCCGAAATCCTGCGCCGCCCATTTGATCATTTCACCGCCGGCCGGGCCGTCGATGTCGGCATACAGGCTGGACATGTCGGTGATGAAACCGATCTTCACCGGGCCGGTGTTCTGGGCGAAAGCGCCAGCGCCAAATCCAAGGGCCAAAGCGGCAACGAGGGTGTTAAGTTTCATGGTGTTTCCTGATGAGTTGAGGGTCGAAGCGCGGGGTGAAAAATCGGGATGATCGGCGGGCCAGGCATGTGTTGTCAAACGCCCAGGAATTCCTGCAGCATGCCCATGTTCTGGGCCAGTTCGGCTTGTTCAAACTGTTTGACGATGGCGCCGTGCTCCATCACGTAAAAACGGTCGGCCAGCGGCGCGGCAAAGCGGAAGTTTTGTTCCACCAGCACGATGGTGTAGCCCTTGGCCTTGAGCGTGAGAATCATCTCGGCCAGCTTTTGCACAATCACCGGCGCCAGGCCTTCCGAGATTTCATCGAGCAGAAGCAGGCGCGCGCCGGTGCGCAAAATGCGCGCCACCGCCAGCATCTGCTGCTCGCCACCTGAGAGGCGGGTGCCGGGGCTGGTTGCGCGCTCCTGCAGGTTGGGAAACATGCCGTAAATTTCTTCAACGCTCATGCCGCCGGGTGCCAGGCTGGGTGGCAGCATCAGGTTTTCTTCGGCCGTCAGGCTGGCAAAAATGCCGCGCTCTTCCGGGCAATAGCCAACGCCAAGATGGGCCACCTTGTGCGGCGCCATTTTGATGGTCTCGACGCCATTGATCTTGATGGAGCCTTTGCGCGAGCCGGTCAGGCCGACGATGGCGCGCATGGTGGTGGTGCGCCCGGCGCCGTTGCGCCCCAGCAGGGTGACAACTTCACCTTCGTTCACCGTGAGGTTCACGCCATGCAGGATGTGTGACTCGCCATACCAGGCGTGCAGGTCTTCGATGCGCAGCAACTCCTTTTTCATCAATGAGCGCCCTGCAGTTCGGTGTTGACGGTACCCATATAGGCTTCAATCACCAGCGGATTTTTGGAAACGTCTGCATACGGGCCGTCCGCAATGATGGCGCCGCGCTGCAGCACCGTGATGCGGTCGGCAATCGACGACACCACATTCATGTTGTGTTCCACCATCAAAATGGTGCGACCGGCAGAGACTTTTTTGATCAACTGCGTGACGCGGTCCACGTCTTCGTGGCCCATGCCCTGGGTGGGTTCGTCCAGCAGCATCAGCTCGGGCTCCAGCGCCAGGGTCGTGGCCAGTTCCAGGGCGCGTTTGCGGCCATAGGGCAGGTTGACGGCCAACTCGTGGGCAAAGTCCTGCAGATCAACCTCAGTCAGCAACGCATGGACGCGCTCGTGCAAGTGAGTCAGGGTGCGTTCGGCTTTCCAGAAATGGAACGAGGTGCCCAGATTGCGCTGCAGCGCAGCGCGAACGTTCTCCAGTACCGACATATGCGGAAACACCGCCGAGATCTGGAAGGAGCGGACGATGCCGCGCCGTGCCGTTTGCGCGGGCTGCTCAGAGGTGATGTCGATGTCGTTGAAGGTGATGGTGCCGGCGGTCGGGTGCAGAAATTTGGTCAGCAGGTTGAAGAAGGTGGTTTTGCCTGCGCCGTTGGGGCCAATCAGCGCATGAATGTGTCCGCGCTTAACCTTCAGGTTCACTTGGTTAACGGCCACGAATCCCTTGAATTCCTTGGTCAAACCACGCGTTTCAAGAATGAACTCCGCTGACAAATTGGTCTCCCGCTACACAGTCTGAATTGACGGGACAACAAGCCCGCAACACGAAATTGCATGGTAAGGGGCGGTCCTGTGCTGCGTTAGCGGGTTAGAACCTAGGTAGTTTTACTTGCCGCACCAGCGGTTGGCTATTTTCTGTGAGTTTAGTTAATTATTTCTTTTTTATTTAATTTTTGAAATAAATATTACTATTTAATTACTTATGAAATATAAATCCAAATATAGTCGAAATTCAACTGCATATTTCTTGCTCATGCTTCTACCATTGCGCCATTAATTTCAGGAGCAGTCTATGTGTGGCATTGTCGGTGCGGTTTCTACTCGCAATATCGTTCCCATCTTGGTGCAGGGTCTGGCGCGTCTTGAATACCGTGGTTATGACTCCTGCGGTGTGGCGGTGTATGCCAACGGTTTGCAGCGAGCCCGCAGTACCTCCCGCGTGGCGGAACTGGCGGAACAAGTAAACGCCAGCAAGCTCGAAGGCATGACCGGTATTGCCCATACACGCTGGGCCACGCACGGTGCGCCGGTGGTCTGCAACGCACACCCCCATTTCAGCAACGGCACGGGGGCGGACGCCGCTACCCGGGCCGGCCGCGTGGCGCTGGTGCACAACGGCATCATTGAAAACCACGATGAGCTGCGGGCCATGCTCCAGGCCAAGGGCTATGTGTTCCAGAGCCAAACCGATACGGAAGTGATCGCCCACCTGATCGACAACCTGTACGACGGCGACTTGTTCGAAGCGGTCAAGGCCGCGATCAAGCAGCTGCACGGGGCATACGCCATTGCCGTGTTCTGCAAAGACGAGCCACATCGCCTGATCGGCGCACGGGCGGGTTCGCCCCTGATTTTGGGCGTGGGCAAAGATGGGCAAGAGCATTTTCTGGCCAGCGATGCCATGGCCCTGGCCGGTGTGACCGACCAAATTGTGTACCTCGAAGAAGGCGACGTGGTGGACATTCAGCTGGGCAAATACTGGCTGGTGGATAAGAACCACAAAGCCGTTGCATCCGCTGAACGGCCGGTTAAAACCGTGATGGCGCACAGCGGCGCGGCGGAGTTGGGTCCTTACCGCCATTACATGCAAAAGGAGATTTTTGAGCAACCGCGCGCCATTGCCGACACGCTGGAAGGTATTGACAGCATCGTGCCCGAGCTGTTTGATGGCAGCGTCAGCGCAGCACGAGTGTTCAAGGACATTGACTCGGTCCTGATACTGGCCTGCGGCACCAGCTACTACAGCGGTTGCACCGCCAAATACTGGCTGGAGAGCATTGCCAAAATCCCCACCCAGGTAGAGGTGGCCAGCGAATACCGCTACCGGGATTCGGTTCCCAATCCCCGCACCCTGGTGGTCACTATCACCCAATCCGGCGAGACGGCCGACACGCTGGCGGCACTGCGCCATGCGCAAAGCCTGGGCATGACCCACACCCTGACCATTTGCAACGTGGCCAGCAGCGCCATGGTGCGTGAATGCGAGTTGGCCTACATCACCCGCGCCGGCATCGAGATCGGTGTGGCCTCCACCAAGGCCTTTACCGCGCAGTTGGCCGGCCTGTTCCTGCTGACGCTGGCGCTGATGCAAGCCAAGGGGCGCCTCAGCGAGGCTGAAGAGGCGCGCCACCTCAAAGCCCTGCGGCACCTGCCGACCGCCTTGCAAGCGGTGCTGGCGCTGGAGCCGCAGGTGATTGCCTGGTCTGAAGACTTCGCCAAAAAGGAGAACGCGCTATTTCTGGGCCGCGGTTTGCACTACCCGATTGCGATGGAAGGCGCACTCAAGCTCAAGGAAATCAGCTACATCCACGCTGAGGCCTATCCGGCTGGGGAACTCAAACACGGCCCGCTGGCGCTGGTGACCAGCGCCATGCCGGTCGTGACCGTGGCGCCCAACGACGCGCTGCTGGAAAAGCTGAAGAGCAATATGCACGAGGTGCGGGCGCGCGGCGGCGTGCTGTATGTGCTGGCCGACGCCGACACCCGCATCGAGTCGGGCGAAGGCCTGCACGTCATCCGCATGCCCGAGCACTACGGCGAGCTGTCGCCGCTTCTGCATGTGGTGCCTCTGCAATTGCTGGCGTATCACACCGCTTGTGCGAAGGGGACTGATGTCGATAAACCCCGTAATTTGGCGAAAAGTGTGACGGTGGAGTAGGGTGGGGCCGACGCGATGCGTGGTATTCCGAGCAATTAAAGTCGTAAACAAGTTATTAAAGTCGTAAACACGGCTCTAGCATCCATGCGGGTTTGCGGGCAGGCGATTTTCAGATGCCAATTTGTAAAGTCGTAAACAAGGTCGTGAATGCGGCCGCTGAACGGCCCCAATGCAGAGGAATTGACACCTACCTACTCAAACCATTGCGGCAGCCCACGCCTATGGGGAGGATTGGATGAATTCGGTTCGCGACGTGGCGCAGCAGACGCCGTGTTGATACCGCGCTCGGGGCATTACATCCCAGAAGAACAACCAGTCCTACTGGCCGAGAATTTGCTGCGATTCTTTCGGACTTGAATGCGGCTCGTGACAGGCTATTGATTTTTCAGTAGGCTTGGGCCCTCGATCCCAACGATGCAGTTCTGTCCAAATACGCGCGTGGCAAGCCTCGCGATCGGCGGTGGATAACCACTCGCGGTCAAGCGTCGGTGCCTAGCATGTGGGTATCCTCCTGAGAACTGGAATGGATTGGGCGTGCGACAAACTGCCAACTGGAGCGATCTGGGCCACACCGCTTCAAGCCATCTGGCTGATGGTCCTGCGAAAGCGCATCAGCGACAGTGAGAACAGTGCGGTGCCGATCAACGCCAAGGCCAGCAGCTGCACCCACACCACTTCGATGCCGGCGCCACGGAACAGCACGGACTGTCCTAGCTCGACGAAGTGCGTGGTGGGCGCGACCAGCATGATGTTCTGCAGCAGCTGGGGCATGCTCTCGCGCGGTGAGTTGCCGCCGGACAGCATTTGCAGCGGAAGCAGCGTCAGCACGACGAGCATGCCGAACTGAGGCATGTTGCGCGCCACGGTCGCCATGAAGATGCCCATCGAAGTGGTGGCGAACAGGTGCAGCGCGGCACCGGTGAAGAACAGTGTTAGCGAGCCCTGCACCGGGACGTTAAGCAGGCCGCGTACGACGAGGTTCAGCGACAGGATCGAGGCCAGCAGGACTACCAATCCCATGGACCAGATCTTGGCCAGCATGATCTCGATGGGCGTGACCGGCATTACCAGTAGATGCTCAATGGTGCCATGCTCGCGCTCGCGGATGAGCGCCGCGCCCGTCAGGATGATCGAGATCATCGTGATCTGGTTGACGATCTGCGACAGGCTGTCGAACCAGGACTTGTCGAGCGACGGGTTGAACAGAGCGCGCTGCTCCAGATCGATGGCGGGCACGACCTGTCCGCGGTAACGGTTGACGAATTCGCTGATCTCGCCCATCACCATCTGCTGGATGTAGCCGCTGCCGAGGAAAGCCTGGCTCATGCGCGTGGCATCGGTGTTGAGCTGGATTTCGGCGCTGCGTCCGGCCAGCACGTCGCGCTGGAAATTGACAGGGATGTTCAGCACGAAGGTGTAGGCTCCCTTGTCCATGCCCTCGTCCACCTCCGCATGCGTGATCAACGCCGGCGACTTGAACTTAGGGGGGTAGAAGGCCGAGGCGATCCGCTGCGACAACTGCGAGTGGTCCTCGTCCACGATGGCGATCGGCGCGTTGTTCAGCGTCGGTGGGCTGGAGGACGCCGAGGAGTACACCGAGAGCGTGAAGGTGAACACGATCAGCGCCAGCATCATCGTGTCGCGCCGCAGGCTCCAGAGTTCCTTGATGCCTAACCTATAGATGTTTGCCAGCATCCGCATGTCAACGCTCCTGTTTCTTCAGCAGCGCGATCGCGGTGCCGAGGATGACCGGCACCGCCAGCAGCATTGGCCACATCGACGGCAGCAGATCGCCAAAGGCCAGCGCCTTGTTGAAGGCACCCCGGCTGATGGTGAACATGTAGTTGACCGGGTGGATCTCGCCGATCATCCGGCCCACGCCGTCCAGTGAGGACACCGGATCGGTCATGCCGCAGAACTTGGTGGCCGGAATGATGGTACCGACCATGGCGATAAGCATGGCGGCGATCTGGCTCTTGGTCACGGCCGAGGCAAGCAACCCCATGCCGGTGGCGCAGATGCAGTAGATCAGCATCGCCAGTGTCAGCGCCAGCACGCTGCCGGTGACGGGCACGCCGAAGATGGTCACGGTCAGCAACAGCATCAGCGCGAAGTTGATCATCGCCAGGCCCACGTAGGGCAGCTGCTTGCCGAGCAGGAACTCAGTGCGGGTGACTGGCGTGACGTAGAGGTTGATGATCGAGCCGACTTCCTTCTCACGCACCACCGCCAGCGCCGTAAGCATGGCTGGCAGCATCAGCAGCAACATTGGGATCACGGCGGGCACCATGGCCGGCAGACTCTTGACGTCGGGGTTGTAGCGGTAGCGGCTTTGCACGGAAATCTCGCCTGCGCGAGCCGTAGAACTGGCCTGCATGCGTGCCTGGTCGGCCAGCCAGTGCTGGTGCATGCCGCGGATATAGCCCTGTACGGTTTCGGCGCGCTGGGGCATGGCACCGTCGAACCAGGCACCGATGGCGACCGATTTTCCGCGCTGCACGTCGTGCGCGAAGCCGGGAGGGATCTCGATGGCCAGTGCCAGCTCGCCGCTGCGCATGCGCCGGTCGATCTCCGCGTAGTCAGTGAGTGGTGCCCGTTCTGTGAAATAGCGCGAACCGGACAGCTCCAGCGTGTAATTGCGGCTGAGCGTGGTCTGGTCACGGTCAAGCACGGCGTAGCGCAGGTTGTTGACGTCGTTGCTGACGCCGAAGCCGATCACAATCAGCAGGATCAACGAACCGCCCAACGCGAGCGTGGCGCGCACGCGATCGCGTTGCAGCTCCAGCGTCTCGCGCCACAGGTAGCTGAGCATGCGCTGCAGGCTGAAACCGGCGCGCTGACCCTGCGAGGCATGGGCGCTCACTGCGGTCTCTGCCTGTACCGGCGGCATCGCCTCCGGATCCTTGTCCGGTTCAGGCGTGTCTCCACCTGCCTCGATGAGGTAGCCGATGAAGGCGTCTTCTAGCGATTTCGCGCCGCGCTTTGTTACCAGCGCCGCCGGTGCGTCGCTGTCCAGGACCTTGCCCGCATGCATCATCGACATGCGGTCGCAGCGCTCAGCCTCGTTCATAAAATGGGTGGAGATGAAGATTGTGACGCGGTCGCGCCGCGACAATTCGATCAGCAGGCGCCAGAAGTTGTCGCGCGCGATCGGGTCCACGCCCGAGGTCGGCTCATCCAGGATCAGCAGCTCGGGCTTGTGCACCATCGCCACTGCCAGGGACAGGCGCTGGCGCATGCCGAGCGGCAGACTGTCTGGCAGCGCATCCTCCGAGGCCTGCAGCTCGAAGCGCTCGATCATCTCGCGCGTGCGCGCAGGAATCTCCGCCTCAGGCACGTGAAACAGGCGCGCGTGCAGCTCCAGGTTCTGGCGCACGGTCAATTCGCCGTAGAGCGAGAACGCCTGCGACATGTAACCCACGCGCCGACGGGTATCCAGGTCCTTCGGGGCAACTTCGTGGCCGAACAACCAGGACTGGCCCTCGCTGGCCGGTAGCAGGCCGGTCAGCATCTTCATCGTGGTCGACTTGCCGCAGCCGTTGGAGCCGAGGAAGCCGAAGATCTCGCCGCGGCGGATCCGGAAGGAGACGTGTTCCACCGCGACGAAGTCGCCGAAGCGCATGGTCAGGTCACGCGCCTCGATCGCGATGTCGTCCTCGTGGGCGTCGAGCGGTGGAATCACCACCGGCGCGTAGCCGCGCTTCTTGTCCTCGGGCAGCAGTTGGATGAAGGCGGTCTCCAGCGAATCGCTGCCAGTGCGCTGCAGCAACTCCTGCGGAGTTCCGGTGTCGAGCACCTTTCCGTCGTCCATTGCCACCAGCCAGTCGAAGCGCTGTGCTTCGTCCATGTATGCGGTGGCGACGATCACGCTCATGCCCGGGCGTTGGCGGCGGATGCGCGCGATCAGGTCCCAGAACTGAGAGCGTGCCAGCGGATCGACACCGGTGGTCGGCTCGTCGAGGATCAGCAGGTCCGGGTCGTGGATCAGCGAGCAGCACAGGCCGAGCTTTTGCTTCATGCCGCCGGACAGCTTGCCGGCCGGCCGGTCGAGGAACGGATGCAGGCCGGTGGAACGGGTCAGCTCGTCGATGCGCCGCCGACGCTCAGCCGCGTCGTGGCCGAACAGCCGCGCGAAGAACTGCAGGTTCTCCTCCACCGACAGCGTCGGATACAGGTTCTTGCCCAGGCCCTGCGGCATGTAGGCGATGCGCGTGCACACAGACTCGCGGTGGAGGCGATCGCGCATGTCGCCGCCGAGCGTCTCAACCGTGCCGCCCTGCACGGCGCGGGCGCCGGAGACCAGCGACAGCAGGCTGGACTTGCCCACGCCGTCCGGACCGATCAGGCCGATCATGCCCCCGGCCGGCACCTCCAGGTCGATGCCGGCCAGCGCTTCGACTTTGCCGTAATGCAGCCGTACGCCCTGGAGGCGGACGACGGGTGACGCGCGAGAGGTGGACATGGCTTACTCGGCCACCTTTGCCGACAGCGACGCGGGCCAGGCCGCATTTGGGTCGAGCTTGATCCACGCCACGCCCGGCACGCCGGTCTTGACCTGCTCCAGGTTGCGGCGCAGCAGTTCGGGCGCGATCTGCGCGCGCACGCGGAACATCAGCTTGGTCCGCTCGCTGGCGGTCTCCACGGTCTTGGGCGTGAACTGTGCCTGGCTGGCCACGAAGGAGACGCTGGCGGGTACAACTGTGCCGAGACTGGCGTCGAGCACGATGCGCACTTCGCTACCCAGCGCGATGCGGCCGGCCACGGTCTCGGGCACGAAGAAGGTCATGTAGACATCCGACAGGTCGAGCAGATTGAGCACGCGCCCACCGGCGCCAAGCACCTCGCCTGCTTGGGCAACACGGAACTGGATGCGGCCGTCGCGGGGCGCCGTGAGTTCGCTGTCACGGATGTCGGCTTCCACACGCGCCTCCGTGGCGGTGGCGGCCTTGACGCCGGACCGGGCACCGACCATCTGCGCTTGCGCGGCTCTCACTGCGGCCTGCGCTGCGGCGGCCTGTGCGCGGGCGGCGTTCAGCGCGGCCTCGGCACCGCGCACCTTGGCACGGTCGTCATCCAGCTCCTGCACCGAGGCCGCACCTTCTTTCGAGAGGGTCTGCGAGCGCGTCAGTCGGCGCTGCGCCGCGTCAAGCTCGGCGGCACGCAGGGCGATCAGAGCCTGCGCCGCCGCGTGATCGGCCTCGCGCAAGGCCACCTGCGCTTCGGCCGCGGCCACACCATGCTCGGCCTGCTGGCGACTGGCATCGGCTTCGTCGCGCTGGGCGTGCAGCGTGTCCAGCTGCATCCGCGCCAGCGGCTGGCCGACGGTGACGAAATCACCCTCGCGCACGAGGAGCTGCTCGAGCCGGCCGGACAGCTTGGTCGCGATGTCGATCTCTGTGGCCTCGATGCGGCCGTTGCCGCTGACGAAGCCCTCGCCGGGGCCGGACGGCTTGAGCCGGGTCCAGCCCATGTAGGCGAGCACACCGACGGCGGCGATGACGGCGATGAGGGCAAGCGTCTTCTTGCGGGACGTGGTGCGGGTTGGTGTCATGGGGGAATAGCCTTCAGTTGGCGGCGTCCACTGGCGCCGGAGTGCCCGCAGTCAGCGACTGCGCGCCTCCGCCCAGGGCGGCGTAGAGATCGATGTGCGCCGAGATCAGCGCGCGGCGGGTCTGGGTGAGCTGCTGTTCGCCGGTGAGCAGTTCGCGCTGCGCGTCCAGCACTTCCAGGAAGGCCGCCGCGCCGTTGTCGTAGCGCAGCCGTGCCAGCCGCGCGCGCTCGGTCTGAACGTCGAGCGAGTTCTGCTGAATGCTGACCTGCAGGGCCAGCCACCGGCTGGACGCCAGGGCGTCGGACACCTCCCGGAATGCGGTCTGCACGGTGCTCTCGTAGTGGGCCACCGTCAAGTCGCGGCGCACCTCGGCCAGGTTCAGGCTGGCGCGGCGACGCCCGCCATCGAAGATGGGCAGCGAAATGCTGGGTGCGAAGCTCCAGGCGCGGCTACCGGAGGCGAACAAACCGTCCAGCTCCGCGCTGGCGGTGCCGACGCTGCCGGTGAGCGTGATTCGCGGGAAGAACGCCGCGCGGGCCGCGCCGATGTTGGCCTCCGCAGCCCGCAACCGGTGTTCTGCGGCGAGGATGTCCGGACGCTGGAGCAGCAGATCAGAGGGCAGGCCGGGCTGGAGCGCGCGTGTGGGTGCGGCGCCATCGAGCGAACCTCGCGCGGGGTTGAGATCGAAGGGCGCGCCGACCAGCAGCGTCAGCGCATGGGATTGCGTGGCTCGGGCCTGGTGGAGCTGCGTCCCCAGCGATTGGGCTTGGCTCAGCAGCGTCTGCACCTGCATCAGATCGAGACGGGACGTGGAGCCGACCTCGACGCGGCGGGTGAAGATGCGCAGCGTCTCTTCGTGGCTGGCGATCATGCGGTCGGCCAGCGCGATCCGCTCGTCGAGTTCGCGCAGCCGGTAGTAGCCGTCGGCGACATTGGTGACCAGCATCAGTTGCACGATGCGGCGTGCCTGGTCGGTGGCGAGGTAGTCCTGCAATACCGCCTGCTGCAGGTTGCGCACACGGCCCCAGAAGTCCAGTTCCCAGGCATTGACGCCGAGACCGATCTGGTAACTGCCACCGGTCGAGGGCTCGCCGCTCAGGCTCAGGTCACCGGGCGTCCTGCCCCGGGTCGCATCTGCGCCCAGGCTGATGCCGGGCAGGCGCTCGGCACGCTGGATACCATGGAGTGCCCGCGCCTCCTGAACCTGTAGTACGGCAGTGCGCAGGTCGCGGTTGTGCTCCAGCGCCAGCGCGATCAACCCACGCAGTTGCTCATCGAAAAAGTAGTCCTTCCAGTCCAGCGCGGGTGCCGTGACGCCTTCGGCGATTGCATATGGGTAGCGATCGGCCACGGGCAGCGCGGGGCGCTCGTGGGTTGGTGCCAGCAAGGCACATCCGCTCAGCAGGACGGCGATGGCAATGACAGGCGGGACTCGCCAGTGCTGCATGCCCTTCATGCGCGGTCGGCCGTGCATGGGCGAGGGGGCAGCCACCGCGAGGGCAGCAGGGGAACCACTTTGGTTGCTGTCACCGCCGCGAAGTGGTGGATGTCTTTGGGGTGGGAAGTGGTCATATCTGCCTGTACACAATACCAGTCAAGGGAGCAACTAGCACCATAAAGTGTCACAAATGAACAATCGGTCATTTGTTAATGTAGCATGTAACGAACGAAAGGTCATTAGTGGTTAGCCATCCCGCTAAATGTCATGGGTGGAAAGCGGGTTTTGTTGCGAAAGTGGAGTCGAGACGAAAGTAGCTGGACGGTTCGACTTGTGATCAAACCGCGAGGCTGTGGAACTGGGTGGCAGCAGACACGGGTTGGCCAGCGGGGTAATCCAACTGTCCCTTGCGAATCATGTGCATGGTCTCGATTCCCGCAATGATGATCCCGGCGCCGCAGAACGACTTGAATCGCAGCATCGCTCGGGGGATCCGCTTGATGGCCCGGGGGGCCTGTTCGACGATGTGGTTGAGATACTTGTTCTGGCGCCTCAGGATGTCGACACAGGCGTCGGCCTTGACGCTTTCAATGGTGGCCGTGTTGGCGGCACTCTTGTCGATGGTGATCTTCCCTTGCACGTCGTGCAGGTTGATGGCGCGATAGAGATATTTCCACTGGCCTGAAATCTTGATGTAGGTCTCGTCCATGCGCCAGCTCAGACCAATAGGTCGTTTGCGCCGGCGGAACATGACGGCCAGAACCGGCAGAACCTTGATCGCCCAGCGATGAAGCGTGACATGATCGACGAAAACACCGCGTTCCTGCATCATCTCCTCAATGTGGCGCAAGCCTAGCGGATAGGCCGCATACCAGCGCACGCAGGTGAGCATGACTTCCAGGGCGTAGTAGAACCGAATGAGTACCTTGGGCAAGGCGCTGTTGATCGAACTCATACGGAAATCAAGCGTGGGCTGGGTTGTCGTTTACGCTTATTGCAACAGAAGGCTATGTCTGGATTAGCTGTTGAAATCTTTGCTTCCCCAGCGGCAAGGTTGAACGGTCTCTCTAGTGCAGACAAACTTTCAACACCAATCCAGACAGAGCCCGACAGAACCCTCCGCCGCGCGTGTCCGAGCCTTTGTTGACTTCGTGGCACTTTCGTTGGCGCGACAGTCAACGTCGAGCAAGTCGTAGCGGCGATCCCGTTCGGGAGCCGTCGCAGGTACAGCCTCGCCTTTGGGACGTCTTCTTCACGGCGCCGCCGAACCCATCGCATCGCGGCCCCTGCCCGTGCCGGTGTTTTCCACGGATCCTTCGTTGGATTCTCCGTTTGCACCGCCGCGTTTGCTCCGTTGAAGATATACATCTCTTACGAAGACGTATTTGTCTAGCGCGATGTCGTCGACAAGCCTGCCAGGCTCCAGCATCTTGCCGCGCTTGTTAACCATGTTGAGTACTGTCAGGCTGTTGCGGACTGGAACGTCCGCGACATTCGACAGAGGACTTCCAAGGCTGTTGACCGGCAATGCCAAGAGGTTTCGCATATCGGACGGACCCATCAGCGGAAGCATGAGATAGGCTCCGCTTCCGACCCCCCAGGCACCCAACGTCCCGCCGAAGCTTTCACCATGACGTGGCATGCCCCATCCACTGGCGACGTCCATGACGCCGAGGAGGCCGACTGTGCTATTCGTTGCAAACCGTGCGACGTCGGAGAGGCCGTCCTTGATCTGACCTTGGAGCATCAAGTTAACACCTGACCATGGGTCTCCGAGATTGGAAAAGAAGTTGGAAACGCCGTTGCGTGCCGGCTCCGGCACGACCGCCTTGTAGGCCGTCGCCACTGGCTTAAGCACGACCTTGTCCAGTCCTTCGTTAACGGCAAAGACCTTCCTGTTGACCGACTCCAGCGGGTCGGGGTTCTGGACGGTCGCACAGCCCGCGGTCAAGGCGCTGGACAGGAGCAGTGCGTCCAGCAACGGGCCCGTTCGCCCCTTTTTCCTAGCAAAGCCGGAGTTCGCCACGTTCAATAGGGGCGCGCTAGCGCGGCCTTGCCGGAATCGCTTTCTGGCAGCAGCGATCAAAAAAACAGGTAAAGACATGTGACACCTCAGGTAAATGACTATGACGAGCGTCGCTGCTTGCGCAGTGACGAGCCCGCATCGTGATGCCAATCGACTTGCTGAATACTTACCGGGCGGCGATGCAGTCTTTTTTCCCAGGCACCAGCCTGTCGCGACTTGCCGGCGGCGTCCGGAAGGCAACCTGACCGGGCCTTGCAGACCTGCGGGAACTCACCAGACGAACCCAACCCGGTAAGGCTTCGGTAAGTCGGGACATCGGACAATGCGACTCCCTCAACAAACCGGAGTCCACGATGCCGCCGCTCATTTCCCATGCGCATGTAGTCCCGATCGTCTCCTATCAGAGCCGCTGGCTGCGGATTGCCGGCACCACCGCAGAACTGCGACTGGGCGACTTTGCATTGACGCCTTCCCGAGAGCTCTCTCCTGGCCTCAAGGTGAAGTACGAGGATTCGGGCTACGAGGCCAACGACTCGCCCTACCTGGCTGGGATGGACCAGCGCAAGAGCAGCCTTTGGGAAGGGTTGGGTGTCGACTGGAAGACACCTGTTGCGAAGCTGAGCGCTGAATGGGTGGCTGACCTCTCAGGGAACAGCAAAGGGCAAAAACTGCAAGTGCAGATTGATCGGCGATTCCAGTGGGAAAGCCTTGGTATCACGCCCCGCATTCAGGCGCATTGGATGGACGCGAAGTATGTCGACTACTGCTTCGGCGTACGCGAGTCCGAGGTCTCGACGGGCCGCCCGGCCTATGTGGGCGCGGCCGCGATGGCGACCGAAGCAGGCCTTCGGCCCGACTACCAACTCACCGAACACAACACGGTGTTCATGGACCTGGGCGCCACCGCGCTTCCAGACGAAATCAAGAAAAGACCGATCGTTGGCAGAAACAACACGTCGCGGGTGACGCTTGGCTATCTCTACCGGTCCTAAAATCGACATTCATGAACCGCATTGCACTGATCGAGGACCACGATCGTCTGGCCGATCTGATCCGGATTTCCCTGCAAGCCGCAGGCATTGAGGTCGATGTCTTCGGCAGAGTGGAGGCCGCCCGGGCCGCGCTTGGCGAGATCGACTATGGGGCGGTTGTCATCGACAGAGGTCTACCCGACGGTGACGGCCTCTCACTCGTGAAGCGTCTTAGAGCGGCCGGCAACGGAATCCCTTGTCTGATGCTGACGGCGCGGGACGCCTTGCACGACCGCGTCGACGGCCTGGAGTCGGGTGCGGACGACTATCTCACCAAGCCCTTCCCCATGGAAGAACTGGTTGCCAGGGTGCGGGCGCTCATGAGGCGGCCAGCCAACCTGCGGTCTGCGCAGCCGCGACACGGCGACATTCAAGTGCGTCCTGACGAGGGAACCGTTCGGTGCGGACACTCCGCAGTTTCGTTGGCTCCGGCAGAGTTGCAGATCCTGCTTTGCTTGATTCATCGCGCTGAGCAGCCGGTACGAAGGAGCGCATTGGAGGCTGCGGCGTGGGGTCTGTCCGAAGCCGTCACGCCCAACGCGCTAGATGTCGCGTTGCACCGGTTGCGGCGAAAGCTGCAGGCAGTGGGCTCGACACTTCAGATCTCGAACATCCGCAACCATGGCTATGTCCTTCGCTGAGCTGCTCCGGCCGTCCAGCCTGCGCGCTCGTCTGCTGGCGACTTTCATCGCGGGCATGCTCGTGAGCGCCGTGATGGTGACGGTCACAGTCGTCCTGCTGCTGAATCCATTCAGCAAGCACATGCTGCAAAGCGGGATCAAGGACCACACCGAAGCGGTGGCCACGCACATTGCGTTTGATGACACCGGTGCTCCCATCGGCGTAGACGAGCGCGAGATCGGAGGCTGGGTCTTCACGGGCCTGGGCAAGGAGGTGATCCTGCGGATTCTTGACGCACAAGGTGGCGTGGCGTATCCGAAGGACTCTGGCGCGCTCCCGTTGGCGCCCGACGAAGGCAACTTCAACCCGCACGTCGAGGCGTTCGCGTTCGTACGAGATGGTGTCGACCTGCACGCGGCGACTGTCCCCATAGAGCATGGTGGCAAGCGCTGGTACGTGCAGCTTGCGGTGAGCGACCGGCTGGTGCTTCAGATGCGCCGCTCGGTGGGTCTGTCTGCGCTGACGCAGGGCTTGGCGGCGACCTGCGCACTCTTTCTGGTGATCTTCCTGATTGCCACGCATTTAACGCTCCGAATGGCACTCGAACCCCTGCGAGTCGCGTCCGAGGCCGCAAGCAGCATCACGCCGCGCACATTGCATACGCGTCTTGATTCTGAAGCCCAGCCCCGCGAGATTCGGCCGCTGGTCCAGGCCTTCAACCAGGCATTGGACCGGCTGGAGCAGGGATACCAAACTCAGCAAGAGTTTCTGGCGCATGCAGCGCATGAGTTGAAAACGCCGCTTGCATTGATCCGTGCACAGATCGAGCTCGGGCCCAAGGACGGGCATCATACAGCCGTGTTGCGAGACGTCGACCTCATGGCTCGTCAGGTGCAACAGCTGTTATTGTTGGCAGAGGTGAGTGAGCTGCAGAGCTTTCGCATTGAGGCGCACGATCCCCGACCGACAGTGCAGGATGTGTTTGAGTTCATGGCACGCGTCGCGGAGCGCCGCGGCGTGTATCTGGCCGTTCGCGTAGCCGACGACGTCAATCACTGGCACGCAGATCGGGGGGCGCTGTTCACGCTGCTGAAGAACCTCCTGGAGAACGCGATCCAGCACAGCCCCGAAGGCGGGGTCATCGCGCTGGAGGTTACCGCCACAGGGTTCTCCATCACAGACCAGGGTCCCGGAGTGCCTGCGGAGGATCTGCCGTTCATCTTCGATCGCTTCTGGCGCGGCCGCGACCGTCAGCACGTCGGCGCCGGACTTGGGCTGGCCATCTGCAAGGAAATCGCCTCGGCACACGGCTGGCGCCTCAGCGCAGCGCCTGCGAGCCCGGGATTGAGGCTCGCCGCCTTCATCGGCCCGTAGCGTCGGCTTCTGTGGCCAACGGGCGTCCAACCGCGGCGCTATCCATCCGATGCATCATCCTCAAATTCAAGCCCGACATGACGTGCAGGGTCGCGCAATGCCTTGGTCGCATCGAGCTCGGACAGCGCCCCAATGTCTGGGAATTTAAACAATCGCTCGGCGTAGGACTTCGATTCGCCAGCCATACCAGGGAGCACCGGCAAGACCTCATGCGCTTCAATCAGGATCGTTTGACAACCGGCAGTTTTCGCCATCCGCTCGGTTTCGTTCAGAAGCGCGCACGGTCTTGCCAACACCGCGCAATCCAGTTCGTGTTGGCGCCACTCTTGTCGACGGTGATCTTCCCTGGCACGGATGGTCGTTTATGCTTTCTGCAACAGAACCCATTTGAATCCCCACTCTGAGTCAGTCAGGCTTGTAGTAGTTTAGTCAGATCCTTCGCCGTCATCGCTTTGGCAAACAGCCAGCCCTGGTACACCTCACAACCGAACTGGCGCAAGAAGGCCAGCTGGGCCTCGGTTTCCACACCCTCGGCCACCAGCGTTAGTCCCAGACTTTGTGCCAAGGCAATGATGGCCCGGGAAATGGCAACGTCATTGGCGTCATGCGGGATGCCGTCCATGAAGCTTTTGTCTATTTTGAGCTGGCTCACCGGCAAGGCCTTGAGATAGGCGAGTGACGAATAGCCGGTACCAAAGTCATCCAGGGCTACGCGACAGCCCAAGGCCACCAGCGCATTGAGCTGTTCGCGCGCCTGCTCGGGCTGCGTCATCGCCGCTGTTTCGGTGATTTCAATGTCCAGCCATTGGGCCTTCGCACCGGTGCGCGCCAGCGCTGCGCGCACTTGCTCCGGCAGATCGCGCTGACGAAACTGCTGAGCCGAAACATTGATGGCAACCCGCAAAGGCGAGCCAGCCTGCGCCCAGGCCGCAATCTGTGCGCAGGCTGTCTCCAGCACCCAGGCCGACAAAGGCAAAATCAAACCGGTGGCTTCAGCCACCGGTATGAACCTTGTTGGAGGTACGTGGCCCAGCACGGGGTCATGCCAGCGCAGCAAGGCTTCCGCCCCCACGATCGCACCAGTTGCCACGTCCACCTGCGGCT
>NZ_QEII01000297.1 GCF_003347515.1 Rhodoferax ferrireducens | reverse complement strand
CTGTGGAGATAAGTTGCCACCGTTTCGGTGGCTCAAAGAGTAGGGGCCGCGTAAGCGTCCCTGTTTAGCCGCTTTGAGCGGCTCACATTTATGAAAACCTCCGGCTTTGCCGGAGGATGGTTATTTTGATAGCATCTGCGGTGCCGCCAGCAGGTTGAGCAGCGTGGAGGCCATCGGGCCGCCAACTGCTGCAGCAATCGCCATCGGCAAACGAACGCTTGGGCCGGTGCCCCAGCCCAGGACCAGCGGGATCATGCCGACTTCCGACTTCGCGAGCTGCGCCTGGCGCGCTGTGACAAGCTTTTTGTCGCCCGTGGATCGCACGCGGCGCGGCTCTAGTTCTCGAAGAAAAAAACGGTGAATGTCAGTGTCGGACAGCAATAGACCCTTAGCGGGTAATGCGGTCTGCGAACTGGTCGCTCCAAAGCCGACACCGGCAGTTACTTTCCCTGACATACAAGCCGCTACTGTGAGCGAGCGCACAGCAAAGCCCGTCTTTCAACATGCGGCGTGCAATCAGGTACTGGCCGCGCCGTAGAACACGTCCAAAGTGGGAAAGTCGGCGCGGCCGCGCAGGCAGTCCCACAGGTAGATAGCAAAACCGGGGTCGCCGGTCCACAGCGAATACCGCATCTGGCCGTACTGCTTCGCATCCGCCTGGCTCTGCGCGATGCCGTGCATAGCAAAGGATTGCGCGCGTTGCAGCCACACAGAGTCACCTGTGCGTTGGTAGAGCTTGAGAAAGGCATAGCCGTTGCCACCTGTGCCGTGGCACAGGTTTGAGCCCTTGTTCAGCGGGCCGGCGGCCCAGACCGCTTCACCCGCTGCGACGAGCGCATCGTCCAGCGCATGGCCCGGCAAGTCGGCTAGGCAGATCACGAAGCCCGGTGCACCGTGGCAGTACTGCATCAGCAGGGGCTTGGTGGGCGGTGGTGTGAGATGGGCGCGCCAGTTGGCTTGTTGGCCTTCCCAAGTGGCGGTGCGCAGCACGGTGTTTTCAAAGCAGGCCTGCCAAGCGGCCCAATCGGCTTCGGCCAACAAGTTGCGGCCATGGATCAAGGGCGCGGCGGTGGCCACGAAGCCGTGAACGGCGTCGATGAAGGTGAACTGCTGACCATACAGGTCTTGGGTCCAATAGTGGCAGCCAAACTCCTCGGACCACAACAGCTGCGACCACAGCATTGCTGCCGTGCTTCGGAACAGGTCGGCCCAGCGCACTTCGCCGGTGCGCTGGTGCAAGAAGAGCGCGGCCAGCAGCGTGCCGGGTGATCCCCACATTAGCTCTCGCGCCGGGTGTGCCAGTTGGCCGGAAATCAATTCAGCCAACCTGTCCGCGGTGGTTGGCAACGGCTGCGCTGCGTGCTCAAGCAGGCGCATAGGTAGCTCGCCCATCATGAAAGAGCCGGCCTGCGCAGCTGCGTCGTCGCCCAGCCATGCGTTGTTGCGAGCCAGCAGGTCAGCCAGCAGTGCCGGCTCGCGGTAGTTGCGCTGCAGGCGCACTGCGCCCACGTCTTGCAGGTAGTGCAGTGCCCACACCACACCGCAGGCGCCATAGTACAAAGGCGTGGCGGGTTGTTTTGCCCCCTCACACGGTTCCACATCTCGCGGGTGCGGCGGCCACCAGGCTTGGGGTGTGAACCGTGACTCGGCATCGGCCACGATCATGCCGATGTTGGCACGAACTCGGTTTTCGTCCCAGGGGATGGCCTGAAGCGCCTCGTGGCGCGCGGGGTCAAACAACATGGCTCACTCCTGAATCTGAAAGCGGTTCGGCAACGATTTTGTCATAGCGAAGAAAGAACTTAATCACTGCAATCTCCGCTCCAAAACGTAGGAAACAAGCTTGTCTCGATTACGATTCTGTTCAGAGGTGTGCCTCATCTGTACCAGTGTATTCAAACTTGCCGGGCCTCGATTTTCGGAACCCAGAAGTCCGCCATGAACGGCGGCGGCCTCGGCGACAGAACTTGTGCAATTGGGCATCCCGATACCGGGCACTCGTGACTGACTCTTTCCGCTGCGCTGCGGCTACACGACTCGCCCCATAGCTGACACTGCATTTGACAGTCAACCGTCAGCAAGGGGGGCCGACTTCAGCGGACCGAATGTCGCCGGACAAGGCGCCAGGCACAGGCTCCGCAAGAGACGCCGTGGCTCAAGCGATCAGGGGCTTCCGGCCGGCCCACCGGCTTACGTGATCTTGAAGACCGTCCGAATTGTTTTTGAACCGGATTTTTCCTCAAAAACAGACCATTGCTTGATCCCTTTGACAAGGACCGATGTGCTGATGTCTTTCACCTGCGTCTTGGCCTTCAGCTTTTCAGTGACCCAGTCCTGAACGTGCGCAAAGGTGCTTCCTTGCTGGCCGGTGGGCACCAGCAATTCTTTGTCCCCCACTTTGCCAAATGAGGTGACGACGAGTTCGGTTGCTGGCATTTTCTGCTCTCGGTTGTGTGATGCGAATGCGCGGCTGGAATCAGATGCGCATTCTGGAAAGCGACAAAAACGACCTAACTCATGACACCTGCGGTGCCGCCACAGCAGCCGGCGCCGGCCGCCGCAGCTGCGCCACGCCGCGCCGGATCAGGTGCTCCAGATCGTCGATGTAGGTGAACACCGCCGGCACCACCAGCAGGCTCAGCAAGGTGGAGGTGATCAGGCCGCCAATCACGGCAATCGCCATCGGCGAACGAAAGCTCGGGTCGGCGCCCCAGCCCAGGGCCAGTGGCATCATGCCGGCACCCATGGCAATCGTCGTCATCAGGATCGGGCGGCTGCGTTTGTGGCAGGCGTCCACCAGCGCGTCAAAGCGGCTCATGCCGGCCACCGCCGGCTGGTCGCCGTTGGCCGGGTGCCCCTGGCGCGCCAGGATAGCGTAATCCACCAGCAGAATCGAGTTCTTGGTGACGATGCCCATCAGCATGATCAGGCCGATCATCGACGGCATGGACAGCGCCCGCCCGGTCAGCAGCAGGGCGACAAAAGCGCCGCCCATGCTCAAGGGCAGCGCGGCCAGAATGGTCACGGGCTGCATGAAGTCATGGAACAGCAGCACCAGCACGCCGTAGATGCACAGCACGCCAATCAGCATGGCGATGCCAAAGCTGGCGAACAAGGCCTGCATTTCCTGCGCGTCGCCGAGTTCGGCAATCTTCACGCCGGGTGGCAGGCTCTGCATGCTGGGCAGGGCCCGCGCCTCGGCGTTCACCTCGCCGAGTTGGCGGCTGCCCAGCTCCACATCCAGCGTGACGTTGCGCTTGCGATTCAGCCGGTCAATCTGCGCCGGGCCGCTTTCCATGGTCACGGTGGCGACGTTGCCCAGCATCACCGGGCCGTTCTTGCCCGGCACGGTCAGGCGCTCCAGCGCCGCCAGGTCGGCGCGCACGGCATCCGGCAGCTTGACGCGAATCGGCACCTGGCGCTCGGACAGGTTGAGTTTGGGCAGGCTGGTGTCGTAGTCGCCGGCGGTGGCCACGCGCACGGTCTCGCCAATGCTGGCGGCCGTGACGCCGAGGTCGGCGGCGCGCGCGCTGTCGGGTCGCACAATGATCTCCGGTCGTACCAGCGAGGCGCTGGAGCTGACATTGCCCACGCCCTGCAGGGTGCGCAGTTCGCGCTCGACCTTTTGCGCGCTGGCCAGCAGCGCCACCGGGTCTTCGCTTTGCAGCACCAGCTGCATTTTCACGCCGGTGTCGGGCGGGCCGACGTTGAAGCGCGCGCCGGCAATGTCGCCCATCTTGCCGCGCAGCTGTGCGTCAATGTCGGCCATGGATTCGGAGCGGTCGTTGCGGTGGCTGGTGGTGAGCGTGAGCACGGCGCGGCGCGCCTCGGCCGAGGCGCCGGGGGCAAACGCGTCGCCGCTGGAGCCGCCGCCAATCGAGCTAAACACGCCCTTGATCTCGGGCACCGTCATGCTGGCCAGGCGCGCCTGTTCGGCCACGGCGCGCGTCTCGGCCAAGGTGCTGCCGGGGGGGAGTTCGATGTTGATCTGGGTCTGGCCGCGGTCCGCCGGCGGCACAAAGCCGGTGGGCAGCAGGGGCACCAGCGCGATCGAGCCGATGAAGAACAGGGCGGCGCCCAGCATGGTGATGCCTCGGTGGCGCAGACACCAGCGCATGGTGCGCATGTAACGGCTCATCAGCCAGCCATCGGGCGCCTCGTGGTAGGCCGCGCTCGGGTCGGCGTGCGCGGCGTTCTTGTGCGGCTTCAGCAGGTAGGCCGCCATCATCGGGGTGAGCAGGCGCGCCACCACCAGCGAGGCCAGAATCGCCAGCACGGCGGTCCAGCCGAACTGCTTGAAGAACAGGCCCGGCACGCCGCCCATGAAAGCGGTCGGCAAGAACACCGCCACCAGGGCGAAGGTGGTGGCGATCACCGCCATGCCGATCTCGTCGGCGGCTTCCATGGCGGCCTTGAACGGCGACTTACCCATGCGCAGGTGGCGCTCGATGTTCTCGATCTCGACAATCGCATCGTCCACCAGCACGCCGACCACCAGCGCCAGCGACAGCAGGGTCACGGTGTTGAGGGTGTAGCCAAAGTATTTGAGACCCAAGAATGTCGGGATCACCGACAGCGGCAGGGCGGCGGCCGACACCAGCGTGGCGCGCCAGTCGCGCAGGAACCACCACACCACCAGCACCGCCAGCAGCGCGCCCTCGTACAGCAGCTCCATTGAACCCTGGAAGTTTTCCGCCACCGGCTGGGCGTTGTCGATAACCTGCTGCAGCACGATGGTGGGGTTGGCCGCCTGCAGCTCGGCGACGGCGGCGCGCACGCCATTGGCGACGTCGATTTCGCTGGCGCCCTTGGTGCGGAAAATCTCGAAGCCGACCACGGTGCGGCCGTCCTGGGTCGCCACCGCACGTGGTTCTGCCACGGTGTCGAGCACGGTCGCCACCTGGTCCAGACGCAGATGGCGTCCGTCTTCCATGGGGATGTCGAGCCGGGCCAGCTCGGCTGCGGTCTTGACGGTGGCGATGGTGCGCACCGACTGCTCGGCACCACTCACATCACCGCGGCCGCCGGGCGCTTCCTGCTGCACCAGCTTCAGGCGGCGCGACACATCGACGGCGGCCACGTTCAGTGCCGCCATCTTGTTGGCGTCCAGCTCGACGCGCACTTCGCGGTTCACGCCGCCCATGCGTTTGACCGTGCCAACGCCCGGCACGCTGAGCAGGCGCTTGGCCACGGTGTTGTCGACAAACCAGCTCAGGGCCTGGTCGTCCAGCGGACTGGCGCTGGCGTTGGCGGTTGCCGACGCGGCCGCCGCCGTGAAGGTCAGCACCACGCGACCCGAGGTCGGAACTTTGGTGACCGTCGGGTCGCGCACGTCGGCGGGCAGGTCGGCGCGCACACGCGCCACGGCGTCGCGCACGTCGTTCACGGCCTCGGCAATCGGTTTTTCCAGGATGAATTCGACCGTGAGCTGCACCGTGCCGTCCAGCACCTTGGTGTAAATGTTTTTCACGCCTTGCAAGGTGGCCACCGCGTCTTCGAGTTTGCGCCCGACTTCGGTCTCCAGCTGCGCCGGGGCGGCGCCCGAGAGCTCGGCACTGACGATGACGATGGGCAGTTCGATATCGGGAAAGTCCTGCACGGCGTTGGAGCGGAACGACAGAATGCCAGCCAGCGTCAGCAGCACAAACAGCATGATGGCCGGCACCGGGTTCTTGATGGAGAGCGAGGAGAAGTTCATGACTGCTCCTTATTTAGAAGCTGCTTGCGCAGGTGGGACGGGGGCTGGAGGCGTATTTGAGGCTGGAGTTGGGGCAGGAGCTGGCGCCACTTTCACCAGGTCGCCATCGTTCAGGAAGCCGGCGCCGCTGGCCACCAGCACCGCGTCGGCGCTGATGCCGTCCAGCACCTCGACCCGGTCACCGACGCGCCGCCCGATCTGCAGCTTGACCTGGCTGACGCGCTGGTCGTCATTCAGGCGAAACGCGTAGCTGAACCCATCGCGCACCACCACCGATTGCTGCGGCACGCTCAGGGCATTCGAGCTGCCGAGTTCAAACTCGCCACGCGCAAACATACCTGGGAGTGTGGCCCCCACGCTGGCCACTTCGTGTGCTGCGCTGCCCCCCGAGGGGGCTAATTTCCCTTGGGGCGGCCCGGCGGAAAATTTGGCCCCCACGTTTTTGGCTTCGCTCGCTGGCGCCAACATCGGTGGCAGATCGACATAGACCAGGCCGGCGCGGGTTTGCGGGTCCACGGTCGGCGCCACCATGCGCACCCGGCCGCTGAGCTGCGTGCCGTTGGCGGCGGTGACCGTGACGGCGGTGCCGGGCACCATGCGACCCAGTTCGGTGGAGGTGACTTCAGCGCGCCACTCCAGCCGGCCCTGGCGAATCAGGCGGAACAGCTCGGTGCTGTTGGCCACCACGGCGCCGACCGTGGCGCTGCGCGCGGAGATGATGCCGCTGTCCGGCGCCCGCACCTCGGTGTTTTTCAGCCGCAGCGCTTGCGCCGCCAGCGCGGCCTTGGCTGAATCCACCCGTGCCTTGGCGGTCTGCTCGGCCGTCAGGTACTGGTTGATTTGTTGCCCGCTGAAGGTGCCGGTACCTTGGAGCGCGCGCACGCGGTCGGCGTTGGCGGTGGCTTCCAGCGCGCTGGCGCTGGCCTCGTTGACGGCGGCGCGGGACTGCGCCACGTCGGCCTGCACGCTTTCCGTGGCAAAGCGGGCCAGCAACTGGCCGCGCTGCACCACGTCGCCCACATTCACCAGCACCTCGGCCAGGCGCAGGCCATTGCTCTCCGTGCCGACACTGGCTTCCTGCCAGGCGGCGATCGTGCCGTTGGCCGCCAGCTTGATGGGCAGGGCGCTGGCCTGGGCTTGCGTGGTGGTCACGGTCAGTGCCGGTTTGGCCGGTGTGCTGGAGGCCGCCGGCTTGACAGCGCCCCCGGAGTTTGAAGAAAACAGGGCGATAGCCCCCGCCGTTATTACGCAAGCAGCTATCAATACAAGAGCAACTGGTTTGAGTTTGAATCGGTTCATGGTGAGGGGCTCGGTTCGGGAGGGTGTGAAAAATGCGGTGTCAGGCGCTCTGGCGTCGCAGCGCTTCGCTGTGCACCATGGCCAGCGCGTAATCGACCAGGCGTTCGGTATAAAGGTCGATGGCCTGGGGTGTGCCGGCGAGTTCCGGCTTGAGGGCCTGCATCACGTCGTAGCCGACAAACAGGTGAATGCCCAGGCCCACGATGGAGAAGGCCAGGCGGTGCAAATCGTCGTCGGCGGCTTCAAGATCCAGATGACGGCACAACACGCGCAGCAGACCCTCGTGCGCCGGTTTGATGTGCTTGTCAATCTTCTGGTCCCAGATCCCGGTGGGCTCCAGCATTTCGCGAAAATGCAGCCGCATGCAGTGTTGCGCCAGGTCGCCTCGCTTCAGGGGCTCGGTAAACCCCGTCAGCAAGCCCTGCAGTGACTGGCGCAAGCTGAGACCGGCTTGGTCAAACTGGGTCGGGTCCTCGTCGGCGCCGCCCAGCGGGCCGGCACACACCGCGCGGTACAGACCCGCCTTGTCGCCGAAGTAGTAGCTGATGGCGCCAATGTTGGCCCCCGCCGCCAAGGCGATCGCGCGCGTGGAGGTCTTGGCAAAGCCTTTTTCGGCAAACAGCCTCAGGGCCGTGTGCAAGAGCCGCCGGCGGGCTTCGATGCCGTCGCCGCGCAGCGCAACAGGGGTGCTGGATTTACGCATGGGCGCTGATTAAAGCACTTAAATCAATCGTTTGATTTAAGTTTGACCAAGGCCCGCCGTGCGGTAGGTCTATCTATCGCCGGCTTACTCGCGTCTGAAGGTGAATCCCGTAAACAAGGCCGACACGCGTGCCAGCAGCTCGGTGCCGGGATAACCCGCCGTGCTCCGCGATGGGAGACCCTTATCGGCACACCCGGTGCCGCGAAACACCTGCAAGGCGTAGTGCTTGACCCCCATGGTGCTCAAGGAGTGCGCCAGGGCCAGGATGTCCTGCTCCGTGTGCAGGTCGGGGTGGACCGTGGTGCGAAATTCGTGTGCTACGCCGCTGGCCAGCACCAGCTCCGCGCTGGCGAATGCGTGGCGGGCGCTATCGCTGATGCGGGTGATGGCGTCGTAGCCGGGCCAGGTGGCCTTGACATCGATGCCGACCCAATCGACCAGCGGCAGCACCTCGGCCAGACGCCGCGGGTAGGCGCCGGCCGTGTGCAGGCCGACGCCAAAGCCAAGTGCGCGCACCTCGCGCATCGCAGCTTCCAGGCCGGGGTCGATGGTCGGCTCGCCGCCGCTGAAGACGACGGCGTCAATCAGCCCGATGCGCCGCTGCAGGCGGGTCAGGATGCGCGGCCAGGCCAGCGGACTGTCGCCGGTGCGCGTTTGCAGATGCGGGTTGTGGCAGTAGCCGCAGCGCCAGGGGCAACCCTGCACAAACACCACGGCGGCCAGCTGGCCGGGGTAGTCGGTGGCGCTGAAGGGCGTGAGGCCGCCCACCTTGAGTTCCTTGTCGGTGGCCAACTCGTTCCCTTTCAAAATCATCCCTGTCGTTGTTGTCTCGCCTTGTCGTGCTACAGCACTGCCTGCGGCTCGTCGCCTAGACATGAATGATTTGGAAATGGAATTAGGCGCTGACATCCGCCAGCTGGCAGCGGCGTTCGTCAAAGTAGGTGCGCTCATGGAACTCGCCTTTTTTGCCGGTGTTGAAGGACGCCATCGGGCGGTGGTAGCCCATGACGCGGGTCCACACCTCGCAGCGCTGGCGCTCGTCGTCACGCAGCAGAATGGTTTGGGCTGGCTGGGCCAGAAATTGTTGTTCGCTTTGATCGGTCATGGGGGTCTTTCTTGGGTTGGGGGTCAAACAGTTTCCAGTTGCTTGCGCGCGATGATCTCGGCGTCGCACCTGGGGCAAAAATCGTGGCGTCCGCCCAGGTAACCGTGTTTGGGGCAGATCGAGAAGGTGGGTGTCACGGTGATGTAGGGCAAACGGAAACGCGACAGCGCGCGCTTGACCAGCTGGCGGCAGGCCTCGGCGCTGCTCAGGGGCTCGGTCATGTACAGGTGCAGGACGGTGCCGCCGGTGTACTTGCGCTGCAAATCGTCCTGCAGCTCCAGCGCCTCGAACGGGTCGTCGGTGAAGCCGACCGGCAACTGGCTGGAGTTGGTGTAGTAAGGCATGTCCTGGGTGCCCGCCTGCCGGATGTCGGGGAACTGCCTGGCGTCTTCCTTGGCGAAGCGGTAGGTCGTGCCCTCGGCCGGCGTGGCTTCCAGGTTGTACATGTGGCCGGTCTGGTCCTGGAATTCGAGCATGCGGGCGCGCACATGGTCGAGCAGGCGAATGGCGAAGGCGTGGCCCCATTCGCTGCTGATGTCGTGCTGGTCTTGTGTGATGTTGCGGATCATCTCGTTGATGCCGTTCACGCCCAGTGTGGAGAAGTGGTTGCGCAGCGTGCCCAGGTAGCGCTTGGTATAGGGGAACAGGCCGTTGTCCATGTGGCGCTGGATCACCTTGCGCTTGATCTCCAGGCTGTCGCGGCCGAGCTCCAGCAGGGTGTCGAGTGCTTTCAGCATGCTGGCCTCGTCGCCCTGGTGCAGATAGCCCAGGCGCGCGCAGTTGATCGTGACCACGCCGAGCGAGCCGGTCTGCTCGGCCGAGCCGAACAGGCCGTTGCCGCGCTTGAGCAGCTCGCGCAAATCCAGCTGCAGGCGGCAGCACATGGAGCGGATCATGTTCGGCTTGAGTTCCGAATTGATGAAGTTCTGGAAGTAGGGCAGGCCGTACCTGGCCGTCATCTCGAACAGGGCTTCGGCGTTCGGGCTGTACCACTCGAAGTCTTCCGTGATGTTGTAGGTCGGGATCGGGAAGGTGAAGACCCGGCCCTTGGCGTCGCCGGCCATCATGACCTCGATGTAGGCGCGGTTGATCATGTCCATCTCGGCCTGCAACTCGCCGTAGCAAAAAGGCATTTCCTCGCCGGCGATCACCGGTACCTGCTCGCGCAGGTCTTCCGGGCAGACCCAGTCAAAAGTCAGGTTGGTGAACGGCGTTTGCGTGCCCCAGCGCGAGGGCACGTTCAGGTTGTAAATCAGCTCCTGCAGGCACTGGCGCACGTCGGCGTAGTCCAGGCTGTCCTTCTTGATGTAGGGCGCCATGTAGGTGTCGAACGAGCTGAAGGCCTGGGCGCCGGCCCACTCGTTTTGCAGCGTGCCCAGAAAGTTGACGATTTGCCCGACGGCACTGGACAGGTGCTTGGGCGGGCCGGACTCGACCTTGCCCGGCACACCGTTCAGGCCCTCATGCAGCAGGGTGCGCAGCGACCAGCCGGCGCAATAACCGGCCAGCATGTCCAGGTCGTGAATGTGCAGGGCGGCGCTGCGGTGCGCCGCGCCCACCTCCGGCGGGTAGACGTGGTTCAGCCAGTAGTTGGCGATCACCTTGCCCGAGACATTGAGGATGAGGCCGCCCAGCGAGTAGCCCTGGTTGGCATTGGCGTTGACGCGCCAGTCGAGCTGCTGCAGGTATTCGTTCATGCTGGACTCCACGTCCACCAGGGTCTTGCGGTCGTGGCGCAGCTTTTTGTGCTGCTCGCGGTAGACGATGTAGGCGCGCAGGGTTTTGGGATGGCCGGCACCGAACAGGGCGGACTCGACCGCGTCTTGAATTTGCTCGATGTGCGGCGTGACCGCTCCGAGCGCCCGGATGGCCGGCGCCACCACGGACTGGGTGAGGTGCTGGGCCTCGGCCGCGCCGAACTCGCCGCCGGCCTGGCCGGCGCGCTCCAGTGCAAAGGCAATTTTGGCCAGGTCAAACGGTTTGATGCCACCGTCGCGCTTGATGATGTGCGTGACAACGGGTGCAATAGCTGTGTTCATCGGTGTCCCCTCGAAGCACTATAGGTAGTGCGGAACACGATGCTAACCACTATATGTAGTGGTTTCTATAAATGGCGGCGCGCAAAGTCCGGCTTTGCGCCATAGCTTGATTTGGATCAGCAAAGCACCGGGACGCCCCCGGCGCGCGCCTGCGGACACTCAGTACGTTGCCGTGTCAAACACGGTTTGCCACAAAGCCAACACGGCATCGCGCTGTTGCTGCAGTTCAGGCATGAAGACATGCGTTGGTTCTTCGTTGAGGCGGGCGCGATGCTGCACCCGGCGCAACTCGCGGTAAGCGCTAGCCGCCGCGTGGCCGACCCCGACCGGCAGCAGGCCAAGCGCTTCGGCGCGCTCCAGCAGGGCAATATTGCCGGCGTTGTCGATCAGCTCGGGGTGCTGCGCGGCGTGCGACAGCACCAGGTACTGCATGACGAATTCCACATCAATCATGCCGCCCGGGCTTTGCTTGACGTCAAACTGCTCGCCCCGGACCGGATGGGCGGCGCGAACCCGGTTGCGCATGCTGATGATT
Source organism: Rhodoferax ferrireducens (assembly GCF_003347515.1). Taxonomy (GTDB): domain Bacteria; phylum Pseudomonadota; class Gammaproteobacteria; order Burkholderiales; family Burkholderiaceae_C; genus Rhodoferax. The sequence continues at coordinate 254,873 of NZ_QEII01000297.1, read as the reverse complement.
TCGGCCTTCAAGGCCAGGGCGTCGCGCGGCGCGGCGATGACGGCTTTGCGGATGGCGTCAAAGCGCAGGCGCAAGCTGTCGTCGCCCAGGACGAAGCGGGCGCGCGTCATGGCCTGGTGTTCCCAGGTCCAGGCGGTGTTGGAGCCGCGCTGCTGCTGGTAATCGGCGTAGGCGTCAAAGCTGGTGATCAGGAGGCCGGAGTTGCCGTTGGGTCGCAAGGCGGTGTCGATCTCGTACAGGTCGCCTTCACCGGTCTTGACAGTCAGCCAGTTGATCAGTTTGCGTACCAGGCTGGCATAGACCTCGCCGGCCCGTTCGTCCTCGTCCTGGTAGACGAACACGATGTCCAGATCGCTGCCGTAGCCGAGTTCCTTGCCGCCGAGCTTGCCGTAGGCAATGATGGCAAACTGGGGTGTGGCGCGATGCTTGTTTTTCAGGCGGTCCCAGCACCAGCGGCTGGTCACGCGCAACACCGCTTCGGCCAGCGAGCTCAGGTCGTCGGCCACTTGCTCGACGCTCAGTTTGCCTTCAACGTCTCGCGCCAGCGTGCGGAAAACTTCGGCATGGTGGGCGCGGCGCAGCAGGTTGAGTAGCACCTCGTCGTCGTCTTCGCCGGTGCCGGCCAATGAGGCGCGCCGGTGGTCGAGTTCATGCTCGAAGTCAGCGGCGCAAAAACGTTCATCCAGCATGCCGGCGCCGGCCAGTTCATCAATCACCCCCGGGTGCAGCAGCAGGTAACGCGCCGGCCAGCGTGCCGCGCCCAGCAGGCGCAGCAAGCGTTCGTGCACATTGGGGCGCTCCAGCAGCAGGGCCAGGTAACTTTCGCGCCGCAGCAGGGGTTCAATCCAGTCGGCCAGCCGCACCGCCGCTTGCTCGGTCACCTTGCCCTCGCGCACCCACTGGGCGGTGCGCCCAATCAGCCGTACCAGCCGGGCGCGTGACTCCTCGCGCAGGGCCAGCACGCGCGGGTGCTCGCGCCAAGCGAGCACGCGGGCGCGGAAATTGGCCGGTAATTGCTCCAGCAACTCATCGAAATCGGGCGCGGCCGCACCGTTCTTGCCGCCGTTGTTCCCGTTGCAGCCCTTGCATTCCTTGTGCGCCCCGCCGCCGAGCAGGGCGTCAAATTCCTGCGCCACCAGCTCACGGTGGGTATCGAGTTCGTGTAACAGTTGGTAAGTTGTGGCGTAGCCCAGAGTGCTGGCAATCCAGTCCAGGTCGTGGTCCTGCGTCGGCAGCACATGGGTCTGCTGATCGTCCAGGTACTGAATTCGGTGTTCCACCCGGCGCAAAAAATCGTAGGCCTGCGCCAGCGCTTCGGCGGTTTTTTGCGGCATCAGACCGGCCTTGGCCAGCCGCGTCAGCGCACTCAGCGTGGGGCGTGTTCGCAGCTCGGGAAACTGCCCGCCGCGCACCACCTGCAGCACCTGCACGATGAATTCGATTTCGCGAATGCCGCCGCGCGAGAGCTTGACGTCGTTGGCGCGCTCGGGGCGTCCGGCGCTGCGTTTGCCCGCGTGGTCGCGGATTTGCCGGTGCAGCACGCGCAGCGAATCAAACACGTTGTAGTCGAGGTAGCGTCGGAACACGAAGGGCATCACCACGCCGCGCAGCGCCTGGGCCGAGCCATTGGCCTCGCCGCCCAGCGTGGCCACCACGCGGCTCTTGAGCCAGGCAAAGCGTTCCCACTCGCGGCCCTGCACATGCAGGTATTCTTCCAGCGCGCCCAGCGACACCGCGGGTGGCCCGGAGTTGCCGTTGGGCCGCAGCGCCAGATCGACGCGAAAAACAAAGCCGTGTTCGGTGGTGTCGCCGATCAGGGCGTAGATAGCCCGCACCGCCTTGGCAAAGTACTCCTGATTCGAGATGCGCCCGCGCCCCTGGGCATCGCCTGTCGTGTCGCCGTCCTGGTCGTAGACATAGATCAGGTCGATGTCGCTGGAGACGTTGAGTTCGCGCGCCCCCAATTTGCCCATGCCGACGATCCACAGCAGGGCGCGTTCACCGTCCGGCGTGCCGGGGCGGCCGTGGGCCTGCTCCAGCAGGTGCTGAACGTCTGCGCAGGCTGTCTTCAGCGCGAATTCCGCCAGCGTGGTCATGGCTTGGGTGATCTGGCTCAGGGGGGTCTGTTCATCGCAGTCCAGGTACAGCAGGCGTTCGAGCACCAGCTGGCGTGTGGTGCGCAAAGCGCTGCCGGTATCGCCACCCAAAGTTTTCAAGGCTTCGAAGGCCTGTGCCATCGCCGCCTGATCCGGGACGCCGGGCGGCAACAAATGCAGCTGGTTCTCGTAACGGCGGCGTACGCGCTGGCCAAAACGCGAGTGGGTCGACAATGCGGGGCCGGTCATAATTCCTGTCATATATCCAGTTTCACAATGATTGACTTGACGCCGGCCCCCTCATCACTGCTGAAAACCCTGACAACCGTCGCCCGCTGGTCGCTGGGTTTGCTGCTTGCTGCATGGCTTGTGTTTGGGGTGGTCTGGGGCGCGCTGCATTGGCTGATTGTGCCGCGTATCGGCGAGTTTCGCCCGCAGCTCGAAGCCCGGGCTTCGCAGCTACTGGGGGTTCCGGTGCGCATCGGGGCCATTAGCGCGCATTCGACCGGCATGATCCCCTCGTTTGAACTGACCGATATCCAGCTGTTTGACGCCCAGGGTCGGGAAGCCTTGCGGCTGCCGCGCGTGCTGGCGGCGCTGTCCCCGCGATCGGTCTGGCGGCTCGGGTTTGAACAGCTTTACATTGACCGGCCGGAGCTCAATATCCGGCGCAACATCAACGGAAAAATAATCGTCGCGGGGCTCGATTTTTCCGGGAGCGGCGACACCGGCGATGGCGCGGCCGACTGGTTTTTTTCGCAGATCGAGTTCGCCATTCATGATGGCACCATCCTGTGGACGGATGAATTGCGGGCGACGCCGACGCTGGCACTCAAGCAGGTCGCGCTGGTGGTGCGCAACAAGGGGCGTCGTCACGACATGCGCTTCGACGCCACGCCGCCCGTGTCATGGGGCGAGCGCTTCAGTGTGCGGGGCCAGCTCCAGCAGCCTTTGCTGTCACGCCACCGGGGTCGCTGGCAGGACTGGGACGGCCAGCTCTACGCCGCCTTGCCGCGGGTGGACTTGTCCGAGCTGCGCCGTTATGCCGACGTTGGCGTCGATCTGCACCAGGGCAATGGCGCCGTCACCGCCTGGGCCGAGGTTAGCCAGGGGGAGCTGGTGGGGGCTCAGGCGGACGTGGCGCTGGCCGAGGTGAACATGACGCTGGGCACCGGTTTGCAGGCGCTGGAGTTGCAATCGGTGCGCGGGCGCCTGGGGGGGCGCAGGCTGGCGACCGGTTTCGAGTTTTCCACCCAAGGGCTCCAGTTTGACACCCGCGACGGCCTGCACTGGCCGGGCGGCAATCTGCGCGTGATGTACATGGGGGCCGAGGGCAAAATAGCCGCGCGTGGAGAGTTCAAAGGCGACAAGCTGGATCTGGCGGCGCTGGCGCAGATCGCCGATCGCCTGCCGATTGAGGCCTCCTCCCGTGCCCTGCTGCTGGCGTATGCGCCCAAGGGGCTGGTGGAGCGGATCCAGGCCAGCTGGCAGGGGCCGATGGGGGCCTTTAGCAAATACGAGCTCAAGGGGCTGGTGAGTCAGTTTGAATTGGCGGCGGGCACGACCAAGACGACGACGGCCAACCCCGCCATCGCCTTGGGCTCCCCCGGTATCCGCGGTGCCCGCATCGAGTTTGACCTCAACCAGTCCGCTGGCCGGGCCAGCGTCAGTCTGGCCGACGGCGCCGTCGAGCTGCCGGGCGTGTTTGACGAACCGGTGATCCCGCTCACGCAGTTTTCCGGCGACGTCAAGTGGCAAATCAACGGTGAGCGTGTCGCCGTACAGCTGCCGAATGCGAAGTTCAACAACGCCGATGCGCAAGGCGAGGCGCAGCTCAAATGGGAGACGAGCAACCCCGCCACGGCCCTTGGCCGCGCGCGGTTTCCGGGTGTGCTGGACTTGCAGGCCACACTGAGTCGTGCCGACGGCACGCGCGTGCACCGCTATCTGCCCCTGGTCATCCACCAGGCGGTGCGTGACTACCTGCGCAATGCGCTCCAGGGCGGCACCTCCAACAACGTCAGGTTCAAGGTCAAGGGCGATCTGCACAACATGCCTTTTGCCGACCCCAAGCAGGGTGAATTCAGGATTACGGCCAACGTCCAGGATGCCACCTATGCTTATGTGCCGCGCAGCATCCAGCCTCAGGAGGCGCTACCCTGGCCGGCGTTGACACAGCTTAGCGGCGAGTTGGTGATCGATCGTTTGCAGTTGCAGGTCAAGGGCGCGCGTGCCAGGATGGGCGCCACGGGCGGCGTGCAGATCAGCAAGGCGGAGGCCGTGATTCCCGACTTGACCCACGCCACGGTGACGGTCAACGCCGAAGCGCGCGGTGCCTTGGGCGAGGGCCTGGGCATCGTTAATGGCTCGCCGCTGGGGTCGATGACCGGGCGGGCGCTGAGCCAGGCGGTGGCGAGCGGAACGGCCGACTACAAATTGAAGCTGATCCTGCCGATTGCCAATATTGACAAGTCCGTGGTGCAGGGCAGCGTCACGCTCAGCGGCAACGACATCCAGATCACTCCGGGCACGCCCAAACTGGCGCGCTCGCGTGGGGTGGTGAGTTTTTCAGAGAGCGGTTTTGCCATTGCTGCGGGCCAGGCGCGCATGCTGGGTGGGGACGTGCGTCTGGACGGGGGATCGGTAGCGCCGTCCGGGGTCAGCCCCGGGCGCGTGGAGGCGCCGATCGTGATCCGCGCCAGCGGCACGGCCTCTGCCGAGGGGCTGCGCCAGGCCAACGAGCTGGGCTTTGTGGCACGCATGGCGCAGCATGCCAGTGGCAGTGCGGCGTACACCGCGGTGTTGGGCTTTCGCCAGGGCGAACCTGAGCTGCTGGTCTCCAGCAATTTGCAGGGCCTGGCCTTGAGCCTGCCCGCGCCCTTGAACAAGAGCGCCGAAGCCTTGCTGCCTTTTCGGCTGGAGACCGCGCTGACCCGTGACTCGCAGCTGCCCGGCCCAGGTGGGCAGCTGCGATTGCGCGACCAGTTGACGCTGGAGCTGGGGCGTCTGGCGTCGATCGCCTATGTGCGCGATCTGTCGGGGCCTGAGCCGCGCGTGCTGCGTGGCTCAATCGGGGTGGGCCTGTCGCCGCCCGAGTCGGCCCCCATGCCCGATGAAGGGGTATTGGCCAACATCAACTTGAGCAACGTGGATATGGATGCCTGGAGCTCCGTGTTGTCGCAGGCGGCGGGCACGCCGTTGGCGGTGGCCGCGCCAACGCCTGTCCCTGCCCCGGTTGGCACCCCGCGCCCGCCCGTCAGCACGGTCAGCAGCGCGCCTCTGGGCTATCTGCCCACCGCCATGGCCGTGCGGGCGCGCGAGTTGAGCTTTGGCGGGCGCACGCTGCATAACGTGGTCGTCGGTGGCACGCGTGAGGGCTTGCTGTGGCGGGCCAATCTGGACGCCACCGAACTCAATGGGTATGTGGAATACCGGCAGCCGTCGGACGCCGGGCTGGGTCGCGTCCATGCCCGGTTGGCCAGGTTGACCATCGCGCCCGGCACGGCCCGCGAGGTGGAGGCCCTGCTCAATGAGCAGCCGGCGAGCATTCCGGCCCTGGACATCGTGGTGGAAGATTTTGAGCTGCGCGGCAAACGCCTCGGTCGGGTCGAGGTGGAGGCCATCAACCGGGATGCCGGTGTGGGTGCGCGCGAGTGGCGGCTCAGCAAGCTCAACGTGATCACGCCAGAGGCGGTGCTGACCGCGACAGGCAACTGGGCGGCGGTCGGTTCGGCCTCATCACGCAGTGCGCCGGCGCAGCGGCGCACGGTGATGAATTTCAAGCTCGACATCGCGGATGGTGGCGAACTGCTGTCGCGTTTTGGCATGAAGGACGTGGTGCGCCAGGGGCACGGCAAGATGGAAGGGCAAGTCGCCTGGATGGGCTCGCCCTTCAGCCTGGACTACCCGTCCATGACGGGTGCGTTCACCGTCAATGTGGAAACAGGCCAGTTCCTGAAGGCCGATCCGGGCATGGCCAAGTTGTTGGGGGTCTTGAGTCTGCAGGCCTTGCCGCGCCGCTTCACGCTGGATTTCAGGGATGTCTTCAGCGAAGGCTTCTCTTTCGACTTTCTGCGCGGTGACGTTACGATCGAGCAGGGCATCGCCAAAACCAACAATCTGCAAATGAAGGGCGTCAATGCGGCGGTGCTGATGGAGGGACGCGCCGATATTGCGAAGGAAACACAGGATATCAAGGTAGTGGTAGTGCCTGAAATCAATGCCGGCACCGCCTCCCTGATCGCGACGGTCATCAACCCGGCGGTTGGGTTGGGCACCTTCCTGGCCCAGATGTTTTTGCGCCGGCCCTTGATTGAAGCCGCCACGCAGGAGTTTCACATTGATGGTGCCTGGGCCGATCCAAAAATCACTCGGGTGCAGCGCAAAGCGGCGGCAGACGGCAGCAAGAATGAGGTGCCACGCTGAAGACGGAGCCTGGCGCCGAGCGCCCCCCTTCTGCCTTGCGTCGGCGTGCCCTGTGGAGCGTGCTGGTGTTGCTGGTCGCGGCCATGCTGGTCATGCTGGTCTGGCTGGCCGGGCTGTATGAGGCCGCCCAGGTGCAGGGCCGCCTGGAGCGTGATGCGGAGCAGGCCGTGGGTGACGTGCGGGCGGCTTTCACGCGCAATGTGCAAAGCCTGCAGGCCCTGCAGTACAGCGATCCGACGCCCAACTCCTGGGCGATTGACGCAGCCACCATGTTGCGTGAGCACCGCGAACTCGTGCGCCTGGAATGGCGCGACAGCGCCATGCATGTGCAATCCCACGCCGACACGCCCTTTCGCCCGCCGGTGTTTGACCGCATGGGGCGCGACAATACGCAGTCCGATGTGACGCAGGCATGTGCCACGGCCCGCCGCTTCAGTGGCCCGGCCTATGCCAGCAGCTATTTTGTGCCGCTGATGGATGGGCTCGGCGTGGAAGTCATGGAGCTGTGCCTGCCCCTGCAGCGAGGCGGCAAGCTCACGGGTTTCGTGGTGGCGACCTATGCCCTGCAAGACGTGCTGGACGTGCTGGTGGGGCAGCAGATGACCCGCAACTATGAAATTTCGTTCACCGAGGGCGACGGTACCCGACTGGCGCTGCGTGGCTCGGCGCGCCGGGGCAGCCGGGTCTTTACGGCCCACCAATTGATGGATCTGCCGGGGACGACACTGGTGCTGCGCATGGACAGCTGGCGTGGCGCGCCTGATCTGTTTCCCAATGTGCTGACGGCGCTGGTCACCGTGATGTCGATCACGCTGGTGTCGGTGCTGGCCGTTCTGGGCAAGGACATGCGCCGGCGCCTCAAGGCCGAGCACGATCTGGCCGATGCCCTCGCTTTTCGCAAGGCGATGGAAGACTCTTTGGTGACGGGCTTGCGGGCGCGCGATTTGCACGGTCATATCACCTACGTCAACCCCGCCTTTTGCCAGATGGTGGGATTCACAGAAGAGGAGTTGCTGGGGCACAGCATACCGGCGCCCTACTGGCCGCCAGAGTCGATCGACGAATACCAGCAACGCCAGGCGATCCGTCTGGCTGGCAATGTGCCGCCGCGCGAAGGGTTCGAGTCCGTGTTCATGCGCAAGGACGGTTCCCGGTTTCCCGTGCTCATCATTGAGGCCCCGCTGATCAATGCCCAAGGCGTGCAGAGTGGCTGGATGAGTGCTTTTCTGGACATCAGTGAACAGCGCCGGGTGGAGGAGTTGTCGCGCACCAGCCAGGAACGGCTGCAGGCCACGGCGCGCCTGGCCACGGTAGGCGAAATGGCGTCGTTGCTGAGCCACGAACTGAACCAGCCCCTGGCCGCCATCTCCAGCTACGCGACCGGGTCGATCAATCTGCTGGCCGATGGGCCCAACGCGGCCCAAGAATTCGGGAGCGAATTGACCCAGGCCATGCAGCGCATTGCGGAGCAGGCCGAGCGGGCCGGCAAAGTGATCAAGAGCGTTCACGACTTTGTGCGCCGGCGCGATCAGGTGCGCGACGCGGTGGCGCCGCAAGTCTTGCTGGACGCCATCCTGCCGCTGATCCACCTGCAGGCGCGCAAGCTGCTGGTACGGGTGCAGATCGAAGTCGAGCCCGGCGTGCCGTGCGTGCTGTGCGACCGAACCATGGTTGAGCAGGTCCTGCTCAACCTGGCGCGCAATGCCATGCAGGCCATGGACCAGCCGCATATTCTGGAGCGGGTGTTGCTGATGCGCGTTCGCCGGGTGAAAGCGGGGGGGCACAGTCAATGGGTGGAGTTCTCGGTGGCCGATATCGGGGAAGGTATTGCACCGGAGGTGCAACTGCAGCTGTTCAATCCCTTCTTCACCACCAAGGCGGAGGGCATGGGGCTGGGCTTGAGTCTGTGCCGCACGGTGGTGGAGCAACACGGCGGCGCCCTGGTGTTCGAGCCCAATGTGCCCCAGGGAACGGTTTTCATCTTCACCCTGCCCGCCGGCGCTGTGGCATAACATCGCCCCATGCAACCTCTGATTGATGCCCTGGTTTATGTCGTGGACGACGACGCGAGCGTGCGCGACGCATTGGCGTGGCTGCTGCGTTCGCGCCGTTTGCTGAGCGAAGTGTTTGAGAACGCCGAAGCGTTTCAGCGCAAGCTGACCGGCAACGCGCCACCGAATCAGCCCAGCTGCCTGCTGCTGGATGTGCGCATGCCGGGCATGAGTGGTCTGGCACTGTTTGACTGGCTGATCGAGCGCGATCTGCATCGCGCCATGCCGGTGATCTTCCTGACCGGCCACGCCGATGTGCCGACCGCCGTGGATGCGGTCAAGCGCGGCGCTTTTGATTTTTGTGAAAAACCCTTTTCCGACAATGCCCTGGTGGACCGGGTGGAACAGGCGCTGGCGCAATCACAGGCCTATACGCAGGCGCGCAGAAAAACCGGGCTGCTGCAGGAACGCCAGGCCGAATTGACCGAGCGGGAACGGGATGTTATGCGCCTGGTACTGGAGGGGCTACCCAACAAGTTGATCGCCGACCGGCTGGACATCAGTGTCAGAACGGTTGAAGTTCACCGGGCCCGCGTGTTTGACAAAATGGAAGTCAAGTCCGCGGTGGAACTGGTCAATCTGCTGCGCACGAACCCCTGACGCCATGCGCTCCCAGCACGCCTCGCTTCAGTCCGGTTTTTTTTCGTCAGGCTTTGCTGGCAACTCACCTTTGCTGCGCCCTGAAAACATGGTCCACCAGACAATCAGCAGCAGCAGCAGCAGCGCCCCCAATGCTTCAAGTAATAGCAAACTCATGAACCGACTCCTGTGTACCGTTTGGATGGCCCTGATTGTAGGGATGCTGGCCGCGTGCAGCAGTGTGCCCTTGTCCACGCCTGCGCCGCAGAGTCCCCCGGCGACCGGGCCGGTGGCGGCGGCAAAAGGGGTGCTGGCGGGCGACACCGGCACCCTGCCGGAGCCCATTGTGCGGGCCAAGAGCCGCTGGACGGCGGTGCGCTGGGCTGAGCTGCCGGGCTTCGAGGACGATGCCTTGCATGAAGCCTGGAATGCCTGGATCAAGAGCTGCGAGCGACCGGGCCCGGTGTTTGCGCCCCTGTGCGCCGAGGTGCGAGGTCTGAGCATCGGCGGCGTCGACGAACAGCGCGCCTGGCTGATGGGACGGCTGCAGCCTTACCGGGTCGAGGCCCTGGCCGGCGGCGCGGAAGGCTTGCTGACCGCCTATTTCGAGCCGGTGCTGGAAGGCGCGCGCCAGGCCAGCGCCGGTTTCAGCGTGCCTTTGTACCGTCCGCCTTTGGGGCTGGCGCAGCGCAAGCCCTGGTACACGCGCCAGGAGATCGACACCCAGGCGCCGGTGCAGGCGGCGCTCAAGGGTCGCGAAATTGCCTTTCTGGCGGACCCCATCGATGCGCTGGTGTTGCAGATTCAGGGTTCCGGGCGCATGCGCATCACGGCGCCCGACGGCTCGCAGGCCATGGTCCGGCTGGCCTATGCCGGCTCCAACGACCAGCCCTACAAAAGCGTGGGCAAGTGGCTGATAGACCAGGGCGCGGTGCGCGATGCCTCGTGGCCTGCCATCAAGACCTGGGTGGCACAGAATCCGGGGCGTGTCAATGAGCTGCTGTGGAGCAATCCACGCACGGTTTTCTTCAAGGAAGAGCCTTTGTCCGAGCAGGACGCGGCCTGGGGCCCCAAAGGCGCGCAAGGCGTGGCGCTGACACCGGGCCGCTCGATCGCGGTCGATCCCGGCAGCATTCCCTACGGCACGCCGGTCTGGCTGGCGTCCAAAGGCCCCAATGTCAACCTGCAAAAACTGGTGCTGGCGCAGGACACGGGCAGCGCCATCGTGGGTGCCGTGCGGGCCGACTATTTTGCCGGTTGGAGCCCCGCCGCCGCCGAGTTGGCGGGCCGTCTCAAGCAGCCCTTGCGCCTGTGGGTGCTGTGGCCCAAGTAGGACCTGACCACGCGTTACCATCGGGGCCGCAATCCCTTTACCCCTGCTCCCTTTACCGGATGAATTCATGAACAAATCACAGCCCATGCGCGACATCGACGAGCGCACCAACCTGGCCGGCAACAGCATGTTTGAGTTGCTGCTGTTTCGTTTGGGTGAAGCACCGGGCACGGATCGGCGGGAACTGTTTGGCATCAATGTGTTCAAGGTGCGCGAGATTCTGGTGATGCCCGAGATCACCGTCATGGTCAACTCGCCGCCTGCCGTCATGGGCGTGGCCAATATCCGCGGGCAGATGATCACGGTGATCAACCTGCCGGCGCTGGTCGGCTGCAATCCGACCAAGGGGCTGGGCATCTTGCTGGTGACTGAGTTTGCGCGCACCACGCAGGCTTTTGCGGTGGAGGAGGTGAACGAAATTGTGCGCCTGGAGTGGAAGCAGGTGCTGTCGGCCGAGGGCACAGGCGGCGGCCTGGTCACCAGCATTGCCCGGCTGGACGGCAACGCCGAGAACACCAGGCTGGCGCAGGTGCTGGACGTGGAACAGATTCTGCGGGATGTGTTTCCTCAGGAGCATGAGGCGGCCCAGGTTGCTGAAGTCCTTTCCAAGGTGCAGCTGCCGGCTGGGACGGTCATCCTGGCGGCGGACGATTCGGCGGTGGCCCGGATGATGATTGAGCAGGGTCTGAAAGCCATGAATGTGCCTTACATCATGACCAAGACCGGCAAGGAAGCCTGGGAGCGCCTGCAGTCCATCGCGGCGCAGGCCGAGAGCGAGGGGAAAACGGTCAAAGACAAAGTGGCTTTGGTGCTGACCGATCTGGAAATGCCCGAAATGGACGGCTTCACGTTGACGCGCAACATCAAGCAGGACGCCCGCTTCAAGTCGATCCCGGTTGTCATCCATTCGTCGCTCACTGGTTCGACCAATGAAGTGCATGTGAAGAGCGTGGGGGCCGATGGCTATGTGGCCAAGTTTGTCGCGGAAGAGTTGGCGGCCACGATCCACAAGGTGTTGACGCGCTGACGTTTTTGCTTGCTTGGCGGTTGGGGCTTGGTTGTGCATCAGTGATGCACGGGCCGGCGGAGGCGGGGCGGATGCCGGGCGCTCATGGCCCTTCGGTCCCGAAATCGCGCCCGTCCTCCGCCCCGCCCCCGCCTCACTTTGCCTTGGTCTGGCGAGCCGCCGGGCCTGGCGATAGGTTCGGGGTTGCAACGGCGCCACCTGCGCCGAGATGGCCCAGCGGCAGCGCGCTGCTGGCCTTGACTTCGCCCAGTGAGAAGCTGGTGTGCAGGTCTTTCACGTTGGGCAGGTTGATCAGCACGTCGCGGGCGAACTGGCTGAACGAGTTGAGATCGCGGCTGACCACTTGCAGCTCGAAGGTGCCGGTGCCGCTGATGTAGTGGCAGCTCACCACCTCGGGGATGGCGCGGATGGCTTCTTCCAGACCGCGCAGCACGTCGCCGGCGTTGCGGTCGGCGTCCAGGCGCACAAAGGCCAGCACGCCCAGGCCGATTTTGTGGCGGTCAATCTCCGCGCGGTAACCCTTGATGAAGCCCGACTCTTCCAGCGCCCGCACGCGCCGCCAGCAGGGTGCGGCGCTCAGGCCCACGCGGGTTGCCAATTCGGCATTGCTCAGGCGTCCATCGGTCTGCAGTTCGTTCAGGATGGCCAGGTCAAACTTGTCGAGTGTTTCCATGGGACAAATTTTAAGCAAGATTCTTTCGGATTACGCGACGGTCCAGGCATCAATGGTGCCGGCCTGCGCGAATCCACACACGCTGTCACACGAACGCCACCTATTTTTCACGGTGGCGTCACACCCGTTGTCTATGGTCTGGGGCTTACCTAAACACTCCATCTATTCTGAGGGCACTGCGATGAATGACCGAATCGACTTCAACGATGAAAACTCCAACACCAGCGCCAATCCGAGTTTCGACTCGGTGCTGCAGGCCCGCCTGAACCGCCGTGGTCTGTTGCGCGGCGGCGTCGGCACCGTGGGCACGACCATGCTGGGTGGTCTGGGCCTCGCCGCGTGCGGTGGTGGCAGCGACGACGTTGCTGCGCCGGTGCCAGCCGCCCTGCTGGGCTTCAGCGCCGTGGCCAAAAGCCTGGCCGACACCGTGATCGTCCCGCCCGGCTACACCGCCAGTGTGTTGTATGCACTGGGTGACCCGCTGACAGCCACCACCGCAGCCTACAAGAACGATGGCACCGACACCGACTTTGAAAACCGTGCCGGCGATCACCATGACGGAATGGAATGGTTCGGCCTGGACGCCAGTGGCAAGCCGTCCAGCTCGGCCATCGAGCGCGGCTTGCTGGCCATGAATCACGAAGCCACCACCGACGAAAAGCTCAGTTCCTTTTTCCTGCATGCCAATGGCGGCACGTCAACGCTGCCCCGTCCGGCGGCTGAAGTGGACAAGGAAGTCGCGATTCACGGCATCTCGGTCGTCGAAGTGAAAAACACTAGCGGCAAGTGGGCTACCTTGCCAGCGTCGGCCTTAAACTTCCGCCTCACCGCGCTCAGCACCAACATCCAGCTCAACGGACCGGCACGCGGCAATGCCCTGATGGTCACGAAGTACTCGACTGACGGCACGAAGGCTCGCGGCACACTGAACAACTGCGGCACCGGCAAGACGCCGTGGGGCAGCTTCCTGACGGGCGAAGAAAACTGGGCTGGCTACTTCACCCGCAAGGCCGCTGACGACACGGCCCGCAACGACAAGAGTGTGGTGTCCCTCAAGCGTTATGGCCGCAACGCGGCCGCTGCCAGCCGTCACGGCTGGGAATCGGCGGGCACCGATGAGCAATATGCCCGCTGGGAAATCAGCCAGGGCGCGGGCGCGGCCAGCGCCGACTATCGCAACGAGCTCAACACCTTTGGCTACATCGTCGAGCTGGATGCCTACGACAAGAACAAGACCGCCCGCAAGCGCACCGCTCTGGGCCGCTTTGCCCACGAAAGCGCCACTTTCGGCACGCCCGTGGTCGGCCAGCCGCTGGCCGTCTACATGGGTGACGACTCGCGCGGCGAGTACATCTACAAGTTCCTGTCTGCCGCCAACTGGGCCGCCGCTGACGCAACGCCCGCCGACCGCGTCACCACCGGTGACAAATACCTGGACAGCGGTAAGCTGTACGTGGCCAAGTTCAACAGCGACGGCCAGGGTGACTGGGTCGAACTGTCGATCTCAAACCCGCTGATCGCCGCCTATGCCACCTACGGCTTTGCCGACCAGGCCGACGTGCTGGTCAATGCCCGATTGGCAGCCGACGCCGTGGGCGCCACCAAGATGGACCGCCCCGAGTGGTGCTCGACCAATGTGGCCAACGGTGAAATCTATTTCACGCTGACCAACAACAGCAACCGCGCCGTCGCGTCAGCCACGATGCCGCCTGACAGCGCCAACCCACGCGTCTACACCGACCTGAAGAATGGCACCAGCGCGCAGAATGGCAACCCGAACGGCCACATCCTGCGCCTCAAGGAAGGCACAGCCGGCAACGCGGCCATCGGCTTCAGCTGGGATGTGTATGTGTTCGGCGCCGAGTCGGGCGCCGCATCGGGCACCGTCAACCTGTCCAGCCTGACCGCTGACCAGGACTTTTCCAGCCCTGACGGCCTGGTGTTCAGCCCGTCCACCGGCATCATGTGGATCCAGACCGACGACGGCGCCTACACCGACGTGACCAACTGCATGATGCTGGCCGCCCTGCCCGGACAAGTGGGCGATGGCAGCAAGAAAGCCCTGAGCTACACCAAGGCGGACGGCAGTGCGCTCAACGTTGACACCTACGTGGGCAAGGCGCCCACGGCGAACACGCTCAAACGCTTCCTGGTCGGGGCCAAGGATTGTGAAATCACCGGTTTGTGCGAAACGCCGGATGGCAAGGCGATGTTCATCAACATCCAGCATCCCGGTGAGGGCACCAAGATGGCAGACATTGCCGACCCAGCCAAATACACCAGCCAGTGGCCCAGCAATGCGGGTTATGGCGCCGGCAAACGCCCGCGCTCGGCCACCATCGTGATCACGAAAAACGATGGCGGCAAGATCGGCACCTGATGGTTTGCCACTCCAGTTCATAAAGAGAAGTTGATTCCGGCCCTGCCGGTTGCCCGCCCCCTGCAAAGGGCGTGGGCTTTTTTTCGGGCGTTCAAGCCTGTCTGGGCGTCGCGTCAGAACAAATGCTGCAGCGCCCTGGTTCACACGAAGTTCAGGTTTTCAGGCCGAAGCGCTTGGCCACCTGGCGGCGGTATTCGCTTGGCGTCATGCCTTTGATGTCGAGAAAGCGCCGGTTGAAATTGGCGATGTTGTTGAAGCCGACCTCGACGCCGATGTTCATGATCAGCAGGTCCGTTTCCATCAGCAACTGGCAGGCCCGGTTGACCCGCACATGGTTGACGAAGTCGGTGAAGGTGTTGCCGGTGGCGCGCCGGAAAAAGCGCGAGAAGCGGCTCTCGCTCATGCCGAGTTCCTGCGCCAGATCGGCGGCCGACAGCGGCTCGTCCAGCTTGTCGGTGAGGCGGCTGAGAATGGCGTTGATCTGGTCCTGCTGGGCGTCGTTGTCCACGCTTTGCAGCTGGGCATTGGACAGCAGGCGGTAGTCGGTGCACTGCGCCAGCTCGCTCAGAAATTCGCAGAAGGCGGCGAAGCGCGCCAGCCCGTGGCGTGTCTTGATGCGTCGCCAGTGCGCCAGCGCCTGCTCGTGCATGCCGAAAAATTCAATACCGTGTTTGGCGCGCTCCAGCAGCGGCAGCAGTTCGCGCAGTTCCGGGATGTGCTGACCGCCGGCCTCGATCGGGGCGTGTGGGAACTGGATCACCAGATCGCGTTCCGGCACGCCGCCTTCGGGCAGGTCCATAGTGACCCAGTTGTGCGGCAGTCGCGGCCCGGTCAGCACCAGGTGGCCGGGCTGGAACTGGCCGATCCAGTCGCCCACAAACACCTTGCCCGAGGTGGCGGTGATCAGGTGCAGCTCGTACTCTTCGTGGTGGTGCCAGCGCGCCAGGGGCGTCGGGTAGCCATGCGCCAGGCAGCGGATGAAGCCGGCCTCGTCCGGCGGCTCGTAACCCAGCTCGGTCGAGCGGCTGTAGTCGTGCTCCAGCTCGGGCTTGATTTGACGCGGTTTCCTGGGCATGGTGTGTGAGGGGACGCTGAGTCTCAGGACATGACGCTACCACCATCGACGTTGAGGGTTTGCGCCGTGATGTAGGAAGCCTCGTCGCTGGCCAGGAATACGGCCGCGCCGCAAATGTCGCCGGGCTCGCCCATGTAGCCCAGCGGCACGGCTTCGCCGACGCGCTTTTTCTTTTCGCCAAGCGGCAGGTTTTCGTATTTGGCAAACAGGGCATCCACATGCTGCCACATCGGCGTGGCGATCACGCCGGGTGCGATGCCGTTGACGCGAATTTTGTGCGGCGCCATGGCAAGGGCCGCACTTTGCGTGTAGCTGATGACGGCCGCCTTGGTTGCGCAATAGTGCGATACCAGCGCCTCGCCCCGCCGACCGGCCTGCGAGGCCATGTTGACCACCGCGCCGCCTTGCACCTTGTGGGCCACCATCTGTGTCAGCACCTTCTGCATGACGAAGAAGGCGCCCTTGACGTTGACGGCGAACATCTTGTCAAACATGGCCTCGCCGCTGTCCAGCAGCGGCGCCATGTCGAAGATGGCCGCGTTGTTGAACAGCGTGGTGATGGGGCCGAAGCGTTGTTGAGCGGCCGCGATCAGCGCGTCGATTTGCGCCAGCTCGGTGACGTCGGTGCGCACGTAATGCAGGGTGTCCGGGTGGGCGCTGATCAGGGCGCCGAGCTCGGGCGTGGGCTGTGCGCCGATGTCGGCCACGGTGCAGCGCGCGCCGTGTTGCAGGTAGGCCGTGGCCACGGCCAGGCCGATGCCGCCGGCGGCGCCGGTCAGCAGGGCGTGTTTGTCTTGCAGACGCAGGTTGACAACAATTGAATTCATGCTTGACGGTCCTTGATAAATTGGGTGACACGGGCGGTGGCGGTGCGCAAGGCGCTCACCAGCCGCTCGTCGTTGGCCAGCGTGCCCCACAGCAGCCCGTCGGCGCAGAAAGCGGCCACCGGGTCGGCGGCCTCGCACATCGCATGCGCGACAGCCGGGTCCATGGCCTGGTCCTGGTAGGCATAGGGAATAAGTCCGGCGTGCCAGCGCTGCAGGTAGGCCAGAAACAAAGCCGGCAGCATGGCCACGCTGGCAATCGATTCGCCGCGCGCCAGCCGCTCGCGGATAGTCGGCGTGATGAAGCCCGGAATCTTGGAGAAGCCGTCCATCGCCACGCGCTGGTTGGTGTCGGCAATGGCCGGGTTGCCAAAGCGGTCCAGCACCACGTCGCGGTACTTCGCCAGGTCCAGCGGGCTGGGGTGCTCGGGCGTGTCCAGCACCGGCATCACATCGTCCGTGACATAGTCGTAGGCGAACCGGCGAATCACGGGGTCGTGGGTACCTTCGTGGATGAACTGGTAGCCCGCCAGCGTACCGGCCCAGGCGATGCCGCTGTGGGTGGCATTGAGCAGGCGAATCTTGGCTTCCTCATGGGCTTGCACCGAGCTCACCATTTCGACGCCTACCGTTTCCCAGGCCGGGCGGCCGGCGATGAAGTCATCTTCAATCACCCACTGGATAAAGCTCTCGGCCATCAGCGCCGCCGGGTCATACACCCCGGTGGCGGCCTGCACGCGCGCCAGCACAGCGGGCGTCGGACGTGGCGTGATGCGGTCCACCATGGCGTTGGGGTTGCGGGTGTTCTGCTGTACCCAGGCCAGCAGCGCCGTGTCGCCAAGCAAGGCGATGAACTGCAGCAGGCCGTCGCGCGAACGCTCGCCGCTGTGGCGCAGGTTGTCGCAGTTCAGCAGCGTGACCGGGCCGGCGCCGGCTTGCATGCGCGCGCGCAGCATGGCGGTGAGTGCGCCATAAATGGTGTGCCCCCGGTCGCCTGCGACGTCCGCCCCCCGTGGGGGCTGGGTGCTGCCGGCCTGCCCCAGGCGTGCCGCGTCCAGATCTGCCTGCAGGTCGGCAAAGCTCAGGTCGAGCTGATGCCCGGCGTCGAGGTAATAGCCGGCTTCGGTGACGGTGAAGGAGATGATGCGCGTGCTGGCGTCGGCGCCGATGCGGATCAGGCCACTCAAGTCCGGGTCGTAGGGCACGACGGTCTGGATGGACGTGATGCGGGTGTAAGCATGCTCGCCCTGCGGCGTGACGGTCTCCAGCGTGTAGGCGCCGTGCTGGGCGATCAGCGCCTCGAGGGTGTCGGCCATGTCGGGGCGGAGGTTGCCAGCGGCCAGCGTCCAGCGCCGGTCGCCCGTTTCTTGCAGCTGGTGCAGATACAGCGCCAGGTGGGCGCGGTGAAACGAGCCCAGGCCCAGGTGCAGCAGGGTCAGGCGAGGGGAGGGAGGGGATGCGGTGTTCTGCATGGTTGACGCGAGCGGTTCAAGAAGAAAAAGGGTTCAATGGGCCACCGCATCGCGTGCCTGACCGGTGCGCGTGATGCGACCCTGGGCGTCGAACAGATGGGCGGTATCGGCATCGATTTGCACGCCGACGTGGTCACCCGCACGCAGCGGGGTGCGTTCATTCAGGCGCGACACCAGCTGCGCCCCCTGCGCGGTGCTGATGTAAATCAGCGTTTCAGCGCCCAGCGCTTCGACCAGGTCCACGGTGCCTTGGAGCAGACCCTGGCCCGCCGGACGCAGCGTGACGTATTCGGGCCGCAAGCCCACGAAGCCGCCCGGGGGGACGGCGAGGCCGTAGACGGTTTCGAGCGCCGCCACGTCGGCGGCAGCCACCACGTTCATCCGCGGCGTGCCGATGAACTGGGCGACAAACTGGTTCGCTGGGCGGTCATACAGCTCCAGCGGCGTGCCGACCTGCTCGATCTGGCCGTCGCGCAGCACCACGACGCGGTCGGCCAGGGTCATGGCCTCGACCTGGTCATGGGTCACATAAATGGTGGTGGCGCCGAGGTCGCGGTGCAGCTTGGCGATCTCGATGCGGGTCTGGCCGCGCAGGGCCGCGTCCAGGTTGGAGAGCGGCTCGTCAAACAAAAACACCTTGGGCGCGCGCACGATGGCGCGGCCAATCGCCACGCGCTGGCGCTGGCCGCCGGAGAGCTCCTTGGGGGTGCGCTCCAGGTAGTCGGTCAGGTTCAGTATCTTGGCGGCGCGGCCGACTTTTTCCTGGATCACGGCCGGATCGGCCTTGGCCAGCTTGAGGGCGAAACTCATGTTTTCGAACACGCTCATGTGCGGGTACAGCGCGTAGCTCTGGAACACCATGGCCAGGTCGCGTTTGCTCGAAGGCAGGTGGGTGATGTCGCGGCCATCCAGCTGCAGTGAGCCGCTGTCAATATTTTCCAGCCCGGCAATCAGGCGCAAGAGCGTGGATTTGCCGCAGCCGGACGGGCCGACAAAGACCACGAATTCACCCTGTTTGATTTCAAGGTCAATGCCTTTGATGACGCGGTTGGCGCCGAACAGTTTCTCGACGCGCTCAAGTTTGAGGTAAGCCATGGAAGAGTCTCCAATAGAGGTTGTTAGGGTGTGGGTCACTTGACGGCGCCGAAGGTCAGGCCTTGCACCAGTTGTTTCTGGCTGAACCAGCCGAACACCACGATGGGCGCAATCGCCATGAAGGAGGCGGCCGACAGCTTGGCCCAGAACAGGCCCTCGGGGCTGGAGTACGAGGCAATCAGCGTGGCCAGCGTGCCGGCCTTGGCGGCGCTCAGATTCAGCGACCAGAAAGCTTCGTTCCAGCTCAGCACCAGGCACAACAAGCCGGTGGAGGCCAGGCCGCCCAGGGTCAGGGGCAGCAGCACGTGGCGGAACTCCTGCCACAGGGTGGCGCCGTCCATGCGCGAGGCCTCGAGAATTTCGCTGGGAATGTCTTTCAGGTACGAGTACAGCATCCACACCATGATGGGCAGGTTGCTCAAGGTGAAGACGATGACCAAGGCGGTACGGGTGTCCAGCAAGCCCGAGGTCTGCGCCAGCACATAGATCGGCACCAGCGCGCCGACCGCCGGCATCATCTTGGTCGAGAGCATCCACATCAGAATGTCTTTGGTGTATTTGCCCTTGAAGAAGGCCATGGAATACGCGGCCGGGAAGGCCAGCGCCAGACCCAGCACGGTGGAGGCCACGCTGGTGATCAGCGAGTTCTTGGCATACAGCAGGTAGTCGCTGCGCGCCTCGACGATGTAGAAGTTTTCCAGCGTCGGCAGGAAGAACAGCTTGGGCGGCACCGAGATCGCCTGCAGCTCGGTCTTGAAGGAGGTGAGTACCAGCCAGCCGAGCGGAAAAAACAGCAGCAGGGTCACGCCCCAGGCGGTCAGCGTGCGCAGGCAGTACAGCGCCAGAATTTTGGTGGAGTGCGTCATGGTGTTCTCACTTGTCGAGGTTTTTGCCGACCATGCGGATCAGGAACACGGCGGCGATATTGGCCAGCACCACGGCGAACAAGGCTCCGGCCGAGGCCACACCGGCATCGAAGTTCAACAGCGCCTGCTTGAAGATCAGGAAGGCCACGTTGGTGCTGGCGTCGCCCGGTCCACCGCTGGTGGTGGTGTAGATTTCGGCGAACACGCTGAGCAGGAAAATCATCTCGATCATCACCACCACGGCGACTGAACGGCCCAGGTGCGGCAGGTAGAGGTAGCGCAGTTGCTGCAGGTAGTTGGCGCCGTCCATGCGCGAGGCTTCCAGCTGTTCGCGGTCCATGCTTTGCAGCGAGGTGATGAAGATCAGCGTCGCAAACGGCAGCCACTGCCAGGACACGATCAGGATCACGCTCCACAGCGGCCAGTCGGTCAGCCAGTCCACCGGGGTGGCGCCAAAGAAGATCCAGACTTGGGCCAGCACGCCGTAAATCGGGTTCATCATCATGTGCTTCCACAGCAGCGCGTTGACCGTGGGCATGACGAAGAAGGGCGAGATCAGCAGAATGCGCACCAGACCCCGACCCGGGAACGGTTCGTCGATCAGCAGCGCCAACCCAATGCCGCCGATGACGGTGACCAGGATCACGCTGCCCAGCAGCAACAAGGTGTTCATCACCGCCGTGCTGAAGGACGGGTCGGTGATGAAGTATTCGAAGTTCTCCAGCCCGATGAAGCCGGTCTGGTCCGGCTGCAGCAGGTTGTAGCGGATGAGCGAAAAATAGATGGTCATCACCAGCGGCACGATCATCCACAGGAAGAGCGTGAGCACTGCGGGCGCCAGCAAGACGCGGGGAAGGAATCGGTTCATGGCATAGCCTCTGGGGAAAAGGGCGCGCGAGGAATCCCCGCGCGCCGGTCAGTACTCAGTCGTGAGCAGACGGTGGGTTCGTCTGTCCTAACCGGAGGGCCTACTTGTAGTAGCCGGCCTTTTTCATTTCACGTTCCGCGGCGACCTGGGAGGCCTTCAGGGCGGCATCCACCGTCGATTTGCCCGCGAGGGCCGCACTCATCTGCTGACCCACCGTGGTGCCAATCGCCTGGAACTCAGGAATGGCGGCGTACTGCACGCCGACATACGGGCTCTTCGGCAGGGTGCTGTCAGCGGGGTTGGCGCTGTCAATGGCTGTTTTTTCGGCGGCAGCAAACTTGGCAACCTTCAGGAACTCGGCATTGGCGTAAGTGCTCTTGCGCGTGCCGGTCGGGATGTTGCCCCAGCCCACTTCCTTGCCGATCATGTTGATGTATTCCTTGCTGGTGGCCCAGGTCACGAACTTGGTCGCGGCTTCCACTTTTTGCGAGCCGGCCGGAATGGCCAGTGACCAGGCCCACAGCCAGTTGGCGCCTTTCGGTGTCACGGCGGTCGGCGCCTGTGCGAAGGCCACTTTGTCGGCGACCTTGGACTGCTTGGGGTCGGTGATGAACGAGGCCGCAATGGTGGCGTCAATCCACATGCCGCACTTGCCTTCGTTGTAGAGCGCCAGGATTTCGTTGAAACTGTTGGCCGAGGAGCCGGGTGGGCCGTAGTTTTTCAGCAGATCGACATAGAAGTTGATCGAATCTTTCCAGGGCTTGGATTCGAGCTGCGGCTTCCATTGCATGTCGAACCATTGGCCGCCGTTGGTGTTCACCAGCGTGCTCAGGAAGGCCATGTTGTCGCCCCAGCCGGGTTTGCCGCGCAGACAGATGCCGTACACACCGTTTTTCGGATCATGGATCTTGGCGGCAAGGTCTTTGACTTGCGCCCAGGTGGGGTGGTCACTCACTTTGACGCCGGCTTTGTCGGCCAGGTCCTTGCGGTACATCAGCATCGAGCTTTCACCATAAAACGGTACGGCAAACAGTTTGCCGTCCACCGACAAGCCATTGCGCATGGCGGGCAGCAGGTCGTCCACGTCGTAGGCGGCGGTGGGCTTGAGCTCGGTTAGCCAGCCTTTTTTGCCCCAGATCGGGGTTTCGTACATGCCGATGGTCATCACGTCAAACTGGCCGCCTTTGGTGGCGATGTCGGTGGTGACGCGCTGGCGCAGCACGCCTTCTTCCAGGGTGACCCATTTGAGTTTGATGTCGGGATTGGCCGCTTCAAACACTTTGCTGTGTTTTTGCATCTCGATCATGTGACCGTTGTTCACGGTGGCAATCACGAGTTCGGTCTCCGCATGGCTGGCACCGCAGAGCGCCATGACCAGCGCAGCGGCTGCGCTGAGACGGGTTGTTGGTTTCATCGGGATGTCTCCTTGTTGTGGGAAGTTGAATGCGCTGTTCAATGCGTTGATGCGTTTGCATTGACACCCCGAACGATACTGATCTCCTCTTGCGGCATTGGTACTCTGATCAAGCTGATTGGTATTTAATTTCACATATGACTTAGGATTTATACCTAGTGGTGTGAATTTTGTATTGCTTGAGGTCGAGATGGGCGGGCACTTGCTCATGTTTATTGCTATGTTATTTATAGCTTTATGCGAAAGGGATGTGAGGGCTAGAGGCTTGTTTTGTTGTATTTTTCTGGCCAGGGCTGGTGCTGGACCGGCGGGCTTGGGGTGCAGGCCGGGCGCTCATGAACCTTCGGTTTTTAAAATCGCGCCCGGCCTGCACCCCAACCCCGCCTTAGCGGCGTATGGGTTACCGGTGGGTGGGTCGGGTCGTCAGTGCGGGCAGGTCAATATGCTGATCGTTTCTGTTTGTTTGATTTTTTGGCAATATTCTTTCTAAACCTTGCCTAAACCGGGCAAAGAACGCAAAGACATATCTGGGCTGCGCGCATACACTTTCCCTCCAGCCGAGGCTGCTTCTTATCCGCGAGCAGTACTTGATTCCGTCGCCCACAAGGCGATGAACCTTCGCCCCGCCAGCATCCTGGAGACCTACAAACAATGAACGCACCGCTGCCTGAACACATCCGCAAATCCCTTGAGACCGTGACGCTGGATGACAAGTATTCGCTCAACTACGGGCGCGCTTTCATGAGTGGCGTGCAAGCGCTGGTCAAGCTGCCCATGCTGCAGCGCCTGCGCGACCAGCAAATTGGCAAAAACACGGCGGGCTTTATCAGCGGCTACCGTGGATCGCCACTGGGCGGCTACGACCAGGCGCTGGTGAAGGCCGAGAAATACCTGAAGGCGCAGAACATTGTCTTTCAGCCGGGCGTCAACGAAGAGCTGGCCGCCACCGCCTTGTGGGGCACGCAGCAGCTGGGCTTTGCCCCGCCCGGTTCGAACAAGTTTGATGGTGTGTTCGGTATCTGGTACGGCAAGGGCCCGGGCGTGGACCGCTGCAGCGATGTGTTCAAGCACGCCAACATGGCGGGCACCACGCCCTGGGGCGGCGTGATTGCGGTGGCCGGCGATGACCACATTTCCAAAAGCTCGACGGCGGCGCACCAGAGCGACCATATTTTCAAGGCCTGCGGCTTGCCGGTGTTCTTCCCGGCCACGGTGCAGGAGATTCTGGATCTGGGCATTCATGCCTTTGCCATGAGCCGTTTCTCTGGCGTCTGGGCCGGCATGAAGACGATTCAGGAAATCGTCGAGTCCAGCGCCACTGCCATGATCGATCCGGACCGGGTGCAGATCAAAATTCCGACCGATTTCGAAATGCCGCCCGGCGGCCTGCACATCCGCTGGCCCGATCACGCGCTGGAGCAGGAGGCCCGCCTGTTCCATTACAAGTGGTACGCCGCGCTGGCCTATATCCGCGCCAACCGCCTGAACTACAACGTGATTGAAGGGCAGAACGACCGCCTGGGGCTGATCGCCAGCGGCAAGGCTTATAGCGACACGCGCCAGGCCTTGATCGACCTCGGGCTGGACGATGACACCTGCCGGCAGGTGGGGCTGCGCCTGCACAAGGTCGGCGTGGTGTGGCCGCTGGAGGCGCAACTGACGCGCGAATTTGCCACCGGGCTGCAGGAAATCCTGGTGATCGAGGAAAAGCGCCAGGTCATTGAATACCAGCTCAAGGAAGAGCTCTACAACTGGCGCGCCGATGTGCGACCCAATGTGCTGGGCAAGTTCAACGAGGGCGAGGGCGAGTTCAGTGGCGGTGAGTGGTCGAATCCGAATCCGACGGCCAACACGCTGCTGCGCGCCAACGCCGACCTGTCGCCCGCCATCATTGCCCGTGCGATTGCGCAGCGCTTGAAGAAACTGGGCGTGAGTTCAGATATCGGCGCCCGCATCGACGCCCAGCTGGCGATTCTTGAGGCCAAGGAAAGTGCCATGCACATCCTTGAGCTGGGCGGAACAAAGGGCGCGGACCGGCAACCCTGGTTCTGCTCGGGTTGCCCGCACAACACCAGCACCAAAGTGCCTGAGGGTTCGCGCGCCATGGCCGGCATTGGCTGCCATTTCATGACGATCTGGATGGACCGCGCCACCGTGGGCTTCACGCAAATGGGCGGCGAGGGCGTGCCTTGGGTCGGCCAGCAGCCTTTCAGCCACGACCAGCATATGTTCGCCAACCTGGGCGACGGCACTTACTTCCACAGCGGGCTGCTGGCGGTGCGCCAAAGCATTGCAGCGGGTGTCAACATTACCTACAAAATTCTCTACAACGACGCGGTCGCCATGACCGGCGGCCAGCAAGTGGGCGAGCGACCGGAAGGGCACTCGGTGGTGCAGATTGCCCAGAGCATGCGGGCCGAGGGGGCTATCAAAATAATCATCGTCACGGATGAGCCGGAAAAGTACAAACACATCACCGGTCTGCCCGAAGGCATTGCCATTGAGCATCGCGACGAGCTTGACCGCATTCAGCGCGAGTTCCGCTCCATCTTGGGCACCACGGTCATTATTTACGACCAGACCTGTGCCACCGAAAAGCGCCGGCGCCGCAAGCGGGGCAGCCTGGTGGACCCGGCCAAACGTGTAGTCATTAACGAGTTGGTGTGTGAAGGCTGTGGCGACTGCGGCGTGCAGTCGAATTGCCTGAGCGTGGAACCGCTGGAGACGGAATTCGGCCGCAAGCGCCAGATCAACCAGAGCACCTGCAACAAGGACTATTCTTGTGTCAAGGGTTTTTGCCCGAGCTTCGTCACGGTGGAGGGCGGTCAGCTCAAGAAGAAAGCCAAAGGCAAGGGCTTGTCGCCGTTTGAGTTGGGCGCTTTGCCGGAGCCGGTGTTGCCTGGCATCAACCGGGTGGACGGGAACGTCTGGGGCATTGTGGTCGCCGGAGTTGGTGGCACCGGTGTCATCACCATTGGCCAGTTGCTGGGCGTGGCGGCGCATCTGGAAGGCAAGGGCATCGTGACGCAGGATGCCGGTGGCTTGGCACAAAAAGGCGGCGCCACCTGGAGCCATGTGCTGATCGGCGCCAATCAGGACGCGATTCGCACCACCCGTGTCAGCATGGCGGCGGCCGATCTCATCATTGCGTGCGACCCGATCGTGGCAGCCGGCAAGGAAACCATGCTGCGCATGCGCGCCGGGCGCACCCATGTGGCGCTCAATTCCCACGGCGCACCGACAGCAGCCTTTGTCACCAACGCCAACTGGGAAAACCCGTCCGACGCCTGCGTCAGCGACGTGGTCAAGGCGGTGGGACTGGAGGCCGTCGGTGCCTTCAATGCCGACGCTGCGGCCACGCAACTGTTGGGCGACAGCATTTACACCAACCCGATGATGCTGGGCTACGCCTGGCAACAGGGCTGGATTCCGCTGGAAAAAGCCTCGCTGATGCGTGCCATCGAGCTCAACGCCGTGGCTGTGGATAACAACAAGGCCGCCTTCGAATGGGGCCGCCGGGCGGCCCATGATCGGGCTGCGTTTGACAAAGTGCTCAATCCGGGCCAGGTGGTGGCGTTCACCAAGCGCACGCCGCTGAACGAGATGATCGCGAAACGGGTGGAGTTTCTGACCGCCTATCAGAATGCGGCTTACGCGCAGGAGTACCAGGCCTTCGTGCAGAAGGTCAGAAGCGTGGACGAGTCCGCTGGCGAGAAGAGCCTGGCGCTCACCGAGGCCGTGGCGCGCTATTTGTTCAAGCTCATGGCTTACAAGGACGAGTACGAGGTGGCGCGCCTGCACACCGACACGGCCTTTCACGCCAAGATCAATGGCATGTTTGAGGGGGACTTCAAGCTCAATTACCACCTGGCACCACCCCTGCTGGCCAAGAAGAACGAAAAGGGCGAGTTGCAGAAGCAACAATTTGGCCCGGTCATGCTGACGGCCTTCAAAGTGCTGGCCCGGCTCAAGGGCTTGCGCGGGACCGCGCTGGATGTCTTCGGCAAGAGCGAGGAACGGCGGCAGGAGCGGGCCCTTATCACCGAGTACCGCGCCAGCATCGACGAGGTGCTTGCCGGGCTCGACCGCAGCCGAGATGCTGGGCAATATGCGCTGGCGCTGGCGATTGCCCGAATCCCTGAGCAAATCAGGGGTTTCGGCCATGTGAAGGCGCGCAACCTTCAGGCGGCACGCCAGAATTGGGAGATCCAACTGGCTCAATTCCGTCGTCCGCAGGCTGCCCAAAAATTGGCTTGAGGCGCAGGAATGGGGCCTTTCGGCCCCGCATACAATGACGGGTTGCCTGTCTTTTGCACTGTCTTGTGCAAAAGACAGTGCCCGTTGTTTCCTCTGCTCAATCTTATTTCTGGAGTTGTCCGTGTTTATTTCTTCTGCCTTTGCCCAAACCGCCCCTGCTGCCGCTGCTGGCAGCGATATGCAGTCGACGCTCATGAGCATGCTGCCCCTGGTGCTGATGTTTGTGGTGCTTTATTTTGTGATGATCCGTCCGCAAATGAAAAAGCAGAAAGAGCATCGGGCCATGATCGACGCGCTGGCCAAGGGCGATGAAATTGCCACCGCGGGTGGCATGTTGGGCAAAGTGACCAAGCTGGGCGACAGCTATGTCACGCTGGAAGTGGCCACGGGCGTGGAAATTCAGATTCAACGCAGTGCCGTTGTGCAGGTTTTGCCCAAGGGCAGCATCAAGTAATTCAAGCGTTCACTGACAGAGCCCGATCATGAATCGTTACCCAATATGGAAGTACGCGATCATCGTGATCGCGCTGGTGGTGGGGATTTTGTACACCCTGCCTAATTTTTTTGGTGAAGCACCGGCCGTGCAGGTGTCATCGGCCAAAGTGGCCATCAAGGTGGACCGCAGCACACAGACTCGCGTCGAAGAGGCCCTGAAAACAGCGGGCCTGGCCGCCGATCTGGTGACACTGGACGGCGCATCGGTGAAAGCGCGCTTCGACAGCACCGAAGTGCAGCTCAAGGCCAAGGATGCGATTCAAAAAGCGCTGATCCCTGATCCGGCCAATCCGGGTTACGTGGTGGCGCTCAATTTGCTGTCGCGTTCACCGGCCTGGCTCACCGCTTTGCATGCCTTTCCCATGTATTTGGGTCTGGATTTGCGCGGCGGCGTGCACTTCATGCTGCAAGTGGACATGCAGGCCGCACTGACCAAGAAGGCCGAGTCCCTGGCGGGCGACATTCGCACCAGCTTGCGCGAGAAGAACGTGCGTCACAGCGGCATCAACCGCAATGCCCAGACCATCGAAGTGCGCTTTCGTGATGCCGCCACGCTGAACGAGGCCAAAGCCATCATCCAGGACCAGTTCGCCGACCTGCAAACCGTCGATGCGCCGGACGGCACGGATTACAAGCTGACCGCCTCCATCAAGCCCGAGGCCGCACGCCGCGTGCAGGACCAGTCGCTCAAGCAGAACATCACCACCCTGCACAACCGCATCAATGAACTGGGCGTGGCGGAACCCGTCATTCAGCAGCAGGGCCTGGACCGCATCGTGGTGCAGCTGCCTGGGGTGCAGGACACCGCCAAGGCGAAGGATATTCTGGGCCGCACCGCCACGCTGGAAGTGCGCATGGTCGATGAAAGCAGCGAAGCGCGCGCCGCCGAGAGTGGCACGGGTTCCGTGCCGTTTGGCTCCGAGCGTTTCCTGGAGACCAGTGGTCAGCCGGTGATCGTCAAGAAGCAGGTCATTCTGACCGGCGAAAACCTGACCGATGCCCAACCCGGATTTGACAGCCAGACCCAGGAAGCCGTGGTCAACCTGACGCTGGATGCCAAGGGCGCCCGCATTTTCAGGGACGTGACGCGTGAAAGCATTGGCAAACGCATGGCCATCGTGCTGTTTGAAAAAGGCAAGGGCGAAGTGGTGACGGCACCGGTGATCCGCTCCGAGATCAGCGGCGGTCGGGTGCAGATTTCCGGTCGCATGACGACGGTCGAAGCCCATGACACTTCCCTGCTGTTGCGCGCCGGTTCGCTGGCGGCACCCATGGAGATCATCGAGGAAACCACCATTGGCCCAAGCCTGGGGGCTGAAAACATTGCCAAGGGCTTCAACAGCGTGACCTACGGCTTTGCCGCCGTGGCGGTTTTCATGTGCATGTACTACATGCTGTTTGGTGTGTTCTCGAGCATTGCGCTGGCCGTCAATCTGCTGCTGCTGGTGGCCGTTCTGTCCATGTTGCAGGCCACGCTGACGCTGCCGGGCATGGCGGCCATGGCGCTGGTGTTGGGTATGGCGATTGACGCCAACGTGCTGATCAATGAGCGGGTGCGCGAGGAGCTGCGCAATGGCGCCTCGGCGCAAGCCGCTATTCACGCCGGCTATGACCGGGCTTGGGCCACGATTCTGGACTCCAACGTTACCACCCTGATTGCGGGCTTGGCCTTGCTGACCTTTGGATCCGGCCCGGTACGTGGCTTTGCCGTGGTACACGTTCTCGGCATTCTGACCAGCATGTTCTCCGGCGTCTTCTTCTCAAGAGGCCTGGTCAACTTGTGGTACGGTCGTCAAAACAAGCTCAAAAGCGTGTCAATTGGTACGGTTTGGCGCCCTGAGTCCGGGACTCAGGTGAAGCCGAGCTAAGGGAAGGTATTCATGGAATTTTTTAAAATCAAGCGCGACATTCCGTTCATGCGGCATGCGCTCATTTTCAATCTCGTCTCGCTCATCACCTTTCTGGCCGCAGTGTTCTTCCTGTTCAGCCGCGGCTTGCACCTGTCGGTGGAGTTCACGGGGGGGACCTTGATGGAGGTGACCTACTCACAGCCCGCAGACCTGAACCGGGTTCGCGACACGGTGGCCACGCTGGGCCTGAGCGATGTGCAAGTTCAAAACTTTGGTACTGCACGCGATGTGTTGATCCGCATGCCGGTGCAAAAAGGCGTGAGCTCTTCCCAGCAAAGCGACCGGGTGATGGTCGCGCTCAAGGCGGCCGATCCGTCCGCCACCATGCGCCGAAGCGAGTTTGTCGGACCGCAGGTGGGCGATGAGTTGGCTACTGACGGTCTCAAGGCCCTGGCATTTGTGGTCGCGGGCATCATGATCTACCTGGCGTTGCGGTTTGAATGGAAATTCGCCGTGGCGGCCATCATTGCCAATTTGCACGACGTCATCATCATCCTGGGTTTTTTCGCCTTTTTCCAGTGGGAGTTTTCGCTCCCGGTGCTGGCCGCGGTGCTGGCGGTGCTGGGCTACTCGGTCAACGAGTCGGTCGTGATCTTTGACCGTATTCGCGAGAATTTCCGGCGCTATCGCAAGATGAATTCGCACGAAATCATCGACAGTGCCATCACCTCGACCATCAGCCGGACCATCATCACGCACGGGTCAACCCAGTTGATGGTGTTGTCCATGCTGTTTTTTGGCGGGGCCACGCTGCATTACTTTGCGCTGGCCCTCACCATTGGCATCCTGTTCGGCATCTATTCGTCGGTGTTCGTGGCGGCGGCGATTGCGATGTGGCTGGGCATCCAGCGCGAAGACCTGATCAAGGGCGGGTCCAAGAAGGATGAAGATCCAAATGACCCTAACGCGGGTGCCACGGTCTGATCAGAGACTGAAAAATGGCCATCAAAGCATCTTTTGAGCAACGAGTCCAGCTCGCCCAAGAGACGCGCAAGCGCTTCGTAACCGAGGCTGAGCGCGCATTGATGGAACTGGCGGCAGCCGTGCAGGAGCGGCTGACAGCCCTGATGAGTGAAGCCGCACCATCGCGTGAAATGCAGAGCCGGCGTGATGCCTGGACTGCTTTTCAGCGCCACCGGGCGGCGTGGGTGGAGGGCACCTTGAAAGACTGGCGGGCCGCCTTGGCCCCCCCGGTGCGCGCGGTCCAGAAGGCGCAGGAAGGTGACCTGGAGCTGGTCGGAACCGATGTGGTGGAGAACAAGATACTCGCGTCCCGCCTGGTCTTGGGCGTGGCGGAAAAAGTCAGCACCGAACTGAATGATCTGCAGGTGCGCATTAAGTTCCTGCAGGGATTGGAAGACCTTGAGGGCCACGACATTCTCCGGCCCGAAGTGCTGGTTTTGTTGATGGTCGAGCAATGGGCCAATGCAGGGCTGCCGCGCGAGGCCTGGCCCATGGTGAGCGATCTGGTGCTCAAGCTCTTGAGTGAGCGCCTATTGCAAGCCTACGCCAACGCCAATGCGCTATTGATCAAGCAGGGCGTGCTGCCCGTCATCGAGTTGACAAACCGCGTCAAGCGGGTGGCTTCTGCGGCCCCTCGTGCTGGCCCGTCCAGTGCCCCTGCGCCGGGTCCAGCGTCAATGGAGCGACAAACCGGGAGCGATTCAGGTCAAGCGAATCTTGCCGCCAACACCGGAGCTCAAGGGGCGGCGGGCGGCGGCCCCAGTGTGCAAGGCCCGACGAGTCAGGGTGGCCCAGTCAAGCCGCCAGCGGGTGGGGCTTTTGGCGGCCGTTTGGGTTGGGGCCCTGACACGGGGTCGGCTGGCCGGCACAGTTCGGGTTATGGCAGCGCCGCTGATGAAACGCGCATGATGACCTCCAACACGCCACTGGCCCGAGCCCGTAGCCGGGCGCAGGGGGTATTGGGGCAGCTCAAGCGTTTGCTCATCGGGTCGGGCGGAACAGGTTTTGAAGCCACACACTTCCAGCCGCCGTCACCGGCGCTGGCGGCGGCCATTGCCGTGCGCTCACGCTCAGCCGGGCTCTACTCGGGCGGTGGCACCGTCCTGGAAGATTACAGCCCGGCCGGTGTGGCGCGGGTGGCGGGTGAGTTGCGGGCTAGAACGGCCGAACTCAAAAGCAAGGCGGAAACGACAAGTGAAAAAGCCACAATCGAGATTGTCGCGTTGATGTTTCAGGCCATTTTGCAAGAGGATCGGATTCCGCCGGGCATTCGGGTGTGGTTTGCACGCCTGCAAATGCCGGTGCTGCGTGTGGCCCTGGCCGAGCCGGATTTCTTCGGCACCCTGAATCATCCGGCACGTCAGCTGATTGACCGCATGGGCTCCTGTGTCATGGGTTTTGATGGCAGCGGCATCAATGGCAGAGCGCTGGAGAACGAAATAAAACGGGTGGTGCAGGTGATCGAGCAGTATCCCGAGACCGGCAAGCGGGTGTACCAACTGGTCTATGCCGAGTTCCAGAAGTTTCTGGCGCAGTTCCTGACCGGCAAGGCCACCACGCAAAAACTGGTCAGTGTGGCCCAGCAGGTGGAAGAGAAGGAAACCCTGACCATCCAGTACACGATCGAAATGCGCAACATGCTCAAGGACATTCCGGTGCGTGATGAGATTCGTGAGTTCCTCTTCAAAGTCTGGGCCGAGGTGCTGGCCATGGCCGCGGTACGCAAGGGACCGCAGCATCCAGAGACCCTGGCATTCAAAAAATCGGCCACCGACCTTGTCTGGGCCGCTAGCGCCAAGCCCAACCGCAGCGATCGTGCCCGTGTCATTCAGGATTTGCCACAGCTTCTGCAAAAATTGCGTTCAGGCATGACCCTGCTGGGCGTGGCACCGGTTGAGCAAGAGGCTCATATCAAGACGGTCAGCGATATTCTGGCGGATGCTTTCCTGTCCAAGACCCAGGCCATTCCGGACGAGCAGATTCAGGTCATGGCGCAGCGCCTGGCGAACCTCGAAGACTTCGTCAGCGATGACGGCATGGGGGATCTGCCACTGGATGCCCAGAGCATTGAATTGATGCTGGGCATTGAATCCTCCAGGATTGATGTAGTGGCTGACGGTGGCTCCAGACCGACCGCGGCCATGCTGGCGTGGGCACAAGAGCTGGAATTGGGCGCTTGGTTTACGCTGGACCACAACGGGCGGGTGACCCAGGTGCAATTCGTCTGGCGCAGTGACCGCAAACATCTGACCTTGTTTGCTTCAACCGATGGTCACAGCTATTTGATACAGGCCGGTCGCCTGGCCGCCTATTTGCAGGCCGGTCTGCTGTTACCGCAAGAAGAGGAAACACTCACCGTGCGCGCCACGCGTGATGCGCTGGTCAAGCTGGAAGCCAATCCGGAGCGGCTGTTGGGTTGAATGACCTGGCCTCAGTGGGCCAGCCGGTGAGAGCTGTCATCGCACAACTCGTCGAGCACCAGTGCATCGGGTTCTTCACCCAGACTCCAGTACACCATCAGCACGATGATTTTGAAATCGTCCAGGGGTAAGGGGTCTGCGGGCGCCGCCATGGCGCGGTCGATCACGATCTCGCGCATGGGCGCCGGCAGCACGCCCGAGGTTTCGAGAAAAGTGACAAACCCCAGACAATCCGCGCCCAAATGGTCCTGCTCGGCCGTCGAGTACACGCGCATGCTGAGGGGTGAGGGCGACCATGACTTGATGTCGGACAGCGCCGTGGCGCCACCCGTGCCATGGTCAGGGTCGGGCCGCTGCAGGCCCCGGGCCGCCAGATTCAGGTCGTTCAGCCAGGTGAGCGCGTCCTGAATTTCCTCGGCCTCGAAGCCCACGGCATTCAGCTTGCGCTCAAGGTGGGCCAATTCAGGGCAGGCATCGCCGCGCCAATAATTTTCGTAAACGAAGACAAGCACTTCAAACATGACTCCAATATAGCGCGAATGGGGATTCCTGTTCCACCAAGGTGCTTGCCAAAGTGGACTTGGCGGCCAATTCAGGCCCAATTCCGGCTTTATACGGGGACCATGCGCTGGAACAGGCCGCCGGGCAGGCGTGCCACCTGCCCGGCGAGCTCCAGTGTCATTAATTGGGCTTGCAGATTGGCCGTGTCCAGGCTGCAGCGGGCCTGCAGTGCGTCCAGTCCGACGGGATCAAAGCCCAGCGCCGTCAGCAGCGTATCTTCTGTCGCAAACAGGCCGTCGGCCGTTTCGGAATCTGTGCTGGAGGCTATTGAATCAATAGCATGTTCGGAGCCGTCATCGATTTTCATTTCTTCCAGTACATCCTGCGCCGATTCCACCAGCTTGGCCCCCTGCTTGATCAGCGCGTGGCAGCCGCGTGCCTGGGTGGAGTGAATGGAGCCCGGAATGGCGAAGACGTCCTTGCCTTGTTCGGCCGTCAGTCGTGCGGTGACGAGTGAGCCTGACTTCATGGCCGCCTCAATCACCAGGGTGCCCTGCGCCAGACCGGCAATGAGGCGGTTGCGTTTGGGGAAATTGGGGGCCAAGGGCGGGGTGCCCAGCGGGTACTCGCTGATGAGCAGCCCGTTTTGGGCGATACGGTGTGCCAGTTCCAGGTGACTTTTGGGGTAAACCCGGTCCAGCCCGGTGCCCACCACGGCCACGGTGGCCAGCCGGTCTGAGCCGGGCGCCAGGCTGTCCAGCGCGCCTTCGTGGGCAGCGCCGTCGACCCCCAGGGCGAGACCGGACACCACGGTCAGGCCGGCTTGCGCCAGCGCCTTGGAAAAATGCCGCGCGTTGGCCGCCCCTTGCGGCGTGGGGTTGCGACTGCCGACCACGGCAATGCTTTGTGCCAGACTGGCTGCCAGGGTGTTTGCTATAGTATTTATAGCTATATGCGCAATATCCTCGGGGGCTGATGGCTTGTTTGATGTAAATTTGCCAGCGCCCAGCAGGTACAGCATCAGTGGCGGGTCTTCGATGCTCAGAAGCGAAGCCGGGTAATCGGCGTCCCCCAGAACCAGGATGTGGCGCCGGGCCCGGCCGCCGCCAGCATCCTGCAGCCAGGTCCAGGTGAGCTCAAGCAGCTCGGCCAGCTCAGGCGGTTCCGCGCGCAGGCTGATGGCCTGTGCCGTGCTGACCACCTGGCGTAGCGCCGCCGCCGACTGGCTGAACACGGTCTCGGGCAAGCCGAAGGCCGCCAGCAATTTGCGCGCCGTGCTGTTGCCAACGCCGGGCGTGAGCGTCAGACGCAGCCAGCTGCCAAGTTCGTCACGCTCCATCAATCGACTTGAATGTGTAATTTCTGTACGCAGTAAACATCGTGACAAGCGTGGGGGTCATCGTACTAGCGCGGGTTGACCAGCCGGTCACCCACCTTGACACCCTCCGTGATCTCCAGCACCAGGGCGTACGAGAGTTTCTCGAACGTCTTGAACACCATCAGCAAACCGTTGCGCTCATCCGGCAATTTCAGCTCGGTGCGGGCCTCGTCGGTCTTGTCGATCAGGCGTGCCCCGCTGGTCAGGATGGCCAGGACGTGCCCACTCTCAATGCCATCCCGGGTGCCAAGATTGACCACCACCACCTGGTTTTGCGCCGCATTGACGACAGCACTGCCGTACACCGAGACGATGCGGGCGTCGACCTTGTTTTGCGGCGCGTGGGGGGCGTAACTCAGGAACTGGCGCTCAGGCTCAGGCAGCAGCCGGTCGCCGACGCGCATCTCTTCCTTGGCCGCAATGATGTCGATCGTGCCCGGAACAATGTCCGTGCGGGGCTTTCCATCTTTGCCGGTCGATTCCTGGGTGGACTCGCCACGGGCCAGCAAGGCCTTGCCGACATATTGCGCTTCGTAACCCAGAACCTCCGCCGTCACCGGGTCCTTCAGGGGCGTGGCGTTGCGAAACACGCGGTAGGCCTTTTGCTTCTGGCTGGGTTCATCCACCAGCACGGTGTCGGCTTGACCTCGGGCGTAGGCGCGGTCGCCACGGGTCAGCAACACCCGGCCTTCTTGCGTCGCCACAATGCGCGGTGCCGCCTTGAGCCCGTTTTCGTCCACGATCACCGGTTCCGCCAGAAAGGGCTCAATCAGGTGGCTCTTCAGCGTCGGCAGGGCGTCGCTGGCCAGGCTTTCGTAGCGGGTGCGAGGCGATAGGCGCACCGTGTTGGTTGGCACGTCACCGTTGGCCGACAGCCGGGTGCGCAAGGTCGCACGGCCGTCTTTTTTCTCCAGGTACAGCATCTGGCCGGGGTAGATCAGATGCGGATTCTTGATGTCCTGCAGGTTCATGCCCCACAGCTCGGGCCAGCGCCAGGCACTTTTCAGGAACAGGCCGGAGATGGCCCACAGCGTGTCACCCCGTTTAACGGTGTAGTTGTCCGGTGCGTTGGCCGCCAATTCGCTCAAGGGCACACCGGCTTGCGCGACCTGGGCCGCCGTGGCCTTCTGGCCTGGCGTGATCGGGTAATTCTGGGCCCACACGGGTGGCGCCATCAAGGTGCCGGTCAGCGTCGCCAGGGCGGCGAGGGTGGTTCGGAAGGCAACGTTGGAATTCACCATTATGTTTTTTGTCATATTTCGCGGCACTGCAAATGCCGTTGGGTCGGTCCGGGAGGACGAGTTGCCGCGTTGCCAGCCCGGAGAAAATCTTGATAAATCACGCGCGATTTTGCGCTCAAGCCCTTGATTGGGCAACGTTTTCTCGGCTTGACCTGTGCCGGACCGGTCAAAAGTAGCGAAAATAACGACATTATTGAAATCTTGC
Organism: Rhodoferax ferrireducens; assembly: GCF_003347515.1. Lineage (GTDB taxonomy): Bacteria > Pseudomonadota > Gammaproteobacteria > Burkholderiales > Burkholderiaceae_C > Rhodoferax. The sequence goes on along the minus strand of NZ_QEII01000297.1, from coordinate 219,325 downwards.
CGGATAGATCGTCGCGACTCGAAGTGAGTTGGCCCTGTCCTCAGCGATCCTGGAGTTTTGCGGGACAAATCGCAGTCGCGCAGCAAGGTGCCCCATCCCCAACCGATTAAAAACATGGCTTCACTCCCCATTCTTTGTTTTCCCGATCCCAAACTGCACACGGTGGCCAAACCGGTACAGGCGGTGGACGCTCGCATCCAGACGCTCATTGCGAACATGCTGCAAACCATGTACGAGGCCAAAGGCATCGGTCTGGCGGCGACGCAGGTGGATGTGCACGAACGCCTGATTGTGATTGACGTGTCCGAAGAGCGCGATCAGCCGCTGGTGCTCATCAACCCGCAAACGCTCTGGACCAGCACCGAGACCCACCTCAACGAAGAAGGCTGTCTGTCGGTGCCGGGTGTCTACGACGGGGTGCAGCGCTTTGACGCCGTCACGGTGAGCGCGCTCAACGGCGAGGGTCAATCCCATGTGATTGAAGCCGACGGCCTGTTGGCGGTCTGCATTCAGCACGAGATGGATCACCTGATGGGCAAAGTGTTTGTCGAATACCTGTCGCCGCTGAAGCGCAGCCGCATCAAGAAAAAAATGCTCAAGGCCTTGCGCGAGGAAGAGCGGTGAGACTCATCTTTGCGGGCACGCCCGAGTTCGCCCGGGTTGCCCTGGAGCGCCTGCACGCGGCGGGCCACGAGATTGTGCTGGTGCTGACGCAGCCCGACCGCCCCGCCGGGCGCGGCATGAAGTTGCACGCCTCCAGCGTCAAACAATACGCCCTCGACCAGGGCATTCCGGTGGCGCAGCCGCGCAGCCTGCGCTTGGACGGCAAGTATCCCGACGATGCGGCTGCGGCGCGGGCCGCCATCGACGCGGCGCAGGCCGATGCCATGGTGGTCGCGGCCTATGGCCTGATCCTGCCGCAATGGGTACTGGATGCGCCTGCCCAAGGCTGTTTCAATATTCACGCCTCGCTCCTTCCCCGCTGGCGCGGCGCGGCACCGATTCACCGGGCGATTGAGGCGGGCGACACCGAGACCGGCGTCACCATCATGCAAATGGACGCCGGGCTGGATACCGGCGACATGCTGCTGGTCGAAAAACTGCCGATTGCGGCGAGCGACACCACGACCAGCTTGCACGACCAACTGGCGGCTTTGGGCGGGCGGCTGATGCTTGAGGCCCTGCAACTGGCGGCGGCTGGCGCTTTGAAGCCAGTGCCGCAGCCGGCAGAAGGTGTCACTTACGCCCACAAGATTGAAAAACACGAAGCGGCGATTGATTGGGCGCAGCCGGCCGAGCTGATTGCACGCCGGGTGCGCGCCTTCAACCCCTTCCCCGTTGCCACCGCCACAGTGCAGGGTGAAACCCTCAAAATCTGGGCCGCAGGTGTCGGAGCAGGGACGCCGCCTGCTGGTGCGGAATTTGGATCAATTCTGGCTGTAGCCGCCGAGGGTATTGCGGTAGTAGCTATGAATTCAATAGTGAGCATTGCCGAGTTGCAGCGCCCGGGGGGGAAGCGCCTGGGCGTAGCGGACTTCGTGCGCGGTTTTGATCTGCAGCCCGGCATGGCGTTTGCGAAGCGTGCCAGCTAGTGTTTTTTCAACGCAGCAACTACCGGCACCCAGAATTCCGTCAAGGCGCGCTGGACTCACTGGCGGCGGCCCCCGGCTTGGCCGCCTGGGGCTTGATGACAGGTGTGGCCATGATGAAGTCCGGCATGAGCCTGACCGAAGCATTGCTGATGAGCGTGCTCGTTTTCGCCGGCAGTTCGCAACTGGCGGCGATTCCGCTGCTCGCGGTGGGCGCCCCGATGTGGGTCATTTTGGCCACCGGGTTTTGCGTCAACCTGCGCTTTGTGGTGTTCAGCGCCCATTTGCGGCCCTACGTCATGCACCTGCCCTTGTGGCAGCGGCTCGTCACCGGCTACCTCACAGCCGACCTGAGCTATGTGCTGTTTACCCGGCGCTTCCCCCACCACGGCGGCGATGCGGCGCAGCGGCGCGCCCAGCAGGCTTACCTGGCGGGTAACTGCGGCGTGAACTGGGTCAGCTGGGTCGGTTGCAGTGTGCTGGGCGTGGTGCTGGCCAACTTCATTCCCACGCATTGGGGTTTGGGCTTTGCCGGCATCCTGGCGCTGCTCGGCATTTTGTGTTCGCTGGCATCAAGTCGGCTACGCCTGGTGTCGGCCGGGGTGGCGGGTGCGGCGGCCGTTGCCGCGTTTGCCTTGCCTTTCAAGCTCAATATCCTGGTGGCGATTGCGGCAGCGGTGGCGCTGTGCCTCATGCTGGAAGAGACTCGCCTGAACTCCGGGCAAGCATCATGACCGGCAGCACAGAGCTCTGGAACGTTGTCATCATCATCGGTCTGGCCGGCGTCACGGTGATCACCCGTTCGTTCTTCTTTATCTCCAGCAAGCCCTGGACCTTGCCGCACTGGGCCCAGCGCGGGCTGCAATACGCACCGATTGCCGCGCTGGCCGCCGTCATCGTGCCGGAAATGGTGATGACGCAGGGCCACTTCATCAGCACCTGGCAAGACGCCCGGCTGTTCGCCGTGGCCGCCGGCGCTGCCTGGTTTTTCTGGCGCAAGGGCGCCGGGCAGGCCGTGCTGGGCACCATTGTGATGGGCATGGCGGTGTATTTACCGCTGCATCTGGGCCTGGGCTGGTAGCTTGCTTGGGTGTCCTGGCCTGCAGGGCGCTCCTACAATTCGGCTCATTGTTTTTCAACTTACTGTTAGGGGTTTTCCATGAACGTCATCCGCTTTTCCGACCTGTGCGCGCAAGGCCAAGTCACTGGCAAACGTGTGTTTATCCGTGCCGATCTCAACGTGCCGCAAGACGATGCCGGCGTGATCACCGAAGACACCCGCATTCGCGCCTCCATTCCCTGCATCCAGATGGCGCTGGACGCCGGTGCCGCCGTCATGGTGACCTCGCATCTGGGCCGCCCGACCGAGGGTGCGTTCAAGCCTTCTGACTCGCTGGCGCCGGTGGCCCAACGCATGGCCGAGCTGATGGGGCGCGAGGTGCCGCTGGTCGCCAACTGGGTGGAGGGCGTCAGCGTGCAGCCGGGCCAGCTGGTGATGCTGGAAAACTGCCGCGTCAACCCGGGCGAGAAAAAAAACAAGGAAGAACTGGCAAAGAAAATGGCCGCTTTGTGCGACATTTTTGTGCACGACGCCTTTGGCACGGCGCACCGGGCCGAGGCCTCCACCTACGGCATTGCCCAGTTCGCCAAAGTGGCGTGTGCCGGCCCGCTGCTGGCCGCCGAGATGGACGCCATCACGCTGGCGCTGGCCAATCCGAAGCGGCCGCTGGTCGCGATTGTGGCGGGCTCCAAAGTTTCCACCAAACTGACCATTTTGAAAAGCCTGGCCGACAAGGTGGACCAGCTCATCGTTGGCGGCGGCATCGCCAACACCTTCATGCTGGCGGCCGGTCTGAAGATCGGCAAGAGTCTGGCTGAGCCGGACTTGCTGGCCGACGCGAAAGCGGTGATTGAAGCCATGAAAGCCCGCGGAGCTGCGGTGCCGATCCCGACCGATGTGGTGACCGCCAAGACCTTCGCGGCGGATGCCGTGGCCACGGTCAAAGCCGCCACCGACGTGGCGGACGACGACCTGATTCTGGACATCGGCCCAGAGACCGCGAAGTTGCTTGCGGCGCAACTCAAGGCGGCCGGCACTATCGTCTGGAACGGCCCGGTCGGCGTATTCGAATTCGCCGCGTTCGAGAACGGCACCAAGGTGATTGCCCACGCCATTGCCGAGTCCAGCGCGTTTTCCATTGCTGGCGGTGGTGATACGCTGGCGGCGATTGCCAAATATGGCATTGAAAAACAGGTGGGCTACATCTCGACCGGCGGTGGCGCATTCCTGGAGGTGCTGGAGGGCAAAACCCTGCCGGCGTTCGAGATACTGAGCCGCCGCGCAGCAGAACTACCGTCCGGCGCCTCGTCATAGGCGGCGAGCGAGTCCGAGAAATGGGACCATCAATGCGCACGGATGGATGTGTTGGAAACTGATTTTTTGTTGCGATAGCGCAACTTCCTGAATCGGGTTGCCAATTCAAATGCAGTCCTCTGGCATCAGTTGTAAAGAAATTTCAGATGGTGTTGGACCGCCCGGAAATTTAACCTACCAGTGAACATTGAAATAATGACCTACACCGTCGAACAACTCATTGCTGCCCGCCAAGCCAACCTAAAGATGCTGGAGGGCCTGACGACCCGGGCCTATGCCAGCTTCGAAAAGCTGGTTGCGCTGAATCTGGCTGCCTCCAGGGATTTGTTTATGGGGTCCTTCGGTCATACCCAAGCCCTCCTGGGCGCCAAACACCCGCAGCAGCTGGCGGCCTTGCAAGTCGGTCTTATCCAGCCGCTGACTGAGAAATCCATCGCCTATGGCCGCAATGTCTACAGCGTTGTGGCAGAAACCGGGTCCGAATTTTCGAAAGCGGGTGAGGCCCAGATCGCCCAAGCGCAGACCGCATTGGTCGACCTGGTGGAGAACCTGGCACAGAACGCCCCTGCGGGAACCCAGTCCACCGTCGCCGCTTTCAGGAGCGCGGTGAACGTCAGCCAGAACGTCATCGAGTCGGCCAAGCGGTCCGCCAAAAAGGCCGTGGAATTGGCCGAGTCGAACTTCACGGCCGTGACCACGCAGGCAGTCAATGCCGCCACGACGGTTTCAAAGACGCGTTAAGGGTTCGCTGCCTCACGGCACCAACCTTGAAACGGCACCTTCGGGTGCTTTTTTTTGGCCCGGCTCCGCCTGCGCAGGCAGGCCGGCTTCTTTACAGCAGCATGGCCCCGGCTGTACCCGTCACCAGCAGCAGGCCGGCAATCGGCAGGGTGATGCGCCGCAGTTCGGACGAACCCAGTCCAATCGCCATGCCACTTTTGGTCAGGGTGTTGGCCATGACGGCGATCACAATGGCGCGTGCCGCAACCTGCAGGTTTGAGGCATCGCTCTGAACCAGGTTGGCCATGGCGAGCGTGATGGCGTCAACGTCGGTCAGGCCCGCGACTGCGGCCGCAATATAAAGGCCCATATCTCCCAGATAGACTTGCGCCGCTCTGGCGACCAGCAGCACCACGCCGAACAGCAAGCCGAACTTGATGGCTTCATCGAGCTCAAAAGGATTGCTGCCGGGTTTGACTTCTCCGCGTTCGCGCCGCTTGTTTCGAGACCACAACCAATAGCATGCCCCCAGGCTCGCCACGCACAGCAAGCCGATCACCAGGGCGATCTGGCGTCCGAGCTCCCAGCTGATCAGCGCGGTCATGATCGCGACACGGAAGAACATCACCGTCCAGGCAAGTACGATGCCAAGCGCCAGCGCCGAGGCGTCCGCGTCGGTTTGCCGGCTACGCTGCGAGAACCCGAGGGTGACTGCAGTGCTTGAGGCCAGCCCACCGAGCAGGCCGGCCAGGCCGACGCCATGCTCGGCACCCACGATCTTGATCAGCAGGTAGCTGCTGAAGTTCAGTGCCGAGATCAGCACCACCATCAGCCAGATCTTGTAGGGGTTGATGACATCCAGCGGTGGTGGCCCGTAGTTGACGTCTGGCACCAGCGGCAGGATGATGAGCGTGACAATGCTGAACTTGAGGGTCGCCTCCACGTCGGTTGCATTGATGCGGCTGGCGAGCTGATGCAGCCAGTCTTTGAGCGCGAGCAGCAAGGCCATCGCGACGGCGACCCAGCTCGCCAGCTGGAGCCGGCCATGGGCGCACAACAGGCCCAGCAGGAACGCCAGCAGTGCCGACACCTCGGTGGTGATGCCGGTGTCGCCGCGCTGCGCCGTGACCACATACATCCCGATGATGAGCGCGGCGACGGCGATGAACATCGCCAGCGCCAGCCAGTCCAGCCCCAGGTTCTCCCCGAGATAGCCCGCGATGGCGCCGCTGAGTGAGATCAGTGCAAAGGTGCGCACGCCAGCTCCGCCATCCTCACCCTTAGTGCGCTCACGTTCCAGGCCCAGCAACACGCCGAGTCCGATGGCCACGGCGAAGCGAAGCGCTAAATTGGGATCTTCCATGAGGTCTCCAGTGCGTCTTGGGCTTGCCTGTTCAAGGGCGCGCGACCGATCCCGCCGCAACACCGCGCAGGAATTCCGCCAGCCCCCGGTCCAGTTCCAGCCGGGCGACCAGTGTCGCCGCCTGCATGAGATCGCGTGTTGTCCCGATGCTGGTCTGCAGACCGGTGGCCTGTTGGCCCCAGCGCTGTGCCCGCTTCTTGGGCAGCAGGCTGCGCAGCGCCTCAATGCCGTAGCGCATGCGCTTGGCGAGAATGCGCGCACGGTGCTGACTCTCGGGGTCGCAGGCGTCCTTCAGAGCGCGCTTGAATTGCGCATGCAGACGGTCAATGCGGCGCCTGCTCCAGCGGCGCAGCGACAGCTTGGATTCAGTCACCGCATCTCCCGCAGTTGGCGACGCCGTCAAGCCTTCCAGCCATTGTGTGGTTGCCAGCAGGCTCGCCCCAACGCTCGGCTCCTGCAGTGCATAGCGCACGGCTTTTCGCTGGAGTTCGGCGCCTTGCGTCAAGGCCTGTGTCATGGCTTGCCATGCCTGCGCCCGCCGCTCGTTGCCCGCCGCATAGGCTTCGGCCAGGGGCGGGAGCGTCTCAGTGCGGGCCACGTCGATATCCCGCAGTTCACCCAGGCAACTTAGAAGCGTTTGCAGCGGCTGTCGGGAGGGCATCGCGTCGAGCGCCAACACGGGCCGAAAAAGGCGGCTGGCACTTTTGAAGCGCCGCCAGCCGACCCGGGCCTGGTGCACCACCTCGGGATCGTCCGAGCTGCGTAGCGCGTTCAGGTTGCGGGTGAACTGGCAGAACATCTCGCTGAGCACGCGTTGCGCCGCCGCCAGCACGGACAGCTCCGACGTCAACCGCGGGGGCTGCGCACGTAGCGGCGTGTCCAGCCCATCCTGTGCCAGGGCGTAGCCGCGCTCCGCCTTGCTCATGGTCGCCGGCAGTACCGCGAGGGTGCGGGCAATTTGCTGGGCGATGTCGAACAATGCGGCCGGCTGGCCTGCTTTCAGTTCAAACTCCAGCTCACATATCGGGGTGGTCTTGTCGCCCGCCACGATATGACCCAGGTCCAACGCCACCTCGACCACGCTGCCATCGCGTTTGCGTACCAGCCAAATGGTGCGCTCGAAGCTCGTTACAAAGCTTGGTGCCAAGGCCTGAAACAGGCTGCCGTCAGGATCGATGCCCGACCAGGGCGTGGCGTTGAGCGCTTTTAGAGACAAGTTGGCATTGGGTACCGGCGTTTCCCATTCGCCACGCTGGCTCAGCGCCGAGTCACTGCGGCCGCCCGTCTTGAGGGTTTGCAGCCACTTCGGCTTGGCCTCGCTGCCAACGCGCCGTATGCGCAGCGCGATCCGCTGCTGGCGCAAGTGCTGCTCGGGCGTGTCGTAGTAGACGTTGTGCAAGTGCTGGTGAGTCGGCTGGCGCCGTGCCAATACGGGCGAACGGGCCAGTTGTTTGGCCAGACTGGACGGGTTGGCACCTGGCAGCGCCAGCTTGAGTTCAATTTCCTCTGGACTGTGGGGGCGTGCGGCTGGTTTCATGGATTTCATTCCCTGTTCAAATTTTCAAGATGGTATTCATTCGAGTTGAAGGAATGCGTCCATATCGGCCTTGCGCCCGCGTGGTGGATGTTCCGGACGATGCTTGGTGAGCATGCCCCAATGGTGACCCAAAGTCGAGTCCAAAGTGCCCATGATGTTGACCACAACGGGTCTTCTTTCTTATTATCCAGTTTGCTTTCGCAGATTGTTTGGACCGGGGATATGAAGCTCATTACGTGGAATATTCAATGGGGACGCGGGGCCGATGAGCGGGTGGACCTCGACCGGATCGTGGCCCATGCCCGCCGCTTAGCAGAGTTCGATGTGTTGTGCCTGCAGGAGCTGTCGGCCGGCTACCCCGAACTGCCAGGCTGCGATGGCAGCGACCAGTTCAAGGGACTGGCTGACCGCTTGCCGGCTTACACGGCCATTGCTGGCGTGGCCACCGACACACCTCACCCCACAGGCGGGCGGCGGGCTTTCGGCAACATGATTTTTTCGCGCTATCCGGTGCTGCAGGTCTGGCGCCACCTCTTGCCCTGGCCGGCTGACCCCGGCGTTTCCTGCATGCAAAGGATCGCGCTCGAAGCCACGCTCGACACGCCCGTGGGCCTGATCCGCGTCGCCACCACGCACCTCGAATACTATTCCCGCCTTCAGCGCGCGGCGCAGATCGAGCGGCTGCGCGACCTGCATCGGGAGGCCGTGGCCCAGGCGCGCAGCCCGCGACCCGGCGCGCCGACCGACGGCCCGTTTTGCGCCGTGCCGCGGGCTGCCGCATCCATCCTGACCGGTGACTTCAACTGTCGGCCCGAGTCGGCCGAGCGGATGCGCTTGCTCGCCGCCATCGACGATGCGACGCCACCGTATCGGGATGCCTGGGAACTCACGCATCGCAACGAGGCGCACGCGCCAACCGTAGGGCTGTTCGACAAAGAACAATGGCCCGGCCCGCCGTTCACGTTCGACTTCATCTTCGTGAGCGAGGATCTGGCGTCCCGCGTGCAAGACGTGCGCGTGGACCCGACCAGCGACGCCTCGGACCACCAGCCGGTTCTGCTGGTTCTGACCTGAAGCGGGGTGGCGCCGCGTCAAGTTCGAAACTACGCGCCAGGCCGCGGCGTGGCGCCTTCCGGCAGCAGCATCGCCTCCAGCGCTTTCGCCCGAAACTCGCGCGGACTCACGCCCGTGTGTTTGCGGAAGAAACGACCGAAGTAAGTCTCGTCAGCAAAGCCCAGGCTATCGGCCAGCTGCTTGATGCTGTTGGTGGTGTAGATCAGTTCACGCTGCGCCTCGTGGACGAGGCGGGCGTTGATGACGTCCAGGCTGGAAATGCCCAGCACCTCGCGGCATAAACGCGACAACTGCCCCGGCGTGATGCCCAGCTGGTCGGCGTAGGCCGTGATCGGCCGGTGCTTCTTGTAGTCTTCATTCACCAAGGCCCGGAACTTTTCAATCTGCAGGGTCCTGCGCGAGCTCCCACTCATGGGCGTAGCCTCATTCACATGGCTCAGGCGCGCCACCTGCACGCACACCGCCGCCAGCAAGGCCATGCCGGCGTTCACCTGACCGACGGCCTGGAGATGGGCTTCGCGCTCGATTGCCAGAAACAGCGGCATCAGCGCCTCGGCCTGGCGACTGGCATCCACCAGCGAAATGATCGCGGGCTTGCGGATGAGGGGCAGCAGCTCCGGCATCGCCACGCTCACCAGGGATTCCAGTGGCCGCTGCGCCGCCGTGACGACGGGGCCGTTCACATCTTCCGAGAAGCTGAACCCATGCACGGTTTGTGCAGGAATCAGCAGCAGGCAGGGCGCGGTCACCAGAACCTTGGCATTGTCCATCGACACTTCGCCGGAGCCATGCGTCAAGTACAGAATTTGGATGAACGCATCGTGCTTGTGCGGCCGGATCTTCCAGTTGTAGGGGCGGGAGCGCTGCGGAATCCACTCGAAGTCGAACGAACTCTGCCAACTGGGCTGAGCCTGGACGCCGTACAGCGCGTAGTTAGGGATAACCCGGGTTGTCACATGTAGCCCCTGGAAGACGCACGAATTGTCTTGATTCCGGCGTGAATTGTCAAACTGGCCGAGGCTGCGGCCGCGAACAATCGATCATCGAATTTGGAGGAAATTTCATGACTGATTCTCGCCCTCATTGGCTCGAACTGGATGGCCAAGTGTGTGTCGTTACCGGCGCCGCCAGTGGCATTGGTGCGGCCATCGCCCGCAGCCTGGCTCGGGCCGGCGCCAAGGTGGTTTTGCTGGATCGCGACGCGGCCGGTTGCCAAAAAGTCGCCGCTGAACTCGTGACCGGGGGCGCCACCGCCCTGGCCGTGGCCTGCGATACCTCCTCCGAGGCCAGTGTCAACGCCGCTGCGCAACGCGTACTGGCTGAATTGGGGCCGTGTTACGCCCTTATCAACAACGCCGGCATGTTGCGCCCGGGTGGCCTGGCCGATGTCAGCCTGGCCGACTGGAACGCAGTGCTGGCCGTCAACCTGACCGGCTACCTGCTGTGCGCCCGTGCCTTCAGCGCGCAGATGCGCCAGGCGGGTCGCGGCAGCATCGTGAACGTGGCCTCGATTTCCGCCCTCACGCCGCAAACCAACAGCGGTGCCTACAGCGCCAGCAAGGCCGGCGTGCTGTTGCTGTCGCGTCAGATGGCGGTGGAATGGGGGCCGTTTGGTGTCCGCAGCAACGCCATCTGCCCCGGCATGATCCGCACCGCGCTGTCCGCCAAGTTCTATGAGGAACCCGGTTTTGAAGCCAAACGTGCGCTCGTGACTGCAAGCCGGCGCGTTGGCGAACCGCAAGACATCGCCGATGTGGCGCTGTTCCTGGCCAGCCCGCGCGCCGCCTATGTCAATGGGGCCGAGCTGGCCGTGGATGGCGGCATGTCCTCCATGCTAATGGACATGGTGCCGCGCCCCGGCTACAACGTGGCCCCCACGCTTGTCACGGCGTGTACTGCGCTGCCCCCCGAGGGGGCGGACGCCAACCTTTCTGATGCTGTTGGAGAAACACATGTCTAAAAACTTCGAATGCGATTTGATCGTCATCGGCTCCGGCGCGGCCGGCCTGGCCACCGCCATCACGGCCAAGAAGCGCGGGTTGGATGTGGTCGTGCTGGAAAAGGAACCGGTGTTCGGCGGCACCACCGCACTGTCGGGCGGCGTGCTGTGGATTCCGCTCGGCCCGCATGGTCGCCAGCAGAATCCGGCCGACACGCGCGAGGCGGTGCGCACCTACATGATGCAAGAAACCGGCGCGTTTTATGACGCAGCGGCGGTCGACGCGTTTCTGGACAACGGCCCGAAGATGGTCGAGTTCTTCGAACGCGAAACGGCGATGCAATTCATCCCCACGCTCTACCCCGATTACCACCCCGACGAGCCCGGTGGCGTGGCTATCGGCCGCTCCATCCTGGCCGCACCGTTCGACATCCGCGGCTTGGGCAAGGACATGGCGCGCCTGAAGCCGCCGCTCAAGACCATCACCTTCATCGGCATGATGTTCAACTCGTCCAACGCCGACCTGAAACACTTCTTTCAGGCCACCCAATCGCTGACCTCGTTCATCTATGTTGCCAAGCGCCTGGTCACCCATATCAAGGAGCTGGCGCTGTACCGCCGCGGCATCAACGTGACCAGCGGCAATGCGCTGGCGGCGCGTCTGGCCAAATCGGTGCTGGACTTGAACATTCCCATTTTCACCAGCAGCCCGGCCAAGGAAATCCTGATGGACAAAGGCAAGGCCATCGGCGTGCGGGTGGGCGGCGAGGGCAGCGAGTACCGCATCACCGCCCGGCAAGGTGTGGTGCTGGCCTGCGGCGGTTTTCCGCACGACATCCAGCGCATCGCCAAGGCCTACCCGCACCTGGCGCGCGGTGGCGAGCATTTGTCGCCAACACCGACAGCCAACACCGGGGACGGCACCCACATGGCGGAAGCCGTGGGCGGGGTGGTCGACATCCGCTTCCAGGACTCGGCCGCCTGGATGCCGGTGTCGCGCGTGCCCTATGGCAACGGCGAATTCGGCGTGTTCCCGCACCTGCTGGACCGCTATAAGCCCGGCATCATCGGCGTGCTGAAAAACGGCAAGCGCTTCACCAACGAGACCAACTCGTACCACGACGTCGGCGCCGCCATGATCCGGGCCTGCGAAGGGCAGAAGGAAACCGCCATGTGGCTGGTCTGCGACAAGGCCACCATGGGCAAGTACGGTCTCGGCTACGCCAAGCCCTCGCCCATGCCGCTGGGTGGCCTCATCCGCAACGGTTACCTGGTCAAGGGCGACACGCTGGCCGATTTGGCCAGCCAGACCGGCATCGACCCCGCCGGACTGGAGCAAACCGTGCGCGAGTACAACGTGGGCGCAGTCAGGGGGGACGACCCGGCTTTCGGTCGCGGCCGCACTGCCTTCAACCGCTATCTGGCCGACCCCGAGAACCAACCCAACCCGTGCGTGGCGCCGGTTCTCAAAGGCCCGTATTTCGCGGTCAAGGTCATCATGGGCGACCTTGGCACTTTCGACGGCATCCAGACCAGCGTGGTAGGCGAAGTGCTCAAGCGAGACGGTTCGGCCATTGACGGTTTGTACGCCGTCGGCAACGACCGCGCCAGCGTCATGGGCGGCAACTACCCCGGCGCCGGCATCACGCACGGCCCTAACATGACGTTCGGCTTTATCACCGCCCACCACATTGCCGACAAGGCCGGATTGAACTCGGGAGCCAGGGCATGAACTACCTGGAAAAACCGCTGATCGACCACCGCATCTACACCATCAAGCTGCGCAAGATGGGCGAGTTTCTGGAGGTGTTCGACCGCCTCGCCATGCCCCTCCTGCTGCAGACGCTGGGCCACCCGGTCGGCTTCTACACCAGCCTGGTCGGGCCGCAGAATCAGTTTGTGCACTTGTGGGGCTATGACGACCTGGCCGACTACGAACGGCGCTGCAAGGCGCGTGATGCGCACCCTGATTTCCCTGCTTATCTGTCAGCCTCAGAGCACCTGATCACGGCGCAGGAAACGCGGCTGATCAGGGCGGTGGAGATGCCCAGCCTGCGCGGACATGGTTTGAAGCTTTAAGCTTTCGCCCTGAGCTGGTCGGAGGGCTTGTGGGACACCATCGAATTGATTTCTCCGATCAACATTCCCTCCTTGAATGGCTGCAATAGCGAAGGAGGCTGGTGTTTGATTCGGACGCGCGGGCGACCCCGTAATCGATAGACACTGGGCGGTCAGACAGGTGGTGCCGAATACCCGCTGAAGACTGGAAACAGTCTTTCAGGTTTTCGGCGTGACGGGCAGGTTCCGACCCAAAACGGTCTTTGGCCTGACACATCAGCATGGACTCAAGAAGTCAATCAGGCACGTGGGATCAATACTCAGTCGTGGCGTTGCCGGGTAAAGGCAATAGCAGTTCGAGTATTTCGCGGAGTGATCAGCGAGACCTTTCCGCCCTACGTGCCGCTGCGTCCAAAATGCGTTTGGGAAGCGTGTAGCGGCGTTCAAGCAGGTGTACGGTGAAGTCCAGCATGTCTTCGGCATCGGCCTCGGAAAGTGTTCCTCTGTGGGCGCCGTCGTTTCCATCTTCTTTGATGCAGTGCGCGAGGTCGTGCAGCTCCTCAGGTAGCTTTCCGTTATCAAACAACCATTGGAGACGTAATCCAAGGTCGCGCCGCTGACGACCATTTGGCCCTCCCACTTCACTGGCGGGGGGTAAAAGTTCCTGCGTAGCAAGGTCGACAGAGAGTCTAAACATCGTTCCTGCAGCGTTAAAGCACTTGACCGCTAAGCAAGTGGCACCTTCACGAAACGCTGCGTCGATTTCTGGAGGGAGGTACTCCGGAGGGTCCACGTTATATCTTTCAGGCTGATGTAGCTCTGAATGGAAAAATAGGAATTGATAGATCCATTGGATGCTGCCAATCCCTTAGTAGCGAAAACTTGGTGAGCGTTGTAATCAGCCATTTTCAACACAAACAAAGTGGCGCGGTGGCAATGTCTGCATACACAATACGTTTCATAGATGCGTTGCCAATCTTCACGGCCAGTACCTCTTGGATTAGAGCCACAGACATCAAACGTAGTCTTCGTTGCACCACATCTTGGGCAGTCAGCCACTAGCTCAGCCATTTTTTATCCCTGAAGTAATTGATGGCTACAGCTTAACCTGCATGTTAAATTTTGCCTTTTTTTACCTTCTGAAATCAGGTTCGGATGGTCACAAAGCCGTTATATGCGGGAAACAGGTTTTGGCCGAGACCGCCCATTAAAGCATCTACCGCGACCGGCAGGTAACGCTGCAGAGTAGTAGTAGACGTAGCCAACGTGACCGAGCGCTCGGGGTTGGTTGGAACCAGCCATATGCGTTCTGTGAATGCCCAGTTTTATCCCTTAGCGTTCGCTGGCCGTGAAGTGCCGCGTCGGCATGACGGAAACATCAGCCGCCACGCGCGGTGCAAAGTCCATCTGGTCCAGCACGTCGCGCTGCAGGTCGATGCCGGGGGCGATCTCGTACAGCTCGATGCCTTCAGAGGTGAGGCGAAAGCTGGCGCGCTCGGTCAGGTACAGCACGGTCTGCCCGCGCACCAGGCTTTGCGGGCCGCTGAATGTGATCTGGTCCACGGCTTTGACCAGCTTCTTCACACTGCCTTGGGCCAGCACGCGCATCTGGCCTTCGCCGGTCTGCAGCTTCACGCCCTTGGCTGCGAACGTGCCGCAGAAAACGACCTTGCGCGCGTTTTGCGCGATGTCGATGAAGCCGCCCGGGCCTACCGTTAAGCCACCCAGGCGCGAGACGTTGACGCTGCCCTGTTCGTCAAACTCGCCAAAGCCCAGAAAGGCAATGTCGAGGCCGCCACCGGCGTAAAAGTCGAACTGCGTGGCGGCGTCCAGCATGGCGGAGGCGTTGCGGGCGTAGCCGAACAGCACGCCGTCCAGCAGCGTGCCGCCGTAAGTACCGTGCTCAATCGTCTGGTAGATGCGGTGCTGCTCGCCGCGGGCGGCAATCAGTTTGGCCACGGCATCGGGCACGCCCACACCGTAGTTGACGACCGGGCGGACCTTGTCGGTGTTGAACAGTTCAACCGCCGCGCGGCGGGCCACGGCCTGGCGTTCGCTGAAGGCCTCTTGTGCCGCAGCCACTTCGGCCGCGTGGTCGGCGCGCTCGCCGTCAAGGCGCGCTGCGCCCGTCAGCTCGCCGCTCAAGGCCGCATCAAAGGGGATGTCGTAACTGGCTTTCTGCTCGGGGTCGACCACGATGGCGTCCACCCAGGCGGCCGGAATGCGCACCTCGCGCGCTTTCAGGGCGCCATGCGGCAGGCGTTGCTTGACCTGCACGATCACCTTGCCGCCACTGTTGCGCGCCGCCAGTGCGAGCGACTGGGCGTCCAGATTCGCCGCCTCGTGCTCGAAGCTGATGTTGCCGTCTTCATCCGCGCTGCTGGCGCGCACCAGCGCCACATGGATGGGAAAGGGTTTGTAGCGCAGGTACTCGCGTCCGTCCATCTGCACCACCTCGGCCAAGTCGTCCTGGGCCGAGGCGTTCATGCGGCCGCCCCCCTGACGCGGGTCGCACACCGTGCCCAAGCCGACGTGGGTGAACAAGCCGGGACGGCCGGCGCCGATCTCGCGCATCAGCTGGCTGGAGACGCCACCGGGCAGGATGTAGGCCTCGATTTTTTCTTCCTCGGCCAGGCGCTGCATCGCGGGCGACCAGACCCAGTGGCCGCCAATCACTTTGCGGACCAGACCTTCGTGGGCAAAGCAGTTCATGCCCTTGGTCTTCTTGTCACCAATGCCCAAGGCGTGGACCAGGGTCAGATGGCGTGGTTGTTGGGTGGTCAGAAAGCGCGCCTGCACGGCTTCGAACAGGCAAGTGGCTTCCATCAGGCCGCCGCCGCCGCCCATCAGTCCCACGGTGTCGCCATCGCGAATCAGTTCGGCCGCCTGCGCCGCGCTCATAAATTTGTTGTTGCTCATCGTGTGCTCCTCAGCGGTTCACGTCAAACAAGACCGCGCCTTTTTTCATGACGCTGCGGGCGATCACGGTGCGGTGGATTTCGCTGGTGCCGTCGAAGATGCGGTAGATGCGCGCGTCGCGGTAATAGCGCTCGATCGGCAGTTCCTTGCAAAAGCCCATGCCGCCAAAGATCTGCACCGCGCGGTCCACCACGCGGCCCAGCGTTTCGGCGGCATGCACCTTGACCATGGCGATTTGCTCGCGCGCGTCAAAGCCCTGGTCCAGCATCCAGGCGGCGTGGTAGACCATCCAGCGGGCGGCGTTGATCTCGATGGCGCTGTCCGCCAGCATCTGCTGCACCAGCTGG
Organism: Rhodoferax ferrireducens; assembly: GCF_003347515.1. GTDB lineage: Bacteria > Pseudomonadota > Gammaproteobacteria > Burkholderiales > Burkholderiaceae_C > Rhodoferax. The sequence goes on along the minus strand of NZ_QEII01000297.1, from coordinate 203,405 downwards.
AAGTCGCCGATCTTCTGGCCAAACTGCTGGCGCTCCTTGGCGTAATCCACCATCAGTTCCAGCACATGGCTGGCCTTGCCGACGGCGCGCGCGCCCACCTGCGCCAGGCGCACCACGTTGAGCGCGCCCATGGCCAGCTTGAAGCCCTGGCCCTCGCCGCCCAGCAAGGCGATCGGTTCCAGTGCCACGTTGTCGAAGAACAGTTCCAGATGCGGCGTGCCGCGAATGCCCATCATCTTCTGGTCCTTGCCGACGACAAAGCCGGGCAAGCCCTTGTCCACCATGAACATGGAGATTTCTTTCTCACCCGTCTTGGCCGAGACCAAGAAAAAATCGCTCCACTCGCCATCGCTGATGAAGTGCTTGCTGCCGTTGAGCACCCAGCCGTCCTTCCCGTTGATTTGGGTTTTTTTGGCGTGGGTCTTGATGCCGGCCGCGTCCGAGCCGGCGCCCGATTCGGTGATGGCAATGGCGCAGGTGCGCTCGCCGGCGACCGTGGGTTTCAGCCAGCGGTTCACCTGCTCGCCCTGGCACACCAGCAGCGGCTCGTAGATGTTGCCAAAGGCGCGGCGGATCAGGATGTCGGTGGTGTGGCCGAACTGCTCCTCGCACAGGATGCGGTCCAGGTTGGACAGACCGCCGCCGCCTAATTCTTCGGAGATGTTGAGGGCGTACAGGCCCAGTTCCTTTGACTTGTCGTGGATGGCCTGGGCTTTTTCAGGCGCCAGGAAACCCTGGTTTTCAATCTCGTCTTCCAGCGGTTTGAGTTCTTCGGCGATGAAGCGACGTACGGTGGCTATCATCATTTTTTGTTCGTCGTTCAGGGAAAAGTCCATGGTGTTTCTCCAGCTTTGATTCAAAGGTGATGGGGCAGGCGGCCCCATCCGGCGCGGACACAGGGCGAACCCGCATCACGCGCTGCTGAACCAGCGCGCACCAAAGAAGAAGGGCAGGCGGGAGATCGGGTCAGGACGGTTTGGCACGGTGAACTCCAGAGGCGTCAGGCGGGGTGACTCAGCCTTGCGGCTCCAGCAGCGCACGGCTTGCGGCCAGCGCCTGGCGTGCCCATTCGGTTGGGCCGAGTTCTGCCAGCCGCTTTTCATGCGGTACTTCCACACTCACAGGCAGGTCCTGTGGCAGGGCGGCAAACAGGTCTGAGAGCTCGATGCCGCCTTCGCCCGGCAGCAGCCGTTCGCAGCGCGCGGTATGGATCATTTCTTCGACCGTGAAGGTGCGGCCGATGCCTTTGGGCGGCGGGGCGCTGGTGGGCGCGTCGCAGATCTGCGCGTAGTGCAGCAGCGCGCGCGGGATGGCGCGGATGTCGCCCAGCGTCGTGCCGGAGCGCGCCACATGCAGCGCGTCCACCAGAATGCCGGCGTTGCCCGGACGGCCGGCGGCGTTGATCACGCGCAGTGCGGCCTTGGCATCGGGCACGGCGGTCCAGGGCATGAATTCGAGGTCGGCGCTCAGGCCGTAGGCTTGCATCAGTTCGCACAGACGTGCGTAGTTCTCGCTGAGGCGGGCCTCGTCGGTGTCGTCACCGGCCACCAGCACGGCTTTGGCTTTCAGCGCGGCACCGGCTTCCAGCAGCGGCAGGTAGCTGCGCGCATCGAAGCCTTCGGCAATGCGGATGATCTCCAGATCAAACACGCCGACGCCGGTGTCGTTTTGCGCCGCCACGGTCTCGCGCAGCACCTCGGGCTGGCCGATCAGGAACTGCTGCGGCGCGCCCGGCGCATTGGGCAGCAGGCGCAGGCCGACAAAGGCATAGCCCAGTTCGCCCGCGAGACGCACGGCTTGCGGGGGCGTCAGCGTGTTGGAGGTGAGATAGGCAAGAGAGTAGATGCGCATGGTGATTCCTTTTGAGATGCCAGTTCCGCTTCGGAACTGCGCACGAACCCTGAACCGTCATCGCGAGGAGCGCAGCGAGGTGGCGATCCAGGGGTCATGGATTGCCGCGCTTTGCGCGCAATGACAGGTTGCGGTTTACTTCAACGGTGACACGGCCGTGGGCATGGCAATGGTCGAGCTCATGGCGGTGGTGAGAAACGCCGGGCCGCCTTTGGGGGGCCAGATGCCTTGGGCCACGGCGTCGGCGCGGGCCTTGGACCTCGCGTCCAGTGTCGGGTAGGACCAGATGTTGGTGAAGCGCAGCGGGCCGTCCAGCGCGACCATGGCGACAACGCAGGGCGACAGGGCTTCGCGTGGCGGCACGTACTGTTGCCACAGGTCGATGGTGGGCTGCACGCCACCGACCTTGATGCCGTAGGTGCGGATCTCGTACACCGGGCCCTGGACGCCTGATTCAGCGCTGGGGCGCACCGGCTTCATCCACGGGAAGCCCTTGTAGCTGTGCTGCTCCAGGCTCTGGAACACGTCGCCGCAGCCGAAAGGATTGGCGCTCTGCTGGGTGCGCTCGCGTTCGGCCTGCAGGCTGGTCAGATCGGCAAAACCGCGCAGCACAATCATCTGATTGAGCGTGCCGATGTCGGTGAACCAGCAGCCCAGTAGTTCGCCTTGGGCTTGCGGTTCAGCAGCGTAGGCCTGCACGTTGGTGGCGGCTTGGCCGGCTGTGCCAAAAGGCAGGGTCATGGTAGCGAGTTCGTAATACATCAGGGTTCCTTCTGGTTTGCTATTCAAATGAGAGCTATATGCGCTTATTTCACGGGGGCTAGAGGCCAATTTCTTATAAATTTCTGGTGATTTCGACGCCCGCCGCATGGTGCGCGGCGATGTAGCCGAAGGTCATGGCCGGGCCTAGCGTGATGCCGCCGCTGGGGTAGTGGCCGCCCATCAGGCTGTTCATGTCGTTGCCGCCGGCGTACAGGCCGGCAATCGGCAGGCCCCGGGCGTCCAGCACCTGGGCGCTGGCGTTGACCTGGAGTCCGGCAAAAGTGCCCAGGCTGCCGGGCACCACGCGCACTGCGTAGAACGGGCCGCGTTCGATCGGCGCCATGCAGGGGTTGGCGTGAGCCACAGTGGCGTCGCCCTGCATGCGGTTGTATGGCGTTTCGCCCTTGGCAAAGTCATCGTCCCGGCCCTTGAGCGCCTGCAGGTTGTAGCGCAACACGGTTTGCTGCAGGGTCGCGGCGTCGATGCCGCAGGCCCGGGCCAGTTCACTCAGGCTGTGACCGCGCTTTAGATAGCCGTTTTTAAGCATTCGGCCCAGCGGCATCGGCGCCGGCTTGGCCGCGCCCAGACCATAGCGGCGGATAAAGCGGTGGTCGCACACCAGCCAGGCCTGCACCGGTTGACCCGCCGGCGTGACGACCAGCAGATTCCGCATGAAGTCGTAATAGGAATCCGCTTCGTTGGTAAAGCGTCGACCCGCTCGGGTGACAGCGATCAGCCCTGGTTTGCCCCGTTCGATCAAATGCGGAAAATGCGCCAAACTGCCATCCGCCTGCGGCACTAGGGACACCGGCGCCAGCGCCGCCGCCTGCACCAGATCGCGCGCCACCACGCCACCGGCCGCTTCACCCAGGCGCAGACCGTCGCCGCTGTTGCCGCGCGAGGCGGCCGACCAGTGTTCCTGGCCGGTCGGGGCGTGCGGCAGCAATTCTTTTTTGCGCTCCGTATCGAATGGAAAGCCGCCACAGGCCAGCACCACGCCGCAACGGGCGCGGATTTCCACGTCGCCGTCCGGGCCGCCGATGACTGCGCCGACCACGCGGCCCTGCTCGGTCAACAGCCGCCGCGCCGGGCTGCCGGTGCGAATTTCCACACCGGCTTCCAAAGCCGACGCGGCCAGCCCGGCCACCAGCGCATTGCCGTTGACCAGGCGCATGCCGCGCCGGTGCACGAGCACATCGCGGAAGTGGCGCAGCACCAATTTCGTTACCTGCCAAAACGAGGTGGGCGAGCGCATGGCGTTCAGAAAATGCTTCAGCTCCGCGCCCGAGGCAATGCCCATGCCCCACAAGGTGGTCTCCGGCAGCGGCGGTTTGAGTCGCTCGATGTGGCGGCCCAGCCGGCGCCCGTCAAACGGTGCGGCGCAGAGCGAGCGCCCGCCGGTGGACGCATCGGGCGTGCGGCCGTGAAAGTCGGGAATGCTGTTGCCGTCGGTGAACTGCAGCGCCGTCTTGCTGCGGAAGAACTCGACCATGCGCGGGCCGTTGTTCAGAAACGCGCGGGCGCGGGCCTCGTCAAACTGCGCGCCCAGTTCATGTTTCAAATACGAGAGCGGTTTCTCAATGGATTCCTGGATGCCGGCCTCGCTGGCCAGCGGGTTGCGCGGAATCCACATCCAGCCGCCGGACCAGGCGGTGGTGCCACCAAAGCACGGGTCTTTCTCCACCACCAACACCGTCTGCCCGAGGTGGGCTGCGGTCACGGCGGCCGACAGGCCCCCCGCGCCGGAGCCAATCACGAGCAGATCAAGCACTTTCATAAGGCGTAAATCGGCTGCGCCAGTGCTTGCCGGCCCACGGCGGGCAGGCGCTTGTTGAAGAAGGGCGAGGCCCCGCTGGCAGCCGCCAGTTGCGCGGCCGTCGACAGCAATTCAGGCGCCAGGGCGCGCATTTTTTCTTCGGTAAAGCGCACCGTCGGGCCGGCGATGGTGATCACGCCCAGGGGCGGCTGCCCGTTCAGGCGCACCGGCGCGCCCATGGCGTTCAGCCCGGCCGTGAAGGTCTCCTGCGTCAGGCTATAGCCTTGCGCACGCGCCTCGTGTACGCAGTCCATGACGGCCTGCAGCGTGGCCGGCGCGTTCGGGCCGTACTCACTCGACTGGCCAATGCCCTGCTGGGCGACCAGCGCCAAAGCCGCTTCGTCCGGCAGCGCCAGCATCCAGGCGTGGCCCGAGGCGGAGCAGCTCAGGCGCGCGTCGCTGCCCATGTCGGGGTCGTAGCGCAGGCCCTGGCGCGCGCCTTGGGCCCGCGCCACCCAGGTCAGGCGGTCGCCGTCGATGACCGACAGGCGCACCAGTTCGCCCGAGACCTCGGCCAGGCGGTCGAGCAGCGGCTGGGCGATGTCCACGATGCCGGTGTTGCTGAGGTAGCTCAGGCCCATGGCCACCAGTTTGGTGGTGAGCACGTAGTCGCCGTGGTCACGCGCCTGGCGCACATAGCCGCAGCGCACCAGGTCGGTCAGCAGGCGGTGCGCGCCGCTGCGCGGGATGTTGAGCTGGTCGGCAATCGCCGCCAGTTCCAGGCCGTGCCCGTGCTGTGCCAACAGCTCCAGGATGCCCAAGGTTCGTTCCAGTACGCCATTCATGACGGGTTACTCCATTTGATGGATTGAATTTTATTGCAAAACAGAATTTAATTCAATAGTTGAATAGTATTCCACTTTTATGTAAGATGCGGCCTCTTTCGAGAAACTCTCATGTCCAACACCTCACGGATTAAACAGCCATGTCACAACTTTTAAGCGGCGCCACACGCGTCCACTTCATCGTGGGCGACCCGATTGCCCAGGTCAAATCACCCGCGGATGTCACCCTGGCCTACCACGAGCGCGGGCACAACGCCTACGTCATGCCGGCCCATGTGGCGCCTCAGGATCTGGCGGCCTGGGTGGCGGGCGTGTCGCTGGCGAAAAACGTGGACGGCATCATCGTCACCGTGCCGCACAAGTTCGCCTGCTTTGAGCTGTGCGCCACCACCTCGGACCGCGCCGCGTTCCTGCACACCGTCAACACCATGCGCCGCAACCCGGATGGCAGCTGGCACGGCGACATGTTTGACGGCCTGGGTTTTGTGGCGGCCCTGCGTGACAACGGCTGCCCGCCCGAAGGCAAAAAGGCTTTGCTGGTGGGCGCCGGCGGCGCCGGCTCGGCCATTGCCCATGCGCTGGTGATGGCGGGCGTGAGCGCACTGGCGATCCACGACGAGGACACGATCCGCCGCAGCACGCTGGTCAACCGCCTGGCCGGCCTGAACCAATGTCCGGTGGCGCATGGCACGGCCGACCCGAGCGGCTTCGATCTCGTCATCAACGCCACGCCGGTGGGCATGAAAGAGTCAGATCCCTATCCGCTGGACGTGGCGCAGATCAGCGCCAACATGTTTGTGGCGTGCGTGATCACCGCGCCGGCCATCACGCCGCTGATTGCCGCGGCGCGCGCCAGGGGCTGCGGCACCATGACCGGCGCCCACATGTTTGGCCGCGTGCGCGACCTGATGGTTGACTTTCTGCTGGGGGCCTGAGATGCCGGTCCTGACTGATCTCACGGCCCTGCCTGAGTCCGCGCGCTATGACGTGGTCGTCATTGGTGCCGGCGGTGCCGGCCTGTCGGCGGCGCTGTTTGCCGCTATCGACGGCGCCAGCGTGTTGCTGGTCGAGCACACCGGCTACGTGGGCGGCACCACCGCCTGGTCGGCCGGCACCACCTGGGTGCCGGGCACGCACCACGCCGCCACGGTGAACCCGAGCGACACGCTGAATGAAGCCGCGCGTTACCTGAACAACGCCGTGGGCGAGCGCACGCCGGCGGCGCTGCGCCAGGCTTTTCTGGACCACGGGCCGCAGGCGGTGAAACACATCGAGGCGAATTCGCAGGTCCAATACCGCCCCTACGCCAAGCACCCGGACTACATCTCCGATCTGGGTGGCTCCACCCTGGCCGGCCGCGCGCTGGAGCCGCTGCCGTTCGACGGCCGCTTGCTGGGTGACTTGTTCAAGCTGATTCGCCCGCCCATCCCAGAGTTCACCGTGCTGGGCGGCATGATGATCGACCGTACCGACATCAACCACCTGCTGGGCATGACGAAGTCGCTGGCGTCGCTCCAACACGCGGTCAAGATCATTCTGCGTCACGCCGCTGACCGCTTGCGCTACCCGCGCGGCACGCGCCTGGTGATGGGCAATGCGCTTGTGGGGCGTTTGCTGTATTCGCTGTCCCAGCGCGGCAAGGTCTCCTTGTTGTTGAACACCTCGCTGGCCAAGATCGGGCGTAGCGCGGACGATGTGGAATCGGTCACGCTGCTGCAACACGGCCAACGCCGCACGGTGCGGGTCAGCGGCGGCGTCATCCTGGCCAGCGGCGGTTTCAACCGGCACCCGGCCTTGCGTCAGGCCATGCTGCCGGGCGTGGACCCGTGCTGGTGTCCGGCGGCGCCCGGCCACACGGGGGATGCGCATGATCTGGCGCGTGGCCTCGGTGCGCATTACGGCACCGGCGGTGACACCCACGCTTTTTGGGCGCCTGTCTCACTGCGTAAGCGCGCGGATGGCAGTCAGGCGGTGTTTCCGCACTTCGTGATGGACCGCGCCAAGCCCGGCATGCTGACGGTGAATCAGGCGGGCGAGCGTTTCGTGAATGAAAGCACGTCCTACCACCTGTTTGCGCTCGGCATGCAGCAGTCCAACCAGAGCACAGCCGCGACCACGACGAAACCCGCCGTTCCCGCCTACCTGATCTGCGATGCCGAGGCCCTGCGCAAATACGGCCTCGGCATGGTGCGCCCGGGCGCCAAACCGGGTGGAAAAGGCTTGGCACCCTTCCTGGCCGACGGCTACCTGACCGAAGCGTACACGCTGGCCGAACTGGCGCGCAAGCTGGGCATGGATGCCACAGGTTTGCAGACCAGCGTCCAGAAGATCAACGCCTACGCCCAGACCGGCGTGGACCCGGATTTTCAACGTGGCGTGACGGCTTACCAGCAGAACATCGGCGACGCCGCCTGGCCCGGCAAGAACCCCACCCTCGGCGCATTGACGCAAGCGCCGTTCTACGCGGTGCGTTTGTACCCCGGCGACATTGGCGCCTCCACCGGGCTCGCCACCGATGCCGACGCCCGCGTGCTGGGCGCTGGCGAACGGCCGATTGCTGGTCTGTACGCGGTCGGCAACGACATGCACTCGATCATGGGCGGGGTCTACACCGGCCCCGGCATCACGATTGGTCCGGGCCTGGTCTTTGGCTACCTGGCGGCACGCCACGCCGTGGCACGGGCGCAGGCGTCGGCCTAGGGAAAACACCAAGGAAGGCGTGCATGAAATGTCCTGTTTTCGGCCCGAATCGTTGCTGGATTTCGCTGACCGGCCCTTCAAAATTCAGCACTCTTGAAGCCGGACTGTCATGGTCCGTCCGCTTTAAACCACATGGAGAAAACAAGCATGCAACAACAGAATGAAGCGGTCGCCATCGTCACCGGTGCTGCTGATGGCATCGGCTGGGCGACCGCGCAGCGACTCGTTGCGGACGGGTATTGCGTGGCGCTGCTGGACTTGCGTGGCGCTGCCGCCCAGGCCCGCGCCACCGAGCTGGGCGCGCAGCACCTCGGCGTGGCTTGTGACGTGAGCTCCGAGGCCAGCGTGCAGGCCGCCGTCGCGGCGGTGCTGGCCCGATTTGGACGGATTGATGCCCTGGTCAACAACGCCGGCATCGGCGACCAGACCGGCCCCACGGTGGCGCAAAACGTCGCGGCCTTCGACCGCGTGCTGGCTGTGCATCTGCGCGGCACCTTCCTGATGAGCCAGGCGGTCGCCCACGTCATGCTGCAGGCGCAAGCGAAGCCGGGCCAAGCGCGCGGCGCCATCGTCAACCTGGGCTCGATTGCTAGCAGCATCGGCTTGCCTTCGCGCAATGCCTACAGCGCGGCCAAGGCCGGCGTGCTGGGCATGACGCGCGCCATGGCCAGCGAATGGGCGCGTGCGGGCATTCGCGTCAACGCCGTGGCGCCGGGCTATGTGCGCACGGCGATGGTGGCGGAACTCGAACGCCAAGCGGCCATTGACGCCAAGGGCATCGCCCACCGCACGCCACTGGGCCGGATGGCGGAGCCGGCCGAGATAGCTGAAGCGATTGTTTTTCTGGCCTCGCCCCGGGCCAGTTACATCACCGGCGCGGTGCTGCCGGTGGACGGCGGCTGGACCGCTTTTGGGGCGACGGAATCGGTCTTGCCAGCACTGGCGCAGGCCGTGACGTGAGCCATCCCTATCAAAACGAGGAGACAACAAAGTGTTAACCATCAACCTGTTCAACGGCCTGGTCTACGGCGCCTTGCTGATCGTGATGTGCTCCGGCCTGGCCTTGATTTACGGCCTGCGCCGCGTGGTGAATTTCGCCCACGGCTCGCTCTACATGCTGGGCGCCTACCTCGGCTATTCGATTGCCAGCCACAGCAACTTCTGGGTCGCGCTGGTGGCCGCGCCGGCCATCATGGCGCTGCTGGGCGTGCTGCTGGACCGCTACGGTTTTCGCCTGCTGCAGGACCGCGACCCCTTGAGCGTGGTGCTGGTCACGTTTGGTTTGCTGCTGGTGATTGAAGACTTTGTGCAGACCGTCTGGGGCAAGAGCAATCTGTCGATGGTCGCACCGGCGGCGCTCAACACCTCGGTCGATCTGCTGGGCACGGCCGTGCCGGCCTACCGCATCGCCGTGATCGGCGTCGGCGCGCTGGTGGCGCTGGGCCTGAGCCTGTGGCTGCGCTACTCCAAGGTCGGCCTGTTCGTGCGCGCTGCCAGCACTGACCCCACCACCACCGCCATGCAGGGCGTCAACACCGACGCGCTCAGCGCCGGCGTGGTCGGCTTGGGCACCGCGCTGGCCGGTCTCGCCGGTGTGGTGGCCGCGCCGTTTTTGTCGCTGTCGCCGTCCATGAGCAGCGACGTGATCATCGATTCATTCGTGGTGGTGGTGGTCGGCGGCCTGGGCTCGCTGGCCGGCGCCTTCATCGCGGCGATGGTGCTGGGGATGATCCAGGCGCTCGGGGCGGTGTATCTGCCGGACGTCGCGGCGCTGCTGCCTTTTGTGCTGATGGTCGCCATCCTGATCTGGAAACCCGCCGGGTTTGCCGGCAGCCGCACTTGATTGAAGGAGAAATTCACATGTCGATTCAACGAATCAGCCTGGGCACCGTCGGGGCGCTGGCCCTGGGTGCCGCCGTGGCGGGTGGCGTCAGCTCCAGCACGGTCTTGTCGCTGCTGACGCAAGCCATCATCTACGCCGTGTTTGCCATCGGGGTCGGCCTGCTGCTGCGGCAAAACGGCATGGTTAGTTTCGGCCATGCGCTGTTTTTTGGTTTCTCCGGCTATGCCGTGGGCATCATCCTGCAGCTGAAGCTCATGCCGGCCGAAGCCGCCATCGTGCTCACCCTGGCGGGCATGGCCCTGATGGCCTTTCTCATGGGCCTGGTGATCGTGCGTGTGCCGGGCGTGGCCTTTGGCATGCTGACGCTGGCCATCGGCCAGATGTTCTACCTCACGGCCTCGCGTTCACGCGGCCTGACCGGCGGCGCCGACGGCATGAACATCGAGTGGCCGGCCACCCTGTTTGGCGTGGCGCAATCCCAGTTGCTCAAGCCGGCCAGCATCTTCCTGCTGTGCTGGACCACGCTGGTGCTTGTGATGCTGCTTCTGACCTTGCTGCTGCGCAGCCGCTTTGGCAGCATCACCGAAGCCGTGCGCGACAACGAGGAGCGTGCCCGCTTCATCGGCATCCAGACGCTGCTGCCGCGCGCCGCGGTCTATGCCCTGTCGGCCACCGTGACCGGATTGGCCGGCTTGCTGTCGGCCTTGAACACCGGCTTTGTCTCGCCGGAAAACCTGCACTGGAGCCTGTCGGGTGTGGCGCTGATGATGGTCGTGGTCGGGGGCTACAAGGCCTTGTGGGGCCCGGCGCTGGGGGCCGTGGTGTATTTCCTGGCCAAGGACATCCTGGGCGACTTCGCCAACCACTGGATGGCCATTTTCGGCATCGCCCTGATCACCGTGATCGTGTTCTCGCCCACCGGCATTGCCGGCGCGTTGGAGCGCCTGCGCAAGGGCAAGAAAACCCTTCCCACCGCCAAGGCTCCGGCCGGGCACTGATTGGAGACACAAGATGACTGACTATGTTTTGCAAGCCGACGACGTGGCCATCCACTACGGCGGCGTCAAGGCAGTGGACGGCGTGTCGCTCACGCTGGAGCGCGGCCAGATCCGCGGCCTGATCGGCCCGAACGGCGCCGGCAAGTCCACGGTGATCGACGCCATCACCGGGCGGGTGCGCCTGACGCGCGGCAAGGTGCAGCTGGGCGGCCAGGACGTGACCGAACTCGGCCCCACGGCGCGGCGCCTGCGCGGCCTGTCGCGCAGCTTTCAGCGCACCAGTATTTTTGGCCAGATGTCGGTGCGCAAACAGGTCGAGCTGGCCTCGCACAAGATGGGCGTGGCCGATTCCAACGCCGACGCCGACGCCGTGCTCAAGGAACTCGACCTGATGCCCATGGCCCATGTGATCGCCGATGACCTGGGTTATGGCGAGCAGCGCCGCCTGGACCTGGCGCTGGCGCTGGTGGGCCGCCCCAGCGTGCTGTTGCTGGACGAGCCCATGGCCGGCTTGTCGGTCAAGGAATCGATGGACCTGGCGAAGCACCTGAAGGCGCTGACCTCGCGCTGGGACGTGTCGGTGCTGCTGGTGGAGCACGACATGGACGTGGTGTTCGGCATCTCCGATGTCGTCACCGTCTTTGAATTGGGCCGGGTCATCGCCAGTGGCGAGCCGGCCGCCGTGCGCGCCGATCCGCGCGTGCGTGAAGCCTATCTCGGGAGCGCCGCATGACCGCCTTGTTGAAACTCGAAAACGTCAACGCCTTTTATGGCTCGGCCCACATCCTGCACAACCTGAGCCTGACGGTGAACCCGGGCGAGCGCGTGGCGCTGATTGGCCGCAACGGCGTCGGCAAGACCACGGTGGTCAACACCATTCTGGGGCTGGCCGCGCTCAAGGGCGGGCGCATCCATCTGGGCGACTACGCGCTGCAAAAGCCGCGCCCCTACATCGCCGCCCAGCAAGGCGTGGTGGTGGTGCCGCAGGGCCGGCGCATCGTGGCCAATCTGACGGTGGAAGAAAACCTGATCCTCGGTGCTGCCGTCGGCCGCAAAGGGCACTGGAACGTGCCCGAGGTCTACAAGCTGTTTCCCATTCTGCAAGAGCGTGCTCACACGCCGGGCACGGCGCTGTCCGGCGGCCAGCAGCAGATGCTGGCGGTGGGCCGGGCGCTGATGGCCAACCCGGCGCTGATCCTGCTGGACGAGCCCACCGAAGGCCTGGCGCCGGTGATCGTGGACCTGCTGGCGCGCATCTTTCAGCAGGTGGCGGCCCAAGGCACCGCGCTGCTGCTGATCGAACAAAACATGAGTCTGGTGGTGCGGGTGGCCGAGCGCTACTGCGCCATGGCCAAAGGCGCGGTGGTGGCGCACGGTCCGGTGGAGAACACGCGCGAGAGCCTGCTGAATCTCGAAACGCACGTCATGGTTTAACGCAATTTTTAGGGCAAGTAACGGTAGCCGGACCGTATCCGGTTTGATTGATTCAGGAGACAACAACATGTTCAAGATGAAAACCCTGCCGCGTGCACTCGCGGCCCTGGCCCTGACCGCTGCGCTGCCCCTGGCGGCACTGGCGCAAGGCAAAGAGCCGGTCAAGGTCGGCCTGGTCTCGTCCAAGTCGGGCGTGTTCGCCCAGCAGGGCGAGGAAGTGATCCGCGCCGTGCAGTTTGCCATCGATGAAGCCAATGCCAGGGGCGGTGTGGATGGCCGCAAGGTCGAGGTGCAGACCGGCGACGACGAAGGCACGCCCGATGCCGGCCGCCGCGTCGCCGAGAAACTGGCGCGCGATGGCCACAACCTGCTGATTGGCGCCATTCCATCGTCCATCTCGCTGGCGCTGGCGCAAAACCTGGAGCGCTGGGATGCGGCCTACTTCATCGTGGCGAGCAAGTCCGACAAGCTCACCGGCGACACCTGCAAGGCGCGCAGCTTCCGCACCAACCATTCGGATGCCATGGACATCGCCATGATCAATGAGTGGGCCAAGGGCCTGAAGGAAAAAACCTTTGCCGTGCTGGCTGCCGACTACGTGTGGGGCCGCGACTCGGGTGAGTCGTTCAAGAAGGCGGCCGAAGCCTCCGGCAAGAGCGTGCCGCTGAGTCTGTACGTGCCAATGGGCACCAAGGACTTCTCGCCCTACATCGCGCAGCTCAAGGCCGCCAACGTGGATGCCATCTGGGTGGCCGAGACCGGCCGCGACGCCATCGCCTTCGTCAAGCAAGCGGAAGAATTCGGCCTGATCCCGAAGACAAAACTGATTGGTCATTCGCTGATTCAGAACTTCATGATCAACGCCACTGGCAAAGCGCTGGAGAGCACCCCGGGCACCACGGCCTATACGGCCGACATCGACAGCCCGCGCAACAAGGCCTTCGTCGCGGCCTGGAAGGCCAAGTTCAACCGCCTGCCGACCGACAACGAAGGCCAGGCCTACAACGGCGCCCAAGTGATGTTTGACGGCGTGAAGAAGGCCGGCAGCGTGAAGCCGGCCGACGTCAGCAAAGCCCTGCGCGGCGCCACGCTCGACACCCTCTACGGCAACGTCACCATGCGGGCCGCCGACAACCAGTTGCTGCTGCCCAACTTCGTGGCGCGTGCCAAGATGGTGGACGGCGCCTTGCGCCCGGTGATCGAGCAGACCTTTGCGGCGTCGCTGACGCCCGCCGCATCGCCGCTGTGCAAGATGTAAGACCGGCCATGCCGCACATCCAGATTGACTACAGCGCAAACTTGGAAACGGTCGTGACCGACGCGTGCCTGGTGGACGCCGTCCACCAGGCCGTGGTCGATTCGGGCATCTTCCCGGTGTGGGGTATTCGCACCTTCGCCCGGGCTGTGGCGCAGTACCGGATTGGCAATGGCGAGGCTGAAAACGGCTTTGTCAATATCAGCGTGCGTATCGCACCGGGTCGCAACCTGGCCTTGCGCCAGCGCATCAGCCGGGAGCTGTTCGGAGCCGTGCTGCAAACCATGGACTCGCTGTTCAAGACCCGGCGCCTGGGCTGCCAGCTGGAAGTCACCGAGTTTGATGCCGAAGTCAGCATTTACAAAAACAACCTCGCCGTCACGGACGACCCCGCAGAAGCTGTGGTGTGCAGGGTAACGTGACGACTCTGGAAAACAATCGATGAAACGTGTACTGGTGACGGGTGGCAGCGGATTTCTGGGGGCCTGGATCATCCGCCGGCTGATCGCCCGCGGCGTAGCGGTGCGGGTGTTCGACATCCATGCGAATCGGCAGACGGTGGCGACAATTGCCGGCGATGTGGCGAATCAGTTGGACTGGCGGGTTGGTGACATCCGCCATGCGGAAGATGTGCAGGCGGCGATGCGGGGCTGCGACGGCGTGGTCCACCTGGCCGGCGTGCTGACGCCCGATTGCAGCGCGCACCCGGTGCGTGGCGCCGAGATCAACCTGATCGGCGCGCTCCATGTGTTTGACGCCGCCCGCGCGCTGGGGCTGGGCCAGGTGGTGTATGCCAGCTCGGCCGGCGTTTATGGCCCGCAGGATGCGCGGCACCCGCAGCCCGCGACTCATTACGGCGCCTTCAAGCTGGCGGTCGAAGGTTCGGCGCGGGCTTATTGGCATGATCGCCAACTGGCCAGCATTGGTTTTCGGCCCTTTGTCGTCTACGGCCCGGGACGGGAAACGGGCGTGAGTGCCGGCCCCAGCCTGGCCTGCCGCGCCGCTGTGCGGGGCGAGCCCTACACCATCGGCTACACCGGTGCCTCTGGCCTGATTTATGTGGATGACGTGGCGCAGGCGTTCGAAGCGGCGCTGCTGGCGCCGGCGCAAGGTGCTCCTGTTTACAACCTGGTCGGCCAGGTCGTCACCGTGGACGAGGTGATGGCGGAGATCCGGCGCCAGGCGCCCGACGCCCAATTGAGCGCCGACGGCCCGCCGCTGACGATTGCACCCGGTATCACCGAAGACGGGCTGGACGCGCTGTTGCCACAGCGCCAGCAAACCAGGCTGGCGCAAGGCATTGCCGCCACCCTGCAGTTCTACCGGGCGCAGGCTGCCGTGCAACCCTGAGCTAAAAGGCATTCCATGAACACTTCCCCTCCCATTCATGCCCTGGTGACCGGCGCCACCGGTGGCATTGGCCGTGGCATCTGTTTCGCGTTGATCGAGCAGGCCCGCAAAGACGGTGCGCGCATCCACATCAGCGCGGCCGCCTCCCAGCCCGGTGAACGGCTGGACAAACTCGTGGACGAACTGCGGGCCGCCGGCGCCACCGCCAAGGGCGTGGCCGGCGACATCACCGACCCGGCCGAGTGCACCGCCCTGGTGGCGCAGGCCCGAACCCAAGGCGGCGATTTGACGGCGCTCATTTGCAATGCCGGCGCCTCCGGCCCCGGCCGTCTGGCCGATCTGCCGGTGGCGCAATGGGATCGCACCTTCAACCTCAATACCCGCTCCGCCTTGTTGCTGGCCCAGGCGGCGCGCGAACAGCTGGCGCGCACGCGCGGCAGCATCACGGCAGTGGCGTCCATGTCGGGCCTCACGCCGCATCCGGGCTATGGCGCCTACTCGGCGGCCAAGGCCGCGCTCATCATGCTGTGCCGGCAATTGGCGCAGGAATGGGCGCCTGAGGGCATTCGCGTCAACACTGTTTGCCCCGGCATGATCCGCACCCCGCTGACCGAGCCGGTGTACCAGGACGAGGCCACGCTGCAGCAGCGCCAGGCGCTGGTGCCGCTCGGCCGCATCGGCCGGGCGGAGGACGTGGGCGCGGCCGTGGCCTACCTCGCCAGTGCCGCGGCGTCCTATGTGACGGGGCACAACCTGGTGGTGGACGGCGGCATTTCCGACCACATGCTCACGCTGATTCCGGGTCGGCCGGGCGCGCCACCGGTGGCGGACGTGCCGGTTCGATCGAAATAGCCCATGCACGACATGAAAGTTGCATCCCGCTTGACCCTTGGCTTTGGTGCGCTCGTCCTGATCGGAATCGCGATTGCGATCGTTGGTGCGCTCAAAATGCGCGCACTGGCCGCTGGGCTGGACGATGTGGCCAATAACCGCATGGTCAAGATGGCTCAGTTCACCGAGCTCTCTGACAATTTCAACGCCATCGCCCGCGCGGCGAGCAACATCGTCATGAGCGAAGACATGGATTTCACCGATGGCGAGAAGAAGAGGATTGGTGAACTGCGGATCGCCAACGTGAAGCTCTTTGCGCAACTTGAAAGCAATATGTCGGCGCCCAAAGCACTTGAGTACCTGAAGACAATCAACGACAACTGGGGGCCCTACAACGCCGCGCTCGATCACGTTCTCAAACTCGTCGACAACGGCGAAAAGGCGGAACCCAGCCGCCTGCTGACCGGCGATGTGCGCAACGTGCAGAACGTCATTTTCAACGCCGTCGATGATTCACGGGTGTTGCAGAAGGAAATCGTCGACACGCAAGCCCATGCGTCCACAGAGACAGCGCGTACCACGATGGCCCTCATGTTGGGCATGGCGTTGTTGATGCTTTTGGTGGGCGCAACCGTCGCCAGGCTGATCACCCGCAACCTCTCACGCGCACTGGGGGCCGAACCCGCCGAGCTGTGTCAAGCCGTCAGCCGCATTGCCGATGGTGATCTGAGCGCCCGGCTGCATGTGCGCGACGCCGACACAGACAGTGTGCTGGCAGCCCTGCAGCGAATGCTATCGTCGCTAGCCCATGTGGTCAGTGCGGTGCGCCAGGATGCCGAAAGCGTGGCCACCGCCAGTGCGCAGATTGCCTGCGGTAACCATGAACTCTCAGCCCGCACCGAACAGCAGGCCGGCACCCTGGAGGAGACGGCCGCCGCCATGGAACAGCTCAGCGCCACCGTCAAGCAAAACGCCGACAGCGCCGTCCAGGCGAACCAGATGGCCCTGAGCGCGAGCAGCACGGCGGTTCAGGGAGGTGAGGTGGTGGCACAGGTGGTGAGCACCATGAAGGGTATCAATGACAGCGCCAGGAAAATCTCCGACATCATCACCGTCATTGACGGCATTGCCTTCCAGACCAACATCCTGGCCCTGAATGCGGCGGTGGAAGCCGCCCGCGCCGGTGAGCAGGGGCGCGGCTTTGCGGTGGTGGCCAGCGAGGTGCGCAGTCTGGCCGGACGTTCGGCAGATGCGGCCAAGGAGATCAAGAGCTTGATCCATGCCAGTGTGGAGCGGGTTGAGTACGGAACGGTTCTTGTGGATCAGGCGGGCGTCACCATGAGCGCGGTTGTGAGTGCCATCAAACGTGTAACCGACCTGATGGAGGAAATCAGCGCCGCCAGCAGTGAACAGAGCCAGGGCGTGTCCCAGGTTGGTGAAGCGGTTGTGCAAATGGACCAGATCACCCAGCAAAACGCTGCGCTGGTTGAAGAAATGGCCGCCGCCGCCAGCAGCCTGAAAGGGCAGGCGCAGAACCTGGTCGGCACGGTGGCGGTGTTCAAACTGCGCTCGGCACAACGCGCGGGTCAGGCGCCTGCCAAGCTACCTTAAAACCCAGGAGAACGACATGACACATGAAAGTATTCAAATCATTCGCGACGAGCACGCCGCCTTGGCCGCCATGTTGCGTTCGCTCGGCATGATGGTCGAGCACGGGTCCGGGAAGGATCCGGAGAATTTTTTCGATGTATTGCGTGCGATGCTGTTCTACATCGATGAGTTTCCCGAGCGCCTGCATCACACCAAAGAATCCGAGCTGCTTTTCCCCCGGGTGGTCCGGCTGGCGCCGGATATGCTGGCGGTGATTGAACAGCTCGAAAAAGACCATGTCGGTGGTGAGTCAGCCGTGCGCGAGTTGCAGCATTTGCTGCTGGCTTGGGAGTTGGTTGGTGATTCCAGACGTGAGGCGTTTGGGGAGTCGGCTAAAAAGTACATTGCTTTTTATCTGGAGCACATGCGGCTGGAAGAGACGGTGATCCTCCCGAGCGCCCAAAAGGTGTTGACTGAGGCGGACTGGAAAGAGCTCGATGCCGCTTTTGCCACCAACTGTGATCCCCTCACGGGCAAATACCCGCGCGACCCGGCCTATGACCGGCTGTTCACGCGCATTGTGATGCGGGCACCTTCACCGATTGGTTTGGGCGAGGGCTAGGACCACATTGGCGGGCTCAGCGGCCGCCGTGATCGACGCGAAAGTACCGGATAATTGACGCAGACCCCTTGCCATGCCGGTGGATATGGGATGAAACTCGCACCTGCATGGACATCATTGTTGGAGGAGAATAAAACATGACCGCTGTTGCCGACATTCTCAAATCCAAAGCAGATCCGACGGTCCACGCCGTCAGGCCCGATGACTCGGTGTTTGAGGCGCTCCAGCGCATGGCTGACAAAGGCATTGGCGCCTTGTTGGTGATGGACGGCGAGGCGATTGTCGGCATCGTGACGGAACGCGACTATGCCCGCAAAATTGCGCTCAAGGGGCGCACCTCGGCGTTGACGCTGGTGCGCGACGTCATGACCACACCGGTGTTGTTCGTTAAACCCGCACAGACCAGCGAAGAATGCATGGCGCTGATGACCAACAACCGGCTGCGCCACTTGCCGGTTGTTGATAATGGCAAGCTGCTCGGCCTCATCTCCATCGGCGATCTGGTAAAGGACATCATCTCTGAGCAGAAACTCACGATAGAGCAGCTGGAGCACTACATCACCGGCCAACGCGGCTGAAAGCCAGGGCCCTAATCCTGCGGCGTGTGATTCGCCGATTCCGGCAAGCTTGCCCGTATCAGGGTGCCTTTCCCGGGTGCCGACTCGACTCCAAATGAGCCGCCTTCCGCCTCGACTCGAAAGCGCATTCCCGCCAGTCCATGTGCAGAATTGGGTTGCCTGGCGGTGTCGAAGCCGACACCATCGTCCCGCACCGAAACCTGCGCAAAGCCGCCGCGTGTCCCTAGAGTAAGCCAGACATTGTGTGCCTGTGCGTATTTTGTGAGATTGGTGAACGACTCCTGCACGACACGGTAAATGACCAGCTCGGTGGCCGCCTCCAGTTTCACAGGATTCAGATCACGGTGCACCTCAATGCCGGTCTGCGCGGACAGTTCGCGCGCCAGGATGTCGAGTGTCGCCACCAGGCCGAGGTGGCTCAGTGATGACGGTTGAAGTCCCTCGACGATGCGGCGCTTCAGCGCAACACAGTTGTTGAGCGTGTCCACCAGATGCGTCAGCAGGCCAAGGGCTGCTGGCGCCGCGTCGGTCAAGCGCGGCTTGATGCGCGCCACATCGAGTTTGGCGGAGGTCAGCAGCGCGCCCAATTCGTCGTGCAAATCGCTCGCCAGGCGTCGGCGCTCGTCTTCGCGGCTGGTTTGAAGATGGTGCGTCAATTGGGCCAGGGACTCAGTACGCCGGCTCACCTCCATCTCCAGTTGGTCGCGCTCGAATTGCACCTGGTTTTTTATCTTCAGTTGCTGCTGCATGAGGGTGGCGTTTTTTCGCGAATAGACAAGAAGTGCCAGGATCACGAGGGCGCAAAAAGCCGCCAGACCGATCCGGCTCAGCAAGAGCGTGGTGTCGATGTTGGTTCGGCCTTCCTCGAATCGCAATGACTCCTGCCGAAGCAGGTCATCGGTAAGGGCCAGCGTGTCCATCATTTGCTCCCGGCCAATGCCGCTCAATACCATTTCCACGGCCGTCTTCGCCTTGCCCTCGTCATACAGGCGCAGCGTCAGGGCCAGCTCGGACAGCCTGGATTCGGTCAAGGTGTGCAGTTTTTCCAGCAGCGTTTTGGCTTGCGCATCGCCCTTGTAGCGTTGATCCAGATACTGCAGCGCCTCTGCAATTGATTGGCGCGCCTTTTGATACGGCTCAAGGTACTCCTGGCGGTGGGTCAGCAGGTAGCCGCGCTGGGCCGTTTCTGCATTGAGCAGGCCGCGCTCCAGACGGTGGATGTTCATGCGCGCCTGACCCATCGTGCGCAGCTCGTCCAGACTTCTGGCCGCCTTGTGGTAGGAGCGTTCACTGACGAACAGGATGGCTAAAGCAGCGAGACAGGCAAACCAGAAGGCAAGACGATTGCTTTTGATGATCCCAAAAGTATCCATGCTCAGCCCTCATTGGTAAAGCTGGTCATTCTTTGCCTGCATTCGAACAAACGCCGTTGACAGATATCAAGCGTGGATTCCGGCGAGGGACTCAACTGCGTTTGTGCACTTGCACGTCAACCTCCATCCCAATGTAGTCACTGGGGGCGCCAAAGCCATTTTCAAACATTGCCCCCGGAAATCTCATTGGGAGCCCCTCAAGCTGTCGCTGGCATGTAACTACTTCCGTGTAAAAATTGGAACTTAATTACAAGGAGACAGTTTCATGACCCGTCGCGCAACCAAAATCGTCGCCACTCTTGGCCCAGCTTCCAGTGATCCGGCCTTGCTGGAGCAGATGATTCGCGCGGGCGTCAATGTGGTGCGCTTGAACTTCAGCCACGGCACGGCGCAAGATCATATTGACCGGGCGCATCTGGTGCGTGAAGTGGCGCAGCGCGTGGGCCGCGAGGTGGCCATCATGGCCGACCTGCAGGGCCCCAAAATTCGGGTTGGCAAGTTTGCCGACGGTAAGGTGGTGCTGGTGCCCGGCGCCAAGTTTGTGCTGGACGCCGCGCGCACTGAGCTGGGCGACGTCGATGCCGTGGGGCTGGACTACAAGGCGCTGCCGCGCGAAGTGAAGGCCGGTGATGTGCTGCTGCTGAACGACGGCCTGATCGTGATCACGGTCGATGCCGTCATCGGTGAGGCCGTCCATACCACCGTCAAGCTCGGTGGCGAGTTGTCCAACAACAAGGGCATCAACAAGCAGGGCGGCGGGCTGACGGCGCCTGCGCTCACCGCCAAGGACATGGACGACATTCGTACCGCCATGAGCTTCCAGGCTGACTACGTGGCCGTGAGTTTCCCCAAGAATGCCATCGACATGGAAATGGCACGCCAGCTGTGCAATGTGGCCGCCGCCGAATATGGGCACCGGCCCGGCATGATCGCCAAGATCGAGCGCGCCGAGGCGATTCCGCGCCTGGAAGAAATTTTGCTCGCCAGTGACGGCATCATGGTGGCGCGCGGCGATCTGGCTGTGGAAGTGGGTAATGCGGCCGTGCCGGGCCTGCAAAAACGCATGATCAAGCTGGCCCGTGAGCACGATAAGGTCGTGATTACTGCGACGCAGATGATGGAATCCATGATCACCAACCCGGTGCCAACCCGTGCCGAGGTGAGCGACGTGGCCAACGCGGTGCTGGACGGCACGGACGCCGTGATGCTATCGGCCGAGACCGCATCGGGCCGCTACCCGCTGGAAACGGTGATCGAGATGGCCAGCATTTGCCATGCCGCAGAAGGGCACGAAGACTTCAAGCTGGAAGCCGATTTCACCGGCAAGACCTTCAAGCGCATCGACCAGTCCATCGCCATGGGCGCGCTGTTTACCGCCCATCACCTGGGTGCCAAGGCGATCGTGGCCATGACCGACAGTGGGTCGACCGCGCTGTGGATGAGCCGGCATCTGATTCAAGTGCCTATCTATGCGCTCACCTCCAAGGTGGCGACACAACGCAGAATGGCGCTGTACCGCAATGTGCGTCCGCTGTTCATCGACACCAGTACCGACCGCGATACCGCGCTGTCTGAGGCCGAGAATCATCTGAAAACCCGTGGCATTGTTCAAAGTGGCGACGTTTACGCCATCACTTGTGGCGAGCCCATGGGTGCGCCGGGGGGTACCAATATGCTCAAGATTTGCCGGGTGTCGTGATTTTTGTTACGAATGTCTGCCTGGCTTGAGTGCAGTTAGAGGTCGGGAACGGTAAAATCCGGCTCATCGGTACTAGTTACCAAGCGGTTACCAACATCCCGGGGGATATCAAAATGGCACTTGTCTCTATGCGCGAGCTGCTGGATCACGCAGCCATCAACGGCTACGGCATTCCAGCTTTCAACGTCAACAACCTGGAGCAGGTTCAGGCCGTCATGCAGGCCGCAGAAGAAGTCGGCGCGCCGGTCATTCTGCAGGCCAGCGCGGGCGCCCGCAAGTACGCGGGCGAGGCTTTCATCAAGCACCTGATCGCGGCGGCCATCGAGGCCTATCCGCACATCCCGCTGGTGATGCACCAGGACCACGGCCAAAGCCCCGAGGTATGTCAAGGCGCCATCAACCTGGGCTTTAGCTCGGTGATGATGGATGGCTCCCTGATGGCCGATGGCAAAACCATTGCCAGCTACGACTACAACGTGGAAGTCACCCGTAAAGTGGTGGATTTGGCCCATGCCACAGGCGTCACGGTGGAGGGCGAGCTGGGCTGCCTGGGTTCGCTGGAAACCATGAAGGGCGACAAGGAAGACGGCCACGGCACCGAAGCCACCATGACCATGGACCAGCTGCTGACCGACCCTGAGCAGGCGGCCGACTTCGTCAAGCGCACCCAGCTCGACGCGCTGGCGATCGCCATTGGTACCAGCCATGGCGCCTACAAGTTCACGCGCAAGCCCACAGGCGACATTCTGGCGATTGACCGTATCAAGGAAATCAACCGCCGCATTCCCAATACCCATTTGGTAATGCACGGCTCCAGCAGCGTGCCGCAAGAGTTGCTGGCCATCATTCGTGAGTACGGTGGCGACATGAAGGAAACCTACGGCGTGCCGGTGGAAGAAATCCAGAAAGCCATCAAGTTCGGCGTGCGCAAGATCAACATCGACACCGACATTCGCCTGGCCATGACGGGCGCTGTGCGCAAGTTCATGGCGCAAAACCCGGATAAATTCGACATGCGCGACTGGCTCAAACCAGCCCGTGAAGCCGCCAAACAGCTGTGCAAGCAGCGCTACATGGAGTTCGGTTGCGAAGGCCAGGCATCGAAGATCAAGAGTCACAGCCTCTTTACGGTGGCCGGGCAATATGCACGGGGTGAATTGGCACAAGTCGTTCACTGATCTTTGTAATTGCGATAATCAGGGCCCGCTGCCGGTGAATGCACCGCAGCGGGCTCTTTGTTTTGCCCACCACGTCCTCAAACGTCCTTTACGCCCTGATTGCCCGCTATGACTGCTGCCCTGCACACCTCCATGCTGACCTCCCTGCCCCTGCTTGCCCGTGGCAAGGTGCGCGACAACTACGCCGTGGGCGACGACCGCATCCTGATGGTCGCCAGCGACCGCCTGAGCGCCTTTGACGTGATCATGGGCGAGCCCATCCCCGGCAAAGGCGCGCTGCTGACGCAAATGGCGCTGTTCTGGTTCGACCAGCTAGGCCCCCGTGGCTTGAATATTTGCCCCATCCACCTGACGGGCGAAGCACCAGAGAGCGTGGTCACGCCGGCCGAAATACCGCAGGTGGCGGACCGCTCCATGCTGGTCAAGCGCCTCAAGCCCTTGCCGGTGGAAGCTGTGGTGCGCGGTTATCTGGCCGGCAGTGGCTGGAAGGAATACCAGGAGAATCAGGCGGTGTGCGGCGTCCAGCTGCCGCCCGGGCTGAAGAATGCCTCCAAGCTGCCCGAACCCATCTACACGCCGGCCGCCAAGGCGGCCGTGGGCGACCATGACGAGAACATCACGTTCGAGCAAACGGTGGACATGATCGGACTGGACCTGGCGACCCGCATCCGTGACATCAGCATTCAGATCTACAAGGCGGCCAGCGAGATCGCGGCCAAAAAAGGCATCATCATCGCCGACACCAAGTTTGAGTTCGGCCTGGACGCCGACGGCACACTGACGCTGATGGACGAGGTGCTGACACCCGATTCCTCACGCTTCTGGCCGGCTGAGAGCTACCAGGAAGGCACCAACCCGCCCAGTTTCGACAAGCAGTTTGTGCGTGACTGGCTGGAGCAGGCGCAGGTGGACGGCAAACCGTGGAGCAAAACCCCGCCGGCGCCGCGTGTGCCCAATGAAGTGATTGCCAAGACCGCCGCCAAATACCAGGAAGCCATGCAGCGGCTCATGGGACAGGCTGCTTAAGCACGCGATTGGGAGGCCGCGACCGTGCCCCCACAAAACCCTTCCGCCTGGATTACCGCTGCCGACGTCGCGCGCAAGGCCGGCGTTTCCCGCTCGGCAGTGTCGCGCACCTTTACCGAGGGCGCCAGCGTATCGCCTGAAACCCGTGACAAAGTGCAACGCGCCGCGGAGGCTCTGGGCTACCAGGTGAATATGCTGGCGCGGGGTGTGATCCAGCGCCAGAGTAACCTCGTGGGAGTGGTGGTCAAGGGCTTTGACGACCCGTTTTTGCAAAGCCTGCTCGGGCCGATCACGCACCAGCTGGCTTTGCGCTCGCTGGCCCCCTTGCTGATGGACGCCAGTGAGCCCGCCCAGCTCGCGAAATCCTTGCGACACCTGCTGCAATACCGCATTGCCGGTGTCATTCTGACCTCGGGCACGCCGCCGATCCAGTTGGCGAAAGAGTATTTGCGTCTGCGTGTTCCCGTGGCCATGATCAACCGCGCGCCCGATCTGGAAGGCGTTGATGTGGTCAACAGCGACCATTTTGAAGGGGGCGCGGTGGCTGCCCGTGCACTGCTGGCCAGCGGCGCGCGCAAGCTGGTGTTTCTCAGTTCCGACATGGCCACCTACAGCGCACGACTACGGGGCGAGGGCTTCGTCCAGACCCTCGCACCCGCAGTGCAAGCCGGTGAAGTCGTCTTGCGCAACATCCATGCCTCCGGCGCCACCTACGCTGGCGGGTTCGACGCCACGCGCGCCTTGCTGGCGGATGCACAGACCCGGCCAGATGGCGTTTTTTGTGCCAACGACGTCCTGGCTTGCGGATTGGTCGATGGTGCCCGCCAGTTTTTTGGCCTGCGCGCACCCGAAGATTTGCAGGTGATCGGCTTTGACGATATTCCGATGGCCGGCTTGTCCGCATACTCGCTGACAACGCTGCGCCAAGACGTCAATGCGTTGGCGCAAAGCGCAGTGGCCTGTCTGTTCGAGCGCATGGCAGAGCCCGACATGCCCGGGCGCATGCTGCAATTGCCGGTGACGCTGGTGACGCGCGCGTCCTCACGTTCTTAAACGCTGTCAGGGAAGACCCTAGGTCTTATTCGCGCTGATTTGCTCTACATTGCACACGTGTGCAACGCGTTTGCATCAATCCGTGACTGATCCTGGAGACAAACCATGAAACGCCAATTACCCCGACACCTTGTCTTGTCCTCGCTCTTGCTGCTGCCGCTGGCAGGCCAGGCTGCGGAGCGCTTGAACGTGCTCTGCGCCGCCGACAGCGAGTGGTGCGAGTTGATGCGCAATGCGTTCGTGAAAGAGACCCAGGTTGAGGTCTCCATGGTGCGCAAAAGCTCGGGCGAGATCTTTGCGCAAATCCGCGCCGAGGCCAGCAATCCCAAAACCGACATCTGGTGGGCCGGCACGGGGGACCCGCATCTGCAGGCCGCCGGCGATGGTTTCACCGAGGTTTACAAATCGCCGCAGCTCGACCAGCTGCAACCCTGGGCGCAAAAGCAGGCCGAGAATTCCGGCTACCGCACCGTGGGCATTTATGCCGGGCTGCTGGGCATTGGCTACAACCCCGAAGTGCTCAAGCAGAAAAACGTGCCGGCACCCAAGTGCTGGAAGGACTTGATCAACCCGGCTTACAAGGGCGAAGTGCAAATCGCCAACCCGAATTCATCCGGCACCGCCTACACCACCATCGCCACCCTGGTGCAGTTGCAGGGCGAGAACGAGGCCTTCGCGTTCATGAAGAAGATGAATGACAACGTGAGCCAGTACACCAAGAGCGGATCGGCCCCGGCCAAGGCCCTGGCGCGCGGCGAAACCGCGGTGGGCGTGACGTTTCAGCACGATTTGCTGAAGGAAGCCATCGCCGGTTTCCCTGTGTCTGTGGTTTCGCCCTGCGAGGGCACCGGCTACGAAATTGGTTCCATGAGCATTGTCAAGGGTGCCAAGAACATGGCTGCGGCCAAGCGTTTCTACGAATTCGCGCTGCGTCCGGAAGTGCAGTCGCTGGCCGTCAAAGCCGGCTCCTTCCAGGTGCCCTCGAACAAGACGGCATCGATCCCGCCCCAGGCGCCGCGCCTGGAGAGCGTCAAAACCATCAACTACGACTTTGCCAAATACGGCAGCGACGAGGTGCGCAGGCGCTTGCTGAAACGCTGGGATGACGAAATCTTCTCGTTACCGCGCTGAACAGCCCTCTCCGCCCGACCGGGTGGAGATCACCAACAAGAGAGAGCGGCTTGTGATGAAGTCTTTACGTGGCTGGCTGTTGCTGGCCCTGGTGGCCAGCGTGCTGGCGCCGTGGCACGCGCAGGAGGCGGGGCTGTTTGGCGGTGAATGGCTCGGCGCGGGCTGGCCTGGAACTGATCTGACGGCGGCGGCGCTGTGGCAGGTGCTGGGTTTCCAGCGTTTCAGTCTGCTGCCTCTGGTGCTGTGGCCGGCGCTGGTCGGCTTGCTCAGTCTGGCGCCGCTGCCGCGCCCTGCCAAAGGCGTGGGTTTGACAGCACTGGCGCTGGCGGCACTGCTTTGGCTGGCCTGGCTGGGTTGGGGTCCTTCCGCCGCCGGGCTGCCCGGTCTGGGCTGGGGGGCGCTGCTGTTCACCACCAGCGCCGTGTTTGTACTCAGTACCGGAGCCGCCTGGATGGGCGCCTGCCGGGGGGATGTTTTCGTTTGCGGCGTGATTGCCATGCTGGCGGCGCTGGTGGGCCTGTTTGTGATGTTCCCGGTGTTTCGGGTACTGGCCGGCGCGTTTGAGCAGGACGCGGGCTTCAGCCTGCAGGCGGCCTGGGCCCGCGTGGCCGACGCCCGCGTCTGGTCGCTGGGTTGCGTCAGCGGCGGGCGCCGTTGCGGCGTGGCCTGGAACACGCTGTTTCTCGCGCTGTGCACGGCCACGGGCGCCACTTTGCTAGGACTGAGTTTTGCCCTGGTGGTCACGCGCACCGGATTCCGCTTCAAGCGCATCCTTCGCGCGCTGACGGTCTTGCCCATCATCACGCCGCCGTTTGTGATCGGGCTGGCGTTGATCCTGCTGTTTGGCCGCAGCGGCGTGGTGACGGCCTGGGTGTCCGCCTGGTTCGATGTGCCCGCCGGCCGCGGCCTGTATGGTTTTTACGGCGTGTGGCTGGCGCAACTGTTGTCCTTCACCCCAATTGCCTTCATGGTGCTGATCGGGGTGGTGGAGGGGGTCAATCCCTCGGTGGAAGAAGCCTCGCAAACCCTGGGCGGCACGCGCTGGACCACCTTCTGGCGCATCTCCCTGCCCTTGATGCGTCCCGGCCTGGCCAATGCCTTTCTGGTGGCCTTCATCGAGAGCATGGCCGACTTCGGCAACCCGATGGTGCTGGGGGGCAACTTTGGCGTGCTCTCGACGGAGATCTACTTTGCCATCGTCGGGGCGCAGAACGATGGTGGTCGCGCCGCCGGCCTGGGGCTGATTCTGCTGCTGTTTGCGGTCAGCGCCTTCCTGGCGCAGCGCCACTGGCTGGGCAACAAGTCCTACACCACGGTCACCGGCAAGGCCGACAACGGCCAGCATGTGGGGCTGGACCGGCGCCTGTCGGTCGTGCTCGCCGTGGTGGCCACGCTGTGGACCAGTTTCACCCTGGTACTCTACGGCATGATTTTGGGCGGGGGCTTTGTCAACCAGTGGGGCCGCGACAACAGCTTCACGCTGCGCCACTACAGCAGCGCCTTTGGCGTCGAGACCGGGGAGAGCGGGCTGCGCTGGGTCGGCACCGCTTGGGACTCGCTGTTCACCAGCCTGATGATTGCCGGCATCTCGGCACCGCTGACCGCGGCGCTCGGGCTGCTGGCCGCGTGGCTGCTGGTGCGCCAGCGTTTTGCCGGCAAGTCGGTCTTTGAGTTCGCCACCATGCTGAGCTTCGCGATTCCGGGCACGGTGATCGGCATCAGCTACATCCTGGCGTTCAACGTGCCGCCGATCGAGTTGACCGGCACCGCCGCCATCCTGGTGCTGTGTTTTGTGTTCCGCAACATGCCGGTGGGCCTGCGCGGCGGCATGGCGGCCATGAGCCAGCTCGACCGCAGCCTGGACGAAGCCTCGACCATGCTGGGGGCCAACAGCTTCACCACGGCGCGGCGGGTGATTCTGCCCTTGATGCGCCCGGCCCTGAGTGCGGCACTGGTCTACAGCTTTGTGCGTTCCATCACCTCCATCAGCGCGGTGATTTTCCTGGTCAGCGCCAAATACAACATGGCGACGGCCTACATCGTCGGCCTGGTCGAAAACGGCCAGTACGGCATCGCCATCGCCTACTCCAGCGCCTTGATCATGATCATGCTGGTGATTGTCTTGCTGGCACAAAGCCTGATCGGCAAAAGCCGCCTGCGTCGGGTCGACCGGGTGGATGGGTTAGGGGGCTCAGCCCTGCCTGCGACGCCGGTTTCCGCATTTTCCATAAAGGGTGAATCATGAGTCCTACGACACCGCCGGGCGCGCTGGTCTTTGAGCGCGTCAGCAAACACTACGGCCAGGTGGTGGCCGTCAACGACGTGTCTTTCAGCATCCCCCAAGGCACGCTGGTCACGCTGCTCGGCCCCAGTGGCTGCGGCAAAACCTCCACCTTGCGCCTGATCGCCGGGCTTGAGCATGTGAGCCGGGGGCGCATTCTGATCGCCGGCCAGGACGTGACCCAGCAATCCGCGATTGAGCGCAACGTCAGCATGGTGTTTCAGTCCTATGCGCTGTTTCCGCACATGACGGTGCTGGAGAACGTGGCCTACGGGCTGGAGGTGGGTGGCGCCCGCAAGGCTGATGCCCGAGAGCAGGCCATGGAGGGCCTGCGCTTGGTGGGCTTGAACGACTATGGCCCGCGCCTGCCCAGTGAGCTCTCGGGTGGGCAACAGCAACGCGTGGCGGTGGCCCGCGCCCTGGTGCTCAAACCGCAGGTATTGCTGCTCGACGAACCGCTGTCCAACCTGGACACCAAACTGCGCCGGCGCGTGCGCGAAGAGATCCGCGAGATCCAGCAGCGGCTGCAGCTCACGGCGGTGTATGTCACCCACGACCAGGAAGAGGCGCTCGCCGTGTCCGACCAGATCATCGTCATGAACCAGCAGCGCATTGCGCAGCAAGGCACGCCGCGTGAACTGTTCGACACCCCGGCGGACGAATTTGTGGCCGACTTCATTTGCGATGCCAACCTCGTTACCGGGGAAGTGCTGGGTCTGCCGTCCGCGGGCCGGGCCGACTGCCGGGTTGGCGGCCTGATGTTGCAACTCGTCAACTCGCGCGCCTACCGGGGCGAGATCCGGGTGGCGGTGCGCCCCGATGCGCTGCAGCTCGCGCCCGCCACGGCGATGGACATGCTGGTGGGCCAGGTCCGCCACGCGGCGTTTCTGGGCACCGAAATGCAGTACGCGGTGGAATCCCCGCTGGGGGCCTTGTTTGTGCGCCAGTCCGATGTGCAGCGACCGCTGGCCGTGGGCGCCGATGTCGGCATCCGTTTTGCCGACCATGGCGTCTGCATCGTGGGGGGCCGCGCATGACAACCGATCCCCCAACACGGACCCGTGAAGGCATTGCCGCGCGCTATGCGCTGGCACAAGCCATTGCCCGCCAGGCCGGGCAGCAGGCCCTGGACATGTTCCGTCACCGCGACCAGTTGGTGATCGAGTCCAAGGGCTTGCAGGACATGGTCAGCGCGGCCGACCGCGATACCGAACTCTATATCCGCGAGCAAGTGCTGGCCCGCTTTGCGGATGACGGCTTTCTGGGCGAGGAGGGCGGGCTGGACCGGCCCGACGCCGCCTACCTGTGGGTCATTGACCCGATTGACGGCACCGCCTGTTTTGTCAACGGCATGCACGCCTGGTGCCTGTCCATCGCGGTGATGCACGCGAGGCAGCCTGTCATCGGCGTGGTGTTTGATCCCAACAGCGACGAGATGTTCCACGCCTGCGCGGGCCAGGGCGCTTTTGTCAACCAGCAGCCCATGCGAGCGCACAGCGCGACGCATGTCAGCGACGGCGTGTTGGGCGTGGGTTTCTCGCACCGCGTGCCCGTCAGTGCTTTTGTGCCGTTTCTCGACCGGCTGCTGTCGGACGGCGGCATGTTCATCCGCAACGGCTCCGGCGCCCTGATGCTGTCTTACGTCGCCGCCGGCCGGCTCATTGGTTATTACGAACCGCACATCAATTCATGGGACTGCCTGGCGGCCATCGTGCTGGTGCGCGAAGCCGGCGGCGAGGTGAACGATTTCCTGGCCGACAACGGACTGCACGAGGGCAATCCCATCATCGCCGCTGGGACGCACTTGTATGCCACGCTACTTGAGCTGATTGCTCCCCGCGAGGGGTCGGTTCAGGCCAAAGGTGACTTGTGACTTATTTTTGACAAAAACAGGCGCTAGCCCTCGTCCGTTGTGCGTAGGTAGCTATAAAATAAATAGCATACTTTTGCCGTGCCGTGCCGCGGCGAACGGAGTGACCAGACCCGCCGGGGCCGTTTCAGACCGCCTCGGGCAGGCCGCTGTGCAGTGATCGCGTGATGGCCAGGCCGATGCGGCTGGCTTCCAGCGCGTCCGCGAGTGTCAAGGTCAAGGCTTGTTCGCCCCGGCAGGCGGCGACAAAAGCCGCCATCTCGGCCGCAAAAGCGGTCTCGAAACGCTCGTAAAAATCCTTCACCACGGCGTGGCGCACGCCATGGGCATCGCTGCGCACCACGCGATCGCTGGCGGCGTGTTCGCCGACGCTCAGCTTGCCGGCCGTGCCAATCACTTCGGTGCTGGTCTCGTGTCCGTGCGCCATGGTGCGGGAGGCGTACAGCACCGCCCGCGCCCCGCCTTCAAACTCCACGATGGCCATGCCGTTGTCCACGTCGCCAAACTCGGCCAGCGCCGGATGCAGCGCAATGGTGCCGCTGGCAAAGGCCCGCAAGGCCTTGGGGCGACCCAACATCCAGCGCGCCAGATCGATGTCGTGCACGCTGCAGTCCATGAAGATGCCGCCTGACGTGGAGGCAAAACGCACGAAGAAGCCGTCCGGGTCATTCTGGTCGCAGGTTTGCGAGCGAACCAGGAAGGGGCGCCCGATCTCGCCCGCAGCAACGCTCGCATAGGCATTCAGATAACTGGGGTCAAAGCGCCGTACGAAGCCCACCATCGCAACCTGTGCCGGATGCTGCTCCGCCACGGTCAACACCCGCTCGCAGTCCTCGACATTCAGGGCCAGGGGTTTTTCCACGAACACATGCTTGCCCGCCTTCAGTGCCGCAATCGCCTGGTCGGCGTGCAGCGAGGTCGGCGTGACCAGCACGACGGCATCGAGTTCGGGGTCGGCAATGAACGCGTCGAAGTCCTCGTACAAGCGCGTAACCCCGAGTTGTTCGCCGGCGAATGCACGTTCACTGGCCACCGGGCTGCAGGCGGCGACCAGTTCGCAATGCCGGGTGCGAAACGCCAGCGCCTGCGCGTGGCGTTGGCCCAGCCGGCCCAGGCCGGCGATGCCCACTTTCAAAATTCTGGATGGCATGTTGTGTCCGTTCAAAATTCCACCGCTTGGCCGGACGCCGCGCTGTGCGCGGCGGCGTCAGCCAGCACCTGGGCCCGCACGCCATCCCCGATGGTGGTGCGGCAGGGGCCGCCCGACTGCAGTTGCGCAAAGAAGTGTTCGATCTCCAGACGGTAGGCCTGCGCATAACGCTGCAGGAAGAAGGCTTCCGGGTTGTCAACGCGGGTGCCGAGCGCGTCGGCCTGCGTCACCTCGCTGGGGCGATGGTTGCCGCACTGCAGCATGCCGGTGGCGCCGATCACCTCAAAGCGCTGGTCATACCCATAGGCGGCACGGCGTGTGGTGTTGATCTGGCACAAACGCCCTTTTTTGGTTCTGATAGTGACGGCGGTGCAGTCCATGTCGCCAGCCTGCCCAATGGCCGGATCGGTCAGGCAAGAGCCGGTGGCGCTGAGCCAGGCGGCTTCGTCGCCGTCGCCGCACAAAATCCAGCGAAACACATCGAAGTCATGGATCAGCATGTCCCGGAAAATGCCGCCCGAGTTCTTGATGTAGTCCACGGGCGGCGCGCCGGGATCGCGGCTGGTGATCACCAGCATTTCCGGGTTGCCGATGTCGCCCCGGTCCAGGCGTACCTTGGCCTCGTTGAAGGTCGGATCAAAGCGGCGCTGGAATCCGATCATGCAGGCCACATTGGCGCGGGCCACGGCCTCGGCGCAGGCCTGGGCACGGCTGGCCGACAGATCCACCGGTTTTTCGCAAAATATGTGCTTGCCGGCCTGGGCGGCACGGGTGATGAGCTCGCTGTGGGTCGTGGTCGGGCTGCCGATGACGATGGCGTCGATGCTTGGATCGGCAAAGATGTTGTCGATCGAATCGACGCGGGCGCCGTAGGTTTGCGCGAGCTCCGTACAGGACGAGGCGACCGGGTCGCTGACGGCCACGAGCTCGATGCCGGCCAAGGCACAGAGGTTGGCGGCGTGGATGCGGCCGATGCGACCGGCGCCAAACAGGGCTACTTTTTTCATGGAGGAGGCTTTCAGGAGAGATCAGAGCGCTTGGGCGCGGGTGGGTTGGTAATCGAGTTCAAGACGGTAGGCCAGGGCCATGAACAGGCTTTGCGCGACCGCCATGGAATTGGTCAGGGCGCGAAAGCCGAAGACACTGGTTTCCTGCACCAGCAGCGAACAGGTGGCCAGGCGCGCCAGGGGGCTCAGACGACTGTCCGTGATGGCGATGATGCGGGCACCGCGTTCGTGGGCTTGCTGCACGATGCTCTGCGTCTCTTCCGCATACGGCGCAAAGGAAATGGCGATCATCACATCGCCCTGCTGCATGCCGCGCAACTGGCCGTCCTGCATGCTGCCCATGGAGGTGATGTGTTGCACCCGCTTGTCGGTGTGCTGCAAGGCATAGGCGAGGTAGGTGGAGACCGCGAAAGAGCGCCGCGACGCCATCAGCCAGACGGTCTCGGCGCCGGCCAGCAACTTCACCGACTCTTCAAAGGCCGGCTCCTGCAGCGAGCGCTGCAGCTCTTCCATGCCGGCGATACCGCCGCCGATCAGGGCGTGCGCGATCTCGGCACTGCTCAGATCCCGCGCACCGGACTCGATCGCCTGGCGGATGCGGGACTGGTAGTTGCGGCTGGGCGAAATCTGCTGGGCCAAGCCGTCGCGAAACAGCTTTTGCATTGCCGTGAATCCACTGTAGCCAAAATGTTTGGCAAAACGAATCACGGCCGAGGGCTGCACATCGCAGTACTGCGCCACCTCCTGGATGGACTGAATGCCCAGCTGGGAGCGGTGTTGCTCCACATGGCGGGCGATGGCCTTGAGCTGTCGGCTCAGCCCCTCGAAATCACGCGCGATGGCTTTGATCAGTGCTTCTTCGGTGACGGGAGGGCGGGACTCAGAGGTCATAGGGGTCGTTTCATTTCGGGGGAAGTCGGATTTCGAAAGAATTATCTAACAAGTTAGAAAAAAAGAAAACTTGTTATAGGGTTTGTCCTAATCAGAAATATATTTCTATTTTTAAGAAAGCTCAGTAAAATTTTTCGTAGATCGCGGCGCCTCCGCGTCCGTTGCCCGGTAGCCCTGAGCTTTCGGCAACTTCGGCCCTTCATTTCTTTGCAGGAGACAACATGAAAACATTCAAGTATTCCCGTCAGGCCTTCCTCAAGACTCTGCTCGTCAGTGCCTTGGTGGTCACTGGCAGCCTGGCGGCCGCCCAAAGCAAGTTCGCCCTGATCAGCCATGCACCGGACTCCGACTCGTGGTGGAACACCATCAAGAATTCTGTCAAACAGGCCGGCGAGGACTATGGTGTGCGCGTGGATTACCGCAATCCGCCCAATGGTGACCTAGCCGACATGGCCCGCCTGATTGAGCAAGCCGCGGCCCAGGGTTATGACGGCGTCATTGTCACGATTGCCGATTTCAACGTGCTGCAGGGCGCCATCAAGAAGCTCACTGACAAGAAGATCCCGGTGATCACCATCAACTCGGGCACCCCGGAGCAAAGCGAAAAGCTGGGCGCCGTCATGCATGTCGGCCAACCCGAATATGCGGCCGGCAAGGGCGCTGGCGAGCGCGCCAAGGCCGACGGCATCAAGAGCTTTTTGTGCGTCAACCACTACGCCACCAACCCCGCTTCCTTCGAGCGCTGCCGTGGCTTTGCCGAGGCCATTGGCGCGGATTTCAAGAAAAGCACGATTGACTCGGGCGACGATCCGACCGGCATCGAAGCCAAGGTTTCTGCCTACCTGCGCCAGAACCCCGGAACCCAGGCCGTGCTGACACTGGGCCCAACCTCGGCTCACCCGACGCTGAAGGCGCTGGAAAAAGGCGGACAGAAAGGCAAGCTGTGGATGGCCACCTTCGACCTGTCCGATGAAATCTCCAAGGGCATCAAGGACGGCTCGGTGAAGTTTGCCATCGACCAGCAGCCCTACCTGCAGGGCTACATTCCGGTCGCCGTGCTGGCCACCATGAAGGCCACCAACAGCACGGACCTCACCAAGGTCGCCGCCGCGGTCAAGGCCAACAGCAAGAGCACGGCCCGATTCAATGAATATGGATTGGTCCCCGCCTACGGTGCGCGCCATATCGGCTCCGGCCCGGGCTTTGTGACCAAGGACAACATCGCCAAGGTCGAAAAGTACGCCGGTCAATATCGTTAATTTTTTTAGCTGCAGGCAGGCTGATTCGTCTGCCTTACCTGCAAGCAAGGTCTGACCCTCAATGATTGCTACTTCTATGAACCAACATGCCATGAAGCCCGCGTCCACCGTATTGGATGATGACCGGGTCAGGGAGGTCAGCCTTGCTCGCCGGCTGATGTCTCGCCCTGAATTTGGCGCCCTCGCCGGCGCCGTGCTGGTGTTTATGATTTTTGGCCTGAGCGCCGGCGGCTCGGGCATGTTCAGCGCCGAAGGCATCGTCAACTGGAGCACGGTGGCCGCCTACCTGGGCGTGTTGGCGGTTGGTGCCGCGCTGCTGATGATTGCCGGCGAATTCGATCTCTCGGTGGGCTCCATGATTGGCTTCGGCGGCATGCTGCTGGCCATCCCCGCCCTCTACTGGGGCTGGCCGATCTGGCTGTCCGCCCTGTTTGCCTTTGGGGTGGCCCTGTCGCTGGGCTGGCTCAATGGCTGGCTGGTGGTGCGCACCGGGCTGCCATCCTTCATCGTGACGCTGGCCTTCTTCTTCATCCTGCGCGGGCTTTCGCTCGCCGTCTCGGTGATCTTCACCGGCAAGACCATTCTGAGCACCAACGGCGATCTGGTGCTGCGTGACATGATTGCCAACGATCCGCTGGTGTCCTTGCTGTTTCACGGCTATACATTGACCTGGCTGTTTGACGCGCTGGCCCATGCGGGACTGCTCGCCGCCCGCGACGATGGCACGGCGCTGGCGATTGGTCTGCCCAAAGTCGTGTTGTGGTGGCTGGCGCTGACGGGCGTGGGCGCTTTTGTGCTGTCCCGCACGCGCGTTGGCAACTGGATTCAAGCAGTGGGCGGTGACGCCAACGCGGCCAAAAACGTGGGCATTCCGGTGGCCCGTGTCAAGATTGGCCTGTTCATGTTGATGGCTTTTTGCTCTACTGTTTTCGCAATTCTGCAAGTGGCGGATGCCGGCTCCGCGGCCGCCGACCGCGGCCTGCAAAAAGAGTTCGAGGCCATCATTGCAGCGGTCATCGGCGGCTGCCTGCTCACCGGCGGTTATGGCTCGGTGGTCGGGGCCGCCTTTGGCGCGCTGATTTTCGGCATGGTGCAAATCGGCATCGGCTACACCAGCATCGACAACAACTGGTACCGCGTTTTCCTCGGCCTGATGCTCCTGATTGCGGTGATTTTCAACAACTACGTTCGCAAGCGCTTTGCCTTGGGCAAGCGCTGACACGCACAGAGAAACAGCATGAGTGACTACATTCTTCAACTCGAAGACATCAGCAAGTACTTTGGCTCTGTGATCGCCCTCAGCGGCGTGACGCTGCGCCTGCGCCGTGGTGAAGTGCATTGCCTGCTGGGCGACAACGGGGCCGGCAAATCCACCCTCATCAAAACGCTGGCCGGCGTCCACGCGCCGGATAAGGGCACTTACCTGTTCGAGGATCAGCCGGTGCGTTTTGGCTCGCCGCGCGAGGCACTGGACTTGGGCATTGCGACCGTCTACCA
This sequence comes from Rhodoferax ferrireducens, assembly GCF_003347515.1. Taxonomy (GTDB): domain Bacteria; phylum Pseudomonadota; class Gammaproteobacteria; order Burkholderiales; family Burkholderiaceae_C; genus Rhodoferax. The sequence goes on along the minus strand of NZ_QEII01000297.1, from coordinate 167,575 downwards.
GGACTTGGCATTGGTGCCGCTGATGAGTGTGGCGCGCAACTTCTTCATGGGCCGGGAGCCGACCCGGAAAATCTTCGGCCTGTTGCCGGTCATGGACCACGAACTGGCGGCCCGGACGGCGAGCGAAAAACTGCGTGAAATGGGCATCCGGATTCGGGACGCCGACCAGATGATAGGCACCATGTCCGGCGGCGAGCGGCAATGCCTGGCGATTGCGCGCGCCATTCATTTCGGGGCCAAGGTGCTGATTCTGGACGAGCCCACGGCGGCGCTCGGGGTCAAGCAGTCGGTCAACGTGCTCAAGCTGATTTCCAAAGCGCGCCTGCGCGGCATTTCCGTCATTTTCATCACCCACAATGTGAACCATGCTTACCCGATTGGCGACAGTTTCACGCTGCTCAATCGCGGCAAGTCCCTGGGCACTTACCTGAAGCAGGATGTCAGCAAGGACGAGGTGCTGGACATGATGGCGGGCGGCGAAGAAATGCAAAAACTCATGGCCGAACTCGATGGCGTGACGATTTGAGGCCATGATGACAACACTGAAATTCCCCCTCCACCGAACCGTCGACTTGGCCTGTCTCGGGCGTCTGGCGGTTGATCTCTATGCCCAGCAGTTCGGCAGCCGGCTGGAAGATGCGCGCAGCCTGGCCATGTACCTGGGCGGCAGTTCTGCCAACCTCGCTTTCGGCGTCGCGCGCCTGGGCCTCAAGAGCGCCATGATCTCGCGCGTTGGCAATGAGCAGATGGGGCGTTTTCTCACCGAGACGCTGCAACAGACCGGTTGCGACATCAGTCAGGTGCAGGTCGATCCGCAGCGTTTGACCGCGTTGGTGTTGCTGGGCTTGAAGGACCGTGACACATTCCCCTTGCTGTTCGTGCGCGAAAACTGCGCCGACATGGCGGTGGCGGCGGACCAGATTGATGAGCAATTCATCGCCCAATGCCGCGCATTGGCCATCACCGGAACACACTTGTCCACACCGGGCACGCGCCGCGCCTCGCAGGCGGCACTGGCGTATGCAAAGCGCCACAGCGTGGTACGCGTGCTGGACATCGACTATCGCCCCGTGCTGTGGGGGCTGACCGCACGCGGCGCCGGTGAGAACCGCTACGTGGCCGATGCCAAGGTAACGCGGGAGCTGCAGGACATGCTCCCCGAGTTCGACCTGCTGGTGGGCACCGAAGAAGAGTTTTTCATCGCCGGTGGGGTGGCCGGTGACCTGATGGCCAGCCTGCGCGCGGTGCGCGCGCTCAGCGCGGCAACCCTGGTGGTCAAACGCGGCGCCTCGGGCTGCAGCGTGATCGAGGGTGCCATACCGGTCGCCATCGATGACGCGCCCACCTACCCAGGCGAGCGGGTCGAGGTGCTCAATGTATTGGGTGCGGGCGATGCCTTTCTGTCCGGCCTGATGGCCAGCCTGCTGCAGGGCAAGGACTGGCGGGAATCCACCCGGGTGGCCAATGCCTGCGGCGCCATCGTCGTGTCGCGCCACGCCTGTTCGGCCGCCATGCCGACACCGGCCGAACTCGATCACTGGTTCGGTGGCAGCCGCAACCCCAAGGTCGACGCCGACCAGCAACTGGCGCATCTGCACCGCGTGACCGTGGCGCGGCCCGACTGGCGCGAGCTGTGCGTGATGGCTTTTGACCACCGCAGCCAGTTTTTTGACCTGACCCGCGAAGCGGGGGCAGAGGAGTCTCGCATTCCGGCACTCAAGAAGCTGCTGGTCCAGACCGCCGAACAGGTCGAGCGCAGCCACCAGCTGCAGGGGCACACTGGTGTGTTGATCGACGGCGGTGACTATGGCGCCCACGCGCTGGCGAGTGCCACCGGGCGCGGCTGGTGGGTGGGGCGGCCGGTCGAACTGCCCGGCTCGCGGCCCTTGCGCTTTGACGGCACGCGTTCCATCGGCAGTGCCCTGATTCACTGGCCCACCGAGCAGGTGGTGAAGTGCTTGGTGCACTACCACCCGGACGACCCGTTTGAGCTGCGCCTGGAGCAGGAGCAAAAGGTACTGGAGCTGTGGGAAGCCACGCGTGAAAGCGGCAACGAGTTGCTGCTGGAAATCATCTGCCCGCCGGCCATGACGCCGGCCGGCACCGAAGACGCCGCCGTGCTGCGCGCCGTCAAGCGCTTCTACAACCTGGGTGTCAAGCCGGAGTGGTGGAAGCTTGCCCCCATGCAAGCGCAGGGCTGGTCGGCCCTGGCGGCACTGGTGGTCGAGCGCGACCCGCATTGCCGGGGCGCGGTCATCCTGGGCCTGAACCAGCCCTTGCAAGTGCTGGCCGACAGCTTTACCGTGGCCACCAACCCCATCGTCAAGGGCTTCATGGTGGGACGTACTTTGTGGGCCGCTGCATCGCTGCGCTGGCTGCGCAAGGAGATCGACGATGCTGCCTTTGTGACCGAGGTTGCACAGAACTTTGCCTATCTTGTGGATGCCTGGCGCAGCCGGCACCAGCATTCATCCTGAAACGACCCAGCGTATGACCACCCTCCGACTCACCATGACCCAGGCGCTGGTGCGCCACCTGGCCGCCCTGCGTGTAGAAATGAACGACGGCAGCATCCAGCCTTATTGCGGGGGCGTGTTCTCGATCTTTGGCCACGGCAATGTGGCCGGCCTGGGCGAGGCGCTCTGGGCCAGTCGCGGCGCGCTGCCCACTTACCGCGCGCACAACGAGCAGGCCATGGCACACGCCGCGATTGCCTACAGCAAGGCGCAGTTCCGCCAGCGCATCATGGCCGTGACCACCAGCATAGGACCCGGCGCCACCAACCTGGTGACGGCCGCCGCACTGGCCCATGTCAACCGCCTGCCGGTGTTGCTGTTGCCGGGCGATACCTTTACCGCGCGCGCGCCCGACCCGGTGCTGCAACAGATTGAAGACTTCGCGCAGGGCGACCTCAGTGCCAATGACGCGTTCAGGCCCGTGACGCGTTATTTCGACCGCATCACCGCGCCGCAGCAAATCCTCAGCGCCTTGCCACGGGCGATTCAGGTGATGACCGACCCCGCCACCTGTGGCCCGGTGTGTCTGGCCTTGCCGCAGGACGTGCAGACCCAGGCCTTCGATTGCCCGGAAAATTTCTTGCAACCCGAGCTGATCCGCTTTCGCCGTCCCCCGGCCGATGCCTTTGAACTGGAACGTGCAGTGGCCCTGCTGCGCAGTGCCCGGCAACCGCTGATCGTGGCCGGTGGCGGTGTGCTTTACAGCCAGGCCTGGGGTGCCTTGCGTGCATTTGCTGAAACCCATGGCGTGCCGGTTGTCGAGTCGCAAGCCGGCAAGAGCAGCTTGCCGTGGGACCACCCGCTCAACCTTGGCGCGGTGGGCGTGACTGGCTCACCAGCCGCCAATGCGCTGGCGCTTGAGGCCGATGTGGTGCTGGCGATTGGTACCCGTTTGCAGGACTTCACCACCGGCTCGCACAGCTTGTTTGCCAAGGCGAAAATCTTGAGCCTCAACGTCCACAGCGTGGATGCCGCCAAGTGGCACGGCACCTCGCTGGTGGCCGATGCGCGCGTTGGCTTAGGCCAGCTCAGCGCCGCCGTCGCCGACTGGCAGGCCGACCCGGCCTGGTCGGCGCGCGCTACAACGCAAGCGGCGCAGTGGCGGGCACGCGTCACCGAACTCACCACCGCGGTCCCGACGGATGTGTTGCCCTACGACGCCGAAGTGATCGGCGCGGTGCGCGATTCGCTCAATGACGCAGGCGGCGACAGCGGTAGCCAAGATGTGGTGGTGTGCGCCGCAGGCACCTTGCCGGCCGAACTGCACAAACTCTGGCGCGCTTCTCTGCCGGGAAACTACCACATGGAGTATGGCTACTCGTGCATGGGCTACGAGATCGCCGGCGGCCTGGGCGTCAAGCTGGCGCGACCCGGGCAGGAAGTTATCGTCATGGTGGGCGATGGCTCCTACATGATGATGAACTCCGAGATCGCCACCTCGGTCATGCTGGGCAAGAAGCTCATCATCGTGGTGCTGGACAACCGCGGTTATGGTTGCATTGAACGCCTGCAGCAGGCCAGCGGCAGTCCGCACTTCAACAACATGCTCGACGACTGCGTGCCCGAAGGCGGCAATCTCTCCACCATTGATTTCGCCATGCATGCCCGCAGCATGGGCGCGGATGCCGTGCATGTGACAGACGTGGCTGAGCTCAAGGTCGCCATGGCCGGCGCCCGGGCCGCCACCGGCACGCAGGTGCTGGTGATCGATACCACGCATGCCCGAACCACCGATGACGGCGGATGCTGGTGGGAGGTGGCGATCCCTGAAGTCTCCGAGCGCGCGGAAGTGAACGCCGCGCACGCACGCTACCTCGTCGCCAAGCAGGAACAGCGTCTTTAGCGCCTGTGTCTCATCTATCCCTTGAACCTGTCCAAGAAAGAAAATCTGTCATGACCTGGAACGTACGCATCGGCATCAACCCCCTGTCGTGGATGAACGACGACCTGCCCTCGCTGGGCGGTGAAACCCTGCTGGAAACGGCACTTGCCGAAGGCCGGCAAATTGGCTATGAAGGCTTTGAGCTGGGTAACAAATTCCCCAAGGATGGTCCCGGCCTGAAAGCCAAGCTGGATGAGTTTGGTCTGGCCTGCGTGTCGGGCTGGTATTCCGGCTTTCTGGGGAATGACACGGTTCAGGCCGAGATCGAGCGCTGCCAGGCGCACATGAGCAAGCTGCAATACAACGGCGTCACGGTGGTGGTGTATGGCGAATGCGCCGACACCATTCAGGGTCAGATCGATACGCCCGTTTCCAGGCGCCCGCGCTTTGCCAGCGAGGCCTTGTGGCAAGCCTACGCCGAGCGTCTCAACGCATTTGGCGAGCACCTCATCAAAACCTATGGCATCCGGCTCGCCTACCACCACCACATGGGCGCCTACGTGGAGTCGCCCGCTGACGTGGACAAGCTCATGGACCTGACCGATCCGGCTAAAGTGTTCCTGCTGTTTGACACCGGGCACGCCTACTTTGGCGGTGCTGTCAATCCGGTCGAGTTGCTGCAGAAACACGTCAAGCGCGTGGTCCATGTGCACTGCAAGGACGTGCGTGCCAAGGTCATTGCGCAGGCGCGCAACGACGGCTGGAGTTTTTTGAACGGTGTGATCAACGGCACCTTCACGGTGCCGGGCGATGGCGCACTGGACTACGCCTCCGTGTTGTCTACGCTGAAAAATGCCGGCTATGAAGGCTGGCTGGTGGTCGAGGCCGAGCAAGATCCGGCCGTGGCCCCGAGTTACGAGTATGCCAAGAAGGGTTATGACACCTTGCGCGGCATCGTTGACCGCTTGAGCCAAGGAGCCTGAAATGGTCAGCCCCCTGCTTGCCAAGGCCGCGCCCAGCGGGCGTGAGATCGTCAATATCACACCCGAGCGTGCGGGCTGGACCCATGTGGGATTTCGCGCCCTGCGTTTGGCGGCGGGCGAAACCGAGAGCCTGCAAACCGGGAGCCGCGAGTTGTGCCTGGTGGTGCTCACCGGCACCGTCGAAGTGACGGTGGACGGTCAGGCGTTTCCCCATCTGGGCATCCGCAACAGCGTGTTCGAAGAAGTGTCGCCGGCCGCCGTGTATGTGCCCGTCGGAAAAACGGTGATGGTGCGCGCCGAGCGGGATGCCGAGCTGGCGTTGTGCAGTGCGCCCGGCGGTGCCGAGGCACGCCAGGTGCGTGTACTCGACCCCGCCAGCATGCGCCGCAGCGTGCGCGGCCAAGGTACCAACACCCGCTACGTATGCGACATCCTGCCGCATGACGACCCCAGTGCCGCCCACCTGCTGGTGGTCGAAGTCATGACGCCGGCCAGCCACTCGTCCAGCTACCCGCCGCACAAGCATGATGTCGAACAACCACCGCTGGAAACCCAGCTGGAAGAAACCTATTACCACCGTCTCAACCCGCCGCAGGGTTTTGCGTTTCAGCGGGTGTACACGGATGACCGCAGCCTGGACGAGGCCTGTGCGGTGGAGAACCACGACGTGGTGATGGTGCCGCGCGGCTACCACCCGGTGGTCGCACCCCATGGCTACGACCTGTATTACCTCAACGTGATGGCCGGGCCGAACCGTTTCTGGGTCTTCAAGAACGACCCGGCGCATGAATGGATGCTAAAGGCGGGGTGAGTGCGGGTTTATGTAAGAAATCAGCCTGTAGCCCATTTTCTGCTTGCGCAAGAAGCTATCAAATATGCAGCAATACCGGGTGGCGCTCAAATCACGGGCTTGCGACCTCGTCGAACCAGGCGGCCATGGCGTCGCGCTGCTCCGCATCAATGGCGGCAGCGGCCAGCGGGTCGCCGCCCGCCAGCCAGTCGGTAGTGGCGCGCGCGTCGTCCAGTGCCAGCACCAAGGCGTGATTGAATTCATAGACCCCCCACGCCAGGCCGTGACCGCGCAGCGCCGCCTGCAGCGCCGATTGCACCAGGCCACGAACCAGTTGGTGCGGCTCGGAAAATGGCACTTCATCCGCTCGCCCCGCCGCCGCTTCGACGCAGGCACGCTTGTCGTATGAGGCATGGCCCCGACAGGCCAGCGGGCGCACACGGTGGATGAGGCAGACGCCTTGCTCGATATACGCGCAGCGCCGGTTCAGGCCGACGCGGGCCACCTCGTCCAGACCGCGGGTGGCGGCATCGGCCGCGCGCACCCGCGCCATCAGGTCGATGCTGTGGCCTTGCAGCGCCTTTGCCGTGGCACGCAGGTAGGCGGCGACCATGAAGACCTCGGCTGCCAGCACACCGACACGCAGGGTGCAGCAGCTCGGGCAACCCTTGTGGCAGGCAATCGGGGGCTGTCCCTCGCACTGGATCGCGACATTGCCGTCGAAACTGTCCCAGGCCTGCTGCAGCGCGGACTCGATGCCCGGTGCATTGGCCGTGTGTTGCAGTGTGTGGCCAAACGCGGCACGCAGGTCGCGGAAAAAGGCCTGCGGGCCGTGTTCGGCAGTGTTGCTCACGGCGTAACGCTTGACGCCTCTTCCGGGCCGAAACACAGGCCATAGTCGGAGCAGACGCCGCAGGTCGGCGCCTTGCAAATCAGCAAGTCCTCGCGCAGACACAACTGCTTGTAGAAGAACTTCTTCCACTTCATGTTGTGTGTGTTGCGGGCGGCGAGTTGCGGGAACCAGTGCTCGATCAGCATCGAGAGTTCACGCCGTGACGGCAGACCGAGGTCTTGCCACAGATGTTGATCGCCCAGGCTGGCACAGGCAATGGCCCAGGCCACCGAGTCCACGTCGGCGGGAGAACCTGCGGCCGGATCGGCATGATCGCGCAGCAGGCTCATCAGATCGACAATTTCGTCGCGCCGGGTCTCCATGCGATCAGCCAGTGCATGCCAGTCCGGGGTCGCCACTATCGCTTGCGTGTCCATCGGGCGCTCCTCTCACACCTCGGCGGCGGCGTGCGTATAGCACTTCTTGGGGCAGATCTTGGCGCAGGCCGTGCAGCCGATGCACAGCGCCTGGTGCGCGATGGTCATGACCTTCTTTTCGTATTCCTCGTCATCGTCGTCATCCTCGTCCACGCGGACGTATTCACCGTCTTCGTTGAGGCCGACGAGTTCGAGCACGCCACGCGGGCAGACCTTGAAGCAGCGGCCACAGCCGATGCATTTCTCTTCGTCCAGTTGGGCGACAAAGGTCGGCGTCCAGGTGGCGCCGCTGGGCAGGGTAACGCTAAAAGTAGTGCTCATGGCGGTCTATCCTTGGCAGGAGGTTTTCAAGCGGCGGCGGCTGCCGCGGCTTTGCGCGCGTCCATCAGCGCGGCATGGGCGTCGTGACAGTGCTGGGCGATTTCAAGAATCTTTTCCCAGTTGGTGGGCAACTCCTCGGACAGGTCATGCAGGTCCATCTTGGCCTGCGTGGCCCGCGCATTGAGCTTCTTCAATCGCGTTTTGAGTTCGTCGGCGTCATGGCTCATGGTCAGGCTCCGTATTGCGCCACATCCGGGTAGGTCCGGATCATGACGACCGCTTCGTCCAGGAACTTGGTGCCGGCATCGGACAGCTTGGCCAGCGACGGAAAGCCAAAGCGGTGCACGTCGCGCAGCTGCTTGTTGACCACGACCAGCCTGCCGGCGATCAAGACCATGCGGCCAAAACCTTCGTGGCTCATCTTCATCATGGGCGAGACCATCTGACCGGTTTCGCGCTCGATGGCGACGGCGATCGCGTTGTAGAAAATCTCCAGATGCCACAGCGTCTCGGGGTCCGGGTCGCCCAGGATCGGCAAGGCGCGGCGCTCTTCGGCCGTGTGAATATAGGGCTTCAGCAATTCCAGGTCGGTCTTGCCCTCCCAGGTGCCGTGGATGTCCTGCGCACGCAGCTGCTTGACCAACTGCTGCACAAAGGGCAATGCCATTAGGGTCTCGTCGCTGGCGGGGGCCTCAACAACGCTTGTTTCTTCAGTCATGGGGTTACCTCGTCATCTTCAAAGTTGAAAGAACGTTCGCTGTCCTTGGCCAGCGCCTTGCGCAGCCAGGGTGGTGGCGTGCCCTGTAGCACAACCTGCAGTTTTTCCAGAATCTCGGCGATCGACTCGGGCTGCGGCACCTTGATGGGATGGATCTTCATCGCCACCACGCGCGCCGCGCCGGAGCCACCGATGGCGGCGACGTAGAGAATGGCGACGTCCTTGATGGCGTCCAGTTTGGGGGCGAGCTTGTCCTCGTCGCCGTCCTCCTCCAGCTTGTCGCCGAAGTCGAAACTCTCGATAAAGCGATGCCCCTCGGGCGAGACGTCATAAACAACGATGCTCTTGGCCCAGCCGAAGTGCGCGTCAACGCGCTCTTTGTCCTGGGTGGCGAAGGCAATTTTCATAAGGCACTCCTGGGTTGAAGTTGAGTCAGGCACTGGCCGTGGCCAGGTTCGTGGGGGTGAGGGTTGAATTGGCGATTGGCACGCCGGTCGCCGCGCGCCGGGCCTCGGGCGTCAGCGGCCAGTCGCCTGGATGGTGGTGTTCAATCCGGTCGATCATGAGGTTGGCAATCTCGAAAATCAGGTCCATGGTGCCGCGGTAGCCCACCATGCGGCGGTGCGCGTTGCCGATGCGGTCGAACACCGGAAAACCGATGCGCAACAAGGGCTTGTTCAGGCGTTCCGCGGCTTGACGGCCATGCGAATGGGTGATCAGCAGGTCGCAGTCGGCAGCACCCGTCTCCAGGTCTTCCAGGTCACCCAGCACGACTTGTTCAGCCGGCAGCAGCGCGTGCGCGGGGGACTTGGTGGTGCTGATGCAGCAGCGCAGCTCGGCGCCCATCTCGTGCAACAGACTGCCCACCGCCAGCAGCAGGTCGGGTTCGGCCCCAATCGCTACCTTGACCCCGCCGGTGTAGAAATGGCCATCGAGCATGGCATCGAGCAGCTGGCTGCGCTGGCGCCGGTATTTGGCCGGCACGGCGCGGCCGGAGAGCTGCGCCAGGCGTTGCAGCAGGCGGTCGTTCACCTCCAGCCCGGTCAGGCGCTCGAAGATTTCCAGCGGCGTGCCGGCAATGGTTTGCAGCGCCTCGGCGCCTTCGCGCGTCTGCTCGCCCACACCGATGGTGAAGCTTGATGCGCCGGCCGCGCGAATCTCTTCCACGGTCGTGCCGCCCAGCGTGGTGCCGCGCCAGTCGGGCGGAATGTGACCGTCGAGCGAGCCGGAAATATCGGGCAGCACGATGACCGAGAGGCCAAAGGCCTGGATGATCTCGCGCAACTCGTCAATGTCACCCGGCGACAGATGGCTGCCGGGCAGCAGGGTGATCTGGTCCGCCTTCACCGGCAGCGGCTTCACCAATGTCTTCACGATGGCGGTGATGGCGTGCTTGTACCCATCCTCGAAGGCGCCCACATAGTCGGGCGTCGAGACGTAGACGATCTCGGTGTCATCCAGCTCGGGCTTGCGCTTGCGCGCCGTGACGATGTAGCCGTCCACATCGTCACCCTTGGTTTCGGTCAGGCCGGTGGAGCAGATGGCAATGACTTTGGGTGCGGCGCGTTTGCGGATATTGAGCAGCGCGGCCTCGATGTTGTCGTAGCCGCCGAGGATGGAGGTGACCTCGTTCATGGCCGTGGTCTGCAGCGGAATCGCTTCCTTGAAGTGGCGCACCAGCAGCACCAGGCCAAACGAGGTGCAGCCCTGCGAGCCATGCATCACCGGCATGCAGGCATCGAGCCCAAGAAAGGCAAAACTCGCGCCCAGCGGCTGGCTCATCTTGAGCGGATTGACCGTGCAGGCTTTTTTGGATTCAACAACGCGCGCCATGTTCATGCCCTCCCGACAGGTGACACCGCACCCAGGGTTTCGCCATCGTCACCCCAGGGCGCGGGGATGCGCACCTGCTGCCAGACCGGGTTGTAGATGGCGCGGTCAATCTCGCGCACCAGCTCGACCATGCCTTCATACCCACCGTAGGGGTGATGCCGTTCCTGGTTGATGTCTAGCCAGGGCATGCGCGCCTTGAGCGCCACGAACTGCGAGCGGCCACCGGACAACATGATGTCGGCGCGGGCGTCGCGCAGCATGTTGTACATCTCGCGCGGCGTCATGTCATCGATCATGTGCGCGTCGTCGCCCATGATTTCCTTGATCTTTTGTTTGTCTTCTTTAGTGCTCTTCTTGACGCTGGTGCCGGCAATCTCCAGCCCTGCTTCCTGCAAGGCCGCCACCACTGACCAGGACTTGACGCCGCCCGTGATCAGCAGCGCGCGCTTGCCGGTGAGACGTTGCTTGTAGTGTTCGATGCGTTTCCAGGCACGCGCTTCCTCGACTTCGATCAGGCGCTCGGTGCGCTCCAGCAAGTCGTCGGGTGCGCCTTGCTGCACCAGCAGTTTGGCGATCTGGCGCAAGGTGTCGCTCATGTCGCCGATGCCGTAGAACGAACCCTCGAAGTAGGGAATGCCCCAGCGCTGTTCCATCTTGGTCGCGATGTTGATCATCGACTTGGAGCAGACCATCATGTTCACCTTGGCCCGGTGTGCGCTGGCGACTTCGTTGTAACGCCCATCGCCCGAGATGCACGAGAGGATGCGGATGCCCAGCGCGTCCAGCAGCGGCTTGACCTGCCACAACTCGCCGACCAGGTTGTACTCGCCGATGATGTTGATGTCGTAAGGGGTGGTGAACTCCGGCTCAACCGTGCCGATGACATAGTCCAGCAAGGCCTCGGCGCCGAGCTTGTTGCCCAGGTTCTTGGGACCGGCGAAGCCGGGCGCATTGACCGGAATGATCGGTTTGCCGAACTTTTCGGTCGCGCGCTGGCACACTGCTTCAATGTCGTCACCGACCAGCGCGGTCACGCAGGTCTGGTAAACAAAGACCGCCGGCGGGTCGTATTTCTCGACGATCTCGCGGATCGATTTAAACAGGCGCTTCTCACCGCCGTAGATGACGTCGAGCTCGTTGATGTCGGTCGTGAAGCCGGTACGGTAGAGCTGCGAACCGGAGGAGGCGCTGTGCCGGTTGTCCCACGAGTTGCCCTCGCAGGCAATCGGCCCGTGCACCAGGTGGGCCACGTCCACGACCGGCTGCAGCGCAATCTTGGCGCCGTCAAAAGCGCAGCCACCGGCGGCGGCGCCGGGGTTGAGCTGCTTGGTGCAACCCTTTTTGCGTTCCTTTTCGCTCTTGCCCTGGTTCTTGTCACAGCCAGGTTCTTCGAACACTTCGGCGATTTTGGCCTTGAGCGAGACTGACATGGAAGACTCCTGACATGGTGGTTAGTCTTCTCATTGCAATTTGGGTGCCAGGGCAAAAACTGCTCTGAACAGCGGCTTATGCGCGAAATGGCAGCGGCTGGCGCCGCGCTTTGGCCGGTTTGAAGGAATTGCGACAAACGGTTTGCGACAGGGGGCTGTCCTGGCCAGAAGAATCGACCTTGGCGCGAAAGTTGGACCTGTACACTGCGCGCACTGCTAGGAGGCGCTTTCGCCACGGATCAACACGACAACCCATGAAAATTGACCTGCGCCTGACCGTTCACTATGGTCTCACCATTTTTCTCAGCGCCTTCCTGCTGTTCCAGGTACAGCCCTTGATTGGCAAGATGATTTTGCCCTGGTTTGGTGGCTCGGCAGCCGTTTGGACGACTTGCATGTTGTTCTTCCAGCTGGTCTTGTTGCTGGGCTATTTTTACTCCCATTGGGTGGTCCGCTACCTCAGTCCTTCTCGCCAAAGCCTGGTGCACGGCGGTTTGCTGCTGGTCAGTTTGTTGCTGATCCCGATCAGCCCGAGTCTGGACTGGAAGCCAACGGGCGCCGAGAATCCCACCTTGCGCATCCTTGGCTTGCTGACCGTGTCCATCGGCTTGCCCTACTTTGTGCTGTCCACCACGGGACCGCTGCTGCAGGCCTGGTTTGCACGGGAGCGTTCGGGCCTGGTGCCGTACCGCTTGTTCGCTTTGTCCAACTTTGGCTCCATGCTGGCGCTGCTGGCTTACCCGGTGGCGGTAGAACCGATCTTCCCGACCCTCTGGCAGTCCTACCTGTGGTCGGGTTTGTATGCGTGTTTTGTCGCCGCCTGCGCACTCCTGGCCTGGCGTGGACGCCATGGCGTTCCCATCGTCGAGCCAACCCATCACGACGGCCCCGCGCCGCGCTGGACGCACAAGGTGCTGTGGGCCGCCCTGGCGGCCTGTCCGTCGATTTTGATGGTGGCCGACACCAGTTTCCTCACCACCAACATTGCCCCCATCCCCATGATCTGGGTCGCACCTTTGGCCTTGTACCTGCTTTCATTCATCATGAGCTTTGAGCGCCATGGCTGGTACCGGCGCAAAGTGTTTCTCCCGTTGCTGGTGCTGGGGTTGGGTGCCCTGGCCTACCTGCCCACCCTGGGGATCAACGAACTTCCCCTCGCCGTCGCCATGGGGATCAACCTGACGGCGTTCTTCGTGGCATGCATGGTGTGTCATGGCGAACTCGCCCGTCTGCAACCGCACCCCAGCCACCTGACCGGCTACTACCTGATGTTGGCGGTGGGCGGGGTGGTCGGTGGTTTTTTTGTCGGCGTCATCGCGCCCTATTGGTTTAACAGCAATTACGAATTGTCGATTGGCATTTTGCTAACCGGACTGGTGGCTACCGTTGCCATCATCCCCAAAACGAAATTTTCACGCCCTCGGCGGCGTCACGCCAGCATCGCCTTCACGGCGGTCGTGCTGCTGGGCCTGGCCTGGATTCGCATCGACGACCATCGGGAAGAGACCAGCGGCGCAGAATTGACCGAGCGCAATTTCTACGGCACCCTGCAAGTCTTTCACAACGAAAAGGTCGGCTATCGATCCATGTTTCACGGACAAATCGTCCATGGCCGACAAAACACCGCGCCGGACCAACTGGACCAGCCCACCACCTATTACAGCCCGGACGGTGGCGCTGGCAAGGCGATGCAGCTCAAGGCCGCACAAGGGCCAATGCGGGTCGGGGTGATTGGCCTGGGCGTTGGCACACTGGTGAGCTACGGGCGCAAGGATGATTACTTCCGGCTCTACGAGATTGATCCCATGGTGATCGACATCGCGCGCAAAAATTTCAGCTTTCTCTCGCGCACCGCGGCCGCCACTGACATCATTCTTGGCGACGCCCGCTTGCAGTTGGAGACAGAGCCCGCGCAACGGTTCGATGTGCTGGTGGTGGACGCTTTCTCTGGCGACTCGGTGCCCATCCATTTGCTGACGCAAGAAGCCTTTGCCCAGTATTTCAGGCACCTCAAGTCCGACGGCGTGCTGGTGGTGCACATTACCAACCGGTTCCTGGACTTGCGGCCAGTCATGAAGACGGCAGCCAATCATTTCGGCAAGGAGGTTCGCCTGGTTGATTCCGAGGGGAATTCTGAAAAACTGGTGTTGCGTTCCCGCTGGGCACTGATCAGCGCTGACGCGGCCTTGTTCAAAGATCCACGGCTGGCCGGCGCAACGAGCATTGCCGATTCTCCTGGATTCCAGCCATGGAAAGATGACTACAGCAGCATCTTCTCCATCCTGCAATAGCGAGGCGCATGGCCGGTTGAATGGCAGGGCTGACTGGATCGATCCCGACGCAGCTCAAAAAGCAAGCGGCCAGCAAAGTTCAAGGTTTGACGCCGTCGAAGACGAGACCGTTACTTCGGGCGCTGTTGAGCGCGGCCAGGTAGAGACGCTTTGCGCCCGCGTCAAAGTAGCCAATGCCGGTGACGGAACTCGTGCCGGTGGCGCAATTGCTGCCGCTGATCACAAGCGATAGATCGTATAGATTGCCTTTGGCGCGTGGCACGACGAGTCCGGCATATTGGCAGCTGCTGGTTCCGGTGCCGGCAACCAGGCCCTGCGGATTGATCACCATCGTTATCGCCTCATTGCTGCCTGCAACGGAAGCGATGCCCAAATAGTTGCCGGCGATCGCTGACAGGCTTGGGGTTTTGTCGTAGTCCGCGTTATACGCGCTCGTAAATGTGTAAGTTGAGTTGGGGTTGGCGTAGGTGGCTGATCCGTTGAGACTTTGCTTGGTCGCGTAGCTTGCGGACACCGTGGCGTTGTTGATACCCTGCCCTGAGATATTGAAGTCCACGCCGTCGGAAGAGGAGAAACTGCCGTTGAGCGAGGTACCGGTGCCCTGAATAAAACCGGCAGTGAGGGCGCTGACATTGGGCACCGAATAAAGAAGCCAATAGGTGCCGTTGTCAAGAACAATACCCGTCACCGTACGGGATGTGCTGGTGCTTCCGGCCCACAGCCCTTCCGCACTGATGAGCGGTGCAGGCGGAGTGCCACTATTCCCGCTGCCACCGCAGGCCGCCAGTGCCAACAGCCACGACACAGCGAGAACTTTGATCATGGGGGTCGTCATGACTTTCACGATTGTTCCTTGTGACAAATTCGGATAGTACACCCCCAGGATATTGGGATTGCGGGGTGTACAGCCCTGCGGTCTGGTGCGCTCTGTTGGGGATGACGCATCATGGATTCTCCTGATCGAGGCCCACCGGCGCTGGCAAGAATCTGCGCATTCGTCCGCCGCCCGGTAGTCACTGTCACTGGCCGGTTAACGCCAGGCAAGCAACATTCGTCAAAATCGGATTGCTATAAAATACGTAGCTACTTGCGCTTATTGGACGAGGGCTACAGGCCTAAAATGCATGTAAATATGTCTCGCACTGCGGATGCCGTTGTTGCCGGATGCGACTTATCGTCACCCGGCCGACCAGGCAGCTTGCCAAGTCAATAACGCGAGAACAGATCCCGCAGCTTGCACAAAGTGGTGGTGACGTCGAAGCGGGTATCGGGCAGCGCTTCGCCGGACATGACTTTCTTCAGCGCCATGAGCGGATCAGTCTCGCCGGTCAACAAGACTTGGGCGCCCCATTTCTCCATGTGGCGCATAAAGCCGTCACCCGCGCTGGCGGCGATCATGATTTCGACGCCATGAAGGGGGTGCGGGCCATCGTCCTGAAAATGGTGCAGCAGTTGCTCTTTGGTGAGCAGGACGCGCTGGGGCTCGGGTAGTGGCTCACCCGGCTGGCAGTCGAATTCCAGCCAGTCCCGGGTCTGGCCGGCGTGGCCGCCAACCTGGGTCCAGCTGTTCTGGGTGGCGACCGCAATTTTCATGATGCTGGAGCCGCGTGAGGCCGTTCAGCCCTCAGTCGGCAGCGCCTGGCCGCTCAGGTGCAATTGCATCCAGCGCTTCAGTTCGGCGACGTGCTGGGCTTCTTCTTCGACAAACTCCTTGGCTAGCACCCGGATTTCCGGGTCGTCGGTGGAGGCCAGGACCTCGGCGTAAAAGTCAAGACCGGCACTCTCCGCATCCAGCGCCACCTGCAGCGCCTGCTCAATACCGATGAAGGGGTCGGCCGCCCAGATCGCGGCCGCTTCGGGGCTTTCGACGTCGGGCCAGCGGTACTCGCCCGCCTTCATCTCGGGCAAGGTGCGAAAGCCGGCACGGGCGCGGGCGTCGCCCAGATGCAGCAGGGAGTAGTCGGCCAGGCGGCGAAACAGACGCCCCACCTCTTTGTTGCCAGCCGTGGTCATGGCATCGGCGAGCTGGCCGAAACGCAAGGCAGCCTCGCTTTCCAGCTGGATGGTGTGGGCTAAAAATTCTTCTACGGTTTTCATAGTTTCCTTTGTCAAATGCCTGTTTCAGTTGCCATGGGCGCAGCCGGATCCAGGCCGCGGAACATGGCGCAGCGCAGGAACACGTCGCGCGTCGGCTCGACCTGTTTGTGGTGGCAATACTTGGCGACCAGCTTGGCCAGGCCCTTGATGTCGCGTCCGGTCGCCGCCGGAAACAAGGCGGGGAGTTTGTCCAGCATGCCTTCCTCCAGGCCCAGTGCAAACTGCTCGCCCATCACCTGCCAGATGCGGCGCCGTCCGGTCGCATCCGGCGGGTGGTAGCGGATCAGCGCGATGCAGCGTGACACGATGGCTTCATCAATATCGTCGATGCGGTTGGTGGTTAAAAACAGCAGGCCGTTGAAGTACTCCAGCACGCGCAGAAACACCCCGACCACGGCGTTCATGGTCAGGTTGTCGTCGCGGCGCTTGATGTAAACGTCGGCCTCGTCAATCAGCAGCACCGCACCCCAGCGCTGCGCCCGCAGCAAGATTTCCTTCAGGGATGCCTCCATCGTTGTGACGTTGAGGCCAAGCTGGCCGGAGTGCACGCGGTAGAGTGGCCGGCGGATGATTTCGGCATAGACCTCGGCCGTGAGCGTTTTGCCCACACCGGGCGGGCCGGCACACAGCACGGTGGTGCCGCCGGACTTGCCGGCGATGATGTCGTCCATCAAGACGTCCATCTCGGCGGTGAGGATGTCGATCAAATCGGTCTGCTCGGGCGGCAGCACCAGCTTGTGTTTGAGCTGCGGCTGGTAGACATAGGGTGCGAGGTCATTCACATGCACCCACACATGGTGGTGCAGGTCGAGATGGAACATCAGGATGAGCGGATGCACCGGCAGGCGCTTGAACAGTCCGGGGCGCTGCTGCAACTCGGCGTGCAGGGCCAGCACTTCATCCTCGGCGTCATAGTGGTTGCTCTTGGCTGCCTTGGACAGGTAGTTGGAGAGCACTTCACCCGGCGTCTCCAGGCTGGGGTTGCGTTGCTGCAGCACGCCTTCGTCGTTAACCAGTCGCGCCGCACCGCCTTGCGCCGACAGAATCACCACGTCCTTGCGCATCCAGTCGGCGTCACGGTGGGTGGCGCTGGGATCTTGCGCGTGGAAGGCGGTACCGCGACCCTCAAACTGCGCACCGCTCTGGGCGCGCCAGTCGAAGTAGCGTTCTACCGTCATTTCATAAGCCGCCATCAGGGCCGCTGATTCACGCACCAGGCCGCGCGACAGCAGCATCTCGGGCACACTGCGGCCCTTGACGTCACCACCGGTCAAGCGCAGGGTCTGCATGATGACGCCGGCCTTGGCATTGGCTTTCAGCTCAATCAGGACTTTGCCGGTCTCGTCGTTGGACGCCGGCATGTAGTCGATGCGGGTCGGGCACCAGGCCAGGGGCTGGCTGTCGGTGTCGGCGCTGAACAACCAGCCGCAGCGGGCGTCGGCGGCAATGTAGCTGACAAAGGCCGGCACCACTTTTTCCAGCGTCTCCTCGCTAAAGCGCACGCCGGGGTGGTCGTGCAACACATGGCGCAAGGAGTCCAGCTGGGCGGCGCGGCGGCTCTGATTGGCGCCGCCGTGGTTCCACAGCTGGCCCAGGCGTTCGAGAACACCCGGCGAGAGTTGCTGCAGCCCGATTTCGGCGTGCGCACCAAAGCGCAGCTGGTCCGTCAGTGCCGCCAGTTCGGGAAACTCAGTCGCCAGCGTGTGGGCATGCGAACGTTCGACGCGCAGCTTCATGCAAGCCCCGCCCTAGTCGTCCGTCAGCACGTCAAGCGCCACCAACTGTTCATGCAGCGCATGCCTTGCACGCCAAAGTGCTTTACCGGCGATGAGCGGGTCGTTGCCTTCAAAGGCAGCCACCGCTTCCGCCTCGTTCCAGTAGACATAGCGTTCCCCTTGGGAAGTGGCCAGCGTTTCCAGCTTGCGGACAAAATCTTCCTTGTCAAAGGCAAACCAGGCGCGCGGATAGCCTTGATTAGGGAGTTCAACAACAAAGATCATGGCAATCTCCCGGTGAGGTGTCTCAAACTCAATCCACGCCTTCGTTGGTGGCTTTGACCCACACCGCGCGGCGCAGACGCTGTGTGATGCCCGCCGGACTGGCGTCAAAATCCCGTTGCGCCGCCGACAGGGCGTTTTGCGCCATGGCAGCTTCCGCCAGCGTGAACGGCAAACGCCCGGCCGCATGGGTCGCACCGGGGACCGCCTTGGTGATGGCTTGCCGGTTCGGATGCTCGTCCATCGGGATCAGGCTGTCCGCCTCGCGCACACCATCGAGACAGACCCAGCCATCCATCACCTCAACCTTGCGACCATCCTGCGTGGTCTTGATGTAGGCGGCGTCCATGGCTAAAACGTGACCAGAATGTCTTCGTTGCGGACGACGAACTGGCATGCCAGTCGCCATGGGGGAGGTAGATCCTTGGTTTCAGCGTCTGCGATCTGTTGTGCGGTGATCTTGCCGGCGAGTCGCAGGACCGTCTTTTCTTTCTCGGTCAGGGCCATGCCCATGGGCGTTTTGTCGGAGAGCACCGTGACCTGCAGCTGGCAGGAGCCACACTCGCCGTTTTCACATTCAAATTCCAGCGGCACGTTGTTGGCCTTGGCGACGGCGAGCAGCGTCTTGGTGTCGCCTGCGATGGCATACACCGTCAAGTCCTTCTTCATGCGGGGAGAGCTAAAGGTTACATTGGCCATGATGTCCTCGGATCGGGGAAAAGGTAGGTCACAAAAAAAGGGCCGGGACCTGAGTCCCAGCCCTTTTTGGCAGGTTAACGAATGATGTCGTAGCTGTAATCGGTCTTCGCGATTTCCATGGTGTTGCCGTCGAGCGCTTCGAAGAATTCATCCAGCAGCATCACCAGCACGCGCATGGCGCCGTCATAACCCCAGGTGGCATAACGATGGTAGTGGTGACGATCAAAGATCGGGAACACCAGGCGCACCAGCGGTGTCTTGGTATCGCGTTCCAGGAACTTACCATAGGTGTTGCCAATCATGAAATCGACCGGCTCCGTGAACAGCAGCGAGCGCAAATGCCACAGGTCGCGTTTCGGATACACCTTGCAGCCGGCACCGTAGGGTGACGCGTCAAACAGGGCTTGCATCTTGATCTCCCACTCTTTGCCGCCATTGGTGGCCACGACGTGGGCCGGCTCGGCACCGAGCTCCAGCAGGAACTGTGAATAACCCAGCATCTGGTCCGGATCGCCATACAGGGCAAAGCGCTTGCCATGCAAGTGAGCCTGGCTGTCGGCCATGGCATCAACCACTTCGCCGCGTTCTTTTTCCAGAACCGCAGGAATCGGCTTGCCGGTCAGGCGCGAGATTTCCATCAGGAACTTGTCGGTACCGCTCACGCCCACGGGCGCATTGAGCACGACGACTTCCTGGCCATGTTCACGGATGAACTTGGTGGTTTTTTCGCAGCAGTATTCCTGGAATACGATGGTGGCTTTGGCATGCAGTGCCGCAATCACTTCTTCCTTGGTGGTGCCGCCGGCGTACATGCGGAACTCGCCATCGGTCGGTGTGTTCCAGTTGCCGGACGGGTCGCAGATGATGTTCACTTTGACGCCGAACAGATCGAAAATCCGGCGGATTTCCTTCATGTTGCCCACCACAAAGCCATCAAAGCCGCCGATGAAGTTGATGCTCTCGTCGGGTACGCGAACCAGGGGTTCGGTGGTCTTGGCCTTGCCGTCCCAGAAGTGGCGCAGCACGCCCATCAGCGCGTTGTCGTAGCCCGTGATGTGGCTGCCAACGAAGGCTGGTGTGTGGGCGAACGGCACATCGAATTCTTCGGGGATGCTGCCTTTTTGCTTGCTGGTCTTGATGAAAGCGTCAACGTCGTCACCAATGACTTCGGCCATGCAGGTGGTCGATACCGCGATCATGTCGGGCTTGTACAAGCTGTAGGCGTTGGCCAGGCCATCGACCATGTTGTTCAAGCCACCGAACACGGCTGCATCCTCGGTCATGGAGGAGCTGACGCAGGAGGTCGGCTCCTTGAAATGGCGCGAGAAATGCGAGCGGTAGTAGGCCACGCAGCCCTGGCTACCGTGCACAAAGCTCAGCGTCTTGGCGAAGCCGTTGGCAACATACACAGCGCCCAGCGGCTGGCAGGCCTTGGCCGGATTCACGGTGAGTGAATCACGGGCGAAGTTCTTCTGCTTGTAGTCTTCGGTCTTGGTCCATTCGACGATGGACTTGATGGTTTCGTCGGTGTGGTTGAACTCGAACTCTTTCTTGTTTTTGAGGAGTTCTTGGTACTCGGGTTCACGGAACAGCAGTTCGTGGTCGATGATTTTGTCGGCTGATTGAGGCATGACGGGCTCCAAAAGTTATCGGTTGAAACGAGGTCAGGTCACCGACCTCGTTAGTCATCGGGAAAGGTAGCCGGTACACACCGGCCACCGGGGTTCAGGCTGCTTTTTTCCAGGGCGCCTTGGTCAGGGCCCAGATCGGGCTGGAAATGGCCATGTCCATGTCACGGGCGAAGATGGCAAAGCCGTCATAACCGTGGTACGGGCCGGAATAGTCCCAGCTGTGCATCTGACGGAACGGCACGCCCATCTTCTGGAATACGTACTTTTCCTTGATGCCGGAACCAACCAGATCCGGCTTGATCTTGTCAACGAAGTGCTCGAACTCAAAGCCGGTCACGTCGTCATAGATCAGCGTGGCGTCCTTGATGTAGTGGGTGGTGCGTTGGTAGTCGTCGTTATGGCCGAACTCGTAGCCGGTGCCAATCACTTCCATGCCGAGATCTTCGTAGGCGCCAATCACGTGACGGGGGCGCAAGCCGCCGATGTACAGCATGACGGTCTTGCCCTGCAGGCGCGGCTTGAACTTGTCAACAACGGCCTGCATCAGCGGCTTGTACTTGGCAATCACCAGCTCGGCCTTGGCCTTGATGGTCTCATCGAAGTGGCCGGCGATCTCGCGCAGGCTCTTCTCGATCATGGTAGGACCGAAGAAGTTGTATTCCACCCATGGAATACCGTACTTCTCTTCCATGTGCCGGCTGATGTAGTTCATCGAGCGGTAGCAATGGAGCACATTGAGTTTGGCCTTGGGCGTGTTCTCGATCTCGGCGATGGTGCCGTCGCCGGACCACTGGGAAATAACGCGCAAACCCATCTCTTCAAGCAAGATGCGGCTGGACCAGGCGTCGCCACCGATGTTGTAGTCACCGATGATGGCCACGTCGTAGGGGGTCGACACAAATGTGGGGTGCTTGTCGGCCTCGACCTTGTCGAACACCCAATCGCGGATGGCGTCATTGGCCAGGTGGTGACCGAGTGACTGGCTCACGCCGCGGAAACCTTCGCAGCGCACGGGCACGATGGTCTTGCCAACGTATTCCTTGCTCTTCTTTTTAGACACCGCTTCGATGTCGTCACCGATCAGGCCGATCGGGCACTCGGACTGGATCGAGATACCCTTGTTCAGGGGAAACAGTTCCTGGATCTCGTCGATGATCTTGTCTAGCTTCTTGTCGCCACCGAAGACAATGTCCTTCTCCTGGAAATCGGAGGTGAACTGCATCGTGACAAAGGTGTCGATGCCGGTGGTGCCGATGTAGTAGTTGCGGCGGGCAGCCCACGAATATTGGCCGCAGCCTACGGGTCCGTGGCTGATGTGGACCATGTCCTTGATCGGGCCCCACACCACGCCTTTGGAGCCAGCGTAGGCGCAACCGCGAATCGTCATTACGCCAGGCAGTGACTTGATATTGGACTTGACGCCGCAATCGGGCTTGCCTTCTTCAAACGTGCCCAGGTGCTTGGCGCGCCTCTTGGCCATCTTTTCGGGATAAGCCTTCAGCACTTCATCAATCAGGGCCTTGTTCGCGGCCTTGCGCTCTTCAACGGTGGCAGTCATGGGGAACTCCAGTAGTAAATGTTTTTGTCTAGCACTTAGACCCGACCCGATTCATCTTGCGGCAAATCAGGCCGGGCCTGGTACCTCTTAGGCAGCAGCCAGGGCTGCGGCTGCGGCCTTGCCGACTGCCGACTCGTCGATCGCTTCCATGATCCCGAATTCCATCAGCATGTCCTCCAGCTGATCCATCGTGATCGGGGTGGGGATCGTGCCGTTGCCGGCGTTGTTGTGGATCTTCGAAGCCAGGGTGCGGTATTCGCCGGCCTGCTTGGAGTCAGGGGCGTATTCGATCACGGTCATGCGGCGCAGTTCAGCGTGCTGCACGACGTTGTCGCGTGGGATGAAGTGGATCAGCTTGGTGCCCAGCATGCCGGCCAGCGCATCGGCCAGTTCGTATTCCTTGTCGGTCTGGCGCTCGTTGCACACCAGGCCACCCAGACGCACGCCACCGGAGTTGGCGTATTTCAGGACACCCTTGGAGATGTTGTTGGCGGCGTACATGGCCATCATTTCGCCGGACATGACGATGTAGATTTCCTGCGCCTTGTTTTCGCGGATGGGCATGGCAAAACCGCCACACACCACATCACCCAGCACGTCGTAGGACACATAGTCCATGCCGTCATAGGCACCGTTTTCTTCCAGGAAGTTGATCGAGGTGATGACGCCGCGGCCAGCACAGCCAACGCCTGGCTCTGGGCCACCGGACTCCACGCAGCGGATGTCCTTGTAACCAATTTTCATCACGTCTTCGAGCTCCAGATCCTCCACCGAACCGGCCTCCGCTGCCAGCGACAGGATGGTGTCCTGCGCCTTGGCGTGCAAGATCAAACGTGTGGAGTCGGCTTTGGGGTCGCAGCCGACGATCAGGATTTTCTGGCCGAGGTCAGACAGCGCTGCCAGGGTGTTTTGTGATGTGGTGGATTTGCCGATGCCACCTTTGCCGTAGAAGGCGATTTGCCGAAGTTTAGCCATTACAGTGCTCCAATAAGGAAGGGTTAAAAAGCCGAAGGTTGCGAAGCCGCGACCATGTCAGCCTGACGTGCCTGTAAGTCTTGTTAGGTGGTCACGTATCGGCCGGACTTGTGTCCGCGCAGCTTCACTACTGCAGCTTCCGTGCCATGCTTTTGTAGCGCTCGGCAGGGTGCTGAAAATGGCTTGCCTCACAGAGGGAAAACGATGTTCCAGGAGGCATTGAAACCGGCTTTTTGCACATTGTTCATTTCCCGACAAAACGGCGCGCCGTGTCGCAAAAATTCCGGTGTCGGCGGCCCGCAGGACTGGTTTGTGTCGCGTTTGCAGGGCAACAAGCCCGGTATAGGCCTGGTACGGTCATTGCTCATAGAGAGGCTATGAACACCGCTACCGCCAACACCCAGCCCACGCTGTTGCCCTCACCACACTTCGAGATGCTTGGCGGCGAGGCCGGCGTCGTGCGGCTCGTGAATGCTTTTTATCGGCATATGGATACCCGGCCTGACGCAAGCGGCATCCGCGCCATGCACGAGCCCGACCTGACCTCGACCAAGGGCGTTCTGGTGCTCTTCCTGTGCGAATGGCTGGGCGGGCCGAAAGACTATTCGGCCCAGCGCGGCCACCCGCGTCTGCGCATGCGCCATACCGGTTTTTCGATTGGCGTGTCGGAGCGCGATGCCTGGCTGGCCTGCATGCGCGCCGCGCTTGAGGACGTTGGCGCCGCGCCCGCCTTGCGGGAGGCATTGATGAGTTCATTTTTCAAAACGGCCGACTGGATGCGCAACACCGGCCCCAACCCCGCAACCCCCTCAATTATTTCTACCACAACGAAGGAATCTTCATGACCGCCACACTAGCCCTTAAAGAGATCGACGACACCGCATTTGCGCGGCTCGAAACCGAGGGGAGAATGCTCAACCCCTTGGTCAAAGCACCTACAGCCAAGCCCGGTCGCATCGGCTTTCGCGGTGAATTGGCGCTGCGCTTTGCCCCCAAACTGGCTGACGAGGCGCGTCCCCCGGAGCTGCTTTGCGGTCAGGTGATGTCCATCGCCAACGTCGGCGAAAAGCACATTCCGTTTTTTGCCGGTTACCTGTTGAGCTTCGAGTACCTGAAAGATGTGGCTGAAGTGCTGGGCGATACCCTCAGCGCAGGCGGCAAATACTTCCTTTTCTGCAACAACATTGATCTGTCCAAGAAGTACCAGGTGCCGTACAAGGGCGCCATGTTCTATGTGTTGCCGATTGATGAATCCACCGTCTACAACGAAATGCTGAGCCTTTTGTACCTTGAAAAAAATGACCTCAAGAAGAAAGACACTGCCGGCAAGCTCGACGCCGTGGCGGACGCTGCGCTTAAGTACGACATCACCTTCGACACCATTACCTACGCCGAAGGTCTGGCACTGATGGGACCGGTGCGGAATCCTAACGAAAACCGTCCGGTTTGATCGGTGTCTTCCTGCTGCGCGAACCGATCTTGCAGCTGTGATGCTCGCCGTACGGGAGTACGGCTGCGCTTCTCGCAGCAACCTCGATTCGCTCGCGACGGAATCCATCCGATCAAACCCAGTTGCCCATGGCAGTGGACGATGAACTCGACCAGCCCCATCGCTGGTACAGCACCAACCTGGTCGGTGTGCCGGCGCCGGTGCTGGCCAGTACCGCGTTCAATGCCGACCCGCCACGCCTGGCCATCGCCGGTGCGCGCGAGGCCCAGCCGGGCCTGTTCGCGTTGCTGGACCGCAGCCGCGACCTGAACGAGGCGCGCGACATGTTTGTGCACTATCTGGCCATCGCGTTCGGCCTGCGCAAACCCGAGCCCCATGAGCTGGCCGCCATGGGCGTGGCCGAGCAGCGACGCTGGCGCAGCAGCTGGCGCAAGTTGCTGCAGGGCTGGGGCATGGACGCCAATGGCCCGGCCGGTGCGGTACTCAAGGGCTGGGTCGAAAGCCGCTTTGGCCTGGTGCCCGGTTACCACAAGGCGCCGCTGGCGCGCTTTCCGTCGCCGGCCTGGGTGGCCTATCTGGAAGAAAAAACCGCCAGTCGCCACACCAACAACAACATCCATCAACAGCTGGACCTGCTGTACGAATTCTGCCAATGGGCGCTGCGGCGTTTCCCGCTGCCGGGCCGTGTGATGCCTGCCCGGCACTTGCGCCTGTGGCGCGGCAGCACGCGCTGCGAGGAGCAGCTGATCGCGGGCCGCCTGCAGGACCGGCGCTGCACGGTGCGTTTGAACAACCTGGTGTCGTTCAGCCTGTCGTACGAGGACGCCGCCTGTTTTGGCGACTGGGTTTTTGAGGTACAGGTGCCGGCCTGCAAGGTGCTGGTGTTTCCCGGCCTGCTGCCGGGCCATGTGCTGCAAGGCGAGCAGGAGGTGCTGGCGCTCGGCGGCGACTATGAGGTGGTGGCGCGTTATGCGTGAGCTGTTCGACAAGGTCCTCGGTGCCTACCTGGGTCTGGCCATCGGGGACGCCCTGGGCGCGACGGTGGAGTTCATGCGCCCGCGTGAGATCGTCTTGGCGTACGGGGTGCACCGCGAGATCATCGGCGGCGGCTGGCTGAAGCTGGCGCGCGGCCAGGTCACCGACGACACGACCATGAGCCTGGCGCTGGGCGCCGCGCTGCTGCAGGGCGGCGCGCCCGCCCTGAGCCGCCATGCCGGTGATGACGAGACTTTGGTGCGCAGCATCGGCCAGGCCTTTGTTTTATGGTTGCAGGGCAAGCCGGTGGACTGCGGCAACACCTGCCGGCGTGGCATCCTGCGTTTTCTGCACGAGGGCACGCTGGCCGGCCCGTACAACCCGGGCGACGCCGGCAATGGCGCGCTGATGCGCAACCTGCCCGTGGTGCTGGCCACACTCGGCAACGACGCCGCCTTTGAGCGTCTGTCCATCGCCCAGGCGCACCTGACCCACCACCACCCGCTGTCCGACGCGGCCACGCTGGGCATTGGCCAACTGCTGCGCCTGCTGCTGCTGGGTGCGGATCACACCGAGTGCCGGCGCTGGGTTGAGGCCTGGACGAACGGGAACCCGGCCTTCGGCTTCACCCCTTACCGTGGCCGCGCCACTGCGTATGTGGTGGACACGGCGCAGACCGTGCTGAACTTCCTGACGCTGCATGAGGACTTTGAGGCCGCGCTGGTCGCCACCGTGAATCAGGGCGATGATGCCGATACCACCGGCGCGCTGGTCGGCATGCTGGCCGGTGCGCGCTGCGGTGCCTCCCGGCTGCCGCCGCACTGGTTGCACCGGCTGCAGCCTGCCACCGTGCAGGCCATCACCGACCAGGCCAGCGGCCTGCTGGCGCTGGCCCAAGGTTTGAAGGAGTCAGAACATGTCTGATGTCATCGCACCCCAAGATGCCCTGACCGTGGCGCAGTCGTATCACGAGCGCACCAAACACCGGCTGAACGGCTACGCCGCCGGCCCCGATACGCTGGACTGGGACGCCCAGCCCGACCCGTTTCGCCGCTACACCGGTGCTCCGCTGACCGCGCTGCCCTTGAAGGCCGATGAACTTGCGACGCCCTGGGCCGACCTGTTCGAGCCCGGCCGCATCGCGCCGCGTGCGCTGGATCGCGAGACCCTCGGTCTGCTGTTTGAACTCAGTTTCGCGCTGTCGGCCTGGAAACAATACGGCCCGGACCGCTGGGCCATGCGCGTGAATCCCTCCAGCGGCAACCTGCACCCGACCGAGGCCTGGCTGGTCTGCCAGGGTGCTGAGGACCTCGTCGATGGGGTGTTTCACTACGCGGCGCGCGAGCATGCGCTGGAGTCGCGCGCTACCTTCGCGCCGCAGCAGGGTTCTGCCAAGTCGCCGGCGCGCGCCTTCATCGCCCTCACCAGCATTCAATGGCGCGAAGCCTGGAAATACGGTGAACGCGCCTTTCGTTATTGCCAGCTTGATGTCGGCCACGCCATCGGTGCACTGCGCTACGCCGCCGCCGTGCTGGGCTGGCGCCTGCAGCCGGTAGCGGGCAGCACGACCCAACTCGCCGCCTTGCTCGGGCTGGACCGCGAGTCCGACTTCGGTGCCGCCGAGCGCGAAGAGCCGGACGTCTTATTTGAGTTGCTGCACAACGACACCAGCGCGGTAGACAACGCTCCGTGGGACTGGCCCGTGCCCACGAACTGGCAGGGTCTGCCCAACCGGCTCGACCGCCACCCCATGTACCGCTGGCCGGTGATCGACGCGGTGGTTGCGGCGACCCGGGTGCAAGACATGCCACCGGAAGCGCTCGGGAGCCTGGGTGGCAGAGCGTCCTGTGCCGGTCAAGGAGGAGACCGCGCAGCGGGCGGGGGACACGGCGCAGAACGCTCTGCCGCCCAGGCTCTTCCCGACGACGTGCCGCGCAGCACCCAGCCCGCCGCCACACTGATCCGCCAGCGCCGCAGCGCCCAGCGTTTTGACGCCCACGCCCGTATGCCCCTGGCCCAGCTCTGGCCACTGCTGCGCGCCCTGCACCCGGCCCGCCTACCGTTTGACGCCGGGCCTGACCAGCCGCGCGTGCATGTGCTCTTGTTCGCGCACCGGGTGGATGGATTGGCGCCGGGCGCTTACCTGCTGCCGCGCAGCGACGCAGGATGCGAACTGCTCCGCCGCACCCTGCCGGCCACACTGGACTTGCGTCCCGTGCCCGACGCCCCGGCCGATACACCGCTGCTGCGCCTGGCCGAGAACCCGGCCCTGGCCGGCACCTTGCGCACCCTGAACTGCCACCAGGCCCTGGGATCGGACGCCATCCTGGGCTTCGCGCTGCTGGCCGAATTCAGCCCGCTGCCGGACGCGGCCGCCTACCGCCAGCGGCTGCAGGAGGCCGGCCTGATCGGCCAGGTGCTGTATCTGGAAGCCGAAGCGATGGATCTGCGCGGCACCGGCATTGGCTGCTTTTTTGACGACGCATTGCACCAGTTGATTGGCCTGCCGGAGTCCGCCGCCAGCGCGCCGCTGCAGTCTGTTTATCACTTCACCGTGGGCCTGCCCCTGAACGATGTGCGCATCGCCACCGAGCCGCCCTATGCCCATTTGTTGACCGACCGAAAAGGAACCGACCATGGCTGAAAAACGCTTCCAGCGCCTGCACCCCGAGCAAGTTTGTGCCTGGCTGGCGGTGCGCCCCGACGCTTTGCTGCTGGATGCACGCGAAGCGCGCCACCACGGGCTGAGCCACCTCGCGGGCAGCACCCGCCTGGACGGGCGCAACCACGAATCCCTGCTGATGCGCGAGTCAAAAAACCGGCCGGTCTTGATCTACTGCTACCACGGCAACGCCAGCCAGACCTGGGCGAACATGTTCAGCGACTTCGGCTTTAGCGACGTGGCGGACCTGGTTGGCGGCTGGACCGCGATCGATCGACACGGCCAGCTGCACGGACCGCAGCAACCGGCTGATCTGTTGCCCGGCCCATTGGCCACGCCCCTCGTCTCCAGCGCCCCGATCATCTCCGCCTCGTTAGCCGTGCCCCCGGCCCTGGTCGCCTGGCTGAGCGCCGAAGGTTTTGATCCGGCCCGGCCCGGGGCCGCCGGACAGCATGGCAACACGCCCCTGATGCACGCCGCCTGGCGCGGCGCCGGCGCCATGGTGGAGGCGCTGCTGGACTTGAATGTTCCGCTGGACGCGGTCAACCACGATGGCAACAACGCCCTGTGGCTGGCCTGCGTCCACGGCGAGCCGGGGCTGATCCGCACGCTGGTCGCCAGGGGCGTTCCCCTTGACCACGCCAACCTGGTGCAGGCCACCGCGCTGATGTACGCCGCGTCCTCCGGCAAAGCCGCCGTGGTGGCCACGCTGCTGGCGCTGGGCGCTGACCCGCACCGGGTCTCGCAAGATGACTTCAGCGCGCTCGACATGGCCGCCAGCCTTGAATGCCTGCAGCTGTTGCGCGCCGCCACCCGGCGCGGACCCGCGCTGTCCACCGCCGATTGAAAGGACGGAGCATGACCCATATTGTCTTTTTCGAGAAACCCGGCTGCGGCGGCAACGCCCGCCAGCGCGCGGCGCTGGAAGCGGCCGGTCACACGCTGGAGCGGCGCAACCTGTTGACGGCCCACTGGACAAAGGAGAGCCTGCTGGCTTTTCTCGCACCGCTGCCGGTACCCGACTGGTTTAACCGCGCCGCACCGCGCGTCAAAAGCGGTGAGATCCAGCCTGAAGCGCTGGACAAGGCTGTCGCGCTGGCACTGCTGCTCAACGAGCCGCTGTTGATCCGCCGGCCGCTGATGCAGCGCAGCGACAACCACAGCCGCCATGTCGGCTTTGACACCACTGCTGTCGATGTGTGGGTTGACCTTGGCACGAACCCTGCATCTACCTCGACAGGGGAAGGCTGCGCATCCCCCGCTGAGCGTTGTGCCGCCCCCGTTTGAATCCCTAGGAGATCACCATGCCCATTTACGACTACAACTGCCGGGCCTGCGGCCACCCATTTGAAGCCCTGGTGCGCGCTGACGGTACGCCCGCCTGCCCGCAGTGCGGCAGCACGGCGCTGGACAAGTGTCTCTCGCGCATAGCGCCGGCCGGCAAGATCGAAGCCATCCGCATGGCGCACCGCCGCGTCGCCGCCGCCCAGGGCCACCTCGACCACTACAGCGCATCCGACAAGGCCAAGCTGCTTCAAGGAAAGAAGAACATCTGATATGGACCTCGTTTATAAAACCACCATGCTGACCCAGGGCGGTCGCGCAGGCCAGATACAAACCGAAGACGGCAGCTTCAAACTCAAACTCGCTGTGCCCAAGGAGATGGGCGGCAGCGGCGAAGGGCCGAACCCCGAGCAATTGTTCGCGGGCGCGTTTGCGGCCTGTTTCGAACACTCCATTCGCCACATCGCCAAAACCGACAAACTGCCGCTGCGCGGTTGCTACATCGAAGCCGCGCTGTCGATGTATGTCAACTTCGAAGGCGCCTACCGCATGGCGCTGAGTCTTACCGCCTTTATGGCCGGCCCGCTGGACCAGGCCACTGCCGACAGCCTGATGGAGCGCGCCAAGGGGATCTGTCCCTACGCCGACGCGACCAAGACCAATATGAGCCTGAACCTCAAGGCGGTGCTGGACACGCCCGTGACCGCATGAGCGTTGCGGTGAGGTATGACCGCTCGGCCTTGGATAAATTTACCGGGCGTCAGTCGTGAACGGTTTCGGGGGTGTGTCGATTGACTCCACCGCCAGGCGCTCGTATTCCGAAATCACCTGCGCGCCCAGCAACAACAGGGTCGCCGCCACCTCAAAGCTCAGCAGCACGGCGATCGCGGTGGTCAGCGATCCGTAGACGGTGCCGATCTGGGACAGCGTCGTGAAATACCACACGAGTACATGGCGGGACAGTTCCCACAGCAAAGCTGCGGCTACGGCGCCCAGCAGTGCGTGGCGCAGCGACGGGCGGCCGACCGGCATGACCAGGTAGACCGAAGTGAGTACAAAGATCTCGCCCGCGAGGCCGAGCAGGTACAGCAGCGCGCCGGACAGTCCACCGAGCGACCAGCTGCGCCACAGAAACTCCACCCGGTGCTGGCCCATCGCCTGCAGGCTGCCCGCCACCAGCGTCACCAACAGCAGCCCCAGGCCCAGCGACAGAATGTAGCCGTAGGGAATGACAGCGGAAATCAGGAAATGGCGCCGTCGTATCGCCACACGGTGGTGAAAGATCACCGACATCGCGTTCTCCAGCACCGTGAAGGCGAGCGAACTGAAGAACAGCATGCTGCCCAGCAACACCCAGCCGAGGACATCGCGGTGCAGCAGGAAGTTCGCCAGCTCTGCGACGATCGCCCTGGACTGTCCCGGTACCAGCCACTCCAGGTAGCGGCCCAGGGTCTGCAGCAGCGCCGCCTGTTCGACAAAGTGCGACAGCGCAATCACCGTGAGGATGAGCATTGGCACGATCGACAGCAAGGCGTAGTACGCGACGGCCCCGGCCAGCAGCAAGCCCTGGTTGGCGCGAAACGCCTTCAGTGTCCGGACGGCGAATGCCCCGGGATGCCTGAGAATTTGCGTGTCGTGGCGACCAAAGAGTTGCATGGGGGCAGGGGTGTGAGACCGGTCAGGCCTCAAGCATCGAGTTCCGGGTAGTACCGGAAGATGCCGTCCTCGTTGAAGGGAATGCGGCGCTCGCTGCGCAGGTAGGCCGACACGCGGTGCTGTTGCGCGACGCGCTCATGCAGCGCCAAAACCAGCGGCGTCTTCTTCAAGGCGCGCGTCGTCGCCTTGGGAAACGCATAGAGCAGGCCCTCGACCAGCTGGAACAGCGACAGGTCGGCATAGCTCAGGCGCGCGCCCACCAGATGTTTGTTCCCTTTGGGGTTGCGCATCAGCACGGTCTCCAGCCAGACAAGAAATTTGGGAATGCGTTCGGTGCGAAATTCCTTTGCGGCCCGGGACGCTTCCGCCTCCTGCTCTTCGTAGTACAGGCCGGTGCCCACTGGATGGTGCGTGTTGTGCGCCTCGTCCACCGCGTCGGCAATGGTGAGCTGGATTTGATGCGTCCACAGGCGGTCGGCAACACTGGCGCCCACCAACTTGAGCCGCGGGCCCAGGTACAGCAGGATGGCGGCGGTTTGTCCGATCACCTGCTGACCGTCCACTAGCACCGGGCAGGCAAACGGCGGCCGGGCGACAGACTCGTCCTCCAGGTAATGGAACAAGGCCGGCAGGCCCTGTCCGTCGGAGGCGTCGCCGCGCGCGACATCCACATACGGTGCGCCGGCCGCTTCAAGCGCCAGGCGGATAAATTCGCCGCGGCCCTGGATGCTGGGCCAGTAATGGAGTTGGTAAGCCATGGCTGACTATAGTCATTCGCACCGATTCAGGCGACCCGGTCAGGTAGAGTCCATCGGATATTCCGGATTCTTTGATGCGTACTGACCACCTGGCATTTTTTTCATCCCTCTTCCTGTCCCGACTGGCTGACCAGATCCTGCTGTTCCTGGTGCCGCTGGTGGTGTTCCAGACCACCCAGAGCGCCGCCTGGTCCGGTCTGGCTTTTTTTGTAGAAACACTGCCCCGGTTTTTGGCCTTTCCGGTGTGCGGGGCGCTGTGCGACAGGATGTCGCCCCTCAAGTTGCTGCGTATCAGCCAGATGCTGCGGGCCTTCGTTTGCATCGGCGGTGTGGTCGCCGCCGAACTGCTGGGCGGCATTGGCTGGCTGGTGGCTCTGTCGGCGCTTTGTGGCGTGCTCACTACCCAGGGCCTGATGGCCCGTGAAGTGATGCTGCCGCAAGTCTTTCGCGATGACAGGCTCGAAAAGGTTTTGGCCCACGCACAGATCGCCGATCAATTGGGCATGGTGCTCGGCCCCCTGCTGGCGGCCCTGGCGCTGGGCTGGTGGCCCTGGCAGGGCGTGGTGGCTGCGACGGCGGCCCTGTTTTTGCTGGCTGACGCGGCCATGGGCTTGTGGCGCCGTGTCAGTACCGTGCAGCTTGCGGCGCCACAGTCCGTGCACGGGCAACACTGGGCCCAACCCATCAAGACCGCGCTGGTGCACGTCTGGCACCTGCCCGGGCTGATGCAACTCATTGTCCTGGCGGCCGGCGTCAACCTGGTTGTCGGCGTGACCCTGGCCACCTCGGCGGTGATGGTGACCGGGCAGTATCAGCGCTCGGGCGATGACTATGCCGTGCTGCAAATGGCAGGCGCGGTGGCCACGGTGAGCATTCTCCTGGTGATCGCGCGCACAGCGCTGCCGCTCAAGACCATGGGGCCACTGTCTTATGTCTGCATTCTTCTGGGCGGGCTGCTCACGGCCTATGGCACGGGCCTGTGGAGCTACGCGGCCGGGTTTCTGCTGGTCGTGGGGTTCGACAAGATGTTCAGTGTCTACATTCGCAGCCGCCGCCAAAAAGTCATTCCAGCCGCCGACCTGGGTAAAACCACCGGCGTTATTGTTCTGCTGAACAACCTGACGCAGCCCCTGGCGGGGCTGGTGGTGGGCGTGTTTGCCGGTCAGGGCGATACCCGCCAAGTCATCATCGCCCTGACCTTGGGGGCGGGACTGCTGGGCGCCATGGTGCTGACGGGTGACGCCTGGCACAGGCTGCGAACGTGACACGCCTGATGGACTTCGGCTGCTAAATTGACATGGCAGGGTCAGCCGCGGGTTGTGCACTGAAAGCGGCGATCCAGCCGGGCAATTCATCCGCCGGCATGGGCCGGGCGATGCCATAGCCTTGGGCCACATCGCAGCCGTGGCCGGCCAGCCAGGACAGGTCGCGAGGTGTCTCTGCGCCTTCGGCGGTCACCGTGAGCCCGAGCGCGTGGCACAGCACAATCGTGGAATGGACAATGGCCGCATTTTTCGGCGAATCGGCAACGGCCGTCACAAATGACTGGTCGATTTTCAGTTCGTCGACCGGTAAGGTCTTCAGGTAGGCCAGCGATGCCTGGCCAGAGCCGTAATCGTCGATGGAAAGTTTGACTCCGAGCGATGCCAGTTCGCTCAGGTGTGCCAACGCCAGTTCGGGTTCCTCCATCAGGGCGCTCTCGGTAATTTCAAGGCACAGGTTGCCCGGCGGGAGTTGGTGTTGCGCCAGCAGGCGTCGGACATGATTCACCAGTTCCAGGTTCAGGATGTCGAGCGTCGAAAGATTGGCGGAGACGACAATCGACAGTCCTGCGCGGTGCCAGCGCGCGGTCTGCTCAACCACTCGTTCCAGGACCCAGGGCGTGATCTCGCGGATGAATCCCGTCTGTTCCGCAAACGGAATAAAGCGTATCGGCGGAATGAGCCCGCGCGAGGGGTGCCGCCACCGCAGCAGTGCTTCCGCGCCCGTGATTGCGCCGCTGGTCATGTCCAGTTTGGGCTGGTAGTAAAGCACGAACTCCTGGCGAGCCAGTGCCTCGCGCATCTCGCCGATCAGGGATAACTGTTCGTGTGGCGGCTCGCCGCCGATATCGGCCGCGAAGGCAAAGCCGTTGTGGCGCCGCTTGGCCGCAGCCATCGCCAGCTCGGCACGCCTGAGCAGTGTGCTGGCATCCCGGCCGTCCTGCGGGTACAGCGCGATGCCAAGGCTGCCGCCCACATCCAGTCGCTGGCCTTCCAGCGTAATGGGATCGCGCAATTGGTCGAGCACCGAATGCGCAAAGGCGGTCGCTGCGCCTCTGTCGGCCCCGTCCAGATGGAAAGAGAATTCGTCGCCCCAAAGCCGTGCCACACAGTGAGGGGCGGGTCTGATCTGACTGAGGCGCAGCCCGATTTCGACCAACAGGCGGTCCCCCACCGGATGACCTAGGGCATTGTTGATCAAGGCAAAGCGGTCGAGATCAAGCACCGCAACGGCGCCGCGGCCACCGGCGGGCAACTGGTCGAACACTTCCAGAAAACGGGTGCGGTTGGGCAGGCCGGTCAGGGCATCTTCATAGGCGAGCCGGAGAATTTTCTCTTCGCGGCTGGCGATCCGCTCGCGCATGTGATCGAAGCTCCTCGCCAGCTGGCCGATTTCATCGGAAGGCAGCCGCGGTACGGGCTGGCTGTAGTCGCCACCCTCGATGCGCCGCGCCGAGACCGACAGCTCGTTGATCGGTCTGACAATTCTGCGCGCCAGCATGATGCTGCCGAAGGTGAATACGACGATCCCTCCCAGCACGACCAACAGCAACACGGTCTGCAATGAATGGAAAGGGGCTTGCGCCTGCTCCAGCGAGCGTTGAAGCAACACCGAAACCTCGAGTCCGAGCGGTATTTGCAGGGTCCGGTAATGCTCGTCGCCGATAGACAATTCCGTCATGGAATCGCCTGAGGGCGCGGGCAAGGATTGGGCAAGCGCCGCACGCCCTGGATGGTCAAGCGACGAGGCCAGCAGCGTCGCTTCCGACCCCCGGTGGCGGATGACGCTCACGGTCAAGCCGGTCACTTCTGACAGGCCGCGCGTCCACAAGTCATCCACCTGAAACCCCATGGCCACCCAGGCGATGAGTTTCGGGGCCAGAATGGGCACCAGCACGATCTGGTAAAGCACACCGTTCATTTGCCTGAATCCGGCGCTCTTGCCCGCCGATCCGGCGCTGGCCAGCAGGTCCGGGAACTGGAATGAAGGGGGCGAGGCGGCTTCTTGCTGCGTATCGGCAATCAGCCGTCCGTCGGGGCTGATCACAATCATCACCTGGGCGCCTATCCGCAGTCCGTGATTGCGAAGAACCGAGCGCACCGTCAACTTGTCTTGTGTGGCAATTGCCTCGCGGAAGGCGAAATCCCCGGACAGCACCGTTGCGGCGGTTTCCAACTGGCGCTGGTTTTGCTCAATCAGGCGCTTGAACACATGGGTGCCGGCCGCCAGTTCCCGCGTCACCTCGCTGGCAACAATCCGTTGGTTGCTGCGGGTCACCAGCGTGATGACCAGCGCCATGACCAGGACCAGCAAGCCGACAAAAACGACGACGATGCGCTGTTGAAGAGAGCGCCAAATCATGGTTAATAGGTGTCGGATTCAACCGGCGGCTTCGGTTTCACGACGCCTGGCGTGACATCGGCCAACAGCTTCAGCCGGGTCGTCGTGCCGCCAATCTCGATGTCGCGCTGTGGACCTTCGGCCTTCTGGCGCGGGTGCCATACCCGCAGCCGGTAGTGACCGGCGGGCAGGTTGCGAATCAGGGCTTTGCCATCGCGGCCGGTCTTGGCGAAATAGGGCGAGTTGACAACCAGGACATAGGCTTCCATCCAGTCGTGGATATTGCAGCCCAGCGCCACTTCGCCGGGCTTGTCGAACAGCACCGGCTGCACCGGCTTGCCGGCATAGAGCTTGATTTCAAGAAGTTTGGCGGGTGAAAAAGAATAGATGTGATGCTTGACCGGATCGTGATTGGGAAACTCGATCAGCGTTCCGGTCTGGACAATCGTCACATAGGGCATGAATTCGCGATTGCGCTGCTCGATGGTCGCTATTCTGCGAGGCTTGGGAGCGGCGCCCAAAATTGGTTCAATGACGACGGCGGCATCTTCCACCGGCTTGCCCGCTGGCGTCGAGACCGTGGCCTCAAGGCCTCCAGCGAGCGCGTTGACGCAAATGAACAGGACTGCTGCAATTCCGGCCGAAGTGGCACGGGTCATGGCGTAAGCTGAATGGCGGGTGCGATCTGCCAGATTTCAGTGGCAAGGTCTCCATCCCGGTAAGTGAGCAGGTGCAACACTTTGACGGGCGGCGTGCCGCCATACTCTGCCTTGACTTCTACCGTGGTGCCCTTCGCATTCGCATAGGCCTCCAGCTTGCTGAGCTTGACCGGGCGCGGCTTGCCGGCGTTGAGTGCAATGAATTTTTGCCACACGGCTTCGATGGCCGTCTTGCCGCGATAGCGGCCATCAAGTGGGCCGCCGACCCAGTCCATATAGGCGTCTTCTGGGTAGGCTCGCATCAGCGCATCCAGGTCACCCGCGGCAACGGCATTGAGGTGGACCTGCGCCTTGGCTTCGTCAAGCGGGCCGGCCAGCGCCGACGACACGAATAAACAGGGCAGCGCAAGCGCCGCAACCAACAAGCCAAGCTTCTTACCGGTTCGAGTCATTTCATCTCCCATTTGTCGTCAAAGGCAATGGCGCCATACCACTCCGCAATTCATCATAGCCGACTCAGATTGACAAGTGATGCCATAAATCTCAACGTTCATTGGCAATCCCAAACTGCGATACTTGGCCCGATGGGGGTGAGTCTCCGCTTCGAGAGACGCGTTCCGCACCAAGCGGTCCTTAATTCGTCGTTGAGAAAAAACAATGTCTTCTTTTTTGACCCGTCTGAGCGTGCGCAGCCGGATTTGGACGATTGTCGCCATGCTGATCGGTAGCATCGTGGTGAGCAGCGTCATGGACATCCTGATGCTGCGTGGCACGCTCTGGCAGGAGAAAGAGCACAGTACCCGGCAGTTGGTTCAGAGCGGGTTCAGCGTATTGACCCACTTTCATGCCCTGCAAAAAAAGGGTGAGCTCACGCAGGCCGCGGCCCAGGCTGCCGCCATCGGCACCATCAAGGCCATGCGCTACGACGAGGTCGAGTACTTTTGGCTCAATGACCTGGGGACGCCGTTTCCCAGGATGATCATGCATCCGACCGTGCCTTCGCTCGATGGCCAGGTGCTGGACGCCGCACAGTTCAACCACGCCACCCGCCAGCGGGCTGGAGCGGATGGTGACTTTGCGGTCACAGGCGGTCAAAAGAATCTCTTTGTTGCCTTTGTCGAGGTGGTCAAGCAGGGCGGCACGGGTTATGTCACCTACGACTGGCCAAAACCTACGGCAGGAGGCGGCGTCACCGGGCAGCTCTACCCCAAGCTTTCCTACGTCAAGAAATTCGAACCGTGGGGCTGGGTGATTGGCTCCGGGGTCTACATCGACGATGTGGACGCCACGGTGCGCAAGCAGGCCGTGCGCAACCTGCTGCTGGTGGCCGGGGTCGGCATTGTGCTGCTGACCTTCGCCGCCCTCATGGCGCGCAGCATTACCCGGCCCTTGCGGCGGACGGTGACTGCCATGCGCGCCATCGGTCAAGGTGACGGTGGGTGGGCGCAGCGGCTGCCGGTGGACGGCAGCTGCGAAATCGGCGAACTGGCGGGCGGGTTTAACGAAATGCTGGGGCATCTTGAAACGCGGGACACCGCGTTGGCGCGCCACAAGGCGTCTCTGGAAGAAGAGGTGGCACGCCGCACCGTCGAGCTACGCGAGACCAACACGCAGTTGGAGAAAGAACTGGCTGAGCGCCAGCACGCGGAGCAGGCCTTGCACGAAAGCAGGGCGCGGATCCGCGCCCTGCTCGATGCCAGCGACGAGTCTGTCCTGCTGCTCGATCCGCAAGGCCGGATTCTGGCGATCAATGTCTTTGCCGCCGAGCGCTTTGGCCAGACGCCGCAATCCATGACAAATCAGAATTTCTTTGATCTGATTCCGCCCGATCTGGCCGCCACCCGGCGGGCGGCGGTGCAGCAGGTCGTCAGCACGGGCGAGCCCATGCATTTGCAGGACCGGCGCGGCGCCATTTTCTTCGACAACAACATCTATCCGGTCAAGGACGTGTCCGGTACCGTGGCGAGCATTGCGGTCTATGCCAAGGATGTGACCGAACAACACTGCGCCAAGGCAGTGGAAGATATTTTTCGGCACCTCGACACGGTGCTGCTCAAGTGGCAGATGAACCCGGAATCGATCGCCCAGATATTCTGTGATGACATTCTGTCGGTATTCGATCTGGCGGCCGCCTGGGTCGGCCGTGCCGATAAGGATGGGCGGATCAGCATGCTCGCCAGCGCCGACGGGGCTGACAAGGGCCTGCTCGACCCCTTGCGCCGCGGCAGCCTGCGCTGGGAGGGTGAACCCGGGTGCTGCCTGCCCGCAGGCCGCGTGATTCGCAGCGGCCACTGGCAGATCGTCAGCAGCGCTGATCGGGAATGCCAGTCGTGCAAGGCAGTCACCGTCGCCGATGCCCATGGCTCCCGGTCGATTCTCCTGCTGCCCCTGGTATTGCGTGGCGAAACCTGGGGCATTCTCTGCCTGTATGCGCGCGATGCCCACCAGTTTGAAGGCGCGCAACTTCCGACGCGCCTGGCGGCCATCGCCGCCCGTCTGGGCGTCTCGCTTGAGTCCGCTCTGCAACAGGAATGGTTGACCTTGCTCGATACCGCACTTGCGGGCGTGGCCAATGCCGTCTTCATCACCGACGCCGGCGCCAACATCCTCTGGGCCAATCGTGCCTTTGCGCAGCTGTCAGGCTATGCCCCTGATGAAATTGTCGGCAAGACCCCGAAATTATTCAGCTCGGGGGTTCAGGATGCCGACTTTTACCAACGTTTCTGGCAGACGATCCAGGGTGGTAGAACCTGGCATGGCGACATTGTCAACGCGCGCCACGACGGCGTGCGTTACACGGTCAACCAGACCGTGACGCCCTTGCTCAATGGCAGCGGACAAGTCAGCCATTACGTCGCCATCCTGGAGGACATCACCGACCGCAAGCGCGCGGAAGAAAGCATGCGGCACACAGCCAACTTCGACCTGCTGACCGATCTGCCCAACCGCGGCCTTTTCTTCGACCGCCTGGGGCAGGCCCTGGCACTGGCGCGGCGGGACGGGCTGTCGGGCGCCCTGTTGTTCCTGGACCTCGACCGCTTCAAGGAGGTCAATGACCAACTTGGTCACGCGGCCGGGGATGCTTTGCTGATTGAAGTCGCCCAGCGCCTGCGTGCGCAGGTCCGGGAGAGCGATACGGTGGCGCGCCTGGGTGGTGACGAGTTCACCGTGATTCTGCCGAACCTGCACCATGGCAATGACGTGGTGCGCGTGGCAGACAACATCCTCGCCGCCATCGCCCAGCCGTTTTTGATTGGGGGCAGCACAGCGACCGTGGGAGTCAGTATCGGGGTTGCGCTCTTTCCGGCGGATGGCGATGCGGCCGAACTCATCCTCAATGCCGCGGACAACGCCATGTACCTGGCGAAAAAAGCCGGGCGAAACTGTTATGTTTTTGCGACGCCGCAGGCGGGCGGGCCCTTGAGCTCGACAACATTGCCTTCCGGATCTGTGAGATAGATGGAGGGGCCTTCCCCCTCTGCGCCGTAGCGTGAAGCGACGGGGCCCACCTTGATGCCCAGCGCTTCCAGATGGCTGCGAATGCCAGCTTCGTCGAATGGCTCTACCCGCAAGCAGAAATGATCCAGGTTGCGCGCTTCCGCTCCCGGCGCTACGCCGCCAGCCCGGCCGAGTTGGCCATCGACCGGCACGAGATCGACGATTGATCGGCCCGCGCGCAATTGCACCAAGCCTATGTCATCCTGGCGTCGCTCCACGGTGCAGCCCAGCGCGTCGCAGTAAAAGCGCAGCATGTTGTCAAGATGGACAACGCGCAGCACAAGATGATCGATTTCGCGAATATGGATCATGGTGTGGAATGAAACGAGTGATCGGCAAATTTTATCGACGAGGCCAGTCCAGCGTTTTTGCAGTTCTTTGCGTCTTGCACGCGCAGGGGTATTCATGGGGCATCGTTTATATATAAAAATGAGATCCAGCCCCCGTGCAGTCTGCGCAGACAGCTATAGTATGCATAGCGTTTTTTCTCGCGAAGCACTCGCGATGTTTACATTCCCGTCTCTTGCTTTGTATGAGGAGTACCGCGCGAAGTCATTTCAAGACCCTGACTGCCAAGCGGCGTTCAAGTACGCCGAGGAAACTCATTGCATCCTCAGCTACGAGCGCAGCTTTTTTCGTCCTGTTTTTGCGTGACGCGGGCTGATCCCCAAGCGGCAGACAACATCCTCAATGGCGCGGACAACGCCATGTACCTGGCAAAAAAAGCGGGGCGGAACTGTTGTGTTTTTGCGCCCCCAATTTGCCGGTCCAGCGGACACGGTGACCGCTTGACCTCTTAAATAGGACGGTCAAATCCTGATCGGGCGCGGA
Organism: Rhodoferax ferrireducens; assembly: GCF_003347515.1. Classification (GTDB taxonomy): domain Bacteria; phylum Pseudomonadota; class Gammaproteobacteria; order Burkholderiales; family Burkholderiaceae_C; genus Rhodoferax. The sequence goes on along the minus strand of NZ_QEII01000297.1, from coordinate 127,269 downwards.
CAGCCGCCTGCAGCATGCGCGTGTGGCTTGCCGGGTCGCTGCGCACCGTGGCGGCGAACACGCGCACGCAGCGTTCGGCTGCCGTCCTGTACCTGGCCGCCTGCGGTGCATCGAGCTTCTCGCTCAGGGCCAGCAACGCCAGCGCGGCCGTGCCGTTGCCCGAGGGCGTGGCGGCGTCCAGTCCGGTCTTGAGTCGATGAATCAGCGCCGGTGCATCGTGGCGGGCAAAAAAGAAACCGCCCACGTCGCGGTCCTCGAACTGCGCCAGCATGGCCTTGGCAACGGCCTCGGCAAAGAGCAGGTCATCCGGCTGCGGGTCGGCGTCATGCAGTGCCAGCACCGCTTCCAGCAAAAACGCATGGTCATCCAGAAAGGCGTCCTGGCCGGGCAAGGACTGCAGGCGCCCGGAGGTGCGGCCATCGTCCTGCCAGCGCTCGGTCCGGATAAACGCCAGCGCCCGGCGCGCCGCCTGCAACCAGTCGGGGCGCTGGCACACGGCGGCGGCGCGCGCCAGGCCGGTGCTCATCAACGCGGTCCAGCCGGTGAGCAACTTGGTGTCGCGCGCCGGGCGCTCGCGCTTGTCGCGCTCTATCAGCAGCTTGGCGCGGGCGCCAGTGATCAGCGCCTGCAGCGGCACTTCAGGCTGCTGCAAGGTGCCGGCCAGCACGGCGGCAGAGCGCGCCACAAACAGGTGCCAGTGGCTGCCTTCAAAGTTGGGCGCATCAAGCAGACCCCAGTGAGCGGCGCACACGTCCCATTCATTGGGCGAGAGCGCCAGGCGCAAGGGCTCGGATTCCCAGGCATAGAAGTGCCCTTCACGGCCTTGCGCATCGTCGGCCGCCAAGGAGGCATGAAAGCCGCCGCTGGCCGCCTGCATCTCGCGCAAAGCCCAGCTCGCGGTGTCTTCGACGACACGGCGGAACAAGGGCTCGCCCGCCAGCGTCAGCGCATCGGCGTACAAGGCCAGCAGCACGCCGTTGTCGCACAGCATTTTTTCGAAGTGCGGAATGCGCCACTGCGTATCCACGCTGTAGCGAAAGAAGCCGCCACCAATCTGGTCGTACAGGCCGCCCTCGGCCATTTTGCGCAGCGTGAGCAGCGCCATGTCGCGCGCCTGGCTGTCGCCTTCCTCACGCGCGCGGCGCAGCAAAAAGCCCAGTTCGCTCGGGTGCGGGAACTTGGGCGCGGCGCCGAAGCCACCTTGCACCGGGTCGAAGGCGGCAGCCAGCTGCTGGCGCGCCTGCGTGAGCACCGGGGCATCGAGCATGGCGTTGGCATCGAACTGTGGCACGGTGGCGGCCAACGCCAGACGCAAGGCCTGGTCCTGCCGCGTCAGCGCTTCGCGCTGCTCGCTCCAGACGGTACTGACCGAGCTCAGCACACTGCGAAAAGTGGCCTGCCCCTCGGGTGCGGCGCCCGGAAAATAGGTGCCACTGTAAAACGGTACGCCTTGCGGGGAGAGGAAGATGGTCAGCGGCCAGCCGCCACCGCTGCGGCGCAACAGCTGATGCGCCATCTGGTAGACCGCATCAATGTCAGGGCGCTCTTCACGGTCCACCTTGATGTTGACAAAGCCCTCGTTCATCACGGCGGCGGTGCTCGCATCGGCAAACGATTCGTGCGCCATCACATGGCACCAGTGGCAGGCCGCGTAGCCGATCGACAGCAGGATCGGTTTGTCCAGGCGTTTGGCCAGCGCCAGCGCTTCGTCGCCCCAGGGGTACCAGTCCACGGGCTGCTCAGCGTGCTGCAGCAGATAGGTCGACTGTTGGGTGGCCAGGCGATTTGTCATGGTGAATCAATCCAGAAAATGGGGGGCGCCATCGAACACGGCCAGCATGCGGCGCAAGACTTCAGTCTGGCGCTGGCCATGGGTCAGCAGGGCGGTACGCAACTGCTGCCGGGTCAGCGTATCCAGGCCCGGCTGCAGCGAGCACGCAAAAGCCGCTTGAGCCGATGGCGCCTGGATCTCGTCCAGACTGTCCAGCAGCAGCTCAGGCGCCACGGCGCGGCTGATCGATTTAAACGACCACGAGCCAGCCATGACCGGGTGGTAATAGTGCGCCCGGGCCAGTTGAAACAGATCGACGATGCGCGGCAACACGGCTTCGAGTGCGGGCGCCAGATCGTCAAAGTGCTGCGCCAGTTCGCGCAGGCGGTTGCGCTCAAAGCCCGCGTTGTAGGCGAACACGGGGCCGGTGCTGCCCAAGGCCTGCAACAGCGTCAGCGCAAACACGCGGCGCGGATCGCCCACGCCATCGGCCAGAAAAGCATGGCGCGCACAGTCGCCGGCAGCGCTTTGCACATCGCACGTCCATTGAAACGGCAGCACCTGGTAGGGCCGGGTGCCGGCCCACACGGGCACGGCAAAACCGATGGTGTCCAGGCGCAGGCTGTGGCGCGGGTAGGGCAGGGCCTGCATCAGGGCGGCGACCTCTGGGTCCAGCACCGGTCTGCCTTGCTGGATGGCGCGCACGGCGCGGCGGTGGCGTGTATTGCTGAAACGTGGCAGCGCGACGCTGTGCAGATCCACATGGCCCTCTTCACGTAACTCGGCCGCCAACGCGCGGCCCACCACTTCCAGGCTTGCCAGCGGAGCAGGCGGCAAGGCGCTTGCGGTTTGTGTGCAGGCCTGGCAGTCGTGGATGAATTCACAGCCGCCGCTTTGGGTGCAGTGCAGCCCCGGCGAGGCCGGTGGTTGCGGCCCGCGTGCGCAGTCCCGCATGGCCGTCAGCCAGGCCGCCACCGGGCGCGAGCCCAGCACCGGTGCCAGGTCCACCTCGCGGAACAGGCCGGCGTAACAACCGTGGCCGGGGTAGATGAAGTCGGTGTCCACCAGCAGCAAGCCGACATGCTGCACCCGCAAACCGCAGCGCGCCGCCACATGCGTCCACAACGCCACCGCATCCACATCGGCCTCGTCGCCGACCGTGGCATAACGCACCTTGAACAGACGCAGGCCGCGCTCGCCACAACTCAGCACGTCGATGCGCACCTGGGCCCGGTCCTCGCTGGTCAGGCAGGCGCCCAGAATTGCCCAGCCTTCGGGCGCCACGCGGTCCGAGCCCAGACAGTCCAGGGTGTGCTGCATGGCGGCGTTCCACTCGGCGGGGGTGTTGGGCGCGGCAATGACCTGGGCGCCGGGAAACGAGGCGCGCAAGGCCGCGTCGATGCCCGGACCGTGGATCACCGCCGCTTCGGCGCTCGCATCCGTGGCCACCGCGTGGACCTTGCCCGTGGCGCATGGCACTGCAGCAGCGTGCTCGCCCCGACGGTGGAGCCAGAAGCGGCGCGTGCAGGCCCGCCAGCGGCGCAGGTCATCGTGGTTCAGCATGGGTGTAGAAACGATGGGCATAAGCAGACAAAGGTGACACAAGAATACGACAAAGAGTACACGCGAACGACCCGGATGCGGGCACAGCCCGCGCCAACTGTGTGTTAGCAAGCAACGTGCAAGGTCGACCGTGCTGTCACGCATCTTGCTTGGTAAAGGACATGACACTCAAGTTCTACATGACACCCGGCTCCTGCTCGACCGGCATCCATATCCTGCTCGAAGAGCTGGAGTTGCCGTTTGAGGTCACCATTGTGAACATGCCGGCCGGCGACCACCGCCGGCCCGACTACCTGGCGCTCAACCCCAAAGGCACGATCCCGACCCTGGTGCTGGACGAGGGCCGCGCGCTCACCGAGTTTCAGGCGATTGCCTACTGGCTGGCGCGCAGCTATCCGCGCAAACGCCTGCTGCCCGAAGACCCGCTGTTGGCCGCGCTGGCGCTTGAGTTGATGGACTATGTGGTGGGCACGGTGCATGGCCAGGGCTACACGCGCATCTTCACCACCGAGCGTTATCTGCCGGCGGGGCTGGCCGACTCGGACCGCGCGGCGTGGCAACCAGGCATTCAGGCGCGCGGACGCGAGATCATTGCCGAGGCCTTTGCCGTCATTGAAGCGCGCTTGCCCGAGACCGGTTATGCCATCGGTGCCGACTTCTCGATCGCCGATGCGGCGCTGTTTTATGTCGAGTTCTGGGCCGACAAAACCGGCCTGACCCTGCCGCCGCGTTGCGCCGCGCATTACCAGCTGGTGCGCGCCCGGCCGGTGGTGCAGCGTGTGTTGCGCGAAGAAGGTTATCGCTAATTTTTGAAAGGACCACCCCCATGTTTATCGCCATGAATCGCTTTCGTATCGCACCCGGCCGCGAGGCTGAATTTATCGAGGTCTGGCGCCAGCGCGACAGCCGTCTGGCCGAGGTGCCGGGTTTCCAGACCTTCAATCTGCTGCAAGGGCCGGGCAATGCGGAAGCGACCGTGTTCGTCTCGCACTCCACCTGGGACAGCGCCGCCGCATTTGAAGCCTGGACCCGCTCCGAGTCCTTCCGCGCCGCCCATGCCAACGCCGGCCAGCAGCGCGGCCTCTACCTGGGGCCGCCGCAGTTTGAGGGTTTTGAGGTGGTGCTGTAGCAAACTACATTTTTGATAGCTGCTTGCGCTTGCTGCGCGGTGGCTAGAGGGTGATTTGACCAAGGAATTGAACCATGACGACACAAGACATCTTTGCCCACAACCGCGTGATCCTCACGCACTTCGACAGCTACAGCACGGCGCTGCTGTTCCCGCGCTGGGACAACAAGAGCCTGCTCTGGCCCGAAGCCCTGCCGGCATCCGCAGCCCCGATGGCGGCGCCGGCCGATATCGGCCCTGCGTACTCAGGCGACGCCGTCAGACTGGCCGTGATCGAGCGCTGCGGCCTGAATCCCGATGAACTGGTGCAGGTCAGCGCGTTCAACCATTGGGCGCAAACCGAGACCGGCCCGGTGCGCATCCACCTGCTGCGCTTCACCACCTTCGAAGCGCCGAAAGAAGCGATTGAAGCGCTCGGCGGCGTGTTCAAGCCGATCAGCGAATTGCGCGGGAGCGCGATGAGCGAGCTGCTCCTGTTGCGCGAGGTGTTCAATCTCATCGTCGGCGCAGGCGGGGGTTGAGGCTGATGCCACCCTTGTGGCAACACGGCCCCTCTCCTTCACTTTAAGGGTGAGTCGATTGACGACGCAACCTGCGCCGAGGAACCCCAGGGGATTTGCAGATAAAGCGATGCCGCATCGGTGGACGACTTCGCGTTGTTGATCAACAGCCGATAGGTCGCGGGACGCAGGTGCAGCGGCAGCTTCGCCACCACCTGGGTCGGGGTCGATTCGCTGACCTCAAGCCGGTGCTTGCCGAGTGTGAGCACCGGCGTGCGGCCGCCGAAGAAGTTGCCGGTGAGCGTGACACGATGCTGCACGGGATCGATCTCCGCGCTTTCGATCACGGGCGCGGGCGTACTCCCCGGGCGCCCGGCGCCCGCGTGGGGTGCCCATGACAAAAGAATGAGCGTTGTTGCAACAAGATAGTATTTTGGCTTGATCATGATATTTTTCCTTTCTGTATCGAACCGGGTGACCTCGCTTGGGTCATGACGGCATCACGGAGGGATGGCCGCCGTTGTCATGACCTGAGGCCCACTGTATCGCCCGCGCGCGGGGCGGACCATCGGGGAGGGTCCCCGTTTCGGGCTTGGGGAAACCCTTGTTTTGGGATAGGGACTTCCCCTAGGGCGGGGCCGGCCTAGGGGGGCTGATGTGGCTGTCGACTCGCAAGCGGTCTGGCATCACCACGGCGCTCAGACCGGCGTCCTCATGAAAGACAAGCAGTTCCACACTGCCGGAGGCGCGGTATCGGGCAATGCGGATGGCGACTTCAAAGCGTGCTCCTGACGGATCTGGACCCCAGTGCGATGGAAGCGATAGGCCGGCGCTGCCGTTCGCTGTCTCCGGCATGGGGTTTCTTTTTCATATTCAGCTCCTGAATATTTTGGCTTGGGCATCCCAGGCCATGACCTCATGGAGGATGAGTTCTCGCCGCCGCCATAGCCCGAAGCCCACTGTATCGCCCGCGCGCGGGGCGGACCATCGGGGAGGGTCCCGTTTCGGGCTTGGGGAAACCCTTATTTTGGGATAGGGGCTTCCCCTAGGGCGGGGCCGTGTCGCCTTAGCGGTCTTCCAGCCACTGAATCGCAAACCGGACCAGGTCCGCGCCGCTTTTCAGCTGCAGTTTGTCCTTGAGGCTGGCGCGGTGGGCTTCGACGGTCTTGATGCTGCGGCTGAGCTTGTCGGCGATCTGGCGGGTGCCGAAGCCGAGCCCGAGCAGGTGCAGAATTTCGAACTCGCGTTCGCTCAGGCCGGCGATCGGGCCGGGGGCGCCGGCCTGGGGCGCCAGTAAGCGCTGCGAGAGTTGGCTGTGCATCGCGGCGCTGAGGTAGATATCACCGGCCAGCACCCGGCGCACGGCCAGCAGGATGTTCCCGGTGGCCTCCTTTTTCATGAGGTAGCCATTGGCGCCGGCACGCAAGGCGCGTTCCGCGAAAACGGATTCATCGTGCATGCTCATGGCCAGCAGCGCCAGTGCGGGGTAACGGCGTCGCAGGGTCTTGATCAGATCCAGCCCCGACTCGTCATGGAGCGAGATGTCGATGATCGCCAGGGCCGGATTGCACTCGGCCACCGCAACCAGTGCCTCCTCGACGCTGCCCGCGTCGCAGCACAGGTCGAGATCTTCCTGCAGATTGAGAAACCGGGCCATGCCCTCGCGCATGAGGGGATGGTCGTCCACCATCATGATGCGGGTTTTTTCCGGCTTACGCGCCGTGTTGTCGTTGTTGCTCATGGTGCTCCCCCTGGTGCGGATAAATGACGGCAACGGTGGTGCCTCTGTGGGCATTTTTCTCGATCGCGAAGGTGCCGCCGAGCAGGCTGGCCCGGTAACGCATGTTGTGCATGCCCAAGCCCTGGCCCCGCCAGATGCGCTCGGGGTCGGCGCCGATGCCGTCATCGCTGATGCACAGCCGGTGCCGGTCCTCGACGCGGGTCAGGTCAATCCGCAGATGGCTGGCCTGGCTGTATTTCAGCGCGTTATTGACGGCTTCCTGGGCGACGCGGTACAGGTTGATGGCGACCAACGGGTCGCGCACCTGCAGGTCCGCATCGCAGCGAAATACGCAGGTCATGCCTTGCAGCGAGCGGGTGTGCTCCGCCAACTGCTCCAGCGCGGCGGGCAGGCCGCCAACCTCCAGTGCCGCCGGGTAGAGGCCCCGGGCCACGGCGCGGGTCATGGCCGTCGCCTGGTTGATCAGGTCGACGATCCGGCCTGCTGCTTCGGCCTCCGGCTGCGCCCGCTCGTGCAACTGGTGCTGCAAGGTCGCGCTGAAGAGGGCGAGGCCGGTCAGGTGCTGGCCCAGCCCATCATGCAATTCCCGGCCGATGGCTTGCTGCTGTTCTTCGCTGACGCGGATCAGCGCGTTTTCCAGGCTCCGGCGCGCCGCCATTTCCCGCCGCAGGTCGGTATTGATCTCGGCAATATCTTGCGTGCGTTCCTTCACCCGTTGTTCCAGGCCGTCATGCGAGCTTTTGAGCTCCGCCTGCGCGCGCCGCTGCTCGGCCACGGAGGCGGCCAGCAGGAGGCCGGTCACCGCCACGACGATGGCGAAGGCGCACCAGCGCATCAGGCTGTCCACGGGCTGGTCGACCACGAACGGTCCGGTTCCCCGGGTCGTGCCCCAAATCGCCAGTATCGAGACAACCAGCGTGACCAGGCTGGCGCCCCACGGGCCAAAGCGCAGCGCGCCCCAAATGATGAACGGAAAGACGGCGAGCGACGCAGGGTAGTAGCCATGAACGGCCAATTCCGGCGCGCCAAAAATCTTGTGGCAAACCAGCACCAGTGCCGCCACCAGGCACAAGGCCTCGACCGCTTTCGGGGTCGACAGGGCCGGACGCGTCCGGCTGAGCCAGACCAGCAGGGGCGGTGCCACCACCAGCACCCCCATCATGTCCCCCAACCACCATTTCATCCACACCGTGGCGTAGTTTCCCAGGGACACGATGCCACCCAGGGCCAGGGTGGCCACGCCGATAGAAGCGCTCAACATCGTGCTGAAAATGGCGGCCAGCACGATTAATGCGAATACGTCCCGACGTCGGTCCAGGGCATTGCGAAAGCGGGCCAGGCGAACCAGGAGAAATGCGCCGACCAAGGCCTCCAGGGTGTTCCCCATGGCGATGACTGCGGCGGCGGCAAGCGGTATGCCGGTCCATGCATTCGCCAGAAAGGCACCCAGAGCAATTCCGAAAGACAGGCGGTAGCCATAGGCCAGGAGCGCAGCCAGCGCGATCCCGCTCGGCGCCCAGACCAGCGTGACCGTGCTGCCGACAACGGCATACATCAGCCCTCCTATCGCCGCGGCGGCATACAACAAGGTGACACCCGTCAAACGGGCGGCAAGAGTGAAGCCCGGTTTCATTTGTCGCTCAGCGCATGCCGCCCTGCCGCGCCAGATGCACCTGATGCAGGGTGATCTTGCGCACCTCGGCCTGGCTGGTCTCGATGTGCGCGCGCAACAGCATGGCCGCCTGGTCGCCGCGCTTGTGCTGGATGGCCTTGAGGATCTTGGCGTGCTCGTCGTAAGTGGCTTCAATGCGGGCCTGTTTGGTGAAGTCAAGCCGGCGGATGATGCGGATGCGATCGGTCACGTCCCGGTGCACACGCGCCATCTCGGCGTTGCCCGCCGCCGCCACCAACGCGCCATGAAAGGCCTCGTCCCACTGGCTCACCTGCACGGCGTCCGTGTTGCGCTGCGCCTCCGGCACCAGCCAGATCGCCATCAGTTCATCGCGCAAGGCATGGTTCACAGGTGCGCTGGGGTGCAGGCCGTCCTCGCACAGGCGGTGCGCCGCCGTGGTCTCCAGCACCATGCGCAGGTCGTAGAGTTGCTCGAATTGGTCGAAATCAAAAAGCAGCACGCGCCAGCCGCTGCGAAACAGCCCCTCGACATAGCCTTCCTGCTGCAAGCGGAACAGCGCCTGGCGAACCGGCGTGCGGGACACGCCCAGGCGTTCGCTGATCTCGTTTTCCGTGAAGCGGTCACCCGGTACCAGCTTGAACTCGCCAATGTCACGCTTGAGCTGTTCATACACGTCATCAGCACGCGAGCGGTGCGCCGTTTTTTCGGGGCCAGGGGCAGGTGGTCGGGTCGGCGTATGCATCGGGAAGAACTCTATCAGTGTTGCTCAAGCACGTCGGTTCGAGTCAATGGACACGGGCGTGCCGCCCATGGCCACCAGGCGCTGCACGGCCTGCGCAAACGCAGCTTGTGCCGCGGTGTCGCCAAAAAATTCCAGCGCCGACGGCACGCCAAAGCGGAAATTGCCAGCCCAGGCCTGTGTGGCCAAAGACAACTTGCGCGAGTAGGGGTCGAGCGGGTCATAGCCCATGCTGGCCTGCAACACGCTGGCGGCCACCGCCACGGTGCGGGCAAAAATCGAGGCGCAGTCCACGCTTTGCGCTGGCGAGCGCGTGCCGTTGAGGCCGCAGGCAAACTGGTCCAGGTTGGTTTTCCCCAGCAGCGATGCACCGGCATCGAGCAGTTTTTGCACCACGACGGCATGCGTTGCAGCGGTGTGGCTGAACGCCGGGCAGGCGGCGGTGGTGGGCAAACCCGCCACATCCATGTTGTCTTTGACCGCAAAACGCAGGCCCGCCAGCGGACCGCTGGCACTCTGAAGAAGCGGCTTGTCACAGCGGGAAATCCAGGCCTGCACCTGGCAGTTATGAGGGGAAGTTGTGGGTGGCATCCTTTTAATGCATCCAATCTTGTATCCAAGATTGGATGCATTAACTGTGCCAATTCTTGCTGTCGTGTCATGTACTCACAAGAGACGCATTGAGGGGGCAGGCAGCAGACCCGGAGGCGGGCCTGTTGGGGTCATGGTTGGAAGCCATGACGCAACCGATTGGATGGTAGACACAGGCTACGTGATCTTGAGGACAGTGGATTGGTTTTTGAACCGGCAATTCTTTGTCATCAACTTTGCCAACCGATGTGACGATGAGTTCGGTTGCTGGCATGTGTTGGTCCTGATTTATACAAAACCAGACTCTAGCCCGCATGCAGTATGCGTAAGTAGCTATGTAATATGTAGCACTGTTCGCGCGCCTCTAAGCCGAACACCCCACTTCCAGCTCTGTTCCCTCCCGCTGCGGCGCTGCATAGTGTTCTGCGCCTTTCTGCTCGTCAAATGGCCGGGCCAGCACGGCCAGCAGGCGCTGAAGTTTCGTGCTTGAGCCGCGCTGCGCGTCCTCAATCGCCGCCTGGGCCAGGTGGTTGCGCAGCACGTAACGGGGATTGACGCGGCGCATCGCAGCCGCCCGCTCAGTCGGCACAGCGCCTTCGCTCGCCAGGCGGGCGCGCCAGTCATTCAGCCAGTCGCCCAACGCGGCATCCTGTCCGGGCGGCAGCAGGATCAGAGTCTCGGCCGGGTCTATTTGAATGGCGCCGGCGAGGTTGCGAAAGGCCAGCGTGAAATCGGCCTTGCCGCGCTGCAGCAGTGTGAGCCAGCGGTTCAGCAGGCCGGCATCCCCGGCACGGACCTCGCGCAGTCCGAGCTTGGCGCGCCAGCGGCGCATCACTTCACTCCGGTAGATCTCGTCGTAGTACAGCAGCAGCGCCGCAGCCTGTTCGCGGGCCATTTCGGGCTGCTTGTCGAGCAGGCCCAGGCAGGCCTCCAGCAGGCGCGCGCAGTTCCAGCGCCCGATGGTCGGTTGCGCGGTGTAGGCATAACGCCCCTCATGATCGGACGCGTTGCACACATGGTGCGGCCGAAAACGTTCCATGAAACCATAGGGGCCGTAGTCCAGCGTCAGGCCCAGCACCGACAGGTTGTCGGTGTTGAGCACGCCGTGGCAAAAGCCCAGCGTCTGCCAGTGGGCGAACAGCGCGGCCGTGAGTTCAATCACCTCGGCCAGCCAGGCGGCATGGCGTTGCGGCTGCTGCACCAGATAGGGAAAGTGATGTTCGATGACGTGATCGGCCAGGGCGGCCAGCTGTTGCGGCGAGCCATGGCGGGCGTGAAATTCAAAGTGGCCAAAACGCACAAAACAGGGGGCGGTGCGGCTCAGCACGGCGGCGGCTTCCGGCTCGTCGCGCATCACCGCCAGGCTGGAGCCGACCAGCGCCAGGGCGCGCGTGGTCGGCACGCCCAGCGCATGCAGCGCTTCGCACGCCAGCAGTTCGCGTATCGAGGAGCGCAGCGTGGCGCGACCGTCGCTGCCGCGCGCGTAAGGCGTGGGGCCGGCGCCCTTGAGTTGCAGCTCGACCGGCCCGCCATCGGGCGCCTGCCATTCGGCCAGGGTCAGCACGCGGCCATCACCGAGCCGGGGCACCCAGGCGCCAAATTGATGACCGGCATAGGCGCTGGCGAAGGCGGTCTGTCCTGGCCACGGCGCATTGCCGGCGAGCAAGGGCAGCGCGGCCGGGCTGTCACCCCATGACCGGTCCAGGCCGAGGTCTTGCGCCAAGCCGGTATTCAGGTACAACAACTGTGGGTTGGGCAGCGGCCGCGCGATCACCGGCTGCATAAAAGGTGCGCTGAGCGCGCCGAATCGCGGTGCCGCCAAAGCCCGCATCGCCTCGGGCATGACGCAGCGGTCTGCCAGCACCATGCTCACGGTGCCATTCGAAACTGGGTCGGCTGGCTCTGTTGGTAAACGCGCAGCCACAGCAGGGTGGCGGGCACCAGCGATGCGCAGGCGAACCACAGCGCCTCGTCCAGCGATTGACCCGCCGGCCCGGAAAAGCGTGGGCGCATGGCGTCCCAGCCGGTCCAGTCCAGCTCCGGCATCTCGGAGCGCGCCGCGGGTTCAAGCTGGCCAACGCTGTCGGCCAAGGTTTTCAATTGGCGCAGCACCTCGACGCGGGTGAGGCGCGAGCGCAGCAGTTCGTCCCGTTCCAGCCCTTCGACCAGCGTGGCGACTGCCGTGCCGGCCTGTTCGATGAGGCCCAGCAGGGCCGTGTTGATGATGTGCGTCATGGGTCTTTAAATAATGGCCGCACTGCTGGCGGCCACCAGCAGCCGGGTGTTGAGTTCAAGTGCGAACTCGCGCCAGGCCGCCGCCAGGTCGAGCGTGATGGCGCGCAGCGTCTCGGCGTCAGGCTGGTGTTCCTGCGGGAAGTTGGACAGCGCACAGGAGGTGCCGTTAAAACTCAGTGCAGCGTCCAGCAAGCCCTTGTTCCAGCCCTCAAAAGGCGCCAGCAGCGTGGTGGTCAGTGCATGGCGGCCGCTGGCCACCTCGGCGCTGGCCGCATCCAGCGCCGGTAGCAGCTGGTCCAGGCGTGCCAGCGTTTCGCTATAGACCTGGTCGGCCGCAGCCAGCAAGGCGCGCTGCGTGAGCAGCTCGGACTGCTGGCTCGACAACAGCCGGGTGAGGTGCAGGCGATAGCGTTCCGGCGCCCGTCCCCGTAGCGCCAGCACGCTGGCCGCAAACGTCCCAATGGCCTCGGCCCGTGTGCTGTCAGCAGGCCGCGTCAGATGCAGGGTTCTTCTCATCGGTGCGCTGCTGGCGCTCACCTGGGGTCGGGCCAAGGCATGGGCGATGCGGTCGGCCGCTTCGAGTGCGCCTTCCATGTGGCCGGCACCATGCGCCGCTGTTTCGCTGCCGCCCAGAAACACACGGCCGGCCCACAGCGGCTGGCGCAACACGGGGTCGGCCTGCGGGGGCTCGGGCGGGTTGGCGCGGTCGGTGGCGCTGCAGGTCCAGGGTTCTTCGGCCCAGTCTTGCAGGAAGGGGTGGCCGCCCTGCGCCTCGGGGCCAAAAAGTTGCGCCAGCTGGCTGTCGATCAGCAGCGGCAGGCCGCGTTTGAAGTTGTCGCGCTGCGCCGCGTTCAAGGCGACAAAGCCGCCCAGGGCGCCGGCGTGGCCGGTGCCTGCGTGATCTTTGCCGGCTTTACCTTCACTGGCATCAAACACCTCGCCCAGCACGGCCTGGGCATGGCGCACAAAGGCGTTGCCGGAGTGACCTGCCGTGCGCCAAAACGGCTGCGCAAACGTCGTCAGCGACTTGGCTTGCGCCGCCATCCAGGTCGGTGTGGCGGCCAGCGCCTCCGACACGGCGGCGGGCAGCGGTGGATCAAATTGAAGTCGCTCGTGCACCAGGCGCGGTGGAAGTGCCAGCACCACCTGGCGTGCCCGCAAGGGGTGTCCGATGGTTGGCAGCAACTCGATGAATGCGCCCCGGTCGCGTAGCGCTTGCAGCGCCACACCGATACGCACGCAGCCGTCCGGCAGTGCGGCCGCCAGGGCTTCGACCAGACGGGCCGAACCGCCTTCGATGCGGTGGGCGCCGACATGCACGCCGCCGGGCTCGACGCGGCGTTCGGGTTCGCGGTTGGGGTCGGTGAGCCAAAGCGCATCGCCCGGGTCATGCTGGGGCTGGCTGGCCAGGCCCAGTTCGGTCAGCAGCGCGGTGATGCGCGGCTCGGTGTCAAGCCAGAACCAGGTGGGGCCGAGGTCCAGCGCCTGACCGGTGGCTTGGCAGTGCTCGGTGTACACGCGCCCGCCTAAACGTTCGCGTGCCTCGATCACTTGCACATCCAGGCCGCGCGCGATCAGTTGGCGCGCCAGCGCCAAGCCGCACAGGCCGGCGCCGACGATGGCGACATCAAACACCCGGCTCACGGGGAAGGGTATCGGCTCGGCCATGGTCGGCGTCAGGCAATCAATTCCACGGTGATCGGCTCGGTACCGATCACTGCCTGGCAAGCCAGCCGGGAGTTGGAGCTGATGCCGACCATGCCGTCGAGTTTTTCGTTTTCTGCGGGCTTGATCTTGGACAGGGTCTTGCGGCCCGAAGACACGAAGACGTGGCAGGTTTCGCACTTGGCTTCGCCACCGCATTTGCTCTTGATCGGCTCGCCGGCGGCTTGCAGGGCCTTCAGCAAGGTGGTGCCGGTGGCAACTTCATAGGACTTGCCGGAAGGCATGACGGTCATGGTAACCATGGTGGTTTGTGTCGCGTCAGGGGTAGAGAGTGTTGTCATGATGATTTTTGAGTGAGTTGGGAAAGGAAGGGAAACAAGGGAAAAGTGTCAGGCGGCGAGGGCCGGTTGCATGGCGTCCATCAAGGCATCGGCAAACTGCGCCAGCGGCATGTCGATGCGGGTGATGTTCTGCTCTTGCAAAAAGCGTGCCTCCATGCGTGTGGGTTCGTCAGGCAGCACGGCCCAATGGCGGTCGGAGGAACGCTTCATGATCTGGCGCGCAAAGCAGCGCGTCAGCTGGTCGTCAAAACGACAGCCCAGGAACAGGAAGTTGCGGCCACTGCGCCAGGCCTGCACCGCTGCCGGAATCGGCGTCTGGATGTCAATCTCGGTCAGTACCTCGACGTAATCGCTGTCCGACACCAGGTAGTTGCCGACCGGGCCGTGGCTGCCGATGGGCTTGTAGAGAAGGCGTGCGACATCGTTTGGCAGCTCTGCCAGCAAAGCGCCATCTTCGTCGTAGACGCCGGTCCACTGGCCGAAGTGCTCGGACTGCGACAGGCCCTGCACCTGCGCCCAACTGCCCTTGGCCGGCAGCTGCGCCAGCGCGGCGGCAAAGGTGTCGTCATACCAGGTGTCGACCCACAGTCCGGCGCCGCTGCCGGCCAGGGCCAGATGCAGAGGCGAGGGCGCGGGCGTGCTGGCAAAAGCTTCGTTCATGAGATGCACCACCGACTTGCGGTGTTTGAAGTTCTCGATGAACTGCGCGGCCTGGGTCAGGCGCTTGCGGATCTTGTGCGGTACGCTGACCTTGCCGGTCATGCTCTCGGCCAGCGCCTGGGGCGTGGCGGGTACCTGGAGGTCGTTGCACAGCGACAGCATATCGGGGCCGAGATAGGGAATGATGGCACCCGTGTCGAGGCTGCGGGCGATCTCGTTGATCAAGTCGTGGTTCGAAGCAGTCATGGTCTGGTCCTTAAAGGTAAATAGCCGCCCCGGCACCCACGTTGGTCGCGGTGTCCTTGAGCGTTGTGACGATGTACTTGACCTGGATTTCATCAAGCTGGGTGTGCAGCGGCAGCGCCAACGCGCGGTCAGCGATGCGGTCGGTGTCGCGCAGCAGTTGGCCGCGTTGGCGGCCGATGCCATCGCCTGTGTTCATGTAGAAAAACTGCTGGTGCAGCGGATGGCTGTAGGCGACGGTTTCGATGCCAGACGAGTGCAGGTCGTCGATCATCTGGGCCCGGGAACTGCCCGAAAAACGTTTGCCCAGGTGCACCACATAAAGCATCCAGTGCACTTCGTCCACGTCCTCGCTGATGTAGGGCGGCTTGACGCCTTCAAAACTCTGCATGTGCTCCTGGTACCAGGCCACCACCTCCAGACGCTGGGCCAGACGTTCATCCAGACCGGCCAGCTGGGCCAGGCCCAGTGCGGCGGTGAGCTCGCTCATGCCGGCCTGCAGGGGCACCCGGGAGCCGACCGAGACCGAGTTGCGGTCAGCAATGCGACGCTGGCGCAGGTAACGCAGCTCATGCACCAGTTCATCGTCATCGGTGACCAGCATGCCGCCTTCGCCGGTGCACAGGGCCGAGGGCGCCGAGAAATCGAACACCGAAACGTCGCCGAAAGTGCCCACGGTTTGGCCCTTGTAGCGCGAGCCCAGGGCCTCGCTGCTGTCTTCAATGAGCGCCAATTCATGCGCATCGGCCAAGGCGCGCAACGGCTCCCAGTCGGCCGGGTGGCCGTTGGTGTTGCCGGCCAGGATGGCGCGGGTACGGGGGCTGATCTTGAGTGCGGCTTTTTCGGGGCTCAGGCTGCCGGTCCAGTAGTTGATGTCGGCGAACACCGGCGTGGCGCCGGTCAAGGTGATGGCTTGTGCCACCTGGTGCCAGGCGTGTGAGGTGCAGATGACCTCGTCGCCGGGGCCAATGCCCATGGCGCGCAGTGCAATCCAGACACCGAGCGTGCCACTGCCGACGGCCACCGCGTGCTTGCGTCCGACCCAGCCGGCAAAGGCTTGTTCAAACGATTCAAGCATGGGGCCGTCGCCCCAGCGCGTCGACTGCAGCACGGCACAGACGAGCTCAATCTCGCGGCCACCGCACTCGGGTTCAAACAGGGAGATGGCATCGATTTCCATGGTCAGTCCTGCGTGAGAATCAGCGCCGTCGCTTCTTCAGGTTGTTCGGTGATGGACCAGCAATGGCCGTTGGAGGTGGCCAGGTAGACCCGGCGCGAGCCCAGCCACTGGGCCGGGGTTTCATCGCGCATGTCCATCGCGTCCACCAGCACAACGCGCAGGGCCGGGTCGCGCGCCCGCAGAATCGACGCCGCGTCGCACAAGGTGGACGCGGCACCGATCACTTCACAAGCGCTGCGCAGATAGTCAGGGGTGAGTGCCATGATTAATCTCCAGCGTCCTCAGTCAGCGGCATGCGACGCGCTTCTACCGTGATGGGCAGTGGCGTGTCGGCGGGCATGGCCGGCAGATCGAACTGCCAGCCGTTGCCCAGTGTCACAAGACCGCCCCACATGCCGGGGTTGACCATGGAAACAATGGGTTCCTCCAGATCTTTTTTGGGCACATAACCAGTCAAGGTGCCCTTGCTGTCTTTGCGGATCATCAGTTTCATCATCGGCTCCTGTGGGGTGTAAACATGGGTTCAAGGTTCGCTTTAAGGAGCAGTCAATATTTCTTCATGCAGCAGCGGCGCCAACAAGGGCGGCAGCGCATTCAACAGGTAGCTCACGTCTTCAAGGGTGCTGGTGCGGCCCAGCGACAGGCGTACGGCGGCCAGCGCTTCTTCGGCCGGCACACCCATGGCCGTCAGCACATGCGAGGGTTCACTGCCGCCGGAGGAGCAGGCCGCGCCGCTGGATGCCGCCACGCCCAGGCGCTCCAGGCGCTGCAACACCACATCAACCGACAGTTGGCCAAAGCGCAGATAACTGGTGCCGGGCAGGCGGGCCACGTTTTGGCACCAGATGTGGGTGTCTGGCAGTGCGCGGGCTAGTCCGCTTTCAAGCGTGTCGCGCAGCATGGTTAAACGCGCGGCCTCCAGGCCGATATCACCCAACAGCTCCAGCGCCGCCGCCAATCCGACGATCCCGGCCAGGTTCTCGGTACCGCCGCGCCGACCGCGTTCCTGGCTGCCCAGCGTTTGCGGTGCAAAAGGGATGCCTTGGCGCAACAACAGCGCGCCCACGCCCTTGGGGCCCTGCAGCTTGTGGGCCGACAGCGACACCGCGTCCGCACCCAAGCTGGAAAAATTAAACGGCAGCTTGCCGATGAACTGGGTGGCGTCCACATGCAACAGCGCCCCGGCGGCCTGCGTGAGTGCCGCGACCTCATTCACCGGCATCAGCACGCCGGTCTCGTTATTGGCCGCCATGAGCGAGACCAGGGCCACGTCCGGGCCAATCAGCGCTTTTGCCGCCGGCAGATCGAGCGTGCCGTTCGCCAGCACGGGCATGAAGTCCACTTGAACACCGCTGTCGGCAAGCGCACGCGCCAGGCGCAAGTGGCCCGCATGCTCAACACTGCTGAACACGACGCGACGACGGCCGGGAGCGGCCATGGCGAGCAGCCCGCGCACCGCCATGTGGTTGGATTCGGTGGCGCCGCTGGTAAAGATGACTTCGACCGGTTTGCAGCCCAATACGCGTGCCACGGTGGCGCGCGCAGTGCCTAACGCGCGCTTGGCCTCCTGCCCCGGCCCGTGCTGCGACGAGCTGTTGGCCCACAGGTTGGACAGCACCGGCAGCATGGCCGCGATGACCGCAGGTGCGGGCGGCGTGGTGGCGTTGTGGTCGAGGTAAATCATGGTGATGGCCGCGATGCAGTTCAGGGCCAGAACTGGCGTTCGTCGTCGACACACAGCAGGTCCAGCAAGACGTCCAGCGGCTCATCCTGAAAGCGCGAGACCCACGTGTTGTTGACATGGTCACGCGCACACAGGCACCAGTTGCCTCCTGTATGTGGGATCAGCAACGCGATATCGATCAGGCCGCCACTGGGGTCCACATTGCGCGAGCAGCACGGGCTTTGGATGCGAAAGTTCTCACCCTCACGCAACACGAGCGGCTGCACATAGCGGTAGCGCACGCGCTCCCGCAGCGCCCGCTCCAGGCGGTGCTGCATCAGGTCCCGCACCTGGCCGCTGGCTGGTGCAGTCACAGCAGCAGCCGTCATGTTCACATCAGCTCCCCAGTCTCGGGCAGCAGGCCATGCGGCGCGGGAACCAGTTCAATTTCCAGGCAGCCGACCACGCAGCCCTCGAACTGCACCAGGTACACCGGTTCGTTCAAGTCTTGCGCATGGCCGATGTTGACGATTTCGCCGATCGAGCCGCGTGCGGCCAGCATCGCGTCCACCGGGCGCTCGGGGTAGCTGCCGTCGTTCACCAGGTCGTCCAGCGCAATGACGCGCTGGCCCCAGGCATAAGCAGGTTCACGGGGTTCGATACCGGTCATTGCATTCATGGCTTCTCCTCAAGTGGCGTGGCGTTTCCGAGTCCTTGCAGCGCGGCGGATTTACCCCCCAGCTGCTCCAGCACGTCGTCGGGCAGGTTGTCCAGCGTGCAAAGCTCCTTGGCGCGCATGCCGACGCGGTGGCCGGAATCGACGAAGTCCACCGCGTAGATGTAGAACTGCTGCAGAAAGGTATTGATGTTGATGACGTAACCGATCTCACCCTTGTTCACCAGCACCTCGCCGATGTCTTTGCCGTTGTAGGTGCCGTCGTTACGCACCACCGAACGCGCCACCACCCGCTCGCCGTAGCTGAAGCGGGGCGGGGAGGCCAGTTCGATCACATCATCGTCGCGGTTGATATCAGCCATGGGCACCTCCAATCCGGGTTATTTCACGCGCCTGCCGTTCTCGTACGGTCTGGCGCACTTCCTCATCTTCGTCATTACGCAGCGTGTCCAGCGTGGCGGCATCGGCGCGTTGCGCCACTTCCCAGCGCACGCGCCAGTCGGCATCACTGGCCAGGCGCGACAGCAGCGGCGCGGGCAGGCGCTCGGCCACAATGCGGCGCACCTCCGGCGCGCTGTCGTCCGCCATGCGCAAGAGCGCAGGCATCTCCAGGCGCTGTGCGACGCGCATGCGCACGGCGCGGTCAGCGTCCGTCGCCATGGTCGGCAATATGGCGAGCGGCAGACGCAGCGCGACCAGCTCACGCACGCCGTAATCCGGGTCATCCCGTAGCGCTGCCAGTGCGATGGGTGCGAGGCGCTGCGCGACACGGATGCGCACCTCGCGGTGGGGGTCCTTGGCCAGCCGTATCAGTTGCGCCAGTGGCAGGCGCAGCGCGATCTGCAGGCGCACCGTTTCATCCGGGTCGTCAATCAAGGTGGGCAGGCGAAACACGCTGGCGTGGCGCGCGGCGATGGCCCGCACCTCAAAATAGGCATGGGTCAGTTGTTCATCGCCCCGTGCCGGATGCCAGCGGAAAAAGCGGTCAATGCGTAGCGCATAAACATCCTGCATACAGGCATGGCCGGGTTCGCAACCCTGCTCGCCGGGCAGTGCACGCAGATCGATGTAGCAGCAATTGCCGCAGTTGACCGGCCCGCCCTGCCAGTGCTGCGACGGGATGTCGCCCGCCGGCGCGCGCAGATTGCCAACGCGCGGGGTGGGGGTGATGACGGCGGCGTTCATCATGCGCGCGGCCCGGTGCCGCTCCAGCCGCGTACCGGGTAGGCCGTTCCGGTTTCAGTGTCATCCCCCTTTTCGTGGCGAACGAGGACGTGCGACAGCAAGGCGCCGCCAACACGGTCTTGCGGGTCAAGCCGGCGCAATTCACCCAGCATCAGGCGTGCCTCGTCCAGGTCGCCCAGGCGCAGGTTCAGATAAGCCAGGCCTTTCAGTGTGAACAGATAAAAGCGCACGGCAGCGTCGTGGCGTGCCGCGTCGTCGCAGGGCGCCTCATCGCCAAAATTGGAGCCCAAGGCAGTGCGCGCAATGGCCAGCGCATCTTCGGCCACGGCGCGGGCCTGGGTCAATTGGTGGCCATAGAAGTAAAAGCGATAGAGCGCGATCAAAGGCGACGGGTGGCTTGGCGCAGCGGCGCGAGCCTGCTGCAGCAAGGGCAGCGCCTCCAGCGGACGATGGCGCAGCAGCCCGGCTTGCTGAATCAGCGCCTCCACTTGCGGGCTCAAGCCCCCGCCGAGGGCGCTGGCGGCAAAGGCCGACCAGTCGTCATCAAAGCCAGGGTTGATCGCATCCATGGTGATGCCTGCTTTGCTCAGGAGGCCAGAATGGGCGCAGCCGGACGGCCGCGACCAATGGCGCTGATTTCGATCTTGGTCACGCCGACCTTGGGCGCCGTCTCGGCAGTGCTGCAAGCACAGGCTTCCTTGTTCGGGTCGATGAAGGACAGGCCCGACTGGGTGGCGGTCTCGGTGAAGTCAATCGTGATGCCTTGTAGCATCAAGCGGCTCTCGGCACCCAGAAACAGGCGTACGCCACCGACCTCCAGCAATTGCTCGCCCGCCGCCGGCGCGGCTTCGGCGCTGAACTCGGACGAGTAGCCGGAGCAGCCGCCCGGGGTCACGGCCAGGCGCAAGCCCGCGCCGGCGGGCAGACCGGAGAAACGCACGATGCGGTTGATGAACTTCGCCGCGGCGGGGGTGATGGTGACGTTGGGCAACATGATGTTGAAGGTCTCTGGTGATGAAGGGTCAGGCTTTGACGATGCAGCCGTCGACGGGGCACACGGCGATGCACTGGGGTTCGTCAAAGTGACCCTCGCAGTCGGTGCACTTTTTGACGTCAATGACGTAGGTGCCATTTTTTTCGCGGATGGCGACGTTAGGGCATTCCGGCTCGCAGGCGGAACAAGCGGTGCAGGTGGACGCGATGATTTTGAGTGGCATGGTGGCTCTCCTTTATGGTGGGTAATAGATGTGTAACTTCAGGCTGCTTCGGCAACGCTGGTAAAAGCGCCCTGACGAATCTGGGCGTCACCGCGGTTCTGGTGCGTTACCGCGCCGCTGGCGACACGACTGCGGTAGTCGTTGAACCAGCTCAACGCGGCTTTTTCAATGAACTCGCCCACATACTGATCGACGGCTTCGATGCCAGCTGCGGTGAGGTCGTCTTTCGGGCAGGCGCCAATCTTGGCCACCAGTACCGCGTGACAGTCGTTGATGGCGCGCACGACCGAGGGCAGTTGTTCGTCGTCACCCTCGCCGCCCTGGCAATACTGGTCGACCCGGCGGTGGCCCACAAACAGCGCCTCCGTAGAGGAGACCTGGAACACCTGAAATTCGGTGACATGACCAAAGTGCTCGTTGACACGACCGCCACCCTTGGTGGCCACAGCGACCAGGACCTGGAGGTCGTCGCCGACCGTCATTGCGCTGGCTGTGGCCAATGCTTCCTGCTTGGCGGCATGCTGGGCCTGGCGTTCGACTTCGACCTTGTCCTGGTAGGTCTTGCGCTTGTCGAGGTCATAGACGACTTCCATCTGCTCCAGCTTGTCCATGGTGAACTCTTCGCTGCGGTCTTCACCCAGCAGGCCAACGGCATCGGCACGGCACTGGCGGCAGTGGCGCATCAGGTTGGCGCCGCCCATGCAGGCGTCCTGCACCGCCTTGAGCTCGGAAGCCGACGGGCCGCGCTGGCCGGTCAGGCCGAACACGGTGCCGTGCTCCGCTTCGGAGATCAGGGGCATGATGTTGTGCAGGAAGGCGCCGCGCTTCTTCACCTCGCGGTTCACTTCGATCAGGTGTTCGTCGTTGATGCCGGGGATCAGCACCGAGTTGATCTTGGTCAGCACGCCGCGCGCGGTGAGCATCTCCAAGCCCTTCATCTGCTGCTCGTGCAGGATCTTGGAGGCTTCGTAGCCGGTGACACGCTTGTGGTTCCAGAAGATCCAGGGATAGATCTTTTCGCCCACCGCCGGGTCCACCATGTTGATGGTGATAGTCACGTGGTCGATGTTGTACTGGCAGATTTCATCGACCAGCTCCGGCAATGCCAAGCCGTTGGTGGACATGCACAGCTTGATGTCAGGCGCCTGCTCCTGCAACATGCGGAAGGTGTCGAAAGTCTTTTTCGGGTTGGCCAGTGCATCACCGGGGCCGGCGATGCCTAGCACCGTCATCTGCGGAATCTCGCTGGCTACGGCCACGACCTTCTTGACGGCCTGCTCGGGCGTGAGTTTCTGCGAGACCACGCCGGGGCGCGACTCGTTGCTGCAGTCGTACTTGCGATTGCAGTAGTTGCACTGGATGTTGCAGGCCGGCGCGACGGCAACGTGCATGCGGGCGTAGTGGTGGTGGGCTTCTTCGGAGTAGCAAGGGTGGTTCTTGACCTTGTCCCAGATCTCTTGCGGCATGTCGTCCGGGCCGGCTGACGTTCCGCAAGTGGCCTTGCTTTCGTCATCGAGCGTATCGCAGCCACCACTGCTTTTCGGCAGTTCGAGTGCGGCCCCAAGTGATTTGATCTGGCCGATACTGACATAAGTCGTAGCTGGCAATGAACCGGTGTTTGCGCTTGCGTGCATGGAAACCCTTTTCGCGACCGACCATGGCCGCATAAGGGTTCTATAGCTATATTCATGCCACCCGAAAACCGGTGGTTTTGCCTTGGCTTTGTAGCATGTGGCACACAGGCGTTGCCGGGATGCCGCGCTATTTCAGGGTCTGCTGTCCGTGATGCGACAAAGATGACAAAGGTGGTCGGGCAGCTGAAGCGCCTGGCTGGGCGTGCACCACGCGATTGATTCTCTTGAGAACCAAGACGACAAGCAGGAACGCGGCGCAAGCCCCGAATGAGACGAGTTGTTCCGAGCGATTGGGCGGCACGATGAGAACGAAGCCATGCCCCTTGATCAGGGATGAAAAGCTGGATACGCAGAATGGCATGAGAAATAGGCGAATGGTTTGCCAACGATCGGCGACGCGAAGGGCTTGACCACCAACGCTCAGGACGAGCGCGATGCCGATGACGGCACTGATACCGAGAGAGTTGAGCCAAATTGCTGGCGACGGATCAAAGTGGTTGACCACCGTGACGAGATACCAGATGAGATAGCACCAGAGCACAATCTTGGCGGTTCCCAAGGAGGCAAAGTATTTGAGTGGCATCTGGACGTAATGCTCTATAGTGCCCAACGTTGGCGATGAGTGGAAGACAACGGCGCACTCACTGTTGAAGAATGGCGGCAGTGTAGGTCGCCGTTGGTGGTCCATTCGATCAACAGGTTAACTGGTCGTGGCGTCATGGTGAACCGAAGAAGTGAAGGGACAGCACACCAATGCACAAGAGCGCAAGCACAGCGCCTAGAACCCGAAAACCCCAACCCGCAACAATCGCGTAACGGGGTGTAGATGTGCCATCGGGATTGTTAAAGCTGCCCGGTAGATCATCTTCAAAAGTTGCCACCCATCCGTTGATGAGGATTGCACCGGCAACGATCAAGAATGACCACCAGAAACCTATTTCTGAAATCGCAGCAAGGCCCGCTGCGAGTAAAGCGATTGCCGCTAACCAGATTGTTGGCCAAAGGACCTTTTTCATGCCAGTTAACGTTTGAGTTAGGTCGCTGCGTCACAGCCAACGACGAACCTTCGAGGCATAGCTACTGTAGCCTTCACCGAACTTTGCTTTGAGGTAACGCTCTTCTCGTAGGATTACGCCCCACTGAGTTGCCGCGACGGCCGGAATGACCGACACCAACACCCAGAGCGACGAGGTTGCGAACGCGACGCCGATGAGCAGGAGCGTGAGGGACAAGTACGTTGGATTGCGACTGAGGCGGAACGCTCCGGTTGTGACAATCCTGGTGGTGGACTTCCGTGCATCGAAAGCTGTGTGCGCTTGAGCGAGGGCCTTGAATGCTGAGGCCACTATGGCTACGGCGACTGCGATGAAGGCAGCCCCTAGCCAAGCACTGATCGGAAACGACAGCAATTGGGTTGGTGCAATTTGCTCCGCTGCAAGCCCGATGGCGAGGGCTGCGCCGTACAGGACAGGAGCGGGTGCAATCACACCTGCGTTGTCTTTGGAATCGGTGGAGTGCATGTGGGTAATTGAGCGACCTAACGTCGGCGCTGTCGGGCACGCAGCATGCGCCGTGAAGCGGCAACCTGCTGCTGCGTGTCCGTGACGAGCAACAGGTTATGCAGCACTCGCGCCCAAAGCACACGATTCACGCTTGATCTCTGGAAAAGTAGTTGACCAGGCTATCCAGTGAACCATTGTTTCCGGTCTCAGTTCCCTTGATCATGTCCTGACCAATGAATGACGCAACTTGGCTGGTGCTTCGTAGCTTTGTTCTGCTGCCAGATTGCGCAAGTTCAAGAGTAATAAGTGAAGCGCAGAGGCGCTTTCCATCCATCGAGATCGTCTCGCTGGAGACAATTCTACGATCTGGGATGATTTCAAGGTAGCGGGTAGTACCGTGAATGTTGGGGTTAGATTTAGAGCCGCAACGGTAACGATCCTCGCCTCCTTCTCGAAAATCTTCTTGGTCATAGATGATGGTGGCGGTGTCTGATGGCGCACTCCACTCCGACCGAATTTTTGCGTTTTCGAAAGCTGCAAATACCTTCTCGACGGTCGTGGGAACCTCGCGCTCGAACACCAATGTTGCATGGGTCACGCGTTCAGTCTGCTGGGAATCTTCAAAAGACATATGAACTCTCCGAATCAGGTTTGTGTTGCATAACGTAATGTATACCGCAAAACCTGCGGGATAAACTGGTCATGAATTCCTCCTGAGAACGGCTGGCAGCCTTGGTTTTGGCGGTTTTTTCAAACTTTCATACAGGTATAAAGAATTCGACAAACACCGCTGATTGTTTTCAGTCGATTCTAGGCGTCAAACAGCCTGAATCCGGAATTGGGCGAGGTTGCCGAAAGACCACTCCCACTGCGAAGCTACCTTGATCCTGCCACCCACCAATGCCGGCGATGAAACTATGAACCCCAGGCTTTCCGCTCGTAGAACACGACCCCGACCCGCTGAATATGGGCATCGAGTTCGGGGTGTCACGCGGTTTCAAAACTTTCTGACTTCAATCCCGTTCTTTTGCAGCGCGTAGCCCATCTGGCGTGGCGATATTTTCAGCAGGCGCGCGGCCTTGGCCTGAACCCAGCCGCAGCGCTCCATGGCCCAGACCAGGCGATCACGTTCGCCGTCGGGCTTGCCGTCGTCGGGCACCACGGCGTCATCATGGTCGACCGTAGCGGCGTCATCGGCGACCGCAACCGAGGCTGGTGTGACATCGGCCGGGAATGGCGGTGCGGCCTCATGATGAGGGTGCGCCGGTGCCATTGGCACTTCGGTGATGGGAATATCGGCCAGACGGGCAGGGCGCACCGCATCTTCGCGGTCGATGTGGTGCAGCACCTGGGTCAGGCAGCGGTTGCCCTGGCACGGAAAGGCCAGGTCGGTGATGACGTCGTCATGCGCCATGGTGGCGGTGCGCTCCACGCAGTTTTCCAGCTCCCGCACATTGCCGGGCCAGTAGCAGCTGGCGAGCACGCGCATGGCGGCCGGGCTGAATTGCGTGGTGCGCACATTTTCCTGGTTGAAACGCTCCAGAAAATGCTGCGCCATGGCCGGGATGTCCTCGCGCCGTTCGCGCAACGGCGGCAGCTGGATGCTGACCACGTTGATACGGTAGTAGAGATCGGCGCGGAACTCGCCGGCCTGCACCATGCGTTCCAGGTTGCGATTGGTGGCAAGAATCAGGCGCACGTCCACCTTCACCACGGCCGTGCCGCCAACGCGCTCGAACTCACGCTCCTGCAGCACGCGCAGCAGCTTGGCCTGGAAGGAGGCCGAGATGTCGCCGATTTCGTCGAGGAACAAGGTGCCGCCGTGCGACAGCTCGAAGCGGCCCTTGCGTTGCCCCAGTGCGCCGGTGTAGGCGCCTTTTTCGTGGCCGAACAATTCGCTCTCCAGCAGCGACTCGGTCAGCGCGGCGCAATTGACCCGCACGAAGGCCTCGCGCTTGCGCGGCGAAAGGTTATGAATGGCGCGCGCAATCACTTCCTTGCCGGTGCCGCTCTCGCCGCGCAGCAGCACGGTGGTGCGGGCCGGTGCGACCTGATGGACCTGGTCGAAAACTTCCTGCATCGGTGCGGAGACGCCCACCACCTGATCAATCTGCTGGCTGGGCTTGAGCATCTTGTCCTTGCGGCGCACCTCATCCTGCATGGTGTTGTGCGCGGCGCTGACGCTGCGGTGCAAGAGCAGCGCCTGCCCCATCAGCGTGGCCACCATTTTCAGTAACTGCAGGTCGTCCGAGAAGCCGCGGCGCTCGCCGGGGTTGAGGCAATCAATGGCCAACACACCGATGGTTCGGCGGTCGGCGCGAATGGGGGTGACCAGCATGGCCACGGGCACGCCCGGGGTCTGGTCGGCGCCACCGGTGCGATTGAGGAACAGCGGCTCGGCGTGCACGTCGGGCACAATGACCTGGATGCCGTTGGCGTAGACGCGCCCGACGATGCCTTCGCCGGACTGGAACTGCAGGCGTTGCTGTTCCTCGCGTGTGAGGCCGACGGCGCACATGCCGCGCAGCCGGCCCTCGGGTTCGCCCAGCACCACAAAGGCGCGCCGCCAGTCGAAGGCGTGCAACAGGTAGTTCAAGGCTTCGCGAAAGGTCTTGTCAACGTCCAGCGAAGTGGCCAGCGTCTTGCTGACTTCATAAATCGCGTTGAGCTCGCGGCGAGCTTCCGTCATTTGTGTGTTCACCATGTAGAGCCCCAGTTGTGTGCAACATCGGGCCTGCTACATCAAATTACACCGCGCCCGGACACTGGTACGCACCAGGAATGGGACACAGCGACTGTGCAACGGCCTCTGGGCGTAATTCGTGCAAGAAACGTACCAAAAATACCCAAAGCGACACAACGGACGCGACTGAAACATGCTGTTACCGACAAACGAGACAAGGTCGTTGGGACATGCGATGCCGCTCGCTCACAAAAGCAACAATCGTTGCGACGAGAGCCTTGATTGATGCGACAAAACGCATGGCACCGAAATTGCGGTAGGAAGGGTGACCTACCTCTTTTCTCAGGAGCCAGCCATGACGGACCCTAGCCTCGACAAAGCCCATTTCCGCGCCGCCCCCCCTGTGTACCTCGACTACGCGGCGACCACACCGGTAGATCGGCGCGTGGCGAGCAAGATGATTCCCTATTTGACGGAAATCTATGGCAACCCCGCCAGCCGCTCCCATGCCTACGGCTGGGCCGCCGACGAGGCCGTGGAGCTGGCCCGTGAGCAGGTTTGTTCACTGATCAACGCCGACCCGCGCGAGATCGCCTGGACCTCGGGCGCCACCGAGTCGAACAACCTGGCCATCAAAGGCGCCGCCCATTTCTACAAAGGCAAGGGCAAGCACCTGATCACGCTGGCGACCGAGCACAAGGCGGTGCTGGACAGCATGCGTGAGCTGGAGCGCGAGGGCTTTGAGGTCACCGTGTTGTCGGTGCTGCCCAGCGGGCTGCTCGATCTGGCGGTGTTTGAAGCCGCGTTGCGCCCCGACACCATCCTGGCCTCGGTGATGTTCGTCAACAACGAAACCGGCGTCATTCAGGACGTGGCTGCCATCGGTGCCATTTGCCGCGCCAAGGGCGTGCTGTTTCATGTCGATGCCGCGCAGGCAGCGGGCAAGGTCGCCATTGATCTGGATCAATTGCCGATCGACATGATGTCGCTGTCGGCGCACAAAATCTACGGTCCCAAAGGCGTTGGCGCACTCTACGTGCGGCGCAAACCCCGCGTGCGCATCGAAGCGCAGATGCATGGTGGTGGCCACGAGCGTGGCATGCGCTCGGGCACCTTGCCCACGCACCAGATCGTCGGCATGGGCGAGGCCTTCTGGCTGGCGCGCGAAAACATGGTGGCTGACAATGCCCGCATCAGCGCGCTGCGCGACCGGCTCTGGGCCGGCTTCCAGAAGATGGACGCGGTCGTGGTCAACGGCGACGAACAACACCGGGCCGTGCACTACCTGAATGCCAGCTTCAACTACGTCGAGGGCGAGTCGCTTTTGATGGGGATCAAGGGCGTGGCCGTGTCCTCGGGTTCGGCCTGCACCTCGGCCAGTCTGGAGCCCAGCTATGTGCTGCGCGCCATGGGCCGCAGCGACGAGCTGGCCCACAGCTCGGTGCGCTTCTCCATCGGCCGCTTCACGACGGTTGAAGACATTGATTTCACGATCGAACAAGTCACCCAGGTTGTCACCAAACTGCGCGCCATGAGCCCGCTGTGGGACATGGTGCAGGCCGGCGTCGATCTCAACTCCATCCAGTGGTCAGAACACTGAGTCCCGGCTCAACCAGCCCGTCCACCCCCACACCCGATACGGAGAACTCCATGGCATACAGTGACAAGGTCGTTGACCACTACGAAAACCCACGCAACGTCGGCGCCTTCGAGGCCGGCGACGACAGCATCGGCACCGGCATGGTGGGCGCGCCTGCCTGCGGTGATGTGATGCGGCTGCAGATCCGCGTTAATGCCCAAGGCGTGATCGAGGACGCCAAGTTCAAGACCTACGGCTGCGGCTCGGCCATCGCGTCGAGTTCGCTGGTCACGGAATGGGTGCGTGGGCGCACGCTGGACGAGGCGCTGGCCATCAAGAACGCCGACATCGCTGAAGAGCTGGCCCTGCCGCCCGTCAAGATTCATTGCTCGATCCTGGCCGAAGACGCCATCAAGGCCGCGGTCGCCGACTTCCGTTCGCGCCACCCCGCCGGCGGCGGCACCCTGGTCTCCGAACAGCCCGCCTGCGCCTCCAGCACGCGTTGAGTCTCCCCCCATCCACCGCCACACCGCATACCCAACCAAGGAATTCAAAATGGAAGCAGCTCTGACCATTGCCAGTCCCACCCTGCCCGGCGTCATGCCCAGCCAGCTGGAATTCACCCCCTCGGCCGCCGCCAAAGTGGCCGACTTGATCGTGGAGGAGGGCAACCCCAACCTCAAGCTGCGCTTGTACGTCACCGGTGGCGGCTGCTCGGGTTTCTCTTACGGTTTTGCCTTTGACGATCAGGTCGCCGAAGACGATACGCAAATCGTCACCGAAGGGGTTGCCCTGGTGGTGGATGCCATGAGCCTGCAGTACGTGTTGGGTGCCCGGGTTGACTTTGAGGATGGCCTGGAAGGCTCGCGCTTTGTCATTCAAAACCCCAATGCCCAGACCACCTGTGGCTGCGGCAGTTCTTTCTCTGTTTAGGAGGTGATGTCATGAGTGTGTCCTTGACTCCTGCGGCGGCGCGCCACGTCGAGAAATCCCTGGCCAAACGCGGCAGCGGCATCGGCCTGCGCCTGGCGGTCAAGACCAGCGGCTGTAACGGCTTTGCCTACGCACTCGAATTCGTCGATGCGGCCAACGCCGATGACGAATGCTTCGAGACTCACGGCGTGAAAGTCATCGTCGACCCGCGCAGCCTGGGCATGCTGGCCGGCACCGAACTCGACTTCGTGCGCGAAGGCCTGAACGAAGGCTTCAAGTTCAACAACCCGAACGCCAAAGCCAACTGCGGCTGTGGCGAGAGCTTCGCCGTCTAAAGACATGACCCCCACGCTCCTCACCTAAGGTCCCAACATGGCACTACTGCAAATCGCCGAACCCGGTCAGAGCGCCGCGCCGCACCAGCACCGGCTGGCCGCTGGCATCGACCTGGGCACCACCAACTCGCTGATCGCCACCGTGCAGAGCGCCGTGGCGCGTGCGCTGCCGGACGAGGACGGTGCCATGTTGCTGCCCTCGGTCGTGCGTTATCTGCCAGGCAACGGCATTGTGGTGGGCCGCGAGGCACAGGAGAGCCAGGCTGAAGATCCTGAAAACACCATCGTCTCGGTCAAACGTTTCATGGGCCGCAGCCTGGCGGATTTGAAAGGCTCGGCTGGTTTGCCCTATCGCTTTACCGATGCCCCCGGCATGGTCGGCATCACGACCATCTCCGGCGAGCGCTCGCCGGTGCAGGTTTCGGCTGAAATCCTGACCGCCTTGCGCGAACGCGCCGAAGTCTCGCTCGGTGGCCCGCTCGCCGGCGTCGTGATCACCGTGCCCGCGTACTTCGACGACGCGCAGCGCCAGGCCACCAAGGACGCCGCGCGTCTGGCCGGCCTCACCGTCTTGCGCCTGCTCAACGAGCCCACCGCTGCAGCCATTGCCTACGGACTGGACAAAGCGGCGGAAGGCACGTTTGCCATTTACGACCTGGGCGGCGGCACTTTTGATATCTCCATCCTCAGTCTGACCAAGGGCGTGTTTGAGGTCTTGTCCACTGGCGGTGATTCGGCCCTGGGCGGCGACGACTTCGACCACGCCATCGCCGAGTGGTTCTGTACGCAGCATGGCATTGACGGCCTGGCCGCCTTGCCACCGGGTTCCCAGCGCAGTCTGCTGGCCGCGTCCCGCGCGGCGAAAGAGGCGCTGTCGCAGCATGAGACTTCGGTCCTGTCCCTCACCCATGCCGACGGCAAGGCGCAACTGGCCATCCTGTCGCGCGCCCAGTTTGCCGAACTTGGCGCCATGCTGATCGCCCGCACCATGGGCGCCACGAAGCGCGCGCTGCGCGATGCCAAACTGAGCACTGCCGACATCACCGGCGTGGTGCTGGTGGGCGGCTCCACCCGCATGCCGATCGCCCGCGATGCCGTGCGCGAATTCTTCGGCCGCGAGCCACTCGTCGACATCGACCCGGACCAGGTGGTCGCGCTTGGCGCCGCCTTGCAGGCCAATGTGCTGGCCGGCAACAGCAGCGGCGACGAATGGCTGTTGCTCGATGTCTGTCCGCTGTCACTCGGCATCGAGACCATGGGCGGCCTGGTCGAGAAGATCATCCCGCGCAACTCAACGCTGCCGATGGCACGTGCCCAGGAATTCACCACCTTCAAGGACGGCCAAACCGCGATGTCGCTGCATGTGGTGCAGGGTGAACGCGAGACCGTCGCCAACTGCCGTTCCCTCGCACGTTTCGAGCTGCGCGGTATTCCTCCGGCGGTTGCGGGCTCGGTGCACATCCGCGTCAGTTTCCAGATTGATGCCGACGGATTGCTCTCGGTTACGGCGCGTGAACAAGCCAGCGGCATCGAGGCCCACATCGAGGTCAAACCTTCGTATGGCCTGGCCGACACGCAAATATCGGCCATGCTGCAGGATGCCATTGGCTCGTCGAAAGAAGACATGCTGCTGCGCTCCTTGCGCGAGGCCCAGGTCGATGCACGGCGCATGCTCGATGCCACCGAAGCCGCACTGCACACGGACGCCGCGCTGCTGTCGGCGGTAGAACTAAGCGCCATTCGCAAGGCCATGTTTGTTGTCGGCGACATGCTGGAAACAGAGGCGCCGGTGGAAGAGCTGCGTCTCGCGACGGTCGCACTCGGCGCCGTCACCGATGAATTCGCCGCGCGGCGCATGAACGCCTCCATCCGTCAGGCCCTCGCCGGCCAGACCATGGACAGCCTGGCCTGAGTCTATTCCTCGCGCCGGTTCCTCGTCCCAAACCTACCAAGCTCTCACATGCCGCACATTCACCTACTGCCTCACCCCGACTTGTGCCCCGAAGGCCGCGACTTCGAAGTCAAGCGCGGTGCCTCGCTGTGCGAGAGTCTGCTTACCGCTGGTGTGGCGATTGAGCATGCCTGTGAGATGGTGGCGGCGTGTGCCACCTGCCATGTGTACGTGCGAGAAGGCGGCGCCTCGCTGAAAGAACCGGACGACGAAGAGAACGACCAGCTCGACCACGCCTGGGGCCTGGAAGCGCAGTCGCGGCTGGCCTGTTGCGTCAAGCTCAAAGATACCGACATCACGGTGGAGTTTCCGCGCCACACGCGCAACCATGCGCGGGAGCATTGAGGGCTCATTCCGCGTTCCCGCTGCACAAACCCGTCATGGGCCTGTCATGGGCCTGTCATTGGACCGTCATTGCGAGCGCAGCGCGGCAATCCAGGCGCCACGGATCGCTCCTGCCGCCAGCGTCCATCACGTTGCAGTCCAAACAGATCCTCTTCATATTTTCATGAAGCAAAGTGGCCTCTATCCCTTATGGATAGTTCGCAAGCAGCTATAAAAATAGCAGCATATCCGTCTCCCAAGCGCTGCAAGACCTCAACCGTCATACGGTAGGTTTTGCCACCAAGACATTGGCAGGGATGGCCGGGCTATAGTGGTTCAGTCCAATTTTTGTTAGGTTTTCATTCCATGCCCATTCAATTGCTCACGACCATCCCCCGCAAAGCATGGTTGTTGCTTACAGCGGGGCCAGCGTTGTTCCTGTTGGGCATTGTTAGTGCCTCGATATGGATGAGTGTCCGAGGAGTTCCAGAATCACAAATACCAGAACGTGTCGCTGCGCTGGTGCCACATATCTTGCTTGGGATGCTGGTGGGCCTTTCGCTTCTCTTGACACGCTTCGCACCTCAAGTCAAAGCCGCGTGGCTGCTGCCTGAATTCAGCAAAGCATTTTTGGATGTCGCTGTCGGTTTGCTTGCTGGGGCTCTATTGGCCATCTTGTATCTGTATTGGTTGGCCCCATTACTTGAAACTTTGCAGCGCACGGTCGGTGACTTCGTTCCTCCCGGGGCAGTACTACCCGCCGTTTCGAGCAGCATAGTTCTATTTTTCATTGCAAATGTTCTGCTGGCGCCACTGGTCGAAGAAACCCTGTACCGGGGCGTTGCCCTCCCGCTCCTCGCCACGCACCTCGGCACGCTTGGGGCAGTGATGCTCACCTGCGCATTCTTTGGTCTTCTGCATTGGGCGGGTGGCTTCTGGTACATGCTGCTAACCGGCGTTGTAGCCGGCGGTACGTTTGTTGGTTTGTATTATTGGCGAGGCGGTGTTCTCGCACCCTTCATCGCACATTTGGCATTGAATCTCATCGAGTTTATATATGCACGGCAGGCACACAACCAAGCCTGACTCAGCGTTAAAACGGCCATCAACACCCCGGAGTCTCCATGCCGAATACCGAGTTCCCCGCCGCCATCTTTGCCCTGGATGCAGCACCCCGAACCAAGCCCTCCAACTACCCAGAGCCGTTTGCATCGCGCATGGCGGGCCGGGAGAAACGACCGCTGGGTGACATCTTCGGTTTGTCGAACTTCGGCGTGAACCTGACGCGCCTCGTTCCGGGCGCAGGCTCTGCCCTTCTCCACGCCCACACGAAGCAAGACGAATTTTTGTACATCCTGGAGGGACACCCGGTGCTCATCGCGGACCAAGGCGAGACACCGCTTTCTCCGGGCATGTGCGCGGGCTTCAAAGCCGGTACGGGGAACGCGCATCAACTCGTGAACCGGACCAACACCGATGTTCTTTATCTCGAAGTCGGCGACCGCAGCGCTGGCGATGCCGCGACCTACCCGGACGACGACTTGCAAGCCGCATTGGGGAATGACGGGAAATGGCAGTACGCACACAAGAATGGAACGCCTTATTGAAGCGCAGGGCGTGCGCAGTTTCATAAAATCCGCCTCTCGCCCTGTTGGCAGTCTGGTGACTTGCCTGGCTTCTGAATATGGTGCAAC
Source organism: Rhodoferax ferrireducens (assembly GCF_003347515.1). Lineage (GTDB taxonomy): Bacteria > Pseudomonadota > Gammaproteobacteria > Burkholderiales > Burkholderiaceae_C > Rhodoferax. The sequence goes on along the minus strand of NZ_QEII01000297.1, from coordinate 93,902 downwards.
CCAAAGAACCGAGGAGACCCATCATGATTGCAAGAACCTGGCATGGCCGTGTTCCCGCAAAGCAGGCTGATGCCTATCATGCCTACCTACTCCGCACTGGCTTGAGTGAATACGCTTCCACGCCAGGGAACCAAGGTGTGCACGTTTTTCGTCGCATTGAGGGTGATGTTGCGCACTTCTTGTTGCTCACGTATTGGGATTCGCTCGATGCTATCCGGGCGTTCGCCGGGCCGGACTACGAGCGGGCGCGCTACTTTCCGGAAGATGACAACTATTTGCTGGAGCGTGAACCGTTTGTGACACATTACGAGGCGCTTTCTGCTTCCCCATCATCTGTCGTTTAGGGCAATCTCATGAACGGTACTCATCTTCCATCGGCGCAACCACCAGACGATTTGCCGACCTACCGCTTACTCACCGGGCCAGACGACGCGGCGTTTTGTCGCAGGGTCAGTGAAGCCATAGCGATCGGCTATGTGCTTTATGGTTCGCCCTCTGCCACCTTCAACGGCGAAAGGGTCATCGTTGCGCAAGCCATCGTATGGCCGTCCATCCTTGCATCGCTCGATATTGCGCGCTCAGTTGAGTTCACCTCGTTAGGCGCTATGGAACTCCGCCGAGTGCGACCTGAAGAAGTCCAAAGCGTTCACGAGCTACTCATGGCCAGCGGCTGGAAAGATCGCGTCGGCGATCTCCATCAATTCGCTGCACTGGTCGAAGCGTCGCAGATCGCAGAAGTCGCGGTCATTGAAAACCGCGTCGTCGGCTTCGCTCGCGGCATCACGGACAGCCAATCAAACGGCTATCTCTCCATGGTTGTAGTTACCGCAGCGCATCGGGGAAAAGGCATTGGTCGTCGCTTGGTCGGGCAGGCAACGGGCTCCAATCCCAAAATTACATGGGTATTGCGCGCCGGGCGCGAAGGGGCTTCTGAGTTCTTCGCCAAGCTCGGCTTCGAGCAGTCTTCCATTGCCATGGAGCGGCGGCGCGCGCAATCTGCGCGGCTATGAATTGCGTTTTGCCCAATTGCGAGCGATTTCGCCCGATGATTTTTGATTTTTTGAAGGAGTTATGAAATGAGCACCCTGATGTTGGCTGAGTTCGATGTCGAGACGCGTTTTCAGTTGCGTGCGGCTCGTGGCACGGGGCAGGAGGCGCAGGGCTTGTCGCTTCTCGACAAGGCCATGAGGTAGTCCCATGGCCCTCGAATGGCGCTACGCCCTGGATAACATCGACTGGGACGAGCTCTCCGACCTCTACCGCGTCGCCCCGCTGGGCAACAAGAATGCGGCAGTCTTGAAGACCGTGTTTGCCGCCAGCATGTTCAAGTGCTTTGTCTACGATGCGGGGAGGCTGATCGGCGCCGGTCGGGTACTGGCCGATGGTGTGGATTGCGCTTACCTCTGCGACGTCGCCGTTCACCCGGGCCATCAAGGCGCCGGTGTCGGCAAAGCGATTGTGTCGACGCTGGTGATTCTCTCCAAAAATCACAAGAAGATCATCCTGTACGCGGTTCCCGGCAAGGAACCCTTCTACCGCAAGTTTGGCTTCAAACGCATGACGACTGCGATGGCCATCTTCGCGAATCCAGCCCAAGCCCTTGAGTCAGGGCTGGTCAGTGAAGACTGAGCCGATGTTCAGGCGCAAAAAAAAGGTTTGAATCATGTCCACCGAAACGCAATTCGTCGCCGCAACGCCCGTGCTTGCATCGCTCGATATCGAGCGCTCAGTTGAGTTCTTCCGCATTCACCTCGGTTTCAACAGAGTGCACATGGAGCAGGGCGTCTACGGCATCGTGTCGCGTGACACAGTGCATATTCACTTCTGGGCCTGCGATGAAAGACACATCGCCGAGAACACCAGTTGCAGGATTCGCGTGCAGGGGCTGGATGCCCTTTACGCGGTATGCACTACCGCAGGCATCGTGCACCCAAACGCACTTCTTGATGAAAAGCCATGGGGTGCCAAGGAGTTCGCCGTCCTCGATCCGGATGGAAATCTCATCACCTTTGCCGAATGAAACATGCATCGAAAGGAGCGGGCCGTTTACAAGACATTTGCAATGTGCATGTCGTCCGCCCTGTCGAGTCTGGCGTTACGTTCTCATGGGGATGGTCTCCATGCTTCAATCAACAAGGAATTCATGATGAAAATTCAGACTTTGATCACCGCGCTGGTTCTGGCTGCCAGCGGCGCCGCTTTCGCCCAAACCACGACGGCTACCCCGCGCCTGGATCAGCGTCAGGCGAATCAGGAAAAGCGCATTGAGCAGGGCGTTGCCTCGGGGCAGCTGAACAAAAGAGAAGCGCTTCGTCTCGAAAAACGCGAAGCGAAGCTTGAGGCCGACAAACAAACGGTCAAGGCCGACGGCATAGTCACCGTGCAAGAGCGCAAGCAGCTCAACCGCGAAGCCAGTCGGGACAGCAAAGCGGTTTACCGGCAAAAACACGACAGGCAGGTCGCTGGGGTCAAGTAGCTTTCGCTTTAAAAAAGGCCACAACCGAAGGGTTGTGGCCTTTTTTGCTTTGTCAGGCCGCTGTAGGTGCGGCTCTCATGCCAGTCTCACCGAACTCTGTCCGAAACAACACATTTCCGACAACCATAGTTAGTGGCTAAACCGGGCCGCCGGCCCGATACCCGACAAACCCGTCCCGCTGTCTGTCCCCCACGACGCTGACAGGCCCAAAAACTGGTGGCATGAACTTTGCGATGAAGCTATGCAAAGGACGCCACACCATGCCCCTCAACCTCATCATCAACGACACCACGCTGCGCGACGGCGAGCAGACCGCCGGGGTGGCGTTCACGGTCGATGAGAAATGCGCGATTGCCTGCGCGCTGGCCGCAGCCGGGGTGCCGGAGATGGAGATCGGCATCCCCGCCATGGGCGAGGAAGAGATTGACTGCATCAACGCCATCGCGGCCCTTGAACTGCCCTCAAGCCTGATGGTCTGGGGCCGCCTGACGGAGGGCGACCTGGCCAGTGCACTGCGCTGCCAGGCCGACATCATTCACCTCTCGATCCCGGTATCGGACATTCACTTGCGCCACAAGCTGCGCCAGTCGCGCGAATGGGTGTTGACGCAGGTTACGCGGGTGATCGAACAAGCGGTTGCCAGCGGCCGCAAGATTTCACTCGGCGCCGAAGATGCTTCGCGCGCCGACGCCGACTTTCTGACCCTGGTGGCGCAGCGTGCCCAGGCCTGCGGCGCCAGTCGCATCCGCTTTGCCGATACCCTCGGCGTGCTCGACCCCTTCACCACTTATGACGCCATTGCGCGCCTGCGTGAAGCGGTGGATCTCGAGATCGAAATCCACGCCCACAACGACCTCGGCATGGCCACCGCCAACACCCTGGCGGCCTTGCGCGCCGGCGCCACGCATGCCAACACCACGGTGAACGGCCTGGGCGAACGTGCCGGCAATGCCGCCTTGGAAGAAGTGGTGATGGGTGTGCGCCACCTGCACCAGGCCGACACCGGCGTGGACACGCAGGCGCTGATGCCTATCTCACGTCTGGTGGCGCGGGCCTCGGGTCGGCAAGTGGCCTTCAATAAAAGCATTGTGGGTGACGCCGTGTTCACCCACGAGTCCGGCATCCACATTGATGGCTTGCTGAAAAATGCCTCCACCTACGAGAGTTTTGATCCGTCGGAACTCGGCCGCCAGCGGCGCACTGTCCTGGGCAAGCATTCCGGTTCGCAGGCGGTGCGCCAGGCCTACGGACTGCTGGGCGTGGTGCTGGACGACGATGCGCTGACCGGCCGCGTGCTGGCGCGCATCCGCGACCACGCCATGCGCGTGAAACAGGAAGCGACCCCGGACGAGTTGCGGGGTTTCTTGCGTGATTCCTACACGTCATTTGCGCCGCTCACGGTCCATACCGTGGCCCTGGGTCAGGCATGAAACCCAACCCAAAATCCCTGCGCGCCGAGCCGGCCAATGAACCGGGCGTGTCTCAGCGCACCTGGTGGTCGCTGCTGCGCGAGGATGCGCGTTGTGTGCTGGAGCGCGATCCGGCCGCGCGTAACCTGCTTGAGGTCTGGACCATTTACCCGGGCGTGCAAGCCATCGCGCTGCACCGCATGGCGCATGCCTTGTGGGGGCGCGGCTGGCGCTACCTGCCGCGCTGTATTTCCTTTATCGCGCGCGGGCTGACCCAGGTGGATATTCACCCCGGCGCCAGCATCGGTGCGCGCTTCTTCATCGACCATGGCACCGGCGTCGTGATTGGTGAAACGGCGGAGGTCGGCAACGATGTCACGCTGTACCACGGCGTGACGCTGGGCGGCACCAGCTGGCGCATCGGCAAGCGCCATCCCACTCTGGGCAACCATGTGGTGGTGGGCGCCGGCGCCAAGATTTTGGGACCGATCATGGTCGGTGACCGGGCGCGTGTGGCGGCCAACTCCGTCGTCATTGACGCCGTGCCGGCGGACGCCACCGTGGTCGGCATTCCGGGCCGCGTGGTGGCGCCGCGCCGCCGCACCACCCACGGCTTTGACCTCGATCACCACCTGATTCCCGATCCGGTTGGCAAGGCGATTGCCTGCCTGCTGGACCGCGTGGCGCAACTGGAGCGGACGCAGCAGGCGCAAAGCCGCATCTTCGCCACGGCTGAGGCGCCCTGTGGTGCCTGCGACGACCACTGCACCGAGCCGGGATTCGCGCAATCCTTTCTTCAAACATCCACCATGGAGTAAGCCCGATGGAAAACTTCCTTCAACAACTCAAGGCGCTGTCCTCAGCCGAGGATTTTCTGCAGTACTTCGGCGTGCCCTTCGACCAGCATGTGGTCAACGTCAGCCGGCTGCACATCCTCAAGCGATTCTTCCAGTACATCCGCCAGGAGAACCTGTTGGTGCAGACCAACGAGGTGGGCCTCTACACCCTGTACCGCGAACAGCTGGTCAAGGCCTACGCGGATTTCGTCACCTCGACGCCAGCACAGGAAAAAGTGTTCAAGGTGTTCCAGGACACCAACGGCCGCCAGCATGTGACGCTCGACAGCCTCAAGGCGTCGATGCCACAGCGCGCCGTCGCCTAAAAGGACTACCAGGAGCATTGCCATGCACATCGTCGTTTGTATCAAACAGGTTCCCGATTCGGCGCAGATTCGCGTCCACCCGGTCACCAACACCATCATGCGCCAGGGCGTCCCGGCCATCGTCAACCCGTATGACCTGTTCTCGCTGGAAGAGGCCCTGCGTCTCAAGGACAAGTTCGGCGGCAAGGTCACCATGCTGTGCATGGGCCCGCCGCAAGCCGAAGAAGCCTTGCGCAAGTGCATCAGCTTTGGCGCCGACGACGCCGTGCTGGTGACCGACCGCGCTTTCGCCGGTGCCGACACGCTGGCCACCTCTTATGCGCTGGCCGCCGGCGTGCGCCAGATCGCCAAGGAGCAGGCGGTGGACATTGTGTTCACCGGCAAGCAGACCATCGACGGCGACACCGCCCAGGTCGGCCCCGGCATCGCCAAACGCATGGGGTTGCAGTTGCTGACCTATGTCTCACGCATCGTCGAGGTCGATGAGGAAAAACGCACCATCACGGTGGAGCGGCGCGCCGAAGGGGGCGTGCAGGTGCTCAAAACCTCGCTGCCGTGCCTGATCACGATGCTGGAGAACACCAACGAGATGCGTTTTGCCAACCTGCCCGCCATGATCCACGCTGCCGCCTACCCGGTGCGCAAGTGGAGCAAGGAGCAGGCCGGCATCGAGGACTTCGACAAGATCGGCCTGAAGGGCTCGCCCACCGTGGTGAGCAAGGTCTTCGGCCCGACACCACGCAGCGAGAAGGCCGAGATGCTGGACCTGGAGACCTCCAGCCTGCGCGACCTGTCGCTCAATCTGATCCAGAAGATTTTCACGCGCCACCCGACGCTGGAATCCGATTTGCTGATGAAGGAGATGACATGAGCCAAGCACCTACCCCCGCCGCAGCCCCGGCCAAGCGCCCGGCCGGCCGCCGCAATGTGGAGTTGTCCGACGAACTGAAGGCCTACAAAGGCGTTTGGGTCTTCATCGAACACGACCGCGGCCATGTCCACAGCGTCTCGTGGGAGCTGGTGGGCGAAGCGCGCAAGCTGGCCGACAAGCTGGGTTGCCCGGTCAGCGCGATCCTGCTCGGCGGCTTTGACGAGTCGCTGGAGAAGTTCGCCGCCGAGGCCTTCACCTTTGGCGCCGACAAGGCCTACATCATGCAGGACCCGGTGCTCAAGGGCTACCGCAACGAGCCCTTCACCAAGGGCCTGACCGACCTGGTCAATAAATACCAGCCGGAAATCATGCTGCTCGGCGCCACCTCGATGGGTCGTGACCTGGCCGGCTCGGTCGCCACCACGCTGCTCACCGGCCTGACCGCCGACTGCACCGAACTCAACATTGACCCGACCTCCAAGGCATTGGCCGCGACGCGCCCCACCTTTGGCGGTTCGCTCTATTGCACCATCATGACGCTGGCCTACCGCCCGCAGATGGCCACCGTGCGGCCGCGCGTCATGCTGATGCCGCCGGCCGACGCCAGCCGCACCGGCGAGATCACCTATGACACGCTCGGCATGGTGGAGACGCAGATCGTCACCAAGCTGCTCGATTTCATCGCCGACGCCCACAGCAACAAGATCAACCTGCCGTATGCCGACGTCATCGTCAGCGGCGGCAAGGGCTTGAAGAATCCGGAAAACTTCAAGATGGTGTTCGAGCTGGCCCGCGTGCTCGGCGGCGAGGTCGGAGCCACACGGCCCTGTGTGCAGGCCGGCTGGGTCGAGGCCGATCGGCAAGTGGGCCAGACCGGCAAGACCGTGCGACCCAAGCTCTACATCGCTGCCGGCATTTCCGGCGCGGTCCAGCACCGCGTGGGCTGCGAGAGTTCGGATGTGATCGTGGCGATCAACACCGACGTCAACGCACCGATCTTCGACTTCGCGCACTACGGCATTGTCGGCAACGCGATGCAGGTGCTGCCCGCGCTGACGCAAGCCTTCGCCGCCCATCTGGCGCTGCGCAGCCGCCAGGTCGCCTGATCCGCTTACAGGAGAACGAGATGAAAAAACCATCCCAATTTGACGCCATCGTCGTCGGCGCCGGCCCCTCCGGCAACGCCGCCGCCTACACCCTGGCCAAGGCCGGGCTCAAGGTGCTGCAGATCGAGCGCGGCGAATACCCCGGCAGCAAAAACGTGCAGGGCGCCATCCTCTACGCCAAGGCGCTGGAAGAGATCATTCCCGACTTCCGCGACGACGCGCCGCTGGAGCGCCACATCATCGAGCAGCGCATGTGGCTGCTGGATGAGACCTCCTTCGTCGGCACGCACATCCGCAGCGAGGACTACAACAAGCCGCCCTACAACCGTTACACCATCCTGCGCGCGCAGTTCGACAAATGGTTCAGCGCCAAAGTGCGCGAAGCCGGCGCCTTGCTGATCTGCGAAACCACGGTGAACCACCTGATCATGGACGGCGACCAGGTGGTCGGCGTGAGTTGCGACCGCCTGCAGGGCGAGGTCTTTGCCGACGTCGTGATCCTGGCCGATGGCGTGAACTCCACGCTGGCGCGCAAGGCCGGTTTTCATCCCGAGATTCCGGCCGGCAACGTGGCCCTGGCCGTGAAAGAGATTCTCTTCATGCCGGAAGAAACCATCCGCCAGCGCTTCAACATCGGCGAGGAATCCGGCGTGGTGATCGAGATGGTGGGGCGCATCACCGACGGCATGATGGGCACCGGTTTTCTCTACACCAACAAGGAATCGATCACCATCGGTGTCGGCTGCATGCTGGGCGATTTCAAGAACAACCCGAACCGCACCAGCCCTTACACCTTGCTGGAGCAGATGAAGCGCCACCCCGCCATCGCCCCGCTGATCGAAGGCGGCGAGATGAAGGAATACTGCGCGCACCTGATCCCCGAGGGCGGCTTTCACGCCATACCGCAGATCTACGGCAACGGCTGGATGATCGTCGGGGATTCGGGCGGTTTTGTGAATGCCGTGCACCGCGAAGGCTCGAACCTGGCGATGACCACCGGGCGACTCGCCGCCGAGACGGTGATTGCGGCCAAGGCCGCCGGCAAGGGCTTCCGCACCGGCGCGCTCAAGCCCTACAAGACCGCGCTCGATGCCAGCTTTGTGATGAAGGACCTCTACAAATACCGCGACATGCCCGCCGTGCTGCACAAGAACCCTCAGTTCTTCACCAGCTATCCCGACATGGTGGCGCAAGCCGCCCGCACCATGATCACAGTGGACGGTGTGGACAAGAAGACCAAAGAGCGCGAAATATTCGCGAGCTTCCGCAAGACCCGCAAGCTCACCGGCCTGGTGGGTGACGCGTACAAACTCTGGAAGGCCATCCGATGAATGCCATTGCCGTCAATGTCGAAGAGAAACTCTTCCAGAACCGCTACCGCGTCGACGCGGGCCGGCCGCACATCAAAATCAAGGACGCCGACATCTGCACCAACGTCTGCGTCGTCAAGAGCTGCACCTTTGTCTGCCCGGCCTCGTGCTACAAGACCGAAGGTAATGGCAGCGTGACCCTGATCACCGACGGCTGTCTGGAATGCGGCAGCTGCCGCATCATTTGCAGCGAGCACCTCAACGTGGATTGGGAATATCCGCGCGGCGGCCACGGCATTTTGTTCAAGTTCGGTTAAAGGGAACACCATGAGCAAACCCCAACGCCACGTCTTCGTCTGCAACCAGAACCGGCCGGCCGAGCATCCGCGCGGCTCCTGCGCTGCCAAAGGTTCCAGTGCCGTGTTGCAGGCCTTCTGGGCCGAACTGCAAAAGCGCCAGGCTTACGAGAAGATCGCCGTCACCTATTCGGGTTGCCTGGGGCCGTGCGAAAAAGGGCCTAATGTGCTGGTCTATCCCGAGGCGGTTCTCTATAGCGGTGTGGCGCCCAGCGATGTTGAAGAAATTTTCAACAGCCACCTCGAAGGCGGCACGCCGGTCGCGCGCCTGCTGGCACCGGCGACAGTCTGGTGAATCTGGGTACCGGGATCGAATCGGTCGAATTGTTTGGCGGGACGGTGTCACCCGCCGTGCAGCACCTGATCGATGTGGCGCGCAATGCGCTGCCCGCGCAGGTGCAAGCCGCGCTGTGGACCGCGGTGGCCACCGCGCCGGATCAGTTGCCGGTGTATTACATGCTTTACAAGATGCATGCCGGGCGCGGCGAGCTGGACCTGGCGTTGCAGGCGGCCAGCAAGGGGCTGGCTGCGGCGGCGCAAGCGGCGCAGCTGTCGCTTGACTGGCAAACGGTGTTGCCGGGGGCCACGGATTTTTCGGTTCCCGGACCGGCGCGCTTCTGGCTCTTTACGCTCAAGGCGCTGGCTTTTATTCAGCTGCGCCGCGGTGAGCGCGACAGCGCCACCGCCCTGGTGGCACGCTTGCGCCTGCTGGACCCGGATGACCACCTGGGCGCCAGCGTTATTGAAGCACTGTTGAGCGAATCCACCTGACGCTATAGCCTGCGTACCCGCCCGAGAAACAGTTATCTCGAGCATCCGATGACCTGGTAATTCAAGCCCAGCCACCCCCCAGCGCACGGATCAGCCCGACCGTGGCCAAGTACTGCGCCGCTCGCACCTGCAGCGCCTGCCTGCGGTTGCGCAACTCACTTCGCTGCGCATCCAGCAGTTCGAGCTGGCTGACGAAGCCATTGCGGTAGCGCGAGTCCGACAGCACGGTGGCGCGGCTGCTCGACGCAACCGAACGCGACTGCGCTTCGGACTGCTCGGCCAGCAGCCGCAGCGAAGCCAGCTGGTCTTCCACATCCCGGAAGGCGACCAGCACCTGCTCGCGGTAATTGGCCAAAGCGATGTCGAGTTCGGCACGCGCATTTTGCACACCGGCTTCGCGCCGGCCGCCGTCAAACAGCGGCAAGGAGAGCAGTGCGCCCACGCCCCAGGCCTGGGCGGACATCGTGAACAAGTCCTTGAGCTCGGGCGCCGCATAGCCGCCGTTGGCTGTCAGCGAAAAGCTGGGGAACCAGGCCGCTTGGGCGACACCGACGCGCGCCTGGGCGGACTGCATGCTGCTTTGGGCCGCCGCGATATCGGGCCGGCGCGTCAACACGGTGCTGGGCACGCCGGCCGGTATGGCGGGCAAGGCCGTCGCCCATTCGGTGGGCGTGACCTGAAAGCGGGAGGCGACTTCGCCCACCAGCACGGCCAGCGCATGTTCGAGCTGGGCGCGGCGCTGGTCGAGTGCGAAGGCTTCGGATTCGGTGGACGCCACTTCAGAGCGCACGCGCGCCACATCCAGCTCGGCTACATCGCCTTCCTTGAAGCGCACTTCCGTCAGGCGCAAAGTATTGCGGTAGGCCTGCAGCGTCTCGCGCACCAGGGTGCGTTCGCTGTCGATGGCGCGCAGGCTCAGGTAGGTCTGGGCCACATCGGCCTGCACCAGCAGTTGCGTGCTGCGCAGCAGGGCTTCGCGGGACTGGGCATCCAGTGCGGCGGCGTTCGACGCGGCAGAAAGCTTGCCGAACAGGTCCACTTCATACGACAGGTTGGCGCCGGCACTGACCACGGTTTGAGCCACATTGCCGGTCGTTGAATTATTCTGGCGCGTGGCACCGGCGCCCAGGCCCACCTGCAGGGAACGGTTGGCGTCGGTCAGGCCGGCAATCGCGCGGGCCTGTGCCAGGCGACCGGCTGCCACTTGCACGCTGTTGTTGTTGCGGCCGGCCTGGTCGACCAGCTGGTCCAGCACCGGATCGGAGAACACTTTCCACCACAGGCCTTGCGCCTGGGCTGGTGTGCTCGCCGGGTTGATTGACGTGATGCTCGATGCGGTAGGAGCGGTGTTTTCCTTGAAGGTCGTGGGTGCCGCCGGCAGGCTGGACGCATCGATAGACGCGCTGGTCGCGCAGCCGGCCAGCACCAGCGCGGCGAGCAGCGGCAGCAGCGCCAGGCGCCGCTTGGAAGAGGTCTGGTTCATGAGGAACTCCTGGGTTTTCATGGTTTGTTATTCGTGGTGTCCGATGGCCGCAGCGGGCTGGGCATGGCCAGGCGCACCGCCCGCCGCGTGGCTGGTGGCAAAGCCATCCAGGTGCGGCACTTCGCCATGCAGTTTGAGCGGGCGGTTGCCCGCCAGGCGGCGAAGTGCCACGTAAAACACCGGCGTGAGAAACAGTCCAAACGCCGTCACGCCAATCATCCCGGAGAACACCGCCACCCCCATGGCCGAACGCATCTCCGCACCGGCGCCGGTTGACAGCACCAGCGGCAATACACCCATCACGAAGGCCAGCGAGGTCATCAGGATGGGGCGCAAACGCAGGCGGCTGGCCTCGATGGCGGCCTGCACCGGTGTGCGCCCGGCAAACTCCAGTTCCCGCGCGAACTCCACGATCAGGATGGCGTTCTTCGCCGACAGGCCCACCAGCACCATCAGCCCGATCTGGGTGAAGACATTGTTCTCCCCACCCGACAGCCACACGCCCGTCATCGCGGCCAGCAGCCCCATGGGCACGATCAGAATAATCGCGACCGGCAAGGTCAGGCTTTCATACTGCGCCGCCAGCACCAGGAAGACCAGCAGAATCGCCAGCGGGAACACCAGCACGGCGGAGTTGCCGGCCAGGATTTCCTGGTAGGTCAGCTCGGTCCACTCAAAGCTGATGCCTTTGGGCAAGGTCTCGGCCGCAATGCGTTCCACCGCAGCTTGCGCCTGGCCGGACGAGTAACCCGGTGCCGGGCCGCCGCTCACGTCGGCCGAGAGGTAGCCGTTGTAGCGCATGGCGCGCTCGGGGCCAAAGCTGGACTGCACCTTCATCAGCGCCGACAGCGGCACCATCTCGCCGGTGGTGGAGCGCACCTTGAGCAGGCCCACGTCTTCAGCCCGCGCACGGTAGGCGGCGTCGGCCTGCACGCGCACGCTGTAGGTGCGGCCAAACTTGTTGAAGTCGTTGGCGTACAGGCTGCCGAGGTAGATCTGCATGGTGTCGAAAATATCCGTCACCGGCACATGGAGCTGGCGCGCCTTGGTGCGGTCGATGTCGGCATACAGCTGCGGCACGTTGACCTGCCAGCTGGTAAAAATCCCGGCCAGCTCGGGCGCCTGCGCGACCTTGCCCATGAAGGCCTTGACCGCCGTGTCCATGGCCTCATAACCGAGCGAGGCGCGATCTTCCAGTTGCAGCTTGAAACCCCCCGTCGTGCCCAGGCCCTCCACCGGCGGTGGCGGGAACATCACGATGAAGGCGTCCTGAATGCTGCCGAAAGCCTGGTTGAGTTGTCCGGCCACCGCGCCGCCGCTCTGGTCCTTGCGGTTACGTTCGGCAAACGGCTTGAGCGTGGCAAACACAATGCCCGAGTTGGAGCTGTTGGTAAAGCCGTTGATCGACAGGCCCGGGAAGGCAATCGCATCCTCCACGTTCGGGTTCTTCTTCATGAGCTCGCCCATGCGTTTGATCACGTCTTCGGTCCGATCCAGCGTGGCGCCGTCCGGCAACTGCGCAAAACCAATCAGGTACTGCTTGTCCTGCGCCGGCACAAAACCGCCGGGCACCAGCTTGAAGATGCCGACCGTCGCGCCGACCAGCACCAGGTACAAGACCAGCATCAGCGTCTTGCGCGAGATCGCGCTTGTCACACCCGTGCTGTAGCCCGTGGCACCGCGGCTGAACAGGCGGTTGAAGCCGGCGAAGAAGCGGCCAAAGACCTTGTCCATGCCGCGCGTCAGCGCATCCTTGGGCGCATCGTGACTCTTCAGCAGCAAGGCGGCCAGGGCCGGCGACAAGGTCAGCGAATTGATCGCCGAAATCACGGTCGATATCGCAATCGTCACCGCAAACTGGCGGTAGAACTGGCCGGTCAAGCCGCTGATGAACGCCAGCGGGACAAACACCGCCACCAGCACCAGCGCAATTGCAATGATCGGGCCCGACACCTCGCGCATGGCGCGGTAGGTCGCCTCGCGCGGCGTCAAACCGCTCTCGATATTGCGCTCCACGTTTTCGACCACCACGATGGCATCGTCCACCACAATGCCGATGGCCAGCACCAGCCCGAACAGGCTGAGCGCGTTGATGGAAAAGCCCAGCAAGTGCAGCACGGCAAAGGTGCCGACCACCGACACCGGCACCGCCAGCAGCGGAATGATGGAGGCACGCCAGGTTTGCAAAAACAAGATCACCACCAGCACCACCAGCGCGATGGCTTCGAGCAGGGTCGTGATCACCGATTTGATGGACGCGCGCACGAACTGCGTCGGGTCGTAGGCGATGCGGTACTCCACGCCCTCGGGCATGTTCCTGGCAAGCTCGTCCATGGTCTTGCGCACCTCGGCTGAGATATCCAGCGAGTTGGAACCCGGCGCCTGGAACACGCCCATGCCCACGGCCGGCTTGTTGTTCAGCAGCGAACGCAGCGCGTAGTCGGCGGCGCCCAGCTCCAGGCGCGCAATGTCGCGCAGCCGCGTGACCGCGCCGTCGGCACCGGTCTTGACGATGATGTCGCCGAACTCTTCTTCATTTTGCAAGCGCCCCTGGGCGTTGATCGACAGTTGCATGTCCACCCCCTCCAGCCCGGGCGAGGCACCGACCACACCGGCCGCGGCCTGGACGTTCTGGCCGCGAATGGCGCTGACCACATCGCTGGCCGAGAGGCCGCGTTGCGCGACTTTTTGCGGGTCCAGCCAGACGCGCATGGAATAATCGCCGCCGCCAAAAACCTGCACCTGTCCCACGCCCTGGATGCGCGCGAGCCGGTCCTTGACATTCAGCACCGCGTAATTGCGCAGGTAGTTGATGTCGTAACGGTCATTGGGCGACACCAGGTGCACCACCATCGTGATGTTGGGCGAGCTCTTGACCGTGCTCACGCCCAGCCGGCGCACCTCTTCAGGCAGGCGCGGCTCGGCCTGCGAGACGCGGTTTTGCACCATCTGCTGCGCCTTGTCGGGGTCGGTGCCCAGCTTGAAGGTGACGGCCAGCGTCATCACACCGTCGGTGGTGGCCTGGCTGTTCATGTAGAGCATGCCTTCCACCCCGTTGATGGATTCCTCCAGCGGTGTGGCCACCGTCTCGGCAATCACTTTCGGGTTGGCGCCCGGGTACTGGGCGCGCACCACCACCGTCGGCGGCGCCACTTCCGGATACTCCGAAATCGGCAGGCCGCGCAGCGCGACCAGGCCGGCAATCAGCATCAGCAAGGACAGCACGCCGGCAAAAATCGGCCGGTCGATAAAAAATTTGGAAAGATTCATGGCAATTCTTCTGGTTCAGGTCAATGGCGGGCTCGGGTTCAGGCGCCGGCTCATGATTTCGCGGCCAGCAGGACCGGCTTGGCCAGTTCGGCCTTGGCCGACATCTCCACCACCTGCGGCGCCACCAGGGCGCCCGGGCGAACGCGCTGCAGGCCATTGACGACGATGCGTTCATTGGCCGCCAGTCCGTCCTTCACGATGCGCAGGCCGTTGACCGACGCACCCAGCGTGACTTCGCGGTACATCGCCTTGTTGTCGGCGCCGACCACCAGCACGAATTTCTTGTTCTGATCGGTGCCGACGGCGCGCTCGTTGATCAACAGCGCCGTGCCCTGGGTGGCCTGGCCCATGCGGATGCGCGCAAACTGGCCGGGTATCAGCTGGCCATCCTTGTTGTCGAACACGGCACGGGCGCGCACGGTGCCGCTCTTCGGGTCGACCTGGTTGTCGACCAGTTGCAGGCGGCCCGCAAACGGCGTGTCGGTGCTGGCGGCGGTGCCCATTTGCACGGGGATGCGCTCCAGCTTGCGCTCGCCCTTCACGCCAACATCCTTCAGGGCCTTGGCGACCACCTGCTCGTCGGCGTCGAAGCTCGCATAAATCGGGCTGACCGACACCAGCGTGGTCAACACCGGTGCGCCCGGGCCGGCTGCAATCAGGTTGCCGATGGTCACTTCCAGCTTGCCGACGCGACCGGACACCGGCGCCCGCAACTGCGTGTAGCCCAGGCTGAGTTGCGCCGTTTGCAAGGCCGCCTGGGCGGCGCGCAAATTGGCATCGGCTTCACGCTGGCCGTTGACGCGCTCATCCAATTCGCGCTTGGAGATGGCCTGCTCGGTCCAGAGGCGCTGCGACCGTTCCTGCTCGCCCTTGGCCTGCGTCACCCGGGCCTGGGCCGCCGCCACCTGGGCATCGGCACGCTCCACCTCGGCGGCATAAGGCGCCGGGTCGATGGTCAGCAGCAGCTCGCCTTTGCTGACCAGCGCGCCCTCCCGAAAGTGCACGGCCTGGATCGTGCCGGCCACCCGCGAGCGGATATCGACCCGCTCCACGGCTTCGAGCCGGCCGGAAAACTCGTCCCAGGCTGCCACCTCGCTTTGCACGACGGTGGCCACGGACACCGGTGTCGCCGGCGCCTCGGCCGCTGCACCGGGTTGAGCCTCGGAACGGGAGACACCCAGCACGGCGCCGGCGATGCCCGCCACGGCCAGGACGGCCAGCACCACGGCCAGCAGGCGGTGTCGAGGGGTGTGGAGTTGAATTTTCTGCATGATGAAGGTCCTCGAAAAATGGAATTACGAAACTGAAACAGGGGGTGAAGAAAAAAGCTTAGCCGTGAATTCCGCTGCCGCACGGTCCGAAAAGCCGTCGAAGAAGGCGCTGAACTGCTGCCGCACGGCGGGCGCCCAGGCCGCCTCGTGGCTGGCGGGCTGCAGGTAGCTGCTGGGCCAACCGGTCGGGCCGGGCAGCACGGTGGCATGCACCAGGCGCCCGGCGTTGCGCAAGCGCTCGGCATAAGCCAGCGATTCGTCCCGCAGGGGATCGTCCTGCGCGGTCAGCAGCAGGGTCGGCGGCAGCGCGGACAGGCGCAGCGCATGGCCTGGCGCGGCATAGGGATGGCTGGCCTGCTCCAGGCGCGACAGGTACTGGTGCCAGCCATCGGCCCAGAGGCAACCGACCGGGCCGGCATCGGCACAGCGCAAGGACGCGGTGGCCATGCAGGGGTCCAGCATCGGGGACAACAAAATTTGCCCGGCCAGCGCAGTTTGCTGCTGGTCGCGCGCCATCAGGGTGACGGCGGCTGCTAGGTTGCCGCCGGCTTCCTCGCCCGCGACGAAAATAGGCGCACCCTTGCCGGCCAGCTTGTGGCGGGCTTTCCAGGCCCACACCAGCGCCGCGTAACCGGTTTCCACCGCTTGTGGAAAAGGCTGGGCCGGTGCCAGCGGATAGTCAATCGACATGACCACCGCCCCGGCCTGGGCCAGCAGGCGCGGGATGCACGAGCCGCTATCCAGCGAGCCGCCGACAAAAGCACCCGCATGAAAATGAAGCACCAGGGGGACAGGCGCAGAGGCGGCCAGCGCGCTGCGACCGCCGTAAAAGCGCACGCCCAAGGGCCGGTTCAGCGAAATAGTGATCTGTTTGTCCACCTCTTGCGGCCGCGCCGCAGGCGTGCTGGAAGGGGAGGTGTGAAGGCCGTGCATCTTGTCAAGCCGCCAGGCGGCGCCAGTTTGTTGCGATGCAGCAGAATGTAGGGTGGATCGGCCGGACAATAAATAGCCGTTTTGCTTATACTTTGTTTCACCAGAGAAACAATCGACCCGCAATCGACGCTTCTCGTCTGATAAACCCTTGAGGCCAGCCCTTAACCCGACAGGATTTTCATGGACAAATTTTCCGCCATGCAGGCTTTTGTGCGTGTCGTCGAAGCCGGCACCTTTACCAAGGCCGCCGACTCGATGCACCTGCCCAAAGCCACGGTCACCCGCCTGATCCAGGACCTGGAAAAAGAGCTGGACACCAAATTGCTCAACCGCACCACGCGCAAGGTCACCGTCACCGTCGACGGCGCGGCCTATTACGAGCAGGCCAGCCGCTTGCTGGGCGAGGTGCATGAGCTGGAGTCGAGCATGTCGCGTGCCAAGGCCAGCCCGCGCGGCAAAGTGAAGGTGGATGTTCCTTCGTCCCTGGGCCTGGCCGTCATTATTCCGGCGCTGCCGGACTTTTATGCGCGCTATCCGGACATCCAGCTGCAGTTGGGCGTCAGCGACCGGCCGGTCGACATCATTGCCGAAAATGTGGACTGCGTGGTGCGTGCCGGCGAGATCACGGACCAGTCACTGGTGGCGCGGCGGATTGGCGAGTTTTACGTGATGGCCTGTGCGTCCCCAGCCTACCTCCAGCGCCACGGCGTACCGCAGCATCCGGGCGAACTCGAGAACGGGCATCACACGATTCGCTATGTGTCGACGAGCAATAACAAGCTGTATGTCCTCAAGATGCACAAGGATGGCGAAGTGGTGGAAGTCGAAGGGCGTCACCAGCTCGCGGTCAATGACTCCAACGCCGGCGTTGTGGCGGGGCTGTCGGGTCTGGGCGTCCTGTTTACCTTGAGCTTCCTGGTGCAGAACCACATCAGCAGCGGCGCGCTGGAGCCGCTGTTCACCGGCTGGTGCACCGAGGCCAAACCGATCTATGTGGTCTACCCACCGAATCGGCACCTGAGCAACAAGGTGCGCGTCTTCGTCGACTGGATCGCCGAGCTGTTTGCCAAACATGATTTGATCAACCGCAAAAGCTCCTTGCCCGCCGAGATGTGTCGCGGCTGGGCGGCGGTCAAAGAGCCGGTTGTGGATGCAGCGGAAAAAGCTGAAAAAGCGGAGACCGCCGACGCGGTGTGAGGCGAATACCGAAATACAAGACTGACTGTCACCCGTACCCCTGTACCGGTGACAGCCAGCACGGTCGGTTAAAACTGCGAGAAGAAGCCACGCGCTGCCGCGTTGCAGTACGGCGGCACCAAACCGCCATGGTAGGAAGCGGTCACGACGGCGGCTGCATTGGCGCCTGCGGCGGCGATGGTTGCGGCCTTGGCGTTGGCAAACCCCACCTTGGCCGCAGCGAACGGATCGCTCGTGCCAACGGCTGAGTCAATGTCGAGCACCGTGACCAGGCGCGCCGCCACTTGAGGTGCCCACAAAGCACCCATCACGCCAGTGTTCAGGCTATAGAACACGGTCGGATCGCCATTGCCGCCGCACAGCAGCACCGGTGTCGTCGGCGTCCAGCCCCGCAGATCGTTGCGCTTGACCGCCGCGCGGATCGGGTTTTGCGGGTTGGCCGCGGGCGCGCCGGTCGTGAACGCCGGCACCACGCCATCGGGACTGGTCGCTGCGTCCGTCAGGTAGCTCAAGCGTGCGCTGTTCTTGATCAGGTTGGCGGGGCCAAAGCCAGCGGCGAACAAGGCATCGGTGGCGCCGGTGCCGGTCGGCGGCGTGATTGCTGCATAAGCGGGTAGCGGCGCGGTGTTGCTGAAGAGCGCCAACTGGGGTAGCTTGCCACTGCTGAACACGGTGGTGGAGTCGTAAATTCCCGGCAGCAGCGACTCGATGCCGGTGGCATAAGCGCTTTCATAAATGTCGGACGGGCTGCTGTACAAATTGCCGTAGGCCTTTTGAAAGCTCGTGAAAATCAAGGGCGTAAAGACGGTGCCGCCAGCGTTCACGTTGCCATAGAAAGTCGCGTCAGACTGGGCAGCCAGCGCATAAGGCCCGGACATGGGGGCCGAGGCGGTGACCGGGATGCCGGCGGCCTGCATGGCGCGGTGCGTGGCCATGGCGACGTGGCCGCCCTGCGAGTAGCCGGTGATGAACAGCTTGGCACTGGCGCTGGTGGGCGAGGGCAGGCCCGGCAGCGCCTTCCTGGCGGCGGTCAGCGCGTCCATCATGTCCTTGGACTGCTGGTCGGCATTCAGGTAGGGGTGGTAGCCCAGGGAAGAGCTGTCGTAGCCGGCATAGTTGGGCGCCACCACGATGTAGCCCTGGGCTGCATACAGGGCGGCGAGGAACTGGCCCTCCGAATAGGCCGGGTTGGTGCTGTCGGTGAAGTCCGCCAGGTTGTAGCGTTTGGTGATGTTGGTGCCGTGGGCATACAGCACGATCGGGCGCGCACCCGTGCATTGGGGCGCGCTGCCGGTGGGCACCAGCAAGGCGCCCGAGGCATGGGTGGCCTCACCTGTGCCGCCGACGGTGCCGTAGCGGATGTACTGCACATCGACGCCGCACACCGGCGTGCCCGCCAACTGCTGCAGGCCTTGCCCGCTGGTGCTGGCCTGCAGTTTGGCGCTGAAGTCGGCGGCGCTCATCGAGGCGATGCGCGGCGGCGGATTCTGCATGAGCTCGCCGCGCGCCGGGTTGGTGTTGGTGCCCCCATCCCCGCCACCACCACATGCTGCGACCAGCAGCGTCGCGCCCAGGGCGGCCCATAAAGCCTTGAAATAGCTCATTCGATGTTTCCTTTGTTGTTGTTGAGTTTAAAAATAGCACGCTCGTACTATTTTTAAGTTGAAAATAGTAGCTGCGATAGGAAGAAGCCGTAGCGAGGGTAACTACCGAGCCGCCCACAATATTTGTGAAGCGGCTCTCCAGAAGCCGCCTGGCTATTTAGCTCAGCACCACGCTGCTCAAGCGGCGGCGGTAGGTGGCGACCGTGGGGTCCACCGGGGGGATCTGGCCGTCGGCGACCTTGATCGGCGCGGGCTCGATGATGTCCAGAATGGCGATATAGGTCTTGCGCGCCAGATCGTCGGCCCAGGCTTTGTCGCGCATCAGGATTTCCAGCAGTTCGTCCATGGCGCCGGTCCAGTCTTGCGTTGCCATCAGGACTTGCGCCTTGGCGAAGCGGCTATCGAAGTCGCGCTTGTTCAGCGCAATTTTTGCATCAAATCCGACGCTAGCCCCCGTCAAATCAGCGCGATCAGCTGCGAAATCAATAGCGTTCATCCAGCGTTGCAGGGAATCAAAGCGCCGCACCAGCCCGGTTTTCGCAATCACGGGCGCGAAAGCCACCTTGGCGTCGTCATCGCGGTCCAGCAGCAGCAGGTGCTTGATGTATTCAAAACGGGCGTTTTCATCGTCCGGGTTCTTCAGCACGGCCTGGTGCAGCGCCTCGTGGATCGCCTCCGGGTCGTTGGCGTCGGGTGCGTCGCCAACTTCAACGCTGGTGACTTCGGCCTCCAGCACGTCGCCTTCGGGCAGATGCTTGTCCAGAAACTCCTTGATCTTGCCTTCGGGCAAGGCGCCCATGAAGCCGTCCACCGGTTTGCCCTGGTACATCAGCACGCAGGTCGGAATGCTGCGAACGCCAAAAGCCTGACTCAGTTCCTGCTCCTGATCCGAGTCAATCTTCACCAGCTTGAAGCGGCCAGCGTAGTCGGTTTCCAGCTTTTCCAGAATCGGGCCGATCACTTTGCAGGGGCCGCACCAGGGCGCCCAGAAGTCAACCAGCACCGGGGTGTGCATCGAGACGTCCAGCAGTTCGGCATTGAAGTTATCAGCAGTTACGTTCATCATTTTGGGTAGCTCGGGGTGAGTAAGTAAAATTCGGCACTATGAAACATATTCAAATCGGCGTCGTCATGGGTTCCAGTTCCGACTGGGACACCATGCAACACGCAGTCCACATTCTCCAACAGTTTGGTATCCCTCATGACGCCCGCGTGGTGTCGGCGCACCGCATGCCGGACGATATGTTTGCCTACGCGGAAGCCGCCGTGGGCCGGGGCCTCAAGGCCATCATCGCCGGGGCTGGCGGCGCGGCGCATCTGCCGGGCATGCTGGCGGCCAAAACCACGGTGCCGGTGCTGGGGGTGCCGGTGGCCAGCAAGCATCTGTCGGGCGTGGATTCGCTGCACAGCATTGTGCAAATGCCCAAGGGCATACCGGTGGCCACCTTTGCGATTGGCGCCGCCGGCGCCGCCAACGCCGCCTTGTTTGCCGTGGCCATGCTGGCCAATGACGACCCGGCCCTGCGCGCCAAACTCGACGCCTTTCGCGCCGAACAAACCGAAATCGCCCGTGGCATGACGCTGCCGCCGGTGCTATGAGCCGCCAGACGGTTTTGCCGGGTAGCGCGGCCAGCGGTCAACAGGCGACGCTGGGCGTGATGGGTGGCGGGCAGCTCGGTCGCATGTTCGTGCAGGCGGCCCAGGCCATGGGTTATTTCACCGTGGTGCTGGACCCCGACGTGATCAGCCCAGCGGGCCTGGTGAGCCACTACCACATCCAGACCGATTACCTGGACGAGCAGGGCCTGGCGCAGCTGATGCAGCGCTGCGCCGCCATCACCACCGAATTTGAAAACGTGCCGGCGCCCGCCCTGATGACCTTGGGCTCCGCCCGGCCGGTGGCGCCCAGTGCCGAGGCCGTGGGTATTGCGCAAGACAGGGTCAAGGAGAAGGCGCATTTTGTGCGCTGTGGCGTGCCGTGCGCGCCTTACGCGGTGATCGAAAGCGCGGCCCAACTGGCCGCCGTGACCGAAGACTTGCTGCCCGGCATCCTGAAGACCGCGCGCATGGGCTACGACGGCAAGGGCCAGGTGCGCGTGAGCAACCGGGCCGAGCTCGCCAGCGGCTGGGACGAACTCAAGAACGTGACTTGCGTGCTGGAAAAGATGCTGCCGCTGAAAGCCGAGTGCTCGGTGATCGTGGCGCGCGGCTGGGACGGTACCTGTGTCAATCTGCCGGTGCAGTTGAACCTGCACCGCGAGGGAATTCTGGCGGTGACCGAGGCTTTTGAAGGAAATCTGCCTCCAGCCCTCGCGGAACAAGCGGTAGTAGCTACTAAATCGATCGCGGAAGAGTTGCAGTACGTGGGCGTGCTGTGCGTGGAGTTTTTCATCCTGCACGAGGGCACGGCCGAGGCCCAAGCGCTGGGCAAGCTGATCGTCAACGAGATGGCGCCGCGCCCGCACAACAGTGGCCACTACAGCCTGGACGCCTGCGATCTCTCGCAGTTCGATCTGCAGGTGCGCACCCTGGCCGGCCTGCCGCTGGTGCAGCCGCGCCAGCACAGCCCGGCCATCATGCTCAATCTGCTGGGCGATTTGTGGGTCGATAACAAGACGCCGCCTTGGGATCAGGTGCTGGCGCTGCCCGGCGCCCACTTGCAGCTGTACGGCAAGCTCAAGGCCAGCAAGGGCCGCAAGATGGGGCACCTGACCCTGACCGGTGCCACGGTGGCCGAGGTGCGCGCCACGGCCCTGGCGGCGGCGGCCATCCTCGGCATTGAGGCGTTTTGAGTGCGGACTCGATCATGATCCTGGATGGATTGGCTGCTGAATCCATAGCGGCTGGTGCAGATCGAATCAGGGCTGGCGAGCTATTGGGCTTGCCAACCGAGACGGTTTACGGCTTGGCCGCCGACGCCGAAAACGACAGCGCCGTCGCCAAGATTTTTGCGGCCAAAGGCCGACCGGCAGACCATCCCCTGATCGTGCATGTGCTCAACGAGGCCGGCGTGGCGCACTTTGCCGACCATGTGCCGGACTTTGCCCACCTGCTCATCCAGGCCTTTTGGCCGGGCCCGCTCACCCTGATCCTGCCGCGCCGCGAAGGCGTGGCGGCGGCGGCGGCCGGTGGCCAGGACTCGATCGGCCTGCGCTGTCCCTCGCACCCGGTGGCGCAGGCGCTGCTCAAGGCCTGCCTGGAGCCGGGAAAAAACGCGGTAGCAGAACAAAACCGGCAAGCTTCGCCAGCCGCATGGCCTGCGAAACAAGCCATGCGCCCCGTCTGGGGTGTTGCCGCGCCCAGCGCCAACCAGTTCGGCCGCGTCAGCCCGACCACCGCCGCGCACGTGCAGGGCGAATTCGGCGCGGACCTGCTGATTCTGGACGGCGGCCCCTGCGCGGTGGGTATCGAGTCCACCATCATCGACTGCACGCGCGGCGTGCCCGTGCTGCTGCGACCGGGCGCCATCACCCGCGAGCAGGTACAGGCCGTGTGCGGCCAGAAAGTGCTATTGAAAGATGAGCTGAAAGCGCACACTGCACCTGCGCCACGGGCCTCTGGAACCCTGGAATCCCACTACGCGCCGAATGCCAGGGTGCGCCTGATGGATGCCCGCGCCCTGCAGACGGCGCTGGACCTGTTGGGCGCCGATATCGACACGACTGCGGCCAGCCCGCTCATCGCCACCTATTCCCGCGCCATCCTCAAAACCCCTTCCAGCAAGGTACTGCGCCGACGTATGCCCGACGACGCGGACGCTACCGCTCAGCAGCTGTTCGCCGTGCTGCGCGATTTTGACAACCAGGGCGTGAAACTGATCTGGATCGAGACGCCACCCGAAACTCCCGAGTGGGATGGCGTGCGCGACCGGCTGCAAAGAGCGTCGGCCTAAGGTGTCAGCGCCTGAGCGCACCGGACAAAACCGGGGCCGCTGATCTCGGCCAGCCCATCCAGATCCTGTTCCAGCGCTGCCCGGTCTTGCTGGCGTGCCCAGAACACCGGGCCGCCTTCCCAGCGCGGAAAGCCATAGCCTTGCACCAGCACCACGTCGATGTCGCTGGCACGGCTGGCCACGCCCTCGGCCAGCAGCAGCGCCGCTTCGTTGACCATGGCCAGCAGGGCGCGGCGCTGGATCTCGCTGGTGCCCAGCGGGCGGCGCGTCAGGCCGCGCTGCTGCGAGGCCTGCTCGATCAGGCTGCGCACCACGGCGTCGCTGCTCTTGACCTGTTTGCCGCCTTCGTAGTTGTAGTAACCGGCGCCGCTCTTGCGCCCCAGCCGGCCTTGCTCGCACAGCCGGTCGAGGATGGCCACATAGCGCTCGCGCGGATCACGGCTGGCGGCTGCCGCCTGGCGCATGCGCCAGGCAATGTCCAGCCCCGACAGATCGGCCACGGCAAACGGGCCCATGGCAAAGCCAAAGTCAGTGAGCGCGCGGTCCACGTCTTCGGGCCAGGCGCCGTCTTCCAGCATGAACTCACACTGCTTGCGGTAGGCGTTGTAGATGCGGTTGCCGATGAAGCCAAAGGCATTGCCGGTGAGCACCGGCAGCTTCTTCAGCGTTCTGCCCAGGGCCATACCGGTGGCCAATACGTCGGGGGCGGTGTGGGTGCCGCGCACCACTTCGAGCAACTTCATGACGTTGGCCGGGCTGAAGAAATGCAGGCCCAGCACCTCCTGCGGGCGGGCCGTGACATTTGCAATGGCGTCCACGTCCAGGTAGGAGGTGTTGGTCGCCAGCACGGCACCCATGCGGGCATGCAAGTCGATCTGCCGGAATACTGCCTGCTTGACAGCCAGGTCCTCGAACACGGCTTCGATCACCAGGTCGGCCTGACACAGTTGCGCCCAGTCGGTGCTGGGGTTCAGACGGGCTTCGCTGGCGGCGGCAACACTGGCCTTGAGCTTGCCAGCACTCACGCGGCTTCGGTAGTGCTCGGCGACGCGCTGGCAGCCGCGCTGCAGGGCGGCCTCGTCCTGCTCCAGCAGGATCACGTTCAGCCCGGCGTCCAGCGCGCAAATGGCAATGCCGGCGCCCATGGTGCCGGCGCCAATCACGGCCACAGTCTGCACAAAACGCGGGTTGGTTTGCAGCGCAGCCGCCAGTTTGGCCGCCTCGCGCTCGGCGAAGAACTGATTGCGTAGCGCCTTCGCCGGCGTGCTGTTCAGCAGTCGCAGGAACAGTTCGCGCTCGCGTTTCAGTCCCTCTTCAAACGGCGTTGTCGCGGCAGCCAGCGCGTCGAGCAAGGCGGTGTAGGCCGGTTGCAGTTGCTGGCGCGGGCTCAATTTCTCGCGCTGGCGGGTCAGCAGGGCTTGCGTGCTGGCGGGATCGAGCTGCTGGTCGCGCGCGCGGGGCAAGGGCGTGCCGTGCTTCGCCAATTGATCGGCCAACGCAAGGGCCAAGGCCTTGGCCGCTTCCATCAGTCCTTCGGTCACGACCTGGTCCAGCAGTCCCGACTCGGCCAGCTGTCGGCCGCTTTGCGGCTGGCCGCTCTGAATCAGGGCCAGTGCGGTGTCCATGCCGGTCAGGCGCGGCAGGCGTTGTGTGCCGCCGGCGCCCGGGATCAGTCCCAACAGAATTTCCGGCAGGCCCAGTCTGGCCGTGTCCAGCGCCACGCGGCCGTGGCAGGCCAGCGCCAGTTCCAGCCCACCGCCCAGCGCCACGCCACCGAGGGCGGCAATCACGGGTTTGCTGCAACTCTCCACGCGCGCCAGTACCTGGCCCAACAGCGGCTCGGCCAGTTGCAGCGGGCTGCCGAATTCACTCACGTCGGCGCTGGCGGAAAAGGCCTTGTCCTTACCCGTCAGCACGATGGCGCGCACGGCGGGGTCGGCCAGGGCGGCGTCCAGCGCCGCCACGATGCGCTGGCGCAACGCGTGGCCCAGGCTGTTGACGGGCGGCTGGTCGAGGGTGATCACGGCGACGGCGCCCTGGAGTTCAAAGAGTGTGGTGTTCATGGTATGCGGCGGTTCGAGATGGGGGGTGATGGCCCTGGATGAGCAGCGCTGGAGTACCCGGGTCTCCGGTCAGGAGACGGGCCAGGAGGCCGGTTAGGAAGCTGGCCGGTGAAGCTCGATGATCTTGCGCAATGTCGCCTTGAGATCCTCTGCCTGCTTGTGGCCGAAAGGCTCCAGCACCCGATGTTCATGTTCCTTGGCCTGACGGATCAGATCGGTCAGGATTGTCTGGCCTTGGTGCGTGATACGCACCATCGTGATGCGCCGATCCGTTTCGTGCGCGAATCGTTCCACATAGTCTTTGGCTTCCATGCGGTCCAGCAGGCGCGTCACCGTCGGCTGCTTCGTGACCGAAATCTGGGCCAGCTCCCCGATGCTCATGCCGTCGCCATCGGTGAGCGTCGCGAGGATTCGCCACTCGCTGACGGAGAAGCCGCTGGCTCGAACCACGGCATGAAATTCCGTGGAAATCAGTGCGCTGGCCTGGGCCAGCAAGGCCGCCAGGTAGTCGTCTACAAAAGGTAGTTCTGGGGTGAGGGACATAGTGTTTTGCATCATAGCGGCGCTACTCCATTTTTCTGGCACAAGCCTTGCATGTAAGGGTAAACGATGATTTTGGATATGTTTACATAAAAACAATTCAGAAGTAAACTTCATCCAGAATCATACGTTGTCATGTCGATCGCACGCAGTTGAAGGAAATTTATGGCTGAACGTTCATTCGTTGAAGAAGTAAAGAGGCTCCGTCTTGGCGCCGGCGAGGTGTTCAGCGGCGAGGGCATTCTCGCCGTTACCAAGGCACTGCTGGAGTCGGGTGTGGCCTACATCGCCGGCTATCAGGGCTCGCCTATTTCTCACTTGATGGATGTGCTGGCCGATGCGCAGGACATCCTGTCCGAGCATGGCATCCGTTTCGAAAACAGCGCGAGCGAGGCGACCGCCGCGGCCACTCTGGCCGCTTCCGTCAACTACCCACTGCGCGGCGCGGTCACGTTCAAAGCCACCGTCGGCACCAACGTGGCGTCCGATGCACTGGCCAATCTCGCCTCCGGCGGCGTCACCGGCGGCGCCCTGATCATCGTGGGGGAGGACTATGGCGAGGGCTCCTCCATCATGCAGGAACGCAGCCACGCCTTTGCGATGAAATCGCAGATGTGGTTGCTGGACCCGCGGCCCAACCTGCCCAGCATCGTGCAGGCGGTCAAGGTTGGCTTTGAGTTGTCCGAAGCCAGCCATACCCCGGTCATGCTGCAGTTGCGCATTCGCTCTTGCCATGTGCATGGTCAGTTCGTGGCTGCCGACAATGTACGGCCGCAATTCACCATCCAGGAAGCAATGGAGAACCCCCAGCGAGACGTCAGCCGCATCGTGCTGCCGCCGGCGAGCTTTGTGCATGAGCAGGAAAAGATCACGCAGCGCTGGCCGGCCGCGGTGCGTTTCATTGAAGAGCGTGGGCTCAACGAATTCTTCGCCGCCGATGCCGATGACATCGGCATCGTGGTGCAAGGCGGCTGCTACAACACGCTGATCCGCTCGCTCGGGCAGCTCGGCATGGCCGATGTGTATGGCAACTCCCAGGTGCCGCTGTACGTGATGAACGTCGCCTACCCGTTGATCGACTCGGAGCTGCTGCGCTTCTGCGAGGGCAAGCGCGCCATCCTGCTGGTGGAGGAAGGGCAGCCCAACTTCGTCGAACAGAACGTCGCGGCCATCCTGCGCCAGGCGGGCTCGCTCACCGCGCTGCATGGCAAGGACGTGCTGCCGGTCGCGGGCGAATACACCACGGCCGCCGTCCTCCAGGGCGCACGCGCTTTTCTGGAGACCTATGGCCGGCTCGAACCGGTGCCGGCCGCGCCCGTCGTGCGCAAGATCATCCCGCTGGTCGCCGACGCCTCGTTCGCGCCCATCACCGTGCTGGCGGACGCGCCAAGCCCGCGCCTGCCACTGGACGCCAGCTTGCAGTCGCGCCCGCCGAGTTTTTGCACCGGCTGCCCGGAGCGCCCGATCTTCACCGCCGTGAAACTGGTGGAGCGAGAGCTGGGCGAGCACCACATCAGCGCCGACATCGGCTGCCACCTGTTCTCGATCCTGCCGCCGTTCAACCTCGGCAACACCACCATGGGCTATGGCTTGGGAACGGCCGGCGCTGCGGCCCTGAATGTGCCGGCGGGCAAGCGCGCGATCTCGGTCATGGGCGATGGCGGCTTCTGGCACAACGGACTGACCAGCGGTATCGCCAACGCGGTGTTCAACCGCAGCGACAACCTGACCATCGTGGTGGACAACAGCTACACCGCCGCCACCGGCGGTCAGGACATCCTTTCGTCCACCGCGCAGAACCCGACGCGCAGCACCAACCACGCCATCGAGAAGGCGGCGCGCGGTGTGGGTGCCAACTGGGTCAAGGTGGTGCGCCGTACCTACGACCTCAAGACCATGATGGGCACCCTGCGCGAGGCGCTCACGACCGCCGAGAAGGGGCCCAAGGTCCTGATCGCCCAGAGCGAATGCATGCTCAACAAGCAGCGGCGCGACAAGCCCAAAGTGCGCAAGGCCATCGCGGACGGCAAGCGCGTGGTGCGCGAGCGCTTCGGTGTCGATCCGGACACCTGCACCGGCGACCATTCCTGCATCCGCCTGTCGGGCTGCCCCTCGCTGTCGATCAAGACCAACCCCGATCCCCTGCGCACCGACCCGGTGGCCACCGTGCTCGACAGCTGCGTCGGCTGCGGCCTGTGCGGCGAGGTCGCGCACGCGGCCGTGCTCTGTCCCTCCTTCTACCGCGCGGAGATCGTGAGCAACCCGACCCGCTGGGACCGTGTGAGCGAGCGCGTGCGCGGCGCCGTCATCGGACTGCTGCAGGCGCGCGCACAGCGCCGCCTTGAGCGCTATGCCTTCTGAGGATTCCATTGCCATGACTGTTCAACCCATCAAGATCGCTATCCTCGCCATGGGCGGTGAGGGCGGCGGCGTGCTGGCCGACTGGCTCGTCGATCTCGGCGAGCACTGCGGCTACATCGCGCAAACCACCTCGGTGCCTGGTGTCGCCCAGCGCACCGGCGCCACCATTTACTACGTTGAACTCTATCCCCAGGCCCAGGCGGCGCAGGATGGCGGCCAGCCGGTGCTGGCCTTGATGCCGCTGCCGGGCGACGTGGATGTGGTGCTGGCCTCCGAGCTCATGGAGGCCGGCCGCGCGGTGCAGCGCGGGCTGGTCACGCCGCAGCGCACGACCCTGATTGCGTCAACCCACCGGGTGTATTCGATTGTCGAAAAATCCGCCATGGGCGACGGCCGCGCCGACAGCGCCGAGCTCATCGCCCACGCCACGCGGGCGGCCAAGCAGTTCGTGCGTTTCGACATGGCCCAGGCCGCCGAGCAGACAGGCAGCATGGTCAGCGCCGTCCTGTTCGGGGCGCTGTCGGCCTCAGGCGTATTGCCCTTTAGTCGCACGCAATTCGAAGCCACGATCGCGCGCGGCGGTGTCGGTGTCAAGTCCAGCCTGCTCGCCTTCGGCGCGGCCTACGCCCAGCCTCCTGTCGCACAGACGAGCGAGCCTGCGAGCAGCCAACAACTGCCGGCGCCTGCGCCCCGGCCGCGCCACCCCGAGGTGGCGGCCCTGCTGGAGCGGGTCCGCAGCCAGTTTCCCGCCGACGCACAGCCCCTGTTGATCGAAGGCGTGCGCCGCCTGATGGACTACCAGGATCCCGCCTACGCCACGCTCTACCTGGACCGTCTGGCCACCGTGCGGGCGCTGCCTTGCGACACCGATGGCAAATTGCTGCGCGAGACCGCGCGCCATCTGGCGCTGTGGATGTCGTATGAAGACACGATCCGCGTGGCCGACCTCAAGACCCGCAAGACGCGCTTCGAGCGGGTGCGCAGTGAAGTCCATATCAAAGCGGGACAGCAACTGGCCATCAACGAATTCATGCACCCGCGGATGGAGGAAATCTGCGAAACCCTGCCCGCCGGCCTGGGCCGCTGGCTGCTGCAACCGCACTGGGCGCACAAGCTGCTGGCGCGCTTCACCCGTGAAGGCCGCATCGTCACCACGAGTTCACTGGGCGGCTATCTGATGCTCTACGGTCTCGCGCGGCTGCGTGTCTGGCGCCGTTCCAGTCTGCGTTTTCAATGGGAGACGCAGCGCATCGAGCAATGGCTGGCGCACATCGCCACCGCCGCTGCGCACAATCCTGCCCTGGCGGTCGAGTTGGCGCAGTGCCAGCGCCTGGTCAAAGGCTATGGCGACACCCATGCACGCGGACTCGCGAACTACCAGACCCTGATGGCCGCGGTCAAGCGCGCCGGCCCCACCCTGGCGCCCGCCACATTGCGCGAATTGCGGGATCTGGCGCTGGCCGACGAGCACGGTAAGCAGCTGCATGCCGCGCTACGGCGTCACGCCCTGGTCTGACAAGAAGGACGTCCCATGACTTCATCCCACGCCCCCCACGCTTCCCACCCACTGGTGCTGCACGTCAAGGAAACGCGCTTGTTGAACCCGCTGATCCGCCTGTTGCGCCTCGGCGCGCTTGACGGCTCGGCCCTGCCGGCCTACCAGGCCGGCGCCCACATCAAGGTGCAAGTCATGCTGCCCGATGGCCAGGTGGACTGGCGCCAATACTCGCTGATCAATCTCGACACCCACGCCGGTGCTACGGCCGCGCCGACCGAGTACCTGATCGCCGTGCGGCGTGAGGATGACGGGCGCGGCGGCTCGCGCTGGATGCACACGCAGGTGAGTGTCGGTGCAACCCTCACCGTCGAGCCACCGCGCAACGACTTCGCGCTCAGCCCCATCGACGGCCGCACCGTGTTGGTGGCGGGGGGCATTGGCGTTACGCCCTTGGTCAGCATGGCGACACAGCGCCGCGCCGAAGACGCGCCGGTGCGGCTGCACTATGCCGGTCGCAGCCGCGCGCTGATGGCCTTCCTGCCCGAGTTGCAGGCGCTGCTCGGGGACGACCTGCGGGTGCACGCCGATGACGAAAGCGGTGCGCCGCTGGACATCGCCGCGCTGTTCGACGCCTGCGCGCCGGCTGACCGGCTGCATGTGTGCGGCCCCAAGGTGATGCTGGATGCGGTGCTGGCGCAAGCGCATGCGTGCGGCTGGCCGCCCGAACGCGTGCACTTCGAGCTCTTTACCGCGCCAACGCCCGTAGCCGGTGACCATGCCTTCGAGCTGGTGTTGGAAACCAGCGGACAGACCTTTACCGTGCCGGCCGACAAAAGCATTCTTGACGTGCTGATCGAGGCCGGCTGTGATCCGATGTTCGACTGCAAGCGCGGTGAATGCGGCGTTTGCGCGGTTGCCGTGTTGGCGGGAGAACCCGACCACCGCGACTATGTCTTGTCCGAGAGCGAGAAGCGAGCCGGCAACGTGATCCAGACCTGCATCTCGCGCTGCAAGGGCCAACGCCTGGTGCTGGACTTGTAGACGATGAACAACCAACAAGAGGAGACACACAGTCCATGAGCAAATACCAAGGCCCGCCCGAAGCCGTCGCCGCAAAAATTGCCAATCTCGTGCGCGCGGCCGAAGCGCACAAGGATCTCTACATCGATCAGGAACTGTTCGAGCTGGAGATGAGCCAGCTGTTCGCCAACACCTGGGTCTATGTGGGCCACGCCAGCCAGGTGCCCAAAGGGGGCGACTTCACCACCACGACCGTTGGCACCCAACCCGTGGTCATGGTGCGCCAGGCCGACGGCAGCATCAAGGTGCTGCACAACCGGTGTCCGCACAAGGGTGTCAAGGTGGCCGGCGAAGCCTGTGGCAACACCGGCAAGTTCTTCCGCTGCCCGTACCACGCCTGGACCTTCAAGACCGACGGCAAACTGCTGGCCATGCCGCTGAAGAAGGGCTACGAAAACACCGGCTTCGACAGCTGCGAAGCAAGCCAGGGCATGGCGGCGGTGGAGGCCGTGCAGGTCTATCGCGATTTCGTGTTTTGCCGGCTCAGCCCGACGGGCATCGGCTTTGCGGACTACTTTGGCGAATCGTTGTCGACGATCGACAACATGGTCGACCGTTCGCCCGAAGGCAAGCTGGAAGTGGCCGGCGGCGTGCTGCGCTACATGCACAACTGCAACTGGAAGATGCTGGTCGACAACCAGACCGACACCTGCCACCCGATGGTGGCCCACGAGTCTTCCGCCGGAACCGCGGTCAAGGTGTGGCAGCAGGCACCGGCCGGCACGCCCAAGCCGATGGCTGTGGAACTGTTCGCGCCCTTCATGAACCCCTACGAATTTTTCGAGAACATGGGCATTCGGGTCTGGGACAATGGTCACGGCCACACCGGTGTATCCGATTCGATTCACGCCGACTACTCGGCCGTGCCCGGCTATCGCGAGCAAATGGTCGCCGCTTATGGCGAGGAGCGCGCCAAGGCCATCCTCGGCGATGTACGGCACAACACGGTGTACTTTCCGAACATCATGGTCAAGGGGCCGATCCAGACCTTGCGCCTGTTCAAGCCGATCGCGGCCAACAAGACCCTGGTCGAGAGCTGGACCTTCCGCCTGGTGGGCGCACCCGACATGCTGCTGGAACGCACGCTGATGTACAACCGGCTGGTCAACGCCCCCACCTCGGTGGTCGGCCACGATGACCTGGAGATGTACGAGCGTGCCCAGGAGGGTCTTCAATCGATGGGCCGCGACTGGATCAACGTGTCCCGGCTGTATGACCCGGCCGAGCATGGCCAGGTCAACGTGGCGACCAACGGCACCAACGAGTTGCAGATGCGCAACCAATACCGCGCCTGGGCCAAGTTCATGGCGGCGGCGACACCAACAGATCTGCAAACGCAGGAGAACCCGGCATGAGCAGCTTCACCGACCAGCAATTGACCGATTTTGTCTACGCCGAGGCGCGCCTGCTGGACGAGCAGCGTTTCGACGACTGGCTGCAGCTCTTCACCGACGACGGCCATTACTGGATGCCGCTGGAGCCCGGGCAGACCGACGCCCGCCTGCACACCTCGCTGCTGTATGAAGACAAGCTGCTGCTGCGCGTGCGCATCGAACGCCTGAGCGGTGCGCGCACCTTCTCGCAGCAACCCAAGAGCCGCTGCCACCACCTGCTGCAACAGCCCACCCTCGAGTCGGCCGACCCGGCTGCCGGCCGCTGGGTGCTGCGCACCGCGTTTCACTATGTCGAGACCCGGCGTGACGAGCAGACCCTGTTCGTCGGCTGGATGCGCCATGAGCTGGTGAGCGAGGGGAACAGCCTGCGCATCCAGCTCAAGCGGGTCGATCTGCTCAACAGCGACGCGGCCTTTGCCAACATTAACCTCTTCATGTGAGTCCCGCCATGCCCTCTTCCGTGACTCCTCCCGCCGTGACCGTCGCCGCTGCTTTTGCCGCCACGGCCGCCACCTGGGGGCCGCAACCCTTTCTCTGCATGTTGCCCGAGACGGCGGATATCTACGGTGTGCCCGCGGGTGAGCTGGCCTATGCCCAGGCCCAGGCGCGCATTGTCGCGCTGCGTGCGCAGTATGCGGCGGCGGGTTACGGTCACGGCCATCGGATCGGCCTGCTGCTGGAGAACCGGCCCGCCTTCTTTGTGCACTGGTTTGCACTCAACGGCCTGGGGGTGTCGGTGGTGCCTATCAACCCCGATCTGCGCGCCGCCGAATTGGAGTACCTGATCGGTCACTCCGAGATCGCGATGGCCGTGGCACTGATGCCGCGCCACGCCGACCTGCGCGCGGCCGCCGCCGCCGCCGGGCGCTCGCTGTTCGTGATGGCAGATGGCGAGGAACCCGCCGTAGCGCCTTACCCGGCGCCCCAGGTTGGCCGCGCACCGGACGCGTTGAGCGAGTGCGCGCTGCTCTACACCTCGGGCACCACCGGGCGCCCCAAGGGCTGCATACTGCCGAACCGCTATTTTCTGGAAGCCGGGCGCTGGTATGCCAGCGTTGGCGGCCTGGCCGCCTTGCGCCCCGGGCTGGAGCGCATGATCACGCCGCTGCCGCTGGTGCACATGAACGCGATGGCCTACTCGACCATGGCGATGGTGCTGACCGGCGGTTGCCTGATCCCGCTTGATCGCTTCCACCCCAGAAGCTGGTGGCGCAGCGTGCGTGAATCCCGTGCCAGCGTGGTGCACTACCTCGGCGTGATGCCGGCCATGCTGATGAAGGCCCCGGCCAGCGCCGACGACCGCGCGCGCCAGGTGCGTTTCGGGTTTGGCGCCGGGGTCGATCGCAGCCTGCACGCCGCCTTCGAGCAGCGCTTCGGCTTCCCCCTGCTGGAGGCCTGGGCCATGACCGAGACCGGCGCCGGCGCGGTGGTGATGGCCAGCCAGGAGCCGCGCTTGATCGGCAGCAGCTGCTTCGGCCGGGAGGGCGCCGGGATAGAAGTCCGGCTGGTCGCGGACGACGGCAGCGAGGCCAAGGCGGGCGAGCCGGGTGAATTGCTGGTGCGCCATGCCGGTGCCGATCCACGGTACGGCTTCTTCGCCGGTTACCTGAAAGACGAGGCCGCTACCAGTGAGGCCTGGGCTGACGGCTGGTTTCACACCGGCGACATTGTCCAGCGCGATGCCGGCGGGCATTTGCACTTCATTGACCGGCGCAAGAATGTGATCCGGCGCAGTGGCGAGAATATCTCGGCGGTAGAGGTGGAGAGCGTGTTGCTGCAGCACCCGCTGGTGCGAACGGCGGCGGTCGCCGCGGTGCCCGATCCGGTGCGCGGCGACGAGGTGCTGGCCTGTGTCGTGGCGCCCGACGTGGCGTCGGATCCGGCCGCGCGCCTCGCCGCGGCGCAGGACATCGTCAATTGGTGTCTGGCGCGCCTGGCCTATTACAAGGCGCCGGGTCATGTGGCCTTTGTCGAGGCCTTGCCCTTGACCGCTTCGCAGAAGGTGCAGCGCGGCGAGCTGCGAGTCCTGGCATCCCAGGTGCTCGGCCAGCCGAACTGCGTCGATACCAGCGCCATGAAAAAGCGCCAGGGCTGAATGACGATGAAGCAACGCAAATCCTACGAAGGCATCGCCGTGGCGGTGCCGGTCACGGTCCCCTACCAACGCTATTCAATCCACGGCGCGCACTGGTTCATCGGCCAGGCGCTGCAGGCGCTGGTGCAGGCCAGCGGCATCGCCAAGGAGCAGATCGACGGCCTGACCATCAGCAGCTTCTCGATGGCCCCTGACACGGCGGTGGGCGTCACCCAGCACCTGGGCCTGAGCCCGCGCTGGCTGGATCACATTCCCACCGGCGGCGCCTCGGGCGTGATGGCCTTGCGCCGCGCCGCGCGTGCGGTGCAGGCAGGCGATGCCGAGATCGTCGCCTGCATCGGCGCCGACACCAACCACGTCGATTCCTTCCGCCAGACCCTGGGTTCCTTCAGCGACTTTGCGCGCGACGCCACTTACCCCTATGGCGCCGGTGGGCCGAACTCGATGTTTGCCTTCATCACTGCCCACTACATGCAGAGCTACGGCGCGAAGCGTGAAGACTTTGGCCGCATCGCGGTGGACCAGCGCAGCAACGCGCTCAAGAATCCGAACGCGCTGATGAAGAAGCCGCTGAGCCTGGACGAGTACCTGGCGGCCAAGGCCATCAGCGACCCGATTCATCTGTTCGACTGCGTGATGCCTTGTGCCGGCGCCGACGCTTTTCTGGTGATGAGCGAGGCCAAGGCGCGCGAGCTGGGTCTCAAGCACGTGCTGCTGCGCGGCGCCATCGAACGCCACAACGCCTTTGCCGCCGATCCCGTGATGCTGCGCGGCGGCTGGCGCGTGGACCGCGACGAGCTGTATGCGCAGGCGGGGGTGACGCCGGCGGACATCGACTTTGTGCAGACCTATGACGACTACCCGGTGATCGTGATGATGCAGTTCGAGGATCTGGGCTTTTGCGAGAAAGGGGAGGGCGCCAGCTTCGTGCGCTCGCACACCATGACGCATGACGGCAGCTTCCCCAACAACACCAGCGGCGGACAGCTGTCGGTCGGGCAGGCCGGCGCGGCGGGCGGTTTTCTCGGCCTGGTCGAGGCGATTCGCCAGTTGACCGATGCGGCCGAGGCGCGCGCCGTGCCCGATGCCCAGCTGGGCCTGGTCGCCGGCTTTGGCATGGTGACCTACGACCGTTGCCTGTGTACCGGCGCGGTCATTTTGGGGAGATCGGTATGAGCCCGCCGTTCATGAAGCCGCCGCGCAAGAACCCGGTGCTGCGCACGCCGCAGCTCAATCTGCCGCCCAGCGCACGTGGTCGGGTGGCGCTGGGCCTTACCGCCGCCGCTGCCGAAGGGCGCTTCGAGTTGCAGGTGTGCGAGGCCTGTGCTGCCGTGCAATACCCGCCGCGCGAGGCCTGCCACCGCTGCCTGTCGCCGCAGCTGAAATGGCGCGAGCAAACCGGTGCGGGCCGCTTGCTGGCCAGTACCACGCTGCACCACAGCAACGACCTGTACTTCAGCGAACGCCTGCCGTGGCGACTCGGCATGGTGCAGCTCGACGCCGGCCCGTCGGTGATGGTGCATCTGCATGGCGACGTCGGCGATGCGCCGCAGCGGGTACGCGTCGGCGCGCGGCTTGACCGCGCCGGGCAAGCGGTATTGATTGGATTTCCAGACCAGGAGAGTGTTCACATGACAGACGATAAATTGCTGCGCGAGATGGCCAGCGACCCTCAATTTCGCAAGGTGCTGGTGACGGACGGCAAGAGCGCGGTCGGCCAGGCGGTCGTGCAGGCGCTGGTCAAGGCCGGCGCCGACATCATCTGGGTCGGTCATGCCGAGCCCTGGAAAAAGGTGGTGGGGCTCGACGCCATCGCCGCGCTGCCGCAGGTCACCCTGGTGCCGCTGGATGTGGGCAACGAGCGCTCCGTGAGCGAACTGGCCGGGCAGATTGGCGGCAAGGTGGACATCGTGATCAACACCGCCGAAGTGCACCGCACCTTCGGCATCAGCGCGCGGCGCGGTACCGATGTCGCCAAGCTGGAGATGGAGATCAACTACTTCGGGCTCTTACGGCTGGCGCAGGCCTTCGGTCCGGCGCTCAGAGGCCGCGCCAACGACGGGGCGACGCATGCCACGGCCTGGGTCAATGTGCTGTCGATCTACGCCCTGGCCAACTACCCGGCGCACGGCACCTTCTCGGCCTCCAAGGCGGCGGCGCATTCCCTGGCGCAATGCCTGCGCGCCGAGATGCGGCCGGCCGGCATCCGGGTCGTCAATGTCTTTCCCGGCCCGATCAACGAGGAGTGGAACCAGCAGATGCCGCAGCCCAAGCTGACGCCGGCGGCCCTGGCCGCCGCCATCGTCAAGGCCTTGCGTGACGGCGTGGAGGATGTTTACCCCGGTGACATCGCCCAGGAGTGGCTGCAGCGCTGGCGCGACAACCCCAAGGTCCTCGAACGTGAACTGGCCTTGGGTGGCAACTGACAGAAACGGAGCATGAGCATGAAAAACACATCACTTCTCGCCAGTTTGGCCGTCGCGCTCTCCAGCGGCCAGATCAAGGTCATCGACCTGACGCAAACGCTGAGCCCTGAATTCCCGCAAATCGCGCTGCCGCCCGAAATGGGCCAGTGCTCGCCATTCCGCATTGAGGAAGTGTCACGCTACGACGAACGCGGCCCGGGCTGGTACTGGAATAACTTCACCTGCGGCGAGCACACCGGCACCCACTTCGACGCACCGATCCACTGGATTTCGGGCCGTGACTTACCCAACAACGCGGTGGACACCATCCCGGTGCAGCATTTCGTCGCGCCCGCCTGCGTGATCGACTGCAGCATGCAGACGGCGGCCGATCCCGACTACCTCATGACCGTGGCAGACATTGAGTGCTTCGAAGCCGCGCACGGCAAGATCCCGGCCGGGGCCTGGGTGCTGATGCGCACGGACTGGTCTAAACGCTGGTCGGTCGGCAAGGACGCCGAGGCCTATCAAAATTTTGACGAGGCTGGCCAGCACACACCGGGCCCGAGTACCGAAGCCGTGCGTTTCATGGTCGAGCAGCGCGGTGTGCTGGGTTTCGGCTCCGAGGCAATCGGCACCGATGCCGGTCAGGGCTACCACCTGCGCCCGCCCTATCCTTGCCATAGCCTGATGCACGGCGCCGGCCGCTATGGCCTGCAGTGCCTGACCAATCTGGACCAGCTGCCGCCCACCGGCGCCCTGATTTTCAGCGCGCCCTTGAAGATCGAACAGGGCAGCGGCAGCCCCTTGCGCGTGCTGGCGCTGGTGGAAAGCGCGCCATGACGCCCGCGCACAAAGTTGCTGTCGTGACCGGTGGCAGCGCGGGCATCGGCAAGGCCATCTGCGAGCATCTGCTGGCGCAGGGTTACGAGGTGGTGTCGCTGGCTCGACGTGCCTGCGACTTTGAACACGCGCGTCTGCACAGCATCGAGGTCGATCTGTGCGACCGTGCCGCCACCGCCCAGGCCATGGTGGAGTTGGCGCGGCGCTTCGAGGTCACCACGGTCGTCCACAACGCCGGCGTGATTCGTCCGGCCCTCTTGGCCGACGTCCAACTCGACGATCTGGATGCCCTGGTCAATCTGCACCTGGGCTGCGCGATTCAGCTCGTGCAGACCACGCTGCCGGCGATGCGTGCCGCGCAATTCGGCCGCTTGGTGTTGCTGTCCTCGCGCGCCGCGCTCGGCCTGGCCACGCGCACCAGCTACTCGGCCACCAAAGCCGGCATGCTTGGCATGGCGCGGACCTGGGCGCTGGAACTGGCACCGCAGGGCATCACCGTCAACGTGGTCGCGCCCGGCCCGATCCGCACCGATATGTTTCACGACGTGGTGCCAGCCGGCAGCGACAAGGAGCAGGCGCTCACCGCGGCGATTCCCGTCAAACGCCTCGGCGAATCCGCCGACGTGGCGCGCGCCGTGAATTTCTTTATCGATCCATTGAACAGTTTTGTCACTGGCCAGGTGCTCTATGTCTGCGGCGGCACCAGTGTCGGCAGTCTGAATCTCTAGCCACGCGAACCAGTCAACCCATGGAGCTTTGCGCATGAAGTCTTACGCCGATCAACCTCAGGAAATTCGCCAACTGGTGGAGCCGGACCGCGTGCACCGCGACGTCTACCTGAGCCCCGAACTGTTTGCGCTGGAGCAGCAGCATCTGTTTGCCAACACCTGGACCTTCATCGCACACGCCAGTCAGTTGCCCCAGCCGGGCGACTACATCACGCTGGACATCGCGGGCCGCTCCTTGTTGGTGATACGCCAGGCTGACGCCAGCATTCGCGTGCTCTACAACCGTTGTGCCCACAAGGGCGCCAAGGTGGCCGGCGAGGACTGCGGCAACGCGGGAAAATTCTTGCGCTGCCCCTACCACGCCTGGACCTACAAGCTCGACGGGGCGCCCCTGGCCGTGCCCCTCAAGAGCGGGTATGAGGGCACCGGCCTGAAGCAGTGTGAATCGGGCCGCGGCATGACCGCGTTGCAGCATGTTGAGGTCTATCGGGATTTCGTCTTTGTCAAACTCAACGATGGCGGCCCGGATTTCAAAGCGTACTTTGGCGATGCCTTGGACGCCATTGACAATATGGTGGATCGCTCACCCACGGGTCAGCTGCAGGTGGAGGGCGGCGTGTTGCGCAACGTCATCCATTGCAACTGGAAGATGTACCTGGAAAACATCAACGACACGGTGCATCCGGTCTCCACGCACGAGTCGGCCGTGCATGCGGCACAAAAAGTCTGGACGGGCCAGCCCGAGGGTAGCCCGAAGCCCATGTCGATGGAACAAATACTTCCGTTTGGCGCCAGCTACGATTTTTTTGACAGCATGGGCGGGCGTGTCTATGCCAATGGCCATAGCCTGCTGGGCGTGAACTTCAGCATTCACTCCGGCTACGAGCCGCCGCCGGATTACGTTGCGGCCATGGTGGCGGCACACGGCGAGACACGCACGCGTGAGGTGCTGGACCACTCGCCCCAGAACGCCGTTTTATTCCCCAGCCTGGCGGTCAAGGGATCACCCTTGGCAATTCGCGTCATCCGGCCGCTAGGCGTGGACCGGACCCTGATCGAAGCCTGGAGTTTTCGGGCGATGGGCGCACCGGACTTGCTGTTCGAACGCGCACTGACCTACAACCGCCTGGTGTTTTCGCCCATGTCGGTGGTGGCGCATGACGACGCCCATCTGTTCGAGACGATTCAGGACGGCCTGCGCTCCCCCGGCAACGAGTGGGTTAGCCTGCACCGGGGATTCGATCCCGCTGAAATCGGCCAGAGCACTATCACCACCAATGGCACCAACGAGTTGCTGATGCGCAATCAGTTTCGGGCCTGGTCGCACTACATGACCCTGGACATGAAGGAGGCATCATGAGCCAGCCCAGTCATGCCCAATTGATCGACTTTGTCCATGCCGAGGCGCGCCTGCTCAATGCCGGCCGCCATGACGAATGGCTGGCCCTGTTTGCCCCAGACGGTCACTACTGGGTGCCGCTGCAAGGCGCGCAGCAGGTCGATGCGCAGCATCACAACTCGATTGCCTACGAGGACCGGCTGCTGCTGTCCTTACGCATCGAGCGGCTGAAAAACCCAAGGGCATTCTCCCAGCAGCCGGTGAGTCGCAGCCAGCATGTGCTGCAACTTCCGCAGGTTGATCTTGTGGACCACGGTGGCAATGTCTATGAGTTGTACACGCCATTTTTCTACGCCGAGGCACGCGGCGAGCAGCAAACCCTGCTGACCGGCGCCTGGCGCCACCAGCTGCGGCTGGAGCAGGGCCAATTACGCATCGTGCTCAAGCGGGTGGACTTGCTGAACGCGCAGGCGGCCCATGTCGCGATCCAGCTCTTCCCCTGAATGGCCAACACCTTGGAGGACCCGGTCATGACGACTCCCTTGCATGAGAAGCTCCATTTCGACACCGCCAACGGCCAGGTGCTGGATCAGTCGCGCCGATACCTGCTGATGCGCACCGATGTGCTGATGGGCCTGTTTGACAACTTGCCGCAAGAGACCCGGGAGCAGGCCTTGCGGGCGCTGGGCCAATCTGTGGCGCGTTTCGGAAGCGATAGCGTGCGTGCTTACGCGGCACAAGCCGGCGTCGATGAATCAACGTTGTTAAGCACCATGCAGGACGCCGCAGCGTCCTTGGGCTGGGGCTGCTGGCAGTTCGAGCGAACATCGAATGGATTGCAGCTCACAGTGCGCAATAGTCCGTTTGTGGCCGGTACCGCGCAGCGTGGTAAGCCTGTCTGTCATGCCATCACCGGGATGTTCAAGGGCCTGATTTCAACTCTCTATCCAGGCGGCGCCAAGGTCCGTGAGTTGTCTTGTGCTGCGCAAGCCGGCAATGGCGCCTGTTTCTTTGAAGCCGTACCGGCTTGAGTTAATCGTTCTCTCCCAAGTTCCCTATCCGTATCACCAACCCTCAGTCGTCTGACTGTTCACCCAAAGGAAAATCATGAAGTCAAAGTTCCTAAAGTTCGCCGGCTTGTCCCTCGCCATGAGTGTTGCGGCCTATGCCAGTGCGGCCGACTTGAAGGTCGGGTTTGTCACCTCCTTGTCGGGGCCTGGTTCCTCCATCGGCATTCCGTATGCCAAAGGCATTCAGGCCGCCTTCGCCTACCAGGCCGCGGTGGGCGGGCGCACCATCCAGTTGATCCAGCTGGACGATGCTTCCGATCCCTCCACTGCGGCGCGCAATGCCCGCAAGCTGGTCGATGATGAAAAAGTGGACGTGCTGATCGGTACCTCGGGCGTCCCCGGCTCCATGGCGATTGCCGCCGTGGCGCGCGAGAGCAAGACGCCGATGCTGGCGGTCACGCCGCTGACGCTGGTTGGCGACGACAGTGCGTGGACCGTCACCACGGCGCAACCGGTGTCGCTGATGATCGCCGCGGTGGCCGAGTCCATGAAGCGTTCCGGCGTCAAGACGGTCGGCTACATCGGGTTTTCTGACTCCTGGGGCGACCTGGTGTACGACGGCTTGCTGAAGAGCGTGGAGCCTGCCGGCATCAAGGTTCTCAACAACGAGCGTTATGCGCGCACCGATGCCTCGGTGACCGGCCAGATGATCAAGCTGGTCTCGGCGCGGCCCGAGGCGGTGATGACCGGCGGCTCCGGCACGCCCGGTGCACTGCCCTATCTGGCGCTGACCGAACGCGGCTTTCGCGGTCCGATCTATGGCACGCATGCCTTGATCAATGCGGACTTTGTCCGCGTGGCCGGCGCATCGGCGCAGGGCTTGCTGGCGCCGACCGGGCCGGTGATCGTGGCCGAGCAGTTGCCCGCCAGCCATCCGAGCAAGAAGATTGCGTTGGACTTCCGTGCCGCCTATGAACGCGTGCACAAGGCACCGACCACCGATGGTTTCTCGGCCTACGCCTTCGATGCCTGGCTGGTGCTCCTGAATGCCGCTGGCCGCGTCGCGCCCAAGATGGAGCCGGGGTCGCCGCCGTACCGCGCTGCGTTGCGCGATGCCGTTCTTTCGACCAAGGAACTGGCCGTCACCCACGGCGTGCTGAACTTCAAACCCGGCACGCCTTACGGTGCTGACGAACGCGCCCGCGTGATGGTCAAGCTGGACAAGGGCCAGTGGAAACTCGTGCCCTGAATCCCCTGCCCATATCCAACCCTACCCGGTGACCCCCCAGATGAAAATCTTGTCCCACATCTTGCCCATCGCGGTGACCGCCGTTGCGATGGCGACCGTCGCAGCCCCCGCCATGGCGACCGACCTCAAGGTCGGCTTCATCAGCTCGCTGTCCGGTCCCATTGCGGCGCTCGGGATCCCCTACGAGAAGGGCATCCGTGTTGCCGCGTCGCTGCACACGACGATTGCCGGCCAGAAGGTCCAGCTGATCGTGATGGACGACGCGTCCGACCCGACCACCGCCGCGCGCAATGCGCGCAAGCTGGTCAACGAGGACAAGGTTGATGTGCTGATCGGCACCTCGGGCGTGCCAGGGGCCATGGCCATTGCCGCCGTGGCGCGCGAAACCCGCACGCCCTTGATCTCGCCGACGCCGGTCTCGCTGCCGGGTGAGGAGGGGCTCTGGACCGTGACCGTGTCGCAGCCCTTCCCCTTGATGGTCACGGCGGTGGTCGAGCGCATGAAGCGCTCGGGCGTCAAGACGGTGGCCTTCATCGGCTTCTCCGATGCGCTGGGTGACCTGGCCTACGATTCCCTGGTGAAGGCGGCCGAGCCGGCCGGCATCAAGATCGTGGCCAACGAGCGCTACGCACGCTCGGATGCGTCGGTGGTGGGCCAGGTGCTGAAGATCGTCGCGGCCCGGCCCGATGCGGTGTTCGCCGGCAACTCCGGCACCCCCGGCGCACTGCCGTATCTGGCGCTGACCGAGCGTGGCTACCGCGGCGGACTCTATGGCACCCATGGGCTGATCAACCCCGATTTCGTCCGGGTCGGTGGCGCCTCGGTCGACGGTTTGTCGGTGCCCAGCGGTCCGGTGATGGTGGCCGACCAGCTGTCCGCGGACAATCCGATCCGCCGTGTCGCCACCGGGTTTCGTGCCGCCTATCAACGCCAATACCAGGCGCTGCCAAGCGACGCCTTCGCGGCTTACACCTTTGATGCGTGGCTCTTGTTCGCCGATGCGGTCGCCCGGGTCAAGGGCAAGAGCGAGCCGGGCACGCCCCAGTTCCGGGTCGCCCTGTATGAGGCCCTGACGCAGACGCGTGAACTGGTGGGCACGCATGGTGTTTACAACTTCAAGCCCGGCGAACGCTATGGACTGGACGAGCGCTCGCGCGTGATCATCAAACTCGACAAAGGCCAGTGGAAGCTGGCGCCCTGACATGTCTATCTCCAACACCCTGAACCGACACCCGACCCGGGACTCTTTCCCGCCTGGCTGCAGGAGAAATCAATCATGACCTGGGACGTGGCGCTCATCCTGTCCATCGATGGACTGGCCAACGGGTCGGTCTACCTGCTGGCCGGGCTGGGTCTGGTGCTTATTTTTTCAGTGACCCGGGTGGTGTTTGTCCCCTTCGGCGACGTTGCCGCGTTCGCCGCACTGACGCTGGCGGCGTTCGAGGCCGGCCGTCTGCCACCCACCATCTGGCTGGTGTTGACGCTGGCCGTTTTGGCGGTGTTGGTGGAGGTGATCGCGCTGCTGCGGCGCGGCGAAGCCAGCCGCATCCCGATGGCGGTGCTGGGCTGGGGCGTGTTGCCCGCCTTGCCTTGTCTGGCGGCGTGGGCCCTGTCCGCCCAGTCGCTGCCGCCCGTGGTGCAGATCATTGCCTCGGTCGCCCTGGTGGTGCCGATCACGCCGCTGATCGCGCGCATCGCGCTGCAGCCTATTGCCGATGCCTCGCCGCTGGTCTTGCTGATGGCGGCGCTGGCGCTACACTTCCTGCTGTCCGGACTGGGTCTGCTTTTCTTCGGACCCGAGGG
Organism: Rhodoferax ferrireducens; assembly: GCF_003347515.1. Lineage (GTDB taxonomy): Bacteria > Pseudomonadota > Gammaproteobacteria > Burkholderiales > Burkholderiaceae_C > Rhodoferax. The sequence goes on along the minus strand of NZ_QEII01000297.1, from coordinate 50,383 downwards.
CTCGCGCACCGCGCCCTTGACCAGCCAGGCCCTCACCTTGGGCGATGGTTTCTCGGTCAGTGGCCAGGTGATTCTGATGATCGCCTCCGCAATCGTGTTGAGCGGGCTCTTCTTCCTGGCCTTCGAGCGCACGGTGATGGGCAAGGCCCTGCGTGCCACCGCGGTGAACCGGATCGGCGCGCGCCTGGTGGGCATCCGGCCGGCGCGCACCGCGCTGCTGGCTTATGGCTGCGCCTCGCTGCTGGCGGGACTGATCGGCGTGCTGATCTCGCCGGTGACGACCATGTATTACGACTCCGGATTCATCATTGGCCTGAAGGCTTTTGTGGCCGCGATCATTGGCGGGCTGACCAGCTATCCGCTGACGGCCATCGGTGCCCTGGCGGTCGGCTTGCTGGAGAGCTTTGCCTCGTTCTGGAGCGGCGCGCTGAAAGACGTGATCGTATTCAGTCTGCTGATCCCGGTGCTGATGCTGCGCTCGTTCATGGCCACGCATTCCGAGGAAGAGACCGAGGAGATTGACCAATGAAAGCCGCCCCTGTGACTATTTTTAACTCCCGGAATATGCTGGTGCTGGTGGTGCTCGCGCTGGCGCTGCTGCCCCTGGTGTTCGGCAGCTTCAGCATCTCGCTGTTGAATGACATTGGCATTGGTGCGCTGGTCGCCCTGGGCCTGGTGTTGCTGACCGGCGTGGGCGGCGCCACCTCATTTGGCCAGGCCGCCTTCGTTGGCATTGGTGCTTACGGCACGGCCTGGCTCACCACCACTCAGGGTGTTTCGCCGTGGCTGGGTCTGCTGTTCGCCCTGCTACTTACCGGCCTGGCGGCGTTTGCCATTGGCGCGCTGACGCTGCGTTTGAGTGGCCACTATCTGCCTTTGTCGAGCATTGCCTGGGGCTTGTCGATCGCCTTGTTGTTCGGCAACGTGGAGGCCTTGGGCCGGCACAGCGGCTTGTCGAATATTTCGCCTCTGGCCTTGGGGCCGTGGTCGCTGGCTGACCCGCGCTCGATTTATTACCTGATCTGGACGCTGGTCGGACTGGCCTGCCTGTTCAGCCACAACGTTTTGCAATCCCGCGCGGGGCGCGCCATCCGTGCCTTGCGCGGCGGCTCGACGCTGCTGGCGAGTGTCGGTGCCGATGCATTCCGTGTCCGTCTCAGCTTGTTCGTCATGGCGGCCTTGCTGGCGGGTCTGGCGGGCTGGCTGTATGCGCACATGAACCGCTTTGTCAGTCCCTCGCCGTTCGATGTGCGCGCCAGCATCGAGTACCTGCTGATGGCCGTGGCCGGCGGCCTGGGCCAGCTGGCCGGCGCGCTGGTGGGCTCGGCGCTGGTGATGCTGCTCAAGAATGGTTTGCAGGATGTGCTACCGCTGTTGAGCCAGCGTGGCGCGCAGCTTGAGACCGTGGTGTTCGCCGCCCTGTTCATCCTGCTGCTGCACCATGCACGCGGCGGCCTGATGGGTTTCGTGACGCGCTGGCGCCAGTGGCGTACCGCGCGCCAGCCTCAAGCAGTGCCGCGACAGGCTCCCGCGACCCCGCTGGCGCGGCGTCAACTGCCGTCGCGGGGCACCCCGGTGCTGAGCGTGGAGCGGGCGGTCAAGCGTTTTGGCGGACTGGTCGCCGTCAATGATGTCAGCTTCGCCGTCAACGCCGCCGAGATCATCGGCCTGATCGGCCCCAATGGCGCCGGCAAGTCGACGATGTTCAACCTGCTCACCGGCACCGCGCCGATGAGCGCGGGCCGGGTGCAGTTTCTGGGCCAGGATGTGACGGGTCGCTCGCAGCGCGAAATCGCCCGGCTGGGCATGGCGCGCACGTTTCAACATGTGAAGCTGCGCCCGCACATGAGTCTGCTCGACAACGTGGCGCTCGGTGCCCACGCCCGCGCCAACTGCGGCATGCTGCTCGCCGGTCTCGGACTCGACGGCGCCGAGGAGCGCCAAATCTTCGCCGAGGCGCAGGCGCAGCTGGAACGCATTGGCCTGGGTGAGCGCGGTGACGAACTGGCGGGCAGCCTGCCGCTGGGCACGCAGCGCATACTCGAAATCGCCCGCGCGCTGGCTGCGGACCCGGTGCTGCTGGTGCTTGACGAGCCCGCCGCCGGCCTGCGGCGCAAGGAAAAGCAGGACTTGGGTGAGTTGCTGCGCAAGCTGCGCGACGAAGGCGTGACGATCCTGATCGTCGAACATGACATGGACTTTGTGATGAAACTGGTGGACCGCTTGGTGGTGATGAACTTTGGCGCCAAGCTGGTCGAGGGCGTGCCGGCGGCGGTGCGTGCCGACCCGCAAGTACAAGCCGCCTATCTGGGAGATGGCGTATGACAGCCATGTTGGAAATTTCCGATCTGCACGTCGCGTATGGACAGGTCGAGGCGGTGCGCGGGGTCTCCCTCTCGCTGCAGCGTGGCCAGATCGTCTCGGTCATCGGGCCCAACGGGGCGGGCAAGACCACGCTGCTGGCGGCGGCGATGGGCTTGCTGCCGTCCACCGGGACGCTGCGCTTTGAAGGCGAGGACTTGGCCGGGCTCGATGTCGAGGCCCGCGTCGAGCGCGGCATCTGCCTGGTGCCGGAGCGGCGCGAGCTGTTCGGCGCCATGACCGTGCTGGACAACCTGCAGCTTGGCGCTTATTCAAAACGGCTGGCTGGGAGCGCGATGCGACAGCGCCTGGATGCGGTGTATGCGCGTTTCCCCCGCCTGGCGGAGCGGCGCGCCCAGCGTGCCGAAACGCTGTCAGGCGGCGAGCGTCAGATGCTGGCCGTCGGGCGCGCGCTGATGGCGGCGCCGCGCCTACTGATGCTCGATGAACCCAGCCTGGGCCTGGCGCCCCTGATCGTGCAGGAAATCCTGGCCATTGTGCGCGAGCTGCGCAAGGAGGGCGTGTCCATCCTGCTGATCGAGCAAAACGCGCGCGCTGCGCTGGACAGCTCGGATCACGGTTATGTGCTCGAAACCGGGGAGATCGCCTTGGCCGGCCCGTCCCACGAACTGGCCAGCGATCCGCGGGTTCAGGCCACCTACCTTGGCAGTGGCGTCCATGATGACTGATCTCCATACCAGCGTAGCGAGCTACAACCGGCAGCCGCCGGCGAGTCGAACCGTCGTGGCGATGCTGCAATCGCAGTCCCGCGAGTTCGGCGCGCGTCCGCTCTTGCAAGTTGGTACGCAGGCCTGGCGGCATGACGAGGCGGCCCAGGTGGCGGCACGCCACGCCACTCTGCTGCAAGCGGCCGGCATCGGGTACGGTGAGCGTGTCGCGTTGATGACTGCCAATCGCATCGAGCTGCTGGAAGCCTTTCTCGGCTCGGCCTGGCTCGGCGCTGTTAACGTGCCGATCAATACGGCCTCCATGGGGCCGCAAATTGGCTACTTTCTGGCCAATAGCGGCGCGCGCCTGCTGGTGATCGAAGAAAGCTTCCTGGACCGGCTGGCCCAGGCCCATCTGTCAGCCACGGCGTTGCAATCCATTTGGGTCGTGGGTGCCGGACAGGCCCTGCCTGAGACGATAGACGGTGTCGCCTGCCAGGCTTACCCGGTGGCGACCGCCGACACCGCCGAGGAAACGCCCGCAGCGGTGCTACCCGGCGACACGGTGGCCCTGATCTATACCTCCGGCACCACCGGGCCCGCCAAAGGCGTGATCTGTTCGCACGCGCAATACTACTGGTGGGGTGTCAACAGTGCCGCAGTTCTTGGCTTGCAGCCGGACGATGTGCTGTGCACCACACTGCCGCTGTTTCACATCAATGCCCTGAACACGCTGGCGCAGGCCATGATCACCGGCTGCAGCGTGGTGTTCGAGACGCGCTTTTCTGCCTCGGGTTTTTGGCCCACCATGCAGCAGCGCGGGGCGACGGTGGTCTACCTGCTGGGCGCGATGGTTCCGATCCTGCTGGCGCAGCCGCCAGGTGCGGGAGAACGGGCGCACCGCGTTCGCATCGGCCTTGGACCCGGTGTTCCGGCCGCGGCCGGCGAAGCATTTGCCGCTCGCACCGGCGTGCACCTGCTGGAAGGCTACGGTTCCACCGAGACCAACTTCGTCATCGCCACGCGGCACGCAAAGGACGATGGCGTCACACCGCGACGCGGCGTGATGGGCTGGCTACAGCCCGGCTTCGAGGCACGGGTGGTCGATGCGCAAGACGTCGGCCTGCCGGACGGCACGGCCGGTGAACTGCTGCTGCGCGCCGACGAACCCTTCGCCTTCGCCAGCGGCTACTTCGGCATGCCGGACAAGACGATAGAGGCTTGGCGCAATTTATGGTTTCACACCGGTGACCGGGTGGTGCGCGAGGCCGATGGCGCGTTCCGATTCATCGACCGCATCAAGGACGCGATCCGCCGCCGCGGTGAAAACATCTCATCGTACGAAGTCGAGCAAGTTCTGCTGAGTCACCCGGATGTGGCCACGGCCGCGGTCTTTCCGGTAGGTTCTGAACTGGCCGAGGATGAGGTCATGGTGGCCCTAGTAGCGCGCCCGGGTCGGGCCCTGGATCCGGCCGAGCTGACCCAGTATTGCGAAAGCCGTTTGCCGTATTTCGCGATTCCGCGCTACATTGACATCGTCACTGATTTGCCGCGCACCGAGAACGGCAAGGTGCAGAAGTACAAACTGCGCGAGCAGGGGGTTAGCGCCAGCACCTGGGACCGGCAGCCGGCGGCGCCTGGACGTTCGCCTCAGCGGCCTCAGCGCTGAGGGCCTTGTCGTGAAATGGCCGCACGCATATCTGCAGGAATCTCCATAGCGCGGTGGGTGTCAAGCGACGTCGTGACGATCACCTGGCGCATCGTCATGCGCAGGCTGGCGTCTTCCCTGCCAACGCAACGCAGTTGCAGCGTCAGAGAACTCCCCCCCAGGCGTTCAACCTCCAGCGACAGCGTCACCCAATCCCCCATGGCGCTAACCGCCTTGAAATCGGCTTCAAGGCGCACGGTGGGCAGGCCAATGCGGCGCTCAATCACCGTGCGCTGGTAGCCCAGGCCCAGCCCTTCGTTGAACCAGTCTTCTACGAGCCCGTTGAACATGACGAAATACTGCGGGTAGAAAACGATGCCGGCAGGATCGCAGTCGGAAAAGCGAATCAGCCGATCGCGACTGAATACGGGGGGTGTTTGTGACATGTCTGGCTGCACCTTGATGCTCTGGGTATCGGGCGCCATGATCAGACCATCACCTCGCCACCGCAAACCGCGATGGACTGCCCAGTGATGGCCGAGGCCGCCTCGCCGCACAGCCAGCGCACGGTGTCGGCGACCTCGTCCGGTTGCACCAGGCGGCCCTGCGGGTTGCCGGCGGCGAACCCGGCCCGTGCCGTCTCCAAGCTGCGGCCGGTCTTGGCGACCACGTTGGCGATGCTCTCCAGCAGAATGTCGGTTTCGGTGTAGCCGGGGCAAACTGCGTTGACGGTCACCCCCTTCTTCGCCACCTCCAGTGCCAGCGCCCGCGTCAGGCCGATCACGCCATGCTTGGCGGCGCAGTAGGCCGACACGTAGGCGTAGCCGGTCAGGCCTGCGGTGCTGGCGACGTTGACGACGCGTCCCCAGCCCCCTGTCAGCATGTCGGGCAGCGCCGCCTGCGTGCACAAGAGCGTGCCGGTCAGGTTCACCGCCAGCATCTGTTGCCACAGTTGCACATCGGTTTTCAGAAACGGCGCGCTGCCGGCCTGGCCCGCGTTGTTGATCAGGATGGCCAAGGGTCCGAAGCGCTCACGCGCGCTGGCGAAGGCCGCGGCCACCTGCGTCGCATCGGACACATCCGCGTTGACGGCATGCAGGCGCTCAGGCTGCTCGGCCGCCAGGGCCTGGACGACGTCGAGGCGGCGGCCCAACACGGTAACCGTCGCCCCGGCGGCGAGCAGTTGACGCGTGATGGCCGCGCCTATGCCGCGACCGCCACCGGTCACCAGCGCATGATGCCCCTGCAAGCCCGATGACGCTGTCATGGTTCTCAAACCTTTTCAGCGCGGGCCGACGACATCGCCGCAGCGGTGGCCTGGGCTTTTTCGCGCTGAAAGTTCGCCTCCATTTGGGGCTTGGCCGAGCTGTATTGTTTGGGCCAGTTGACGCGGCTGTAGCCAATTTTGGCGGCTTCCGTCAGTGTCCAGGCTGGGTTGGCCAGATGCGGGCGCGCCACCGCGCACAGGTCGGCACGACCGGCGGCAATGATGCTGTTGACATGGTCGGCCTCGCTGATGGCCCCCACCGCAATGGTGGCGATGCCGGCTTCCTGGCGAATCTGGTCGGCAAACGGGGTTTGGAACATGCGACCAAAGACCGGCTTTTCTTTCTTGCTGACCTGGCCGGAAGAGCAGTCGATCAGGTCGGCGCCGGCGGCCTTGAAGGCCCGTGCGATCTTCACCGCATCGTCGGGCGTGATGCCGCCTTCTACCCAGTCATGGGCCGAGATGCGCACCGACATCGGACGCTCGGCTGGCCACGCCGCGCGCACGGCCGAGAACACTTCCAGGGGATAGCGCAGGCGATTGGCCAGACTGCCGCCATATTCATCGGTCCGCTGATTGGTCAGCGGCGAAATAAAGCTCGACAGGAGGTAGCCGTGAGCGCAGTGCAGCTCCAGCCAGTCGACCCCGATCTCGGCGGCCGCCAACGTGCTGGCGACGAACTGGGTCACAACCAAATCCATGTCGGCACGCGTCATGGCCCGCGAGGTCTGACTGATGCCCTCAAGGTATTGCTGCGGTGAGGCCGAGACAATCGGCCAATTGCCCGCCGGCAAGGGCTGGTCGATGCCCTCCCAGGCCAGCCGCGTGGACGCCTTGGCACCGGCGTGGCCGATCTGCATGGCGAACTTGGCGTCACTGTTGGCATGCACCCAGTCGGTGATGCGCTTCCAGGCGACGGTATGTTCGGGCGTGTACAGACCGGGGCAGCCCGGGGTGATGCGACCTTCGGCGCTGACACAGGTCATCTCGGCGAACACCATCGCGGCGCCGCCCATGGCCCGCGCGCCCAGATGCACCAGGTGGTAGTCACCGGCCACGCCATCGACCGCAGAGTACTGCGCCATGGGCGAGACGACGACGCGGTTCTTCAAGGTCAGGCCGCGCACCGTGTAGGGGGTGAACATCGGCGGCGGTGCGGACTGACCGGCTGGCACCGTCACCCCGGCGCGTTCGGCGAACCAGCGCTCGTAGCCGCCCAGCCAGGTCGAATCCCGCAAGCGCAAGTTCTCATGGCTGATGCGCTGGCTGCGCGTCAGCATCGAGTACATGAATTGCGGTGCTTCGAACTGGTCGCAGTAGCGCTCGCCGCAGACCTCGAACCACGCCATCGCGTTCCACGCGGCATTTTGCAAACGCAGCACATCGATGTTGCGCAGCGCCTGGTAGCGCTCCAGCACCGCCGGGATGTGCACGGGCGTGTCGCCGAGTTCACCGAACTGGCGGGTCAATTCGATCGCGTCCTCGATGGCCAGCTTGGTGCCCGAGCCGATGGCGAAGTGCGCGGTGTGCACGGCGTCGCCCATCAGCACGACATGGTTGCGCCCGTTGAAGTGCGACCACTGCTGGCACTTGACTTGCTGGAACTTCAGCCACGCAGAGCCGCGCAGATGGCGCGCATTGGTCATCAGCCGCTCACCCTGCAGGTTGGCCGCAAACAGCTGTTCACAAAAAGCGATGGATTGCGCTTGGTCCGCCTGATCCAGCCCATGGGCCAGCCAGACCTGCTCGGGGCACTCGACGATGAAGGTGGTGGTGTTCTCGTCGAACTTGTAGATATGGGCCTGGAACCAGCCGTGCTCGGTCTTCTCGAACAGGAAGGTAAAGGCGTCGTACAGCTTGTTCGTGCCGAGCCAGATGTAGCGGTTCGGACGCACCACGATCTCGGGCTTGAAGACCTCCTCGTAGCGGCCGCGAATGCCGGAGAAGATGCCGTCGCTGGCAATGATCAGGTCGGCGTCCGGGTACTGGGTGTCGGATTCGACGTGGGTCTCGAACCCCAGTTTGACGCCGAGCTGCTCGCAGCGATGCTGCAGGATGTTGAGCAGTTTTTTGCGGCCGATACCGACAAAACCGTGGCCGCCCGAGCGGGTGACCTGGCCCTTGAATTCAAGCTCGATGTCGTCCCAGTGGTTGAAGGCGAGCTGGATCTCGGCGGCGGTCACCGGGTCCCAGAGCCGCATGTTGTCCATGGTGGCGTCGGAGAACACCACGCCCCAGCCGAAGGTGTCGTAGGGCTTGTTGTGCTCGACCACCGTGATGTCGTGGGCTGGATTTTGCAGCTTCATCAGCAGGCCGAAGTAGAGGCCGGCGGGGCCGCCGCCGATGCAAACAATGTTCATACATGCTCCCGTGAAGTGGGTAAAAAAATGAGGTGTGCCAACAGAAGGCGCATCGCTGCGATCAATTAAATTAAATTTCAATTATTTAACCGTAAAGTAATTTAGCAAATCGGTCAGGCGCCGTCAAGCCGAAAACCCGCGTTGACAAAAAATAGTTTAGACTTAAAATATTCGACATTGAATCTAATTTGTGCAAACGGCGGCCCCAGCGGCCAGGGTCTCATTCGACTCCAAGCAATAACAGACAGGGAGACTATTCAAATGGACAAAGAAGCCCGCCTACATGGCACCACCGCGGCCGAACACCCCGAGGCGCTGCGCTTGTGGCTGCGCATGCTGACCTGCACCCAGCTGATCGAAACCGAGGTGCGCGCCCATCTGCGTGAGCAGTTCGACACCACCTTGCCGCGCTTTGACCTGTTGGCGCAGTTGGAGCGCGCGCCCGAGGGGCTGAAGATGAACGAGCTGTCGCGCCGCATGATGGTGACCGGCGGCAACGTCACCGGCATCACCGACCAGCTGGTCAGCGAAGGCCTGGTAGAGCGGGTGGCTGTGCCGGGCGACCGGCGCGCCTTTCGCGTCAAGCTCACGGCCATCGGGCGCACGCAGTTTCGCGACATGGCGCTGCAGCACGAAGCCTGGATCGTGGACGCCTTCGCCGGCCTGAACGACAAGGAAATCGCCACCTTGCACCGCCTCCTGGGAAAGGTCAAGGCACACACCCAAAACGCGGCGAACGCTGCCGTGGAGCTCGCATGAAACACTTTATTGGCGCCAGCAACCCCATGCGCCCCCAGTTTGACGCCACCGCGACCTACGCGGCCCGGCACTTTGCCTGGGGCTTCAGCGAGGGTGTCGGCACCATCACGCTGAACCGGCCCGAGCGCAAAAATCCCTTGACCTTTGACTCCTATGCCGAGTTGCGCAACTTGTTTGAGGCCTTGAAATATTCGACCGACGTGAAGGTGGTGGTTATCACCGGCGCCGGTGGCAATTTCTGTTCTGGCGGCGATGTGCATGAGATCATCGGCCCCCTGACGAAGATGAGCATGCCCGAGCTGCTGGAGTTCACCCGCATGACCGGCGATCTGGTCAAGACCATGCGTATCTGCCCGCAGCCCATCATTGGCGCCATCGACGGCATTTGCGCCGGCGCCGGCGCCATGATGGCCCTGGCCTGCGATATGCGTTATGGCACGGCGAACACCAAAACCGCCTTCCTGTTCACCCGCGTCGGCCTGGCCGGGGCCGACATGGGCGCCTGCGCCCTGCTGCCGCGCGTCATCGGGCAGGGCCGCGCGTCGGAACTGCTGTTCACCGGCCGCGCCATGAGTGGCGCAGAAGGCCTGGCCTGGGGCTTTTTTAACGCGCTGCACGAGCCGGCCGAACTGCTGGCCAAGGCACAGGCCATGGCAGCCGAGCTGGCGGTCGGCCCGACCTTCGCCCAAGGCATGACCAAAACCATGCTGCAACAGGAATGGGCCATGACGATCGAGCAGGCGATCGAGGCCGAGGCGCAGGCGCAGGCGATCTGCATGCAGACACAGGATTTCCGGCGCGCCTACGAGGCGTTTTCCGCCAAGCAGAAGCCGCATTTTGAGGGGAACTGACGCCATGACCCAGCCCACAGCCCCTTGTGCGCCCACGTCGCACCTGACTCTGCCGTTCTTCGACGCCGCGCATCAAAACCTGGCCGAGGCGTTGCGTGACTGGGTGCCGCAACAACAGGTCGACGAGCGCGACGACCGCAGCGCCTGCAAGGAATGGGTGCGCCGCTTGGGCGAGGCCGGCTGGCTGCGTTATTGCGTGCCGGCGCAGTTCGGCGGCGCGCTCGACCAGCTCGACTCACGCGCGCTGGTGATCCTGCGCGAGACCTTGGCTTATCACTCGCCGCTGGCCGATTTTGCGTTTGCCATGCAGGGCCTGGGCAGCGGCGCCATCACCCTGGCCGGCACACCGGAACAGCAGGCCGCCTACCTGCCGGCGGTGGCGCGCGGCGACAAGATAGCCGCTTTTGCCTTGAGCGAGCCGGAAGCCGGCTCGGATGTGGGTGCTATGCAAACAGTAGCTACTTACGCTTATTCCACAGGGGCTGGAGGCCAAAATGGCTTAAAAGAGACGGCGGCAGTCACACTGAACGGCAGCAAGACCTGGATCAGCAATGGTGGCATCGCCGACTTCTATTGCGTGTTTGCGAAGACCGAGCCCGCCGCCGGCACGCGCGGCATCAGTGCCTTCATCGTCGATGCCGACACGCCGGGGCTGGATGCGTCCGAGCACATCGAGGTGATGGCGCCGCACCCGCTGTCCACGCTCAAGTTTGTCGACTGCCGCCTCTCGGCCAGCGCGCAACTGGGCGAATTGACCGGCGGCTTCAAGCTGGCCATGCGCACGCTCGATATTTTCCGTGCCTCGGTAGCCGGCGCCGCGCTGGGCATGGCGCGCCGGGCCCTGGCCGAGGCGGTGGCCTACGTCCAGCAGCGTCCCATGTTCGGCCAGCGCCTGGCCGACTTTCAGCTCACGCAAGCCAGGCTGGGCGAGATGGCGGCCCTGGTCGACGCCGGCGCGCTGCTGACCTACCGCGCCGCCTGGCTGCGTGACTGCGTCGGTACGACCACGCCGGCCCAGGCGCAGGCTTATTCCGTGGCCGCCGCCATGGCCAAGATGACCGCCACCGAGAACGCCCAGCGCGTGATCGACATGGCGCTGCAGCTGCACGGCGGCATGGGCGTGAAGGTCGGCACCAAGATCGAGAGCCTGTACCGCGACATCCGCGCGCTGCGCATTTACGAAGGCGCAACCGAAGTGCAGCAACTGATCATTGGCAAAGCGGTGCTGAAGTCATGAAGCCCCCACCCGCATCGTCTGTGATCCTGGCCTTCGCCGTGAGGCTGGGCGAGAACAGGATGCTCGGTACAAGCCGAATGAAGAGTTTGGCTTCCTGCCCTTCTTGCCAACTGGAATGAGAGGTTGCCCATGAGTTCCGCCCAAACCGACCGCTTTGTGCATGACCGTCTACCGCCCGCCGGGCAGTGGCCCGAGCTGCGTTACGAATTACCCGAGTTGCTGGCGTTGCAGCAAACGCCGCAGCTCAATCTGGTGGCTGAGCTGCTGGACAAAGCGGTAGACAAAGGTTTTGCCGATCGCCCGCTGCTGCGCTCACCCGGCCTGACGCTGAGTTATGCCGAGACCAAAGCACGCGTGGATCGCATCGCCCAGGTGCTGGTGGGCGACCTCGGCCTGGTCCCCGGCAACCGGGTGCTGCTGCGCGGCGGCAACTCGATCGGCATGGCGCTGGCCTGGTTGGCGGTGGTGAAGGCCGGCTTGATTGCGGTGGCGACCATGCCGCTGCTGCGCGCCAAGGAACTGGGCGAGATCATTGCCAAGGCGCAGCCGGCTGTGGCTCTGTGCGACGCCGCTTTGCTGGCCGAGCTGCAACTGGCGCAAGTGCAATACCCGGGGCTCAAGACCATCGTGCCTTTCCACCGGACCAGCGAGTGGGTAGACGAAGGGACCGGCGAAGCCGGCACGCTGGAGGCGCTGGCCGCGCAGAAAGACGGCCGGTTCCAGGCCTGTCCCACGTCCGGCGACGACATTGCCCTGCTGGCCTTCACCTCGGGCACCACGGGTAAGCCCAAGGCGGCGGTGCACACCCACCGTGACGTGCTGGCGGCCTGCGAAACCTGGCCGCGCCAGGTGCTGCAGGCCAGGCCGGACGACATCGTGATGGGCTCGCCGCCGCTGGCCTTCACCTTCGGCCTCGGCGGCTTGCTGATTTTTCCGATGTGGGCCGGTGCCTCGGTCTATTTCCCGGACATTCCCTACACGCCGCAGGCCATGGCGCAGCTGATCTTTGAGACCGGCGCCACCATCTGCTATACCGCACCCACGTTTTACCGCCAGATGGCGCCCTTCATGACGGACGAGGCACGCAAACGAGGGCAGTCGCCGCGTCTGCGCCTGTGCGTCAGCGCCGGCGAGGCACTGCCCGACGCCACGCGCCAGCTCTGGAAAGCGGCCAGCGGTATTGAGCTGCTGGACGGCATCGGCGCCACCGAGATGTTTCATATCTTCATCTCGTCGCCACCGGAGCAGGTGCGCCGCGGCGCCATCGGTAAAGTGGTTCCGGGCTACGTCGCCAAGGTGGTGGACGAGCAAGGCCAGGAAGTGGCGCGCGGCACGGTCGGGCGCCTCGCCGTCAAGGGCGCGACCGGCTGCAAATACCTGGACGATGCGCGTCAGGCCAACTATGTCAAGGACGGCTGGAACTACCCCGGCGACGCCTTCCGGAAGGATGAGGATGGCTACTTTTTCTACCAGGCCCGCGCCGACGACATGATCATCACCGCCGGCTACAACGTCGGCGCGCCCGAGGTGGAAGACGCCTTGCTCAGCCACCCGGCGGTGGCCGAGTGCGGCGTGATCGGCCAGCCCGACAGCGAACGCGGCATGATCGTCAAGGCCTTTTGTGTGCTCAAGCCCGGCTTCACGGGCGACGCGGCCCTGGTGAAGGTGCTGCAGGATCACGTCAAGGCGAGCATTGCCCCTTACAAATACCCGCGCGAGATCGTGTTTCTGGCCGCGCTGCCTCGCACCGAAACCGGCAAACTGCAGCGCTTTAAACTCAAATTATGAAAACACTTCAACCACCGGGCTGGGCGCCCGCCAAGGGCTATGCCAACGGCATCGCCGCCCGCGGCACGCAGATTTTTGTCGGCGGCCAGATCGGCTGGAGCGCGCAGCAGCAGTTCGAAACCGACGACTTCATTGCGCAGACGGCGCAAACCCTGCGCAACATCGTGGCCGTGCTGGAAGAGGCGCAAGCCGGCCCGCAGCACATGGTGCGCATGACCTGGTACATCACCGACCGCGTCGAGTACAACGCCCGCCTCAAGGAATTGGGGGCGGTGTACCGCGAGGTCATGGGGCGACATTTCCCGGCCATGAGCTGCGTGCAGGTGGCCGCCCTGATGGAGGCGCGGGCCAAAGTGGAGATTGAAGTCACGGCCGTGTTGCCGGACTGAACGTAAGGCAGGAGGTGAGCCATGAGCAATATCACGACACAGGTGGAGATGGACTGCACGGCAGTGCAAGGCTGCGACGCGGTCGAACTCATCATCCAGCCGCGCGACAAGGACCTGGGCGGATTCTCGGTGCGCCGGTGCTTGCCGACAACGCAGCGCAAGATGGTGGGACCCTGGATTTTCTTTGATCACATGGGGCCGGCGGAATTTCCCGCTGGCCAAGGCATCAACGTGCGGCCGCACCCGCATGTCAACATCGCGACCGTCACCTACCTCTTCGAAGGGGAAATCCTGCATCGGGATTCACTCGGCAGCCTGCAGACGATTCGTCCCGGCGATCTCAATCTGATGGTGGCGGGCCGCGGTATCGTGCATTCTGAGCGCGAGCGCCCGGAAGTCACGGCCGTGCCGCACCGTCTGCATGGCTTGCAGCTTTGGCTGGCGCTGCCGGAAAAGGACGAAGAGATCGATGCCGCCTTCCATCACTATCCCGCAGCGGTCATTCCAGCCATCAGCGTAGAGGGGGTGGCCGTGCGCGTGATGATGGGCACGGCCTTTGGCGTCAGCTCGCCGGTCAAAGTCTTTGCCGAGACCCTGTATGTGGAAGCCCATTTGCAGGCCGGACAAACCCTCGTCTTGCCCCAAGCCGACGAGCGCGCGGTCTATGTGGCGCAGGGCAGTCTGAAAGCGCGGGACACGCTCGTTCCCGAGCACGCCATGGCGGTTTTTTCTGACGCGCGGGGCGTGGTCCTGGAGGCCACCAAGGAATCGCGCATCGCGATCATTGGCGGCGAGCACCTGGGTCAGCGCTTCATCGAATGGAACTTCGTGTCCAGTCGCCAGGCGCGTATTGATGAGGCCAAGCGCGACTGGAAGGCGGGATGCTTTCCCAAGGTGCCGGGCGACGACATCGAGTTCATTCCCTTGCCAGAGTAGATCCCGGGCCGCTCAGAAACTGTAGCCGGCCGAAATAATGAACACGGAGGGGCGGAACGTGATGTCCATGGTGCGCTGCAGGCCCAGGGTATTGGTGGTCAACTTGGTCTTGACCTGCGCCGTGGACCATGAGCCCGTGATCGACCACGGCCCGCCCAGCTTGGCCGTAACGCCCAGTTGCAGCGCCAGGCCCAGCGAGTCGTCCAGCTTCAAGCTCGTGGGTCCGCCGTTGACGGAATCGTAGGCCCCGGTGGAGTCGGCATTGTCAAAAAAAGTGTAGTTGACCCCCAGGCCCACAAAGGGGCGAAAAGGATTGCTGCTGTCACCCAGCTTGTAGTTGACGAACAAGGTGGGTGACACCTGCCGGACTTTGGCGACGACGGCGCCGTCCAGGGCCGCGGTGCTACCGGACAGCGCCGCCGGCTTGAGCACCACCAGGGTCATGTCAAGCGTGGGCGCAGACAAGGCCAGCTCGGCCTCCCAGTGCTCGTTGATGTCCCGCGCGGCACTCAAATACAGCGTGGTCTGGCTCGGAAATTTCAGGCTGAGGGCGTCCACGGGCGTGAACGGACCCGATAGCGTCGAGGTCGACGCGCGGGGATCGAGCCACAGCCCGCCCAGCTTGAGAGTGGTGGATTGGGCGAGGGCGCTGCCAGAGGCACCCCAAGTCAGTGCCAGCGCGATGGACAAGGGGAGAAGTGCTGCTTTCATGGGCTGTGGCCTCCGTCGGACTAAAACTGCGAGAAGAAGCCACGCGCTGCCGCATTGCAGTACGGGGGCACCAGGCCGCCATGGTAGGCCGCGGTCACGGCCGCCACGGCATTGACGCCGGCGGCGTTGGCGGTATCGGCCTTGGCGGCGGCAAATCCTGCCTTGGCGGCGGCGAACGGATCGTTGGGACCCGTGGTAGGCGAATCAACGTCCAGCACCGTGACCAGTTGCGCGGACACTTGGGGCCCCCACAAAGCCGCCATGACCTGGGTGTTTAGACTGTAGAAGATCGTGGGGTCGCCACTGCCGGCGCACAGCAGGACCGGGGCGGCCGGCGTCCAGCCACGCAGGTCGTTGCGCTTTGCCGCCAGGCGAATCGGGTTTTGCGGATTGGCCGCCGTGGCCCCCGTCGTGAACGCGGGAAGCACCCCGTCGGGGTTGGCCGCAGCGTCCTGCAGGTAGCCCAAACGAACGGTGTTTCTGATCAGGTTGGCGGTGCCAAAGCCGGCCGCGAACAAGGGGTCGGTGGCGCCGGGCGGCGTGCCCGTTCCGGTCGGCGGTGTGATGGCCGCGAAGGCCGGCGTGGGGGGCGTGCTGTTGAAGAGCGTCAACTGCGGCAACTTGCCATTAGTCACGACGGTGGTGAAGTCATAAATCCCCGGCACCAGCGACTCGATGCCGGTGGCATAGGTGGCTTCATAAAAGTCGGACGCGGCGGTGTACAGATTGCCGTAGGCCTTTTGATAGCTGTTCACCAACAGCGGCGCAAACAAGGTGCTGCCGGCGGGCACGCTGCCGTAGAAGATGGCATCGGTGTAGGCGGCCAGGGCATAGGGGCCGGACATGGGAGCCGAGGCGGTGACTGGCATGCCGGCTGCCTGCATGGCGCGGTGCGTGGCCATGGCGACGTGGCCGCCCTGGGAGTAGCCGGTGATGAACAGCTTGGCACTGGCGCTGGTGGGCGACAGCAGGACGGGCAGCGCCTTTTTGGCCGCGGACAGCGCATCCATCATGTCCTTGGACTGCTGGTCGGCATTCAGGTAGGGGTGGTAGCTCAGTGGCGAACTGTCGAAACCGGCGTAGTTGGGGGCGACCAAAATATAGCCTTGGGCCGCATACAGGGCGGCCAGCAACTGGCCTTCGGAATAGGCCGGGTTCGTGTTGTCAACAAAGTCCGCCAGGTTGTAGCGCTTGGTGATGTTGGTGCCGTGGGCATACAACACGATCGGGCGTGCGCCGCTGCACTGGGGGGCGCTGCCGGTGGGCACCATCAAGGCGCCCGAGGCGTTGGTGGCTTCATTCACGCCACCCACGGTGCCGTATTTCATGTACTGCACATCGACGCCGCAAACCGGCGTGCCCGCGAGTTGCAGCAGGCCCAGGCCGGACATGCTGGCCTGCAGTTTGGCGGTGAAGTCAGCGGCGCTCATCGAGGTGATGCGCGGCGGCGGTGTCTGCATCAGTTCGCCACGCGCCGGGTTGGTGTTCTGTGTCCCCAGGGCGTCCCCATCGCCGCCACCGCAAGATACGACCAGAAGCGCCGCGCCCAAGGCGGCCCATGAAGCTTTGAAATAAATCATTCACCGTCTCCAGAATCGCTGAGGCGGAAAGCCAGCAACGCAAAAAATAGTCTGACCGCGCTATTTTCTGCTTTGTTGCTCATTCTCAATCAACGTGGAGATTGCAGGGGGGGTGTAAACCCCTGCCGGGGATGTGACGTGAAAGTTAGCGGTAGCGCAGTTTCATCACCAGAATGGCCGCCGCCAGGGTCAGCGTGATGCAATTGGCAATCACGATCGGCCAGGCGCCCAGCAGCAGTCCGTAGACCAGCCAGCAGGCCACGCCAGCGGTGAAGGCGCTGTACATGCCCAGCGAGATGCCGCGCACGTCCCGGGTTTGAAACGTGTGCCAGACCTGCGGTACAAAACTGGCGGTGGTGAGGACGGCGGCGACGAAACCGATGAGATCGAGGAGTGGCATATGGATTTCAATAGGGCAGCAAGGCCGGACGCTCTTCAGGCAAGCACGGCGGGAGATTCTGCCGCAAACAGGACAACCCGGTTGCGGCCCTCCGATTTGGCCCGGTACAGAGCCTGGTCGGCGCAGCGGATCAGCTCTTCCGGCGAGTTGCCGTGGTAGGGGTAGTTGGCGACGCCAACGGACAGCGTGGCCTGCAGCGGGAGCGAGTCGAACAGGACCGTCGCCACGGCAAAGTCGGCGCGCCATTGCTCGGGCGTTTTTGTGTCGGGGGTCACGTCGGGCCGAGTGGTCGGGTTCATTATTCCCGTGCCGCCCACTCTATCAGAGCCTCAAATGCCGGGCGTGCCGCATTGGCGTTCGGGTGGTTCGCGATGGCGACCAGCACGTAGCGCTTGCCGCTGGCCGTGTGCACATAGCCGGCCACCGCCGCCACATCACGCAGGCTGCCGGTTTTCAGGTGGGCACTGCCCTGGGCCAGGGTGCGGCTGCGTTTGAGCGTGCCGTCGACGCCGGTGATGGGCAGCGAGGACATCAGCTCCGGCATCAGGGGGGAGCGGTAGGCGGTTTGCAGCAGGCGCGCCAGGGCCTGGGCGCTGATGCGCTCGTTGCGCGACAGGCCCGCGCCGTTGTCCAGCGTCGGCGCGTCGTTCGGGGCTATGCGCTGCGTCCACCAGCGCTGCACCACTTCGCGCGAGGCTTCGCGGGAGGCGGTGGGCAGGCTCAAGCTCAAAAAAACTTGCTGCGCCATCACGTTGTTGCTGAACTTGTTGATGTCGCGGATCACTTCGGCCAGCGCGGGCGAGCTCATCTCAAACGCCGGCAGCAACACCGGCGCCAGCGTCGGCACGCGGCCTTCGTGCACCGTGCCGGCGAGCTTGCCGCCCATCTCGCGCCACAGGCCTTCCACGGCGCGCGCGCTGAAACTGGCGGGGTCGGCATAGGCCACCGGCCAGACTTTCTCCCCACAGCTGGCCGGGTAAGCCCCGTCGAAACGGATGCGCAAGACGTCGGAGAAGTCGGCCTTGAGCGCGGCGCGGTAGTCGCCACAGACGCCATTCATCCCATTGGCGCCATACGACAGCGGCACACTGCTTTGCATCTGCACCCCCGCCAGCGGCGGCTCGAACTGCACCCGGGCGGTGTTGGCACCGAGGTCCGGCACAAAGGTCATGACCACCGATTTGAAGTTGAGCAGCAGGGCGTCGGGCGCGGCGTTGTAGGGGCGCAGCGGCTCGCCGTCAAAACTGGCCGGGTCCGCGTCCAGAGGCTCGAAAGCACTGCGATCCAGCACGATGTCGCCGGCGATGGAGCCGATGCCCAGGCCCTGCACGCGGCGCAGCAGCAGCCACAGGCGCTCGGCCACCAGCTTGGGGTCGCCCAGGCCCTTGATGTACAGATTGCCAAACAAGGTGCCATCGCGCACCGTGCCGTTCACATACACCGGCGTGCGCCAGCTGTAGGCCGGACCCAGCAGCTCAAGCGCCGCATAAGTGGTCACCAACTTCATGACGGAGGCCGGGTTGACGGGCATGTCGGCGCGGTGGCTCAGGCGCGGCGGCAATTGGCCCTCGGCGTCGGCGACCAGCAAGGTGACGGCGTCGCGCGGGATCCGGGCGCGGGCCAGGGCCGCGTCCACTTCAGGGGGCAGGGGTTGCGCCAGGGTCAGGCTACAGACGAGAGCAGCCACGACGCCCAGCAGGCGATGCGGTAAAGACATGGCCCGATTATCAAGCCGCCTCTGCCGGCCTTTGCCCCCGGCCGGTAGCGTCGTGCGTGCCGGCCCCCGATAATCGGGCCATGCCTTCTTCTTTACAACCGGCGTCCGGCAGGTTTTCGCCCCGCACGATCGGCCTGGCCGCCGCCATCGTTACGGTGCTGATCTGGACTTCCTTCATCATCATCGCCCGCGCCTCGGCCGACCCGGCGCGCGGTGGCAGCTTGAGCCCGTTTGACATTGCTTTTTGCCGCATCGTCGGCGCCAGCCTGATCTTGCTGCCCTGGGGCGCCTGGCTGGTATCCCGGGACCGGGCGCAGGGCGTGGGGCATTCCTCATTGTTCGGCCTGTCGCCGCTCTCGCTCAAGGTGACCGCCACGGTTGGCCTGTTTGGCGGGCTGCTGTATGCGCTGCTGGCCTACAGCGGCTTTGTGTTTGCCCCGGCGGTGCATGCCTCGGTGCTGATGCCCGGCAGTCTGCCGCTGTGGACGGCGCTGTTGGCGATGATCGTGTTGCACGACCGCATCACGCCGCTACGCGCTCTGGGCCTGGCCCTGATCGTGCTGGGCGACCTGATGGTGGGCGGCGCCAGCCTGTTGCACGCCTTTGATGGCGGCGTGGTCTGGAAGGGCGATCTGCTGTTCATGACCGCCGCGCTGTGCTGGGCCACCTACAGCGTGCTGGCGCGCCGCCATGCGCTGGATGCGGTGCGCGCCACCATCGCCATCACGGCCTTTTCCTTTGTAACCTATGTGCCGGTGTATGCGGCGCTGCTGCTGGGCGAGGTGGTGCAGGGCCATGTGTTCACGGCGCCGCTGCGCGAACTCATGTTTCAGACGGTGTTTCAGGGCTGGGGCTCGGTGGTGATCTCCGGCATCACTTTCACCAAGATGATCCAGCACTACGGTCCGGTGCGCTCCACCATGATCACGGCGCTGGTGCCCGGCCTCTCGGCCTTGGGCGCGGTGCTGTTTTTGGGTGAACCCCTGCACTGGAACCTGGCGGCCGGCCTGGCGCTGGTGACGATGGGGATCTTGTTCGGCGTGCGGGCGGTTGTGCCTGTTGCTATTAAAAAAGAAGCTACTTGCGCAGATGCAGTGAGGGCTGGAGGCTGATTTGATGATATTTTTTGAACCTGCGGTGTTGAAGGATGACGCACGAGCCGGCCGCAAGGGCGCGCCATGAACCTGCTCGCCTTTGACACCAGCACCGAAACCATGTCCATCGCCGTGCAGCGCACGGTGGACGGCGCGGGCCAGGCGCTTGAGTCGCCCCGGGTGTGGCAGGAAACCGCCGCCGGTGGCGCGCAGACCTCGGCCCATCTCATTCCCACCATCCAGCGGCTGATGGCGCAAGCCGGTCTGCAGTTCGGACAGCTGGATGCGTTTGTTTTTGGCTGCGGCCCCGGCTCCTTCACCGGCTTGCGCACCGCCTGTGCGGTGGCGCAGGGGCTGGCCTTCGGCGTGAACGTTCCCGTGCTGCCAGTCGACACCCTGCTCAGCGTGGCCGAAGAGGCGCGCTGGCAGCACGCGGCCGCGCTGGAGACCTACCAGGTCATGGCCTTGCTGGATGCCCGCATGGACGAGATGTATGCCGGCAGCTATGTTTACAGTAGCGGACAGTGGAGGCAGATCGGGGGCTACAGCCTGATTTGCCCCGAAGATTTGGTGTACGAGCCGGGTTCGGTCCTGGCCGGCAATGTGTTTGCGGCCTATGGTGCGCGTTTGCCCGGGCCTGCAGGCGCCCCGCCAGCCCCCGTCGAGGCCGGCGCTGGCGCCAGCGCCGTGACGCAGCGGATCCATGCCTTGCCCAGCGCCAGCGCCATGCTGCGGCTGGCGCCCGCCCTGCTGGCGGCCGGTGCTGCCGTACGTGCGGACCAGGCCCTGCCGCTTTACATTCGCGACAAAGTGGCTAAAACTACGGTCGAGCGCGCGGCCGAGAAGGCCGCCGCACTGGCCACCTGACTTGCAATCCATGAGTGCCCTCCCGAAACCCGCCGAAGTCCGGTTTGAACCGCTGACCTTGCAGCGCCTGGATGCGGTGTTGCAGGTGGAACAACAGGCCTACGCCCACCCCTGGTCGCGTGACAACTTTCTGGACACGCTCACCTCGGGCTACGAGGGCCAGCTGCTCATGGCGGACGAGACCCTGCTGGGCTATTTCATCGCCATGAACGGCGTGGACGAGGTGCATTTGCTCAACATCACGGTGGCGCCCGACTATCAGCGCCAAGGCTGGGCGCACGTCATGCTCGATGCCTTGGCGATCTGGGCCAAAGGGCAGGCGGCGGACTGGCTCTGGCTGGAGGTACGGGTCGGCAACCTGCGCGCGATGAAAGTGTACGAAAGCCAGGGCTATCGTCGGGTCGGCCTGCGCAAGAACTATTACCCCGCCGTCCAGGGTCAGCGCGAACACGCGGTCGTGATGAGCCTGCGGCTGTGAGTCTGTAAGAATGCACCCATGAGTCTTGACCTCGACACCCGCCAGCGCGCCATCCTGCAGGAAATGGGTGTGCGCGTCTGGCTGCCACAGGCCGTGGCCGACGAGCCGGCAGTGCTTGACGCCCCTCAAAGCGTCGCCCAGACTTCCCGCCCCGTCATCGAGGTGCCCCCGCCCGCAGTTCAGGTGCGCTCTGCCGCTGCTATTGAAGAGATAGCTGTCAGCGCACTGTCCACGGGGGCTGCAGGTCAAAAATACTTAAAAACGCAAGGCGTGGGCAGGGCCGCTGCCGCGCCGTCTGATGCCACTGACACCAGGGCGTCCACCGGGCTGGCCGACGGCATTGCCGCCATGGATTGGGCGACCCTAACCGACGCCGTGCACAGCTGCCAGGCCTGCCAGCTGTGCATCGGTCGGCGGGCACCGGTGTTTGGCGCTGCCGAAGCTCCCGCTCAGGCGGACTGGCTGGTGGTGGGCGAGCCCCCGGAGGAGGCCGAAGAGCGCCTGGGCGCGCCGTTTGCTGATCAGACCGGCCAATTGCTGGACAACATGCTCAAGGCCGTCGGCGTGAGCCGGCGTGGCCCGGACGACGCGGCATCGGTGCTCAGCGCGGCCCAGGCCGCGTATGTCACCAACGTCGTCAAATGCCGGCCCGCCGTGGTGCGCAACCCCTCGGCGTTGGAGCTCGCGATCTGTGAAAACTACCTGCGCCGCGAAGTCGCCCTGGTGCGGCCCAAAGTCATTCTGGCCATGGGTCGTTTTGCCGCCCAAACCTTGTTGCATGGCAGCCTGGCGGAAGGCAGCAAGATCCCGTTTGGCAAGCTGCGCGGGCAAATTTACCGCTACCAGGGCATTCCGGTGGTGGTGACCTACCACCCGACTTACCTGCTGCGCACCCCGCAGGACAAGGCCCGCGCCTGGGCTGACCTGTGTCTGGCGCTGGATGTGATACGACAGGCGGGGTGAACCGGCCCACCAGTTTGTTGGTCTTTGCGTTCTCTCAATGTGCACGCCATGGGCAGGCTTCATTCTGTGGATTGGATTCCCGTTTGGGCTGTCCAGCCCACATCACTGAAGGAGTAACCATGGTCAACAAGAATCAAATCAAGGGCGCAATCAAAGACGCGGCCGGCAAAGTGCAGGAGGAAGCCGGGAAATTGGTCGGCAACAAGGAGCAAGAGGCGAAAGGCCTGAAAAAACAGGCCGAGGGCAAAGCCGAGAAGGTGCTTGGGGACGTCAAGGAAGTCGTCAAGGATGCCAAAGACGCCCTCAAGCGTGCCGTTAAAAAAACCTGAGACTGCCCGCGTCCATCTGTCTCCAACGTCCGGCACCGCGCGGCTGTTCCTGGCGTTGATGCCCGGCGAGGCGATGAAGGCCGGCTTGGCGAAGCACTGCGAGCAGTGGCACTGGCCCGCCGATGCGGCCCGCTACGCCCCCGTGGACTGGCATATCACCCTGCATTTCATGGGGTCGGTGCCACACCAGCGGCTGGATGAATTGCGCGCCGGGCTGGCCGTCCCGTTCACACCGTTCGATTTGCGCCTGGGCTTGCCCGAACTCTGGCCGCACGGGCTGGCGGTGTTGTGCCCCGAGGCGGTGCCGGAGGCCTTGCAGCACTTGTATGCCGACTTGGGGTACGCTGTGTTGGGCTTGGGTCTGCGCACCGATCCGCGCCGCTTCCGGCCCCACCTCACACTGGCGCGGCATGCGGCGCAAGCCCGGGCGCCGCTGTTGCATCCGGCGCTGGACTGGCAGGTCGAGGCTTATGTGTTGATGGCCTCCACCGGCGATGTGCGCCAGCGCTACCGGGTATTGCAGCGGTACGGCGACACGGGTGCAAAATCCCGCCATCTGTTTTGATTGCCGCCACCCATGACCCCAACCACCGACACCCCGCCTACCTTCGCGCTTTCCGACGAGCCGGGCCATCTGATTCGCCGCGCCCAGCAGATTGCGGTGTCCAAATTTCACGAAGTGCATGGTCGCCATGTCACGCCGATCCAGTATGCCGTTTTGCGCACGCTGCATGAAACGCCGGGCGTCGACCAGGTGACACTGGCCCAGCTGATTGCGCTGGACACCTCCAGCACGGCCGATATCGCCACCCGGCTGGAAGCCAAGGGCTGGATCCTGCGCGAGGTGCTGCCGCGCCGTCAGCGCCGCCTCTCGCTGACGCCAGCGGGCGAGGCGGTGCTGCAGAAACTCAGGCCGGGCGTGGAAGTCATGTACCTCGGCATGATGGACAACCTGGATCAAACGGAGCAGCGCGAGTTCATGCGCCTGCTGCGCAAGTTCGTGCATATGAATGACCAGCAGAACAAGCCGGACGAAGCCGATGCCAAGGGTTAATACCTAGATTTTTTGACTTCCATTGCGGATAGTCATTCCGTACAATGATTTACATTCAGTATGCTGAATATTGAATCGGAGCCTGGAACCCACCTGCAGGGCCTGCCGCAGGATTTTTTAACCGAATGAGGTCATCATCATGTTCCCGAAAAACACTTGGTACGTCGCCTGCACCCCCAATGAAATCGACGAAAAGCCGCTGGGTCGCAAAATCTGCGGCGAGAGTATTGCCTTCTATCGAGGGGAAGAAAACAAGGTCGCCGCGGTCGAGGATTTCTGTCCGCACCGGGGTGCGCCTTTGTCGCTGGGTTCGGTGTCCGAAGGCAAGCTGGTGTGCGGTTACCACGGACTGGCGATGGGTTGCGACGGCAAGACCGTTTCCATGCCGGGCCAGCGCGTACGCGGCTTCCCCGCGATTCGCAGCTTTCCCGTGGTCGAGCGCTACGGCTTCATCTGGGTCTGGCCGGGCGATGCCGCTCTGGCCGATGCCGACAAAATCCCCCACCTCGACTGGTACGACAACCCCGAGTGGGCTTATGGCGGCGGCCTGTTCCACATCCAATGCGATTACCGGCTGATGATCGATAACCTGATGGACCTGACGCACGAAACTTACGTGCATTCCACCAGCATCGGCCAGAAGGAAATCGACGAAGTACCCTGCAAGACCCGGGTCGAAGGCGAGCAGGTCATCACCAGCCGTTTCATGGAGAACATCATGGCGCCGCCATTCTGGCGGCTGGCGCTGCGCAGCAATAACCTGGCCGATGACGTGCCGGTCGACCGCTGGCAGATCTGCCGCTTCACGCCACCGAGCAACGTGATGATCGAAGTCGGCGTGGCGCACGAAGGCAAGGGCGGCTACGACGCGCCGGCCGAGCACAAGGCTTACGCCGTGGTGGTGGACTTCATCACGCCTGAGACCGAAACCTCGATCCACTATTTCTGGGGCATGGCGCGCAAGTTCAACCCCAAGGACAAGGCGCTCACCGCCACCATCCGCGAAGGCCAGGGCAAGATTTTCAGCGAAGACCTGCAGATGCTGGAACTGCAGCAGAAAAACCTGCTGGCGTACCCCGAGCGCGCCCTGCTCATGCTCAACATCGATGCCGGTGGCGTCCAGTCGCGCAAGATCCTGGACCGCCTGATGGCGCAAGAGCAGTCGGGTGCCAGCGCCACCGCCACTCCCACCGCAACTACCGCCGCCAGCGCCTGAGGATTCACCATGAACGCTTTGTCAACCTTATCGGTCCGCGTGGCGCGCAAGGCGACGGAAGCCGCCGACATCTGCACCTTCGAGCTGGTCGACGTGAATGGCGGGCCGCTGCCGGCTTTTTCCGCCGGCTCGCATGTGGACGTGGCGCTGCCCAATGGCCTGACGCGCCAGTATTCGCTGTGCAATGACCCGAAGGAAACCCACCGCTACCTGATCGGCGTGCTGCGCGACCCGGCCTCGCGCGGCGGCTCGCAGGCCATGCACGAGCAGGTAGGGGAGGGGCAGTTGCTGCAAATCAGCGCGCCGAAGAACCACTTTCCATTGGCGCACGATGCCACACGCAGCCTGCTGCTGGCCGGCGGCATTGGCGTGACGCCGATCCTGTGCATGGCCGAACGGCTGGCCATCACCGGCGCTGATTTCGAGATGCACTACAGCACGCGCTCGCGCGAGCGCATGGCTTTTTATGAGCGCATTGCCTCGTCCGCCTACGCGTCCCAGGTGCATTTCCATTTTGACGACGGTGGTGCCGACCAGAAGCTGGACCTCGCCGCCTTGCTGGTGGCGCCGCAAATAGGTGTGCACCTGTATGTCTGCGGCCCCAAGGGTTTCATGGACGCGGTGCTGGGCACGGCGCGGGCGCAGGGCTGGCCCGAGAGTCAATTGCACTACGAGTTCTTCGCCGCCGAAGTGGCCAAGTCAGAGAGCGACGCGAGTTTCGAGGTCAAACTGGCCAGCTCGGGCCGGATCATCAGGGTGCCCAAGGACCAGACGGTGACCCAGGCGCTGTCCGCCGCGGGCGTGGAAGTGCAGACTTCCTGCGAGCAGGGCGTGTGCGGCACCTGCCTGACGCGCGTGCTCGAAGGTCTGCCGGACCACAAGGACATGTACCTGACGCCCGAGGAGCAGGCCGCCAACGACCAGTTCACGCCGTGTTGTTCTCGCTCCAAAACACCGTTGCTGGTGCTCGATCTCTGAGGCGTTGCTAAAGCCGTTACAAGCTGGCAGGCGCCACGGGCGTTGCATGGTCCAGATCCGGCCGGCGCCACGGGTCCACATGCGTCATCAGGTTCAGCACGCGATGGCGCTGCAGCACCCGCTGGCGCGCTGCCACGGCAATGTCGTGACCGGCCTCGACCGTGATGGCGGCATCGACCTCGATGTGGGCGTCCACCACGATCATGTCGCCCATCTTGCGGGTGCGCACGTCGTGCACGTCACTGACGCCCGGGGTTTCGATCAGTGTTTGGCGAATCGCCAGCACTTCCTGTTCATCCACGGCGCGGTCCATCAGGTCGTGCAGCGCGTCCCAGCCGAATTCCCAGCCCATTTTGGCGACCATGAAGCCCACGATCAGCGCGGCGATGGGGTCCAGGATCGGGTAACCCGCCAGGTTGCCGATGATGCCCAGGCCCACCACCAGTGAGGACGCCGCGTCCGAGCGCGCATGCCAGGCATTGGCCACCAGCATGCTCGACTTGACGCGCTTGGCCACGGCCAGCATGTAGCGAAACAGCAGTTCTTTCGCCACCAGCGCGCCACCGGCGACCCACAGCGCCATGATATGGACAGTTTGCACGGTCTCGGGCGCTTCCAGTTTCCGAACAGCCGACCACAGCATGCCAACGCCAACCGCCAGCAGGAGCGTGCCTAGCACCAACGAGGCGGCGGTCTCGAAGCGCTGGTGGCCGTAGGGATGGTCCTCGTCGGCGTCCTTCTGGCTGTGGTGGCTGGCGAACAGCACCACAAAATCCGCCACCAGGTCGGACAGCGAATGGATGCCGTCGGCGATCAGGCCTTGTGACTTGGCCACGACGCCGACAGCGATCTGGGTGATGGTCAGGACCAGGTTGACACCGACGCTGACCCAGGTGCTGCGCGAGGCCGCGGCCGCGCGCTCGGCTGGGGTGTGCTGGGCATCTTCGGCGTCATCGGCCAGTTCGGTGAATTTCATGGGCGGAGAGGTGAGTCTGGAAGTACCAAGTGTAGGCAGAGTTGGTGACGCGATGGGCGTCAGGTCATGTGTTGCGTGAACGGTGCATTGGCGGCGCTCGCCTCGCCGGGATGCCCGCCCAGCGTGACCGGAATCGACATGAACGCGATCAGGATGACGGGCACCAGGGTGGCCAGTACGACGCCAGCGAACTGGCGGATGAAGAGTTGGAGGGATGAATCCATGGGGAAGCTCCTGGGTAAAGTGAATCGGTAGGCTTATCTTCGCGGCCTCGCCTTAAGGGCGGCTTAGCAGGTGCGGGCCGGTGTTTCTTACAATACGGGCATGACCTTCCTAGACATGCTGCGCACTGCCGAGCGCCAAAACGGTTCCATGTTGTGCGTGGGGCTGGACCCCGAACCCACCAAGTTTCCTGGCAAGCTCAAAGGCGACGCCAGCAAGATCTACGACTTTTGCGCATCAATAGTGGACGCCACGGCCGACCTGGTGATCGCCTTCAAGCCGCAGATTGCCTACTTCGCCGCGCACCGCGCCGAGGACCAGCTGGAGCGCCTGATGGCGCACATGCGCCGCGCCGCGCCCCAGGTGCCGATCATTCTGGATGCCAAACGCGGCGACATCGGCAGCACGGCCACGCAATACGCCATTGAAGCCTTCGAGCGTTACGGGGCCGACGCCGTCACGCTGTCGCCCTTCATGGGTTTTGATTCGGTGCAGCCTTACCTGACCTACCACGGCAAAGGCGCATTTTTGCTGTGCCGCACTTCCAACCCGGGCGGCGACGATTTGCAGAACCAGCGGCTCTCCAGCATCGAAGGGTCGCCCCTGCTGTATGAGCATGTGGCGCGGCTGGCGCAAGGTCCCTGGAACCTCAATGGCCAGCTGGGGCTGGTGGTGGGTGCGACTTATCCGGCAGAAATTGAGCGGGTGCGGGTCGTCGCGCCGACCCTGCCGCTGCTCATTCCCGGCGTGGGTGCGCAGGGCGGCGACGCCGTGGCCACGGTCAAGGCCGGCTGGCGCGGGGTCGTGGGTGCTAACGGTGCGGTGGGCGAAACCCTGGCGCCCATCATCGTGAACTCGTCACGCGCCATTCTGTATGCCTCGTCGGGCGAAGACTTCGCGCAGGCGGCGCGCCGCGAGGCCAGCAAGACGCGCGACCTGCTGCAAGCGGCCCGCGTGTAAATCCGGTCAAGCCTGCTGGGGCGCACCGCCATGCAACTCAAATGGCTGGAGGACTTTGCCGCGCTGGCGCAGACGCGCAGCTTCACGCGTGCGGCCGAACTGTGCCATGTCACCCATCCGGCCTTTGGTCGCCGCATCAAGGCGCTGGAAGCCTGGGCCGGCACGCCGCTGGTGGAGCGCGGCAGCGGCCCGGTGCGGCTGACGGTGGCCGGCGAGAGCTTTCTGGAGACCGCGCAGCAAATGCTGCACAACCTCGACAGCTCACGGGAGGAACTGCGCAGCGTGGTCGGGCGCCAGACCCGCACGGTGACCCTGGCCACCGGTCGTACCCTCGCGCGCACCCTGGTGGCTGATTGGCTGGTGCGCCTGCGCCCGTTGGTGCTCGACGCGGAGGTGCGCATCGTGACGCGCGCGCTGGCCGACACGGTGCTGCTGCTGGAACGCCACGAGGCCGATTTTTCGCTGATCTACCATCACCCGGCGCTGGCCTTGCGCATGGACGCGCGGCAGTTCAGTCACCTGACGCTGGCCTCTGACAAACTGGTGCCGGTAGCGCGCGCCGACGTGCAGGGCCAGCCGCTGCATGCCTTTGGCGACAAGGCCGCCCCTTACCTCGCCTACGCGCACAGTCTGGCGCTGGGGCGCCTGGTGGAAGACCACTTGTCGCAGAACCCGCATGCGCCCAGTCTGCAGCGCTGTGTCGAGTGCGATTCGGCCGACGCGCTGTACGAATACGTGCTCAAAGGACTGGGCGTGGCCTGGCTGCCCTGGTCCATGGTGCATGCCGACTGCAAGGCCGGCCGACTCGCCGTGGCGGGCGACCGGCGCATGGAGGTGCGTTTTGATGTGCGTCTGTACCGGCCCAAGCGGCGCCTGAGTCCACTGGCCGAGCGGGTCTGGCAGGCCTTTGTCAGTGGATGACGGTGCCGAAATAGCACGACTTGGTGCAGTTTTAGCACCAGTGAGTTTGCTGGACTTCGCATAATTCAGTGAACTCCACCAAGGATTCATGCCATGAAACTGCTCCACCGCCCCCCTTTCGCTGCCGTTCTGTGCGGCCTGGCCCTGCTGGTCAGCGCTCCGACCTGGGCCCAGGCCAACTACCCGTCCAAACCCATCACCATCGTGGTCGGCTACCCGCCGGGCGGCAGCACGGACCTGACGGCGCGCACGCTCGGCGCCGAACTGTCCACCCGGCTCGGTGTCCCGGTGGTGATCGAGAACGTGGGCGGTGCCGGTGGCGGCATCGGCGCGCAAAAGGTCGCGAACGCCGCACCTGACGGCTACACGCTACTGGTCGGCGCGAACAACGAGATCGCCATCAACCGCCTCGTGTCGAGCACCGTCAAGTACGAGCTGAAAGACTTCACGCCCATCGGCCTGATCGCCTCGCAGCCCATGGTGCTGGTGGCTTCCATGAAGAGCGGGGTGAAGAACGTCGACCAGTTCATCAGCCTGGTGAAGAGCAATCCTGGCAAGTTCAGCTTCGGCAGTTCGGGCGTGGGCACCTCGCTGCACCTGGCGGGTGAAATGGTCAAGGCGCAGGGCGGCCTGTTCATGACGCACATTCCTTATCGCGGCGTGGCGCCGCTGGCCAACGATTTGGTGGGCAACAACATCGAATTCGGCGTGTTCGTGCTCTCCAGCGGCCTGCCGCATATCAAGAGCGGCCGGGTGCTGGCGCTGGGCACCACCGAGAAGAAGCGCTCGGCGGCGAGCCCTGATATTCCGGCCTTGGCTGAAAATCCCGCCCTCAGCGGCATCGACATCAGCACCTGGTTTGCCTTGATGGCGCCGGCGAAGTTGCCCGAAGCCGTGGCGGCAAAGCTGAACAAGGCGCTGGCCGAGGCGCTGCAATCGCCCGATTTGCGCAGAAAACTCGAAGACTCCGGCTCGGCCATTGCGCCGCTGCATGTGGACATGGCGAAGTTCCTGGTGGATGAGACGGCCAAGTACAAAAAGATCGTGGCTTTCGCCAAAATCAAGGAGTAAGCGTGGGCGATACCCTGACTTTTGCGCTGGCTTGCCCCGATATTTCGGCTTGGCGCGAGGGCAACACCGGCACGCCCGGGGTCTGGCGGTTCGATTCCGGTGTGGCGGGGCGCCACGTCATGATCAGCGCGCTGGTGCATGGCAACGAACTCTGCGGCGCCTGGGCGCTCAAGGGTTTGCTGGAGGCTGGTGTGCGGCCGCAGCAGGGCGCATTGACGCTGGCCTTCTGCAACCTCGACGCCTTCGACCGCTTCGACCCGGCCAACCCGGATGCATCGCGCCTGGTCGAGGAAGATCTGAACCGCCAGTGGCTCGTGGAGCGCATGACGGCGGCCGACACCCTGGAGCGGCGCCGCGCCGGGGCACTGCGCCCGTTTGTCGAGCCGGCCGACTGGTTGCTGGACCTGCATTCGATGCACGAACCCTCGGCGCCGCTGCTGCTGACCGGCATGCAGGCGCGCAACCTGGCGCTGGCGCGGCAGATGCGCGCGCCCGAGCACATCGTCATCGACGCCGGCCACCAGGACGGCGTGCGCATGCGCGACTTTGGCCGCTTCGGCGAAGGCGCCAGCGATGCCGACAACGGCACGCGCTCGCTGCTGGTGGAGTGCGGTTTTCATGGCGACCCGGCCAGCCGCACGGTGGCGCAGGACCAGTGTGCGCGCTTTCTGCACGCGGCCGGCACGCTGGATGCCGCCGCCGTGCAGCGCCTGTTGCCGGGCTGGCGGCAGTCCGATGCGCCACGCCAGTGGGCGCTGGAGGTGACCGGGCCGGTGGTGGCCAAAAGCAGCGATTTTCGCTTTGCCGCGCCCTACACCGGGCTGGAAATCATCGAGCGGGCCGGCAGCGTGATCGGCTGGAACGACGGCGAGCCGGTGGTGACACCGTATGACGACTGTGTGCTGGTCATGCCGTCCACACGCCAGGCGCGTGCCGGGGTCACGGTGGTGCGCTTTGCGCGCCGCCGCCCGCTGTAATGGCGTCAGGCGGCGGCTGAAGTCGCCACAATCTGGTTAACGGGCAGATGCACCGTAAAGCGCGTGCCCGTGCCCAGTTCGCTGGCCACTTCAATGCGCCCACCGTGTTTGGCCACGATGTTGTAGGACAGTGAAAGCCCCAGGCCGGTGCCTTTGCCCACCGGCTTGGTGGTGAAGAAGGGCTCGAAAATCCGGTTCATGATCTCGGGCGGCATGCCGCAGCCATTGTCCCCAATCTCCACCCAAACCCAGTCGTTCTCACTGCCCGTGCGGATGGTGATTACGCCCTTGTCCTGGATCGCGTGCGCCGCATTCACAATCAGGTTCATGAACACCTGGTTGAGCTGGGAGGCCAGGCATTTCACCTGAGGCATCGTTCCATACGCTTTTTGTAACGTGGCCTTGTACTTGAATTCGTTGGCGGCAATCGTGAGCGTGCTGTCAATGCCGGCATGAAGATCGGCCAGTTGCCAATCCGTCTCACCGATGTGGGCGAAGTCCTTGAGGGATTGGACGATGTCCTTGACCCTTTTGAGTCCATCCAGCGATTCCTTGACGAGGTCGGCCGCGTCGTCCTTCAGGAATTCATAGTCGGCCTGTTTCCTGAGCTGGGCAATTTCTGCCTTCAATTCCTCTTGCCCCGACCTGCCCTGCACGCTCTGGTTAAAGCTGTCCGTGAGTTCGCACAAGGTGTCCACATAGCCCTTGAGTGCCCCCATGTTGGAGTTGACAAAGCCAATCGGATTGTTGATCTCGTGCGCAATGCCGGCCGCCAACTGGCCGATGGAGGCCATTTTTTCGGATTGCAGCAGTTGGGCCTGTGCTTCCTGCAGCTGGTTGATCAGTTGCTGTTGCTCCTCGCCCTTTTTCTGCAAGGCCGCTTCCATCAGCTTGCGGTCCGTGATGTCGGTCAGCGAGCCCACCACCTCCAGCGGATTGCCGTCGGCGTCGCGAATCAGGCGCAGTGTGTCGTGCATCCACAGGTAGCGACCGTCGCGTGCGCGAAAACGGTATTCATAGGCTTGCTGGCCTTCGGTAAAGATCAGGGCGAAACTGGAGAAGATGGTGGGCACGTCATCGGGGTGGATGTGATCGAACCAGAAGCTGGGGTCGGCCACCATTTCCTCGGGCCGGTAATCGAGCACGCGCAAGGCGTTGTCACTGACGAAGGTCATGGTGCCATCGCCGGTTGGCACGCTGCTGTAGATGATGGCCGGGGTGTTGGCGATCAGGTATTTCAGGCGCGCGTTTTCCCGGTGGAGTTCCGGCTGGGCCGCGCCCCCGGTGCTGCCTGCTGCGGGTAGCGCCGTTGTCGTTGCCGCAGACGTGTCCTGAAGCTGACCGAACAACTGTTGTAATTGCCGCGTCAGCCGGGTCAGCCGGTCGTTCCCCTGCAGGGGCAAGGGGGCATTGAAGTCGCCCTGGATGGCCGCTTCCACGGCGGTGCAAAGGGTCAGAAAACGCTCGTTGGTGGAAGCGGGGCTCGGGGCTTGGGGCGCGTCTTGGGGCGTTAATTCGGCCGTCGGGCGCGCAGGTGAGGTCTGGCGGTTCGATCCAAAATCTTCAAATTGCATGGTCGAACTCCATTTGAGGTGTTTTTTATGCATTGTCATGCAAATTGGCCTTGCGGACGGAGCCGATTGGCGGCGTTGAGAAATCTCAAGCGTATGCTGTGCCTTCTTTCTAGACTCAAAGTCTTGCGCGGTCGGGGGGCACCGGCCAGCCAAAGGAGAGCTCAGCATGGAAAAAATCTGGTTGAAGAATTACCCGCCGGGGATTGCGGCCGAGGTGGAACTGCACGAGTTCGCATCGCTTCGGGACGTGCTGCGGCACAGCTGTGACCGCTTCGCCCCGCTGCCCGCTTACAGCAATATGGGGGCGTCCATCACCTACGCCGAGCTGGATCAGGCCAGCCGCGACTTCGCCGCCTATCTGCAAAACACGCTGGGGCTTAACAAAGGCGAGCGCGTGGCCATCATGAGCCCCAACCTGCTGCAATATCCGGTGGCGCTGTTCGGCGTGTTGCGGGCCGGTCTGGTGGTGGTGAATGTCAATCCGCAATACACCGCGCCCGAACTGGAACACCAGCTCAAGGACTCGGGCGCCGTCGCCATCGTGGTGCTGGAGAACTTTGCCCACACGCTGCAATTGGTGCTGGAAAAAAACCCGACGCTGCACCTGACCGTGATCACCACCGAAGTCGGCGACATGTTTCCGGTGGTCAAGGAGCTGCTGACCAATGTGGTGGTCAAGTACGTCAAAAAAATGGTGCCGCAATGGAAGATAGACGGCGCAACCGAATTCAACGCCGCCTTGCGCGCGGGGCGTGCGCAGCCCTTGCATCACGTGCCCTTGAGCCACGCCGACATTGCTTTTTTGCAGTACACCGGTGGCACCACCGGCGTTGCCAAGGGGGCGGTGTTGACGCACGGCAATATGGTGGCGAACCTGCAGCAGGTGGGGGCATGGATCGCGCACGACCTGTTGGACGGCAAGGAGACACTGGTCTGCCCGCTGCCGCTGTACCACGTCTTTGCGCTGAACTCCAGCCTGGTGTTCATGAAGATCGGCGCACACACCATCCTGATCACCAATCCGAGGGACATGCATGCCTTCATTCATGATCTCAAGAAATACCGCTTCACCGCCATCATCGGCGTCAATACGCTGTACCGGGCCTTGCTTGATACGCCTGAATTCGCCGAGGTTGACACGCACGGCCTGAAAGTTGTCTGTGCGGGCGGCATGGCCGTGCAGCGCGTGGTGGCCGAGCGATGGAAGAAGGCGACCGGCGTGCCCATCATCGAAGCCTACGGTTTGACGGAAACCTCGCCAGGTGCGATCTGCAACCCGCTGAACATCACCGACTGGACCGGCACCATCGGCATGCCGTTTCCATCAACGCAGGCCGCTGTTCTTGACGACAGCGACAACGAACTCCCGATTGGCGAGGTGGGCGAGATCTGCATCCGGGGTCCGCAGGTCATGCCCGGCTATTGGAACCGGCCTGACGAGACGGCGAAGGTGTTCACCCGCGACGAGTGGCTGCGCACCGGCGACATGGGGTTCATGGACGAGCGCGGCTACTTCAAGATCACGGACCGCAAGAAGGACATGATTGTGGTCTCGGGCTTCAAGGTCTTTCCGAATCAGATCGAAGATGTGGTGGCGATGCACCCGGGCGTGGCGGAAGTGGCTGCCATCGGCGTACCCGACGAGAAGTCCGGCGAGGTCGTCAAGATCGTCGTGGTCAAGAGCGATCCGGCGCTGACGCAAGACGCCTTGATCGCGCATTGCCGGCAACACCTGACCGACTACAAGGTGCCCAAGATCGTCGAATTCCGTACAGAACCCTTGCCGAAGACCAACCTCGGCAAGATCCTGCGCCGGCAGCTGCGCGAGGCGCCCGCCCCGGCTGCGGCGGGCTTGGTCTCGTAATTTAAAGTGAAATAGGGCGATAGCCCTCGTACGATATGCGTTATTAGCTATTAAATATATAGCAAATAAAGGGATGAGAAAAACCTGATCGTTTGGTCATATTGAGCGGTGGATAATGTGCAGGCATTCGTTTGTCCAGCACGTCCTCATGATCCACCCCACCACGACGTCCCCTTTTTCACGCAGCCTGCGGATGGCTGTGGTTTTGGCCTGTGCGCTGATCGCCGTGTTTTCCGCCTACGTTTACTCGGAAGATCAGGTTGACCATGCCAATGCGCGACGTTACCAGTCGCGCCTGCTCGCGGCCGAGCTGCGACAGTCCTCCGATGATCTGACCCGCATGGTCCGCACCTACGTGCTGACCGGCAATGCCGTCTACAAGCAGCATTACCTCGAGATTCTGGACATCCGCGACGGCAGAAAGCCGCGGCCGCTCAATTACGACGGTATTTATTGGGACTTGGCCACGGCCGATGGCAAACCCCCGGCGCCCAACGGTGGCGCCAAGGTGGCGCTGCTGGCGATGATGCAGCAGGCGGGTTTTACAGAAGACGAATTCAGCCGCTTGGCTAAAGCCAAGGCCGATTCGGAAACCTTGACGGCCATCGAGTTCGCGGCCATGGCCTTGTTTGAATCGGCCGGTCCCAATCTGGATGCCCGGCGTCTGCGGGCCAGCCAGATGCTGCATGACGATTTTTACCACCAGTTCAAGGCCGACATCATGCGGCCCATCAAGGACTTTCTGGAGTCGGTGGATCGTCGTACCCTGTTGGGCGTTCAGGAAGCCGAAAACAACGCCATCCTGCTGCGCATCGCCTTTGTGCTCCTGGGCCTGGGCCTGCTGGCGTCGCTCTGGCGTACTTTCAAGACCCTGCAGGCCACGTTGGGCGGGTCTGTGGATGAGGTTCATGGGCAGATCGCCCGTATCGGTCAGGGCAACTTTACGCATGCCATTGGCCTCGCGCCGGGCATGGAGAACAGTGTGCTGGGCTGGCTGGCCCAGACGCAGCGCCAGCTCAATGAGATGGAGTGCGCGCACCAGGTGTCTGAGGCCCAACTCAAGCGCCTGGCCGGACTTTACGCAGCGCTGAGTGACTGTAATCAGGCCATCGTGCGCTGTGTCACGGAACACGAGCTGTTTGAGCAGATCTGCCGGGCGGCCGTTGAACACGGGGGCGCCACCATGGCCTGGATCGGCCTGATGAACCCGCAAGACCGCAGGATCATGCCGACGGTTTCGTATGGCGTGGGCGTTGAATGCCTGGGCGACATCCATATCGCGATGGATGCTGACGATGCATCAGGCCAGGGGCCGGTGAGCGATGCCATGCGCCGTGGCCAGCCGTTCTGGTGCCAGGACTACCTGAACGACCCCGTCACGGCCTTGTGGCATCCATTGGCCCGGCAGTTTGGTTGGGCCGCGTCGGCCGCCTTGCCGCTGCACCGCGATGGCAGGGTCGTCGGTGCGTTCAATGTGCATTTCGGCGTGGTCAACGCCTTTGATGAGCCGGCGCAAAAACTGATGCTTGAAATGGCGTCAGACATAGACCACGCGCTCAGGAATTTTGATCGCGAGGCGGCACGCGTGCTGGATCTGGCGCTGCGCGCGCAAACCCAGCAAATGGATGCCTTGCGCAGCTTCATGCTGGAGCGATTGGCCAGCGACGTGCCGCTGGAGCAAGTTTTGAAAGATTTCGTCCTCAAAATTGAAGACACCCTGCCTGGCGCGCTGTGCTCCATTTTGCTGCTGGATGAAGACGGCCTGCACCTGGGTTCGGGCGTGGCCCCCCATTTGCCCGACTTCTACAACGCGGCCATCGACGGGGTGACGATTGGGCCACAGACCGGCAGTTGCGGCACCGCCGCCTATACCGGCCAGCGTGTCATCGTCGGTGATATCGCCACGCATCCCTACTGGGCTGATTACAAGGACCTTGCGCAGCGGGCGGGGCTGGCCGCCTGCTGGTCCGAACCGATTCGGTCCGGCAGCAACAAGGTGCTCGGTACCTTTGCGATCTACCACCGGGCGCCGGCCATGCCGCAAGCCCATGAGCTTGCGCTGATTGAAATGGCGGCCCACCTCACGGCCATTGCCATCGAGCGCAAGCGCGCCGAGGTGCAACTGCAGCTCGTGGCCAAGGTGTTTGAGCAAGGCAGCGAATCCATCGTGATCACGGACAGTCAGGGCCATATCGTGCGGGTCAACCATGCCTTCAGCCAAATCACGGGTTATAGCGAGGCTGAGGCTCGGGGTCGCAATCCGAGCATGCTGGCCTCGGGACGGCATGAAGCGGACTTCTTTCGGAGCATGTGGGCGTCCCTCCATGGCCATGGCCAGTGGCAGGGCGAAATATGGAACCGTCGCAAGGACGGAACCCACTATCCGGAGTTGCTCTCCATCAGTTTGCTGCGCGACAGCAGCGGGGCGGTGGCGAACTATGTTGCCGTTGCCACGGACATCAGCAAGCATAAAAAAGATGAGGAGCGTATCCGGTTACTGGTCGATTTTGATCCGCTGACCGGGCTACCCAATCGGCGCTTGTTGCGGGATCGGGTCGTCAGCGCGTTGAGCCATGCGCAGCGCCAGGGTGAACCGCTGGTACTGATGTTCCTGGATCTGGACCGGTTCAAGAATGTGAACGACTCACTGGGCCATCACACCGGCGACGAGCTGCTGGTCCAGGTGGCGAAACGTCTGAAATCGGTGCTGCGCGAGCAGGATACCGTGTGCCGCCTGGGTGGGGACGAGTTTGTGTTGCTGTGTCCCGACGTGGATGCGATGGGGGCGGCGCATGTGGCGAGCAAGGTGTTGGAGATCACATCGCAGCGCTACCTCATCGATCAACAAGAACTGGCCATGACCTTTTCCATCGGCATTGCCCTCTACCCCACGGACGGCGATTCTTTTGAGACGCTGTCGACGAGCGCTGACACCGCCATGCACCGTGCCAAGCAGGCCGGCCGCAACGCCTACCGCTTTTTCACGCCGGAGATGCAGACGCAATCTTCCCGCACCCTGCAACTGGAAAATGGTTTGCGCCGCGCACTGGAGTTGCAGCAGTTGCATCTGGTGTACCAGCCGCAGGTGTCGCTGCATGATGGCCGCGTGGTCGGCATGGAGGCCTTGTTGCGCTGGCAGCATCCCACGCTGGGGACGGTATCGCCGGCCGAATTCATCCCGATCGCGGAAGACAGCGGCTTGATTTTGCCGATCGGTGAATGGGTGCTCAGGACTGCAACGCAGCAGATGCGGGTGTGGCTGGATGCTGGCCTGCCGGTGCAACAGATGGCGGTTAACCTCTCGGCCGTGCAATTTCGTCAGGAGAGTCTGCTGGATCTGGTGAAGCAGGTCCTGGCCGAGACCAAGCTGCCGCCGCACTACCTGGAGCTTGAGCTGACCGAGGGCGTGGCGATGAACGACCCCATGGGCGCGATGGCTGTCATGAACAATCTGCACCAGCTCGGCGTGCGCATGTCGATTGACGACTTCGGCACCGGCTACTCGTCGCTCAACTACCTCAAGCGCTTCTCGGTGTACAAGCTCAAGATTGATCAGTCGTTCGTGCGCGACATCACTGACGACCCGGATGACAAGGCCATCGTCGTCGCTATCATCGCGCTGGCCCGTAGTCTGGGTTTCACGACCATTGCCGAAGGGGTTGAGACGCAGGGGCAGCTGGACTTTTTGCGGGAACAGGGCTGTGACGAAGTGCAGGGTTACTTTTTCAGTGAGCCCTTGCCGGCCAAGCGCTTTGAAGCGTACGTGCGGCAGTATCAAGTGGCATAAGGGCCGTTCTGTCAATCCTCACAGCAAGCGCTTCAAATAGCGCCCGGTGTGGCTGGCCGGGTTGGCGGCAATGTCTTCCGGCGTGCCCACGCCCACCACTTGGCCGCCGCCCGCGCCGCCCTCGGGCCCCATGTCAATCAGCCAGTCGGCGGTTTTGATGACGTCCAGGTTGTGCTCGATCACCACGATGGTGTTGCCGGCATCGCGCAACTGGTGCAGCACGCGCAGCAGCAGGTCGATGTCGGCAAAGTGCAGGCCGGTGGTCGGTTCATCCAGGATATAGAGTGTGCGGCCGGTGTCGCGTTTGCTCAACTCCAGCGCCAGCTTGACGCGCTGGGCTTCACCACCGGAGAGCGTGGTGGCGGCTTGGCCCAAGCGGATGTAACTTAGTCCGACGTCCAGCAGCGTGTGCAGCTTGCGCGCGATGGTCGGCACGGCCTTGAGGAATTCGTAGGCAGCCTCGACCGTCAAGTCGAGGATTTGCGCAATGTTCTTGCCCTTGTAGAGTACTTCCAGCGTTTCGCGGTTGTAGCGCTTGCTGGCACAGACGTCGCAGGGCACGTAGACGTCGGGCAAAAAGTGCATCTCCACCTTCACCATGCCGTCGCCCTGGCAGGCTTCGCAGCGGCCACCGGTCACGTTAAAGCTGAAGCGCCCCGGGCCGTAGCCGCGTTCGCGCGCCATCGGCACTTCGGCCATCAGTTCGCGAATCGGCGTGAACAGGCCGGTGTAGGTCGCCGGGTTGGAGCGTGGCGTGCGGCCAATCGGGGATTGGTCGACGTTGATGACCTTGTCGAAATGCTCGATGCCTTCGATGGCTTCGTGTGCTGCCGGTTCGTCGTGCGCACGGTACAGCGTGCGGGCCACCGCCGTGTACAGCGTGTCATTGACCAGGGTGGATTTGCCCGAGCCGGACACGCCGGTCACGCAGGTGAACAGGCCGACCGGGAATTCAACCGTCACGCCGCGCAGGTTGTGACCGCTGGCACCGATGACGCGCAGGCATTGCATGTCGCCTTGTGTGGCCAGGTGGTTGGCCTCGCGCTCGGCCCGGCGCGCGGCCGCCGGGCTGGGTGCATGGTGGGCCGACTTGTATTTGTCGCCCGAATGGGCCGCATGAACCGTGGGCAGCCAGGGTGTACGGCGCTTGGGCACCGCAATTTTCAGCGTTTGTGCTAGGTACTGGCCCGTGAGTGAGTTCGGGTTGGCTTTCACCTGGTCAAACGTGCCCTGCGCCATCACGCGTCCGCCATGCAGCCCGGCACCGGGGCCCATGTCGATGATGTGGTCGGCGGCGCGCATCATGTCTTCGTCGTGCTCGACCACCAGCACGCTGTTGCCGATGTTGCGCAGGTGTTTCAGGGTGTCGATCAGGCGGTCGTTGTCGCGCTGGTGCAAGCCGATGCTGGGTTCGTCCAGCACATACATCACGCCGGTCAGGCCGGAGCCGATTTGCGAGGCCAGGCGAATGCGCTGCGACTCGCCGCCGCTGAGCGTTTCGGCGCTGCGGTCCAGGCTCAGGTAGTTCAGGCCCACGTCATTGAGAAACTTCAGGCGCAAGCCGATTTCACGCACCACTTTGCCGGCGATTTCGCCCTTGGCGCCCTGCATCTGCAGACTGTTGAAGTACGCGTGCGCATCGCGCAGGGTGGAGCGGCTGATCTCGAAAATAGCGCGGGCTTGCGCGCCGTCGCCAATTTTGACGTGCCGGGCCTCGCGCCGCAGCCGCGAGCCCGCGCACTCGGGGCAGGGCTGGGTGCTGCGGTAGCGCGACAGGTCTTCGCGCACCAGGGCCGAGTCGGTCTCCTTGTAGCGCCGCTGCATATTGGGGATGATGCCTTCAAACGGATGTTTTTTGCTGACCTTTTTGCCTTGGGAGGCGCCCGAGTCCATCACGTAGCTGAATTTGATGTCCTCCTCGCCCGAACCCTGCAGCACCGCGGTTTGCACCTCGCCCGGCAGCGATTCAAACGCCTGGTCGATGTCAAATTTATAGTGTTTGGCCAGGCTCTCCAGCAAGGCAAAGTAGTAGCCGTTGCGCCGGTCCCAGCCCTTGATGGCGCCGCTGGCCAGACTGAGCGTTGGGAAGGCCACCACCCGTGTCGGGTCGAAAAATTCCTGCATGCCCAAGCCGTCACAGGACGGGCAGGCGCCCACCGGCGAGTTAAAGGAAAACAGGCGCGGCTCCAGCTCACTGATGGAGTAGCTGCACACCGGGCACGAGAATTTGGCATTGAATAAGTGCTCTTTTGGGCTGTAGCCCTCGTCGTCATTGCGTGGGGTGCTATCAATTTCAAGGGCAATGGCGCGACCGCCGGCCACCCGCAGGGCGGCTTCGAAACTCTCGGCCAAGCGCTGGCGGAGCTGGTCTCTGGCCTGCAGCTCGCTGTCCGGGCGCACCTTGATGCGGTCGATCACCACGTCAATATCGTGCTTCTCGGTTTTCTTGAGCTGCGGCAGGTTGTCAAATTCGTAGGCTTGGCCATTGACCCGAAAGCGCACGTAGCCCTGCGCCTGCATGTCGGCAAACACGTCAAGAAACTCGCCCTTCTTTTCACGCGCCACCGGCGCCAGAATCATGAGTCGGGTCTCCGCGGGCAGGGCCAGCACCGCGTCCACCATCTGGCTGACGGTTTGGGCCTGCAGCGGCAGATCGTGCTCGGGGCAGAAGGGCGTGCCGGCGCGGGCAAACAGCAAACGCAGGTAATCGTGAATCTCGGTCACCGTGCCCACGGTGGAGCGCGGGTTGTGCGAGGTGGCTTTTTGCTCGATCGAGATGGCCGGGCTCAGACCTTCGATCACATCCACATCGGGCTTGTCCATCAGCTGCAAAAACTGCCGCGCATAGGTCGAGAGGCTTTCCACGTAGCGGCGCTGGCCTTCGGCGTACAGGGTGTCAAACGCCAGGCTGGACTTGCCGGACCCACTCAAGCCGGTGATGACGACCAACTGGTTGCGCGGAATATCAAGATCAATATTCTTGAGGTTATGGGTGCGTGCACCGCGAATGCTGATGCTCTGCTGCTGCAAGGCTGCCGCGAGGTAGGTGCCGTCGGAGGGAGAGTTCAAGGTGAAATGTGCTCGGGAAAACCTACCATGATAGTGAAAGATAGCCACGTCGGCACGCGGGCGGGTTCGGGCGTGGGTCAGATCGGGGACAATTCAGTCCATCAGCTGCCGTGGTCGTTCGCGGCATTGTGTGTTGGAGAACCCTGTTTTGCCTCAAGTTGATCCCCCCTTGGCTGGAAAAAGCGCCGCGGTTGCCAGCGTGATGACGCCCGTCGAGCGGCGCGCCAGTTTTTCACTGGCCACTATTTTTGCCCTGCGCATGCTGGGGCTGTTCCTGATTTTGCCGGTATTCGCGATTGAAGCCGGCAAGTACCCCGGCGGTGACGATCCTGCCTTGATTGGCCTGGCCATGGGTATTTATGGCCTGACCCAGGCCCTGCTGCAATTCCCGTTCGGACTGGCGTCTGACCGGCTGGGGCGCAAACGCGTGATCGTATTTGGCCTAGCGGTGTTCGCTGTCGGCAGTTTTGTGGCGGCCCTGGCGCCCAGCCTGACCTGGCTGGCCATCGGCCGTGCCGTGCAGGGCGCAGGCGCCATCTCGGCGGCGGTGACGGCTTTGCTGGCGGATCAAACCCGCGACGAGGTGCGCACCAAATCCATGGCGCTGGTGGGTGCCAGCATCGGGCTGATGTTTGCGCTCTCCTTGGTCGTGGCCCCTTTGTTGGTGGCCCATACCGGACTTGCCGGCTTGTTTGCCATGACCGGTGGCTTGGCGCTGGCGGGCGTTGCCGTGGTGATCTGGTGGGTGCCGCCCGAGCCACTGCAGCATAAAAACCTGCCGCGTGGCCGTGTGATGGACGTCTTGCGATTGCCCGCCTTGCTGCGCCTGAATTTTGGCGTGTTTGTGCTGCACGCGGTGCAGCTGGCCATGTGGATGGCCGTGCCGGCCCTGCTGGTGCAGGCTGGCCTTTCGCGTGAGCACCACTGGTGGGTTTATCTGCCCGCTGTGCTGGCGTCATTTTTTGTGATGGGCGCCAGTTTGTTCCCACTGGAGAAGCGGGGCTACCTGCGAGCGGTATTTTTGTCAGCCGTCGGTCTGATCGCGCTCGTGCAGGCGGGTTTTTGGGTGGTGGCTTCGGGCGAACCGAGCGTTGGCGCGTTAGCGGGCCTGCTGTTTGTGTTTTTCTGCGGCTTTAATGTGCTGGAAGCCAGTCAGCCGAGCATGGCGTCGCGCGTGGCGCCGGCTCATGCCCGCGGCGCGGCCATGGGGGTTTACAACACGCTGCAGTCGCTGGGCTTTTTTGTGGGTGGCGCGATGGGCGGCTGGCTGGTCAAGCACTTGGGCGCGCAGGGCCTGTTCGCGGTCTGTACCGGCGTTATGTTGCTGTGGCTGCTCGTGGCCTGGCCCATGCGGGCTCCGCTGGCTGGCGCGTCAGCGCTGGCAG
Organism: Rhodoferax ferrireducens; assembly: GCF_003347515.1. Taxonomy (GTDB): domain Bacteria; phylum Pseudomonadota; class Gammaproteobacteria; order Burkholderiales; family Burkholderiaceae_C; genus Rhodoferax. The sequence goes on along the minus strand of NZ_QEII01000297.1, from coordinate 7,926 downwards.
CAAAGGCGGGATAATCAATCAAATTGGCGTAAATTGCCGGACAGACTTCCCGCGCTGTCCTCAACTGATTAAGAGTAAGGAAAAACCATGGCATCTGTTAACAAAGTCATTCTGGTCGGCAATCTGGGGCGCGACCCCGAAATCCGTTACCTGCCCAGCGGTGAGCCGGTGGCCAATATCACGATTGCCACCAGCAGCAAGTACAAGGGAAAGACCGGCGAGATGGTCGAGGAGACCGAATGGCACCGCGTGACCTTCTTCGGCAAGCTGGCTGAGATCGTCGGTCAGTATCTGAAGAAGGGCCGTCCCGTGTACGTGGAAGGCCGCATCAAGACGCGCAAGTACACTGACAAGGATGGTGTCGAGAAGTACGCGACCGACATCATCGCCAATGAAATGCAGATGCTGGGTGGCCGTGAGGGCATGGGCGAACCGTCTGGCGATGATGGAAGCTCTAACGGCGGTTATTCGCGCCCCGCACCGGCGTCACGGCCTGCAGCGGCAGCCCCGGCGCAACGTCAGGCGCCGGCGCAGGCCAAGCCTTCGAGTGGTTTTGACGATATGGATGACGACATCCCGTTCTGAGAGCAGGTTACCCAGGATTCTTAAATAAAGGGTCGCAGCCTCAGTGCTGAGGCCCTTCATTTTTGTGTGTACATCGGTAAAAAAGCCCGCAACGTCCAACGTTGCGGGCTTTTTTACGGGGAAAACCCAGGTTTGGTCTTGGTCAATACGTCTTGCCCTGGGTGACCGTTTCGCGGGTGATGCGCCAGGCGCCGTTGGTGAACTCAAGCGAAAGTGTTTTTTCAACAACATCCTTGTAGTCGACCGAGCCGTATGTTTGTGTAAATGCGACTTCGGCTGCATTGGCTTCACAACGAAGTTGTCGAACATTCCCGAGAACGGCCTTGAAGTCGCCTTGCTTGCTGATTCGTTTCTTTCGCAAGTCCGCCCAGGCGGCATGGCTCATGCCCTTGGCGGGAATAAATTTGTTGCTGTAGGCGCCCAAGTAGGCATTGACGTCCTTGCGATTCCACGCGTCCACCCATCCATCAACGGCTTGAGGGACTTTTTTGCAGTCTCCCATGGTTGTTGGCGTGGGAGTGGCCGGCGTAACGCGCGGGGCGGGGGGCAAAACAATGGCTTGCGCCACTTCAACCTTGGGGAGGCTTGCCTTGTCGAGCACGGTCATGGCGGGTAGCTCGGTGCTGCAGCGCATGAGATCGTCATCGTTGTCATTGCCGCCGGGTGCCGGCGGGGCTTCGTTGTCGATAGGGCGAAGCTCCAAGGCATTCAACAAGGTGCCAGAGGTGGCGAGGACCCTGATTTTTGCCAAACGAAGGTCGTACTCGGCTTTGGTCAGTGCAATGCGTGCCTGGAACAGCTCGTTTTCTGTGTCCAGCAAGTCCAGCAGTGAACGCTGGCCAATGTCAAACTGCTGGCGGTAGGCTTCCCGCGCTTTGGACGTCGACAATTCGTGTTGTGCAAGAAAAGTAATCTGCTGTTCCAGACGTCCAATGTCGTTGTAGGCAATTTGGCTGGTTTGTCGAATATCCCGGCAGGCTTTGTCCCGCAGTTCGTAAGCGGCATTGAGTTTCGCCACATACTGGTTAATCCGCGCGCTGTCCGCCCCGCCTCGGTACAGGTTGTAATTCAGAACCAGTTGCAGTGCACTGTCACGGTAGTCGCCAGCAATGCCGCTTTGATTACGCTCCAGGCTTTGGCGGGCGCGCAGCTCCAGTGTGGGCCAGTTGGCTGCACGGCGTAAATCGGCATCGGCCCGAAATGCACGGATGGTGGAGACAGACGCCAGAAAATCCGGGTTGTTCGCAATGGAGTCGGCCAATAAATGGGTGCGAGCGGGCAAAAATTTATCCAGGGAGGGGCCGGGAGCCAGGTCCAGGGCCGGGATTTCGCCGGTCAATCGTTGGTACCTGGCCGATACGTCATGCAAGTTACTGGCTTCCGTCAACCAATTGGACTCGGCCAGGGCCATGCGGCCTGAAGCCTGCTCCAGATCCACGCGACGGCCCACGCCTGCTGAAACACGGCTACCGATCTTTTGATGAACATCCGCATGGGTGGCGTAGTTGTCCCGTGCCAACGCCAGCGTTTCGCGATAGCGCTGAACATCCAGATAGGCCTGGGCCGCTTCAAGCGCGAGCCGATCACTCGCACTGAGCAGTTCATAGTAGGCGACCTGCCGGTTGTGGCCGAGCCGACGAACATCGCTGGCGGTTGCGTACCCGTCAAACAGGGTTTGGCGCAGCTGAATAGAGGCAGTGGATCCTGTGTAGGAGAGAGAGGACGACAAAGCTGGGGTCAGTGTGCTCTGTCGACCGGTGCTCACTTCCACATCGACGCGGGGACGCCAGCCTCCCTTGGCCGCATCCTGTTCACCTCGGGCCGCTTCCAGGTTTTGATACTTGAGTTTTACCTCTGGGTTCTGCAAAACGGCCCGTTCGACGGCGTCTTTGAGTGTGCCGGGGGCCTGTGCCGAGGCCTGCCCAAAAGTCAGCCCAACGGCGGCAAATGCGAGTAGATATGGCTTTAAGATCATGTTGGTCCAATGGATATTTATCAATGCCCATGGAGTTACATGCTGTGATTGGCGTGTAGTACCAGTCTGTCAAGGGGCTAATCGCAAGAAGTATAGAGTGACACGTAACAATATGTCTCTGTAAATCAGCGACTTTCTCCACGGTATTCCCCTTTTTGCATATTTTTTACGATTGATTGGACGAAAGCCTTTTGAGTGGTCACCTTTTTCGGCGAGGACTTGCGGTAGGGATCATCGGGGGCCGGGTGAGGTCATGGCTGCTGGGAACTGTGCTGGCCTTGCTGCTTGGATCGTGGTCCTATTCCGCGCCAGATTTTGACCGGATGCTTGAGGTGGTCGTCCAGCGCGGCGGCAACGTGGCGGCACAGCGATTTCAGAGTTGGCGTAGTTTGGTCGCGGCAGGCGGAGGCGGAACCGATGTTGAGCGCATGACACGGGTTAATGAATTCTTCAACCGACAGATTGCGTTTGGGGACGACCCCGTCATCTGGGGGCAACCCGATTACTGGGCAACCCTATTGGAAACGCTGGGCCTGGGTCGCGGCGATTGCGAGGATTTCGTGATCGCCAAGTACTTCACGCTTCGCCTTGTGGGCGTGGCGCCCGAAAAACTTCGCCTGGTTTATGTCCGCGCGCGGACCGGCACGGGGGACGTGGCGTCCGCCCAGGCCCATATGGTGTTGGCGTACTACGCGCAACCGGATGCCGAGCCTCTGGTACTGGACAATCTGATCAGCGAGATACGGCCAGCATCCCGTCGGCCTGATCTCTCACCCGTTTTCAGCTTTAACAATGAAGGCGTGTTCACGGGTGCGCCTGGCAAAGGTGATGTGAAGATAGGTGGCATCGGTCGTTTGTCACGTTGGGAAGATCTGTTGAAGCGCGCTCGCGCTGAAGGATTTGAATGAAGATGTTTGATTGAGGATTAACACCATGTCGATGTATCGTCAGCTTTGGCTTGCCATCATTACCAGCATGTTGCTGGCGCTGGGTGGGGGGCTGCTCGCGTCGCTTGTGAGTGCTCGCAGCTATCTTGAATCCCAGCTTTCCATCAAGAACACAGACAACGCCACGGCGCTGGCGCTGTCCCTTAGTCTGAGCAACCCGGATGTCACGATGGTCGAGCTGGCTGTTGCCTCGTTGTTTGACGGCGGGCATTATGAGTGGATTCGTGTGACCGATCCTGTAGGTAAAGTCGTGGTCGAGAGAGTTGCACCCGCGGGGGCGACGGATGCGCCCGACTGGTTTGCACGGATGCTGCCGATCAAGGCTGAGTCTGGTCAGGCCCAGATCAGCAATGGCTGGAAGCAGGTGGGGATGGTGACGCTGGCCAGCCACAGCCGTTTTGCTTACGGTGCACTTTGGAAGAGTGCGTATGAAATGGTCATGGCCCTGACCTTGGCCGGGCTCGTCGGGGGCTATCTTGGCTCGCTGGTGTTGCGTCGTTTGCGTCGTCCTCTGGATGCCGTCATTGGGCAAGCCAACGCGATCAGCCAGAGGCGCTTCGTCACGATTGAGGAGCCGGAAGTGCCGGAGCTTCGGCAACTGGCGGTGGCCATGAACGCGACAGTCAGCAGATTGAAGTCCATGTTTGACGAGGAGGCGGCAAGGCTGGAGGTGATGCGCCGCGAGGCCAATTGCGATGCATTGACCGGGTTGGCCAATCGAAGTCATTTCATGGCCCGATTGCAACAATCACTTGATGTCGAGGATGCAGAAGACGCTTCAGGGGGGGCACTTCTTCTGGTTCGCCTTGCTGACCTGACTGGCGTCAACCATCGCCTGGGTCGGGCTGCCACAGATGACTTCTTGGTGCGTACGGCTGAAACCATCCGTCGATGGACTGCCGGGTACAGCGGGGGCCTGGGTGGGCGGCTCAATGGCGCTGATTTTGCTGTGATGCTTCCGGGCGAGGAGCATGGCCTGACCATCTCCGAAGCCTTGTTGAAAGACCTGATCGAGGTCGCTGCTCCCTTTGTTCAAAATGATGCATCCGCGTGGATCGGCGTTGGACAATTTGGCCACGGGATGGAGCTCGGAACCCTTCTTGCCCGTGTTGACGGGGCTTTGGCCAGTGCTCAAGCGGGTGGGGTTAATGCTGTTTGCGAGGTGCAGGTCGAGGATGATCAGCTCCCTCTGACGGCCCAGCAATGGTCAACAATGATCCGTCAGGCGCTTGACGAGCGTTGGGTGCGCCTTGTTTCCTTTCCCGTCGCAGGGCTAACAGGTGGACTGATGCACCGTGAATGTCCGCTCCGATTGATGTTTGATGGAAAAGGCGACTGGTTGCCTGCGAGCCGTTTTCTGCCTGTTGCGGAGCGCCTCAGGCTGACACCCGAACTTGATTTGGTCGCTGTTTCTCTGGGGCTTCAGGAGTTGCACGCACATCCGGAACTGGTTGGCCTGGCCATCAATCTTTCTGGCAGTTCGATGGCCGATCCAGAATTTCTCCCAAGACTTTTGCAATTGCTGGGTTCGCAACGAAATGAGACGCCTCGCCTGTGGATAGAGGTGGCTGAAACCGGGGCATTGAAGCATCTCGGCGTTTTTCGTAATTTGTGTCGTCAACTTAAAGTCTTTGGTTGCCGCGTGGGCCTTGAACATTTTGGATATCACTTCGACCAGATTGGATTGCTGCATGATCTGGGCTTGGACTATCTGAAGGTGGATTCAAGTTTCATTCGAGGCGTCGATAGCAATGCCGGCAACCAGGCATTCCTTAAAGGACTGTGCAGCATTGCCCACAATATTGGTCTGCAGGTGATTGCTGAAGGCGTGGCAACCCTGGCAGAACGTGAAGCGCTAAAGGTCTTGGGTTTTGATGGTGCAACCGGCCCCGCTATTCGCGACATAGCCGATTAAAAAAGAGTGGCCTGCACAAGCAGGCCACTCCTTGGAGCGCATGACTTAGCGATACATCAGTCCGTAATCAGCTTCCCTTTGCTGATCAGGTCATTGATGACCTGTGAATCCGATGTGAAGCCTGATGTAAGGTTTACACCGGTAAACACGATTTGTTGGACATCATTATTGGTCACTGTTGCTGGGTTGGTCGCAACCAGGTTGTTGTCACCAAATGCACCCGTAGTACTTACATACAGCGTTGTGTTGCCGCCGGCGAAGTTGAAGTGCAGGTAGTTGTCCAGGCTTGTCCCGTTGTTTGCTTCGCCGGTCAACAAATCCTTTAAATTAAGCACATCACCGCCTGAGGCTGCAGTGCCTGTGGTGAATAAATTAAGGGTGTCGACGGCAGGTGTAGCCGTAGTTCCCGCGTCGCCAAGAGACCAGATGAATACGTCTGAATCAGAATCGGCGGTGCCGACGATGCCGCCCGTCATGGTGTCGTTACCCACGCCACCGACGATGACGTCTTTGCCGGTGCCTCCACTGATGGTGTCGTTGCCAATACCGCCAAAGACGCGGTCATCGCCGGCGCCCGCGTTGATGGTGTCGTTCCCGCCCATGCCCGAGAAGAATTCCGATGCCGCAGTTCCAGTCTGGGTGTTGGCGGCGGCGCTGCCGTTAAATACGGTGCTACCGGTGACGATGTTGATGTACTGAGTGGTCGAGTCGCCCGCCACTACGCCGGTGGCTGTGACCTCAAGCATGGCAGAGGTCGTGCCAAGACCGGTTACCGCCAGTTCCGATTGAACCCAGCCTGTGATGTCAACCACCTGTCCCGTCGTTGTGATGAGGGTCGAGTGAGTGCCTCCGTCGGTCAAAGTAGCCCCTATGGGAGCCCCGCTGACGGTGATTTGCGAATAGTCGGTCGCCGTGACGGTGAATCGTACAGGACCGCCATCATTGTCGAGCACGGCGCTGGCGCCCAAGTTGGTACTTTCAACCGCATAGATGGCCTGAATTTGCGACGATGTCAGCACGCGGTTGTAGATGCGCACGTCGTCAAGTTTGCCATTCAAGTAGCGATCGGTGGCTGCACCATCGTCTGCCGTGACACCGAAGCCCAGGAAGTTGTTCGGCATGATTGCGCCAGCCTGGAGTGTGCCTGTACTGTTGAGAATTCCGTCTACCCACACTTCGGTTGCGCCGGTTTGGAAGTTATGGTTGATTGCCACGTTATGCCATGCGCCGTCATTCACCGGGTTGGTGCTCATGATGCCCGCATCGTCGGCCATTCCGAATCCGATGCGCCCTGTGTTGTTCAACCAGCCCCATTGCACGTCGACAGTTCCACCGTTGTTCTCCATGCCAATCACGCTGGGTGAGTTCCATCCGATAGTCCCACCTGTTTGTGTGGTGTTGATCCAGAAAACCAGGGACGCGCTACCCGCCCCGGCGCCGTCGCCGCGCAGCGGGTTGGTCACGGAAGTGGGCAAGGCTACGTAACCTCCGTCCCGTGTGCTACTGGTGTTGGACCAAATGCCGTTGAACTGCATGCCGGAGCCTTCGTGACCACTGGAGGTGAAGATAGGGCTGAGGTTCGTACCGCCAGCGATGCCGTCTGTGCGTGTGCCAGTTTGATCCGGCGTCGGATAGATGTTGGTGGTCGTCGTGCCACTGCCTTCGTTGAAGGTCCAGTGTTGGACGTCCTGCACGCTCAGACCGACACGAGCAGCCACGGTGACATTGATGTTTGCCGTCTCGCTTACGCCACCGGAGGAAACGGTGTAAGTAAAGCTTGGGGCGCCGTTGTAGTTCAGGTTCGGCGTGTAGGTCAGTGTCGCGTCTGCGTTGAGCGTCACCGTGCCGCCGGTCACCACTACTGAGCCGCCCACTGTAATTGCTGTCCCGTTGATGGCGGAAACCGCACGTCCAGCATTCTCGAAATTGTCTGGGCTGGCCCCGTTGGTGCCCGTGATCGGGTTAAACGTGATGGGAGTGTCTTCGAGCGTCGTGATCGTGTCGCTCGCAATATCCACCACTGCCGATACCGTGATAGCCACGGTATCGGTGTCCGTTGCTGTGCCGTCGCTGGTCGCAACCGTCAATGTTGCTGGACCGTTGTAGTCAGCGGTCGGCCTGTAAGCCAGCCCGTTCAGCGCTGCATTGATCTGCGCTGCCGTGCCACTGATTGTCACCGTGCTTGTGCCGTTATTGGTGATCGTGGCGCCACCACCGGTCACCGCCAGTAGGGTGCCATTGCCTACCGAGATAGTCGTCGTCAACGAGCCTCCATTGACATCGGCCACCGTAATGGTTCTCGCACCCGAGAACACCAGGTTGGTGTCTTCCAGCGTCGTCTGTGCCGCGGGGACGGTGTTGACCGGTGGACGATCGATATCGACGATGCCGCCGATGCCCTGGACGCCGCCGATGGTCAGGCCCAGGGTCTCGATCGGCTCACCATTGATGGAGTCGGTCAGGGTTGGCACGGTGACGGCAAAACCGGTGACGCCTGCGGGCAC
>NZ_QEII01000296.1 GCF_003347515.1 Rhodoferax ferrireducens | reverse complement strand
AAACAGCAAACAGAAAAAGGACACAAAACATGACACAAGCAACACGCGTGGTTCTGGTCACCGGCGGCATGGGCGGCCTGGGCGAGACGATTTCAACCAAGATGGTCGATGCCGGCTACAAAGTCGCGGTGACCTACTCGCCCGGCAATAGCAAACACGCCGAGTGGGTGGCCCAGATGAAGGGCAACGGCTACGACATCCTGGCCGTGCCCTGCGATGTGACCGACATCGATTTCTGCGCCGGTGCCGTGGCCCAGGTGCAGGCGCAGCTCGGTCCGATCGACGTGCTGGTCAACAACGCCGGCATCACGCGCGATATGACCTTCAAGAAAATGGACAAGGTGAACTGGGACGCGGTGCTGCGCACCAACCTGGACAGCCTGTTCAACATGAGCAAGCAGGTCGCCGATGGCATGGTCGAGCGCAACTGGGGCCGCATTATCAACGTGTCTTCGGTCAACGGCTCCAAGGGGGCGTTTGGCCAGACCAACTATTCGGCCGCCAAGGCCGGTGTGCACGGCTTCACCAAGGCGCTGGCGCTCGAAGTGGCGAAGAAGGGCGTGACCGTCAACACCATCTCGCCCGGCTACATCGGCACCAAGATGGTGACGGCGATTCCGCAAGAGGTGCTGGACTCCAAGATATTGCCCAACATTCCGGTCGGGCGCCTGGGCAAGCCCGAGGAAGTGGCGGGTTTGATCATCTACCTGGCATCGCAGGAAGCGGCCTTTGTGACCGGGGCCAATATCGCCATCAATGGCGGTCAGCACATGCAGTGAGGGCCATACGAAGATTGCAATCGTGACACCAGGGCGGGACAGCAGGTTTCTTGACAGTGTTTTCATCCTCATGGGAGTCGGCTATCAGGGTTTTTGCCAATCCAGATTTTTGTATCAATAGTCTCGAAATATCTATTGGATTTATATGCTTGCGCTCCGTATCATCCGCCGACAGGAGCAGGGCGCAGCCGATTTCTGGCAGGGTCCTGGCTTCGACTGAGAGACCGAACACGGGCGGCTTTCAATGGTTTCTTGCCCGTTCACTGCATTGCTTGAGGAGACTTTGATGAAGAAAAACCGACGTACCCTGATCGCCGCACTGGCGGCGACGCCTTTGGTGCTGGCGACGCCGCTGAGCGCTTGGGCGCAAAAGAAAATCGTGCTGGGCTTCAGCCAGATCGGCGCCGAGAGCGAATGGCGCACGGCCAACACCAACTCCATCAAGGACACCGCAGCCAAGGAAGGCATCAGCCTGAAGTTTTCCGACGCCCAGCAAAAGCAGGAAAACCAGATCAAGGCGCTGCGCTCCTTCATCGCCCAAAAGGTGGACGTGATTGCCTTCGCCCCCGTCGTCGAATCGGGCTGGGACACCGTGTTGAAGGAAATCAAGGCCGCCAAGATTCCGGTCATCTTGACCGACCGCTCGGTGGACTCCAAGGACACCTCGCTGTACGTGACCTTCATGGGTTCCGACTTCACCGAGGAAGGTCGCAAGGCCGGCCGCTGGTTGCTGGAAAAAGTGAAGAACACCAAGGGCGACGTCAACGTGGTGGAGCTGCAGGGCACGGTCGGTTCCGGCCCGGCCATCGACCGCAAGAAGGGTTTTGAGGAAATCGTCAAGGCCGAGCCGCGCATCAAGATCATCCGCTCGCAAACCGGCGACTTCACGCGCGCCAAGGGCAAGGAAGTGATGGAAGCCTTCCTGAAGGCGGAAGGCAAGAAGATCAATGTGCTGTACGCGCACAACGACGACATGGCCATCGGCGCCATCCAGGCGATCGAGGAAGCCGGCCTGAAGCCGGTGAAGGACATCACCATCATTTCGGTGGACGCCGTCAAGGGCGCGTTCGAAGCCATGATTGCCGGCAAGATGGACGTGTCGGTGGAATGCAGCCCGCTGCTCGGACCCCAGCTGATGTCCGCCGTCAAGGACCTGGTGGCGGGCAAAACCCTGCCGCGGCGCATCGTGACGCAGGAAGGCATCTTCCCGATGGAAGTGGCGGCCAAGGAATTTCCTTCACGCAAGTACTGATACGGTCTTGTTGACCAACCTGAACCAGGCCGCCGGTGCGCCGCCGGACGTGCCGGTGCTGGCGCTCTCGGGCGTGGCCAAGCAGTTCGGTGCGGTCCACGCCTTGCGCGGCGTGGACCTGCGCCTGTACGCCGGTGAGGTACACGCCCTGATGGGGCAAAACGGCGCCGGCAAATCCACGCTTATCAAGGTGCTGACTGGTGTGTACCGGGCCGACCAGGGCGAGATGCGCCTGGGCGGCCAGCGCATCAACGCCGCCTCGCCCCTGGAGGCGCAGCGCCTGGGCATCAGCACGGTGTACCAGGAGGTCAACCTCTGCCCCAACCTCTCGGTGGCCGAGAATATTTTTGCTGGCCGCTACCCGCGCCGCGGCCTGCAGGGCGCCTGGTCCATCGACTGGCCGCGCATGCAGCGCGAGGCGCAGGCCTTGCTGGCGCGGCTCAATCTGAGCATCGACGTCACGCAAACGCTGTCCAGCTACTCGGTGGCGGTGCAGCAGATGGTGGCCATTGCCCGTGGTCTGAGTATCTCGGCCCGGGTGCTGATTCTGGACGAGCCGACCTCCAGCCTGGACGACGAGGAAGTGGAGCGCCTGTACGGCGTGCTGCGCCAGCTGCGCGACCAAGGCATGGCGATCCTGTTTGTGACCCACTTTCTGGACCAGGTCTACGCCCTGTGCGACCGCATCACCGTGTTGCGCAATGGCGAGCTGGTGGGTGAATACCCGGCGGCGGAGCTCGGCCACAAGGCCCTGATTGCCGCCATGGTGGGCCGCGAGCTGGTGGCGACGGCCGCTACCCCGCCGGCACCGCTGCAAGCCAGCGCACCGGCGCCGGACTGGCTGCAGACGCGTGGGCTGGCGCGGCGCGGCCACGTCAAGCCTTTGGACCTGGCGCTGCGCCGGGGCGAGGTGGTGGGCCTGGGCGGCTTGCTCGGCTCCGGGCGCACCGAGCTGGCGCGCCTGCTGTTTGGTCTGGACCGCAGTGACGCGGGCGAGATTTCCATTGCCGGACGCACGGTGCGCATGGATTCACCGGCCACCGCCATCCGGCTGGGGCTGGGCCTGTGCCCGGAAGACCGCAAGGCCGAGGGCATTGTTGCCGAGCTCTCGGTGCGCGAAAACATCGCGCTCGCCTTGCAAGCCCGCCAGGGCCTATGGCCTTGCATCAGCCGCGCCCAGCAGGCCACCCTGGCGCTGCGCTATGTGAAAGCGCTGGGCATCAAAACGGCCGACATCGACACCCCCATCGGCCAGCTCTCCGGAGGCAACCAGCAAAAGGCCGTGCTGGCGCGCTGGCTGGCCACCCAGCCCAGCCTGCTCATATTGGATGAACCCACGCGCGGCATCGACGTCGCGGCGAAACAGGAAATCATGAACGAAATATTGGCCTTGGCAAAACAGGGCATGGCCGTGCTGTTCATCTCCTCGGAGATGGACGAGGTGGTACGCGTGTCCGACCGCATTGTGGTCATGCGCGACCGCGCCAAGGTCGGCGAATTGCCCGCCGGCAGCAGCGAGCACGCGGTCTACGCCATGATTGCGGGGCAGGCATGAGCACGCTGATAGGCGCGCTGCCGGCACCCACTTTATGGAAGCGCGTGCAGGCGCATCCGCTTTTGTGGCCGCTCGTCACGCTGGCGCTGATCCTGACGGTCAACGCCAGCCTGAACCCCGGTTTCTGGGTGCTGCAGTGGCGCGACGGCCACCTGTACGGCAGCCTCATCGACATCCTGAACCGCGCAGCGCCCCTGATGCTGGTGTCGCTGGGCATGACGCTGGTGATTGCCACGCGCGGCATCGACATCTCGGTCGGCGCGGTGGTGGCCATCAGCGCCTCGGTGGCGGCGCTGATGATCGGCGGCACGCTGGTGATCAACAACGGCGTGGCCACGCATGTGAGCCGCTTTCCGATGCCGCTGGCGATTGGCTGCGCGCTGCTGGTGGCGCTGGCCTGCGGTCTGTGGAACGGCTTGCTGGTGGCCAAAATCGGCCTGCAGCCCATCATCGCCACCCTGATCCTGATGGTGGCCGGGCGCGGCATTGCCCAGCTGGTGACGGGCGGGCAAATTGTCACCGTGTACTACGCGCCCTACTTCTACATTGGCAACGGCTTTTTGTGGGGCCTGCCGTTTGCGCTGTTCATCGCCGCCGGCGTATTTCTGGCGGTGCATCTGGTGCTCACCCGCACCGCCCTGGGCCTGTTCATCCAGGCCATCGGCATCAACCCGGCGGCGGCGCGGCTGGCCGGCGTGCGTGAGCGCCTGATCACCGTGTGCGTCTATGCCTTTTGCGGCCTGACCGCCGGGGTGGCGGGCCTGATCATCAGCTCCAACGTCAAGAGCGCCGACGGCAACAACGCCGGCAACCTGATGGAGCTCGATGCCATCCTGGCCGTCACGCTGGGCGGCACCCTGCTCACGGGCGGGCGCTTCAGCCTGGGTGGCAGCCTGCTGGGGGCGCTCATCATCCAGGCGCTCACTTCCACCATCTATTCCATTGGCGTGCCGCCCGAGATCAATCTGGTGGTGAAGGCGGCGGTGGTGTTTGTCGTGATGCTGCTGCAATCGGCCGAGTTTCGCCGGGCCGTGCGCGGCTGGCTGGTGCGTCCGGCGGCGGGAGGTCAGGCATGAGCCAGTACGCATTGCAGACGGCATCCGCCGGGCGCTGGCGGCTGGCGCCCAAATACCTGCCGCTGGCGGCCACGGTGTCGCTGTTTTTGACCTTGGCCACGTTTGGTTCGGTGTCCTACACCGGGTTTTTCTCGGCCCAGGCGTTTTTGAACCTGCTGATTGACAACGCCTTTCTGGTGATCGTGGCGGTCGGCATGACTTTTGTCATTCTGGCCGGTGGCATTGACTTGTCGGTGGGTTCGGTGGTGGCGCTCAGCACCATGGTGCTGGCGGCACTGGTGGAGCGCCAGCACTGGAGCCTGTGGCTGGCGATTCCGCTGGTGCTGGCCATGGGCACGCTGTTCGGGGCCTGCATGGGCTGGCTGATCCAGCGCTTTCGCCTGCAGCCCTTCATCGTCACCCTGGCCGGCATGTTCCTGGCGCGCGGCCTGTGCTACCTCATCAGCATCGATTCCATCAGCATCACCGACGAGGCCTACACGGCGCTGGCCCAGATGCGTATTCCCTTGTGGGGCGAGAGCGCTGCCTTGTCGCTCAGCGCGCTGCTGGCTTTGGTGGTGCTGGCCGTGGCCGTGTTTGTGGCCCACCACACCGGCTTTGGCCGCACCGTGTACGCCATGGGCGGCAGCGAACACTCCGCCACCTTGATGGGCCTGCCGGTGGCGCGCACCACGGTGCTGGTTTACACCGCGAGCGGCTTTTGCTCGGCGCTGGGCGGCGTGGTGTTTACCTTCTACATGCTGTCGGGCTACGGCCTGCACGCCGTCGGCCTGGAGCTCGATGCCATTGCCGCCGTGGTGATTGGCGGCACCTTGCTCAGTGGCGGTGTCGGCTATGTGCTGGGCACCTTGTTTGGCGTGCTGACTTTGGGCATCATCCAGTCACTCATCATGTTTGATGGCTCGCTGAGCTCGTGGTGGACGCGCATTGTGATTGGTGCCTTGCTGTTTGTGTTTTGCGTGCTGCAGCGGGTGTTCGAGAGCGGGCGCAAGTCAGGCTGATTTATATTAAATTGGCCTCTAGCCCCCGTGCAATAAGCGCTAATAGCTATTAAATATATAGCGATTTCGCAGCTGATTTTTTGCGCAAGGATTCGTATGCAATACAGACCTCTGGGCCGTACCGGCTGGAACATCTCAAGCGTGAGCTTTGGCGCCTGGGCCATTGGTGGCACCTGGGGCGCGGTGCAAGACAGCGACTCCATGGGCGCGTTGCACCGCGCATTGGACGGGGGCGTGAACTTCTTCGATACCGCCGATGTCTACGGCGACGGCCGCAGCGAGCGCCTGCTGGCCCAGCTGCGCCGCGAACGCGGCGAGCCCTTCTACGTGGCCACCAAGGCCGGGCGCCGTCTCAATCCCCATGTGGCAGCCGGCTACAACCGCGAGAACCTCACCGCCTTTGTCGAGCGCAGTCTGCTGAACCTGGACACCGAGGCGATCGACTTGCTGCAACTGCACTGCCCACCCACCGAGGTGTTTTACATGCCCGAGGTATTTGCCGTGCTGGACGAGCTGGTGCAAGCGGGCAAGCTGCGCCACTACGGGGTGAGCGTGGAAAAGGTGGAACAAGCGCTCAAGGCCATCGAATTCCCCGGCGTGCAGAGCGTGCAAATCATCTACAACCTGTTTCGCCAGCGCCCGGCCGAGCTGCTGTTTGAACAAACGCAAAAGCGCGGCGTGGGCATTCTGGCGCGCCTGCCGCTGTCCTCCGGCTTGCTGAGCGGCAAGATGAGTGCCCAGAGCACTTTTGCAGGGGACGACCACCGCCTGTTCAACCGCGAAGGCGCGGCGTTCGACCGCGGTGAGACCTTCTCGGGGCTGGATTTCAAGGTCGGCCTGCAAGCCGTGGAGGCCATGCGAGCCCTGGTGCCTGAAGGCCAGAGCATGGCGCAAATGGCGCTGCGCTGGATTCTGATGCACCCGGCGGTGACTTGCGCCATCCCCGGTGGCAAGCGCGCCGACCAGGTGGCCAACAATGTGGTCGCGGCCGACCTGCCGGCGCTGCCCGATGCCACGCTGCAGGCGCTGGCCGATATTTACGCGCGCTTTGCCAAGCCGCTGGTGCACCAGCGCTGGTAGGCTCACCCTTTCGGGCACTGCGGCGCGTGGCCTTGTTCCAGTTCGGTGGCGCGTTCCACCGTGTCGGGGTGGCTGCTGAGCAGGGACCACAAGGGGTTTGATTTCTCTTGGGTCTTGGTTGGTGTCGCGGCGTTTTTCCCGGCGCCGTCTTTGCCTTTCTCGTGTTCTTCATCGCGCGCCATCGCCAGCAGCAAGCGGCCCATGGGCGCCGTGGGCAAGGCGGCGTGGCCCATGAGGGCGATGGCAAAACAGTCGGCCTCGCGCTCGTGGTTGCGCTGGTAGGCCAGGCCGGTCAGCAACGAGCCACCGGTGGACAGAATGCCCGACACATCGCCCAATGCCAGCCCCAGGCCCACATTGAGCACGCCCTGCTCCACCACCATGCGCGTGGTGTGGCGATGCACCACATGGCCGACTTCGTGGGCCAGCACGCCCACCAGCGCGTTGTCGTCCAGGCCTTCGCTGGCGGCGGCTTTCACCAGTGCGTCGGTCATCACCACGGTGCCGCCCGGCAGCGCAAACGCATTCGCGCCCATGCCGGCGCGAAAGGCCAGCGTGAGCTTGGGCGTGTAGCCCCTGTAGCGTTGCAGCGAGGGCGGCGTTTGCTGCACCAGCGCATCAAACCGCGCGCGCAACTGCGCTTGGCGCTCAGATGGCAGCTTGCTGGGCTTGAGCATGCCCTCGTCCATTTGCTGCAACGCGTTCTGTGCCACGCTGGTTTCCCACGACAGCGGCACATGGCGCGTGAGCTGGGTCGCCGCCCAGGGCGTGCCGTAACGGTAGAACAGCGTGAGGCCGATGGCGGCGGCCAGCAGCACGCCCAGCAGCACCGGCCAGTGGGTCTGCATGCGTTGGGCCAGGCCCGG
This sequence comes from Rhodoferax ferrireducens, assembly GCF_003347515.1. Taxonomy (GTDB): domain Bacteria; phylum Pseudomonadota; class Gammaproteobacteria; order Burkholderiales; family Burkholderiaceae_C; genus Rhodoferax. The sequence continues at coordinate 22,490 of NZ_QEII01000296.1, read as the reverse complement.
GCGCGCGCCTGCGCCGGCCAGCGCGGCATGCCACTGCGCCACCGCGTCAATCTCCAGGCTGCCGTGCTCGCGCAGATCGATCACCACGCGCACTTGGGGCCGGCGCGCGTGCCAGGTTTCGGGCCAACCGACCTGCGCCCAGGTGAACTCGGTCGGCGCCGCACCGGGCTGCGCCAGCGGATGCAACAGCAGCGAGGGACCGGTGGAGGTGGGTCGCAGGCCCGCTAGCACCGGGCGGGCCTGGCTGCTCAAGCCGTCGAACCAGCGCGCCGGCACCAGCGCGCCAGTGCCCTTGGCGGGGGTGGTGGCCGACATGGCGCGGTCGGGGGCGTCAGCCAATCAGGTCCAGCCCGACGGCGTCGGCCAGGGCATCGCCCACGCCGCCTTGCTGCTGTCGCACCATGGCGCCCGCGACCTGGCCGACGCCGCCCTTGACGTGCAGCGTGACCGATTCGACCTTCATGCGGTATTCATTGACCCGCGCAAAAGGGCGGTACAGGCCCAGCGTGAGCAGGGTGAACAGCATGTTTTTCAGGCGCAGCAGAACGTAGCTGCGGGTGCGCAGGCGGCATTTGAAACGGGCGACCTGGCTCAGGCCGATGTTGTTCCACATGAGCTGGAACATGCGCGCTTCGCGGTAGGCACGGGCCGGGGCGGAAGCGAGAAACAGCAAAAAGATGCCCGCCACGATGGCCACGGCAATGATCACGAAAAGCCACATGCCCAGGCCTTTCGTCAGGCTGGCGATAAGTGCAAAAGAGCTGCCGACCAATGCGGCCAGCAGCACGCCAACGCCCAGCACACACAGAATGAACACCGCCACCGTGGCCAGCCAGACCTTGACAAAATCCATGTAGACCGGCTTCCAGCGGCCAGGCTCCACGCCCACCTGTGCGCGCAAGACCAGCAGACTTTTGAAGTTGTATTCGAGGCGGATGAAGAACAACACCGACAACACCAGACCCAGCACGACCAGGCCCACCATGGCGGGCGTGATGGGCGGCAGGGGCTTGCGCGGCGCATCACCGCCGAGCGCTTGCACCGCTTGTGCGGCTTCGGGCGCCAGCGCCTGCAGCCCGAACATCAGGCCCATCCAGAGCAGCGCCAACGCAAACACCGGCCAACTGGCAGTGTAGACCTCGCGCCAACTTGCGGTGAATTGGAGACGCAGCCCACGCCAGCGTGTGGCACTCAGGCGAAAGCGCATGGCGCTGCCCCAGATGAACGGCGCCAGCACGGCGCCGGCCAGCAAAAACACCGCCACCGCAGCGTCCTGGCCTGTATTGGCGGCAAGGTTGTAGGCCAGCGTGATCAGCACCAGCATCACAAAGCCCATCACCATCTTGCGCTGCTGCGCGGTGAATTCAAGCGGGCTGTTGGCCACCAGTGTGTGACCATAGAAATACTGCGCCGTGCGCCGACGCGCCCAGGGGGTGTAAAAGCCCAGCGTGACAATGCTGAGCAGCACATTGACAATCCACACCCGGAAATACTCAGCACCGCGACCGGTGAATTCGAGCGGGTGCGCTTCGATGTTTTGTGAGACGAAAGACGACATCAGCCCGGCTGCGTCGTCTGAATTTTGATGGCCCATGGACTCCCTCCTGATTGCCGCGCAGTGTAGCAGCGGCGGCTGAGGCAGTATTTTAAGAAGAATCAGCCTCTAGCCCTCGTGTATAGAGCGCATGCAGCTATTGATATGGGAGCAAAAAAATGACAGCTCCGCGATTCCGTGCCTGGCCGACTTCAACTGGTGGTTTGAAAACGCCACTGCACCCGCAGGCTCAGGCTCTCGCCGGTGCGCAGCACCCGCAAGCCGGGCTGGCCCGGCTGGTGGAAGGCATCAATGGGGTGGGTAACGGGCTCAAAACAGAAGGCTGGCCCCGCTGGCGGGCGGTACAGCAGGCAATAGCCGTCGTCCTGGCCGCGGTCGTGAATGTCGGGCACGCGCATCTCCAACTGCAGTTGCTGCTCGGGCCAGTCGATGCGGCCCAGACCGGACCAGCCGGTGAAGGCGTTGTCGACCAGTGTGCCGTTCACATCCATGCCCTGGTTCAGGTCCCAGGTGGCGGGGAAATCCGCCGTGTGGGCCGTGGGCAGGGGGTCCGCGCCGCTGAGCCACACCCCTTGCACGGCGGCCTGCAGCCGGGTTTGTGGGGTGCGCGGAAACCAGGGGTGCAGCCCCAGTCCGTAAGGCAGCGGAGCCTCCCCCAGGTGGGTCACGCTGACGGTCTGGTCCAGCCCGCCTTCGCGCAACTGGAAGGTCTGCGTGGCGTGGTAGTCGTAGGGGTTGTCGTCAAAGTGGTGGGACTCAAGACGCATCACCAGCGTATCCGGTGCCGGCTGGGTCAAGGCCCAGGGCTGCAGCCAGCCGTCGCCATGGATCGGGTAGGGCTCGCCCACACGGTTGGGCGCCATGGGATGGTTTTGCCCGTTGTGCTCAAAACCACCCGCGCTGATGCGGTTGGACCACGGCAGCATGGCGAACGAGGCCAGGGAATACAGGTCGGTGTTGTGGCCATCCCAGGGGCGCCACAGGTCCAGCAGGCCTTGTTCACGCGCCAGTTGCCAGGCGGCCACGCCGCCGCCCAGGCTGGGCACCAGCCCGAGTTGTTGGCCCGCGTGCCGCAGCCAGTGAATGGTGTGAATCTGTGTCATGGTAATTCAGAAAAATGAGGGATCAGCCGCGGCGGGCTGGCGAAGTCTGCATGCAGTAAGGTGGCCGGTGGCTCCCCCAGCTTGAAGATAGCCACCACCTGCACCAGGTCGTGGGCCTGGGTTTGCAGGCTGCTGGCGGCGGCCGCCATCTCTTCCACCAGCGCCGCATTTTGCTGGGTGGCCTGGTCCATCTGCGTCACCGCCTCGCCCACTTGCGACACGCCCTGGCTTTGCTCGCTGCTGGCGGCGCTGATCTCGCCCATCATGTCGGTGACGCGTTTGATGGAACTGACGACCTCGGTCATGGTGGTGCCGGCCTGATCGACCAGGCTAGTGCCCCGTGCCACGCGTTCCACGCTGGCGTTGATCAGGGACTTGATTTCTTTCGCCGCTTCGGCCGAGCGCCCGGCCAGGGAACGCACCTCCGATGCCACCACGGCAAAGCCACGGCCCTGCTCGCCGGCGCGCGCCGCTTCCACCGCCGCATTGAGCGCCAGGATGTTGGTCTGGAAGGCAATACCGTCAATGACCTGAATAATGTCGGAAATCTTGCGCGAGGCGTCGTTGATGCCCTTCATGGTGTCCACCACCTGTGACACCACTGCACCGCCCTGGATGGCCACACTGGAGGCGTTCATCGCGAGCTGATTTGCCTGGCGCGCGCTGGCGGCGTTTTGCTTGACCGTGGCGCTGAGCTGCTCCATGGAGGCGGCGGTTTGTTCCAGCGCGCTGGCCTGGCTCTCGGTGCGGGCACTCAAATCGTTGTTGCCTTGCGCAATCTCGGCGCTGGCGCTGGCGACCCGCTCGGCGTCGTGGCGCACCTGGCCCACCACTTTCGCCAAACTCTGCTGCATGCGCTGCAAGGCACTGAGCAACTGGCCAGTTTCATTCGTCGAGTCCACTTCGATGGGGCGTGAAAGCTCACCTTCCGCGATCTGCCTGGCCACGGCCACGGCCTGATGCAGGGGCATGGTTACGGAGCGAATCAGCCACACGGCGGCAACGATGACCAGCAGCAGCGCGGCCAGCAAGGCCGCGAGCAGGGTGTAGCGGGCCGTCGCATACGCTGCTGCGCTGTCAGCACTCGCGCTCAAAGCGCCACGGTGCTTGAGCTGGGCGAGCTGGTTGACCGCGGCATTCAGACGGTCAAACGACTTTCGCGAATCGCTTTCGAGCAGTTTTCTGGCCGGAAACTTCTCGCGCTTGGTCGACATGTCGGTGATTTGCCGGCTGGTCTGCAAATACTGCTTCCAGCCGGCGGCAAAAGTGGCATACAGTTTTTTCTCTTCATCACCCCGGAGGGATTCGACATAGGCCTGGTGGTCTTTTTCAAATACGGCAAGCGTCTCACCGATGGCCTTGTCGATGTTGGCCATCGCGGTTTCGTCGGTGTTCAGCACGTGCTGCGTCTCATCGGTGCGCAAGTTCGCGAGACCGGTCTTCATGGCGCTCACCACTTCGACACCGGGCAGCCAGTGGTCGGTAATTTCCAGGGTGCCGTCGCGCATCGTTTTCATTTGCAGCAGCGCCACCATGACGATACCCAGCAGCAGTGTCATCAAGAGCCCGAAGACGGCTGAGAGGCGGGTGGAAATCCGGAGCTTATTGAGTTTCATGCGCTATTTCAAAAATACAGGCGGGCGGGTTAACCGGCAAACAGGTGGGCGGGCAGTCCGGGGCTGTCCACGTCCACGCAAAACAATGCGCCGGCCAAGGGCTGCGCCAACAACTGCTGTTCGTTGAGGCCGCTGCTGGCGCTGCTGATGAACAGGGTCTTGAGCTCAGTGCCGCCAAACGCGCAGTTGGTGATGTGGCGGGTCGGCAAGGTCACGCGGGCCAGCTCGACGCCACTGAGCGGCTCGTGGCAGGTGACGCAGGCGGCACCCCAATGGGCAATCCACAGGCGGCCGGCCGCGTCGGTGGTCATGCCGTCCGGAAAGCCGTCGTCGGGACCGAATTCGAGCCAGACACGCCGATGGCCCAGCGTGCCGTCGACCGGATCGAAGTCAAAGGCGTGAATGCGCGCTTGCACCGTGTCATTGAAATACATGGTGCGGCCATCCAGCGACCAGGTGGGGCCGTTGGTCACGGCGTAGCCATCGCTCATCCGCGTGCATTGGCCCTCGGGCGTGAAACGGTAGAGCGCGCCGGTTGGCGCCTCGCAGGCAAAGTCCATGGTGCCACCCCAGAAGCGGCCTAGCGCGTCGCACTTGCCGTCGTTGAAGCGGTTGCCGCTGCGCTCCGGTTCGGGCTGGTGCAGGCGCTGCAGGGCGCCGGTGTCGGGGTTGAAAAAGGCAAAGCCCTGGCGCAGCGTGACCAGCAGCTCCGGCGCCGAGGCGCGCTCGGCCACGGCGGAAATTTCTTCCTCAAACGCCCAGCTGTCCCGCGCCTGGGTTTCCGGATGAAAGCGGTGCAGCCGATGGCCCAGGATGTCCACCCAGTACAAGGCTTGGTGGCGCACCGACCACAGCGTGCCTTCGCCCAGCACCGCGCCGGCCGCCCAGACGCACTGCGGCGTACCCAGAATGTTGGGCGCTGCCTTCAATGCGATTCGCGCGGCACGGCCGCGCCACTGCCGCCGACCAGAAAGTCCAGATCGGCCCCCAGGTGCGCCTGCTGCACATGTTCGACATACAGCTTTTGGTAGCCGCGGTTCGGGTGCACCGGCGGCTTCCAGCTGAGGCGCCGGCGCGCCAGCTCTTCGTCAGACACCTCCAGGTGCAAGCGGCGGCCCGCCACATCGAGCTCGATCATGTCGCCGTTTTGCACCAGCGCCAGCGGACCCCCGGCGGCCGCTTCGGGCGAGGTATGCAGCACCACGGTGCCGTAAGCGGTACCGCTCATGCGGCCGTCGCTGATGCGCACCATGTCGGTAATGCCTTTTTGCAGGATTTTCGGCGGCAGCGGCATGTTGCCCACCTCGGCCATGCCGGGGTAGCCCTTGGGTCCGCAGTTCTTCAGCACCATCACGCAGTGTTCATCAATGTCGAGTTCGTCGCCGTCAATGCGGGCGTGGAAGTCCTCGATGTCCTCGAACACCACGGCCCGGCCGCGGTGCTGCAGCAAGTGGACGGAGGCGGCGGAAGGCTTGATCACCGCACCGTCGGGTGCCAGGTTGCCGCGCAGCACGGCAATGCCGGCGTCCTTCATGAAGGGCTCATCCGGTGTCTTGATGACCTCGCGGTTGTAGCAAGGTGCTTTTTCAATGTTTTCGCCCAGCGTCTTACCGTTGGCGGTGATCGAGTTCAGGTGCAGGATCGGCCTGATTTCGCGCATCACGGCGGGCAGGCCGCCGGCGTAATAGAAATCTTCCATCAGGTATTTCCCCGAGGGCTGCAGGTTCAGCAAGCAGGGCACCTCGGCGCCGAGGCGGTCCCAGTCGTCCAGGTCCAGCTTGACGCCCATGCGCCCGGCGATGGCGATCAGGTGGATCACGGCGTTGGTGGAGCCGCCAATGGCGGCATTGGTGCGGATGGCGTTTTCGAACGCCTCGCGGGTCAGGATCTGCGACATGCGCATGTCTTCCTTGACCATCTCCACAATCCGGCGTCCGCTCATTTGCGCCAGCCGGTTGCGGCGCGTGTCGGCGGCGGGAATGGCGGCGTTTTCGGGCAGGGACATGCCCAGTGCCTCGACCATGCTGGCCATGGTGCTGGCCGTGCCCATGGTCATGCAACTGCCCTTGGAGCGGTGCATGCACGACTCGGCGGCGGTGAAGTCTTCCTGCGTCATTTCACCGGCGCGCACCATCTCGCTCATCTGCCACACGCCGGTGCCCGAGCCAATGTCGGTGCCGCGGAACTTGCCGTTGAGCATGGGGCCGCCGGACACGCCGATGGTCGGCAAGTCGCAGCTGGCCGCGCCCATCATCAGCGAGGGCGTGGTCTTGTCGCAGCCCATCAGCAGCACCACGCCATCGATCGGGTTGCCGCGAATCGACTCTTCCACGTCCATGCTGGCCAGGTTGCGAAACAGCATGGCGGTGGGGCGCAGCTGGGTCTCGCCCAGCGACATCACCGGAAATTCGAGCGGAAAGCCGCCAGCCTCGTAGACCCCGCGTTTGACGAACTCGGCGAGTTCGCGAAAGTGGCCGTTGCAAGGCGTCAATTCGCTCCAGGTGTTGCAGATGCCGATGACCGGCCGGCCATCGAATTCATCGTGCGGGTAGCCCTGGTTTTTGATCCAGCTGCGGTGCATGAAACCGTCGCGGTCGTTCTTGCCAAACCAGGCTTGGCTGCGGCGAAAAGGGTGTTTTTTGGAATCCATGGTGCGGGCGTCTTTCGTGGTGGGTAGGCCCCTGGGGGCTTGACAAAACGCATCGTAGCAAGGCACAGTGATAATGAAAAATAGTTAATTTAATCTTTGTCATACGCAATTTGCAATACTTTACTCAAAGGACCTCTCGATGACTGCTACCCCGGCTTTGGCCATATTCCCCAGTTTGCGCGGCCAGCGCGTCTTCATCACCGGGGGCGGCACCGGCATCGGCGCCGCCATCGTGGCGGCTTTTGCCGAGCAGGGCGCCCAAGTGGCTTTCGTCGACGTCGCGGCGGCGGAAAGCGCCGCGTTGGCGCAGCGCCTGGCCGCCGCCGGCCACCCGGCGCCCTGGTGGCGCAGCTGCGACGTTCGGGATGTCGCGGCCCTGCAGGGCGCCGTTGAAGAGGCCACGCGTGAGCTGGGGGATTTTTCGACGCTGGTGAACAATGTGGCGCGGGATGACCGGCACACGATCGAATCGGTCACGCCCGAGTACTGGGACGAGCGCATGGCGGTCAACCAGCGGCCGGCCTTTTTCGCCATCCAGGCCATCGTGCCCGGCATGCGCCGCTTGGGTGGCGGCTCGGTCATCAACATGGGCTCCACCGGCTGGCAGTCCAAGGGCAGCGAGTACCCCTGCTATGCCATCGCCAAGTCATCGGTGAATGGCCTGACGCGGGGCTTGGCGGGCAGCCTGGGGCGTGACCGCATTCGCGTCAACACGGTGTCGCCGGGCTGGGTCATGACCGAGCGCCAGATCAAGCTCTGGCTCAACGCCGAGGGCGAAGAAGCAATCAAGCGCAACCAGTGCCTGCCCGACAAGCTGCAGCCCTCGGATGTCGCCCGCATGGTGCTGTTCCTCGCCTCGGCTGACGCGGCCATGTGCACCGCGCAGGAGTTCAAGGTCGACGCCGGCTGGAACTAGGCGCCCAGTCAGGGCGCGGCGTCGTCCGCGGTCGTGTCCAGCGTCTTGCCGTAGACGGTGATCGCGGTGGTCTTGAGTGAGCGCAGCATCACTTTGGCGGCCGGTGACAGCAGGCGGTCGCGGCGGGTGATGATGCCAAAAGCATCCATCTGGCAGGGCAGCGCCATGGGCAAGATGGCCAGCAGGCCGTGGTCCGCATAGTAGCGGGCCACATCGGTCGCCACCACGCTGAGCATGTCACTTTGTTGCAGCATTTTGGTGGTGAACATCAGGGATGCCGTTTCGATGACATTGGTGGGCGCCTGCAGTCCGTCCTCCTGAAACATCAGGTCAAAGCGGTGACGCAGCACGCTGCCGGCCAGGGGCACAATCCAGCCCGCCTCCGCAATATCGCGCAAGCCCGGTGTGGGCCCGCTGAACAAGGGGTGGCCCGGGCGCGCGACCGCACACACCGGTTCGTCCGTGAGCATTTCGTAGCGCAATTCGGTTTTGTCATGCCGGGCAAACAGGCGCGCGACCAGGATATCGAGCTTGCCCTGATTCAGGCGCTCAATCAGCACATCACTGGTTTCGATATGCAATGCAATCTGCAGATTGGGATGTTCCCGCTTCACGAGCGCCACGGTGGGCGGCAGCAAGGCGAGCCCGGGCGCGGTAATGGCGCCCACATTCACCTGGCCAAACTGGCCTGATTTGGCGGCTTCCAGCTCCTCGTGCGCCTGGTTCAGGCTGGACAGGGCGACGCGTGCATGGCGGATCATGGTGTCGCCATACCAGGTCGGGCGCATGCCGCGCGGCAAACGCTCAAACAGCGACACCTCCAGCGCCTCTTCCAGGTCTTTCAGCAGTTTTGAGGCCGCCGGCTGTGTCATATTGAGGGCTTCCGCCGCCCGGTGAATATTGCCCTCTTCGGCGATGGCGACCAGCAGCAGCAACTGCCGGGTCTTGAGCCGGGCGCGCAGAAACCAGTGCATGTAATTCGTCATTTACGGGTTTTCCCTGATTTAAAAACTGACATGGCAAATCCAATAATCAGTATTAGAAAATTATCAATCAATTCCGTATCATCGGGGCTCTGCGCCGAAAAGGCAAAGATGAATGAGTTCACCGCAATTCCTCTCAGGAGACAAATAATGAAATCACGTAGAACAACACTCAAAGCGCTGGCCGCCGGCTTGACGCTGGGTTTCGCCTTGGGCACGCCCGTCGCCAATGCGCAAGACAAGGGAACGGTCGGCGTTGCCATGCCGACCAAAAGCTCCACGCGCTGGATCAGCGATGGCAACAGCATGGTTGCAGCCCTGGCCGCCAAGGGCTACAAAACTGATCTGCAGTATGCCGACGACGACATCCCCAATCAGCTGGCGCAAATCGAGAACATGATCACCAAAGGTGTGAAGGTGCTGGTGATTGCCGCGATTGATGGCAGCACACTGTCCAATGCCCTGCAAAAGGCCGCTGACAAGGGCGTCAAGGTCGTGGCCTATGACCGCCTGATCGTGGGCAGCAAGAATGTGGATTACTACGCCACGTTTGACAACTTCCAGGTCGGCGTGCTGCAGGCGCAGTCGCTGGAGAAAGCCCTGGGCCTGAAAGAAGGCAAAGGCCCGTTCAACATCGAACTCTTCGGCGGCTCGGCCGACGATAACAACGCCTTCTTCTTCTACGACGGCGCCATGTCCGTGTTGCAGCCCTACATCGACAAGGGCAAGCTGGTGGTGCAGAGCAAGCAGCTGGGCATGAACAAGGTATCCACCCTGCGTTGGGATGGCGCCGTGGCCCAGTCCCGCATGGACAACCTGCTGAGCGCCTACTATGGCAAGGCCCGTGTGCATGCCGTGTTGTCGCCCTATGACGGCTTGAGCATCGGTATTCTGTCCTCGCTTAAAGGCGTCGGCTACGGCAGCGCCGGACAGCCCTACCCCTTTGTGAGCGGCCAGGATGCCGAGGTGCCGTCGGTCAAATCGATCATCCGCAAAGAGCAGTACTCCACGGTCTTCAAGGACACGCGCGAGCTGGCCAAGGTCACCGCCAACATGGTGGACGCCATGATGAGTGGCAAAACAGTCGAGATCAACGACACCAAGACCTACAACAACAAGGTCAAGATTGTTCCCTCCTATCTGTTGAAACCGGTCAGTGTCGATCTGTCCAACTACAAGCCGGTGCTGGTGGGTAGCGGCTACATCAAGGAAGAGCAGCTGAAGTAAACGCTTGAACTGAGGACGAGGGCCCTGTGCCGGAATGCGCAGGGCCTTTTTACATTTTCCAGAGGGTCGTCCAGACGACACGAGCAACGCAGGGGCAATATGGCGAATCCCATTCTTGAAATGCGCGGAATGAAGAAATCGTTCCACGGCGTGAAGGCGCTGAGTGATGTGAACCTGACCGTGCACGCGGGCCAGATTCACGCCATCGTGGGTGAAAACGGCGCGGGCAAGTCGACCTTGATGAAAGTCCTGAGTGGCGTTTATCCTTACGGCGACTACGAGGGCGAGATCCGCTTTCTCGGCCAGGAATGCCGCTTCAAGGGCATCTCCGACAGCGAAGCGAAAGGCATCATCATCATCCACCAGGAACTGGCGCTGGTGCCCTTGTTGTCGATTGCCGAAAACATTTTTCTCGGTAACGAGCAAGCGCACTACGGCGTGATCGATTGGTCGACCTCGTTTTTGAAGACGCAGGCCTTGCTGAAAAAAGTGGGCTTGAAGGAGTCGCCTGGCACCTTGATCACCAACCTCGGGGTGGGCAAGCAGCAGCTCATCGAGATTGCCAAAGCGCTGTCCAAAGAGGTCAAGCTGCTGATTCTGGACGAGCCCACCGCCAGCCTGAATGAGACCGACAGTGACGCCCTGCTGGAATTGCTGCTGGAGCTCAAACGCCAGGGCATCGCCTGCATTTTGATCTCGCACAAGCTCAACGAAATTTCCAAGGTCGCCGACGCCATCACCGTGCTGCGCGATGGCGCCACGGTGGCCTCGCTGGATTGCGCGCAAGAGCCTGTCAGTGAGGACCGCGTCATCAAGTACATGGTAGGCCGCGAAATGGCCGACCGCTACCCCAAACGCACGCCGAACATTGGTGAGGAGGTGTTCGAGGTCAAGAACTGGCAGGTGCACCATGAGGAGCATGCGGATCGCCAGGTCATCAAGGGCGTCGATATTCACGTCAAACGCGGCGAGATCGTGGGCATTGCCGGGCTCATGGGCGCGGGCCGTACCGAACTGGCGATGAGCATTTTCGGTCGCACTTACGGTCAGGGCATCAGTGGGCAAGTGTTCCTGCACGGCAAGGAGATCGACACCAGCACGGTGCAAAAAGCGATTGACCACGGCATTGCCTATGTGACGGAAGACCGCAAGGGCTACGGGCTGGTGCTGGACGAAACCATTGCCTGGAACACCACCCTGGCCAATCTGGAGGGTGTGTCGCGTTATTCGGTGATTAACGAGGGCCGAGAGTTTGGCGTTGCCGAGGCCTACCGGCGCAAGCTCAATATTCGCAGTCCTGACGTGTTTGCGCACACAGTTAACCTGTCGGGCGGCAACCAGCAAAAAGTGGTGTTGAGCAAGTGGCTGTTTTCCAACCCCGAAGTGCTCATCCTGGATGAGCCGACTCGCGGCATTGACGTGGGTGCCAAGTATGAGATCTATACCATCATCGCGCAGCTGGCCAGCGAGGGCAAATGCGTGCTGATGATCTCGTCCGAAATGCCGGAACTGCTGGGCATGTGCGACCGGATCTGCGTGCTCAACGAGGGCAGGTTTGTGGCCGAGTTTTCGGCGGCTGAGGCCACCCAGGAAAAAATTATGCGATCTATCGTGATATCAGGAGTGAATTGACATGGCAACGACAACTACCGCCAAAGCCGCGGGCGCACCGCTGCAAAAATCTGAAGGCGGAGCGGGCTTTCTCAAGAACAACCTGCGCGAATATGGGCTGCTGATTTCGCTGGTCGCCATCATGGTGTTTTTCCAGGTGATGACCGACGGCACGCTGTTCCAGCCCCTGAACCTGACGAACCTGATTCTGCAAAATAGCTACATCATCGTCATGGCGCTGGGCATGCTGCTGGTGATCGTGGCCGGTCACATCGACCTGTCCGTGGGCTCGGTCTGCGGTTTCGTGGGCGCCGTCGCCGCCGTGCTGATGGTCGAGTACAAAATGCACTATGTGCCCGCCACTATCATTTGCCTGACGCTGGGCGGCGTGATCGGTGCGGCGCAAGGCTACTGGGTGGCGTTCTACAAAATCCCGTCCTTCATCGTCACCTTGGCGGGCATGCTGGTGTTCAAGGGGCTGGCGCTGGCCGTGTTGGGCGGCTCGTCCGTGGGGCCGTTCCCGGCCGAGTTCCAGCTCTTGAGCACCGGCTTTATTCCCGACCCGTTCGAGGGCGAAACCCTGCGCATCACCTCGCTGATCGCCGGCCTCCTGATGGCGCTGGTGCTGCTCGTCACCAAGGTGCGTGGCCGCGCCGAGCGCGTCAAGCACGGCATGGACAACGAACCCTATGTGTTCTTCATCCTGAAGAATCTGGTGTTCGCCGGCATGATCGCCGCCTTCAGCTATCTCTTGTCCTCCTACAAGGGCTTGCCCAATGTGCTGATCGTCATGCTGCTGCTGATGCTGGTGTATGACTTTGTCACCTCCCGGACCACCATCGGCCGGCGCGTCTATGCACTGGGCGGCAATGAAAAAGCCGCCCGCTTGTCCGGCATCAACACCGAGCGGCTGACCTTCTACACCTTCATCAACATGGGCGTGCTGGCGGCCTTGGCCGGGCTCATTTTTGCGGCACGCCTGAACACGGCGACGCCCAAGGCCGGGCTGGGCTTTGAGCTGGATGTGATTGCGGCCTGCTTCATCGGTGGCGCTTCGGCGTCCGGTGGCGTGGGCAAGGTGCTGGGCGCCGTGATTGGCGCCTTCATCATGGGCGTGATGAACAACGGCATGTCGATCATGGGCATCGGCATTGACTACCAGCAGGTCATCAAGGGCCTGGTCTTGCTGGCCGCCGTGTGTGTCGATGTATACAACAAGAAAAAATAAAAGGAAAATTTGAAATGAATGCAGCTAAGACAGCGCGCTTCAAAGGCGTATTTCCGGTGGTGCCGACCACCTTCACCGAATCGGGCGAACTCGATCTGGCCAGCCAGAAGCGGTGCGTGGACTTCATGATCGATGCCGGTTCGACCGGTCTGTGCATCCTGGCGAACTTCTCCGAGCAGTTCGTGCTGTCGGATGCCGAGCGCGTGCTATTGACCGACACCATTCTGGCGCATGTGAAGGGCCGCGTGCCGGTGATCGTGACCACGACGCACTTCAGCACGCAGGTCTGCGCCCAGCGCAGCGTGCAGGCCCAGCGGGCCGGTGCCGCCATGGTCATGGTGATGCCGCCTTACCATGGCGCCACCCTGCGCGTGCCGGAGGAAAAGACCTTCGAGTTCTTTGCCCGGCTGTCGGACGCGATTGAGATTCCGATCATGATCCAGGACGCGCCGGTCAGCGGCACCACCCTGTCCGCCGCCTTTTTGGCACGCATGGCCCAGGAGATCAAGCAGGTGTGCTACTTCAAGATCGAGACCGCCGGTGCCGCCGCCAAACTGCGCGAATTGATCCGCCTCGGTGGTGACGCGGTGGAAGGCCCGTGGGACGGCGAAGAAGCCATTACCCTGATGCCGGATCTGGATGCCGGCGCGACCGGCGCCATGACCGGCGGGGCCTACCCGGACGGTATCCGCCTGATTGTGGACGCCTACATGGCAGGCCGGCGCGACGAGGCCGCCGCCTTGTACCAGCAGTGGCTGCCCCTGATCAATTACGAGAACCGGCAAAGCGGTTTGCTGGCAGCCAAGTCCCTGATGAAAGAAGGCGGCGTGATTGCCTGCGAAGCACCGCGCCATCCGTTTCCCGCCATGCACCCGGCCACCCGGGCCGGGCTGATTGAAACCGCGCGCCGCCTGGACCCCATGGTCTTGCGCTGGGGAAAGTGAAAACACCATGTCCTTGAATCCCGTTATTGCCATGCTGGGTCGCAGACTGCGCCTGGCCGTCATCGGGGGCGGTCCCGGCTCCTTCATCGGGGCCATGCACCGGCAGGCGGCGCGGCTCGACGACCGCTATGAATTGGTGGCTGCCTCCCTGTCGTCCGACCCGCACAAATCCGTCAGCGCGGGTCGGGAGATCGGTCTGAACCCGGAGCGTTGTTACGCCAGTGCGCTGGAGCTGCTCGCAACGGAAGCCACCCGCGCCGATGGCGCCGACGTGGTGGCCATCATGACGCCCAACGACAGCCATTTCGCGTACGCCATGGCGGCACTCGACAAGGGTTTTGACGTCATTTGCGACAAGCCCATGACCAACACGCTGGCCGAGGCTGAGCAATTGCAGCAACGGGTGCGGGAGACGGGTTTGGTGTTCTGTTTGACGCACAACTACACCGGCTACCCCATGGTGCGCCAAGCCAAAGCCATGATCGCCGCCGGCCAGCTGGGGGCGATCCGGCTGGTGCAGGTGGAGTACGTGCAAGGCGGGCGGGCCAGGGGCGGCGCCAGTCGTGTGGCCTGGAAGGATGACCCGGCGCGCGGTGGGCCGTCACTGGTGATGGGCGACATCGGCACCCACGCCCACAATCTGCTGCGTTTCATCAGCGGGCTGGAAGTCGAGCAGGTGGCGGCGGAGGTCGGCAGCATCGTGCCGGACCGGGTGACGCATGATTTTGCCGGCGCCCTCTTACGTTTGAGCCAGGGTGCACGGGGCAGCTTTTGGGTCACCCAGGCCGCCGCCGGTGTCGAAAACAGCTTGCGCATCCGCGTGAGCGGCGCGCTCGGAAGCCTGGAGTGGCTGCAGGAATGCCCCCAGGTCCTGGGCTTCAAACCGCTCGATGCGCCGGCCCAAAACAGAACGCCCAACGGGCCGGGCACCTTGCCCTTGGCTGCCCGCTCCTCAAGAATCGTGGCCGGCCATCCCGAGGGCTTTCACGAGGCTTTTGCGAATCTCTATTCCGACGCCGCCGAGGCCATTGCCGCGCGCCGAGCCGGCCAGCGCGCAGATCCGCTGGCGCTGCATTTCCCCAACGCCAGCGATGGCTTGCAGGGCATCCGCTTTGTCGATGGCGTGGTTCGGTCCAGCCAGGGCAATGGGGTGTGGGTCAAAGTCCCTCGGTAATAACCCCTAGCCGGGCGGACGGCAAACCATACGAGGCCGGTAGCCCCATTCCGGCGCTTCGTATCGAGTCGCCGACGAGGGATGGTTAAAACGCTTTAAAAACAACCACTTAGCGTCGAATTTCGGCGCTGGGCGGGTTGGCACGTCCATTGCAATACCTGAGTTAACCCCTGTCGCCTCGACCTTGCGACATGGGATAACAACAGGAGACAAGATGAACGTGAATGACGACCTCGACGCGCTCGAGACCGGCGAGTGGATGGATGCCTTGCGCGCCGTCCAGCAACACCGTGGCACGGGCCGCACCAACTACATCGTCAACCGCCTGGTGAACGAAGCGCGGCGTGAGGGCATCTATGTGCCCAACTCGATGACCACGGCCTACAAGAACACCATCGCGCCCGAAGCCGAGGAAAAGTCGCCCGGTGACCGCGCCATCGAGCACCGGCTGCGCTCCATCATCCGCTGGAACGCGATGGCCATCATCCTGCGCGCCAACAAGGACAGCTCCGAACTCGGCGGCCACATCGCCAGCTTCCAGTCGGCGGCGACGCTCTACGACATCGGCTTCGGCCATTTCTGGCACGCGCCCACCGACGCGCATGGCGGCGACCTGATCTACATCCAGGGCCATTGCTCGCCCGGCATTTATGCCCGCGCCTTCGTCGAAGGCCGCTTGACTGAAGCGCAACTGCTGGGCTATCGGCAGGAGACCGAAGGCAAAGGCATCCCCTCTTACCCGCACCCCTGGCTGATGCCCGACTTCTGGCAGTTCCCCACGGTCTCGATGGGCTTGGGGCCGCTGATGTCGATCTACCAGGCGCGCTTCCTGAAGTACCTGCAGGGCCGGGGCCTGGCCGAGACCGCACCGCGCAAGGTCTGGGCCTTCATGGGCGACGGCGAGATGGACGAGCCCGAATCGCTGGGCGCGATCTCGCTGGCCGGGCGCGAGAAACTGGACAACCTGATCTTCGTCATCAACTGCAACCTGCAACGCCTGGACGGCCCGGTGCGCGGCAACGGCAAGATCATCCAGGAACTGGAATCGGTGTTTCGCGGCGCCGGCTGGAACGTCATCAAGGTGGTCTGGGGCGGTGGCTGGGACACGCTGCTGGCCAAGGACAAGAGCGGTCTCTTGCTGCAGCGCATGGAAGAGTGCGTGGACGGCGAGTACCAGGATTTCAAGAGCAAGAGCGGCGCCTATGTGCGCGAGCATTTCTTCGGCAGGTACGAGGAACTGAAGGCCCTGGTCGCCGACATGAGCGACGACGAGATCTGGGGCCTGACGCGCGGTGGACACGACCCCGAGAAGGTCTTTGCCGCCTACGCCGCAGCGGTCAAGCACACCGGCCAGCCCACGCTGATCCTGCCCAAGACCGTCAAGGGCTACGGCATGGGCGAATCGGGCGAAGGCCAGATGATCGCCCACCAGGCCAAGAAGATGACGCAGGACGCGCTGCGCGGTTTCCGCGACCGTTTCCAGATCCCGGTGTCCGACGAGGATCTGGCCAAGGTGCCTTTCGTCAAACTGCCGGACGACAGTCCGGAGATGAAGTACCTGCACGCCCGGCGCCAGGCTCTGGGCGGTTACCTGCCGCAGCGCCGGCGCACCTCCACCGCGCTGCCGATTCCGCCGCTGACGACCTTCCAGCGCCTGCTCGACAGCTCCGGCGAGCGCGAGATTTCCACCACCATGGCCTTCGTGCAGATGCTGGGCACGCTGGTGCGCGACAAGACCATCGGCAAGCACATCGTCCCGATCGTGCCGGATGAATCGCGCACCTTCGGCATGGAAGGCATGTTCCGCCAGCTTGGCATCTACTCGTCGGTGGGCCAGCTCTACAAGCCGCAGGATGCCGACCAGCTGATGTACTACCGCGAATCGAAGGACGGGCAGGTGCTGCAGGAAGGCATCAACGAAGGCGGCGCGATGTCGAGCTGGATCGTGGCGGCGACCTCGTACAGCAGCAACAACGTGCCGATGATTCCGTTCTACATCTATTACTCGATGTTCGGCCTGCAGCGCGTCGGCGACCTGGCCTGGCTGGCGGGCGACATCCGGGCGCGCGGCTTCCTGCTGGGCGGCACCGCTGGCCGCACCACGCTCAACGGCGAAGGGCTGCAGCACGAGGACGGCCACAGCCACATCATCGCTGCCACCATTCCCAACTGCATCTCCTACGACCCGACCTTTGCCTACGAGGTGGTGACCATCGTGCGCGAAGGCATGCGGCGCATGTACGAGGAGCAGGAGGACGTCTTCTACTACATCACGCTGATGAACGAGAACTACCCGCACCCTGGCCTGACTGACGCCGGGGCGGGGGCCGAGGAGGGCATTCTCAAGGGCCTGTACAAGCTCAAGGACGGCGGCAAGACGGCCACATCGGGCAAGGGAAAGGGCCTGCGCGTGCAATTGATGGGCAGCGGCACCATCCTGCGCGAAGTGATCGCCGCGGCCGAGCTGCTGAAGGCCGACTTCAACGTCAGCGCCGATATCTGGAGCGCCACCAGCTTCAACGAACTCAAGCGCGATGGCATGGCCACGCAGCGCTGGAATCTGTTGCACCCCACCGAGGCAGCGCGCAAGAGCTGGGTTGAGACCTGCCTCGCAGGCCACGACGGCCCGGTGATCGTGTCCACCGACTACATGCGCAACTACGCTGACCAGGTGCGCGAGTACGTGCAGACGGCGGACCGCCGCTACGTGGTGCTGGGCACTGACGGCTTTGGCCGCAGCGACTACCGCGCCAAGCTGCGCCGCTTTTTCGAGATTGATCGCTACTACGTGGCCGTGGCCGCCCTGAAGGCGCTGGCCGATGACGGCGTCATCAAGCCGGCCGTCGTCGCCGACGCCATTGCCAAGTACGGCCTGGACACGGAGCGCGCCGCGCCGTGGACCGTCTGAACGCCCGAGGACAACACATGAGCCAAACAATCGATATCCAAGTGCCCGACATCGGCGACTTCACGGACGTGCCGGTGATTGAAATTTTCGTCAAGGTCGGCGACACCATCAAGGCCGAAGACCCGCTGGTCTCGCTCGAATCCGACAAGGCCACGCTGGATGTGCCGGCGCCGCGCGGCGGCGTGGTCAAGGCCATCAGCGTGAAGATCGGCGACAAGGTCAGCCAGGGCAGCGTGATCATGCAGTTCGAGGACGCGAACGCCGCGGGCGGCGCTGCCAGCGCCCCGGCGGAAGTGGCCAAACCCAGCATCAGCGCGCCGCCTTCGCCGGTGAGTGCACCGGCCGGGCTGGCCGAGGTACGCATTCCCGATATCGGTGATTTCAAGGACGTGCCGGTGATCGAGATCTTCGTCAAGGTTGGCGACACGGTGAAGGCCGAAGACCCGCTGATCTCGCTCGAATCCGACAAGGCGACGCTAGACGTGCCAGCGCCGCTCGGTGGCGTGGTCAAGGAGATTCGCGTCAAACTTGGCGACAAGGTCAGCGAAGGCAGCATCGTCATGGCCCTGGCCACCGGGGACGCGCCTGCGGCTTCTGCGGCGGCCAACGTGCCGACCACTGTGGCGGCGGCCCCAGTGGCTACTGCGGTCGCCTCGGCTTCCGCCGTGTCCAGTGGCATCGATGAAACGGCTTTCGCCTTGGCGTATGCCGGCCCGGCTGTGCGCAAACTGGCGCGTGAACTCGGTGTCAATCTCGGCCGTGTCACGGGCAGCGGCGAACATGGCCGCATCGTGCGCGCCGATGTCGACGCCTTCGCCAAAGGCGGTGGCGTTGCGGCCAGCGCGCCGGCCGCATCGGCCAAGGCGGCTGCAGCACCGGCCTCTGGCGGTGGCGGGCTGGACCTGTTGCCTTGGCCCAAGGTGGACTTCGCCAAGTTCGGCCCGGTCGAGCGCAAGGAGCTCTCGCGCATCAAGAAGATCTCGGCCGCCAACCTGCACCGCAACTGGGTCGTCATCCCGCATGTCACCACGCACGACGAGGCCGACATCACCGATCTGGAGCAGTTCCGCGTGCAGATGAACAAGGAGCTGGAGAAGTCCGGCGTCAAGATCAGCATGCTGCCCTTCATGATCAAGGCCGCCGTGGCCACGCTGAAGAAGTTCCCCGAGTTCAACGCCAGCCTCGACGGCGACGCCCTGGTGCTCAAGCAGTATTACCACATCGGTTTTGCCGCCGACACGCCCAACGGCCTCATGGTGCCCGTGATCCGCGATGCCGACAAAAAGACCGTGCCCGAGATCACCCAGGAGATGAGCGAACTGGCCAAACTGGCGCGCGACGGCAAGCTCAAGCCCGACCAGATGCAAGGCGGCACCTTCACGATTTCATCGCTGGGCGGCATTGGCGGCATCTATTTCACGCCCATCATCAATGCGCCCGAGGTGGCCATCATGGGCGTCTGCAAGAGCTACTGGAAGCAGCACTCCAGCGACGGCAAGAACTGGGCTTCGCGCCTGACCCTGCCGCTGTCGCTCTCCTGGGACCACCGCGTGATCGACGGCGCCGCCGCCGCACGCTTCAACGTCCATTTCGCCAACCTGCTCGCCGACATGCGGCGCGTGCTGTTCTAAAGGGCCTGCTGCCATGGCTAATTTTGTAGAAGTGAAAGTCCCCGACATCGGCGACTTCAAGGACGTCGCCGTGATCGAGGTCATGGTCCAGGTCGGCGAAACCATCGCGGTCGATACCGGCCTCGTCATGGTCGAGTCCGACAAGGCCTCGATGGAGATTCCGTCCACGCACGCCGGCGTGGTCAAGGAGATCAAGGTCAAGGTCAACGACAAGGTCGGCGAGGGCTCGGTGATCCTGCTGATCGAGGCGGCTGGCGCCGCTGCTGCAGCGCCCGCATCCGCCGCCCCCGCAACGCCAGCACCGGCCAAGACCGCGGCCAGCGCCGCCCCGGCGGCATCGATCCCGAATGCCGCGAGCTACAGCGGCAAAGCCGATCTGGAATGCGAGGTGCTGGTGCTCGGCGCCGGCCCCGGCGGGTATTCGGCCGCCTTCCGCAGCGCCGACCTCGGCATGAAGACCGTGCTGGTCGAGCGCTACGCAACGCTGGGCGGCGTCTGCCTGAACGTGGGCTGCATCCCGTCCAAGGCGCTGCTGCATACAGCCTCGGTGATGGACGAGGTCACGCACCTGCCGGACCATGGCATCAAGTACGGCCCACCCGAGATCGACATCGACAAGCTGCGCGGTTTCAAGGACGGCGTCATCAAGAAGCTCACCGGCGGTCTCGCCGGCATGGCCAAGGCGCGCAAGGTGGAGGTGCTGACCGGCCTCGGCAGTTTCCTCGATCCTTATCACCTCGAAGTGGTGGCGGCAGACGGCAGCAAAAAAGTCGTCAAGTTCGCCAAGGCCATCATCGCCGTCGGCAGCCAGGCGGTGAAGCTGCCCTTCATGCCCGAGGACGAGCGCGTGGTCGATTCCACGGGCGCGCTCCTGCTGAAATCCATCCCCAAGCGCATGCTGGTGATTGGCGGCGGCATTATCGGCCTAGAGATGGCCACGGTGTACTCGACCCTGGGCACGCGCATCGACGTCGTCGAAATGCTGGACGGCCTGATGCAGGGCGCTGACCGTGACCTGGTCAAGGTCTGGGAGAAAATGAACGTGCACCGCTTCGGTCACGTGATGCTCAAGACCAAGACCGTTGGTGCCAAGGCAAGCAAAGAGGGCATCGAAGTGAGCTTCGAGGGCGAGAAGGCACCTTCGGCCCCTCAGGTTTACGACCTCGTGCTGGTGGCCGTGGGTCGCAGCCCCAACGGCAACAAAATCGCCGCCGACAAGGCCGGTGTCGCCGTGACGGAACGCGGTTTCATCAGCGTCGACCGGCAGATGCGCACCAATGTGCCGCACATCTTCGCGATTGGCGACGTGGTCGGCCAGCCGATGCTGGCGCACAAGGCGGTGCACGAGGCGCATGTGGCGGCCGAGGTCGCGCATGGCGAGAACGCGTTCTTCGACGCGCGCCAGATTCCGTCGGTCGCCTACACCGACCCCGAAGTGGCCTGGGCCGGCAAGACCGAGGAGCAGTGCAAGGCCGAGGGCATCAAGATTGGCAAGGCGGTGTTCCCCTGGGCGGCGTCGGGCCGGGCCATCGCCAATGGGCGCGACGAGGGTTTCACGAAACTGATTTTCGACGAGGCCACGCACCGCGTGATCGGCGGTGGCATCGTCGGCACCCACGCCGGCGACCTGATCAGCGAGGTGTGTCTGGCGATCGAGATGGGCTGCGAACCGGCCGACATTGGCAAGACCATTCACCCGCATCCGACGCTGGGCGAATCGATTGGCATGGCCGCCGAGGTCTTCGAAGGCCATTGCACCGATCTGCCGCCGCAGAAGAAGAAATAGGACGCAGCCGCCATGTCCATCAAATTGGCTTTCGAGGTTGTTGGCAACGGTCCGCCCGTGATCATCCTGCACGGGCTGTTCGGCGCCGGACGCAACTGGGCGCAGATCGCCCAAGCCCTGGGCCACTCGTACCAGTTCTACCTGCCTGACGCCCGCAACCATGGTGCCTCGCCCTGGGCCGAGGCCATGTCCTACCCCGACATGGCGCTCGATGTGCTGGCACTGATCGAGCGCGAGCAATTGCAGCAACCGATTCTGATCGGCCACAGCATGGGCGGCAAGACCGCCATGGCCCTGGCCCTGGAACACCCGCAAGCGGTCGCCGGCGTGGCGGTGATTGACATTGCACCCGAACGCTACGGCGACCAGTTCTCGCCTTACGTGATGGCCATGCGCCACCTGGGCGGCGGCGCTCCGGTCGACTTCCTGATGCAGAACCTGCGGTGTCACGACGAGCGCTTCGACTGGCGCATCAACCTGATGGCAACAGCCATGTGCATGCCTGATCTGTGCGGTTTTCCGCAACCGCTGATGCGTAAGCACTACGCCGGGCCGGCCCTGTTCGTCGCCGGAGTGGACTCGGACTATGTGCGAGCCGAATCGCATGCGGATATCAAGCGCCTGTTTCCCCGCGTGCGCCTGGCGCACATCGACGATGCGGCGCATTGGGTCCATGCCGACCAGCCCGAGGCGCTGGCGCAGGCCTTGCACGGCTGGCTGCGCGAGCTGGTCGGGCCGCGCGCAGGGCGCCCCTTGCCGGCGCTGGCGACAAGCTGATTCGAATTCCAAACCCCATGACGGAGACCACCATGTCAGACAACTTACGCGAAGCCGCCCTCGACTACCACCGCTACCCGACGCCGGGCAAGATCTCGGTGAACCCGACCAAGGCCATGGCGACCCAGCGCGACCTCGGGCTGGCCTACTCGCCCGGCGTGGCCGAAGCCTGCCTGGCGATCGTGGACAACCCCGCCGAGGCCGGCAACCTGACCGCGCGCAACAACCTGGTGGCCGTCATCACCAACGGCACCGCCGTGCTCGGCCTGGGCAACATCGGCCCGCTGGCGGGCAAGCCGGTGATGGAGGGCAAGGGCTGCCTGTTCAAGAAATTCGCCGGCATCGACGTCTTTGACATTGAACTCGACGAGCTCGACCCCG
>NZ_QEII01000295.1 GCF_003347515.1 Rhodoferax ferrireducens | reverse complement strand
CGGCCAGTGCCACGCCCATGCCGCCGCCGATGCACAGCGAGGCCAGGCCCTTGTTGGCGCCGCGACGCTTCATCTCGTGCAGCAGCGTGACCAGGATGCGGCAGCCCGACGCCCCGATCGGGTGGCCAATGGCAATGGCGCCACCGTTGACGTTGATCTTGGCGGTGTCCCATTCCATTTCCTGGTTCACGGCGCAGGCCTGGGCGGCAAAGGCCTCGTTGATTTCCATCAGGTCCAGGTCCTGGGCCGACCAGCCAGCCTTTTGCAGGCACAGCCTGGAGGCCGGCACCGGCCCCATGCCCATGAGGCTGGGGTCGAGACCGGCCGAGGCATAGGCACGGATGACCGCCAGCGGCGTGAGGCCCAGCGCGGCGGCGCGTTGCGCGCTCATCACCAGCACGGCGGCGGCGCCGTCGTTCAGGCCCGAGGCATTGCCGGCGGTCACCGACCCGGCCTTGTCAAAGGCCGGGCGCAGGCCGGCCAGGACGTCCGCGCTGGTCTTGCGGTTGACGAATTCGTCGGCTAAGAAGACGATGGGGTCGCCCTTTTTCTGCGCAAGGCTGAAGGGCAGTATTTCGTCCTGGAACTTGCCCGCGTCCTGCGCGGCCGCCGCCTTCAATTGGCTGGCCAGCGCCAGCGCGTCCTGCATTGCGCGCGTGATGCCGTATTTCTTGGCCACGTTCTCGGCCGTGGTGCCCATGTGGTACTGGTTGTAAACGTCCCACAAGCCGTCGGTGATCATGGTGTCGATCAACTTCCAGTCGCCCATGCGCTGGCCGTCGCGCGAGCCCGGCAGCACGTGCGGCGCGGCGCTCATGTTTTCCTGCCCGCCGGCGACGATGATCTCGGCGTCGCCGCAGCGGATGGCCTGGGCCGCCAGCATCACAGCCTTCAGGCCCGAGCCGC
>NZ_QEII01000294.1 GCF_003347515.1 Rhodoferax ferrireducens | reverse complement strand
GAACAAGGCGGGAAGCCGCCGGGCAGGACCCAAGTCCCCAGCCCGCGCGGCGCCCGGACCGCTCTTAAAACACCAGTTGCTGGCCGCCGAAGTTGTAGGCAGTGGGCATGTCGAGCTTGAGATGCGAGCTGGCATCAACGTTGGTCACCGTCGGGCCGACCTGGGCGACGGTGGTTGGGCTGAAGATGCCGCCACCGACAACGTTGGCCGAGTTGCCGCCAACAGCAGCGATGGCA
>NZ_QEII01000293.1 GCF_003347515.1 Rhodoferax ferrireducens | reverse complement strand
CAACGTTGGCCGAGTTGCCGCCAACAGCAGCGATGGCATGGCCACCACGGACAGACGACATCGCAGCGCGGTCGAGTTCCTTGCGGGCGGACAGGTCTTGAATGATCAGATTGGATTTCATGGTGTATCTCCTGAGAATTTGGGTATTGGGTAATTGAAATCAGGGGCTCAGGCAACCAGCTGCTGGCCGCCGAAGTTAAAGGCAGTGGGCAGGTCGAGCTTGAGATGCGA
>NZ_QEII01000292.1 GCF_003347515.1 Rhodoferax ferrireducens | reverse complement strand
GTCGAGCTTGAGATGCGAGCTGGCATCAACGTTGGTCACCGTCGGGCCGACCTGGGCGACGGTGGTTGGGCTGAAGATGCCGCCACCGACAACGTTGGCCGAGTTGCCGCCAACAGCAGCGATGGCATGGCCACCACGGACAGACGACATCGCAGCGCGGTCGAGTTCCTTGCGGGCGGACAGGTCTTGAATGATCAGATTGGATTTCATGGTGTA
>NZ_QEII01000291.1 GCF_003347515.1 Rhodoferax ferrireducens | reverse complement strand
CCCTGGATCGCCAGGCGCTGTCCACGTTGCGTGGCGGCGGGGCACCTTGGGTCTTCGGCTGGGCCACGCCCTATACGCCGCAGACGACGAGTTTTGCGCCGGTGGTCAATAACTTCTTCCAGACCAACAACTATATCGGGCAGCTGCTCGATCAGTCACAGAGCATCACGATTAACAATGCCGGCAACGGCTCGCAGATCACCGC
>NZ_QEII01000290.1 GCF_003347515.1 Rhodoferax ferrireducens | reverse complement strand
TCGTCAGCTTCTACAACAGCCAGCGGTTGCACTCCACACTGGGCAACTTGCCACCCAATGCTTTCGAGCAGAAATCGGCAATCAAACAACCTATCGGTCTGTACGAAAAAACTTGACCAGGACAGTTGTCGGCGCGCAAAGTGCGTAAAGGAATTTGATCCTTTCGGACTTTCCGCTGGCAAGCGTGACTGCTGGAAGAAGATTGGGTGAACATAACCGCCTCGAGGGAGAGGCAAGGAGTTTTTATGGGAAGTGGGAACAAACGTTTTACTCGCATGGGTAGCTTGCTCACAGTTGCCATCGGTGTGATTGGCAACGCCGCCGCAACCGAGAACTTCGATCTTCGGTACGCCCCGGGTTTTGGGGGGCGGATATGTCGGCACCACTCGATCCAGGGTGGTATTTTCAGATCCCTAGTTACAGCTACAAGGGCAAGGTGAAGCTGACTTCCACGGCAAACGTTGACCTCACGACCCCTCCCTTCAACGTGCCGATCCTCGGTGCTTCGGCAAGCACACATTAGAAATCGAAGGTGTATCGCTTAACGACGCGGCGACGATCTCTGGAAAACAACTTGTACTCAACGGAGCTGGGGTCCACAAAAGAGGCTATTTCAAGGCCTATGTCACCGGCTTGTACCTTCCAGACAAACGAGCTTCGCTGGATGCGATCAACAAGCTGAGCGGCCCGAAGCGCATCCACCTCCATGTCCTCAGGGAACTTTCAGGCTCGACGATCTCCAGCTATTTCTTGAACGACTTCAAGTTGGTGTCGACCGACGCCGAGTTTCGCAGCCTAATCAACGAGGTCGGGTCAGTGGGCGCCATTTACAGTGCCTTGCCGAGGGTGTACAAGGGTGATGTATTCTGGATCGATTGGGAGCCCGGCAAGGGGCTGTCCGTTACCCGAAATGGCAATCTCATGGCGCAAGGCTTGTTCACGCCCTATCTCGCGACCCACAATAGCGAATTGATGTATCAGATCTTTCTGCGCATCTATGCCGGGGCAGCCGTTCCCGAGGAATTGCGGCGCAATCTGCTTGGCCAGTCGACGAGCATGTCTTCCTCAGCCCAGGCCGAGCGCTGAGAAGCCGGGATCCGTGCGGTTTCCGGCTGCGGGTTGGCCGGAACAAGGCATGGTGCCTTTTGAGGATATGGAGGACGACGTGGGCGCCTTCGGGCCCATCAAACTCCCAGCCAGGCTCTCGCCCGAGCTTCCCGCAAAGCGCCCGTGCGGTTTCTCCCGCCCAGTTTGGCGTACAAGTAGTGCAGGTGCCACTTGACCGTGCCCTCGGTCAACACAAGCCGACCCGCCACTGACCATTGGACAGGCCCTCGGCCAACAGGCGAAGTACCTGCAGTTCGCGCTCGGTGGGCCGCTCTTGGCCCGCAGTCACTTTGCCTTGGCGTGGGACTCTGCGGCTTGTCGACCACGCTACGCCTTCGTCGAGGTACAAGCGCACGCAGCCGTTCGATACCGCACTTCGAAGTGCTTTCCATCACCACGGCTAGCCGGGGTATCAAGACGGTTCTGACGGCTGGACGCCCGGCGGGTCTAGCCGGCAGCTACCGGTACAGTGAATAGGTTCATCCCGCCTCCGAACCTATCTTTCGATAGGTGAATTTTTCCCAGCTTAATCCTATGATGACTTACGCCATTCACCCAAGTCGATGCTCATGAATGACGGACGAAAGTCGGCAGGGTGCTTTGCGCTACTTATAAACTTATTAAAGGAGACGAGTTATGTCGAAGTATTTAAAAGGTTGGCTCATGCCAACGTTATTTGTTCTAACCACCTTGGCCTTGATGAAGGGTGGGTGGTGGCTATGTGTGCCTTTCGTTGCCTGGCTACTGCTTTTTATCGTGGGGGATGCGATCCTTCCGCATGATCTTTCAGAGCCGTCGCTGAAGCATCCTTTCTTGTTGAATCTGCCTCTTTATGTACAGTTACCACTCCTTGTGGTGATGAATTTTGTTCTTGTATGGATGTTCGGCAGCGGCGATATCGGTGGTGTCGGTGCCTTGGTTCTGGAACATTCCGGAATCGACATGTTTGCTGCGCGAGAGGCCACCAACCATTGGGGGATGTGGGTTGGCGGGGTTGCGTCAGTGAGTTTGATAAATGCTATTGGGGGCACCAACACAGGGCATGAGCTCACGCATCGGACTGCGAGTCCTTTCGATATGTTTATGGGACGGTGGATGTTGGCCTTTACTGCGGATACGTCCTTCGCCATTGAGCACGTGTATGGTCATCATGCGAGTGTTTCCACCCCGTCCGACCCCGCCACTGCCCGGCGCGGCGAAAGTTACTACAAATTCACACTTCGCTCCACAGTTATGAGCTATGTCCACGCTTATCAACTGGAGAGGGCGCGCCTGGCGAAGCTCGGCAAGTCCATCTGGAACCCCCTCAGCAGCCCCTTCATGCGCGGCAATCTTGAAAATATCGCGCTGTTTGTCGCCGCGTATGCCATTGCCGGCTGGTCAGGCGTCTGGTTCTGGGCCATTATTGCCATGGTGGGCAAGCAGTTCCTGGAACTTACCAACTATTTCGAGCACTATGGTCTCGTTCGGGTTCCTGGTCAGCCGGTGCAGCCGCGTCACTCGTGGAATTCCAACCACTGGATGAGCTCCAACGTACTCTACAGTCTGGCTCGCCACTCGGATCATCACGCCAGGGCCGAGGCGCCCTACTGGACGCTGCATGCTTATCCGAACGCACCTATGCTCCCCGTCGGTTATCTGACCATGATCGTGATCGCTTTGGTCCCCCCTCTTTTCAAGCAGATGATGGTGCCTGCGCTCAATGAGTGGGATGAAAAGCAAGCTACGCCGGAAGAACGCAAACTTGCGCTGGAAGCAAGTAAAAAGAGCGGCATGGGTGGCCTGAAAATTCTCGGGACAGTGGCTGCTTGACAGATTCCGAAATTTTTATCCGCTTGGATTGGGTGGGGTGCAGACGCACCCCACCGCACCAGTCTTTGCATGCACATGTTTCAAGAGAAGATTTCCAATGAATAATTTCGTTAAATGATCTTCTGTTGCGGCCATATTGCTCCCCACACCTATGCTGGTGGCCTAAACGGGCGGCATAAACGGCGGGTGGCCAGCGAATAACAGCCATAGTCATTTCATTTGCATCCTCTATAAAGAATTAAATAGTGTTCAATCGCCTGTTTCGTCGCACTCAATCAGAATACAAGTTCCGGATGACTCCCGCAAACATTGAAATTCGGGTTTCTTCGAAAGAGACCCTGTTGCAGGCTACCCTTGATCAGGGGGTGCCGTTTCCTTATAACTGTCGGGCTGGCGGCTGCGGTGAGTGCAAATGTCGTCTCGTAGAAGGTAAAGTCAAGGAATTGACGGACAAAAGCTACTTGCTGTCGGCAGAGGAACTCAAGGAAAACTACATCCTCGCCTGCCAAAGCATTCCTAAATCCGACGTGGTCGTGGAAGTTACCTTGGCAAAGGGGCGGCCTGAGCACCCCATCATTGAAGCGTCAGGCACCATCATCACGCTCAAGCCCCTCACTCACGATATCTTGCGCGTGAAGATGGGGCTCGACCAGCCGATGGCTTACACGGCCGGACAGTATGCGGAAATCATCCTTCCCGCCGAGCTCAAGCCAGGCACTGGAGAAAGCCGCAGTTACTCCTTCGCTTGCGCCCCCGGCCAGGATGGCAGAGCGGATCAGCTTGATTTTTTTATTCGAAAAGTTCCCGGCGGCGCCTTCACCGAGTGGCTGTTTAATCAGGCAAAAGCTGGAACGAAATTGAACATTCGTGGACCCTACGGCGATTTCTACCTGCGTCCAGGAACACAGCCGATTATCTGCATTGCCGGTGGCAGTGGACTTGCCCCTGTCAAGGCGCTTCTGGAGCAAGCGCACCAGGACAAGAAATCCACCCGCGACGTGGTGTTTTTTTTCGGGGCTCGCACCCAGGGCGACCTCTATGGCCTGGATGAAATCGAGCAGATTCGACACAACTGGATTGGGCGCTTCGAGTTCGTGCCCATTTTGTCCGCCGAGCCGGAGAACAGCACCTGGCAAGGTCGGCGAGGATGGATCACAAATCACTTGCAAGCCGTGGTTGGCGAACAGATCGCGCAACATCAGGCATACCTGTGCGGCCCCCCGCCGATGATTGATTCGTGTCTCGAAGAGTTTTCCCGTTGCAGCATGGATTCTTCACAGATTCACTTTGATAAATTTCTGGATCGCAGCCATCGGGTGTAGTGTCAAACTGTAGGAAATGGTCCTGCCGACACCGGGCCTGGAGAGCGGGCGTTACTGGATCATCGATGACACCGGCTTTCCGAAGACGGACAAGCATTCGGTCGGCGTCGACCGGCAGTATTGCGGTCAGCAGGGCAAGTAGGATAACTGCCAGGTGGCGATCAGCCTGTCGCTAGTCAGCTCACAGGGCAGCATTCCCTGCCTCCCCAAACTCTACCTTCCCGAGGATTGGGCGGCCGATCCGGTGCGCGCAAGATGGCTGACGTTGCGTTTGCGACCAAGCCCTCAATCAGCCGGCAGTCGCTCCCACATCAGTGGCAGAGCACGCCCCAATATCGGTCGCCTCGTTTGCCACGACAACGCGGTTGCGTCCTGCCGACTTGGCCCGATATAGCGCCTGATCGACCCGTCCGAGAGCGGCATCAAGGTCGCCGTCCGGCGGCACGCTGGCGACGCCGATGCTGATCGTCACCGCCAGCGGGGTGGCGCCTGCCAGAGCAAGCTCTCGGGCAGCGATGGCCCCCCGCATCCGCTCAGCCGCCACGCCCGCGCCCTCGGCATCGCTACAGCTCGGCATGACGAGCAGGAACTCTTCTCCTCCCCAACGCGCAGCGAAGTCCCCCTCGCGGGCTTGGTCGCGTAGTTCCTGCGCCACCTGCCGCAAAGTGCAATCGCCAATCTGGTGGCCGAAGCAGTCGTTGACCCGCTTGAAGTGATCGATATCGACCAGCGCCAGCCAGAGCGTGCTGCGTCGGCGCGATGCGGCCGCCAGTTCACGCTTTAACAACCCATCGACACCACGGCGGTTGTACAGGCCCGTTAATACATCCATGCCTATCCGGTTGACACCCAAGGACACCATAGGTAGTGTTTAGGGATGAGCCAGCCATTTCCGCGCACGTTGCTTGATTTTCAGAGGATGTTTGCGAACGAGCGAGCTTGCAGCAATTACTTGGAGCGAGTGCGGTGGCCCGATGGCTTTGTTTGCCCGGGGTGCGATGCGTCGGGCGAGGCGTATCGCTTCGAGAATAGGCCAGCGGTACTGAGGTGCCGCCACTGCCAGCGAAGCACGTCATTGACGGCTGGGACGGTAATGCACGCAACCCGCACGCCGTTGCAGGTGTGGTTCTGGGCTGCGTACCTTGTGACGACACAAACACCTGGCATGTCGGCGCTACAGTTGCAGCGCCAGCTCGGGCTCAGTCGCTATGAGACAGCATTCCAAATGCTGCACAAATTGCGCGTGGGCATGGTTCGCCCCGACCAAGACCGTATCGGAGCGCAATGGCCCATAGAGATGGACGAGGCACTGGTTGGCGGTCAGACCAGGGGTGAAGGCAAAGGCGTTCACCACATGACGTATGTGGTCGGTGCCGTTGAGGTTCGCCAAAAACAGAGCCAACGCGGTCGTCGTGCCATCTATGCTGGGCGTTTGCGCCTGTGCGCGCTCAAAGATCGCAGCAAGCGTTCGTTGGAGGCGTTTGCGACGAAGAACATCGAGGCGAGCAGCCACATCACCACCGACGGCTGGCATGGCTACAACGGATTGGCGGCCATGGGGTACCACCATGAATCGGTTGTGCTTCACGGCGACACAGAAAAAGTCGAGAAATCGCTGCCAATGATCCATCTCGCCTTCTCCAACCTGAAGGCATGGCTGCTCGGTACGCATCACGGCGTGAGCGCGCAGCACCTACCAGCCTATCTCAATGAATTTGTGTTCCGTTTTAACCGGCGGTTCTACCCGATGACAGCGTTCGCCTCAGTGCTGGGAATTGCGACTCGCGTTACAGCGCCGACCTACGATGAGTTCTACGCTGGGGAGGATTCGTCTGCCCTGCAAGAGCCGTAACCACTACAGGTAGTGCCTTGGGCGTCAACCGGATAGGCATGAATACATCGATGACGGCGAGGGCATCCAGTTCCCATTCGGTGCGTCTCGTCAGGTACTCCATCACCATGAAGAGAAACGCAATCGATGCAAAGGGCGCCACACGCACCCAAACACTCAAAAGGCGGATCGCCCAATTATCATGCGCCGCAAGGACGTCCAGGTGAGCAGGCAACTGGACAGCATCCAACCAAAAAAATGCAATGAAATTAGCGCCAACAAACAGGAACGTCGCAGTGCGATGTCGCCAGGGAAGGAGGACGGCCCCCGCAATTCCTGTGCTAGCAAGGTAGAAGTAGGTGCGCAAATCGGTCCCGTGAAAAGCCAACACCTGGATGACCACGGCCGACGAGAACGCGACTATCAACAGCCAGCGCGCGACCAGATATTGCCCTTGCTGATTGGATCTCAGCGCCCACAGAATGGCAATGCAAAAAGGGATGAATATGACTCCTGCCGTCTGCAGGCTGGGCAACCCCGAGGCGATCTGCAGGCCAGCGATGATGACAAGGTTGCCGAACGCCAGTAAGCCAATGGTATGCACCAGTTCTGCTTTTCTGCGACCAATGGCGGACTGAGCCTGAAAGCCGCTACTTTTAAAAAATGTTTGATATCGGCGCATGGGGCGGGTCTGAATTCAGCGTCCTTGCCCGGAGAGAACCTATTCCGACCAAGTCAAGGCAGAAGCTGTCCCGGCCGACGGCAGCTTGAAGACCGCCACCGTCTGAACCAGTTCCTGCGCCTGTGATTTAAGGCTGCTGGCAGCTGCTGCCATTTCTTCGACGAGTGCCGCGTTCTGCTGGGTGACCTGATCCATCTGAGTGACGGCTTCACCGACTTGCGTCACACCGGCACTTTGTTCGCTGCTGGCGGCGCTGATCTCACCCACGAGATCCGTGACGCGCCGAATGGAACTTACCACCTCGGTCATGGTGGTGCCAGCCTGATCAACCAGGGTCGTGCCCTGCGCCACGCGCTCGACACTGGCGTTGATCAATACCTTGATCTCCTTGGCCGCGTCCGCCGAGCGACCGGCCAGACTGCGAACTTCACTGGCCACAACGGCAAAGCCGCGACCCTGCTCACCGGCCCGGGCGGCCTCCACGGCGGCATTGAGCGCCAGGATGTTGGTCTGGAAGGCAATACCATCAATCACACCGATGATGTCGGAGATTTTCCGGGAGGCGTCGTTGATGCCTTTCATGGTGTCCACCACTTGCGCCACCACTTCACCGCCCTGGATAGCTACAGACGAAGCGCTCATGGCCAGTTGGTTGGCTTGCCGCGCGCTGTCAGCATTTTGTTTGACTGCAGCACCCAGCTCCTCCATGGATGCGGCGGTTTCTTCCAGGACGCTGGCCTGGCTTTCGGTGCGCGCACTGAGGTCATGGTTGCCTTGGGCGATCTCGGAACTGGCAGCTTCCAGACTCTCGGAGTTCTGTCGCACATGGGCTACCATCCTGGACAGGCTGCCCTGCATGTCCGCAAGGGCGGCCATCAATTGACCGACTTCGTCGTTCGAACGCGTCACGATCTGCCCCGTGAGGTCGCCCTGGGCAATATGGCCCGCCAGCCGCAGCGCCTCCTCCAGCGGCCCGAGGACCGCTTTGCGGATAGCCCAAAAGGAGGCCAGCAGCACCAGACCTCCCAGCAGGTTGATGCTGAAAACAAGCACTTTGATAAAGCTGACCGCCTCGGCCACCAGCGGGGCGAAACGGTCGGAGTTATCCTGCACAGCAGCCATATCAGGCCGCAGCCGCTCGACCAGCGCCGGGCTCACGATGTTGCCAGGTTCGGCCTTGATGATCTTTTTCACGCGCTCCAGATCGCGAATGTCCTTGCTCGGCAAGTCAATGATGTCATTGAAGCCGAGCAAGCGGAACAGCCCCTGTTCGACCTTGAACAACTCGACATCGACCTGTGATGCAACCCACTGCCCGTGCTCGATCGACTTGAGCAGTAGGTCTTTGCCGACCGCCGGGACCGTGTCACCCGAGGTCGCCCTTTGCATCGTGAGTGTCATCTGCATGACGGCCGCCAAGTGATCGCGCTCAAGGTGGTGGAACCGCGCGGCCTTGCCAAGGAATCGTCCCCCCAACATCACCAGCAGTGACACCGCGAGCACGGCTACCATGCCGAATAAAAATTTCTGACGCAGGGTAAATCGGGTCATGGGTGACAACTCCTTCAAAAATGTAAAAAAATGCGCGCTGAGGCCTTTGGTCTATATCGACCAGCCAGGGCCTTTACTTGAGGAAATCCAGGCTCAAAGCCAGGCCCGCGTGCGCGCTTCCCGCAAAGCGCCCGTGCGGTTTTTCACGCCCAGTTTCGCGTACACGTTGTGCAGGTGCCACTTGACCGTGCCCTCGGTCAGCACAAGTCGACCTGCCACTTCGCCATTGGACAGGCCGTCGGCCAGCAGGCCAAGAATCTGCAGTTCGCGCTCGGTTGGCCGCTCCTGGTCCGGGGGCGTCACATCCTGGCGTGCCGATGCAGCGGCCGCGGCAAGCAGCAGCGTGCGCGCGTATGAAAACGCCGGCGTGGGACTCTGCGGCTTGTCGACCACGCGACGCAAAAGACCCTCTAACTCGGCACCCTCGTCAAGGTACAGGCGCACGTAGCCGTTCGATGCCGCAATGCGAAGGCTTTCCATCAGCGCGTCGTGCCCACCTTCGGCAGCTCCAGTTCGCGCCAACGCCAATGAGCGCAGCATCAGCAGTTCGGCCAGCTTGTGCTGCTGGTGGCTGCGCCGCGCCCTGGCGATGCCGGAATCGGCCCATTGCAGGGCAAGGTCGGGCCGACCCTGCGCGAGATCGAGGCGGGCCCAGAGACGCTCGGCCTTGTCTCTGTGCAGGTTGGTCTGCGGTCCTTGCGGCAGCAGCCCATGGTCGCTCGCCATTCGCTGAGCCGCCTCGACGTCGCCGGCGCGCAGCAGCAACAACGCACGTTCGGCCACCATCGTCAGTTGCAGGCGGGCAAAGCCACGCGCCAGTCCCACGCGCTCGCCCTCCGCCGCCGCGTCAAGCGCCGCAGATAGATCGCCACGTGCCGCCTGCAGACGTGACGCGGCCACATAGCCCGCAATCATCGCATCGACGATGCCTTGGTGCGGCAGCAGTGGCAGCGCTGCTTCCACTTCCACCAGCGCGTCGGCGCACTGGTTGCGCTCATACAGCAGCAAGGCGCGGATCGCGCGGAGCATGGCCGCCAGGCCGGCGGCCCCAGGCGTGAAAGCGGGCGCTTCGGCCAGCGCCGAGGCGCTGTCCGCCAGGGCGTCGCGATGCCGCCCGGCCTTGAGCAGCGAGGCAGCCGCGATCACCCGTACCCACATAAGGCCATAAGGAGAAGGGGCTGCCTCGAACTTCAATTGCGCCTCGCGCAAAGACTGGGCGGCCTCGGCGAAGCGTCCATTGCACTTGTGCGCATAGGCCAGCACCGTTTGCGCGGCGCCGTAGTGAAACGGGTCCGGATCGGGCGGCCCGGCCAGCCACTGGCGCACAAAGACCTCGGCATCGGCCTCGTTATCACGCAGGCCGGCGATCACGCCGCGCTGAAGAACGGTCGTATGCAGGATCAAGCGGACGTCGGCTGATTTTCCCTTGCCGCAAACCCGTTCGATGCGCGCCAGCCACGCTGCCGCTTCGGCATAGCGGCGCAGAAACACAAGTGCCCAAACCGCATACACCATTAATTCGCCATCCGGCTCGACGCTGCATGACTCCACTTGCGCGAGCAGGTCCAGGAAGGTCTCGTGTCGGCCTTCGCCTTGCACCAACTGACGTGCGTAGCCGGTCAGATAGGTGGACGCGAGACTCGCGTCGTCACCCTCCAGGGCCGTGCGGATCGCACGGTAGACTTCGCCCCGGGCATGCCACCATTGCGCACAACGCGTTCGCAGGATGCGCGCCAATACAAGCCCCATGTCAGGCAATCGCGTCAGCGCATGCTCGGCCACCAGCGCGTGCAAGGCGTAATACGGTTCGCCAGCCACCCGTCCGCGGCGCTGCACAATGCCCAGTTGCTCGCCCTCGGCGATCGCCTCAGCCCCCTCGGGCGCATCAAGCACGGCCAGCAGCGGCAGCGTGAAGTCACCAATCGCGGCCATCACGAACAGCGCCTGTCGTCGGGCCGGCGCGAGGCCCTTGAAAAAGCTCTCGTAAACAAAGCTGTCCATCAGCAAGTTGCTACTGCCCGCTGCGGCCTCCCGCACGCCCTCGCCGCTGGCAAGAGCAAGCTGCACCAATGCCGGCCAACCCTCGGTGATCCCGAGGACATGATCAACCGCTTCGTCGCTGGCTGACAGCCGGCGCCGGCGCACCAGTTCCCGCACCTCCTGCACGTCGAGCTTCAGTTCGCGCTGCGTCACCCAGCGTACCAGCCCGCGCGCGGTCAGCGCGGCCAGATCGAAGTCCATCCCGTCGCGGCCGCAAACCACGAACCGCACGGGGTCGGGCGCTGCCACCAACAGACGGCTCAGGGTGTGAGCGCTCTCGCTGCCTCGCAACACATGCACATCGTCGAAGAACAGCACCATGGGATGATGGCGTTGGCCAAGGGTCTGCAACAACGCCATCAAGCTGCTCTCGACCGCCGCCGTCGCGTCGATGACGCCCATCGCGACGGGCTCTGACGGACCTCCGACAGCATTTAACAAGGAACGCACAAAGAAAACTGGGTCACGCCAGGAAGCATCGAGCCCCACCCAAACGGGGTCGGCGTCTTTACAAGCGCGAAACCATCCTCCCATCAATGTCGTCTTGCCATAGCCAGCCGGTGCAACGATGGCCACGATCCGATCACGCATGGACAAGGGCGCAATCGCCCGCCGCGCAACCGTAGCCATCGTCTGGTCAGGAGGCACACCCTCAACGACCGCCTGGGAGGATGGCGCAGTGAAATGGGGCCAGCGAAATGTCGCTTTGGGTGAGCTCAATCCCTCGGAGGACGCTTGAAGGTGCTGTTTCATGCTTGAAGTCAGGTCGCCCGGAAACGCGGCAGCGACACGCCGCCTCCGCCGTCAGGTTCGCACACCAGCTCGACCGCCATGTCGAAGGTGACCACCGCAGGATCGGCGCCGACGAAGGAGCTGATCATCCGCGGACCTTCTTCGAACTCGACCAGCAGCACGGCATAAGGCGTGTCCTGCTTGAAGGCCGGGCCGGGCGCCCGGTACACCACGCTGAACGAATGCACCCTGGCGCGGCCGCTGGCGGCGCGGTGCTCCAGCTGTTCGCTGCCGCACGCACGGCAGATCGCCTGCTGGTAGAGCTGCACATGGCCGCAATCGAGGCAGTGCTGCAGCAGCAACTTGCCTTCCTGAATGCCGCGCCAATAAACTTCCGAATCCGCATCCGGCATGGGCTGCGGCTTGAGGTGAGCGTCTTTCGGGTTGATCACAGTGTGGCCTCCGTTCCCAGGATGGTGGTGGCGTTGGTCGCGAAGCCCGCACCCAGGCTGTGCACCAGGCCCAGTTCGGCGCCCGCCACCTGGCGTTCGCCACAGTTGCCGCGCAACTGGTTGACGACCTCGTAGAAATGAAACAGCGCCCCCGGCATGCCCGAGTGCGCGAACGACAGCAGGCCACCATGGGTGTTGCAGGGAATGGCGCCGCCGTAGGTGATCTGGCCGTCCTCGACGAAGCGCCCACCCTCCCCCTTGGGGCAGAAACCGAGGTCTTCCAGCATCATGATCACCGTGCCGGTGAAGCAGTCATAGACGCCGGCCACGTCGATGTCCTGCGGCCCGCAGCCGGCCATGGCGTAGGCTTTGGCGCTCGACTGCACCGCGCCGGTGGTGGTCAGCGAAGGCATCAGGAAGATGTGCTCGTGCGTGTAGCACTCGCCACCGCCCAGGATGTAGATCGGCTTGGCAATGCCCAGCGCCCTGGCGCGCTCGGCCGAGGTGACGATGAAGGCCGCCGCGCCGTCGGAGATGAGCGAGCAGTCGAGCTTGTGGTAGGGCGTCGTCACCCAGCCGGAATTCAGCACGTCGTCAACCGTGAGTGGCCCGGTCATCTGCGCGCCCGGCGTGCGCCGCGCATGCTCGCGGTGGATCACCGCCACCTGGGCGAACTGCTCGGCCGTGGTGCCGAACTCTTTCATGTGCCGGTGCGCGGTCATGGCGAAGGTATTGGCCACCGGGATGCCGAAGGGCATTTCGTATTGCTGGTCCCGGCTTTCGGTCATCGAGCGCAGGGCCAGGTCGGGCGACAGGCCGGTCAGCAGGCTGTCGCCGCCCACCACCAGAATGCTCTCGGCCAGGCCGCCGGCGATGGCCGCGGCGGCGATGTTGAACATGGTGGCCGCCGTGGCGCCCGAGACCTGCAGCGTGTTGGAGAACGTGGGCTGGATGCCCAGGTACTCGCTGATGGCCACGCTGAAGCGGTGGAACGGCGAGGCGAAGGCGTGGCTGGAGAGCACGCCATCGATCTGGTGCTTGCCGATACCGGCGTCGGCCAGCGCCTTGCCCGCCGCGTCGGCGGCCAGCGCGAGCGCGCTCTTGCCCGGCACGCGGCCGACCGCGGAAATGCCGGAACCAATGATCGCCGTTTTACCGCGAAGCGTGTGCTTTGAGGACGTGAATTTGATGTTTACCATAAGGGAGTAGAGGTCGGGGAGGGGCAGGCGGCCGCAGGACGCACGTGTTTGCGCAATTGTGCCTTCAGAATTTTTCCCACCGGATTGCGAGGGATGATGTCAAGATACTCAATGTGTTCGGGCAGCTTGTAGGCAGCCACACCGATATGCTTCAGGTGGGCGACGATGTCCTCCAGAGTCGGCGGCAGGGCCTTGTCCTTGGGCACGATAAAAATACAGGTCTTCTCGCCCATGATCTCGTCGGGCACCGCCACCGCCGCCACCTCCTGCACGCCGGGGTGGGTCAGCACCAGGTTCTCGACCTCGGCGGCGCTGACGTTGTAGCCACCGCGAATGATGATGTCCTTCTTGCGGTCGAAAAACCCGATGTGGTGCGCGTCGCGCACGATGAAGAAGTCACCGGTGCGACAAAAACCGTCCGGCGTGAACGTGCTTTTCGCCAGATCCGGCCGCCGGTAGTAGCCGGCAAACACGTTGGGGCCGCGGTAGACCAGCTCGCCCACCTGGCCCGGCTGCGTGCATTCGGCACCGTCATCGTCGAGCAGCTTCATCTCGATGCCCCGAACGCCCGTGGGCCATTCGACCCCCGGGCAACCCCACCACGGAAAGTGATCGACCCGCAGGGAAGCGTCTGGCATGTCGAGCGCGCCGGTAAACACTGCCGTGCCCTCGGTCTGACCCCAGCCGTTCATGATTTCAATGTTCCAGCGCCGCTTGAACTCCTCCATGCTCCAGCGCGATGGCGGCGCCGAACCGACCGCGATGCTGCGCACGCTGGAGAAGTCAAGCTGGTCCACATTGGGCAATTTGAGGATCATGTTCAGCAGGGCCGGCACCAGCAAGGTGAAGTGCACCTGCTCGTGCATCAACTGCTCAAGCAACAGGGGCATGTTCAACGGGTGATGCAGCAGCGCCGTGCCGCCCACGGCAACCGAAGCCAGCCAGGTGGCCACACCGGTCATGTTGACCACCGGCGCCGTCACCAGCACCCGGTCGCCTTCGTGCAGGCCGGCCGTCTTGGCGATCAGGCCCATCTGGAACAGCCAGTTGTTGTGCGACATCGGGCAGCCCTTGGACAGGGCTTCGGTGCCGGACGACCAGCACAGGCTGAAAATGTCATTGGCATCGACGACGATGGCATCCAGCCGGGCCGTGTCAGCCGCGCCACGCGCCATCTCGGCAATGCGCTCGATCGGCAGCGCGACAAAGCCGAGCTTCTCGGCGACAGCCAGTTGGTCAGCGCCCTTGAAATCGCGCATGCCGAAGAAAAAACGCGCCTCGGTGAGTTTCTTGACGTTCTGAAACTCGTTGTCACGCCACTGCATGGGCATCGGCGAGAGCACGCCGCCGGCACGGCTGACCGCGAGATACATGGCCACCAACTCCCAGACGTTGGGCAATTGCACGACGACGATTTCGTCCTTGCGCAAACCCATGTCCAGCAGCCCGGTGGCAATGGCGTCCACGGCGGCGGACAACGCCCGATAACTCAGGCTCTGCGCTGCCGTGCCGATGAGATCGGGGCGATCGGCCGGGTCAACCACGGCGGGCCGCTCCGGCGCCTTGGCGGCCGTCTCGCGCAGTAAGTCGAGCAGGGTACGTCGACCCCAGTAACCGCTTTCGGTGTAGCGCTTCAGTGTCTCGGGCGGGTGCAGAATCATCGCTTGTCTCCTCTATGTATGGGGCGTAATGCGGGATGAATCAGGGGCTCAAACGCTGCCACGCGAGCCCGGTGCGGACGTCAAAAACCATGGAAGCTGGCGAATGTCTCCACCTCGGCACGTTCAGTGATGAAGGCGTTCTCCGGGGCCGACAGGTCCTCATAACCCAGGGCGATGCCGCAGGCGAGGATTTCCTGGTCGCCGATCGGCAACTGGGCCCGCGCCACCTGGTGGTACCAGGCAATCGCTGCCTGCGCGCAGGTATGCAGCCCTTGCGCGCGCGCGGCCACCAGGATGTTCTGGATGAACATGCCCAGGTCCATGAAGCTGCCGGTGTTCAGGCGGCGGTCGAGCGTGACGAGCAGCCCGACCGGCGCGTCGAAGAACGTGTAGTTGCGCAGCATCTGGTGCTCGCGCGCAGCCGCATCGTCGCGGGCGATGCCCAGGGTGGCATACAGACCGAAACCGCAGCGACGCCGGCGCTCCAGATAGGGCTCGACCCAGGTGGTGGGGTAATACGCGTACTCGGGCTGGTGGCGGTCAGGCTCGTGCGTGGCCGCCTCGATGAAGGCATCACACAGACGCTGCCGGGCCTCACCCGCCACCGCGTATACCTTCCACGGCTGCACGTTGTTACCACTCGGGGCCCGCGCTGCCACGCTCAGAATGTGCTGCACGACCGAGGAGGGAACGGACGTGGGTAGAAAACACCTGACCGATTTCCGGCTGCGAATCGCTTCGTCGACATGCATGGATGAACCGCCTTTCTGACAAGCCAAATAAAGGAAACTAAAAATTCAAGCTGGACGCCAGAACGACGTTCGACTACCATTGTGGCATGATTTCTAACAAACAACCGTTTGACTGGGTGCCTACGCCTGAATTGATCGCGTCATCGAACCTCACCGCCTTCCTGCGCAAGGTGGGTGAGCCCAGGTTCGAGGACCTTGCTGCGCGTGCCGATGCCGACCCCGCGTGGCTGATGCAGGAAGTGTTCGAGTTCTGCGACATGCGCTTTTACAAACCCTACACGCAGATGCTCGACACCTCGCGCGGCATCGAATGGGCGCGCTGGTGCGTCGGCGGCACCACCAACATCGTGCTCAACTGCCTGGACCGGCACCGCGGCACGCCGGTCTGGGAGCAACCCTTTCTGGTGTGGGAGGGCGAAGACCCCAAAAACCGTAAATCCTTAAGCTACCGCGAGTTTGACGCCGAAGTCTGTCGCCTCGCGGCGGCACTGCAGTCGCTGGGCATCGGCCGGGGCGACCGAGTCGGCCTGTACCTGCCCAACCTGCCGGAGACCTTCATCGCGTTTTTTGCGGTACTGAAGATCGGCGCCGTGTTGATGCCCTTGTTTTCGGGCTTCGGGCCGCAACCCATCATCGCCCGCCTGAACGACGGCGAAGCCAAGGCGGTGCTGACGGTGGACGGCACCTGGCGGCGCGGCACACCCGGCGTCATGAAGTCGGTGCTGGACGAAGCGCTCCGCGAGGTGCCCAGCGTGCAGCACGTGGTGGTGCTGCGCCACCTGGGCGACGCGGCCCCGTGCCCGATGACACCGGGACGCGACCACGACTGGGCCAGCCTGGTCGCCGGCCAGCCCCACGACCTGCCCACCGCCGAGATGCAAGCCGACGCGCCCGCCGTGCTGCTCTACACTTCGGGCACCACCGGCAAGCCCAAGGGCTGTGTCTGGACGCACGTCAGCTTCCTGGGCTCGATGGTCGCGCGCGACATGCACATCTGCGCCGATTTCAAGCCGAGCGACCGTTTTTTCTTCATGAGCGACATGGGCTGGATGGTGGGTGCCATGTGCGCCTGCATTCCGAGCTATTTCGGTGGCAGCCTGCTGGTGGCCGAGGGCACGCCCGACTACCCGGACACGGGGCGCTTCTGGCGTCTGGTGCAGGACTACAAAGTCACCTATCTCGGTGTCGCGCCCACGCTAATCCGCAGCCTGATGCGCTACGGCGACACAGAGGTCGAAAGCTACGACTTGTCCGCATTGCGCATCACCTGCTCCGGCGGCGAAGCCTGGACCGAGGCACCCTGGCGCTGGTTCTTCAAGCACGTCTGCAAAGAACGTCTGCCGTTTCTCAACATTGTCGGCGGCACCGAGGTGGGCGGCTGCAATTTCACCGGCACCCTGCACCATCCCTTGCGACCCGGCTCGTTCGGCGCGCGCGGGCTCGGCGCCGGGGTCGACATCGTGAACGATAACGGTCGGCCGGTCGGCGCGGGCCAGGTCGGCGAGCTGGTGCTGCGCAACCCCAACATCGGCTTCACCAAAAGCCTGTGGCGCGACGACGAACGCTACCTCGACAGCTACTGGCGCACCATTCCCGGCGTCTGGGTGCATGGCGACTTTGCGATGCGCGACGAGGACGGCCTTTTCTACATCCTGGGGCGCAGCGACGACACGATCAAGGTCTCGGGCAAGCGCACCGGCCCGTCGGAGATCGAAACCCTGCTCACCGGCACCGGCAAGGTGTCCGAGGCCGCGGTGATCGGCGTGCCCGACGAGATCAAGGGCTCGGCCATCGTCTGCGTCTGCGTGCCGATGCCCGGCGTGGCGGCGGACGCAGCATTGCAGGCCGAACTGTCGCAGGCGGTCGTCCACGGCATGGGCGCCTCCTACCGCCCCAGGCAGGTGCTGCTGGTCAGCGACCTGCCCAAGACACGCAACATGAAAATCATGCGTCGCGTCGTACGGGCCGTGTACCGGGGCGACAGTCCGGGCGACCTGTCCTCGCTGGTCAACCCCGAGACGGTGGCCGAGCTGCAGGGCAAGCTGGCGGGGTGAGGACGTTCATCGCGCGGGCGTTGAGGCCCGCAGCCGGCTACTTCAGCTGTCGGCCGTCGTCGGATCGATGATGCTTGCCACCAGCGTGATTTTGTTGGCCGGGAAGCCCGACTGTTGCGCATGGGCGCGAATCAAATCCTCGCTAGGCGCGCTGTAGATACAGAAAATCTTGTCTCCCGTCACATAGCTGTGCTCCCATTGGATGTCCGGACCAAGCCCCTGCAGCACCTGGTTGGAATGCTGCGCGGCGCCCCGCAGCTCCTCTGCGGACATTTTCCCGGCGCCGGGAATCTCGCGTTCAATCACAAACTTCTGCATGAAACAGTCTCCTTTGAGTTAAATTAATCCAGGCGCGAGCTGCGCCTCAGAACGGTAGCACCATCGGTGTCTTGCTGCGCCACTCGGCGTAATCCTGACCCAGGACGCGCAGCAGGCCGCGCTCCTCGAAGTGGATACCGATGAAAACGTAGATCGACATGACGATCGAGAACAGCAGATGCGACAGCGTCATCACCGGCGTGGCCCAGAAGGCGATCAGCAGGCCCAACATCATCGGGTGACGCACCCACTTGTAAAGAAACACGGTCTTGAACTCAACGTGCGAGTAGGTCTTGCGCGCCAGGTGCAAATAGACCTGACGCAGCCCGAACAGGTCAAAATGATCGGTGAGGAAAGTCGCCACGAAAATCAGTACCCAACCGAAAGCGAACAACCCCCAGAGCACATAGTGCGCCAGCACACCCTCGAACTGCCAGACCCTGCCTTCAATGGGTTGCCACTGCCACATCGCCAGGGCCAGCACCAGGCTTGAGGCGAGCACATAGGTGCTGCGCTCCACATGCCGGGGGACCCAACGCTCGATCCAGGTTTTGAACCCGGCGCGGGCCATGACACTGTGTTGCAGACAAAACAATGACAACCAGAAGATGTTCATGATGGCCGCAGAGAAGCCGCCCGCAGGCGCGCCATGGGTCACGGTCTGGGGTACCCAGCCGGCCACCGGGATGTCGGCGATGAAGGCGATGAGGTAAAGGAACACGGCGAAGAAAAACAGGTAACAAGCAACGCCGTAGACAAACCCAAACACTCTCGACATACGGTTACCCCAAGTGATGTTGACATGATGACCCACCGACAACGCATCGCGGGCGATGCCTGGAAACGGTAGTGTACTGGCTCTCTTAAACAGCGCGCACAAAATCGACGATGGACACGTCAGCAGCCAACACGCTATTGCCGATCAATACGTTCCAGTGCACTTCCGAGCCGTGGGCCATGCGCCACTCGTGCAGGCGCCGGGTCAGCAATTGCAGGTCGTATTCTTCGGCAACGCCAATCGCGCCGTGCAGCGCATGCGCGATGGAGGCAA
This sequence comes from Rhodoferax ferrireducens, assembly GCF_003347515.1. Lineage (GTDB taxonomy): Bacteria > Pseudomonadota > Gammaproteobacteria > Burkholderiales > Burkholderiaceae_C > Rhodoferax. The sequence goes on along the minus strand of NZ_QEII01000290.1, from coordinate 298,343 downwards.
CCAGCACCGCCGCCTCGCTGGTGCGGGACTTGGCCATGGCGGCGGCGAGCAGGGACGGTGCCGCAGCGTCGGTGCGGAAAGCCGCTTCGGCTGCCATCGAGGCAGCAGCGACGTGTTCGGCCATGACGCTCAACTGGTGCTGCACCGCCTGGAACTTGCCCAGCGTTTTGCCGAACTGGACGCGGTCATTGCAGTGTTGCAGTGTCATTTCGAACACGCGGGTCATGGCCCCGCTGAGCAGGGCGGCGTGCAAGGCCGCCGCGAACGCCGGCAGCAACGGGCCCGCGCCGGGCACACGAGTTGCGATGCGCTCATCGGGCCAACGCAGGCTGGCCGTCAGGCTCCCGTATACGCCGGTCGTCTCGCACTGCGCCGATGCAGCGGGCAGCAGCAACAAGGCATCGCCGTCTCGGGCCAGCACGAAATCGGCCACCTGGCCGTAAGGCGTCAAGGGGCACACAATGGCGCCACCGGTCTCGCGCTGCAACGCAGCGGCCAGTGTGATCATGCCGCTGGGCATCGCACACTGCGACCCCAACAGCGCACGCGCCACTATCGTCTGGGCCACCGGCACCGGCACCGTGTAGCGGCCGAAGCTGCGCAGGATCGGGAACAGTTCGGCCAGCGCAAGGCCGGCTCCGCCAGCGGCCTCGGACGCCAGCAGTTCGAGGAAGCCCGCGCCCTCTACCGCCTGCCACAGCGCAGCGGTCGGGCCGCCCGCTTCAATCGCGCGCACCACGGCGGGCGTGCACTGGTCCTGGAGAATGTTTTCAATCGCTTGTGCAAACATGGAATACTTTCGTTTTCAACGCAGGCCCAGACCGCGCGAGATCATGCCGCGCAGGATCTCGCGCGTGCCGCCGCGCAGGGAATAGGTGGGCGCCACCTGGCTCACATAAGCCACGGCGCGGTACAACTCGGCGTCGACCAGAGCGCCCGGGTCCATGGCGATGGCGGCTTCGATCACAGCGGGAATGCTCTGCTCGAATTCGGTGCCAATGTCCTTGACCAGGGCCGCTTCGACCAACGGGCTTTCCCCGTTGACGAGCTTGGCCGTGACGGCGATCGACATGTTTCGCAGCGTGGCCAGGTGCGTGGCAAAGCGGCCGATGGTGGCGGCGTGGGCAGACGCATCCGGACCGCGGCGCAGGCAGGTGATCCAGTGCTCCAGCAGTACGATGCTGGAGTACACCCGCTCCGGTCCGCTGCGCTCGAAGGCCAGTTCGGCATTAACCTGAGCCCAGCCGCTGCCGTCCTGGCCGATCAGCGCGTCCTCAGCCAGCAGCACGTCGTCGAAAAACACTTCCGAGAAATGCGCGTCACCCGTCAAATCCCGGATCGGGCGCACCGTCACGCCGGGCAATGACAGGTCGACAATGAACTGCGACAAGCCTTTTTGCCGGTCCTGCGGCTCGCCTGACGAACGCACCAGGGCGATCATGTAATGGCAGTGCTGCGCGTTGGTCGTCCATATCTTGCGCCCGTTCAGTCGCCACCCTCCTTCACAGCGCGTGGCCCGGGTGCCGACGCTGGCGAGGTCGGAGCCGGCGTTGGGCTCGCTCATGCCAATGCAAAAGAACGCCTCGGCGGCGCAAATTTTGGGCAGATAGAACTGGCGTTGCGCCTCCGTGCCGAACTTGAGGATCAGGGGCCCGCTCTGGCGGTCGGCGATCCAGTGCGCGGAAACCGGGGCACCGGCGGCCAGCAGTTCCTCCACCAGCACGAAACGCGAGAAGGCGTCCAGGCTGGCACCACCGTATTGCGCCGGCAAGGTCACGCCGACCCAGCCCCGTGTGGCCAGCTTCTGGCTGAAGACGGCATTGAAGCCCATCCATGAACGGGCCCGGATGTCGGCAGGCGTCGGCTCAAGGCTGGATTTGAGAAAGGCCTTCACCTCGGCGCGAAACGGGTTCGTCCCGGCGGGCAGGGTGGCGAGCCGGAAAGCAGACAGTAGGTTGCTCAAAAATATCTCCTGCGTGAATCAGATACCCCTGCTCAAATGCCATGCGCAGGGTCGATTTTCATAGCCAAGCTCAGGGGTTCCCGCCGAAAGCCTTCGCCGCTTCCCGCAGTTTGAATTTTTGCAGCTTGCCACTGGGGGTCTTCGGCAAGTCTTCCATGAGTTCCAGCCGCTCGGGGTGGTATTGCCGGGTCACCTGCTGCTCTGACAGATAGCGGCCCATCTCCTCCAGCGAGAAGCTGTGGCCGGGCTTGACCGCCACAAAGGCGCAGGCCTTTTCGCCCAGGCGCGCATCGGGGTAGCCCACAATCGCCACCGTGGCGACGGCTGGATGCTTGTAAAGCAGGTTCTCGACTTCCATCACCGGAATGTTTTCGCCGCCACGAATGATCAGATCCTTGCTGCGGCCGTTGATGCGCACATACCCTTCGGCGTCCAGGAAGGCCATGTCGCCGGTCTCAAACCAGCCCTCGGCGTCGGTGGCATTCAGGTGCGGGCGCTTCAGGTAGCCGCCAAACAGGGAGCAGCCCCGCACCAGCAAGCCGCCGGTTTGTCCCGCCGGCAGCGACTGGCCATCGGCATCCACCACCTTCAATTCAATGCCCGGCAGCGGACGGCCATCGGTGCAACCGGATTTTTCATCCGTGCGGCTGGGCTCGGTCACGGTCACGGCACCGCACTCGGTCATGCCCCAGGCCGAACTGACGGCCAGGCCCAGCACCTTGCGGGCCCGCTCGATCAGCACCGGTGGAATCGGCGCGCCCGCGCAGCAGAAATTGGCAAACTGGGGCGAGACCGGGCCACCCGCTTCGGCTGCGTTGCACAAGTCGGCGACAAAGGGGCTGGACGCCATGCTGTACGTGATGCCCTCGGCACGGATCATTTCCAGGGCCTGGCGGGGCTCCCAGATGTCTTGCAGCACGGTGGTGGCGTTGATGACCAGCGGCACCAGCGCCAGATAGGCAAAGCCGGTCAGGTGCGCCATGGGAGATGCCCCCAGGATCACATCCTTCCGGGTCAATTCGTAGGCCTCGATAAAGCCGTGCAAGTTGGAAAAGAGCGTGTTGGACGTATGCATGACCCCCTTGGGTTCGCCGGTGGTGCCCGAGGTGTACATCAGCAGACAGACATCGTCGGGCAGCAAGCCCTCACCGCGCAGCGCGGGGGTGTCGTCGCGCAACAGCAGCTGCTCAAAACTGTTGGCGCCTTCGCCATTCACCACCACCAGGTGCTGCAGAAATGGCAGCTCATGGCGCATGCCATTGGCCATGGCTTCGTAATCAAAGCCTTTGTATGCTTTTGGCACGATGAAGACTTTAGACTCGCCAAAGTCCAGCATGAACTTCAGTTCGCGCTGGCGGAAGATCGGCATGATCGGATTGGCCACAGCGCCAATGCGCGCGCAAGCCAGCGACAGCGCAATCAACTCCCACCAGTTGGGCAACTGCCAACTCACCACATCACTGTGGCCGACCCCCAGCGCGACCAAACCGCGGGCGATGCGATCGGCCTGCCGGTCCAGGGCCTGGTAGCTCAGGCGCACCGGCTCAGCAGCATCCGCGCGGTAAGCCACCACCGCCGTGTGCGTGGGGCAGTTTCTCAGTGCCTGGGCCAGAAAATGGTTGAGGGTCTGGTGGCGCCAAAAGCCCGCAGCGGTCATGGCCGTTTGGCGGGGTGAAATCAAAACCGGATCGAATTGCACAGGGATTTTCCTTCAGTGATTGGGTGCGAAATATCAGCGCACACCCTCTTCTACAAAAAACGCAGTAACGACAATGTATTGTCATATGAACATATTTGCAAGCCTATTCCAGCATGAAAAAAGGCATTGACACCTATGGATTTCCCTTATATTCCAGAAGATAATGGATTAAAAAACAAGTTGACACCATTTTTCCTAAAAAAAATTAAGTAAATATATTGACATTGTTTATGCTTCATTCTTAAACTAAAGTCATTGAAATAAAAGGAGACTGGAATGGACTTCAACCTGAGTGATGACCAGCAGGCACTGGTGGAGAGCGCTCGCCGCTTTGCGAAGCAAAAACTGGCGCCGGGGTATCGCGTGGGTGATAAAACCGCCCGCGTGGACCGGTCCCTGGTCAAGGCCATGGGTGAAATGGGCTTTCTCGGCCCCGAGTTGCCTGAGATTTACGGCGGTCTGGGTGTGGACTGCGTGACCAGTGGCCTGCTGCTGGAGCAGATTGCCTATGGTGACTTCAATATGTCCTACATCAATCTGCTGACCTCCCTGTGCGGCCAGATCATCTCCACCCATGCGCAGGAGTATTTGAAGGAGCGCTGGCTCAAACCCATTCTGGCGGGTGACAAACTGGTCGCCATTGCATTGACCGAGCCCAGCGCCGGGTCAGACGCCGCGCGTCTGAAGCTCAAGGCCGTTCGCGATGGCGAGCACTTTGTGATCAATGGTGAAAAAACCTCCATCTCATTGGCTGACCAGTCCGATGTGGCGGTGGTGTTTGCCCGCACGGGCACGGACGCTGACCGCGCCAAAGGCATCAGCGCCTTCCTGGTGCCCATGGATTTGCCGGGCCTGACCCGCACCGCGTTCGATGACGTAGGCACCCGCGCCGTCGGGCGCGGCTCGATCTTTTTTGACAACGTGCGCATCCCGGCGGACCACATGCTGGGCGATGAGGGCAAAGGCTTCATTCAGGTGATGCAGGGCTTCGACTACAGCCGCGCGCTGATTGGCCTGCAATGCCTGGGTGTGGCGCGTGCCTCGCTCGATGAAAGCTGGGAGTACGCCAAAGGCCGCGAAACCTTTGGCCAGCCCATCATTGAGCGTCAGGGAGTCACCTTTCCGCTGGCCGAAGCCGAAACCTATCTTGAATCGCTGCGCTGGCACTGCCTGCGCACCTTGTGGCTCAAGGACGAGGGCAAGCCCCACACCGCCGAAGCCGCCATGTGCAAATGGTGGGGCCCCAAGCTGGCCTGCGAAATCATCCACCAGTGCCTGCTCACGCATGGCCACGGCGGCTATGCCAGCGACTACTCGTTTGCCCAGCGCTACCGCGACGTGCTGGGACTGCAGATTGGTGACGGAACCGCCAACATCATGAAGATGATCATTGCGCGTGAAAAGTCGGGCATGCGCCTGACCTAAAGCTTGGACATGTTGGTTTGGAGCTTCGTGAAGTAATGAATAAACGCCAGCCGATCATCAAACGACAGGTCTTTCAAGGCCTGGTCGTAGAAGTTGTGGATCGGCTCCTGCAACTTTTTCCACAGCACCGCGCCCTGCGCGCTGAGCTTGACTTTGCGCGAACGCCGGTCGTCCTCGCTGGTGACGCGCTCAATCAGGCCATCACGCTCCAGACGCGAGAGCAGCCCCGTCAAGTTCTGGCGACTCACCAGCAAAAACCGCGACAAATCGCCAATCGACATGCCGTCAAGCACCTGTGGCCGCGACAGCGCCCCCAACACCGACCATTGTTGCGTCGTGACACCGAATTCCTCAAGCGCTTGCGCCCCCTTGGTATGCAGTGTATTGGCCACTTGAAACAGACGAAAGAACAAGCGGTTGTTGATCTCCTGAGCTGCGTAGTTTTTCTTGATGTGCAAATCGGGCATTGAATGGTTCGGCGAACAGGACAGCGGCCATCGTAAGCGATGAAGCGACCCGGACAGATAATTTTTTGATTTTTAACAGGAGTAAAAAGTAATGCGTGGACTTAAAGACAAAGTGGTGATCGTCACCGGCGGCGGCGGCGGTATTGGCGCGGCCACCTGCAAGCGTTTCGGTGAGGAAGGTTCCCGCGTGGCGGTGGTCGACATCAACCCGGCCGCCGCTGACAGCGTGGTCAAGGACATCATCGCGGCCGGCGGCAAGGCGCAGGCCTTTGTGGTCGACCTGACGCAGCAGGAGCAGGTGATTGCCGGCGTGGCCGCCATCGAGGCGGCGCTGGGTCCCATCGACGTGCTGGTCAACAACGCCGGCTGGGATCGGGCCGGCAACTTCCTCAAAACCGACAAGGCGCTGTGGGAGCAGATTGTCGCCATCAACCTCTATGGCTCGCTGCACATGCACCACGCCGTGCTCGCGGGCATGTCCGAGCGCGGCCGGGGCCGGGTGGTCAACGTCGCCTCGGACGCGGCCCGCGTCGGCTCCTCGGGCGAATCGGTGTATGCGCTATGCAAGGGCGGCATGATCGCATTTTCCAAGACCATCGCCCGCGAACTGGCGCGCAAACAGATCAACGTCAACGTGGTCTGCCCCGGCCCCACCGACACCGCGCTGTTCGCGGACTTTGCCGGCGAGGGCGAGCAAGCCGACAAGCTGCGCCAGGGCCTGGCGCGCGCCATTCCGTTTGGCCGCCTGGGCCAGCCCGGTGATTTGCCCGGCGCCATTGCCTTTCTGTCCAGCGACGACGCGGCCTTCATCACCGGCCAGGTCATCAGCGTCTCGGGCGGTCTGACCATGGTTGGTTGACACCGCACTCGCATACCGCTTATTCACTCAACAAGGAAATCCAAATGGAACGCACATCTCCCAACTTCACCGACATCCTCTACACCAAGGAAGACGGCATTGCCACCATCACCATCAACCGGCCCAAGGCCTACAACGCCTTCAACGCCAATACCTGTGAAGAAATGATCCACGCCTTCAAGGATGCGGACTGGGACAAAAGCATTGGCGTGGTGGTGCTGACCGGTGCCGGCGACAAGGCGTTTTGCACCGGCGGCGACCAGAGCACCCAGGACGGTGGCTACGGTGGCCGTGGCGTCATTGGCCTGCCGATTGAAGAACTGCAAAGCGCCATCCGCGACTGCAACAAGCCCGTGATTGCCCGCGTGAATGGTTTTGCCATTGGCGGCGGCAACGTGCTGGTGACCATTTGTGACCTGGCCATCGCTTCTGAAAATGCCCAGCTCGGCCAGGTCGGCCCCAAGGTCGGCTCGGTCGACCCCGGCTTTGGCACGGCCCTGCTGTCGCGCGTGGTGGGCGAGAAAAAAGCCCGCGAAATCTGGTACCTGTGCCGCCGTTACAACGCGCAGCAAGCGCTGGAGATGGGCCTGGTCAACGCCGTGGTGCCGCACGACCAGCTCGACGCCGAAGTGCGCAAGTGGTGCGAGGAAATCCTCGAAAAGAGCCCGACCGCCATCGCCCTGGCCAAGAAGTCCTTCAACGTGGACACCGAAATGATCCGCGGCATGGGCGGCCTGGCCATGCATGCGCTCAAAATGTACTACGAGACCCCCGAGTCGGCCGAGGGCGGTAATGCCTTCCGCGAAAAGCGCAAGCCCGAGTTCCGCAAATACGTCAAGTAAAGCACCGGGAAAACCCATGATCAGAGACTCGGACCCCCCCAGTCTGTTGCTCGACACCCTTGCGCGCTTTGTGCGCGAGAAGCGGGTGCCGCATGAGGCCTGCGTTGGCGAAACCGACCAAATCCCCAAGACAATAGTGCGAGACATGAAGGAACTGGGTCTCTTTGGCGTGTCCACTCCCGAAGCCCACGGGGGCATGGGGCTGACCATGGAAGTAAAGGTGATGGCCGGGTTCGAGGTTGCCCGCCAAATACAGCAACTGGTGATTGCGCGCAGCCTGATGCCCGGACCACTTTTCGATCATTGACCCCTAATTATTTCAACCATGACCAAAACCTCAAACGCCAAATTTCAATGGCAGGACGCGCTTTTGCTCGACAGCCAACTCACCGATGACGAACGCGCCGTGCGCGAAGCCGCGCGTGCCTACTGCCAGAGCAGTCTGGCGCCGCGCATCGTTGAGGCCTTCCGCCAGGAAAAAACCGATACGGCCGTCTTTCGGGAAATGGGGGCGCTCGGCCTGCTGGGCGCCACCATCCCTGAAGCCTATGGCGGCGCGGGTCTGAACTACGTGTGTTACGGCCTGGTCGCACGCGAGGTCGAAGCGATCGACTCGGGCTACCGTTCGATGATGAGCGTGCAATCGTCACTCGTCATGGTACCGATCAACGAGTTCGGCACCGAGGCGCAAAAACAGAAGTACCTGCCCAGGCTTGCCACCGGCGAGTCCATCGGCTGCTTCGGGTTGACCGAGCCGAACCACGGCTCCGACCCGGGCAGCATGATCACGCGCGCGCGCAAAGTGCCCGGCGGCTACAGCCTGAGCGGCGCCAAGATGTGGATCACCAACAGCCCGATCGCCGACGTGTTCGTGGTGTGGGCCAAGGACGATGAGGGCTCCATCCGCGGCTTCGTGCTGGAAAAAGGCTGGAAAGGCCTCTCCGCCCCCGCCATCCACGGCAAGGTGGGCCTGCGCGCCAGCATCACTGGCGAAATCGTGATGGATGCGGTTTTCTGCCCGGAAGAAAACGCCTTTCCTGACGTGCGCGGACTCAAGGGCCCGTTCACTTGCCTGAACTCGGCCCGTTACGGCATTGCCTGGGGTGCGCTCGGCGCCGCCGAAGACTGCTTTCAACGTGCACGCCAGTATGTGCTCGATCGCCAACAGTTCGGCAAACCCCTGGCCGCGAACCAGCTGATCCAGAAAAAACTGGCCGACATGCTGACCGACATCTCACTCGGCCTGCAGGGCTGTTTGCGACTGGGACGCATGAAAGACGAGGGCTCGGCCGCCGTGGAGGCGACGTCCATCATGAAGCGCAACAGCTGCGGCAAGGCGTTGGACATTGCCCGCACCGCGCGCGACATGCTGGGCGGCAATGGCATCAGTGACGAATTCGGCGTTGCACGGCACCTGGTGAACCTGGAAGTGGTCAACACCTATGAAGGCACCCACGACGTCCATGCACTTATTCTTGGTCGCGCGATCACCGGTATTGCAGCCTTCTGAAACGCACGGAGAACACCCTCATGAAAATACTTGTAGCAGTCAAACGCGTTGTAGATTACAACGTGAAAGTTCGGGTCAAATCGGACAACAGCGGCGTTGACATCGCCAACGTCAAAATGAGCATGAACCCGTTTGACGAGATTGCGATCGAAGAAGCCGTGCGCCTGAAGGAAAAAGGCGTGGCAACTGAAGTCATCGCCGTGTCCTGCGGTGTGACCCAATGCCAGGAAACCCTGCGCACGGCCATGGCCATCGGCGCGGATCGTGCCATCCTGGTTGAAACCACAGCCGAACTGCAACCCCTGGCGGTGGCCAAGTTGCTCAAGGCGCTGGTGGACAAGGAACAACCCGGCCTCATCATCCTGGGCAAGCAGGCCATTGACGACGACTGCAACCAGACCGGCCAGATGCTGGCGGGTCTTTGTGATTTGCCGCAAGCCACCTTTGCCAGCCAGCTTGAAGTGATCGATGGCAAGGCCCGTGTCACCCGCGAAGTGGATGGCGGCTCCGAGACCCTCTCCATCAGCCTGCCGGCCATCATCACCACGGACCTGCGCTTGAACGAGCCACGCTACGTCACCTTGCCCAACATCATGAAGGCCAAGAAAAAGCAGTTGGACATCTTCAAGCCCGAAGACTTGGGTGTCGACGTGACACCGCGCATCAAGACCTTGCGTGTGAGCGAGCCCCCCAAGCGCAGCGCCGGCATCAAGGTACCAGACGTCGCCACGCTGGTTGCCAAGCTGAAAAACGAAGCCAAAGTAATCTAATTAATCCCGTCATCCCGGATCAGGATCCGGGATCCATCGTGGCACGCCACTGTGGATTGCGGGTCAAGCCCGCAATGACAAGCTTGCCAGGAGCAAATTCATGACATCCTTAGTTATTGCCGAACATGACAACGCCACCCTCAAGGGCGCCACCCTCAACACCGTGACTGCCGCCAGTCAATGCGGGGGGGAGGTACACGTGCTGGTGGCAGGCTTAGATGCCGCTTCTGCCGCCGCTGCGGCGACTCAGATCGCCGGTGTCACCAAGGTTCTCCATGTCGAGGGCGATGGCTTTGCCAATGGACTGGCTGAAAATGTGGCCGCCCAAGTACTGGCTATCGCCGCCAACTACAGCCACCTCTTGTTCCCTGCTACGGCCAGTGGCAAAAACATCGCGCCACGCGTGGCGGCCCAACTCGATGTGGGTCAAATCTCTGACATCACCAAGGTTGATAGCCCAGACACTTTTGAGCGCCCGATCTACGCGGGCAACGCCATTGCCACGGTTCAGAGCCTGGACGCCATCAAAGTTCTGACCGTGCGCAGCACGGGGTTTGATCCGGCCGCGGCCACCGGTGGTTCTGCTGCGCTGGAGAGCCTTGCCGCCGTCGAGGCCAGTGCCCAATCCGCCTTCATGGGCAGTGAAATCGCCAAAAATGACCGCCCCGAACTGACCGCGGCCAAGATCATCGTCTCGGGTGGCCGGGCTCTAGGCTCCAATGAGAAGTTCATGGAAGTCATGACCCCGCTGGCCGACAAGCTCGGGGCCGCGATGGGAGCCAGCCGTGCGGCGGTGGATGCGGGCTACGCGCCCAACGACTGGCAGGTGGGGCAGACCGGCAAGATTGTGGCGCCGCAGCTGTATGTGGCGTGCGGCATCAGCGGTGCCATTCAGCACCTGGCCGGCATGAAGGATTCCAAGGTGATCGTGGCGATCAACAAAGACCCGGAAGCGCCTATCTTCTCGGTGGCGGACTATGGGCTGGAGGCCGATTTGTTCACGGCTGTGCCCGAACTGGTCGCCGCGCTTTGAGCCCGCACAACCCTACTGTATTTCACCCCACTTGACCCGGATACCTTACATGCTTGAAGTTCACGGCGCCATTGCGGTCATTACGCTGGACAATCCGCCCGTCAATAGCCTTGGGCATGCGCTACGTCAGCGCATCGTCGCGGCACTGGACACGGCCGAATCCGACCCCGGGGTCAAGGGCATTGTCCTTGCCGGCAACGACAAGGCATTTTCGGCGGGCGCCGACATGAGCGAGTTCGGGACGCCCCTGCAACTGGCCGAACCGATGTTGCGCACTGTCCTTGAACGCGTGGAAGCGTGCCGAAAACCTGTGGTAGCCGCCATCGGTGGCGTGGCTCTGGGGGGTGGACTTGAACTGGCCTTGGCCTGCCATGGACGCGTGGCGCTGGAGACCGCAAAACTGGGATTGCCCGAGATCCTGCTGGGCCTCATCCCGGGATCCGGCGGCACGCAACGCCTGCCGCGTCTGGTTGGCATGGCGACTGCGCTGACCCTGATTCAAAGTGGATCACCCCAGACGGCTCGCCAACTTGCCGAATCAGGCTTGCTCGACCAGGTGGTTTCCATGGATCTCCTTGCATCGGCTTCAGCGTGGGCCAGCGAGCTGGCTGAACGCGGCACGCCCTTGCCCCGAGCCCGCGATCGCGAACTTGATGCCTGCGTCGCGCAGGCCATCTTGACCGCCCAGCGAGAGAAGCTGACCCCGCGACAACGGCTTCAGCCTGCCTACGCAGCCCTGCTGGATGCCTTGAATGCAGCTTCTGGCGCGTTTGAAGAGGGCCTCCAGCTCGAACGCGCGCTCTTCCTGCAACTGATCCCCAGCACCCCGGCCAAGGCACTGCGTTACCAATTTTTTACCGAGAGGGAAGCCAGCAAATTACCGCTCGCCTTGCAAGCCGATGCGCGCCGCGTTGACACCGTTGCCATCATCGGTGCGGGCACCATGGGGGCCGGCATTGCGATTTGCGCCCTGGATGCAGGCTTGAACGTCATCTTGCTGGAACAGGACACGGCCGCCCTGCAACGGGGACGCCAGCGGGTGACTGAGCACTACCAGGGGCGCATAGCAGCCGGCAAGCTCAAAGCGAATGTGGCAGCCGCCAGCGAAGCGCGCTTGACCCCCAGCACCGACTGGGCGCAGCTGAGCCGGGCCGACCTGGTGATTGAGGCGGTATTTGAAGACCTGGCCGTCAAGCAAGAGGTCTTCAGGAAGATCGACGCCCATGCCCGCCCCGGCGCAGTACTGGCCACCAACACCTCGTACCTGGACGTGGACGCCATTGCCAACGTCACGGGTCGCCCACAAGACGTGCTGGGCCTGCACTTTTTCAGCCCCGCCAACGTCATGAAGCTGCTGGAAGTGGTGCGCGGTGCCCAGACCGGTGCCGACGTATTGGCCACGGGCATGGACCTGGGCAAGAAGTTGCGCAAGCTGCCGGTGCTCACCGGCAATGCCTTCGGCTTCATCGGTAACCGCATCTACAACGCCTACCGCAAGCAGTGCGAGTTCATGCTGGAAGACGGCGCCTGGCCCGAGGAGGTGGACACCGCGCTGCAAGCCTTTGGCTTTGCCATGGGCCCATTTGCCGTGGCCGACCTCTCGGGGCTGGACATTGCGTGGCGCATGCGAAAAGCCCAGGCCAGCACACGCGACCCGCGTGAGCGCTATGTGGACATCCTTGACCAGCTATGCGAGCAAGGCCGACTGGGGCGCAAAACAGGCGCCGGTTATTACGCCTACATCGAAGGCCAACAGGTCAAAACTACCGATGCCTTGGTGCGCCGTGTGATCGAGCAGGCCTCCACCCGGCGCGGCATCCATCGGCGACACCTTGACGCCGCCGAGATCCAGCGCCGCGCCCTCTTGGCCATGGTCAACGAAGCCGCGCTGTTGCTGGCCGAGGGTGTTGCCAGCAGGGTGACTGATGTTGACGTGGTGCTGGTACAGGGCTACGGCTTCCCACGCTGGGAAGGTGGACCTGTATTTTGGGCAAGACAACAGAACCGGGCCGCACTGGAGCAAGACATGAAAACTCTGGCGCAGCAAGCTGGCCCGAGTTTTGTGTTGGCTGAACTCACCGCTTTACTGACTTCCTGAAAGAGATATCCCCATGAACCAAGCCTTCATCTGCGACGCCATCCGCACCCCCTTCGGCCGCTACGGCGGCGCCTTGAGCAGCGTCCGCGCCGACGACCTGGCCGCCCTGCCGCTCAAGGCCCTGATGGCACGCAACCCGCGCGTGGACTGGCAGGCCGTGACCGACGTGATCTACGGCTGCGCCAACCAGGCCGGTGAAGACAACCGCAATGTCGCGCGCATGGCCAGTCTGCTCGCCGGCTTGCCGCTGGAGGTGCCGGGCGCCACCATCAACCGCCTCTGCGGCTCCAGCCTGGATGCCCTGGGCACGGCGGCGCGCGCCATCAAGTCCGGCGAAGCCTCGCTCATGATTGCCGGCGGGGTCGAGAGCATGAGCCGCGCGCCCTTTGTGATGCCCAAGGCGGACAGCGCCTTCAGCCGCGCCAACGCGCTGTACGACACCACCATTGGCTGGCGCTTCATCAACAAGCTGATGAAAGAACGCTATGGCGTGGACTCCATGCCGGAAACCGCGGAGAACGTCGCCACCGATTACAAAATCAGCCGCGACGACCAGGACAAGATGGCCTTGAACAGCCAGCTCAAGGCCGTTGCCGCGCAAAAAATCGGCTACTTTGACGCCGAAATCACGCCGGTCACACTGGCGCAGAAGAAAGGCGAGCCCATTGTCGTGAGCCAGGACGAGCACCCGCGCGCCACCACGATGGAGTCGCTGGCCAAGCTCAAAGGCGTGGTCCGGCCCGAAGGCACGGTCACGGCCGGCAATGCCAGCGGCGTGAACGACGGCGCCTGCGCCCTGCTGCTGGCCGACGAAGCCACTGCCGCCAAACAGGGACTGACGCCGCGCGCCCGCGTGGTGGGCATGGCGACCGTCGGCGTGCCGCCGCGTGTGATGGGCATCGGCCCGGCACCGGCCACGCAAAAAGTGCTGGCCCTCACCGGCTTACGGCTAGAGCAAATGGACGTGATCGAACTCAATGAAGCCTTTGCCGCCCAGGGCCTGGCGGTGCTGCGCCTGCTGGGTCTGCAGGACGACGACCCGCGCGTCAACCCCAACGGCGGCGCCATCGCCCTGGGCCACCCGCTGGGCGCCAGCGGTGCGCGCCTGGCGACCACGGCGGTCAACCAGCTGCACCGCTCTGGCGGGCGCTATGCGCTGTGCACCATGTGCATCGGCGTGGGACAGGGCATTGCCGTGATTCTGGAACGGGTTTGATGTGAGGCGGCGGGGCCCGCGCCGCTGAATCAGGCCGCAGACCCGGTGGCGCGCCACGGCACATGCCGGGTCGGGGACTCTTGCCCCCGGCTAACAGCCTGCCTCACGCGCCGCCGTCCTCATCACCGTCTTCGATAATCGCCGTGATCTCAGCCAGCAAGCCTTCCAAAGGCTTTGCGTTGCCGTTATAGCTGGCGATCATCACCTCGTACATCTTGGGCTGATTGATGGTTTCGAAGTTGATGAAGTACCCTGCCTGCTCAGCCAATTGCGCGCAAAAAAGCCGCTGGGTGCGACCATTGCCTTCGCGAAACGGGTGGGTGGCGTTGATCTCGCCCATGTAGTGGGCCAAACGCTCGAGCAAGAAATTAGCGACAGGCCTTCAGGCCTGTCGGTCAAACATGTTTTGGAAAGGGTTTGCATCCCCTCCCAAAACGCTCGCCTGAAACCCCGGCCTTCAGGCCGGGGTCGGCTCCCATCGCCCTGAAGGGCGAGGTTTCAAACCAGAAGCAGATTTTCGATGAAACGATCTGGCGGCAAATCACGCAACCAGTTTTCTTTGGCAAGCTTGGACAGCTCCCCACCGAGATAGCTATCGATCATGGGGACGTGGGCAAAACGGCTACTCCCCCGGCTAATGTCCACTGTCCGTATCTGGCCGTCCCACTCGTACACATCCTGAAAAAGGAAACGATGAATCTCGCACAGATGAGCCAGATCGAAGCGGCCCTCGATCGGGGCCTCAATCAGCTCCAGCATCCGCAGCGCAGTGGCATCCGCCTCAAACGCGTCTAAAGCCCCCTGATCGTGGATATTGGCCTTGTTGATCAGAATGATTGAGCCTGGGTAAGCGTAGACGTCAGACGCTTCGTAGCGTGACATGTTGGCGCATCACTCGCTGTCGAACGTTGGCGGTGGTTTCCTTACCCGAAACACAGGCGTTCATGCCACGCACCACTTCGTCGCTGGGTTGCAGCTTCTCAATGCGCAGCGACGCCAGGACATTGCTCACCGCCTTCTGGCGCATCACCTGTTTGCTGATCGTCTTCATATGGAACCTCTTTTCAAACACATCTGAATGCATGGATTATTCATTACTTTCCCCAGCCCGTACCTGACGGCGGTGATTGACTTGTTCAGCCGCCAGGTGGTGGGCTGGCGCATGAGGGATCACATCCAGGCCCAGCACAACGCACCCACCGGGAGTCTGCCGGGCAATGGACGAGGCATCAACCGTTCTTTTTGGTAAGTCTCAAATCGGGCTGCGCTCCACCAGCTGGGCGGAAATGATCAGGCGCTGCAACTCGTTGGTGCCCTCGCCGATGCACAGCAGCGGCGCGTCGCGGTAGTAGCGCTCGACGTTCATTTCCTTCGAGTACCCGTAGGCGCCATGGATGCGCAGGGCCTCCATCGAGTTCTCGACCGCCGCCTCGCTGGCGAACAGCTTGGCCATGCCCGCTTCCATGTCGCAGCGCTGGCCGGCGTCATACGCCTTGGCGGCCTGCTCCACCAGCAGGCGTGCGGCCTCGGCCCGGGTCGCCATGTCGGCCAGCTTGAGCTGGATCGCCTGGTGCTCGCAGATCGGCTTGCCAAAGGTGCGCCGCAGCTGAGCATAGGCCACCGATTCTTCCAGACAGGCGCGCGCCACGCCGACGCCGCGCGCCGCCACATTGATGCGCCCGAGCTCCAACCCGCCCATCACATGCTTGAAGCCCTGCCCTTCCACGCCGCCGACCAGATTGGCGGCCGGCACGCGGAAGTTGTCGAACACCAGCTCGGCGCTGTCGATGCCCTTGTAGCCGAGCTTTTCCAGCTTTTTGGTGGAGGTAAAACCGGGGCCCTTCTCGCAGATGAACAGGCTCATGCCGCGGTGGCGCGGCTGGGCCTCGGGGTCGGTCTTGACCAGCACGGCAAAGACCTGGCCGTGGATGCCGTTGGAGATCCAGGTCTTGGTGCCGTTGATGATGTAGTGGTCGCCGTCGCGCCGGGCCACCGTGCGCACCGCCTGCAGGTCGGTGCCGCAGTCGGGCTCGGTCAGGGCCAGGCCGCCGCGCAGCTCGCCGCTGGCAAAGCGCGGCAGAAAATGCTGGCGCTGCGCCTCGGTGCCGTTGCGCTGCACGCAGGCGGCCATGATGAGGTGCGAGTTGATGATGCCCGAGACTGACATCCAGACCCGTGCGATGCGCTCCACCACCTTGGCATAGGTGCTGGCCGACAGGCCCAGGCCGCCGTATTCCTCGCGAATGATGCAGCCGAACAGGCCCATGTCGCGCATGCCGGCGACAATGTCGGCCGGCCATTCGTCGGCGTGTTCAAGGCGCTGCGCCACCGGCTTGATCTCGCGCTCGACGAAGCGTTCGACAGCGTCGAGCACCATATTTTCTTTTTCGGCATCAAAGGCCACGGCTTGGCTGGTTGTCATCAGAGGGCTCCGGAAGTGTTGTTGGATTGGGTCAGTGTCTGCGCCAGGGCAGCGGCGTCTGGGGCGCGATCGGCGCTCAGCATGGCGTCGCGCAGGCGCAGCGCCTGCTCGCGCGGCAGGGCCAGCAGCGCGTTGCCCATGAATTTGGCTTCGATGTCGGCGGCCGTGATGGGGCGCCCCGGCGCGCCGCGGTGCGCGGCCTCGCGGTGGCGCAGCTCGCGCCCGTCGTGCGTGCGCACGCGCAGCTCGCCGGAGAAGAAGGTGGGGTAATCGGCATCGGGGTCGGCCAGGTGCTCGATGCGGTCGGCCAGCGCCTGCACCTGCGGGTCGGCCAGGTTGGACGCATCCAGTTCGGCCAGTCCGAGCTGGCCGCGCAGCAGCGCCACGGCAACCAGATGGTGGATGCTGAACTGCGACTCGTACACATTGGCCGGGCGGCGCTTGGCCGCCACCGGCTCGCACACCACCGGGTGCACCCCTTGCGGCAGCAGCACCTGTACCGAAGCGACCTCGTCAGCGCGCAGACCGGCAGCGCGCAGCGCCAGCGCGGCATCGATGCTGGCGTGCGTGAAGTGGCAGGTCGGGTAGAGTTTGACCGCCACTTCCATCAGCTCCCAGCGCTCGCCCAGGCCGCGTGTGCACAGCGCCATATCGGCATTCAGGCCGCGCGCGGCCAGGTGGCTGGCATACAGGCCGAAGCGCCCTTCATAGGGCTGCGACGGGCCGCGGAATCCGGCACCGGCCAGCGCCGTGGCGGTCAGCCCGCTGACGCCGGCCCAGCCCGGGTGCATGCGCTTGGTCCAGGCGCCGTCGCTCAAAAACTCCATGCTGCCGGAGGCCATCGACAGCACCACGCCCTGCGCGTGCGCCAGGCCGGCCTGGTCCAGCCCCATCAGCTTGCCCGCCGCCAGCGCACAGCCGAAAGCGCCCACCAGACCGGTCGGGTGAAAGCCGACGTCGTGAAAGCCGCCGTGGGCCGCCGCACCCAGGCGGGCGGCCACTTCGATCGCCAACACATAGGCCATGATCATCTCGGCCCCGCTGGCATGCCGCTGCGCCGCCAGACCCAGCGCCAGCGGAAAGGCGCTGGCGCTGGGGTGGGTGATGGCGCCAGGGTGAGTGTCGTCAAAATCCAGCCCATGCACCAGGATGCCATTCATCAGCACCGCGTCGCGCAGCGGCAGGGAGGCAAAGGCCCCCATGACGGCGCTGTCACCCGCGCCGCCCAGCGCCTGCAGGCCGCGGTAGGCGCAGTGCGCAAAGTCCTGCCCGGACGAGGCCAGGGCGATGCCCAGTGCGTCGAGCATCAGCAGCTTGGCCTGCTCGACCACGGCCGCGGGCAGCATGTCGGGCTTCAGGCCGTGTGCGAAGGCGGCCAGTTGGGTGGAAATGTTGTCGGTCGCAAGGGTTGTCGTATCACTTGACATGGGGAATCACCTTTCTTGTGTTTTTCGTCTCTGCATCACTCGTGCGAAGCCCGGCTGGCAGGTCGGCCCGCGGGCGGCCTGCCGTGCCTGGTGTTGGTCAGCGCCGGAAATAGTCAGCAAAGGTCTGGCGCACCTTGGCCTTCTGGATCTTGCCGGTTGCCGTCTTGGGCATCGCATCAATCACGAGAAGGGCCTTGGGGCATTTGAACGGGCTGAGTTTTTGCCGCAGCCTGGCCAGCACCTCGTCGGTGTCAATGGTTTCGCCGGGACGCAGCGTGGCCACCGCCGTCACGGCCTCGCCCCAGCGCTCGTGCGCCAGCCCCACCACAACCACTTCAGCGAGTTTGGGTTCGACCGCATACAGGGCTTTCTCGACCTCGATCGAAGCAATGTTCTCGCCCCCGGACTTGATGACGTCCTTGTAACGATCCTCGAACCACAGCATGCCATCGGCGTCGAAATGCCCCACATCACCCGAATGGAACCAGCCGTGCGTGAACGCCTCCTGGGTCGCCTTCTCGTCATGCAGGTATTCGGTCAGCAGGTGCGGGCTGCGATAGACGATCTCGCCCGACTGCCCCCAGGGCAGCAACTGACCCACGTCGTCCATGATGCCAACCTGCACATTGATCGATGGCATGCCCACCGCGCCCGGGTGCGACAACTGATGCTCAGGGCGAAAACAGGTCGAGGCCGGGCTCATTTCGGTCTGGCCGAACATCAGCGAAAGCTCGCAGCCAAACACGTCCATGAGACGGCGCAGGTCATCGTCGGGCATCGGCGCCATGGCATAGACGGCGCGCCGCAGGCTAGACACCGTGCGCGGACGCTGCTGTTGCTCCTCCAGCATCGCGCGGTACATCATGGGCAGGCCGAAAGTCATTGTGATCTGCTCGGCGTCGATCAGATCAAGCAGGTTTTTTGCATCGAACGCTTCGAGGATGTAGAGCGTGGCGCTCGATGCAAGGGTGGGCGTGCAAAAGGCATTGAGCTGCGCGGTGTGAAACATCGGCATCATGGCCGCGACCCGGTCGCCGGCCTTCATTTCGAGGTCAATGACAACACCCAGGGTTTCAAGATAAATCGCCAGATGGTTGCCGACCACGCCCTTCGGTGCCGAGGTGGTGCCGCTGGTATAGAGGTAGGACAGCGCCGCCCGGTCGTCCACCAGAACTTCCGGCTCGGTGGCAGGCTGGCCGGCCCCGAGCTGCTGCAGCGACAGCGACTCGATGCGCTGCGGCAGGCCCGCGTCCGCGGGCACCGGGCCTTCGATCGCAATCACCTCGCGCACGCCGGGCAAGTCCCCCAGGACCAGCGCCAGCTCGCCCAGCCAACGCTGCTGCGCCACCACGCCGCGCACCTGCGCATGGCCAAGCACATAGCTGAGTTCGCCCTGGCGCCAGAACAGGTTCAGCGGCGTGCAGACGACGCCAATCTTGGCGCAGGCGTAGTAGGTGACGAGAAACTCGATGCAGTTGCCCGACATCAGGCCGAGCGCATCGCCGGGGCGGTAACCCAGCGCAACAAGCCCGTGGGCCGAGCGGTTCACCCATTCGTTCAATTCCCGGTAGCTCAGGCGGCGCGGCCCTTCGACCAGCGCTATTTTGTGCGGCGTGCGCGCGGCGCTGCGTGTCAGCATGTCGCCGACGTTGACGCGCCGGCTCAAATTTCCCTGCAAGGCAAATTCAGCTGCGCTGGGGGCTTGGTTCATGGGCTGTCCTTTCGTGTGGTGATCGCGGGAAGCGGTCAGTTGGCGCTGCGGCTGCGATTTTGAGCGAGCCCGAATTTTTCGGTTGCGATCTGTCGCAGCATGAATTTCTGCACCTTGCCCGTCGCGGTCATCGGAAACGCTTCAACAAACATCCAGTACTTCGGTATCTTGAAACGCGCGACCCGACTTTCAACAAAGGCCACCAGCTCGGCCTGGGTGCAGTCCTGCCCCGCCTTGAACTGGACGAATGCGGCGCCCACTTCGCCCATGCGTTCGTCCGGCACGCCGCAAATGTAGACCTGGTTGACCGTTTCGTGGCCGCAGATGATCTCCTCGATCTCCTTGGGAGCGACCTGCTCGCCGCCGATCTTGTACAAGTCCTTGGCGCGGCCGGTGATCTCGTAAAACCCGTCGTCGCGCCGCTTGAAAACATCGCCGGTGCGCAGCCAGCCGTCCTTGTCGATCGCCTCGCCGGTTTCGACCGGCTTGTTGTAGTAGCCACGCGTGACAATGTTGCCGCGCACCGCAAGTTCACCTTCGGTCACGTCCGGCGGCAAGTCCTCCTTGGTCACCGGGTCGATCAGCTTGAACTCCACCAGCGCGCCGGAAAACTCCTCCTGGCCAGCGACGCCCCCCGGCTTTTCCTGGCCGACGGTTTCGGTGATGACCTGCAGCGACGCACCGAAGGGCGTGTACATGGCAGCGGCCGAGACTTCGGTCATGCCCCAGCCGGTGTTCATCTCACTGATGCCCAGGTCGCGCCGCAGCGCCTCCCAGACCCACAGCGGCGTCGCGGCCGCTGCATTGATCATGCTGCGCAATGCGCCGAGGTCATGCTGCTTCAGATCAGGATGGGTCAACAGCGCGATGGCAATCGTCGGGACACTGGCGATGCGGGTCGCCTTGCTCGCCGCCAGCAGCGCCAAGAACTCGCCGGCATCGAACAGCGCCTGCGGTATGTACGCGCCGCCGACGAACAGCGTGGCCAGAAAGCCTTCGACATAGCTGAATATGTGATGCAGGGGCAGCGGACTGGCAAGCCGCTCACCGTCGACGAAACCCTGACTGAATGCGGCGCTGTAGGCGCTGCGCATCAGCATGTCGTGGGTAATCATCACGCCCTTGGGGCTGCCCGTGGTGCCGGAGGTGTAGCAGATCAACACCACTTCGTCCGGGTAGCGCGAGGCCTGCTGGCGCTCGCGCAGCGCCGCGTCGGAGACGCTTTCACCCAACCGCAGGAAGTCCTCCCAGTCCAGCGCGCCCGCATGGCGCGCGCCGCCCGGCGACTTGATGACGACGCCGCGCAGCGCCGCAAACCGCTCTGCGCGCCAGTCGCCTGCGGCGCCGCGCATTTCCGGCAGGATGGCGCTGATCTTTTCGATGTAGTTGCGGTCAGCAAACTTATCCATCGCAATCAGGTAGACGCTGTCCGATTGCCGCACCTGGTATTCGAGTTCAACCACCCCCAGGCGTTCGTTCAGCGGCACGCTGACCGCACCGATTTTCGCCACCGCAAGCTGCAGCAGCGCCATTTCCGGCACCGTCGGAAACAACATCGCCACATGCTCCCGGCGCTTGACGCCGAGCCTGATCAGGCTCTTGGCCAGCCGGTCCACCAGCTGGCGCGATTGGGCGTAGGTATAGCGCCGCTCCAGCGTGACGATATGCTCCCGGCCTGCGAACTCGGTGGCCAGACGGTCGAACCAGTCGCCAATGGTCAGCCGCGACCACACCGGGATTCGCTGCGCCAGGGCCTGCCTTCTTTGCGCCAAGGGCGCGCCCTTGACCGCGGCAGCGCCGCTCCCCGCCTCATGCACAACCGTTTTCGCTTCACTCATGTCTTTGTCTCCTGATAAACCGTCTCTTGCCTTGCTCATGCCGCTGCTGATACGTTGGTGAATCCCGGTGACACTGTTGCGCTTCAGATCATCATGCCGCCGCCGCACACCAGGGTCTGGCCGCTGACGTAGTTGGACTCCGGCGTGCACAGCAGGTAGACCGAGCCAGCCGCCTCGTCCGGCGTGCCTGCGCGGCCCAGGGGGATGCTGCGCTCCATCATCGCCAGCAGATCGGGGTTGACGCCGACCTTGATCTTGCGGCCCTCGACGTCGATCGACGCGTCGCCGCTGGCGGGGGCTTCGGTCAGCCGTGTCTTGATCATGCCGAAAGCCACGCAGTTGACGTTGACCTTGTAGCGACCCCATTCCTTGGCCAGCGCCAGCGTCAGGCCCACGGCACCGGCCTTGGCGGCCGAGTAGTTGACCTGGCCCGCATTGCCGCCCAGGCCCGCAATCGACGAGATGTTGACCACCTTGCGGAACACTTCCTGCCCGGCCTCGGCCTCTTTTTTGGAGGCGGCACGCAAGAAGTCGGCCGCGGCGCGCAGGATCTTGAACGGCGCAGTCAGGTGCACGTCGATGATCGCGTTCCACTGCTCGTCGGTCATTTTCTGGATCACGTTGTCCCAGGTGTAGCCGGCGTTGTTGATGATGATGTCCAGGCCGCCAAAGCCGTCGATGGCGGTCTTGACGAACTTGTCGGCAAAGCCGTCAGCGGTGACGCTGCCGGCACAGGCCAGCGCCTGGCCGCCGGCCTTCTTGATATCGGCCACGGTCTGCTCGGCCGGGGCGGCGTCGAGGTCGTTGACGACCACTTTGGCGCCTTCGCTGGCGAGCTTCATGGCAATGGCGCGACCAATGCCGCGACCCGATCCGGAGACGATGGCCACTTTGCCTTCGAGTTTTTTCATGATGGGTGTCCTTGCTTGTTGATTAAAAGGAAAGAAATAAAAAGTCGGGCCGCCAAACGGCGGGCCTCAGTTCAAGGCAAGCAACGCCTCGCCGGCCAGCGTGATTTCGCCTGTCGCTTTCGTCGCGCTGATTTGAACGCGCACACAGGGCCGGCCTGCATGCTCTAGCTTTTCGACCACCTTGCCACTGCAGCGCACGCGGTCGCCGAGCTGGGTCAGGGCCGCGAAGCGCACGCCATAGCTCAGAATCTGGCGTTGCGGCACCCATTCGGTGAGCGCGCGCCCGAGGTAGGCCATCGACAGCATGCCGTGCGCGAACACGTCCTTCATGCCCGCGCCGTGGGCGAAGTCGATGTCGATGTGGATCGGGTTGTGGTCGCCTGAGGCGCCGGCAAACAGGGCCAGGGTGGTGCGGGTGATGGGCGGCAATTCCAGCACGGGCATGTCGTCACCGACCTCCATCATTTTTACTTGAACGTTCATGAATATTCCTTCAGGCGTGGCGCACGACGATCACCGCGTGCAGGTCGGCCACATGCTCGCCCAACTGGTTGGTGACCCGGGTGTCCTTGACCACGAACTCGAGCGCCCCGCCCTTTTTGTCATAAATATCGCTGACCTTGGACTCCAGGCGCAGCGTGTCGCCGGCGCACACCGGCGCGTGGTAGTCAAAGCGCTGCTCGCCGTGCAGTACCTTGCCGAGGTCGATCTCGAGCGTGTCGATCAGCGTCATCAACGCGCCCGAATCGCCCTCGGCACCAAAGATGAAGGTCGGCGGGGCGACGACGTTGCGGTAGCCCGCAGCACGGGCAGCGGCTTCGTCGGTGTAGATCGGGTCGGTGGCCCCGATCACCTCGGCGAAAAAGCGGATGCGCCCTTTTTCCACCTCCCACAGGGTGGGCGGTGGCGCATAGCCGATGTGTTTTTTGTCAATCATGACTTGCAACTCCTGTTGTCCAGGTCCACGCCTGCGCTCACGCGGCCCGGTAAAGCGTGACGACGCAGGCGCCGCCCAGCCCGAGGTTGTGCTGCAAGGCCACGCGCGCACCCTTGACCTGGCGTTTGTCCGCCGTTCCGCGCAACTGGTGCGTCAGCTCATAGCACTGCGCCAGACCGGTGGCGCCCAGCGGATGGCCCTTGGACAACAGGCCGCCGGACGGATTGGTGACCACCTTGCCGCCGTAGGTGTTGTCGCCATCGAGCACGAATTTCTCGGCGCCGCCCTCCGGACACAGGCCCAGCGCCTCGTAGGTGATCAACTCGTTCTGCGCGAAGCAATCATGCAGCTCGACCACGTTCACGTCCTGCGGGCCGATACCGGCCTGCTGGTACACCTGCTGCGCCGCCTCGCGCGCCATGTCGAAGCCGACCACGCGCATCATGTCGTGCGATTCGAAAGTGCTGGGGAAATCGGTCGTCATCGCCTGGGCGGCAATCGAAACGCGCGTATCGAGCCCGTGCTTTTTGGCGAAGGCTTCGGAGCAGATCACCGCAGCAGCGGCGCCGCAGGTCGGCGGGCAAGCCATCAGGCGGGTCATCACACCCTCCCACAGCACCGGTGCGTTCATCACGTCATCAACCGAGACCTCCTTGCGGAACAGCGCCAGCGGGTTGTTCGCCGCATGGCGGCTGGCCTTGGCGCGGATGCTGGCAAAGGTCGACAGCTGGGTGCCGTACTTGTCCATGTGGGCCTTGCCGGCACCGCCGAAGTAGCGGATGGCCAACGGAATTTCCGGGTGCCCGACCAGCTCGGCAGTGGCGCGATCAAATTCTTCGAAAGGGGTGGGCCGGTCAGTAAACTGGGCCTTGATGGCCCCGGCGGCCATCTGCTCGAAGCCCAGCGCCAGCACGCAATCGACCGCGCCGCTTTCCACCGCCTGGCGCGCCAGGAACAGCGCCGTCGACCCGGTGGAACAGTTGTTGTTGACGTTGACGATGGGAATGCCGCTCATGCCCACCGGGTAGAGCGCGCGCTGGCCGCAGGTGGAGTCGCCATACACATAACCCACATAGGCCTGCTGGATCAGGCTGTAGTCCACACCGGCATCGGCCAGCGCCTGGCGCGTGGCCTTCTCGCCCATCACGTGGTAGGGCTCGCTGGTGCCCGGCTTGGTGAACGGGATCATGCCTACGCCGGCGACGATGACTTTGTGACTCATGATGAACTCCTTAAGTTGAAGCGTCTGTGAACGCAGGTAAATCGTCTTGCCGCCAATGGCCAAACTACCATTGATATGGGCAAAAACGACAGTGCCGCCAGTCTATCTAACGCTTGACAGGTTTGCAAGAAGTATTTACGCTCCCTGTTTTGCGCTTGATTCGGCATCCCGCCCACAACCGTCACCATGGCGCCAAAGTCATCTCGGCCTTCATCGTCGAGAAAGATTCCCCCAGCTTAAAAATGGCTCAAAACTCATGAACGCATAGTCAGGCGCTGCGTGACAATGAGAAAGTGCATGAGGTCAGGCACCGCAGGCTGGGTATCCAACGGCTGGCTTGCGGTTTTAATTCAATTTCAGGAGTAACGACAAATGAGTGGTCCTTTGCAAGGTTTGAAAGTGATCGAGTTCGGCGGCATCGGCCCCGGACCGTTCTGCGCGATGATGCTGTCCGACATGGGCGCCGACGTGATCCGCCTGGACCGCAAGGCCGACAAGGGCAAGGACCGCGGACAGGGCGCCTTCCTGTCCGCCGGCCGGCGCAGTGTGCTGCACCGCGGCCGGCGTTCGATCGCGGTCGACCTGAAATCACCCGAAGACGTGCAGCGGGTGCTGGAGCTGGTCGACGGCGCCGACGCCATCATCGAGGGCTTTCGCCCGGGCGTGATGGAGCGGCTGGGCCTGGGCCCGGACGTGCTGCTGGCACGCCACCCGCGCCTGGTCTATGGCCGCATGACCGGTTGGGGCCAGGACGGCCCGCTGGCGCAGGCCGCCGGGCACGACATCAACTACATCGCACTGTCGGGAGCGCTCAGCCTGATCGGCCGCACGGCAGGCGGGCCGGTGGCCCCGCCGGCCATGCTCGGCGACCTGGGCGGCGGCGGCATGATGCTCGCCTTCGGCATCGTTTGCGCCTTGCTCGAAGCGCGCAGCTCCGGCCGCGGCCAGGTGGTCGATGCAGCCATCACCGACGGTGCCGCCCTGCTCACCTCCATCGTCTGCGACATCAAGGCGCTGGGAATGTGGAAGAACGAACGGCAGGCCAACTTGCTCGACGGTGGCGCGCATTTTTACGACACCTACGAGTGCGCCGATGGCAAGTGGATTTCGATCGCCGCGCTCGAGCCGCAGTTTTATACGCTGTTTCTTGAAAAACTCGGCATCACCGACCCCGAATTTCAACGGCAACGCGATCCGGCCGCCTGGCCGGCGCTCAAGCGCCAGGTCACCGACATCTTCCGCAGCCAGCCCAGCGCGCACTGGTGTGCCTTGCTGGAGGGAAGCGACGTGTGCTTTGCACCGGTGCTGACGCTCGAAGAGGCGGCACGCCACCCGCACAACAGCGCGCGCGGCACCTTCTTTGAGCGCGACGGCGTGCTCCAACCGTCACCGGCGCCGAGATTTAGCCGGACAGTGACCGATCGCCCAGGCCCCGCACCGTTCATTGGCGAGCACGACGACGAACTCTTGTAGCCGGTAAATGACGGGGCAGAAAGAAACGAGCCACGGGACTAACCGTGACATGCATCAGCACTCCACGCACGGAAGCAGTGCACATCGCCGGACAGCCGCGCGATACGGCGATCGGTGAAACGGGCGCGCCACTGGTCCACTCTCCGGCTGTCCCAGCAGGCCCACGGCCAATCCGCGCGATCCACTTGAGCCCTTCAATCGTGGCGTCTTCCCGTTCAACGACGCTGTGGATAAGGCGGTGCTCAAGCCCGTGGCCACCGCCTATCGTGATGTCCTGCCGGCGCAAGTGCGTCGCGGGGTGGGTAATTTTTTTGGCAATCTGGAAGATGCGTGGCCGTTTGTGAACAACGCCCTGCAACTCAAAGGCGAGGCGGCGGCAGACAGCCTTGCCCGTTTTGGCGTCAATACCTTCTTTGGTGTGGGGGGCGTGCTGGACGTGGCTAGCGAGATGCGGATCGAGAAGCACACCAAGGTTTCGGTCATACCCTGGGTTATTGGGGTGGGGGGTCGCGCCCGGTCCCTATCTTGCCCTGCCCTTGCTGGGACCTTCCAGCCTGCGCGAGACGGTGGCACTTCCTGTGGACATGCAGGGCGATATCGTTGGCAACATCGCGCATGTCCCTACGCGCAACACCTTGACCGTGGGGAGAGCCATTGACACCCGGTCGGAATTGCTGAAAGCCACTGCGATACTGGAACATGCTGCGCTCGACAAATACGCATTCACCCGCGATGCCTACCTTCAGCGCCGCCGCAGTACCATCTTCGATGGCAATCCACAGGAAGAAAACGAGGTAAACAAAACGTCTGTTCAAAATAAGCGAAGTTAAACCATGAATCGTCGTTCATTGGCACGCCTGTCGGCCGTGCCGGTCGTGAGTTAACAAGCTCCCAATCAACCATGCTGTGCCGCCCGGCCCGGAGAGCATCAATAAATACAGAGCAAAATGTGGCGGGATTTCGGCGTCAAGTAAACCCGGCACCTCAGATCAGTTCGTCAACCAGAACCGCAATGGTCGGTTTGTGCCTGGAAAACAACTCCCTCACTGCGCTACGCTCACTGATCCCCAGCAAAAGACCGACCTGGCTTTCGTCGGCACCACGCTCATACAGCCGAGAGATAACGGTGCGTCGCACCGATAGTGCAGTCACGCCC
This sequence comes from Rhodoferax ferrireducens, assembly GCF_003347515.1. Lineage (GTDB taxonomy): Bacteria > Pseudomonadota > Gammaproteobacteria > Burkholderiales > Burkholderiaceae_C > Rhodoferax. The sequence continues at coordinate 271,364 of NZ_QEII01000290.1, read as the reverse complement.
TCCAGTTCGGAATACCTGAACAGCTTGCCGTAAGTTTCCAGAATGGGACGGCACAGAAAGCGCCGCTGTCCTTCTTTGCCATAGGGCGTGATCTTGAAACCTTCGCCTGCGGCCGAGAGGAACAAACGGCTATCAGGATCGAGACCCCGATAAGCATCCGCTGTGCATATACCCAGCTTCAGTGCCAGCCGCTCCTGCAGGTACTGCGCCAGCACCTCGTCAAGCTTGGTACTGCTGAAATGCAAGGGTCTGATCTTTCCTGTGATGGCCACGTCGGCCCGTATCTTGGATTCCTGGCGAACGTTGCCGTCCGAATCAAGGTAGTCTCGCACTTCCAGTCGCGCGATTTCCAATGGCCGGGCACCTGTGGCAAACAACATGTAAAACAGGGCGAGATCGTGCCACGGCCGACTGCTGCGGCCCCTAATGCGCTGCGCTGCCTGAACGATTTCCCCGTGGGAGACGATACGTGTCTGCCGGGGACCGAAGGGTGCCGCTGGCTTGAAGGACTCCAGCGCGATCAAGATCGCCTCTCGGTGTATTCGCAGACGGCGGACGAAGGCCGCGCCTTCCTCGTTGAGACCCTGGATGCCCACTACCTTGGTTAACTGGGCCGCTATCGCTTTGATCCGCCGCTCTACGGCGGTACGCGACTTGCCGAACTGGGCAGCGACAACCTCGTACGTCACGCCACTGATCACCGCCTTGAGCATTTCGACAGATTGTGTCACCGACTCATTTGCACTATCAGCGCGTTGATCTCGACCATGTAGCTTGATGTTTTCGTTCATACTAAACCCGTGCTCCTGACATGTTTCTATGCTGAAACGCTTTGCGTAAGGCTGCTAGGGTAAATCGCCAGAAAACATGGGGGGTTTCGGTATTGGCCATTTCCTTTCTAGACAGCGCATATCGAACGTTGGTTGGCGAGACGACCACAATGATCACCGCGTGCTGCCTTGCAGCGGCGAGAATGCCAACCCAGGGGAAACGGAGCGCAGCCACATCAACAGCGGCCGCTGGTCGAGTGGCACCAAACTTTTCGAAATTGAGAAGAAAACTATTTATGTTTTCGGAGCTTCGTTGAATTCACTGTGAATTTTTCCTAGGCCATCGCCAAGTTCAACCTGCCACAATGAAACAGAATCCTTGCCCGGTAGTTGGTGAAGTTACGGAACCCACGGGCATTTGCCTTGATGAGTTGGATGGCACTGTTGAAACCTTCTGCACAGGCGTTGCTGATTCTGTGTTTACTGAAGTTGAGCAGCCCGTCTTCGTGGCGCCTGAGCATCTTGACTACCTTTTTGACTGGCTCCAACTTGCTGCGCATCGCGTTGTTCGACCAGGCCTTGAAGAAGCGTCTGGCAGCACCCTTGTAGCTGTAGCTCCAGAACTGGCTGAAGTTTTCCTTGATGCACCAAGCTCTGCTGGTTTTCAGGTTGAGCTGGTTCAAGGCCCGAAACGCGATGGCCTCGGCGCTACGGCCGTCGGGATACTTTTTCAGCCATGCCCATTTGCTGCCTGCCAACGGGGATGTGCCCGCTTGGGACAATTTGCGGTGTTCCTGCTTTCTCACCGCATCCACCGCCTCGCCGAGGTACTTGGAGATGTGAAACTTGTCGTGCACGATGTCCGCCTGCGGCATGCTTTGCCTGGTTGCACTCATGTACGCAGGCCACATATCCATGGCCACCGCCTTGACCGACAGGCGTTGCGCCGGCGTGAGCGTCTCCAACAAACCAACGGCCGCTTCAAGCTTTCGCTCTGGCACCAAGTCAAGTACCCGCGAGCGGTCGATGTCGGTCAGGATGCTGGCATAGGTGTGCCCCTTCTCAGAACTCTTCTCATCGATTCCAAGGTACGCAATCTCTTCCTCCGTACGCCGCAGCATGCCTCGCTCCACGGCGCTGACCATGATGGCATTGACCGTGCTCCAGGACAGTCGGGTGAGCGTACAGACTGCTTGCGTGGTGGGACAGGCCTCAAGCAGTTTGATAACAAACCCCGCCATCAAGGTGGTGACCCGGCTGTAGCGCTCCGCCCAGGGCACCGTCAACTCTTCGACCGTGCCGTCACTGAATTTGAGTTGGGGAATACGCGCCTTGATGACCGTCTCAAACTGGCATGTATCCAGATGACGCCACTGGCGCTCGCTCCAACCATTGATGTGCGCTCTCTTGGTCGCATCAGTGGGGTCCGCCCACACCTTACCTTTCTTCAAAACAACTTCGACCACCACACGCTGGTCTGCCAAAGAAAGATCTACCTTCTTGACCGACCAAGGTGCCTTCAGCCCAAGAAGTTGCTCATACAGCGCGGTGTCTTTCATGTTCAAGCTGGTAATTTTGAAGCACTGGATTGTCCCGCAGCGAGCAGAAAATCACAGTGAAATTGATGAAGAACCATGTTTTCAAAAACAATTAAGGTCTGCGATCTGCTATCACGAATGGCACACGTTCGCTGGCACATCGGAAGCAGCTATCTTGATCGGGAGCAAGACTTGAGGCTTTCCCAAAATGACGATAGTCGCCGCTGACGGATTTCTGGTCGCACATAGGCTGACAGCTAACCGCGATGCCATCTTGAGTATTCGGCACCATATCTCAAACTGACAGCCTTGTCCAATGACCATGGTTGCAAGCCCTGCAGCAGCCATCTACCCAAATGGGGGTCATCCGCTTCGTGCGCCATCTGCCGATCCTCCTCCCTGCTCCGCAATCCAGCGCCGGACGTCCTCTGCTCGCCACACTGTAACGCGAACGGAAAGTTTCACCGGCGCCGGGAAGGACCGAGATTGGATACGCCGCCATAAAGTGGACTTTGAGATCGGTACAAACGCCAGCACCTGCGGCTGCCGTAGAAAGCCGGTCTCAGGCAATGTGGGCGCTAGCGACGGGATAGAAAACGTCGCCGTAGGGAAGGATGAAATTGAAGGTTGCTTGGGCATGATCTGGCCTCGTCACGGCATACGCCGATAAAGGTTTGACCCACACTGTCGCGGCCGCACTAGGTCAGGATTGCGCACGCCGATAGAAACGCTGAACTCGTCGTGACACCGCAGGCGTTCCGGTCATGCGGTATGAAAATAGAGACAAAACTTCACTTTTCGCATCAGGAAAAGTGCGTATGGAAATTCAAATGATTCAATCCGCTTGCGTAGGATGGAGACCGGAATGGCGCTCAAATTATTTGGGAGAAGGCAGGTATCGACTGCGACGCCGTTGTGTGAACAACGGGGGAGACACCAGACGCACGGCTTTAGACCGCCACCGGTGAGGCCCCGATGTGGATTTATATCCGTTAACGGGCTATGACCATACAAAAAAGTGTCTTACCCCCTAAAACGCGGTAGAGGTCGGATCATTACATGTGGCGGTTGGACCGCTCACCGGAACCACACATAGGCAGTCACGACTCTCCTTTGGTATTTTGCTCTACAAAATCAATCCCATTGCGTGCGTCCGCGCCGACTTCCGCGTCATCGCCTGTTACGACCTCAGTGTTCGGGCCTTCGGCTACGTCGCGCCCTGCGCCGCCCGACACGCGCTCGGTACCCTCGTCATCCCGATTCCCCAACGCATTCATCCGTCGCCGCAGCCCCATTGCAAAATTCCGCGCCCCATTGGCAACATTTCGCACCTGGCGTTTCAGACCGGCCCGCTGGATGTCCACCGCCTGCGCCGTGATGACCTCATGGATCTCCAAGGTTTGCAACAGTGGCATGAGTTGATCAAGCTTCCCCAACACTTCCAGGTAACGCCGACCGGCGGACGACATGACTCCCACATCGACCTCAAGCGGAACCGTATCGTAGGTCGCCACGCTGGTCACGCCGTGCATTTTGAACAACACTTCGGCACCATCAATGGCTTTGTTGAGACTCTCATTCACGGCATCCATCTGAGTCCGAATGGCTGTCTCCACCTTGGCAACGTCTTCGTGATCCAGCCGAGTCCGGGCAATTACCGAAATAAAGTGGGTATTGAGCTGAAGCGTACTGAACAGCCGCACAAAGAAGCGTTTGCCCTCTGCGCTGGTAAAACGAGCCCGCATCTTCAGGCTGGCCGCCTCGATGCGACGAAAATCGGCCTTGGTCTCCTTGGCTAGAATGCGCGCGTTGACGCCACCCTCATCCATCTTCACGATTTGAATATCAGACATGCTCAAGCTCCTCTGAATGCCATGTTGCAAGCGATCATCCGCACCCTCGCCTGCATTCACCACGCGCAATGCTTGTCACTTGGGCACCTTTTCGGAATCAGCATCGGTTTTGCGGTGTTTGGGGCTTGACCCTGCATTTCGGTGCCGCTACCTTAGCATCATGCAGCAGCTAGCCCTGCATTCAAACACGGCAAGCCCTGGAGTTTGTAATTGACAGGTGCACCCTCTCGCCTTGTGGGTTGAAGGGGCATAACTTGTAGTCGCATCGCCAAAGATGTCCATGCTGTGATGCCGTCGAAGCGGCTTCCGAGGTGACGGCGAGATGGAGGTGCTCTGTTTCCTCCGCGCCCTCCCCCCGAAAGCTTTCTTCGATCGGTCGCTGGCACACCGATCAAGGCGGTTCGTATCGCTTTCAAGCCAGCCCTGGAGTCCTTTTCCCATAGCCGCCGGTTTTGTACTGGCAATTCATCACCCCGTGCGGGCATTCGCCCTCACCCCTGATGCGCGTTGCCTTCGCATTTTTCCTGGAGGCAACCATGCTGAACCCGAGCGCATTTCCCCCTGCACTCCACCCTGCTTCTGCGGGGTTTGTATTCCAACCTTTTGCAGCGGCCTCGCACCTGCGACCCGCAGCTATTTCCGATCAAGGCACCATCGATGACCCGCTGGACGATGATGCATCACCGGTCGAATGGAGCGAAGAAGACATCGTCTTCCTGCATTGGCGCCTGTTGCAGGAGATCGGCCACCTGGCTGACCCGGACAAGCCGCTGGAAGAGAAGTTCGACACCCTGCGCTGGATTTTCACCGAGCGCGAGAAAGACCGGCAGCCCTTTTCTTTCGTGAATTGCCTGCGCGTCGTCGGCTGTAGCCCACTGTCCCCTATCGCCTACTGCGGTCTGGTCGATGCGCAGGAAGTCCGTGATCGCATCCAGAACAGCCTGAAAGCCTGGCTCTCAGCCACGCTGGAGCGCTACCCGGTCTGGGTGCGTGAAGCCGTCATCCGAAACCCCGAGTGGGCAGAGGCACGACTGCTCAAAAACCCCCAGTGGATTAACGAGCAGCTCAAGCGGCTGTCGGTGCAGGACGACCTGTTCGCCTGACCCTCCCCACCCTACAGGTTTACCTATAGATCCGCAAGCCTGGTCATTTTTAGGAGTAGACCATGTCCACCCTCAAGGACGCCCTGTGCCTGCTGGCGATATTTTTCGCCTACGGCATCACGGGACACATGGATGACGAAGACGCCGTACTGCTGGAAGAAACCCAGCAGCACTTGCGACACTCGGCATCCACCGACTGCTGGCCGACGAACCCCTCGCCGACCGGCAATTCTGCAACGCAGGTTCGTCATCTGGGGTCCGACCCCCAGCACGACGACCTGTCAGATCCCGCTTCAGGCCCTGCGCCAGAAGCGATTGAGCTTTGCCAGCCCATCATCTACTGAGGAATCCACCATGCCAACCCATGTAGCCATTCCCGGCAACGACATGCCGCTGCTGAACGTCCGGGCACCGGAGCACATCGAGTTCCTGGTGAAGGAAAGCGAAGTGCTCACTGGCAAACCCGGTCACATTCGTCATCGCCGGTGCCGACCGCCTGAGCTACCGGGTGCAGTGGCACCCGATGGGCTCCAAAGTCGAGCGGCTTGACACACACGGGCAGGCCCTGAGTTCCCAACACCTGCTGCCCTGGGAGTTTCTCGATCACAGCGTGGTCGAGGCCCTGCGCGCGAGGCACCTGTTCACCCCATTGGTTCGCCGTCCCGGCTGACCGTCTATTTCCCCATGGCGGGCCTATCCCGCCTGGGGCAGTTTCCGCCTGCATTCAAGGAGAATTTCATGCAGATACAGGTTCGAATCAACGAGGAAGGCACGCTGCGCAACCAGCGCTACGCCTTCACCGATCGCTTCACACTCATTTCCGAGCTGTTGCAAAACGCCCGCAGAGCCGGTGCGACGCAAATTGGAATCCGCCACGACGCGGTCTCCAAGGTTCTGCTCGTCACCGACGACGGCCGTGGCATCGACGATTTCCAGAAGCTCCTGAGCTTCAACGAGTCCGGCTGGGACGCGTCCACCTGCGCCGAGGAACGCCCCTTTGGGGTGGGTTTCTCCAAATGCCTTTATGCCACTTCGCGCTGTGTCGTGACTTCTGGCTGCCAATGGGTCGACTTCGACACCAGCGCCGCGCTGGCCAAGTCGCCCATTGAGGTGATGCAGGTCGGGGAATCCGACGCCATCGCCGGAACGCGGATCGAACTGCACGGGGTTGACCTGCCCGACCTGGGGGCACGCATCGCGACTTTGTGCCTGGGTTTCCCGGTGCCGGTGCTGTTCAATGGCCAAGCGCTGGAACGGCGCTTGGCCGAAGCACACCTCGCGACGATGCCAAGCCCGATGGGGACAGTCCATCTCACGGGCAAGCACGATGGCAAACACAGCCACCACACGATGGTGTTCCTGCAAGGGTTTTGTGTCCTGAACACGAGCTACCACCTGCTGGGAGATGTCAACGTCGTGCACCTGGATTCGCGCCAGTTCGTGGCTCGCCTGCCGGACCGCGACAAGCTGATCGACGAGGACGTTCAGCGCAAACGCATTGAGGCCGAGTTGAAGGAGGGCTGGCGCCGAATACTGGAAGTCGCCAAGGCCCAGCTCTCGCCTGATCGCTTCGTCGAAATCTACTACGCCGCGATGCGGGCCTGGGGACATGTCGACCTGCTCAATGACCTTGATGTGCTGCCATGCGAGTTGTTTGACGCCATCGTCGGCTACCCGATTCTGGACAACGCCAGCCACCGTGACTACGTGCAGCCAGTGACGACCGCACCGACACGCGAAGCCATCGAAAGCGGTGCGGTGACCCTGGTCGACCTCGATTGGCTGAGCGACGACAACGCTGGCCGCTGGATGCTGGCCAGGGCCAGGGACTATCTGGTGTTCGGTTGGAATGGCTTGCACGCCGATCACTGGGTACATCACCACGTGCGCTACTTCGAATTCGAAGCGTTGACTGTCGAGGCGCTGTCAGAACAGCACCGCACGGTCCTGGAGGGACGTTGGGTCTGGCCAACCGTCATCCTGTGCGGAGCGGTACGGATCAAGGTCGGTGGCGAAACGGTGGAGATCACCGATGCTGGCATCTACCATGGCGACACCTTGTACATCCCTGCTGGCGAAACCTCGGGGGAGCCGGTACGTCAGGCCTCGTCCTTTACGGACGAAAACGGCCAGTTCCTTGAGAGCGACCTGGATGCCGACCGCAGCACGCTGGCCGATCTGATTAGTCACCTGCGGTCCGTCGATCCGGTTCAAACGCTGGATTCACTGATGCAGACACTGAAACTCGGCAAGTACCCGCTGCTGCATGGCAAGACCTTCCAGTTAAACGTCGGCACGGGATCAGCACCCAGTCACTCGATTGAACTGGTGGGGTGAGCCATGCATAACGCTGAGTACGCCGCCCGCGTCGACGACGTCAAACGTCGCGCGCATGGGCGCTGGACCGAGATTCTGGGCTGCCTGCAAGTGGACGAGCGCATTCTCAAAAAGTGCAATCTCCCCTGCCCGCTGTGCGGCGGCACCGACCGCTTCCAGTACACCGACAAATTCGGCGAGGGCAACTACCACTGCCGCAGTTGCGGCCCGGGCGGTGGCTTCAAGCTGCTACAGGCGGTGAAGGGGATCGATTTTGCTACCGCTCTGCGGGAAGTCGAGTGTTGCGTCGGCACGGTCCTTCCCGCCCTGAAGGCCATCTCGATCGAGCCATCGGCCGAGCGCATGAAAACACTTGCCAAACGGATCTGGGATGAAGCCGTGCCGGTGACCGCCGGTGATGAAGTGGATCGCTATCTGCGCGGACGGGGACTGGCACTGCCGGCCTACCCGAAGGTGCTGCGTTTCCACCCGGCGCTGGGGTACTTCGAGAAGGATGCTGGCGGCAAGTCGCGCAAGGTGGCCGAATACGGCGCCATGCTGGCTTGCATCCAGGGTCCCGACGGCCATGCCGTCACCTTGCACCGAACCTACCTCAAGGACGGGCAGAAGGCCATGGCACGCGATGCGAAGAAAGTTCTGTCAGCCGGAATCAACGGCGCAGCAGTGCGTCTGTTCGAGGCCACCGAGGAGCTTGCGCTCAGCGAAGGCATTGAAACCGGTATCGCCGTCCACCTGGCAACCGGCAAACCAGTGTGGGCCGGGCTCAATGCCGGCAACCTGGAGAAGCTGTGGTTGCCTGACTCCGTGCGGCGGGTCTGTATCTATGGCGACAACGACGCCAACGCGGACTTTGACGGTCAGACCTTTGCCTTCGCACTGGCACGTCGGCTGAAGAAAGAAGAACGGCGAACCGGCCCCCGGCTGGTGCAGGTCTTCCTGCCCAGGCAAGCCGGAACGGACTGGGCTGATGTGTGGCGCACGCGGGTGGAGAACACCGTGCTTTCTTCATAGGTTTTATGGGGGTGTGGCCGAAAGGCCGCACCCGCCTTTTCAGCATCACTGCGCGCCACTGGTGCGGTGACGGTGAAAAGGTTCCTCAGGTTTCCCCCACTGGTAGCTGTCAGACCAGGTTGTGCCCCGTGCACAGCAAAGACAGCCCTGGAGTTCTGGCGTGATTCATTTCACGCCCTTCGTGGATCGGATTCTCCGATTCGTCATCGACCCTCGTGGGGATGCGCATGCCCCAAAGAGGTGATGCCGTCCCCGTTTTTCTTACTGATTGGAGATTGCTATGAAAAATGGACGTTCTCTTGTGAGCCTGGCCCAGGAACTGGAGCGCCAGTTGAGCTCGAAAAAAGATCTGGTGGTGTCGTCACAATTGCTGCGGCACGACACCAACGATGAAGGGGCGACCCGCCTCGTCATCGAAGAAAGCGGTGGCCCCGCCAGGTACGGCATCACGCCCCTGGCGCGGCGTCAGTTGGCAGAAAAGCTTAAGATCCCCTACGCCTATTTCGAGCGGATGCGGCACGAGCAACCGGTTCTGCTGGACCGCAATGTGAACACCTGGCTGCAGAGCGAAGATGATCGACGCATGATCCGCACGCTGGACGGCCAAGTCCGGGCCGTGCTGTCAGATCGCTACCGTCGACTCGACAACTTCGACCTCGCCGAAAGTGTGCTGCCTATCCTGCAGCAACTACCCGAGGTGAAATTCGAATCGGTGGAGTTGACGGACACGCGCATGTACCTGAAAGTGGTAACACCACGCCTAAAGTATGAGATGGCCCCGGGCGATATCGTGCAAGCCGGCGTGGTGATCACCAACTCTGAAGTGGGCCAGGGAACACTGTCGGTGCAGCCGCTGCTATACCGTCTGGTGTGCCGCAACGGCCTGATCGCATGGGATCGCTCGCTGCGCAAGACCCATGTCGGACGGGCGCTGGGCGCCGAAGACGATGGCATCACGGTGTACCGAGATGACACCCTGCGTGCCGACGACAAGGCATTTTTCCTGAAGGTTCGCGACGTGGTGCAGGCAGCGGTGTCTGAGGCGACCTTCCGCCAGATCGCGCAAAAGATGCAAAAGACTTTGCATATTCCGCTCGCCGGTGATCCGGTCAAAACCGTAGAGGTTCTGGCCAGTCGCTATGACCTGACGGATACCGAACGTTTAGGCGTTCTGCGGCATCTGATCACGGAAGGCGACCTTTCGGGCTACGGGCTTGTGAATGCCGTCACCCACTTCTCACAGGAAGTGGATGACTATGATCGGGCGACCGAATTCGAAGTGCTGGGCGGCAAGCTGATCGAGTTGCCGGCTGAGGAATGGAAAGGACTGGCGCAAGCCATCTGACCCGTTCAGTGGGCTCGCAACAGCTTGGGTTCTCGCCCATCAGCCTTCGGGCTGCGTGGGCTGTGCAAGGAGTGGAACCGCCGGGGCATCTGCCTCGGTGGCTTCTTTCCATTTCAGTAAACTCACGGAACTGGCCTGCGGGGGCCAACATCCTTCCCTTCAATGCGCCCAAAAGTGAACGGCACGAACAATCCCTTGCACCTTGCCCACAACACGCAAGCCCATGCGCTGTGCGGCTGAAGCATCCTTCACCACGCATTCTGCGTAGGCCGGGTTCTCGCAGCTCAGCACGACCCCTTGACCAATACGGTTTTCAACATGGCGAACCACCAGTCGGTCCTTCCACTCGATTACATAAATGCCATTGCCTGATACCTTGCCGATGTCCCGAAGCACAAACATGTGATCGCCATCTCGAATCCTGGGTGTCATCTCATCCCCCGACATGCGCATCGGCTCGCAACGATGAAAGTCGCTCCCGAGTTCAGCCAGAAGCTCTCCCATCCAACCTTGACCTGCGTTTGCGCCAACGGCATGCATTTCAGACAGCAGGCCTGCTGTCGCTGATAGCCCAAGCATCCAGTCAGCGTTACAACGGAGTCCCTCACACAATCGTGCGTACGACTCCAGATCGGGCAGACCGGGTTGCCTGATATCAAACCAGCGGCTCACGGTCTGAACCGCGCGCCCAGTCAACCCTGCCACGTACATCATGCGCTTGTGGGCAGGCACCTCTGCCTGATCCAGCCTGGCAATCAGATGTGCCCTGAAGTCGGTTTTTGAAAGTGATTGCGGAACCTCCGGTTGACTGCTCACCACAGACGGGCCTCGCACTTTGGATACGCGTTTTCTTAGCGTTTTCCTCTCGGACAGAGTACCAACGAGGGAGCCGTTCTTGCTCATATCGACGTCCTTTCCGGTGCAAAAACCAGCCATCAACCAGGCCCTGCAAATTTTCCGACACAATGGGAAAAGCACCAAGAATCGGGTGACTTGCAGGTGGCAACAGCAAGTGCTGAAATAAATTTTCCTTTGAACAGCTTATGCTGAATTCTGTCAAAGAACAATCCAGTTCAACCCTGAGCTGGAAAACAATTATCAATCTGTCACAACTCGATGCGCCTACAGGGTGCACGGAAGGGAAGGAACATGAGCCATGTGCATCTCTCTGATGTCCAGTACATCAACCTGAGCGTACTCACCGCCATCAAAATCGGCATACAGCAGGACAAAGTCGCGACCTGCTGCAAGTTTGCGCTCGACACCGCGCAGGCCGAGTTGCTGGGTAACCTGAGAACCGACCAAATCTGGGCCATCGTCGCCAATGTGGGACCCACAACCTTGTTTCCGCCACGTCACGATCTGCTCAGCCTGCTTCAGACACCGCTGCCTCTGGCAGGACCTTTGGCTACAGTTCGCGCGCCTAGGCCTGCCGACGGAAATTAACGCGGAGGTATTTATGCCCACCCGCGCTGATCGCCATCTACGAATTGTCAGGCTTGCCAAGGACTGTGCAGAATTGGGTGCCCGTGTACGCACGATTCACAGCATGACTGGACTACCCCCTCGCGAGATACAACGGTTGTTCTTTGCCGATCCGAACGCCATACCACGTGGCAGACCGCCAGACTCCCCCGAGTGGTACCACAGCGCCAATTTGCTGTTTCGCACCGATGCCTCTATCTTCGCGACCACTTACCGTCGTCTCCGGCAAGCGGGTTTCGGTCCTGACGACGCGTTGGTAGGGGCCTACCGACACTACCGAACGGTGTGTCAGGCACCACACCGCATCAGTTTTGACCGGGCTTTTGATCTGGCATCGCACACGGACGGCATCTGGATTGCGAAGTCACCCAGTTTCTCGGTCGTGACCTGCCCCTCTTGCACCAGCGAGTTCCTGACCGCTCTGGGCACGGTTCCGAGATCGGACGCTTGCCCGTTCTGCAAGCTGGTCCAGCGCTACGGCAACGACCCGCGCGTGCAAACCTCGTTTCCCGTGCGTCCCCTGCCTTATCCGGCAGTATTTCAACAGGAAATGATGATGCGACAGAAGAAAGAACGTGACGCTGATGGCGATTGCGAGGCCCCAATATCTTCATTTCCGGGGGACACAGGGGACAGATAACAGAAGAATGGCGCATGGTCCTGCGGAGCAACAGCGATGGTCAACCCTTCTTCGACGAGCACGTTTTCTTCTGCCGACCCCGGTTTTGCAGCGCTATCGATCGATGAGGTGCTGGCCGCCAACGCCGACATCATTGGACGCATCAAGCTCTGCTACGGCGTCGACCGGGAGAGCTTCGAGACTGACGTGCTGGCACTGATCCGCCGCTACGCAGCCTACGTGCATTTGCTGCCTGCAACAGCAAACAACTACTTCAACGCCCCTGGTGGCCTGCTGCGACTCGGTCTGGAGGCTGGCTTCTTCAGCCTGCAGGGCACCGACGCCCACATCTTTTCGGGACGTTCGACCATCACGACGCGCCGTCTGCTCGAACCGCGCTGGCGCCATGCCACCTTCATCGCTGGCCTGTGCTGTGAAGTGCATCGGGTGCTCAGCCACCTGATCATCACGGAGCCAAGCGGTGAGGTGTGGTCGGGCTATTTGCAGCCGCTGGCCGACTGGCTGGCAGCACGCGGCGCCACGCGCTATTTCCTGAGCTGGCGTCCGCACGCCATGGAGACGCGTGGCCTGGGCATCTTTGCGCTGCCGCATGTGGTCCCGCCTGAAGTACTGCGATACCTGTCGGAGGACAACACCCTCATCGTGCCACACCTGATGGCCAGCATCGGGGGCATGCCGCTTTACCGGGATCACAATGTCCTGGACGACCTGGTGCGCCGCTCACTGGCCCTGGTCATCGACCGCAACCTGACAGCCAACACGGACCGCTACGGATCGCCCCAGTTTGGTTCACATTTGGAGCGCTATCTCGTGGATGCGCTCCGGCGACTCGTCAGCAGCCATTCCGCCTGGGTGTGCAACCACGACAAATCGCGGGTCTGGTTCGGCCAGGATGGACTTTTCCTGCTGTGGCCGAACGCCGCAGAGGATGTTCGCAAATTGCTTGAAGCCGACCAGTTGCCGGGCATCCCCAAGGCCGCCGAGACCATGCTGGAATTGCTGCTGGCTGCAGAGGTATTCGAAGCCCAGGACGCAGCGCATTCGACCTGGACCATTTATCCGCCCAGTGCCAAGACCGTGCTGGAAGCCGTCAAACTAACGTCTGCGGCCATCCTGTTCGCAGGAATCGACCCGTCGCCCGAAGCGCTGGACCTGAAACTCGTGCGCCGCCCTGGGGAGTCGGATCCGTCGCCTCCCACGATGACGGTGTCACGATCCGGACGACCCGGGGAACAGCTGTCCTTGATTCCCTCTGCGGCTTCGCCTCCCGCCATAAAGCCCGCTGGCGAACAGCCCCAGAAACCGCGAGTTCCTCCGCCCCATGAGGAGCCCCCACCTGCCACACCGCCGATCTCATTCACACTGCAGGCCCCCATGCGCCTCAATCCAGCGGTGCGGGATGCGCTGACGGCCATCGTCCTGACGCTGAACGAAGGCGCGGGCCCGGCGCACGGCGGCACTATCGCCCACGGCTTCTTCGTGCCGCTCAGCGAATTCGAACGACGTGGTCTTCAGCCCTCCATGGCCTTGCGTGCCTTGGCCGACGTGGGTATGCTCGTTCCCACGTCATCCGGTGGGCCGCCTACCTACACCCACGCCTTCAACGGCATACCAACGCTAGGCGTTGTGCTTGATCCCCGCTTCATAGCGGGATTCGATCTTGCCGGATTCACCTTGCAAGATGCAGGGGAGCACTGACATGCTGCTTCGACGCTATGAAATGCCCTGGCGACCTGCCTATGAAGCCCGTGCTGGCATGGTCTGGCTATTCGCCCTGGCTTGGTTTGTCATCGTAGGGGTCACCGGGCAGCTACCCAGAACCTTGGCTTTGCCTCTGTCACTGATATGCCTTCTCATGGCATTGATGCGCCTCACGCAGGCACTGCGCACCCTGATCCTGAGGGCATCGTTGTCCGGACGCGGTATCCAGGTTCTCACGACCCAGGCGCTCGCACCACTCTGCGCCAAGCCGGACGAGGTGTTCCTGGGCTTTGGCTTTGAATGGCGACCTGTGCATTCGCAGCGCCTGTATGAACTCGCCAAGATCGACTACCGCGAATTTTCTGTTTCACCTCGATTGCTGACCTGGTTGGGCTACGACGTGAACCCTCAACCCGATTCCGAGATTGGTCTGCCCTACATCCATGGGGTCGAACCCAGAGAAATACCCCTGTACCGCCCGCTGCAGAACTTCGAGGGCGGAACCCTGCTGGTCGGCACCACCCAGTCCGGCAAAGGCGTGGCCCTCGCCACCCTGATCACGCAGGCGATCCGGCGTGGTGACGTGGTGATCGTCATTGACCCGAAGAACAGCCGCCGGCTCAAACGTGTCGCCCAGCGTGCCTGCGAGGATTACCGCGAGCCAGACACTTTCCTGGAATTCCATCCGGCGTTTCCGGAGACCGGCATCCGGATTGACTTCACCTTCAACTGGCAAAAACCCACCGAACTCGCCTCGCGCATCCAGTCGGTCATGCCACCCGACACCGGAGGCGCATTCTCGGCCTTTGGCTGGGATGCGGTGAATGTGGTCGTGCAGGGTCTCATTGAGATTGAGGAGCGTCCCAACTTGGTCAAACTGACCAAGTACATCGAGGGCGGGATCGAACCGGTGTTGGAAGGATCGCTGCGGCGCTTCTATGACAAAACCCTGGGCGGCAGTTGGCGCGAACTGCCCGAGATGAAGAAGCTGTTGCACGACGCGCACCGCGGCAACATGAGAAAGCCCTCCGAGGCCGCCAGCGCCGACCTGATGGCCTTTGTTGCTTACTACGAACACCAGATCACGCAAAGCCAGCGTAGCAAGGTCATCGACGCCCAAGTGCGCACTTTCCGGCATAACCGCGAGCATTACCAGAAGATCACGGCCAATCTGTTGCCCGTCCTGTCCATGCTGACCTCGGGTGATCTGGGTCCCAGTCTCTCGCCTGACCCGTTTGATGCGGACGATACCCGCCCGATCATGAACTTCGAGAAAATCGAGCGCGCGGGTCATGTGCTGTACATGTGCCTGGATTCCCTGCCGGATCCATCCGTGGCTTCCGCCATTGGGGCACTGGCGCTGGCCGACCTGGCAGCACGGGCTGGCATGCGCTACAACCTGGGCGGGTATCGGCGCATTTCGCTGTTTGTCGATGAAGTCGCCAATGTCATCAACCAGCCACTGATCGAAATCCTGAACAAAGGTGCCGAGGGTGGCATCTTCACCACCTGTGCGATGCAAACCTTGGCGGATCTGGCCAAACGGCTGGGCAGCGAGGACGCGGCACGCATGGCGCTGGGCAACCTCAATAACCTGATCGCCATGCGCACCAAAGACCGACCGACGCAGGATTTCGTCGTGGAAACCTTTGGCAAGACCGCCATTCACACCATGCGCGTCGGCCTGGGCCATGGCGCAGATGCCCATCTGGGGGACTTTTCGTCGAACTATTCGACCCAGATCGCCGAAAGCTTTGAGGAGATGGTGCCCGTCGACGTGCTGGGCAAGCTGCCCAATCTGCAGTACTTCGCCTCCGTCTCAGGGGGACGCATCATCAAAGGGCGCTTCCCCATCCTTGATCCGGATGCTGACCGAGTGCCAGTGACACTGAAAGCCACCCCATGATCCGCGCCACCGCCGTGCTCTCCCTGGTGATCCTGCTGATTCTGCTGCTGTACATCCCGTCGACTCACCCACCGCAACGCTTTGTGGCACAGATTCGCATCGAACACGAAGCCGCGACCGCGTTCTGGGGCACCGACCCAGCGACCCGCATCCTGGCCCGCGCCGTCCGCATGCAGGACGCTGCCGCCGACGTCACGCCCATTCCCAAGGCGGCCGATGCACCGTCGACCACGGGTGTGAACAACGCCGTAGCGCAGGAAATGGCCTCTGTGAACCAGCGCTTGTTCAACAACCCCTACTTTCGCTCCGTCGACGCCCTGCTACTGCTGGGCAGCTATCGGCTCGCCACCCTCCTCGAATGGCTGCCGTGGCTGGTCGCATTCGCGCTGGCAACTGCGGCCGACGGCTGGTTCGTACGGCTGATCAAGGCCAAGGAATTCGTGCAGCACGATCCGGAGATGTTCGCCGTCTATGCCTGCCTGGCAATCATCACCCTGTGCGCGACGGTCGTTGGGTTTGTAGTGCCGATCACGCTGCCTCCACTGGTGTTGCCTTGTGTGCCGTTGGTGATCAGCGTGCTGCTCGGGCGGGCCTTGGGGTGTTTTCATAAGCGGGCTTGAGTCGACTCAAGCATGACAATGCCTACCCGGCGCCTACACCGCCAGCCTGGAAAATCTACTTATCTGGCAGCAAGCGTCAACGGCATGAACTCAGATGACGCGCCAGATGCGTCCTGTCAAGTCCGCCGACTGTAAAATGCAAGCCCAGCGATGGCTGCCTGACTTGATCTTGTCTGTCCTACATCCTGATCTCGCACCAAACCACACAACACGCCTCTCGTTTGCCACTTCTCCATTCATTCTATAAATAGGATCCTACCCATGTCACTCTCTAGCTCGACACTGTCAGCCATTCAAAAAACAGGCGCTGCGGCATTCACGGCTGATGAAAAACTCAAAAGTGCCGTCAAGGAATATGCTGAACGCGTCCATACAGCGATGGCTGCCAACCCGTACAACCTGGGCAATGACGCTTTGATTGAAGACTGGAAGACGGTGGCACGCCTGTCGAAAACCATGGCCGGGATCGAAGCAGAGATCAAAAAGATTTTTCAAGTCGCCATTGAACTGACCGGCGAAGACCAACCCAGCGTGGTACGAACCCCGGCCCTCGCCACACCGACACGTGCTGCCAAGAAAGTGGCGGTCAGCCCAGAAGCGGTGACACCGACAGCCGCCACGGCCCCAGCTAAAAAAGCCAAGCAAAAATCCAAACCAGTGACGCCTGTGTCAGCAGCGCCCACCCGTTCCACGGAACCCAGTGTGGCCGCACCAAGTGACCTGGCACCCACTGACGTGGTGATCAAGTCAAAGAAGAAGACGCCAAAGACCAGCGCAGCAAAATCGACGCAGAGCCCCATCGTGGCCGCAACAGTCAAAACGGTCAAAACAAAAAAAGTGGTGAAGCCAGTCAAGGCAGCTAAGGTCGCCAGCCTCTCTACAAATTCGCAAGAACTGGTTGGTAATGCTGCCAAACTGATGACCCATTTGGCAAGCCTGCTCAATTCCAATGAATTCACGGAGTTGAACCAAACGACGGCGGCCAATGAGACGGGCATTCCTTTGGGGTCCATGACCGCGGCGATCAAAAAGTTGCTTGATACGGGTCGCATCGTGGCTGGGCCGACCGGCAGCTTCAAACTGGCGGATGTTCAGCCACCCGTGGCTGCATAAAGCAGCGCTGCCCCGAACTCGGTGGGCGTTCGGGGTCCGCGGTGAAGGGGATGCTGCCGCTTCTTTGAGTTGCTGAGATGTTGAGATGTTGAGATGTTGAGTGATGCCCGCACTGCCGGGTAGTCATCTCCACCCTTGCGATCCCGAAATCCCCCTCACATAGCCATCATTCCCCGGCGACATTCCCGCCAACGCGCCTTACTCTTCAGTCATGCGCTCGCAAGAGCAACCCGCAGCATCTGAACCGAGATAGGACGCCATGCTCTCCACCCTGCCAACGACTCGCGAACGTGCAACGATGTCAACGCCATCGGCACACGACCACCAGAACACCATCGAGACGCGCCTATGGCTCGAGGAACATGTCTGGCTCTATCAACTTCTGCGCAGCGAAAACAACGTCTCGCCGACCTTCCGCTTCCCCGACCTGATCGCCGCCTGCGTGTCGCTGGTCTTCACGCACGAGGAGGCACCCGTACACATCTTCCGCTTCCTGGGCACCCAACTGGTGCTGCGCGCACCCCAGACCCCGCGTCGGCGCGAATCCATGTGGCGTCAGCAGTACGCGCTCCTGCTTGCAGTGCAGCGCTCACCCGCCAACCGCCATCCGAACCCCAAGTTTCAACTCGATCAATTGACGACGGCCTGCGTGGCCCTGTGCCGTGAACAGGACGAGTCCGGCACCAGCGTCCTTCAGCAGGCGCGCCACAACATGGCTGAGCGCGCACAACACGAGAAACGGTTTAGCTCGCCTGAAATCTGAATCGCTCCCGACCGAATCGATCACCACCCGCCTCAACTGACGGCCACCCGCTTTCAACCCGCTTCTACCGTACCCAGCCTGGCACCATGCCCGGCCTGACCCGAACCCGACCCAGACCGCCTGAGCACCACAGGCAGCCCAGACCTATGGCCCGCTTGTCCGCGGCTTATATCAATCCTCGTCAAAGGGGGCCTCATGCGTTTGTCGGTTTTCGGGATATGGGTTGTTTCCGCTTGGTTGGCATTTATGCCCAGCTGGGCACTGGCCTGCTGGGGTGAAGCATCACAACGCTACGGTGTGCCAGTCGAACTGCTGTACGCCATTGCCCGGACTGAATCGAACCTGAACCCCCAGGCGGTCAACCGCTCGCACCTGCAACGTACCGGTTCCTACGACATCGGTCTGATGCAAATCAACAGCGGGCATCTGCGCACGCTCTCCCGCTACGGCATCCGGGAACCCGATCTGTACGACCCCTGCACCAACCTCCATGTGGGCGCCTGGCTGCTGGCCGACAGTTTTTCTCGTCGGGGTGCGTCGTGGGACGCGGTCGGTGCCTACAACGCAGCGTGTTCACAACTCAAGGGTGACGCCTGCACCCAGGCACGCGCCAAGTACGCGTGGCGGGTGTATCGGCATCTGCCATCGCGACAGCCGCTCACCACAGCTGCGACTGCAGCGACTCACCGCCAGCCGACACAGACACCAAGCACCATTCCCATGCAACTTGCCGTTCGGGTGTCCCCATGAAGCAATCCCCCTCCCGTTCCTTCGCCAGCGCGGTCCGCTGGGTCCTGCCACTCTGCGCCGCCCTGCTCGCTGCGTCTTGCGGTCTTATGCAGCACCGCCAGCAGCAGACAAGTTCGCTCGCGCAAACCGCCCAGCCCGCGTCACACCTGGCCCAGATGAATTTCGGACGCCACGCCGAATTCGGTCTGTGCACGCCTCCAGCCTGTCCGACTGTGACGCCCAAAACGCTGGCACCGTTACTTCCGCATGCAGCGCTGCCAGAACCCCGACCGACCGCCGCGGCATCCACCCTGAGCGCCGGAGAAGAAATCATGCCTGCGTCTCTTGGCACAACGACAGGATCGCCTTCTCCAACCAGGCCAACAGCGACGTCCCTCAGCAAGACCGTGACCGTGCATTTCAGGTTCGGCGATGCGTCACTGAGCGCTGCAGACAAGGTCGTTTTGGACCATGCCGTGGCTTCGGCACCCGATGCCAAACACATCGTCATCTCGGGCCGCACCGACAGCATTGGACCTGCCAGCGTCAACGAGTGGCTGGCTGCAGTCCGTGCGCGCACCGTCCACAGCTACCTGCGTACCCGACATCCCGATCTGACATCTGTTTTAGAACTCGATGCCCAGGGATCTTGCTGCTATGTCGCGCCCAACGACACGGAAAGTGGCCGCAGCCTCAACCGCCGCGTCGACGTCTTCTTCAACCGCGATGGGGAGCAACCGCCATGACCCGCAACCCTGACCCAAGGAAACGACCCACCCTCGTTTCCGGATTCCACCTGCAAACGACCCGCAGAGCTCTTGCGCTCCCACCCGCCTTGCCACCCGTCTTTTCTTAAACCAAGCGTTTTCAGTTAACACATTTCTAGAGGTTCTCATGACTACAGCCACTCTCGCCGCTTCTGTTTCATCATTTTCGCCTCCATCGTCAGCCCGCAAGCCGATGCTGCTCGCCTTCGCCTTGACCGTCCTGGGGCTCGGCCTGGCCTTGCCGGGCTATGCCCTGGACCTGGTCGGCTTCACCGGCATCACCGGCCCGCTCACCTCGGCCCTGACCCAGATCTCTGCGCTGGGACCCGGCATCAAGGCCCTTGTTGGCTTTGTCGGTTTCGTGGTCGCGCTGATCTCGCTCTCGGCCTTGCGCAATTTTGGGCCCGTCCTGTTCTATGTCGGGCTGGCGATCTTCGCAGCCGTGGGTCTGGTGATCGCCGGGGCCATCATGGGCGCGGTCATCTGAGCCGCTGGACACCCCACGGAGGCCCGCATGCAAGCCAACACCTACATCCCGCGTCGTCTCGACGATCAATGGAAAATCGGATTCTGGGACGTCGATGTCGCCGCCCCTGTCCTGTTTTTTTTCTTCGTCGGCTACCTGTCCGGCAGCAAGCTGTCCTTTGCCGCCTGCATGGCGGCGGGCATTTTCCTGTCGCGCTGGATTGCGCGCCTCAAAGCCGACCGCCATCCGGCCTTCGCCGTCCACTGGCTGTACTGGCACCTGCCGGCCAATCCCGTGACGGCGATGCGCGCCACGCCGCCGTCCCACATTCGCCGCATGGTCGGCTAAGCGCAAGGAGACCTCTCATGGATTTCGGACGCCTCAACAGCGACATCAAGGAGATGCGCCGACGCAACCGCAGCCTGGGCCTGACTGTGGGTGCACTGGCCGTTGGTCAGATCATCGCCCTGCTGGTCATCCTCAACCTGCTGGGCACGGTACGCACGGTGATCGTGCCGCCCTCCATCAACAAGAGCTTCTGGGTCATCCGCGACAAGGCCAGCAGCGAGTACCTGGAGCAGATGGCCAGTTTCATGGCTTGGCTGGTCCTGGACGTCACGCCATCGAGCATCGACTGGAAGAAAGACATGCTGCTGGGCTACGTCGAATCGGACCAGTACGGTGCACTCAAGACCCGGCAAGAGGTGGAAGCCGAACGCCTCAAACGCATCAATGCCACCACGGTCTTTGCACCCCAGCAGTTGGTGCCCAGCGAGGACGCGCAAAACGTCGTCGTGCGGGGCCGCCTGCGCACCCTCGTCAATGGTTTCGAGACGGCCAACGAGGCCAAGGCCTACCTGGTCGAGTTCAGCTATTCGGGCGCACGCATGCACCTCAAGACCTTCAAGGAGATCCCTCATGCAAATCCATAGCCCGGCCATCCGCCGTGGCCAGCGGCCGCCACGTCCCGTCCGTCTCGCACGCAGGCTGATGACCTCAGCCGCCATTGCTGCGGCCCTCGCTGCGGCGTGGGGCGTTCCGCCCGCCCAAGCGCTGCAGCTCATCGAAGCCAGTGATGGTGTTTCAGTCGAAGCCATCCTGTCGCTCAAGGAACCCACCCGTATCCGCATCGAAGGCTCGCCCATCACCGACGTGTTTGGCAACATCCATTCAAGCCATTGCGGCGCTACTCAGGTTCTTTCGGCATTGCCTGGCATGCCTGCCGGAACAAGCCCAAGCGGCCCGATCACCCCGGTGGCCAACCCGGCCGGTGATGTGGTCCTGGAATGCGACCGCGACAAGGGTGAGATCTACCTCCGTCCGGCAGGTGAATCGACCAAACCCATCAACCTGTTCATCTCCTCCGCGACCGCCACCTACACCCTGCTGCTGCGCCGCTCGGACACGCCCGCCGACACCATCGTCATCCGCGACAAGACACCCAGGTGGCTCAAACCCACCGCAGCCACGCTGAGCCCGGCCGGCCCGTCGCCCAACCACATCCGCGCCATGAAGGCTCTGCTGGTTGCAATGGCTTCTGACCGGGTTCCGGCGGACATCCGGGTTGAAGAGACCAATCGCTCCGTTCAACTTTGGGTCGAAGCCCGGTTTTCCCAGGTGCGCCAGTACGAGGGGCGCGGCCTGCTGGGCGAAAAATACCTGCTGCAAAACGTCAGTCAGGACGACATGGTGCTGGCCGAGCAGGAATTTGACCGAGAAGGCGGCAACGTCGCCGGTATCGCCATCGAGGAACACAAGCTGCGCCCCGGTGAGAGCACCAGCGTCTACGTGATTCGACGCGAGGGTACGCCATGAATCCATCACGCCACCCATCCCAGATTCTGCGTAGCCTGCTGTCGCGCCTGTCTCCGCGTCAGCGCCAGTACGCCATGCTCGCCACCATTCTGGTCGGTGGCGTCGGCCTGCTGTGGCTGGTTTTTTCATTCACGGAATCGCGTCCGAAGAGCGGCGAGGCTAAAGCTTCGACCGGACTGCCCAGCGCAGTCACCAACATCGGCATCATGCCGCCCGGCGGCCAGGTCAATCCGGTCGACCAATGGGTGGGCACCGCCGGACGCAAGCTCGCGCAGTACGAGAACGAGCGTGAGGAACAGGGTCGGCTGAACAAGGACCGGCAGGCCTTTGAGTCCAAGACCCTGCAGCGCTTCGCCGACCTGGAGCAGAAGCTGACTTCGACCCAGCAGGCGACGCTCAATCCACCGACCTCACTGCCCCCGGCTCTGCCCATGATGCCCACACCTTCTATGGGTATGCCACCGGCCGCGAGCCTGCCTCCTTTGCCACCGCCCTCCAAGGCATCCCCGGCGGCAGCGCTGCCAGGCGGCATGCAGGGCAACCCATTTCCGGTTTCGCCTAACGCGGTGCCCGCGACTCCCGGTATCACCCGCATCACGCTGGCAGAAAGGAACAAGTCCACCAGCGCCACGACCGGAGCGGGACCGGATGCCAGCTCACCCAAGGATGCCCGGACCGTCTCGACCTTCCTGCCTGTGAGCTTCATGCGCGGCACGCTGCTCGGCGGACTCGATGCACCCACCGGGGGGCAATCACAATCCAATCCCCACCCGGTCTTGATCCGGCTGTCGGACAACAGCATCCTGCCCAACCGCTTCCGGGGCGAGTACCGAGACTGCTTCGTCGTGGCTGCCGGTTACGGTGACATCAGTTCGGAGCGGGCCTACCTGCGCACCGAGAGTTTGTCGTGCGTGCGCATCGACGGCGCCACGCTGGAGGTCAAGATCCAGGGCAGCGTCTATGGCGAGGACGGCAAGGTCGGCATGCGGGGGCGTCTGGTGACCAAGCAAGGCCAGATGCTGGCCAATGCGCTGCTGGCCGGCGTGGTCAGCGGCATCGGCCAGGGCTTGTCCACCTCCTCCACGGAGTACAGCACCTCGGCGCTGGGCACGGTCGCCAGCGCACAAGGGGCCGATGCCTACCGTGCGGGCGTCGGCACCGGCGTCGGTCGCGCATTGGACCGCTTGGCCCAGTACTACATCAAGCTGGCCGAAAACACCTTTCCCGTCATCGAAGTCGATGCCGGCCGCGAGATCGACGTGGTCATCACCAAGGGCGTGCGCATCGACGTGCCCATGACGGCCAGCGCCGCGACACCCCCGTCGCACACATCCCCTTCCCCTGAAACCCGCTACCTGGAGGTTCCTGACGATGGCAACTATTGATGTCTGGCGCGCGCCCAAGCTCGCCTCTATGCTCGCCCCTGCATTCATGACGGTCTTGGCCACCGCGCTCTTTTGCGTCGTCGCCCCGGCCCGCGCCTCGACCGCAGAGGAAGTGCGGTTGCTGGTCACCCTCAAAAAGGCCCACCCCGGCACCCGCTTCACCGAAATCTCGCGCTCCCCGGTCGAGGGCATCTATGAGGTCTGGATGAATGGCAACGTCGCCTATGTGGCGGCCAGGAATCCGCGCTATTTCATCTTTGGACGGGTCTTTGACACGCAAACGATGCGGGACATTACCGGGCCGAAGTTGGCTCAAACATCAAACCCGTCAGACGAGGCCATTCGCCCCAGCGTCTCGCCGTCTGCGGTGTCGTTTGATCAGCTGCCGCTGGCGGACGCGATCAAGACCGTGCGCGGCAACGGCCAACGCAAAGTTGCCATCTTCAGCGACCCGAACTGCGCCTTCTGCAAGCAGTTGGAACCCGAGCTCGCCAGCATTGACAACGTGACGGTCTACACCTTCCTTGTGCCGTTCCAGGGTGAGGCCAAGCCCATTGCGATCTGGTGCGCCACGGACCGTGAACAAGCTTGGCAGCGCCTGATGCTGCGCGGTGACAGCACGCTGTTGAGCACGGCCACCGCCTGCCCCCACCCCATTGCCCGCAACCTGGCGCTGGCCCGTCAACTCGCCGTGCAGGGCACACCGACCCTGATCTGGGCCGATGGCAGTCGCACTGAAGGGTACGTCGACCGCAGCGTGCTAGAGGCACGCCTGCTGCAAAACACGAAAGAGGTTCGACCATGAACACACGGTTTCAACTTCTGAGTGGGGACGCTGGCCTGAGGGCTATCGCACTGGCAAGCATGCTAGCCCTGAGCGGCTGCAGCAACCTGTCGGGCATGGGTGGCAGCGCCAAATACGCCTGCAAGGCGCCCGAAGGTGTGGCCTGCGATTCGGTGTCCGGCACCTATGCCAACGCCCTCCACAACAACTTGCCCAGCCAGCGTCAGCAGCAGCCCGTCGACGCTTCGACAACACCATCAGTACCCTCGCCATCGACTGCGCCGCGTCACGCCCCCCTGGCAGCCGCGCCCGCCGTCGCAACCACCGGCACGCTGATCCCAAGCCTGGAGACCAATCCACTGCGCTCGCAGGCTCGTGTCCTGCGCCTGTGGACCAAACCCTGGGAAGACGCGGATGGGGACCTCTATGACCAGGGCTATGTCTATGTGCAAGTCGATAGCGGCCAATGGCTAATCGACCACGTGCAGCGCCAAATTCGCGACACCTATGCCCCGCTACGCCAACCACCCAAGGCGGCAAGGAACGCTTCCGGTGGTGATGCGACTCAGGGATCTAGCAGCCCAGCAGAACTATCTGCCCCCGTTCGCCCCATGTTCGGCAACGGCCAATTCCCAGCGCTGGGCACGCCCGCGGGATCCTCCTTAAACCGCACGCAGTGAGACCCGTCATGATCCCAACCTCGACCGCCGCCCCGTCACCGCGCTCCCGCGCACCCCTGTTCAACCTGGGCCAGCCCGTCGACACCCCGGCCGAACAGTTTGCAAGCTGGCTGCCCTACTCCGCCTACCTCGCCGCCGAGAAGATTTTCGTGAACCGCGACAGCCTGGGTTTCATGCTGGAAGTGATGCCGCAATCCGGTGCCGACGATCGCATGGCCGAGGTGCTGGTCTCTCTGTACGCCAACTGCCCGTCCGGCACCGGCATCCAGTTCCACCTGTTCGCCTCGCCCCATGTCCGGGCGCAGTTGCGCCAGTACGCCAACCTGCGCGTCGAGGACGAAGACCAGGCCGAGAAGGCCCAGCAGTGGGGTCGACCCGCGCGCAACGACAACCTGTTTCGCAAACTGGCACGCCAGCGGGTCGGCCATCTGCTGCAGGGGGCCCAGCAATCATTGACAGCGGGTTTTCATTACACGGTCCGCGATTTCCGCTTGATGCTGAGCGTCGCCTTCGCGGGCGACGCCGAGGATCTGAACAAACGGGATGAACTGATGGCCTTGCGCGACTCGATGGCCTCGACACTGCGCTCTGCCTCGCTGCCAAACCGCGTCTGTGACGCCGCCGACCTGATCAACTGGTGCGCGCTGTTCACCAACCCGGACCGCATCTCGCAGACCGACGGACCCGACCTGCGCTACGACGATGGGCGCGAAATCCGCGACCAGATTGTCGACTTCGACACCATCCAGGATCCACACCCCAACGGCCTGACGCTGTGGAAGCAGAACAGCCCGGACGTGCTGGAGGCGCGCTTTTACTCGATCAAGAGTTTTCCGGAGCGCTTTGCGTTGTGGCAGATGGGCTCGCTGATTGGCGACCTGATGCAGCCGGCACTGCAGTACAGCGCGCCGTTTCTGCTGACCATGGGCGTGCATGTGCTGGATCCCAACGTCACCAAGTCAGTGGTCACGGCCAACGTGGTGCGCGCCACCCAGAACGCCAAAAGCAAGATGGCCGACGTCATGCCGGACGTCAACAAGAAGCTGCAGGACTGGACCGCGGCGGCGGATGCCATCGACACCGGCGGCAGCCTGGTCAGCCTGTACCACCAGCTCGCGATCTTTTCGTCACCTGAGAAAGCCGTGTCCGCCCATGAAACGGCGAACGCCATCTGGCGCGGCCGCGGCTTCCAGCTCAATGCGGACGCCTACATGCATCGGCAGGCATTGTTGGCCAGCCTGCCAATGACACTCACCGAGAAATTCCACAGGGATTTGGCCAAGATGCGCCGGGTCACGCGCAAGACCATGGCCAACGCCATCCACATGGCGCCGCTGATCGCGGAATGGCGCGGCACCCGCACACCGGCTCTGGTATTTGGTGGGCGGCGCGGCCAGTTGATGACGCTGGACATCTTTGACAACGACCTGGGCAACTACAACTTCGCCATCATCGGCGCGCCGGGCTCCGGCAAGTCGGTGCTGATGAACGAGATGGCCTGGTCCTACCGCGCCATTGGGGCCAAGGTCTGGATGCTGGACCTGGGACGGTCCTTCGAGAAGCTGTGCCGCAAGGCCAAAGGCACTTACATCGAGTTTCGACCCGACGTGGACATCTGCCTGAACCCGTTCACCCACATCACGGACATCAATGAAGACATCGACATGCTGGTGCCCGGCATCGCCAAGATGGCTTCCATGCAGCACACGCTGGAGGAGGTCCAGTACAAGGCGATCTCGGCGATGGTGCTCAAGCTGTTCCGGCAATACGGCCGTGACCTTCGGATCACGGCACTGCGTGACGCCTTCAAGACTGGCACCCTCGAAGAACTGGGCATGGTCAATGACCAGCGCATCAAGGACCTGGCCATCATGCTCAACCCCTATGCGAGGGGCGGGCAGTACGAGCGCTTCTTCGAAGGGCCCAACAACGTCGACTTCTCCAACGACTTCATCGTCATCGAGAACGAGGAACTCAAACGCCGGCCTGACCTGCATGCCGTGGTCAACATCCTGCTGCTGCACCAGATCACCGGCGAGATGTACCTGACGCGCAACCGGCGCAAAGTGCTGTTCATTGACGAGCTCAAGCAACAACTCGGTGACATCGGCGCCGACGACCCGGTCAAGGCCGCCGTGATCGAGGAAGCAGCCCGGCGTGCCCGCAAATACGGCGGTGCCCTCGGTACCGCGACGCAAAGCGCCGATGACTTCTATGGCTCGGCCCAGATGGAAGCGGCCTTCAACTGCTCGGACTGGGTGTTCCTGTTGCGCCAGAAGCCGGAATCGATCGAAATGCTGGACCGCAAGGGGCGCCTGACCATGGACGAGCCCAAGAAACGCCTGTTGAACTCGCTGCGCACCGAAGCGGGCGTGTTCTCCGAGCTTTACATCTCGTCGCCGGTCGGTGAAGGCGTGGCACGCAACATCCTCGATCCGGCCACGCACCTGCTGTTTTCCAACAAACTGGAGGACAACGCGCCCATTGACGAGTTGCGGGCGCAGGGCCTGAGCGTGGACGAGGCGATCACCGAGTTGCTGCGCCGCCGGGGGCATGCGGTATGAAGAACCCCATCGCCCAAATACTTGTGAGTGCCGTGCTGTCGGTACTCATCGTCGCTGCTGGCCTGGCACTGTATGACCACACGGTGATCCGCCCCGCCTTGGTCATTGGCATGGTTGACGTCGCCGAAATCTACCGGGCCAAGGAAACCGAGTTCACCCAGCTCCTGACCAGGACCACCTTGGAGGAGGACCGCCAAAAGGCGCTGCTGATGGCGCGCGCCTTTGCCCAGCGCCTGCCTGTGGCGCTGGAGGAATTGCCACGTGATTGCAGCTGCCTGGTGATTCTCAAGAGCGCCGTCGCCGGGCCAACGCCGCACACGCTTGACTTGACACCCCTGCTGCGCCGGAAGGTGGACGCCCCATGACACCCTCATCCACACGTCGACCCCTGCCCCGCTTTCCGACTGGATCTGTTGCGAGCAGGTGGTCGGGTCTGCGGTGCCACACGGCGGAATTCCTGCGTCATGTGCGTCGGCGCTGGTACCTGTACCTGCCGGTAGCCGTGATCTGGGGCCTGGCTTACACCCGGCTCTACATCGATCCAACGCCACGCCTGCCAGTGCTTTTCAACTGGACAGCCAGTCTGCCCTACCACGTCGCGCTCGTCCGCTACGGCCCGCACACCCTTGTGCGCGGCGACTACATCGTGTTCTCCTTCTCCGGGCAAGCACAAGAAACCTACCCCGGACTGCGCGGACAGCCCTTCTTCAAACAAGTGCGGGGACTGCCCGGCGACGTGGTGACGGTCGAAGGACGCGCGGTCGCGCTCAACGGCGAAGTCGTAGGTATTGCCAAGACCCAGGCTTTTGATAAGCGAGCCCTGGCGCCGATCACGGCCACCGTCATTCCGCCAGGGCACTACTACGTGCAGGGCACGGGTCCCGACTCCTTCGACTCACGCTACCGCAGCAGCGGCCTGGTGCGCGCGGACCAGGTGATCGCCACCGTGCTTCCACTGTTCTGAGGAGAAATCATGCCATCCACTGTTCAGAAACTCCCTTTGACGCTTGCGCTCATCGCGGCCTTGACCCTCATTGCCCATTCGTCGACACGGGCGCAAACCAGCCCGGCGCGTGGCAGCCTGCAGAGCACCAACGACATGCCCCTTGCCGACTACCTGGGCCTGTTGCAGCAAATCGCGCCCGCCGCTGAAGAAGGTACAAAAGCCTATCTCGCCACCTTCCACCAGCGTTGCGGGCGCACCTTAAGCACGGTTGAATTGCGCCGAGCCATAACGCAGGGCGAGGGAGACCCTATGCTGATGGGTTTGATCCGTGCCAGCCATCTGAAAGACTCCACCGCACGCGACTATTGGGTCCAGCAGTTGCGCTGCCCGGACAAGGGGCCGCGATGAGCCCACGCCTTGTTTTTAACCTTCTGTTGACAGGTCTTGTCATGCTGACCGGCACGTCCTGGGCCTACGCCACTGACCTCGGCGTCATCGGCCCAACCTACGAGATCAGCGAACCGCACCTGCTCAAGATGATTGAGCAACGCCTGCGCGAGAAAGAGCGCACCGGTGAACTCAAGCGCCTGGAGGAGGCGGCGAAAGCGCGTGGCGTTGATGCCGTCACCAACCCGCAGCCCGTCGCAGGTATCCGGACCACACAGGCCGCACGGACTTTCTATATGGACCCGAGCTTCACGCTGGACCGCAACATCCTGGACGCCCAGGGCCGACTGCTGTTTCCCGCAGGCACACGCAAGAACCCGCTGGAGATCGTGTCGCTGTCCAAACACCTGCTGTTCTTTGACGCACGCGACCGTCGGCAGGTCAACCGGGCGCGTGAATTGCTGGCGACCTACCAAGGAAAGGTCAAGCCCATCCTGACCGGTGGCTCCTACCTGGACCTCATGAAATCCTGGCGTATCCCTGTCTATTACGACCAGCAGGGTTTGCTAACCCGGCGCTTCGGCATCCACCAAGTGCCGGCCCTGGTCTCTCAGGAAGGCCAGCGACTGCGCATTGACGAGTTGGAGGTCACGAAATGAATCGGCTGCTTCACCGGATCGCGGGTGCTCTCGTACCCCTGCTCATCCTTATCTTGGGCCTGCTATCAATCCCCGCGCTGGCCGCAGGCGTCGCCACCTGCACCGGCAAGTTCCCCAACCCCATCACCGACATCTGCTGGTCCTGCATTCTGCCCATCAGCATCGGCAGCGCGCGCATCGCCAACTTCGGTGACCAGGAAGACATCGACAACCCCGGCAGCCCCGTGTGCAGTTGCGGGGTCAATCCGGTGATCGGCCTGTCCATCGGTTTCTGGGAGCCGGCTCGGCACGTCGAGGCGGTGCGCAAACCCTTTTGCCTGACCTCGCTGGGCGGTATCAACCTCGATCCGGGGATTCCGGCGCCCGAAGCCGCTCGGTTCACGCGGCCAGAAGGGGATGGCGACGGCGGCAGTTTTTACCAGGCGCATTACTACACCAACCCCGTCATGTACTGGCTGGAGGTGGTGGCGGATTTTCCGTGCCTTGAGAGGGGATCGTTTGATCTGGCCTACCTCACCGAGGTCGACCCACTCTGGAACGACGACGAGCTGACGCTGATCCTGAACCCCGATGCGGTGCTGTTTGCCAATCCGGTCGCCATCGCCGCCTGTGCCGCCGACTGCGTGGCGGCATCCTTGGGTTTCGGTATCCGCGAGATGTTCTGGTGCGCGGGTTGCCAGGGCGGCCTGTATCCACTCGATGGCCATGTGCCCTACCACCTGGGTGGCGTGCGTACCGCCGAGTTGATGGCCCAACGACTGACGGCCAAGCTGCACCGCGAACTGGTCTCGTGGGGCTGGCATGGGCGCGCGGGCCTGTGCGGACCGTATTTTCTGCCGGTCATGGACAAGACCGCCTACAAGACCCAGCTCACCTACCCCATTCCCGCCACCGAGAAGGAAGGCGGGCGCTGCTGCCAGCCCTTTGGGCGCACCACGGTCATTTGGGGTGCCGGCAAGGAATACCCGGTCATGGGCGAAGACTTCGCCTTCATGTTGTTCAGAAAAAGGAACTGCTGTGTCGGCTTCTGATCTTTTCATCCGCCCTCTCAATCGCCTTTCCCTGGCCCTCACTGCCCTGCTTCTGAGCAGCGCCGTCAGCATCGGCACCGCCTGGGCCCAACCGGCGCCCGTCATCACGGAGGCAGACCTCGAGCGCGTCCGCCGCGAGCAGCCCAACATCACGGACCAGGACATGGCGCGAGCGCGGCAGAAATACCGTGCACCGAGCGAGGCCGAACTGAACGCGGCACCCGTGCCAGCGCAGCCGAACATCGACGCCCTGCCCCAACCCAAAACCAATGCGCCCATCGACCTGGAGGCTCTGGCGAAAGGCTACAGCGCACAGTCGGATGCGATGGCGCAGGCACAAGGGTTCGCGACCGGACCGGGCCTGTTCGTGTTCATCAGCCTGTCCATGCCGCAGGCCACACTCCAGCGCTTGGTCGACCAAGCGGCGCGTGCCCAAGCCTCCATATTCATCCGGGGTTTTACCGGCGGCTCCTTGCGCGCAACCGTGGCCCAGGTACAAGGCCTGATCGGCCAGAACCAGGTGGCCATCCAGATCGATCCGCAGGCCTTTGACCGGTTCACCATCGAGCGGGTGCCAAGTTTCGTGCTGGTGCGTGACGGCACGCGCCCGGTCTCCTGTGCCAGCGGCACCTGCGCGCCGCCGGAAGGCTTCCTGCGAACGACCGGTGATGTCAGCCTTGACTATGCGCTCGAACACATGCAACGCAGGGCACCGCAGTTCGCCAAGGTGGTGGATGGATTCCTGCGACGCATCAAGGGACAGGGGAACTGACATGCGCCGCTCCATCCGTATTGTTGTCACCTGGTTCACCCTGTTGTGCTTCGTCACAACGCAAACCGCCGCACTGGCCCAAGCGCATGATGAAGGAACTGCTGCAGGCCAGGCTGCCAATGCGGCAACGCGCAGCCAGATCAGCACGCCCCGCGCCACCGAGGTCGTGCCCGGCTACACGACGGCGCCACCTGAATCGACCTATTACGGTCAGCCCAACCTGGCGGCCCAAGCCAACGCCCGGCTCGCCGCCTGCGCCTTGACGCCCAACGACCCGGTGTGTCAGGCTCAGCACGGCGCGCTGTCCTCGGCCAATACGCCGCGCAATGGTGTCTCCCCCAATGACCCGGCGGTGCTGGCGGCACGCCGCATCGCGGGCAACCCGGCCACCACGCTGGAGGACATCGCGAATTACTACAGCGGCTGCCAGGTCAGCAGCGTCGCCACCCCCGCCGCGGAAACCCGCGTCTGCCGCCAGTACAGCGGCAGCGCCCAGCAGTCGTGTGCACGCACCTTGAGTGTGTCCGTGGCACGAACCGAAAGCTGCACACCGGGCGACTGGTTCGCACATGCCGGATCGGGCAGCACCGGGCTGGACGTGCAGTGCATGCCGGACCGATCCATTGCCCAGCAGCATTTCCGCAGCACCAGCAACGGTGTCCCTCAGGCCTTCTTCGACGTCGACATGACAACACCCCTGGTGTTTCCGCGCCGAGTGGCGGCACTACCGAACACCTTTTTCGGCTGGGCGGACGGCCCGAATGGCGTCTGGATCGTCGACAACCAGTGCCTCGGTGACGCCTGCCACCTGACGGCCATGGTGGCCAACGACTACCGGACGATCTGCACCGGCAGTGGCGGTGACGGGGGTGACTACAGTTGCGCGCAAGTACGCCCCTTCCTGGAGGTCTACGCTGCCTGTCCGACCGGCACGCAAAGCGGCAACAATATCCAGAACTGGACCAGCAGCGGAGAGAGCTACACAGTGAGCTATCTCGACGAGCTCACCTGCTATGCGCCATCGGCAAGCTACTCACCCGACTACGGCTATGACGTGACGGGCACCCTCGCGGGCGTCTACTGGCGTGCCCAGTCGCAGCGTCCGGTCGTGGGCTGGCGTGTCAATCCCGCCTACGGAGCCATTCCCCAGATGATCCTGAGTTACGACCGGCCGCGGACTTCTGTGACTGAAACAGATCAGTGGGATGACCAATGCCCAAGCCTGAACCAGGGAAGCGGCACCGGGTCCCGCTGCACGGTGGCCGGTGCGGCGCGCTGTGTCGACGGACCGGTCACCAAAAGCGTAGATGGCATTGCGGTGACACGCGCCTGCTGGCGCTATGAAACGCAGCTGTCCTGTCCGCAGAGCGCCGGATCGAGCGAGTGCGGCCCACTGATTGCGGCAGGATGTACCCTCGCTGGAACGGCTTGCCGTCAGATGAATGCGTCCACCGGGGTCTGCGAGATCACCGAGAATAGCTACACCTGCCCGGTGGCACCGGGCACCAACGTGACGGCAAGCAACTGCCCGGCCAACGTGTTCTGCCTCGCGGGGAGCTGCTTCAACACCAGCTACACGCACGACAGCGACTTCGCCCGCTCCATGTCCTTCATGGAAGCCGCGCGGGAAGCGGGCGTGTATCTGGACACCGACAATATGCAAGTGTTCAAGGGCGAGGCCAACAGCTGCCGGGACCGCTTGTTCAAGAACTGCTGCGCTTCGGATTCAGCGGGCGCGGGCATGAGCAACCAGAGCCTGTTCGGCACCGGCTCCCGATTGGTATACGACGTCCTGATGAATTCCGAGAACCGAGAGTTTCTCTATCAGGGCCTCTCAGCACTGCTCACCAGCGGGGGTTTCAGCGGCTCCTTCACCAGCTATGGCGTCACGGTCGCCGTCAACGGCACCGCCCTGCCCGCAGGTTCCGCCGTGATGTATTCGGGCGAAAGCATGGTGATCGCCTTCGATCCCTGGTCGCTGGCCATCGCCGTTGTGATCTACATCGTGATGTCAATGATGTCCTGTAATGGGGGGGAAGTGAAACTCGCGATGAAGGAAGGCGCGGGGTTGTGCCACAGCATCGGCAGCTACTGCTCTTCCTGCATCCGCATCTTCGGCCATTGCGTCTCGTGCATCGAAAACACCACCGGCAAATGCTGTTTCAACAGCAAGCTGGCCCGCATCATCAATGAACAGGGACGCCAGCAGTTCGGCAAGGGCTGGGGCAGTGCCGAGGGCCCCGAGTGTTCCGGCTTCTCGATCGTCCAGTTGCAGAGCATGGATTTTTCACGCATGGACCTGAGCGAGTTCTATGCGTCCATCGTGCCCACGCTGCCCAACGTGAATGCCGTCCAGAGTGGCAACGCCAGCCGGGCCAGCAACTGCTACTACGGTCAGGGGAAATGCCAATGAAGTCCTCCACGTTCCTGCTTGCCATGGCCGCCTTCGCCGTGCCAGCATTCGCAATACCCGCGTTTGCCGATGAACCGCCCAGCATGCCCCCACGCACACCCGTCTCCGATGCCCGACCGGTGCTGCTGGCCGCGATCCAGGCCAGCAACGGCGAAGCGCACGGCATGCTGACCGGGGACGTCGCCAATGCGATCACCCAGCGTTTTGGCGCCACCTCACCGATCTTCATCGACGTCACCACCGAACGCCGCTACCAGCAGCCGGGCTGCAGCCGCCTCAAGGTGCTGTTCTGGCAGGACGGCGTGCTGCTGCCCGGTGCCAAGGACCCGCGTAAGCAGAGCATGGAATTTGGCATCAACTACTGCCGCGACGGCTTGCCGCCGAAGTCGCTGCTATGAAGGGACCGTCATGACGTACCGGCACACTGACCCAGCCCTTGCCCGGCTGAAGCTGATGACTTTGACGGTCCTGCTCATGCTGGGTACCTTGACCGCCAGCGCCCAGGACGGCCCGCAGCGCTATTGGTCGGACACCTGGCGGGGCTGGCACTTCTACGAAGACCCGTCACCAGACGTTGAAGCCAAGCCCGCGACGTCACCCAAAACCCTGACCCCGACGGTACCAACCGTGTCGCCCAAGGCCCCCGAACTGGCAGCGTTCGAACGCCTGCAAAAAGCCGTGGAGGAGACCCGCAACATCGCCATCATGCACCCGACCGAAGCCAATGTGCGCCGTTACATGGAACTCGAATCCCAGGTGGTTGAACGGGCGTCGTATTTTGCGGACGTGGCCCAGCGTGTGGCATGGGCGACGCCGGAGCTTGATCCCACCCTGCAAGGTCGCCCGGTCGGGGCGAAGGCGCTGGAGGTGTTCGAGCAGCAGCAGCTGGCGGATCGTTCCCGTTCCATCGCCGACTTGGGCCGGGATCATGTGCTGTTCTTTTTCTACCGCGCCGACTGCCCCTACTGCCACGCGTTCGCACCGACACTGGCGGCCTTCCAGGCGCGTCATAGCATCAAAGTCGTGGCCATTGGGGTGGATGGCGGACCGATGCCGGGTTTTCCGGACGCGCGTGCCGACAACGGCATTGCCACGACCCTGAAGGTGACTCAGGTCCCGGCCGTGTTCCTGGCCCAGCCCTTCACCGGAAAAATCACGCCGATTGGCTTTGGCGTGCTGTCCGAAGCGCAGTTGCTGGAGCGCATCGCTCTGGTCGCCACACCCCAGGCCGAGGCCATGCTGCCCAGCGCCTCCCGCCAGATGGGCCGTCAGTCTGTTTTTCCGTAGGAGTCTTCCATGACCCGTACCCTGTTCCAGAGAACTAGCGCCTCTGCCATCGCCCTCACCCTGGCGGCCGTGACAGCAATCGTTCCGCATCCGCTATTGGCCGGCGACCTCAACGCCGAGGTGAACACCATGTTCAACAACCTCGGGGCCATCGGCAACTACACCGCGCCGGGAGCTTTCCGCAGTCAGACCTTCAACACCTACACCGGTGGCAACCTGATGATGCGCTCCCCCAACAAGGTCTACCAACTGGCTGCCATCCAGTTTCCCAGCGCCAAGGCCGGTTGCGGCGGCATCGACGTGTTTGGCGGCAGCTTCAGCCACATCTCCGCCACCGAGTTCAAGAACATGCTCAAAAACATCACGGCGGCGCTGCCGGGCATCGCCTTCCAGTTGGCACTGGAAGCGGTATCGCCCCTGCTGGGCGGGCTGACCAAGTGGGCCAAGGGCCTGGAAACCTGGATCAACAATGCCCGCATCAATTCCTGTGAAACCGCCAAGGCCATCGTCAGCACTGCCGCTGAAGCGAGCGGCTACAGCTCGCAGGAAACCTGTGCGGATCTGGCGATCGAGATGGGCCTGGAAAGCGACCGGGACGCGGCACGGCGGCGCTGTGCGACCGACCGGACCAGCATCCTGGCCTCAGCCCGGTCCTCCGGCGACGCCAATGTCCGCAACAAGGCCCCCTTCGTTGGCAACCTGACCTGGAAGGCCCTGCAGTACACTGGTGCCTACCTGGACGACCCCGAGCGCGAACTGATCATGAGCCTGGTCGGCACCGTGATCTTTTACCCGGAAGACGCCAACCGAGACCCGGAACCGATTGCGCCCACCCTCACATCCATCAGCCAGTTGCTCTACGGACAGGCCGCTGGCACCGGCACCGATGTCGTGCAGCACCTGCTGCGCTGCAATGACTACACCAATTGCGATGCAGTGACCCTGAACACCGGTTACACCCACACCCCGTTCACGGCGAAGGTGGAAACCATGATGCGGTCCATTGCCAACAAGATCGCCACGCGCACCGCCATCCCCAACAACTCGCCGGAGGTTGGCTTCGTCAACCAGACCACCGAGCCGGTCTACAAGATGCTGTCCATCGGCGCCACGATCCCCGGTTCCGGCCTCTCGGACAGTCTGATCGGCCAGTACCGGGATGTCATCGCCGCCGACTACGCTTATGTTTTCCTGGAACGCAATCTGCGGCTCGGCATGGCGGCGCTGGACAAGGACTACACCTTGCAACAGACGCAACGTGAGCAAGCCAACCATATCCGCCAGCGGGCACAGGCCATGTTGCTGCAGCTGTCGCAGGAGAAGAACCTGCTGTACCAGAAGGTGGGATCTTTCCGCGCCGTCTCCAGCCATCTGGAGCAGTTGGAGCGCCAGTTGCGTTCCAGCATGCCGCAACATGTGATCGACATGCTGGGCCAGCAGGCGGCTTACCTTTCCCGGTAATGGACCCCGGTGAACCATCATGTGGGAAATCTACGCTTACCAGAATTCGGACAGCCTGTTCGGTGTGTTCAATGCCGCTGCCGCCATCCATGCCTCCAACGATTACCTGTCTGCCGTGGCCGCGGTCGCCTTCTGCGGCTTCGTCTCCGCCCTGATCGCCTACGCCTTCGCGCCAGAGAAGCTGCAGGGCTGGAAGTGGCTGGGCTCGGTGGTGCTGGTGTTCTCCGTGTTGATCGTGCCCAAGGTGACGGTAGGCATCGTGGACAAGACCGGGGGCTCGGCGGTCAAGATCGTCGACAACGTGCCCTTCGGCATCGCGGTACTGGGAAGCCTCACTAGCACCATCGGCCACACTCTGACGGGATTGTTTGAAACCGCCTTCCAGGTGATCCCGGGGCCGGGAGCACTTCCGGCAGAACTGAGCTACCAGCAGAACGGCCTGATGTTCGGCAACCGGCTGATCCGGGAGACCGGCAATGTGGTGTTCCCCGATCCGGGCTTTCGGACCGACCTCATCAACTTCATCCACAACTGCACGACCTACGACCTGGTCGACGGCACGTTGGATCCTGCGACCTTCTCCAGTTCCGGCGATGTCTGGCTGCTGATGGCAACCCCCAATCCGGCGCGTTTCAGCACGTTGACAGGCGCTGGCGGCATCAGCATCGATACCTGCCCGAATGTCTACCTGAACCTCAATGGTCGCCTGCCAGCCCAGATCACGCGGATTCAGGGGCGCCTCGCCTTCCAGCTCAATCCGACGTTGCCGGGCGCTGCGGCCGCCGCTGCCATCGCGGGCCAGGTGCAGCAAGCCTACCTCAAGAACAGCATTGCCAATGCCGCATCCACAGCGGCCGACATCATCCGGCAAAACGCGGTGCTCAATGCCATCGAGGACACGGGCAAGATTGTTGGTCAGAAAGTCAACGACCCGGCCGCCATGGTGCTGGCGGTAGGACGGGCCCAAGCGGTCGCCCAGCAGAATGCGTCCTGGCTCAATTACGGCAAGGTGGCTGAACAGGCGCTGCCGGTATTCCGCAATGTGGTCGAGGCCGTGACCTACGCCCTGTTTCCGCTGTTTGTGCTGCTGCTCCTGCTTACCAGTGGCAGGGAGACCATGATGGCATTCAAGGGCTATGCCGCCATCCTGATCTGGATCCAGCTCTGGCCACCGCTGTATGCCATCCTGAACTACATGGCGTCGATCTACGCGGCCTACGACCTGGCCGCCGCCGCCGATCTCGGTACCGGCACCAAGGCGCTGGCGCTTCAGACGGCATCAACCATTTATTCGCGCGCGATTTCGGGGGAAGCGGTGGTGGGTTACCTGGCGATCAGCGTGCCTTTCATTGCCTGGGCGGCGCTCAAGGGAATGCAGAACATGGGCACGGCCCTGGTGGGCGGCCTGTCGGGACTGCAGGGCACGTTGTCCGGCGCGACCAGTAACGCCGCAGCTGGCAACGTCAGCCTGGGCAATGTGGGCATGGACCAGTTGCAACTGGCACCGAATCGCACCTCGGCCTTCATGGGCAGCTTGCAGAACGACTTGAGCGGAAATACCTTGTCTTCCAACGTGCTGACCGGACGCACTGCGGCCAGCCTGCTGCGTAACCAGGGCTTTGCTTCGCGCGTGGTGTCGATGCGGGTGTCAGAACAGGACCTGACCGAGGCCAGCCACCAGGCGGAAACGGCGCGCAGCGAAGCGGTCTCCGCAGGGCAGCAACGTTCCGCCACGCTCACAGAAGCCTTCACGCGCGGTGTCAGCAAGCTGCGTTCAACGCGCAACAGCACGGGCACCGCGTCCAGCAGTTTTGAACAACTGGGCGAAAGCCTCAACAACCTCGATCAGATCGCCCAGAGCGTATCGCAGCGGACCGGGCTGTCCCAGTCCCAGGTTGCCCACATCGCCTTTGGTGCCAGTGGCTCACTGGGTCTCTCCACACCCGCCCTCAGCGCGAAAATCCAGGGCAGCGCCGGGAAAAACTACCAATCTGGCATCCTGAGCGATGAGCAGAAGGTGCTCAACACCATGACCACCGAACAGCTCGCCGCCTTCAAACAGTTTGGCGACCGGGTCTCGCGGGATAGCAGCGTGATGAACGTGATTGCGTCAGACAGCAAGGAGGGACGCGACATGTCGTCCCGCCTGGCCACGGCAACCTCACAGGCGGAACGTGCTGACGCGGTGTTTGTCCAGCGCCAGGGACTGGCCGAGCGCATGAGCGCGGCGCACGAGCGTGGCGAGACCTTGTCCATCGACATCGCCCAGGACCCGCACAACCTGGACATGTTCATGCGTTACGCCGAACAGTATGGCGGCACCAGCGCGGCGGCGCACACGATGATGGGGTCTGAATTGGCGCGACAGGGGTTGCGGCCCACACGGGTGTTTTCTGACGGGACAGCACTGCCCACCTCGTTTGGAAGTATCCGTGAGACCTACGAGCTGGAACGTGCAGAGGGCAAATTTGCACCGGGCTTGGACACGGCCCGTCAGGCCAACGACGGACAGGTAGCGGCACAGAAGTCCCGCACCACGACGAGCAAGACTCCCACAGCAAGGCCATCACCGGTCAGGGCGGAAATTCAGCGCGCTCACGAACACCTTCAAGGCCAGACGACAGGAGCCATTGGCAATTTCGATGCGAAGGCCGAGATCGTCAAAACGCCCGATGGCACGCTCAAATCCAGAAAGTCGCTGTTCGTGCAGACCGGCAAGCAGGTGATTGGCGACGCCGACGTGACGCTGGACGCCGCCAAAGATGCGGTAAAAAACGTGATCAAGCGCGACAAGTAGTCACGACCCGTGACTGTGGGGGTCGTTGTCGTCGGGGTGAGGCAGGCCCGGCGATGCCGTCAGTCGTCCGCGGTCCAGCCAGTAGTTGCGGATTTGATTTTCCTGCTCAGTCGTGAACCCATTCGTGTCGTCGAAGTGAACCATGGGCCGGTGACGCCGTCGACCAATGCCTGCGAGCGAACCACCAACGGCAGTACCCACCACGGCACCAATACTGCCCAGGACAATCTTGAGACCGATGCTCTCGTTAAGTGCAACGAACATGCCCAGCGCCGCGCCAAGCAGGATGAAGAATACGAATACAGATTTACACATACAGGCCTCCTGAAAACTCAGGGTACCCGTCATTTTTAGAGTTTCAACCAGCCGGATTTGTGAGATGCTTTGAAGTGAGAATTGCCACTGAAAAAGGCCCAGGGATTCAGACTCTTTCAGAACCAGTCCGAGACTGGAGCCCAAGGTGGTACATCATTCTGACTGCAGGAGCTGTTTGTCAGCTTGAACGTCATCGACCGCTAACTGAACTACGTGATGCCCGGCAGCAAGGGCCGTCGGCATTCCATGCACCACGACTAACCCTGGCGCGCGATCTGGTTGCGGCCCCACCATCTACCCTTTTTCATGGCGGCACGCATGTCGCAATGCATGTCCTGGGTCTGAAGGCCATGGTGCTTGAAAGAATATCGAGCGCGGCTATTGCTCCTTCCGACAACGCCAACCCACCGAAAGAATCCACGCTTCTTCAAGACGCATGAAATACTTTGTTACTATTCTTGAAAAAAATCGACCGACATAGATCGGCTTGCTGTTCATGACAACGGAGGGGATGGATGGAATTTTCGCAAACCGGTGAAGAATTGCCGCGGCAGGAGCCCACCTTAATGGGCACTCACTGCATGAAGCTCTGTTGGCAGATATGCCCTGTGGAGGGTTGACAATGACCGAGTCTTCTTCCAATCCGTATTCCGCCGGTGAACAGGGACTTGGGTACATCTACCAAGGGCGGTTCGCCTTGCTCAAACTTTTGCAGTTGCCAGAGAGCAACTCTATCCTGATCGAGAAAGATGATGACCTCGATTTTATGGATCAAGGTGGCATCAAAACACTCGCGTCTCTCAAACACAAGGCTGTTGGTGACCGACTAAGTGACCTGTCTACCGATTTTTGGAAATCGGTCCGAATCTGGCTCGCGCGCTACAACCGCGATGACCGCAGTGAATCCAATCTGCGTTTTTTTCTATTCACCACAGATGCTGTTGCGGACAATTCATTCTTGCGACATTTCCTTCCGGACGCTCCAAAAGATGAAGAAATAACATCCCTTTCGACGCTCGCGGAAGAAACACTCGCGAAAAGCAAATCGAAGCTGATTGAACCGATAGGCCAGGAGTTCAACAAACTCAATGACGGAGAGAAAGAAGATTTTCTTTCTCGCATCGTCATTTTTCACAATGGCCCTCGAATCGTCGATGTCCCCGGGATCATCAAGGATCAGCACATGCGGAGCATCCGACGCGAGTTCAGAACAGCTGTATTTGAACGCCTTGAAGGTTGGTGGAATGATGTCGTCATCAATCTGCTTTCGGGAAAACGCGCAGAGCCCGTGTTTGGATACGAAATTTCCGACAAGCTTTCTGCGTTCGCTGAAGAATACAAATCCGACAATCTTCCCATCACTTATCGAGGAAAAGAACCGACGGGGGAAATCGATCCGGAAAACGATCCCAGATTATTTGTCGTGCAACTGAGAGAAATCGGTGTCGCATCCAACAGAATCCGTAATGCCATCCTGGACTACTACCGCGCATTTGAACAAAGGTCGGCCTGGGCCCGCGAAAACCTACTCGTGGGGGGCGAGATGGAAGAATACGAAGATCGACTCATAGACGAATGGGGCCGCTATAAAGATGTGATCTTTGAAGACCTTGATGAGGAAAGCGCCGATGCGGTCCTCCTCGAAGCAGGCAAGGCACTCTATCGATGGGCAGACCTGGAAAGCGGCAATATCAGCACATTAAGAATACGAGAGCGTGTAACTGAATCGTATGTGCTGCGTGGCGGCTTCCATATCCTTGCGAACGCACGCCCGTTACCTCGAATTTATTGGCACCCACGTTTTCTGAACCGTGTCGGCGAATTACTTGGAGCATCCCAATGAAGCGATGGGATCAGCGTCCATTCGAAGTAAGAAATCTCTTTAACCCCGCGTTCTGTGGCCTTGTTCTGTTCAGGTCATTGCAGGGCTTCGAAGAAGAAAATCCAGACGGCATGCCTTTTTCTTTGGCACTACTGGTACTGCCGTTATGCCTGCACAAAGACTCTCGCGAAATCATATCAGGCAGCCCCCGCAGTTATCTTCTCAAGACAGTAGAGAGCAACCCTCATTTACTCGTTGGGTTCGCGGACCGTACCAAAGATCTACTGCCCTACGCCTTTGAGGCGCTTGGATTCTCGATGCAATTGGGCTGCTTTGAGGTGACCCAGGACGGGCGACTTAAGACCGTTCCGAGCCGCGTTCGCAAGACCGTCACTGGCACAACTGAATCTATTGCCTGTCAGCGAGTTGCCCGAATCGTCGGGAAAGAGTTTGCTCGTATTGCGGACCGCGTGACGATATATACGACTTTAGGGATACGGCCATGAAAATAAAATCAATTCACATCTACAGCCATGACGGTCAGCGCAGAGACCTTCAGTTCAGACTTGATGGCATCAACATCATCACCGGTCGATCGTCGACCGGGAAGTCAGCATTGTCCGAGATCATTGAATACTGCATGGGTCGTTCGACGTTCAACGTCCCTGAAGGAGTCATCAGGGACAAGGTGGCCTGGTTCGCCGTGATTTATCAGTTTTCCCAAGAACAGGTCCTCATCGCCAAGCCAACGCCGAACGCAGGAAACAGTAGCGGCAGCACGGTCATGTTGCGTAGGGGTGCTCAACTGGCTGTGCCTACCTTTGAGGAATTGAAGGTCAGTTCGGATGACGATGCTGTAGTAGCCCTTCTTTCGCGGCTATTGGGAATTCCCGAAAACAAAACAGATGTCGCAATAGAACATAGCCGGGCTAGCTACGATGCAAACATCAAGCATACGTACTACTATCTTTTCCAAAAACAAGGCATTGTCGCAAACAAAGATCAGCTCCTGTATCGGCAGAACGAACAGTTCCAGCCGCAGGCGATTCGCGACACACTGCCTATTCTGCTCGGCGTCTCCTCAAGCCTGCGATACGAACTGGAAGGAAAACTCAGAACGGCGCAGAGAGACTTGAGGCTCAATGCAAAGTTGCTGGAGCAAGCGCGGGACGCGATTGACACATCTCAACAGAAAGGCATCGGCCTTTTTTCGGAAGCCAAGACCGTCGGCATTATCACTCAAGCGGATCAGAATGTGGGCGCCGATTCCGTAGTGGACGCCTTACGTACTGCATTGCAATGGAAGCCTACATCGACTCCGGAAGATGATGGCTTCAGAATTTCGAGCCTGGAAGAAGAACTGGTCCAAATGCGAAAAGAAAGACGGGCGATTCAAACAAAAATAGATGCCGCCCGCCAGTTTTCCAAGCGAGCGGTGGGATTCCAAAGCGAAGCGGCCGAGCAGAAGGATCGACTGTCTTCCATCAAGGCCCTGCCTAAAAACTCGCAGACCGGTGAATGGCAATGGCCGTTCTGTGAAGTGAACCTGGCCATGGCGTCCCCCATTGCACAAGTTCTCATCAGTGAATTGGCATCACTTGAAGCAGAAATGGACATCGTCGCTGGTCAGCGCCCCAAACTTGAAGCATATTTAGGGGAACAACAGGGAAAAGTTCAGCTTCTTGTCGACACGATCAAAAGCAAAGAAATGGAGCTTTCCGCAGCGATTGCGACAAATGAAGTCATTGCGCAAATGGGAACACGCAACAACGCTGCGGCGCGCGTTGTGGGTCGAATCAGTTTATTCTTGGAGAACTTGGTTCCCAATGAGGAACTGGCGGCCCGCGAAACTGAGCAACGGCGCCTGAAGTTCAAGGTCGAAGAGCTAGAAAAGAAAATCGGTGCGGACGACAGTAACGAACGGTTGACTTCCATTTTGAACAATATTTCAGCGCAGATGTCGCACTACATCCGCGCCTTTGAGGCGGAGTTTAGTGAGTTTCCTTCCCGATTTGATCTCACGCACCTGACAGTGGTGATCGACCGTCCTGATCGTCCGGTACCAATGAGTCGAACCGGGGGTGGCGAGAATCATTTGGCCTACCACCTTGCCGCCCTACTTGCACTGCATCACTTTGCTGCACGCAACAATCGGCCAATTCCTCAGTTCCTTCTCATAGATCAGCCGACCCAAGTTTATTTTCCATCTGAAAAAGTCTATAAGGAAGCTGATGGTTCCGTTCAAAAAACAGAAGCAGACGCGGATCTAGTGGCAGTTCGCAGGTTGTTCGAACTATTGTTGGAATTCACGCAGAAGGATGTACCGGGCTTTCAAATCATCGTCACGGAACACGCAAATCTTCGAGACCAATGGTTTCAAGACGCGTTGGTTGAGCAGCCATGGAGCAAACCGCCTGCCCTTGTGCCAGAAAATTGGCCAGTTCCGTCTGATGCATCTTCCGAACTTCGGCGGTAAACGCTTCGATCAAGGCACGTACCGCCCAACGGGGCGTAGCACTGTGTCATGGTGAACTGGCAAATCAAGTCAGGTTTTTCAAAAACCTACGTCCATCTTTGGACCGATTGACCAACTCCGTGAGATCTTTGTACAGATCGGCATTTGCAGTTAGTTGTTTAAAACTTTTGAGACTTAGATTGCAAGTTACGTAAGCGTCTACGATTCCAACTTTGAGTCTTAAACAATTATCCCAATTCTTCAACCAACCCAAATTCGGTAGATATTGCAACAATTGGGATGTCTGGTCCCAACCGAGCTTTGAATATTGCAAATCGCTGTGAATTGAATCAAACGCAATCTCAAATAGCGACTCGCACCCGAGAGCAGGTTTGTGCAAAGCAAGCTCCAACAGAAAAACAAGCAATTTTTGTCGGTCAGAGCCTCGGAGATCATCATGGGCGACCTTAAGTCCGTTCGCCCAGGGCATTGGTCCGACCTGCAATGTCTCTGGTTGGACATAGCCAAGCATCGATGCAAAGAAAGACAGGGCGGAAGTCGTTCGGGCGCGTTCAATAAAGCCGCCATGCAGAACAGCGGAGGATTTCTCCTTGATCGCTTTTACCCATGAATGAGGCACATTCGTGCCACTACCCGTCAGGAATAATTCCATTGCTGTAATGACTGCTCCAATCGCCGAATCTGGGAAACGCCGAACCATTTCCCTGGCAATATCAATTTCATCAACTGCGAGCAAGCGTAAAAGAATACGATCGATCAACACGTGATCGTCATCCGGAACATACTCAAGAAGCCTCAATAGTTCTGCGCCCGAAACCTTGACCAAGTCGTTGCTGTCCAGCAGCGAGGGATTTGAAGTCAAAAACTTGTTGCGAAGGTTCGGTCTAGTCGCCGTCGAGGAAAGAAAGGTAGATGTGTCGGTCACAGCCGCCAATCGATCTAATAATTTAGTCCCCAATTCAGTTTCACGCTCAACAGCGGCCTCCGCAATAGAAAGAATTTCGTCTGATCTATCCGGCCAGTCGGAATAAATCGCATCGAAAGCCTCCGCTGATGGGGTTGGCAGCT
Source organism: Rhodoferax ferrireducens (assembly GCF_003347515.1). GTDB lineage: Bacteria > Pseudomonadota > Gammaproteobacteria > Burkholderiales > Burkholderiaceae_C > Rhodoferax. The sequence goes on along the minus strand of NZ_QEII01000290.1, from coordinate 226,555 downwards.
TGCTGGCTATTGGATCCCTCACATAGAACGCAAGCATTTCGATGGGATCTGTCGAAGGCAGCAATGAATACTGATTCCGCCCCACCAGATCCTCTTTGAGCACTTTTCCATCTTCCAGTGAAGAAAACTCTTTTGTTACGTTTACTAAGATTTTGTGCAGGTTCTTGCCACTCAGTTGAGTGGACCGCGTTGACAGATAGACACTAGCCAAGAACTTGAAGCGCTTACGCCCCAGACGAACGTCCGATCCATACCGCCAGAGAAATCGTCGAAATTCAGTGCTATGAGGAAACAGAAGGTCATCAATACAGGCCATTTCCCATGTCTCGATAGCATCGGCGTCATCATCAAGCAAGCTGATCTGGTCCCGATCAGATCCAAGTAGAACGGTCAAATCAAACCTTTTAGTGGTGGACGGACTATCGCTTGAACTCGCCGCTGTTCGGAATGAAAAAGATCTTCTCAATCGTGGCCATTGCTGCGACCACACCGCGAATATCATGTCATCAAGAATACCTAACGGAGCTACAACTTTCCCCGTTCCATGATCTCCATAAATCGTACGAATTACTCGGTTGGCATCTCTCGCATTAGAACCGATAGCATCCCGCTTTGGCGTGGATTCGCCTGATTGCGGAGTCAGTAAGATCGGCGTACTGTACCCATCGAAGCCACTTGGTCCGCGTGGCCGTGTCACATGCTCAACAAGAACGGAGAGATCAGGGAACCTGGCTATGTCTGCAAAGGCGACAATCAGTACATGCGTCCATACGCATCCAGGCCGAGACATCTCAGGTGCCAGCCAAGTACGCATCAAAGCATAAGATTTCACGCTGGGAAGTGGAATTCCGGTCCAGTAACCTCCATGCGCAGGCAAGCTAAGACCAGGGGCCAGATCACTCAACAACAAAAGTATGGAGGCAGCATCTTCGGACAGTCGAAATGAAGACGCGAGCAAACGGTGTCCATCTTGATATCCAAATAGACACTGTTGAAGTTCGATGTGGGAGTCAGTTTTACTCACAATCTCATTCACTGGACATCAACCAAGCAATTGGGCTCGTCAGATCGTGAGGATCAGTTTCGGGGCCAACGCAACGAATGCGCGTACTAGGCGTTTTTACAACCAGATCGCTTTTCCGATCACTGGTAACGTCACCGCCTTGAGCTGAAACGCCATATATTCGGAATTCAAAACTACCGGGATTTGAGTACAGGAATTGATGCAGCAACGGAAGCTCTCTTTGCAGCCAATACGCTGGTTCAAGATCAGGTGTTTGAATTACATCCCAAGCTGAAACTACGATCGCAACTCGACGGATACCAGGTCGAAACGGCAAACGCTGTAGAAATTGCAAAAGATCAACCAGGTTCACCTGCGTGGAGACCATTTCTGGCGTCCACTCACGATGTTCTTCAGGTTTTTCTATAACCACTTCTCCGGGCACTAGGGGGGCGATATCGAGAATCGTCATTCCATTCGACGGGCCATCTGCCGTAACGAATAACAAGATGCCACCCGAACCCTCAAAACCTCCCACGTAATCGGGTGTGCATGAACGTGTGGACAGCTGACGCTCAAACGATTCGCCCGACAGATCCGGGAAATGCAATACAGCTTTTTTCCCGCTTGCAGTTTCTTTCACATGAATAGAAACCTTGACCTCAGCCGCCATGGAGGTTCTCGGAACCTCTTCGCATCTGCGCCAAGCTTCGACAATGGTATTGAGATGGGTATGATCGCCAACCAATTTATCCAGCACAAACTTACTAGACACTTCATTTGCGTCCAACAAATGCCAGAGTGCTGCCAAGAAGGTGGTCTTACCTGAGCCGGGCAGCCCAATGATCGAATGCTGAAACGATGTCATATTAAGTCTCCCATTGGTGTACGCGACAGCAAACGATCAAACTCGGTACTCAAGGGGATTCGAAGAGGGACACGTGTTACGGCCGTAGTAATGGAAGCACACCAACTTGCCAATAATTGCTCCACCCCATGGGCGGGAGAAAATCCACCATGTGGGTCACGCGCAGCGATTTCCCAAAAAGACAGTTCGCCAAGGCGTCCACCAAAGTCATTTTGGAGCCCGGTACGGAATTGCTCCAGCTGAGTATCGAGCACTTGTTTGCCGGGGACTGCTGCCAGTAGGTCGACTTTCGTCGTAACCACCTGAACTCGAGAAGCATCCAAGAGAGCCCCACCATCAAGAAATGCACGAAGGGTTTGCCGGACAGATTGCATTGCGCCAGAACGATGGATGGGGTCAGCGATGCGGCTGCCGTCCATCAACAAGACAACATGCTGCGCCTTCTTTACTTCAATCAATTGGGACACGATATCCGAATTATTGCGAGCTTTTTGATATTGCTCACCTGCTCTATCCGAAAGCATTAATTCAACCCGCGCCTGCAGATCTTCGCTAGACACAAGTGAAAAATGAAAATACGTTAGCCCATCTGAAAGTGACGTTCGCAAAGTATCAGGAGCCACGCGACCTGAATCGATTCGCGAGTGATGTGACTTTTTCTCTAACCCAACCAGCGTGCGACTTCCAGCAAAAAGATGACCAGCAAAACTCCCCCGCAAGAACCTGTCATATAGACAACAAATCAAGGTAGTCTTGCCGCTATCGAATTCACCAACAATGGTGACAAATCGAGCCGGTTTCCAAAGCAAAAACTGATCTATTTCTGCCGGAGTAAGCGCCTCGCCTGAATGCAAAGGAATGCGAGTTGGCTCTACGGATTGCTGAGCGTCGGATGATTCTGCATTGTCTTCATCTTCGAAATCGTCCAGAGTATCGTCGGTTGCTTGGCCAAAAAAGGGGCATGACTCCGAAGGAGTATGGCCTTCGACGCAAACCCCAGTTTTCGACACATCACATTCCGGCCTCCCACATCTATGCGATTGAGCAATTACGACCATGTTCCGCCTCAATCAACTTGCGAGAGCAAGAGCGACTCACGATAGACTTGCATCGCAAGCTCAATCGGCGATAACGTTAGCGTGGCATCCAGTCCAGAGGCCTTTTTGAATGCTGTAAGCCATGCACCGTCACCGCCAATATCATCAGCTTTCGTCAAAGCGGTCAAAATGGGACAGATGTCGCCAACCATGCTGACGTTTTTGGGAATTGCCAGTCGCTGAAACACACCAGCAGGTAATGCTTCAACAGCCGATCTCAAGGATATTTTTTCGTCTCCTCCAGAACGAGAGCCGATTACAAGACGCTGCAAGATAGCGGGAGCAGCCGCAGGTCCACTTTTTCCTTGAGTCAAATGCGCCAGATCAAGTCCCGCCATGAGGGCAGCCAGGCCCACGTCCATATCTGCGAATGGCTTATCAAGGGAACGGCTCCAACCACCGATGTACCACCACAGCATGCTGACCTCTTCCCTCAGGTCGCGCACCTGCTCGGCCAATGGAGAAATCACGGAGAAAACCTGACTGGCAAGGGCATTGGATGCTTCGAAAGATTCACTGCCGGCTAACTTTATAGCTTCACCGGTTTTGGGCCAGTCAGGCGCTGTCAAAAGAACGTCTACTGATGCAGCAAGCTTACCCTTTGCGGGTTGTTTGATTTTATTGACATCAGCGGCATTTTTTTGCCGAGATGCGACCGAGTTGGCGGCGATTGCTTGCCGAGCGTCTTCAACGAACTCAGGGTGTACCAGCGGAGTTCGATTTCCACCTAGAGCGGTCACAACAGGTGCTAGGCCAGCAAGGACATTGCCATCTTCCAATGCTGCTGCGAGTAGGCAGGCTGAAAGAACCGAAGCCTCGCGCTCATTGTCAAGCATGCTAAAGCTGGGATCCGTCTCCAAAAACGCATCCCGGAACCAATCAGTTCCATCTGGCACGGGAAGACCGAAGTACAACCTAGTCAGGTCCAGCAACGCATTTGAGCCGATATCCTTTCGCAGTTTATCGAAGGGCGCTTGCCGCAACCGGATGATCTCCGGTCCCGGAGCAAGTCCAGCCGCTTTGTATTGATCCGCGAAGTTATAACTGGGCATTGTGTCGTCTCCTCATTTATTTTTACTGACCATTGCTGTCGCTGCGGTGATTTCAGTATCCAAGTCACCAATCAAATTTCGATCCCGAGCGCGCTCGAACACGCGACGGAAACGGACAAAATCAGGCTGATTCAAGTCTTCATCCTCAAGCAGACCTAACTTCCCTGCGATTGCAGATTTTTGACTAAAAGTTAGCTTGAAAAAACGTACGCTGATGTTTCGCAGTGTATCCATGGGGTCTCTCCCTGCGGTTTGTAGCTCCACCGTCGGACCGTCGACTTCAGAATGTGCCGACTCCGTAGTGCTTGCTGTGCCGGCTGCTTGCGCTGGGGTTGCTGTCCAACCATCAAGACTGAATTTTTGCTGAAAAACATCTTTATCACCTTTCATCTTGGCTCGAAACTGCCCGGGCCTGGATTGCCAGATTCGGATATGTGCGGTTACGATGAGTTGACGTTCCGGACCAGAATTGTTTACTTCCAATTCGATGAGGTTATAGCCCGGTTCCCAGCCAGGTTCGGTGCGATCAGGGTGAGCAGCACTGGCCGAGATGCGAACGGAGTCATGATGTTGTTCGATTCGGCTTGTATGCTCATGACCAAACAATTGAATTCGCACAACATCGTTGAGGTGGTCTTTCAATACTTCTCCATTCTTGAGCCATGTGAACGGATGATGGCAAAGGGCCACATGTTCTACACCACGCTCCCTTATTATCTGGAAGCAAGCAGGGTCGACATACAAGTCGCCAGCCTTGTCGGCATGACTTGAGACAATTGCGGAATTCAACCCAGTGAGTCGTAAAGTTGACCCATCGTTCAATTTCAAATCTCGTCTGGCAATTGTCTGCATCGGCGCGCTCACGTCGCAAAAAAATTGACCCGCAAACAGATTAAATTCATCTAGAGGCGCATACAGTACTCGACTCGTCTCTGAGTCAAGAAGAAGTCCCCGCAGTACTCCATCGAGGAATAACGGATTTGTGGATTTGATTTGTTCATGAAGCGCCTGAACCATTGGTTTAGACGCCATGCTTCGAACGACATCATGATTACCTGGAATGACGAAAACGCTCTCGGTCGTGGTGCCGCAGTTCGTGGCCAGTTTTTCAAGCCATGAGAGCGCGAACGCATACTCGTCGGCATGAGCGGCGTACGCGATGTCTCCAGAAATTAATATTGCGGATGGTGCCTTGCCCAAACGCTGGCACATATTCTCGGCATCGCGGAGGAGTTCGTTGCGAAGGTGACAATTGGGGTCCATTGGAGTCCCAATTTCCTCCCTTCGAAAATGAATATCTGAAAGATGAAGAAGTAGCACCAGTTAAGCCTTGTTTTTTTATTGAGAGATCGAATATTTTCGAGGCCTTGAACAATCTTCGCAAAACCTATTCTTTTATTGTCCATGCAACACACAATATTGGTCTTACGCTTGTGGCGCACTTTTACCCAATAGCCAACCGAACCGGCTTCCCCACACGACTCAACATATTGACCAGTGTGTCTATTGTGAACTTGCTAACCTTCATGTTCACCACGTCTGACACTCGCGGCCGTGAAACCATCAAAATTTCCGCTGCATCAGCCTGTTTCAGATGGTTGTCTGCGATCCATCTGGATAATTCAACCATCAACTGCTCTTTCAGCACCTTCGTGTCATTGATCTGCTGTTGCGATTCCATCTGGAGCCTATCAGCTTCATCTGGAGCAAATCCCAATTCACGAAACAGGTTCACCCCGGGCTTCGTAACGTGACGGACTTTGATATCAATCGTCATTTCTTGGCCTTTCTTTCTCTCACAACGGCACGGTAGCGTGCCTCGGCGATGTCTTTGTCATGTTTGGTCGTCGCTTCCGTCTTTTTCTGGAAGCAATGCAGGACATACACAGCTTCTTCGAACTTCGCGACGTACATGACACGGTAAATGCCCTGACTGTCTTTAATGCGGATTTCTTTCGTACCCGCGCCCACATCGTCAAACGGCTTCCAGTCCTCCGGCTCCAAGCCAGCTTGCACTTTACCCAACTGAAAACCAGCCTTTTTCCTGGGTTCGCTGGGAAACGCCAATAAGTCTCCATATGAGGACCCTAGTCAGCGAATCTCTTTGTCTGCTTCATGGCGACTCATGGCACTTCCGATTGTACAAAATTTTATACAAAATAAAAAAGGAAATCAAGGCAGACAGGCGTTGCCAGAAACTCAAATTTCGCGATTGAATTCTAAAAATATTCATCGTAGAGGCAGAGCGAGCACCGCCCTTCAACATCTGCACCGATCAGCCTTCTGTCCCTGTATACAACAAAGATGATTGTTGGACTGTTTCTGCGACCTTCTGCTGATCGACTGCACTGGTCGCGGCAAGCCGATCAATCTGATCGGCAAGGTATTGAAGAGCCCGGCGCCGCTCCTCTGGCAGTTCGTGATGATGGTAAGCCGCTGCGGTATGGTTTCGCTCCGCATGGGCAAGCAGCAGTTCGACAACTTCCCGACCAAACCCATGCTCTCGCAGGAGAGTCGCCGCAGTCCCCCGTGTGCCATGCGGGGAAAATTCCTCGACGCCAAAATCAAGGCGTTTGAAAAAATGATTCAGCGTGACATCGCCAAGAGGAACCGCCCCGCGCAACACCGATGGAAAAACATAGCCCCGCGCCTCACCAATCGCCTTGAGAAACCTGAATATTTCGAGTGCCTGACTGGACAGGTACACCCGATGCGGCTGCTTCATCTTCATCCGACCGGCTGGGATCTCCCAAACAGCCTTATCCAAGTCAATTTCATCCCACGTTGCGCGCAGGACCTCCGACTTTCGGCACATGCTATACATCAGCATCTTGGTTGCCGCAATGGTGACGAAATGAGCCCCCTGCTTTTCCACGGATCGCCAAAAGGCACCGAGTTCTGCCTCTTTCAGGTGCTTGTGATGTGCCGCAGCTGGCACTTCGATCACGCCGCGCAAAGGGAGCGCGGGATTGACCTCTACCAGCAGTTTCTGGATGGCGTAGTTGTAGACCTGTTGAATGATGATGCGCACCCCCTCCGCCGTATTGGGGGTGGCACGCCGCGCCTCGATGATGGCCAAAACATGCAGGGGTTTGACCGTATTCAATGCTTTTGCGCCAATCTCCGGCCAGACAAACCGCTCCAGTCGCGATTCAATCTGCGCTCGATAAGTCTTTGACTTTGTTTTCAACCGCTCAGTGATCCACCGCTTGGAGAATGCCTCGAAATCATCATCGCCACCTTGCTTGGCTTTCAGATTTCGATCTTTACGCTCCTCCAGCTCCTTACGCCGAAGTTCGGCAGGATCTTCTCCGCGTTCAACCATGGCCCGGCACTCGAAGTGGCGGTCCCGGGCGTCAGCGACGCCAATCTCTGGAAATTTCCCGATCGATACCTCGCCTCGGGTGCATCCCAGTTTGTACTGGTAACGCCAACTCTTCGCGCCGCTGGGAATGATGAGCAGGTACAGCCCACCGCCATCGGTCAGCTTGTAAGGCTTCGCCTTCGGCTTGGCATTGTTGATTCGGGTCGGTGAAAGGGTGTAGTTTGTGTGTCTCATGGTGTCCTAGCCAGTCCAAGTTACGTTCCTCACAAGTGAGGAATTTGAAGGATTTCCTTACGGATTACCCTTACGATTGCCCTAACAAATGAAGGGATTTCGTGATTACGTATGGGACGAGCTAAAACAAAAGCCCTTGAATTTCACTAGGAAAATCAAGGGCTTACAGGACGTTATGAGACGTCGGGGGACAGGATCACATGTTGTCGATCATTACTTGACCAAAGCCAGAACAGCTGACTTGCGTCGCGCCATCCATCAAGCGGGCAAAATCATAGGTAACTTTCTTGCTGTCAATTGACTTTTTCATCGAGCTGATGATCAGGTCCGCTGCCTCAAACCAGCCCATATGCCGCAGCATCATCTCGGCAGACAGGATTTCGGAGCCGGGGTTGACATAATCTTTGCCCGCGTATTTGGGCGCCGTCCCGTGGGTTGCTTCAAAACAGGCTACGGAGTCAGACAAATTGGCGCCTGGGGCAATACCAATGCCACCCACTTGAGCCGCCAGCGCGTCGGATACGTAGTCGCCGTTGAGGTTGAGCGTTGCAATCACGCTGTATTCCGCAGGACGCAACAAAATTTGCTGCAGGAATGCGTCGGCAATCACGTCCTTGACGATGATGTCCTTGCCCGTTTTTGGATTTTTGAATTTCATCCAGGGGCCGCCATCAATCAACTCGGCGCCAAACTCCTTTTGAGCCAGACCGTAAGCCCAGTCACGGAAGCCGCCTTCGGTGAACTTCATGATGTTGCCCTTGTGCACGATAGTCAGGCTAGGCTTGTCATTGTCGATCGTGTACTGAAGTGCCTTGCGTACCAGGCGTTCAGTGCCTTCGCGCGAAACTGGCTTGATGCCAATGCCGGATGTGTTCGGGAAGCGGATCTTGGTGACACCCATTTCATCTTGCAGGAACTTGATCAACTTCTTGGCCTTGTCGGACTCAGCTTCAAATTCGATACCGGCATAAATGTCTTCGGAGTTTTCACGGAAGATCACCATGTTCGTCTTGTGGGGCTCTTTCACCGGGCTGGGCACGCCGTCAAAGTACTGGATCGGTCGCAGGCAAACATACAAGTCCAATTCCTGGCGAAGCGCCACATTGAGTGAGCGAATACCACCGCCGACAGGCGTGGTCAGCGGACCTTTGATGGACACGACATACTCGCGCAGGACTTTGATGGTTTCTTCTGGCAGCCACACATCGGGACCGTACACATTGGTGGACTTTTCACCGGCATAGACTTCCATCCAGTGAATTTTCTTCTTGCCACCGTATGCCTTGGCCACAGCCGCATCAACGACCTTGAGCATCACTGGCGTGATATCCAGACCAGTGCCATCGCCTTCAATGAACGGAATGATCGGCTGATCAGGCACGTTGAGTGAAAAGTCCGCATTGACGGTAATTTTTTGGCCTTCTGAGGGCACCTTGATGTGCTGGTACATGTAGTGAGGTCTCCATGAATGGGTTCAATTTGCGCGATTTTGGGTGCTGGAACCAAACAAAAATGCTGCTTCCGCCTGGTTCGAAGACGCTTTTAAATTTTAGTCCCAAATAATTACCAATTTCTGTCAACCCGGGGCAAATCAACCCCGTTACGGACAGACCTTCCAATGCATGGAAGGAGTTTCGAAATACCGATATCTCAAGGAAATTGCAAATGAACAAACTTCTCGCCGTTTTGGTTGCTGGTCTCTTCGCCGCTGGCGCATTCGCTCAAGCGTCGGCACCTGCCAAAGCTGCAGCACCTGCTGCACCCGCTGCTGTTGCAGCCCCCGCTGCCGCCGCGTCTGCTGCTGCCCCCGCCAAGGTAGATGCCAAGGCCGCCAAAGCCGAAAAAGCGGCTGCCGCCAAGGCTGCAAAAGCTGAAAAAGCCGCTGCTGCCAAGGCCGCCAAGGCCGAAAAAGTTGCTGCTGCCAAAGCTGCTAAAGCTGAAAAAGCTGCCGCCAAGAAGGCCGCTGCTTCAGCCCCCGCTGCTGCCAAGTAAAGAGCAGCCAAGAACTAATTCTTGGCGCTTTGATCGAAAAATGCCCGCTTGAAGCGGGCATTTTTTATGGCTGAATCTTTTTGATAGTTACGTCAAAATGTACCTATGAAACACATCTCTATTGGACTTCTCGGATTGGCCCTCACCCTGGGCCATTCAAGCTACGCGCAAAACGCACCGCAAATGGATCTTCAGCGCGTCAAGCTGTCGGCGGGCATGCACCTGATAGACACGCAAGTGGCTGCAACCCCCGAACAACGATCGATCGGACTCATGTTCCGCAAAGACATGCCGACTTCCGAAGGCATGTTGTTTGTATTCGAACAGGCGGCTCAGCAGTGCTTCTGGATGAAAAACACGGTGCTGCCCTTGAGCGCAGCCTTTGTGGCGGACGACGGCACCATTGTCAACCTGGCCGACATGAAACCACAGACCACCGATTCGCATTGTTCCGCGCAGCCGGTTCGCTATGTGCTGGAAATGAACCAGGGCTGGTTCGCCAAAAAGGGAATCAAGGCCGGATTCAAGCTTGGCGGGAAACCGTTTGAGACCAAGTGATGCTACCCTATAGATAGCATCATGCGCCCTACTCTTAAGCGCCAGAGGCCAATGAGGCATAAAAAAGCCACCGCATCACGGTGGCTTTTTTGATGACGGTGAAACTCAGGCGAAGTTGGCTTCGGCAAAGCTCCAGTTCACCAGCTTGTCAAGGAAGGTTTCGACATACTTGGGGCGCATATTGCGGTAGTCGATGTAGTAAGCGTGCTCCCACACGTCCACCGTCAGCAGGGCCTTGTCGGCCGTGGTCAGCGGTGTACCGGCGGCGCCCATGTTGACGATATCCACCGAGCCATCCACCTTCTTCACCAGCCAGGTCCAGCCGGAACCGAAGTTGCCTACGGCGGACTTCACGAAGGCGTCCTTGAACGCAGCATAAGAGCCCCACTTGGCATTGATGGCGGCCGCCAGCGCACCGCTTGGCTCGCCACCGCCGCTGGGCTTCATGCAGTTCCAGAAGAACGTGTGGTTCCAGATTTGCGCCGAGTTGTTGTAGATGCCGCCGCTGGACTTCTTGATGATCTCTTCCAGCGTCATGCTCTCAAACTCAGTGCCTTTTTGCAGGTTGTTCAGGTTGACGACATAAGCGTTGTGGTGCTTGCCATGGTGGTATTCCAGGGTTTCCTGGGAGTAGCTCGGCGCCAGGGCGTCAATTGCGTACGGCAGGGGGGGCAGGGTGTGTTCCATGATGACCTCTTGAGTTGGTTGAACGAAAAATTTTGATTGTAGAAACTTAGCTTAATCGATTTTTACCACTGTCAATTCAACCGTGCCATCTGCAAGGCTGCCCCGCACCAGTTGACCAACTTGGGTTTGCCGCACGCTGGTAATGGTTTTGCCTTCGGCGCTGGTCAGCCAGGCATAGCCGCGCTGCAACACCAGAGTCGGGTCCAGCAAGCCCAGGCGCAGCGCCGCTCGCTGCAGCCGCTCGTCCCGGCGGCTTAATGTCCGCTGCATCGCGTCTGGCAAAGCGTTCTGCAGGCGTTGCAGATCCTGCTGCCTCTGCTTCAAAAAATGGAGTGACGAGGACTGCAGTCGCTGTGCGCTGGCTGCCAGTCGCAGGCGTTGCCGGCCGACCAGTGCGGATGGTCGGCCCAATCGGGAAGAGGTCAAGTCAAGACGCTGACTTTGCTGGTCGAGGCGCCGCAACACCGCGTCCTGCAGGCGCCGCGCCGCGCCATCGATGGCGCCTAGCCAGACTTCGCGCGGTTGTGCGACCAGCTCGGCTGCGGCGGTGGGGGTTGGGGCCCGCAGGTCGGCCACAAAATCGGCAATGGAGAAGTCGGTCTCGTGCCCCACACCACAGATGATGGGCACCGGACTTTGCAGCATGGTGCGTGCCAGTTGCTCGTCGTTGAAAGCCCACAAATCCTCAATCGAGCCGCCGCCCCGCACCAGCAGAATCACGTCGATGACCGGGGCAGAATCATCGGCCTTTTTTCTTGTTTTTTTAGCTAAATCAGGCTCTAGCCCCCGTACCTCGGGCGTGAGTAGATATAAGTTTGATAGCGCCCTGATCAACTCCGCCGGCGCGTTGCCGCCTTGGACCGAGGCGGGCGCCACCACCACAGGAATGTGTGGCACACGCCGCTGCAAGGCCGTCATCACATCGTGCAGCGCCGCGGCACCCAGCGAGGTCACCACGCCAATGCCACGCGGCATCATCGGCAGCGGGCGTTTGCGGGCGGTGTCAAACAGACCCTCGGCTTCCAGTTTGGCCTTGAGCTTGAGAAACTGTTCAAACAACGCACCCTGCCCGGCCCGGATCACGCTTTCCACAATCAGCTGCAGGTCACCGCGGGGTTCGTACACGCCCAAGCGACCACGGACCTCGACCAGTTCACCATCGCGTGGAGAAAAATCCAGCAAGGTAGCGGCACGGCGAAACATGGCGCAGCGAATCTGGCCACTTTCGTCCTTCAGGGAAAAATAGCAATGCCCGCTGGACGCGCGGGAAAAGCCCGAAATCTCGCCGCGCACGGCGACCGGGTTAAATCTGGCATCCAGCGCGTCAGCAATGGCGCGGCACAGCGCCCCAACTTGCCAGATTCGTGGCGTCAATACGGGAGATTGGGGCTCAAACATCAATGGCAACAAGGGTTTCGGCGGAATTGAAGGAATGAATTCTCCACAGCAGTTGCCACTGCCAGCTTGGACGCGAAGCAACCCGCTGCTTGCTTGATCCCATGGTATATGTCATTGATTTCATTGAATATTTCATTGCCTAATTTGTCAGCAATCTGTCATAAGCCAAGCCCGCCGTGGCTTTGCATTACATCGCAAGCCACTTGCCCACAAAGTTATCCACAGAATCTGGGGTCAAGTGCAAGCAAATGTAACGCTGCAGGATGCGACACGAACCAGCGCCAATGCTTCGGCAATTACGGAGGCTTGGGCGATAATTGCGCGGCTTTTCATCTGCGCGGAGATTCCATTTGTTTTCAATCATACAAGCCGCAGGCTGGCCGATCTGGCCACTGGTTGCCTGCTCCATCCTGGCCTTGGCCCTCGTCATCGAGCGCTTTGTCAGCCTCAAGACCGCCAAGATAGCACCCCCCAAATTGCTCGACGAGGTGTTGAGTGTTTCGCGCGCTTCCGTGCCGGCGCCAGATGTAGTGACGCAACTGGAGCAAAACTCTGCCTTGGGCGAGGTCTTGGCCAGTGGTTTTCGGGCCCTCAATACCGACCCGCGCTGCAGCGAGGACGACCTTCGTTCCTCCATGGAGGGCGCCGGCCGGGTGGTTGCGCACCGTCTGGAGCGTTATCTCAACGCACTGGCCACGATCGCGTCGGCCGCGCCACTCATGGGGCTGTTTGGCACCGTCATCGGCATGATCGAGATTTTCGGTTCGCAGACGCCAGCCGGCGGCGCCACCGGGGGCAACCCGGCGCAGCTGGCGCACGGCATTTCCATTGCCTTGTACAACACCGCCTTTGGCCTGATCGTGGCCATTCCCTCCCTGATTTTCTGGCGCTACTTTCGGGGACGGGTCGATGAGTACCTGATGACACTCGAACTGGCATCCGAACGGCTGGTACGTCACCTGAATAACCTGCGCAAATGATGACCCCGCACGAAGGCCAAGCATGAATTTTCGTCCCCGGCTGCGTGAAGAGCCCGAAATCAACCTGATCCCGTTCATCGACGTGCTGCTGGTGGTGCTGATCTTCTTGATGCTGTCCACCACCTACAGCAAGTTCACCGAACTGCAACTCACGCTGCCCGTGGCCGACGCCGACGCACAGCGCGACTACCCGAAAGAGGTGCTGGTCACCGTGACCAGCGACGGGGCCTACGCGATCAACAAGGTATCCGTGGCGGGCCGCAGCGTGGATGCCCTTGCCGCAGCGCTGCTGGATGGCGCCAAGGCGGGCAAGGAATCGGTGGTGATCATCAGCGCCGATGCCAGCGCCAAGCACCAGGCCGTGGTCACAGTGATGGAAGCCGCCCGCCGATCGGGCCTGAGCCAAATTACCTTTGCCACCCAGTCCGCAACCCGGGTCGGGTCGAAGTAAATTCATGACGGGGGCCCTGCAGCAATCCCGGTTGCAGCGCATCCTGATCAGCGCCTGGACCCGGCGGGGCTGGCTGGCTTGGCTTTTGTGGCCGGTCGCGCTCTTGTTTGGCGCGCTCGCAGCGCTCAGACGTGGCCTGTATCGCACCGGATTGTTCAAGACTCAGCGCGTGCCGGCCCTGGTGATCGTCGTCGGTAACGTGGTGGCGGGCGGGTCCGGCAAGACGCCGGTCGTCATGGCGCTGGTGCGGCATTTGCAGGCCCGTGGTCTGCAGGCAGGCGTGATTTCGCGCGGCTATGGCCGCCAGGCAACAGACTGCCGCGAAGTTCTGGATGACAGCCCGATTGAGGACGTGGGCGATGAGCCGGCCCTGATCAAGCACGCCACCGCCGTCCCCGTGTTTGTGGCGGCCCGCCGTATCGAGGCCGCGAGAGCGCTGCTGGCGGCCTACCCGGATACGCAAATCATCGTCTGTGACGATGGCCTGCAACACCTGGGTCTGCAGCGCGACCTGGAAATCTGCGTTTTTGACGACCGGGGCATCGGCAACGGCTTTTTGCTGCCGGCCGGTCCGTTGCGCGAACCCTGGCCCCGCGCGGCGGACCTGGTGCTGCACACCGGTGCCCAACCAGCTTTTGGCGGTTTCACCGCCCAACGCACACTGGCCCGACACGCGCTGCGGGCCGATGGCAGCCAGGTCCGACTGGCCGACCTGGCGCAAGGTGGCGCAAGACCCCTGCTGGCGGTGGCGGCCATCGCCAAGCCAGAAGACTTCTTTGCCATGCTGCACGCTCAGGGTCTGCCGCTGGCGCGCACCATCGCGCTGCCGGATCACTATTCTTTTGATAGCTGGTTGCGCAATGAATACGCGGGCTACACCCTGATTTGTACCGAAAAAGACGCTGTCAAGCTGTGGCATCAACAGGCCGATGCGCTGGCCGTGCCCCTGGTCTTCACTCCCGAGCCGGCCTTCCTCGCCAAGCTCGACGGCTTGCTGTCAGTTTTGCTGGCGACCCGATTGAACCCAACGCTATCATCTCCCCATGGACACACGACTTCTTGAACTGCTGGTTTGCCCGGTCACCAAAGGACCTCTCGAATACGACCGCGAAAAACAGGAGTTGACCTCCCGCAGCGCGCGCCTCGCTTACCCGGTGCGAGACGGCATCCCCATCCTGCTGGAGAGTGAGGCACGCACGCTCACCGACGAGGAACTCGGGCTTTGAATTTCACCGTTCTCATTCCGGCCCGGCTGGCCTCGACCCGTCTGCCCAACAAGCCGCTGGCCGACATCGGTGGCGCGCCCATGGTGGTGCGGGTGGCCCAGCGGGTCATGTCGGTCACAGGCGCTTCGGGCCGCGTTCGGGTGGTGGTGGCTGCTGACAGTCCCTCGATCATCAGCGCCTGTCAGGCCCACGGCATTGATGCCTTGTTGACCCGTGCCGACCACCCTTCCGGCAGTGACCGGCTGGCGGAGGCCTGCCAGTTGCTGGGGCTCGGTGACGAGGAAATCGTGGTGAACGTTCAGGGTGACGAACCCCTGATTGATCCCTCGCTGGTGGGCGCGGTCGCGCAATTGCTGACCCAGCGGCCGGAAGCCAGCATGAGCACGGCAGCACACGCCATTGACAGTTGGGTCGACTTCACCAACCCCAATGTCGTCAAGGTCGTGCTTGACGCACGCGGGCTGGCCCTGTATTTCTCTCGTGCGCCGATCCCCTACTGGCGGGATCAGCCAGGCACATTGCCCAGCCCGGCGCCCTTGCGTCACATTGGCATCTATGGCTATCGGGTGGGGTTTTTGCGGCAGTTTCCAAGCCTGCCGCAAGCCCCCATCGAGATCACGGAAGCGCTGGAGCAGCTGCGCGCCATGTGGCATGGTCATCGAATTGCGGTTCACGTGGCAGCGCATGCGCCCGGCCCCGGGGTAGACACACCCGAAGACCTGGAGCGCGTGCGTCGCCTGTTCGGCTCTTGAATACCGGCTGTAAGGCAGCCAGAAGCTGTCGCATGCTATTCTCGAAATAAACGAAGTATTGCGGTCGGCTTGGACAAGGCCACGGCAATACTGCCTGATTTCAATAAATTCCTAAGGCCATCCATGAGACTCATCCTGTTGGGCGCACCCGGCGCTGGCAAAGGCACGCAAGCCACATTCATCTGCCAGAAATACGGCATTCCACAAATCTCCACGGGTGACATGCTGCGCGCCGCCGTCAAGGCCGGCACGCCCTTGGGCATTGAAGCCAAAAAAGTGATGGACGCAGGTGGTCTGGTCAGCGACGACCTGATCATCAACCTGGTGAAGGAGCGCATTGCCCAGCCCGACTGCGCAGCGGGCTTCCTGTTTGACGGCTTCCCACGCACCATCCCGCAAGCCGATGCCATGAAGGCCGCCGGCGTCAAGCTCGATTACGTGCTGGAGATTGACGTGCCGTTTGAGGCCATCGTCGAGCGCATGAGCGGACGCCGCTCGCACGCGGCATCGGGTCGCACCTACCACGTCAAGTTCAACCCGCCCAAAGTTGAAGGCGTGGACGATCTCACCGGTGAACCCCTGATTCAGCGCGCGGACGACAAGGAAGAAACCGTCAAGAAGCGCCTGGACGTATACAGCGCCCAAACCCGCCCGCTGGTCGACTATTACGCCAACTGGGCCAAGGCCGACCCTAGCACTGCCCCCAAATATCGCGCCATCAGCGGCACCGGTGGCGTGGATGAGATCACCGCCAGGGCCTTTGCCGCACTGGCGAGCTGATCACTGCGGCAACCGGCCGTAGCGGGTCGGCATCAACGCATCAACGCGAGCATCAATGCCACTCGCGCCTTCACGGGCGAAAGTCCCCGCGAATCGGGGAAGGCACTGGCCGGCGTGGGCAATACGCGCCCGCTGGCGCAGCGGGTGGCCAGCACAACCGTCACACCCGCAGCGTGCGCCCTGAGCAAGGCCGCTTCAAGGTCGCGGTGCACGGTGCCATTGCCGGTGGCCGCCACCACCAGTCCACGCAAGGGCGCCACATCCGAATGCTGTGCGCCATTTTGCGAAGCCTGGGACCCATGAGAAACGAGGGCATCCACGATGGCGCCACTCGCGCCAGCGTAGTTCATCACAATCTCCACGCGCGGCCAGAGACTCATTTTTGCTAGTTTTTCAATAGCTACTTGCGCACTAGCCGCCTGGGCTAGAGGCCAATTTCTTAGCAAACGAACGCGTCCTTCCTCGATATAACCCAGGGGGCCCGCGTCGCCCGAATTGAAGGCATCAACCCGGTAGGTATGGATTTTTTGCACATCCACCGCCCCATGAACGGTGCCGGCACACACGGCGACCACGCCAGACGCCCCCGGCGTTAGGGTGACGGCCACGGCATCCATCAGGTTTTGCGGACCGTCAGGCGCCGCACTGGAGGCCGGACGCATGGCACAGGTCAACACCACCGGTTTGCTGGCCAGCAGCGCCGAGGGCAGCACGGCATGCAAAAAATAAGCGGTTTCTTCCAGCGTATCGGTGCCGTGGGTGATGACGACGCCACGCACATCCGCTTGCATCAGGTAATGGTTCACCCGCAAGGCCAGCTGCTGCCAGACCGGAAAACTCATATCCTTGCTGTCGATTTGGGCAACTTGCTCGCTCACCAGCAAGCGGCCTGCCAAGACCTTTGACAGACCGGGAATGGCGCCCAGCAACTGGTCGACACCCACCTGGGCGGCGGTGTACCCAATGTTGTCGGAAACATTGGACGCGGTACCGGCAATCGTGCCTCCCGTGCCCAAAACAACAACTTTTTCATTCACGTTGGTTGACGTCACTTGCAAACTTTCAAAAACTGGTTAAAAATACAGTTACTGGATATCAAGACAGTGTGTATAGACCGACAGTAAGACCCTACCCTACTTTAAAGGAGTCACCATGCTTGAAAGCCCGAAACTCACAGCCCGCCAGCAACAGATTCTGGACCTCATCCAGAGTGCCATTGCCCGCACCGGTGCCCCGCCCACCCGGGCCGAGATCGCTTCCGAACTGGGATTCAAGTCCGCCAACGCGGCCGAAGAGCACTTGCAGGCCCTGGCGCGCAAAGGCGTGATTGAGCTGGTCAGTGGTACCTCGCGTGGCATCCGCCTCAAGAGTGACGCCCTGCGCTCCATCAATGAATCCCGTAACAAGCAATACTCCCTAACGCTGCCAGGCATGACCCAACTGGCCTTGCCCCTGATTGGACGGGTCGCAGCAGGCTCCCCCATTCTCGCGCAAGAACACATCGACCAGACCTATTACCTGGAGAACAGCCTGTTCCAGCACAAGCCGGACTACCTGCTCAAGGTGCGCGGCATGTCCATGCGAGACGCCGGCATCATGGACGGTGACTTGCTCGCGGTGCAATCCACCAAAGAAGCCAAAAATGGCCAGATTGTGGTGGCTCGCCTGGGCGATGAAGTGACCGTTAAACGCTTTAGGCGCAACAAAGATGTGATCGAACTGCACCCTGAAAACCCCGACTACCAGACCATTGTGGTTGAGCCCGGGGAACCGTTTGAAATTGAAGGTCTGGCGGTTGGCCTCATTCGCAACACCATGCTGATGTAGGCATTGATAGAAAGGTATCAAATGAGTACTGCATTATTTGCTGTTCCCGGCGTTTTGGCCCCCCTGCAGGGTTTGTGGCGCTGGCTCGTGCCCGCCACATCGCACTCACGCCTGGACAAACGCGGTCGCGAAATTGCTATAAATTCAATAGCTCTCAACAGCCGTCGCGCAGGGGCTGAGCTTCATACTGTGTCTAAGACATCAACATGCAGACCGCTACGCGTCGTGCGCATCCTGGAAGCCGGCCAGGCGCCCGCCAACGTGGGGCGTATGGTGATCTCGGGCCGCATGGCCGATGTGTGCGCCGAGCTGGACCGCCTGGCGGCGCGCGAAGCGGCACTTCACTGAACCGGATCAATCGCACTATTTACATACCGTAACGGGAGGAAGACAGCCCCGTCGTCAGAATCACTGGTAAGCCCAAGGCACAATCACTCTTTATGAATATTGTGATTCTTGATGATTACCAGGACGCGGTTCGAAAGCTCGAATGCGCCGCCACGCTGGAAGCCTACCAGGCCAAGGTGTACACCAACACGGTCAAGGGCTTGGGCCAGTTGTCGGTCCGACTGAAAGATGCCGACGTGATTGTGCTCAACCGCGAGCGCACCCATATAACACGCCAGCTGATCGAGAAACTGCCCAAGCTCAAGCTCATTGTGCAAACCGGCCGGGTTGGCCCGCATGTTGACGTGGCCGCCTGTACCGAACGCGGCATTGCCGTGGCCGAGGGGACCGGCTCGCCGGTGGCGCCGGCAGAGCTCACCTGGGCACTGATCATGGCCGCCATGCGTCGCCTGCCGCAGTACATCGGCAATCTCAAGCATGGCGCTTGGCAGCAATCGGGCCTGAAAGCCGGCTCCATGCCACCAAATTTTGGCTTGGGGACTGTCCTCAAGGGTAAAACTCTCGGCATCTGGGGCTACGGCAGGATAGGCCAGCTGGTGGCAGGCTACGGCAAGGCCTTCGGCATGCGCGTGCTGGTGTGGGGCCGGGCACCTTCACGCGAAAAAGCCTTTCTGGACGGGTTTGAAGCCGCCTCCAGCCGGGACGAGTTTTTTGCGCAATGTGATGTGCTGTCACTGCATCTCCGGCTGGTGGATGAAACCGTCAGTATTGTCCGGCTCGATGATCTGGCGCGCATGAAGCCCACCGCCCTGCTGGTGAACACGTCGCGCTCCGAATTGATCGAGCCCGACGCCTTGATCGCCGGACTCAACCGTGGCCGACCCGGCATGGCGGCGGTCGACGTATTCGAGACCGAACCGATTTTGCAAGGCCATGCCCTGTTGCGCCTGGAGAACTGCATTTGCACGCCGCACATTGGCTATGTCGAGCAGGACAGCTATGAGATGTACTTTGGTGCCGCGTTTGACAACGTGATCAACTTCATCAAAGGCACGCCGACCAATATCGTCAATCCGGGTGCCTTGCAGGTCCGTCGCTAGACGGGTCCAGCCTTATTTTTTTGGACGCGTGGTCAACATAATCTCGGTATTGGTCTTGCGGTCCGCATTGACCGTTCTCACTGTCGCTCGTTCCCCCATCGCCCGGAGATAGTCTTTCACCGGCAACGCGACCAGCAAATCTTCCCCATAAATGATCTTGCAGGCGCTCGACACCACGGGCAAGTGAACGATGGCAGCGCAGTCTGCCAGCGTGAATTGCGGGCCTGCGATGAAGGGCGCAAACTTGGCCAATTTGGCAAAAGCTGCTATGCCTTGGACCAGCAGCTTGTGGGCACGCTCTTTGGTGCCGTCGCTGACTTTGCCGCCGAAAAAAGCCTCCGGATAAAGCTGGCGGGCGACCAGTTCCAGATGCAGTTCGATATAGACAACCAACTCGCGCACCTTGGCTGCGGCATACGGGTCCGCGGGCAGCAGCTTGTTCTGGGGGTAGACGGCCTCGATGTACTCGGCGCAGGCCATTGATTCGGAGATCGGGCCGTCTCGGGTTTGCAAAAACGGCACTTTACCCATAGGCGATCGGTCGATCAAGGTGGCGTGGGCCTGGCCCGTCCAGACCAGTTCCTCCTCAAAAACAACCGCCTTCTCCAGCAACTGGAGTTTGATTTTGTTGTAGTAATTACTGGCCGCAAAACCGCAGAGTTTGAGAGTCATGGCATTGAATAGGTTGGGTTGAAGCTGCTGGCCCGCAAGCAAACAGTCGCGGACACCCATGATATTCGCACAATGGACGGCACGAAACGCAACGCCGTACCGCGTCATAATTCTCCGCATGAAACCCATTTTTCTTAACGTTGGCATCGTTGGTGCCGGTGCCATGGGCCGCGGAATTGCCCAGATTGCCGCTCAGGCGGGCAGCACCGTGCTTCTGTTTGATATGCAGATTGAAGCTACACGCGCGGCACAGGCGACGGTTTTTTTGCAGTGGGACAAGCTCTGTGAGAAAGGCCGTCTGGACGCGGCCCAGGTCAGTGCCTGTAAATCCCGCCTGCATTGCGCGGACACGCTCGGGGCGCTGGTCGGCTGCGATCTGATCGTGGAAGCCGTGGTTGAGCGTCTGGAGGTCAAGACGAATCTGTTCGCCGAGCTCGAAGACAAGCTCAGTCCCAGCACGGTGCTGGCCACCAATACCTCCTCGCTTTCAGTGACCGCTATTGCGGCGCGCCTCAAGCGGCCGGCACAGTTTGCCGGCTTTCACTTCTTCAACCCGGTCCCCTTGATGAAGGTGGTGGAAGTCATCGCCGGGCTCAAAACCAGTGCCAGCGTCTGCTCCGACCTGGCGGCTTACGCGAAGCAATTGGGGCACACGCCGGTGCAGGCACAAGATACGCCCGGCTTCATCGTCAACCACGCCGGTCGGGGCTATGGCACCGAGGCGCTGCGCATCGTCAGTGAAGGTATCGCCGATTTCGCCACCATTGACCGTATTCTGAAAGACCAGATCGGCTTCAAACTTGGGCCCTTTGAACTGATGGACCTGACCGGACTGGATGTGTCCCATCCCGTGATGGAGTCGGTTTATCACCAGTACTATGAAGAGCCGCGTTACCGGCCCAGTGTCATCACCGCCCAGCGACTGGCCGGGGGCATGCTTGGCAAAAAAGTGGGCGAAGGTTTTTACCGCTATGAGGACGGTGTCGCCCAGATCAGTCTGGAACCGGCGCCGCCACAGGTGGACGAGATGCCGCCCGTGTGGGTGTCACCCCGCGCAGTACGTCGGGCCGAATTGCTTTTATTGCTCAAGAACCTGGGCGCAAAAATCGAGACCGGCAGCGCCCCCTCCGAGCTGGCCCTCACCTTGGTAGCGCCACTTGGTTTTGACATCACCACCATGGCGGTGGTCGAACGGCTCGACCCGGCACGCACCCTCGGCATAGACATGCTGGTGGACGATGCCACCACCCGGCGGCGCGTGTTGGCCACCAATCCTGCGACCCGGCCCGACATGCGCCGGGCGGCCCATGCGCTGATGGCCCGTGACGGCAAGGCCGTGAGTGTCATCCGGGACAGCGGCGGCTTTGTCACCCAACGGGTGGTGGCGACCATCGTCAACATCGCCTCCGACATGTGCCAGCAAAATATCTGTTCGCCCGCTGACCTTGAAACCGCCGTGACCCTGGGTCTGGGCTACCCGATGGGACCGCTGGCCATGGGCAATCTACATGGACCTACCAATGTGCTGGAAGTCCTGTTCAACATGCAAACCGTGTACGGCGACCCGCGCTATCGTCCCAGCCCCTGGTTGCGCCGACGCGGCGCCATCGGACTGAGCCTGCTACACGAAGAAGAATAAATACTTGGCCGCCCAGGCCGCTACCGTGTGCCTGCGTCCAGCATTTCGAATACCCGCGCTGCAGACGCGCAGGTGACAACCCTTAGCCCAGCGGTTCGTCCCCAGCGCGACAATGGGGACGTTTTCAGTCACCCAAAGGACAGGCCATGGACGATCCTATTCTTACCATCGATGAACGCGAGGCGATCAATTCCGGTCGCTGGTTCTCAACCCTCTCACCCTCACTGCGACACGACATTCTCCGATGCGCCTACGTCAAACGTTACAAAGACAGCGAACTGATCGCAGCGCGCGGCGAGTCGCCGGACGAATGGATTGCCTGTGCGCGGGGCGCCGTGCGGGTCAGCTCGACCTCCATTTCGGGCAAGCAGATTACGCTGACCTATGTGGAGCCGGGCATCTGGTTTGGCGATGTGGCCATCTTCGACGGCGACCGGCGCACCCACGATGCCTATGCCCATGGCGACACCACGACTTTGTGCGTAGCCCGAGCCGACTTCAAGAAAATTCTGGCGCTGCACACCGAGCTTTACGAAGCGCTGCTACGGCTGCATGCACGCCGCATTCGGCAGCTGTTCGGTCTGGTGGAAGATCTCAACACCCTGCCGCTGCGGGCGCGACTGGCCAAGCAGTTGCTGCATTTGGCTCGAAGTTATGGCGTGCCATCTTTGAGCGATGGCTCCGAGGTGCGCATCGGCCTGCAGTTGGCACAGGAAGAGCTGGCGCAGTTGCTGGGCGCATCCCGCCAGCGTGTCAACCAGGAACTCAAGTCCATGGAGCGCGAGGACGCCATTCGCATCGAACCGGGTGGTCTGGTGATTCGCGACCGCGACGCCCTGATGCGCATCATTGAAGCCGACACCTAGAGCAAACCAGGACATACCCCACCATGAGCGATTTCGATCATTTCACAGGCACCCAGGCCGTTAGCGACAAACAGGCGTTTGATGTTGGCGCGCTGTCCACCTGGCTGGCGCAAAACCTGCCCGGCTTCCGTGGTCCTTTGACAGTGGAATCGTTCAAAGGGGGGCAGTCCAACCCGACCTACAAACTCAACACCCCTTTGCTGAGCTACGTCATGCGCGCCAAGCCCGGACCGGTGGCCAAACTGCTGCCCTCGGCGCATGCAATTGAGCGCGAGTTCGCCGTCATGAGCGGCTTGCATGGCACCGATGTGCCGGTGCCCCGCATGCACTGCCTGTGCGAAGACGAAAGCGTCATTGGCCGGGCCTTCTACATCATGGAATTCATGCCGGGCCGCATCCTCTGGGATCAGACCCTGCCGGGCATGTCCACGGTTGAACGCGGCGCGATATACAACGAAATGAATCGCGTCATCGCCGCCCTGCACACAGTCAAGTTCGTGGATCGTGGCCTGGCCGCTTACGGCAAACCCGGCAACTACTTCGACCGCCAGATCAGTCGCTGGAGCAAGCAATATGTCGCCTCCGCCGACGGAGCGGGCCCCATGTCCCAGCCGATTCGCGAGATGGACCAGCTCATGGCCTGGCTGCCGCAGCACATTCCGGCGATGGCGCGGGCTGAGCACATGGTTAGCATCGTGCACGGCGATTACAGATTAGACAACCTGATGTTTCACCCGACCGAGCCGCGCATTGTGGCGGTGCTGGATTGGGAGCTGTCCACGCTGGGGCATCCCCTGGCCGACTTCAGCTACCACTGCATGGCCTGGCACATTCCACCGGGCGCATTTCGAGGCATCGGCGGGCTGGATGTGGCCAGCCTGGGTATTCCCACGGAGGACGAGTACATCCGCCTGTACTGTGAGCGCACCGGCCTGGCCACACCCGAAGAGCTCAAGGCAGACTGGAATTTCTACATGGCCTACAACCTGTTTCGCATCGCCGCCATCCTGCAGGGCATCGCCAAGCGTGTAGAGATGGGTACCGCCGCCAGTGCGCAGGCCGTGAGCTCGGCTGCCGGTGCCAAGCCGCTGGCCCAGATGGCCTGGAAATTCGCCCAGCAGGCATAAATCACCCGTCAATTCGCACCCTTTTCAACCGACACAACCGGAGACCCCATGGACTTTGACTACTCACCCAAAACAAAAGAACTCCAAGGCAAATTACAGGCCTTCATGGATGACTACATTTACCCCGCCGAGGGCGCCTATCACGCCGAGATCGCGGCCAACACCGTGGCTGGCAAACGCTGGACACCATTGCAGACCATCGAAAACCTCAAACCCAAGGCACAGGCCGCGGGCTTGTGGAACCTGTTTTTGCCGGTGGACAGTGCCGCCGCCTCCGGCTATACCGGTGCCGGCCTGACCAATCAGGAATACGCGCCGCTGGCCGAAATCATGGGCCGCGTGATGTGGTCCAGCGAAGTGTTCAACTGCTCGGCGCCCGACACCGGCAACATGGAAACCATTGCCCGCTACGGCTCCGAGGAAAACAAGGCGCGCTGGCTCAAACCCCTGCTCGAAGGCAAGATCCGCTCGTCCTTTGCCATGACCGAACCCGATGTCGCGTCCAGTGACGCCACCAATATCGAAACCCGCATCGAGCGCCAGGGCGACGACTACGTCATCAACGGCCGCAAGTGGTGGACCTCCGGCGCGGGCGACCCGCGTTGCGCCATCTACATCACCATGGGCAAGACCAACCCGGATGCACCGCGCCATTCGCAGCAAAGCATGGTGCTGGTGCCGGCCAACACGCCCGGCATCACCGTGGTGCGCGCGCTCAATGTGATGGGTTATGACGACGCGCCGCATGGCCACATGGAGGTGCTGTTTGAAAACGTCCGCGTGCCCGCTTCCAACATCCTGCTCGGCGAAGGCCGCGGCTTCGAGATCGCGCAAGGACGGCTTGGCCCAGGCCGCATCCACCACTGCATGCGCCTGATCGGTCTGGCGGAACGCGCCCTGGAATTGATGTGCAAACGCGCCTCGTCACGGGTGGCTTTTGGCAAGACCATCGCCTCGCAGACCGTGACCCAGGAGCGCATCGCCGAGGCCCGCTGCAACATCGACATGGCCCGGCTGCTGACCCTCAAGGCGGCCTGGATGATGGACATGGCCGGCAACAAATTTGCCAAAAACGAGATCGCCATGATCAAGGTGGTGGCGCCCAGCATGGCCTGCCAGGTCATCGACTGGGCGATACAAGTGCATGGCGGTGGCGGTATGTGCGATGATTTTCCGCTGGCCTACAGCTATGCCTGTGCACGCACCCTGCGTTTTGCCGATGGTCCGGACGAGGTGCACCGCAACTCCATTGCCAAAATGGAACTGGGCAAGTACGCGCTCAATCCCAAGCCGATCGAGATGCCCATCACGCGCGGCTGCTAGATTTATGATCAAGGTCTACTCCTGGCCCACCCCCAACGGGCACAAGGTTCATATCATGCTGGAAGAGTGCGGCCTGCGGCTGGGGCATGACTGGCAAGCCGTCCCCATCAACATTGGCGCGGGTGACCAGTTCAAGCCGGAGTTCCTGCAGATCAGCCCGAACAACAAGATTCCGGCATTGACTGACCCGCAGGGTCCGGATGGCAAACCCATCGCCTTGTTTGAATCCGGCGCCATCCTCTTGTACCTGGCCGCCAAGACCGGCAAGTTCCTGCCCAAGAGCGACCGGCAGAAGTTCGAAGTGCTGCAATGGCTCATGTTCCAGATGGGCGGCGTCGGCCCTATGCTGGGCCAGGCCCATCATTTCCGCATGTACGCGCCAGAGAAGATCGGGTATGCGGTGAACCGCTACACCAATGAGGCCAAGCGTCTTTACGGCGTGATGAACCGGCAGCTGACCCAACACCGCTACATCGCCGGCAACAGTTATTCGATTGCCGACATCGCCATCTTCCCCTGGCTGCGCAGCTGGAAGAACCAGGGCATTGACTGGGCTGACTACCCGCAGCTCAAGGCCTGGTTCGACAAAATCGCGGACCGACCCGCCGTGAAGCGCGGCGTTGCCGTGCTGGCCGAGCTGCGCCAGCCCCTCACCGGCGACAAGGAGCGCGACATTCTGTTCGGCAAGACCCAGTATCAGAAACGTTGAAATTGCAATTCACCAGTGTGCACCGGGCAGACCTGACCACAGCTCGTTCAGATCAAGGAAATGCCACTGGGCCGGATCTTCACGGGTGGCTATCTTGTCGTTGATGTCGGGACTGGACAGATCGATGACTTGCGGCACGATGCGAATATTCGATTTGGTGGAGTAAAAAACCTTGACGCAGGGCGTCGTCAAGGACTTGGCCGTTTGCTCCACCACGACCCCAATCCGTCCGGAGCTCAGACGCACCAGCGAGCCCACAGGGTAAATGCCGATGCTCTTCACAAACGCCTGAAAAACCGTGGGGTCGAAATGACCGCGCGTCCACTCGGCCATTTTGCGCAAAGACTCGGCCGGATCCCAGCCGGCCTTGTAGGGGCGATTCGAAGTGATGGCGTCATACACATCACACACCGCGCCCATCTTGGCAAAAAGACTGATCTCATCACCCTTCAGGCCTTTCGGGTAGCCGGAACCATCCGTTTTTTCGTGGTGATGCAGACAGACGTCCAGCGCCATGGGATCGACATTGATGCCGCCCAGCAGCATCTTGTGCCCCTCCACCGGGTGGCTCTTGATGACAGTGAACTCGGCCTCCGTGAGTTTGCCCGGCTTGTTGAGCACCGCCATCGGCATGACTGCTTTGCCCAGATCGTGCAACAGGCCGGCCAGGCCGGCGGATCGCGTCTGCGCATCATCCAAACCCAGTTGCCTGGCCAATGCCACCATCAGGGCGCACACCGCCACCGAATGCATGTAGGTGTAGTCGTCCACCGTTTTGAGACGAGCCAGACTGATGATCGCGCCGGGGTTGCGAGCCACCGAATCGGCTATTTCCTCAACCAGCAGCTTCGCGCCGTCCACGTCGACAGTGTTGCCCATACGCGCTTCTTCAAACATGGAGACCACCGCCTGCTTGGCCTGCAGGCAGATTCGGGTGGCGCGTTCAATTTCAAGGGCAGCGGGAACCGGTGCAATTTGCCGCTGCGCGTCGACCACCTGCCTTAACGCGGCCTCCACCTGGGCTTCAGATTCAGCCTCGGACACTGCTGATTCGCCAGGAGCGACATCCACGCCCTTGTCGCAGTCGATCCAAACCTCTTTGATGCTGCTGCTCAGGATCGCTTCAATATCTTTGGGATCAGTCAGAACAAAAGCCGTCCGCCAAAACGGATGCTCCATCCAGGAGCCACAAAACTCCTTGAGGTGCATCCCGAGGACGAGTTGATTAACGCTGATACGTTTGAGCATGGACGGTACGCAAGCCTGTCAAAGTATAGGACTCAGCGCTCACGCAATGGAACACCCAACTGGCGCAGATAGGTCGCCACTTCAGGACTGAGCACACCACCGCTACGGGCCTTCTCTGCCCACTCGGCCGCATTGGCAGTTTTCCCCTGTGCGGCAAGCGATACGGCGGCACCCAACATCCAGCGTGGCTCATCCGGTCGAAGCTTCAAAGCCATCAAATACGCCGCCGCTGACTCCTCATGGCGCCCAAGGCGCTGCGCGGCATTGCCCCGAATCGCCCAGACATCGGCAAATCCAGATAACGCAGGCTCCAGTCGGGTGAGCATCTCCAAGGCGTGGCTCACCCGCCCCTCTGCCAGCTCCATTCGCGCCAGTTCACGGGCCAGAGAGGCCAGCACCGAATTGCTGCCTGTTGACGTGCCGCTACGATTTTCCCGCTCGGCCGCGGCCAGCGCGTCGCGAAGCAGTTCCATGCCAGCTTCGCGGGAGCCCGCGCTCCAGAGACTCTGCGCCTGGGCCAATGCTTCCAGCGCAGGCGACCTGCGCTGCGGGCTTGGAGGAAGGTCCACGGCGACCGCTGGCGTGGTCGAGGTCACGGTCCGTTCATTGCGCGGCCGCTCCGTCGGCAAACGCTCTGGCACCGCTTGCGCCGTGCTGGCTGCACCCGTTCGGGAGGGCGTGGCAGGGCTTGGCAAGCCCTTGAAGGTGTTGTCCATCTTCAGCGACATATCCGCTGGGGCCGCGGCCGGCTCCAACACCCGCGCCTTTTGGACAACCGGCGCCGCGACTATCACCGCCGTTTGCGGCGCCTCAACGGGTGCGACAAGGGCAGGCACTGCACTGGCGGCAACAACAGGTACGACCACCGGCACGACCGCGCTCACCGGTACGGTCACTGCCGGTGTCGGTACAGGGGCCGCCTGATCCGCTTTGCGCTGCAGAAATTCGTGTTGATCCAAGTACCACCAGCCCGCCAACACGGCACCCAACAAGGTGATCGACGCGGCAAATGCGACCGCGAGACGCCGCGAAACAGGTCTGCGCCCGGTTCGGTCTGGATCATTCACAATCACCGTCCCGCTGGCCAGGCCTCTTCGCGACTCAAGGGCCTGAGCCGGGATCGCGCCAGCGCCCTGCCGGCTGTCCAGGTCACGCAACATCTTGTTGATCACGCTCACGGCGACTCTCCGGAAAAATCATCTTTGAACGGTTTGACCGATGCCGTAGCCTTGGTGACGCGTGACCTCCTGTCGCGCCAGAGGCCCTTGCAGCGCAACCAGGACGACACCCACCACGACACCGGTACCCACACGCCCGGCGTATCGGCCGCGGCCAGGCGCACATGGCGCACGTTCACGCGATGTTCGTTCTCCCCATACGCCAGCATCAAACACTTGTTTGCCAACACATTCACCAGCCGCGGCACACCCCGGCTGAAGCGGGCGATTTCCCGCGCGGCATTGGCCTCAAACACGCGGGTATCGGTGGCGTCGCTGATGGCCGCTGTCGCCAGGCGATGCGCCAGATAGGCCGGCACCCGGTCGGCCATCATGGGCCCCAGGTATTCACTGAAGGTGATACGTTGCAACAACTGGCGAATCTCAGGGCGCGCCAGCTTCTCGTCAAGCTCGGGTTGCCCCAGCAAAACGAGTTGCAGCAACTTCTGCTTTTCAGTCTCCAGATTCGACAGCAGGCGAAGACTCTCCACCGTGCGAACGGGTATCGCCTGCGCCTCGTCTATGCACACCACCACGCGACGCCCCGCCTCGGCATGGCGCAGCAGGCAGTCACGCAAGGCGTTGAGAACCTTGTGGCGGTTCAGCGGCGGCGCGACCTCAACCCCCAGCTCATGGATCAGGGCCATCAGCAGATCGTCCGGCCCCATGTCCGGATTGGGGATATAGGCCGTGACACATTCGCCTTGCAGGATTTTCAGCAGTTGACGGCACAGCACCGTTTTGCCGCACCCGACCTCACCCACAATTTTAAGAAACCCTTCGCCACTGCGCAGCGCGACCAACAACATGTTGAGCGCGGCCTGCGCGCCTTCATGGGGGTAGAAAAAAGCGCTGTCCGGCGTGATCGAGAACGGCGCCTCCCGCAGGGAAAAATGGCGCGAATACATCACTTCACGGGGCTTTTGGGTTTGGCGTCTTCCACGGTGCCGTCCATGCGAATCACGCGCGCGCGGGTCGTATCCATATCATCCAGCGCCGCGCGGGTGCGCCGGGTTTGCGCTTCCCAGTCCTGCTCCGTGCGGATGATGGTGGGCTTGATCAGCACCACCACTTCTTTTTTCCGCCCGGTGTTGGCACGGTTGCCAAAGAGGGTGGAGAACACCGGAACATCACTGGTCCCCGGCAAACCGGAAGACCGGCGATTGGATTCAATTTGCATCAAGCCACCGATGGCCACGATATTGCCATCCTGAACCCGCACCAGCGTATCGGTCTCATTCACGCTGCTCGACGCCAGCGGCAAACGGAAATTGCCGGCGCTGCCAAGATCGATTTGTTTGTTCTTTTCCGTCACGGCCGTAACCGAGGGATGAACGTGCAGCATGATATTTCTGCCCTCGTCAATCTGCGGCGTGACGTCCAGCGAAATGCCGGAAAAGAACTGGGTCAGCGTGAGTGTGGGCAGCGTTGTCCCGTTATTCGAATTCGTGCTGGACGTGGTCGTGGTACCGCTGGTGACACCGGTCACAAAAAAGTCTTCCGCGCCCACTTTGAGCACCGCTTTCTGGTTGTTCAGGGTGGCGATGCGCGGGCTTGAGAGAATTTGCACATCGCCCTGGGTTTCCAGAAAGCCCAGCACGGCCTGAAAGCCGTCCCTGGCAAATGCCAGTCCGAACAAGCCGGCGCCGGCCCCCGGGAGCGAGACACCATCGGCCAGCAAGGATGCGGTACTGGCAGAGAAGCCAGGCAGGTTGGTCTGAACGCCGCCGACCAAGGTATTGCTGGTCGTGTTGCCGCTGAGCACGCCCATCGAGCCCGTTGCGCCTCCCCCATTTTTCAGCGCCGACCAATCGATACCGCTTTGGTAACCGTCGCGCAGCTCAACCTCCACCACCTTGGCTTCCAGCATCACCTGGCGCTCTACGGCAATCTGCGCTGCTTTGAGAAATTTGTCGACCTGTCGCAATTCTTCGGGCATGGCTCGCACCGCCATGATGCCGGCCTGCGGGCTGGACGTGACACTGCGACCCTCGCCGCTGCCAATCAGACTGCGCGCGGCCCCCGCAAGTTCGGTCCAGAAATCAGATTTGGACGTGGTTGAGACCCGGCTGCCCTCTGGCTGCTGACTGCCCCCCGATGCGGGCGAGCCCGTGCCCGACGTAGCGCCGCCTGATGGGTTGGACTGGATCGCTGCACCCGATGAGACTCGCAACTCACTGTTGCCCGTACGCTGGGAGGTCGGATAATTGATCGTGAAAATGCGGGTCTGTAGCGTCGGCGCATAGATGATGATGCGTCGACCTTCCATCTTGTAGTCGTAACCATAGACATCGCGAATGGCCTCCAGCGCTTCGGCCACCGTCACCCCGCGCAGGGTCACCGACAGCGTGCCCGACACATCCGGGTGCATCAGCATGCTGTAGCGCGTGTCAGCCACAATCGCCAAAAACACCTCGCGTGCCTGAGCATTGTTCACCAGCAAATCCAACTTGGGCTCGGGCAACAAAGGCACCACAGGCGGCGCCGGCTCGGCCAGTGCGTCGCTGATGCGCGACGGCACGGCAACCGGTTTGGGCATCGCGGCCGGTGGCAAATCGGCTCGAACGGCCGCCCCCACATCAGGCGTGCGCAGCGGCCGATCAGCGGCACAGCCCGCGAGCATGCCAAGGCCCATCGCACAACACAAGGCGGTGATTGCGCACGGGCGCGTCCGCGCTACACGGCCCCCTTGTATGGGTTGAAAAATGTCGATCATGGCGGGGGCTTTTCGGGTCATTGAGATAGACATCACGGTTGAACGTCGGCGCAAGGAGCGGCGGGGGACGATGTTTTGGAGGACCTGGCTTTGCAGACAGGCATCGCGGCAAGCGGAGTCACCGTGCGACGCTGGACGCCGGGAAACTGGGACACTTTGCGCAACACGCCACCTTCGCGCAACCACACTTCTGTTTCACTGACGCGTTCAATACGGGCCTGACCCAGCTTTTCTCCCCGGGCATACAGACGCGTACCCACCGCCAAATAGGGGCGGCCATCGCGCACGATGATGGTCATGGCGCCAGGCTCAATGCTCAACGATCTCTCACCCGTTGCGGTGCTGGCAGGCCCAGCCTCGGCCGGAGGCTTCGTCGGATCGCGCAGGCCCTGTGCGTCAACCTGGTTGAACGAGAGAAACAGGAAGAGGCCCATGAGCCAGCCGAGCGGCGACGACCTGGTCATGGCAGAGTTAAAAAAATGCATCATGGCTGCACCCCGACCAAAAACAATTGCAGCGTCAGCTCAGGAGGCAACTTTTCACTTTTAAGTTTCATGGCGCCCCAACGCACATGCGGCAGCGCCTTCTCAAGCGTCTGCACGTATTGCGTTAAATCGGAATAGGGCCCCGACACGGTTAACTCCACGCCCTGGCGCGTGAGACCCACGGGCGCCGCCGTGGCCGCCGTCCCAGCGGTTGGGCCGACGCCTGCCTCGGGAGGCATGGTGGCGGTACGCACCAATGTCAATCCAGCATGCCGCTGCAACAAATGCGCAAGCACCTGCGCGAGAGGCGTGGTCTGCGCTGTAGTGGGCAACACGTCCTTGATGTTCTGGTTCACGCTGTCCACACGGGTTTTGACGGCAGCGATTTCATCGCGCACCGCCTTGTTGGTATCCACCGGCGTGGCGACGGTTTTCAGCTCATTGCGCGCACGCTGCAACTCAGCGCTTTGTTTTTCGAAACGCTGCGTCAATTGTTTATGCGCCATTTGCGCCGGTGACAGCCACAACACATCGGCCAAGGCCATGCAGCAGGCGATGACGGACAAGAACAAAAACACGCGCTCGCGCATGCTCAAGGCATTGATGCGCGCAGACTGCGTTTCCCACCAACGTTTCATGGCTTGCCCCCCATTGAGGCCGGTGCCAAAGGCTTGCCCAATTCACTCATCAGATTAAAAGACCACATGGGACGCGGCGTGGCGGCCACGGTGGACGACGCCGCTGGCACGGCCGGCACTGTCGCGCCGTTCACGGTTTTTATCAAGGCCACACTGGCATTCTCGACCTTGACCGTTGACAATTTTTGCCCTTTGAGGAGAGGGCTTGTGGCAAGTTTGAGCACCCAGTCGTTGAGCGCGGAGGGCTCAAGGGTAAAGCCGCTGACGTCCAGTTGGGATTCATCGGCTTTCACCTCCGTCACCCACACTTGGGAAGGAATACTCTGGGCCACCAGTTGCAGCCGGGCCGCATGACCCCAGCCCGGCCGGGATAGGCCACGCTGCAACGCATCCCGCAGCGCTTCACGCTGCAGCAACTCTGCTTGACGGCGCTGAAGGTCCTGCGTCAGGGACGCATCCACGGGTGCCGCACCCGCCTTGCCTTGCGCTATGGCTGATTGCAGGCTTTCAAGCTCGCGCGATTGCGTTGCCAGCGTTGTCTTGAACCCTTCACTGGCAACATTCAGGCTCCACACCCAATAGGCGCACAAGCCGCCACCCAAAACCACAAAAACGGCCAGAGCCTGCACCATGGTTTGGGCCGAAAAATAACGTTTCTGCGTTAACAGAATCGGAGCGCAGAGGTTGATTTGCTGAGACATGGTGGCAGGGGCGTACGGCTATTAAGAGAGTGAATTCAGAGCTTGCGGCTCTCGGTCCGCATCAGAACGCCCAGCAAAGGCAGACACTGTGCCTGATCAGCCACCGCCCCGCCCTCGAACCCTGGAAACAAGGCATTGACATCCAGCGGCGCAACCGTCTGCCCCAGCTGCGTGCCTAGCCATTTTGACAACTCCTCACTGCGCTCGCCGGCGTAGACGCGCATGCCGTTGAGCGGCATGCTGGACCAGGACCGATCCCACACATCCAGCGAACGCTGCACCTCCACCAGCAAGCGCTGCGCCTTGTCATCATCCATTGAGCCGCCGGCCGGCGATGCGGGCTGGGCAGCGGATGTACCCGTGTAGTCATTGCCATAGGAAACGCCACCCACGCTGTAGTCGGGCACGTATTCGTCCACGGGCGTGAAGGCATTGGCCGCCGCCGCAGCTGCATCGTCGCCATGCCCCCAGGACGCCGCCAAAAATCCTTCGGGCAGTTCAAACCGCCGCGTATAAAACAACTCGTCGTTGGCAGCGATGGTCAACACCGCCTGCTGCCCGTCCACCAACACCAAAGCCGCGTTGGCGCGGTCCGCGCCGCCATCACGCGTCGCCAATGCGCTCTGGAGGTTGCGCTGTGCGGTTTCCTGAACGTCAATCACGGACACCGTCCAGTTCATCGCGTCACCCAGGTCCAGCACCCCGCGCAACACCGCATTGGTCGCCGCCACCACAAAGAGATGGCCAGTCCCTTTTTGCTGACCATCGCCGACCCGCATGACGTCCAGCGTGACGTCGTCCACATGCGACTCCAGCATTTCCCTGATCTGGTAACGGGCGGCCGAACGCAATTCATCAGGCGCCACTGCCGGTGCATCAATCTGCAGCCACTGGTATTGCTCTGGCCGCAACATGACGCGGGCTTCATAACCCTTGAGCCCCAAGGCGTGCAGCCGGCGGACAAAGTCTTCCATGCTGTCAGCCCCCTGGCGCTCCACACCAAATTTGAGGACCTGATGCACGCCACCGGCGCCTGAGCGCGCGAGCACATAGACAAGCGTTTGCCGTGACCACGACACCACCAGCTGTTCGTTCGAGCCTTGACGTATCCAGGGCCAGCGCATGGTCAAACGATCTCTCGTGACAAGGACAAGTCAATGGGGGTCAGGATTTCAATCATGGAGAAGACTTATATGCAGCACAAATTTGCTCTAATTTTAATAGCTGGTGACGCAATCGGGGCAACAATAAAATGGATGGCGCTTATTGTCGAATAGCCCACAAAAGTGCAACATGTTCAATAGTTTTCCCGACGATAGATTAAAGGACTTTTGTACACGCCAAAAGTGGCGCGCGCCTTGGGGTTCCCCGTGGCACCTTGCAGCCAAGCCGGAACGTTTGCCGTGATGTCTATGGAACCTGCGTGCCCGGTGCCAGGTGCTTTGAGCCAGAGATTGAAATTGCCCGCAAATCCAGCAACTCCGCTGCTGTCAGTACCCGTCACTCCGGTTTCCAGATACTTACGGTTTGCGATCGCAGGCGCCGAAACACAGGCCTTGCCGCTGGCAGGACTGGCGGGATCATCCCAGACACAAGTATTGGCGGTGATATCCGTGCCGACGGCGGCAAAGGTCAAGGTTGAAGCCGTGCAAGAGTCCGCGCTATTAATTCGCCAGTCGTTGGGAAGGGCTGCCAAGTATTCGGTTCGAAATACTACCGGCAAGTCCAAAAGCTCTGAACCATAAGCGTTCTGCATGCGTACTCGACCGGAGCGTACCCGCGTCGTGCCAGTTTCCTGCGCTATCGCCGCACCTATCAAAGCGCTCAGGTCCGGGTCGTTAATGGCCGCTTTGAGCTTGAACAATTCATAGGGCCCGTCAAGCGCAGCGAGCTTGGAGAACTGATAGGTGTCATTGAGCATCCACAGGCCTGACGTCCACAAAGCGGTATTGGGCATGGCGGGGAATGAGGGGCTGCCGAGTCGCGCCACGGCCACGGCCGCTCCGTTGTTGTCGCCACTGATGGTGACTGCGGCAAGATTGGTGTATCCCGTGGTGTAGCGACTGGTAACCGGATCTGTTGCAGACGCAACGCCCCCGCTGGATGCATGCGCTTTCAAGGTCAGCGCCACGCCCAGGGCATCATTGTCCATATAGGTAAAACTGCCTGCCACACAAGCGGGTGTCAAGCTGCCTGTGAAAGAGTAGTGACTGGGGTACCAGCGACCCATTGTGGCGGACGCAGCACTCCCGATGTTGCACCCGTACTTGCCGCCAGACAGCGTATTCGATGTACTGCCCGCAACACAATCGTTCGTTTGGTCCACGCTGGTAAAACCACTGTCAACCACCGCATCGGCCAGAAACTTGATATTGCCCACATCCAGATACTTGAACGCGGCTCCGCTAGCCTTGGTACCGGCACCCGCGGAGAACGACCCTGACAGCGTGCTCGCAGCAATGGCCACGCTGGCATGGTCCTGGACCTTGCTGGTGTCCAGCGCGGGGGTGCCCGTGTAGCCGGCAGTAACCCCGGCCGCCGCATCCATCGTGAAGGAGGTTCCCGCTGCGGCCTTGGGGTCACCGGCGAGGGTTCCATTGTTCATGGTCGGTGCGGTCACCGTCAGCTGCTGGGGCCTAACGGCAAAATCATCCGACGAGCATCCATAAATCGTGGGTGACAGATTGGCATCGCTCACACGGCAGCGCACCTTGCCATAGGCATTGGCCAGGTTAAAGTTTGTACTCAGCGTCTTCCGCCCGGAGTCACCTGCAGCAAAGGTGATGGACTGGGTGGCAATCGGGCTGGTGTAGGCGCTGCAGTTGGGCGCTGGTGACGCGCTGTCAGCAAACAGTTCCACCGTCACATTGGCAGCGGCAGTGTATGTGGAGGCCTGTGCGCCACCGCTTTGCAAGGCGACCACATCAAACTTGAAGTTGGTTCCGCTCAGCTTGGTGTAGAGAGGGTTGCGGTCAGTGGGCGTTGTGACCAAATTCTTATACGTTGCCCCGATTTCCAGACACTCGTAACCACCGACGCACGGTGTGTTGGCAAAGGTCAAAGTGCAGCTTTCGATCAAGGTCGTCGTGTTCCAGCATTTGGTGCCGTTCACGGGGATCGCGCTCAGGCCGCTGGTGCCC
Source organism: Rhodoferax ferrireducens (assembly GCF_003347515.1). GTDB lineage: Bacteria > Pseudomonadota > Gammaproteobacteria > Burkholderiales > Burkholderiaceae_C > Rhodoferax. Next base: position 190,396 of record NZ_QEII01000290.1, on the reverse strand, counting down.
AGAGTGACGGGGCCAGCCCCAGCCGCTTGCAATACGACGCCCTGGGTCGAATTGCTGGTGCCCAGTGTAAAAGTGGCCGGCGTCTTGGTGATAGCGGGTGCAGCCGGAGTTGTAGTGACTGCGCCGGTCAAAGTGCCGGTATTGACGATGCTAAGCGCTGGACACGGCACCGCCGAAGACGTGCAAGCCAGCACCGTGACGGTGTCAGGACACAGGGTGCCAGCACCGTCATGCCGAATCTCCAGGTGGTCGTAGGGCGGCACATTGGGCGAACCGATCACAAAGTCGTAGCTGAAGGTGTAGGTACCCGGTGCAGTGAAATCCAACTCCACGCCAATGCCGGTGTCCTGGTAGCTTGTAACCACCGTATTGCTCATCACGGCAGACTGCTGAACCGAACAATTGGGTGAGCCGGTGTTGAAAAAACTAGCCCAGCCTGCGGCACAGTAGTTCGAAAACGCCTGACCGCTGCGCTCCCGAAATGACTCCACCACCGACACGCCCGCCGGGATGCTAGTACTGGATGTGCAAGTGCCGGACGCCGGTGGATAGGTACCAATAACGCGTTTGCCACCGTCGAGAAATGAAACACCGCAGCCACTGTCGCTGCCACCCAGGTAGGTGTCGAACACATGGTAGTAGCGCACTGGATTGGCCGCGCTGACCGCATACCCGGTAGGAATCGTGAGCGTCACCTCGGCGATCAAAAAATCCAGCGGAGTGGTGTACTTCCACAGCACCGAGACTTGGGGGCCTGCGGTAATGCCAAAGGTGCCTGTGGCGGTCTGCTGGACGCCAATTGACGACGGATTGGCGGGCGATGCCGGCGTGATGGAATAGAAGTTGTACATGCCACCACTGGGGTTGAACGTAGTCACCGTGTGGCTGGGGCCGTAAACCAGTCCATTGGCGCGGATAAAAACCCCATTGTCCAGACTGTTGCTGGGTGGTATGGACCCGGGTGCATAGACCTGCCCGGTATTGTTGAGCCGCCGAACCTGGATCTTGGTCGTGTCCTCCAGGTAGAAGTGCAAACCATTGGTAGCAGTGGTTCCACCGGAAGAATTGAACTCGGTGAGCGACAGGATAGTGACGGCGCCACTCATCAGCTCGGTAGAACTGGCTCCGGCACCGCAACTATTGTCGTTATAGGCTATGAAATACGCGTTGTAGGTGCCAGAGGTGGCCGGCGCCGTGATGCTAAAGGTTTCGCTAAAGGTTCCGGCCGTGTCGTGGTTGGCATGGTCCACGCAGATCATGGCACCTGGCGCGCTATTGGAGATGCGCCAGCCGGTGGATCTCCACTGGTATCCCGCCATACTGGAATTGGTCGTGGCGTCGACCACTGCCGTGATGGCCTCGCCAGTGCCCACTGTAACGCTAGCGATACCATTTAGCGTCACCGAGTTAATAACCAGCGGTGCCACGACGATGACACTACTGGCCAAAACGGTCGTCGAACTCGCGCCCGAGCTGCAGCTGTCGTTGCCATAGGCAACGAAATAGGCGTTGTAGGTTCCTGGCGTGCTGGGCGCGGCAATGTCAAAGGTCTCGTTGTATGCTCCCGAAGAATCATGATTGGCGTGGTTTTCGCAAGTCAACGTGCCGGGCCCGGTGGTTGAAATGCGCCAGCCGGTACTGCGCCACCGTGTGGGGTTACTGCCACCGCTTGAATCGGTCGTGACATTGACCAAAACGGAAATAGTGGCACCAGGTGCAACCGTGGTGCTGGAGGCGCCGTCAAGGGTGACCGAGTTAATTGTTCTGGCAGCTTGGGCCATTTCGGCAAACCCAAACAAGCCCACCAACGCAAGTACAACCAAGAACATGCGCCTGAGCATTGGCCATGCCTCATGGCTGCGCGAAAGAAACCCACGGTTAAAGCATGTGGCAAAAATAGTATTCATGGAATCTTCCAATCTGCGATTCGAGGGCATGGATTCATCGCTCCACGGACGCAGACATGCTGCGCTCCACAAACCCCACGGTCCCAACGCCTCCTGCAGACGACGCCACTGAGGTGAACTGGAAAATCTTTCGATCCACACCACCCTCGACAAAAATCTGTCGAGAGCATGAAACAACCACCGTAAAACCACCATCGAAAGTTGCCACACCACCAGGCAAAGTCTGACTGGCAGACACACAGTTGGCCGTGGCGGCTGGTTGAGCAAAAACCCCAGCTACACCCCACTCCAGCCCGACCCGCGCCGCCCAAAAGGCACGTGTTCCTTGCACATCCTGCGTGGAGGTGAGTTGCTGGGTATTGGAAAACGTCAGCATAAAACCACCCAAAGCGGCCAACACAACGACCAGAAAAATGGCAGCTATGGCGGCAAAGCCTTGCTGGGGGCGAAACCGGGCGTAGCTCATGGCGTGTTGTTCACATGAACCTCGTGCTGCAGGCTGACCGTCTCACCACTGTCCGTCATCTGTATCTTCATGCTGACGAGAGCGTTGCGCTGCAGGTTTGAGCCGCTGTAGTCGAAACTGCATTCAGCAGAGGTAACGTTGCGGGCCAGGATGGGATCGGTCGATGCCACCGTTACGGGGCAGACATGGGCAAGCGTAGTGCTCGCGACCCGGTACAAGTTGTTTCCGCTGCAAACAAACGCAACCACTTTTTCGTTCGCGGGAATGACCTGAAATCGGTAGTTGGGCGAGGCCAACGCAACGTCAAACGTCGTGCTTGCGATGGTAATGACGGTCTCCGGGGCGTTCGACACACCGGATATCAGCGCTGTATTGCTGCCCGCATAGGCATCTGCCACACCAAAGCCAAAATTGGACACCGCAATCACGTCGTTTACAGCAATTCGCTGGTCCGCAGGCAGCGGATCATCGTTGCTGCCAAACAAATTGAAAGTGGTATCGGCGGTGCCAAAGGCGAGACTGCTCCCGTCACCAGCGATGGTCTCTTCGGCCCGATAGCGCCCGCCCGTCTTGGTGGGGATGAACTCTATACATTTCTTGTCAACGGAGGTGCCAATGCTGTTGGGCAAGGCTTTGCGAATATCGCGTGCGATACGGCGCACTGCAGTGTCGGCCACGTCAGTCAAAGCGGCGCGGCGGGCACTGGCGAAGTAAGCATCAATGGGGCTTTTCATAAACACCGACACGATGCCGCCGATGACCCCCATGATGACGATCACCATGATCAACTCAACCAGGGTAAACCCACTTTGGCATCGGGAAGCGGTTTTGGTACAGCGCATGGCTAGTAGTTTCCACGGTAGCCCGTCAGGCTGATCATGCCCTGCGGACCCGTGACCGATACGGTAATTATCTTGACGGTCAAACCGCCTAGTGTGGTCGTTCCCACTGTAACTGCCGGGGAAATGTTGTAGCTACTCAAACTGGGGACATCAACGCCCAGCGGGTCTTTGATGCCTGTAGTGATGTAGCCAGCGTACTGATCAACGTCGTCAAACAAGGCGCGAACGGTTCCGGTGTCACCCCCTGTAGGATTGGCATAGTCCTTGAGCAAAATCTCCTCCAAAAGAGACTCGGCAATGGCAATCGTCTGCTTGCGCACCATGGGATCGGCACTGGATTTGACTGTGACGTCCATCACCTTGAGAATCCCGACCAGGCCGACCGAGACCACCACGATAAAAATGATGAGTTCGATCAGCGTGAAGCCGCGTTGACGTGACTTAGTCATGGACATACCCGGTCTCCGCCTCTACCGTGATGCCGTTGCTGTTGAGTATGGTGATGGTGACCGCAGTAGATTGATTGGTGCTGCCCAAAGGCCTAAATTGAAACGCCACGACAGAGCCGGCGAGCCCGCTGCCGCCCCGCGGCGTGTTGGGCAAAGTGGGTGCGGCATCGCAGCCTCCGTCGGGTGGGGTGTTCGTATCCATGGTCATGGTCACGCCGGTCGCATTCAAATTGACGCACACCGTACGCCGCTGTGCAATAGCCGTTTTCTGGGCGTAACGCAACAAAGAGAGCGTCTCGTCGTGAAAACCCCGAGCATTGAAATCATCGCTGTTGAATATTCGCGGGGCGGCAAACACGGCCAGCACCCCCAGCAAAACGATCACCATGATCAGTTCAATCAGCGTAAAGCCACGCTGATGCGGACTCCGGCATGGCTGCCCAAGCATCACGTCATAGTCGCGGCGATGAACTGTCATGGCTGTCAAATTATTGTACGCTATATATTTAGTAGCTATCTACGCAATATCTACGTGGGCTAGAGGCGTATTTGACGTATAAAAGCACGTTAACCCGACTTCCAGACAATACTTAGGGGCGAATGGGCAAAAACAAAAAAACGCGAGGGTTCATGATGAAACCCTCGCGTGTTTAGTACCTTACTGTTAATAACCGGTCACGCCGCCAACAACAGGGGTGAGTGGCCTCACGCTATACAGAAACCAGCGTCAAGGGTTAGTTACCGGCAGCCACCACATCAAAAGTAACCGCAGGCGACGGTGTGTAACCGGCCAAGGTCAACGTACAAGTCGTGACGGTGCCGTTCGTTGTGGAGCCTGCTCCAGTGGTGCTATAGCCCGCAGGCCAATCACTGCCACTCATTGCGTTCTTAATGGAGTCGCAGGAATTAACTACTTTGCACTTGTTCGGCTGACTTGCAGCCGTTGCAATCGCACAGCCGCCATAGTTGATTGCCGACGCTGAAGCCGCAGCACCGGCAACCCCGGTCATAGCTGCCTGTTGGGCATCCCCCTTCAAATCAACAAACTTCGGAATCGCGACGGCGGCCAGCACACCAAGAATCACAATCACCATCACCAACTCAATCAGAGTAAAACCACGTTGCACTTGTTTCATCTTGTCCGCCTTGTAAAAATAAATAATCGTGATTCAAGGAATTGATCCAAACCCAAAATCCCCAAGAACACGTTGATAACGAGCAAATTTTAGGTCATCAATCTCTGGCTGTGCATAAAGTTGAGGACTCAGTACATGATACAAATCAAGACAGGTGTAAACCCGCGCACGTCGGACTAAGCCTGTGGGCGCTAGTTCATCACCAGACCTTGCCAGACATAAGCCTCTTTGGCAACCAGTTGCAAGGGCCCCGGCGCACCCTGCAATTGATACCAGGCCATGGCGCCGCCACTGGGGCTGTCGAACCATTGGGGGTCCATCGGCAGGTAGCCAACGCAGGCGCAAACCGGGTCGAATACCCAGCTGCCAGCCGGGGCCGCCACAGCCTGAGCCGGGGTCATCTCACCCACATAATTCGCCGGGTGACGCTGAAGCAAGTCGAACGGGTTGCGTTGCGTCGATGCTACAGATGAACTCTCAATCACCACATTTTTTTTCAAATGACCGATCACCAAGGCCGTGCGCAAGGCGCCCAGCGTTGACCTGACCGCCGCCAGTTCGCCCTGCCCTTTTATCACTCGCACGTGCCGGGCAAATAACAAGACCAGCACCACCAGCACCGCCGCCAGCAGTGACCACTCCAGCATGCGGACGCTCCACAGCGGCGCTTGCTGGGGGGCCGTCCGATCGATGGCCACCGCTAGCCGCCTTTGCCCATGGCGGCCTGGCCCAGGTTCCACAAGGGCAGGAAAACCCCCAGCGCCAGCAGCAGCACCAGCACGCCAATCAAGGCCAGCAAAATGGGCTCGATGGCAGCCGACAGGCCCTTGATGCTGTAGTCGGTTTCGCGTTCGTACATGTCGGCAATTTCAAACAGCAGCGAATCGAGCTCGCCAGTTTCTTCACCCACCGAAATCATTTGCAACACCACGGGCGTGAACACGCCGGTGGCGGCGGCGCAGCGCGAGATGCTTTCGCCGCGTTCAATGCCGTCGCGCATTTGCTCGATGCGGCTGCCAATAAAGGCGTTGTCCACGGTTTGCGCCACCACGGTCAGCGCTTGCACCAGCGGGACACCACTTTGGCTGGACAGGGCAAAGCTGCGGGCAAAGCGGGCCAGGGTGGCTTTCAAGACAATATCGCCCACGATGGGCAACTTGAGTTTGCGGGCGTCCCAGCGATAACGCCCCTGGGGGGTACGCAAATAACCGCGTATCACCACGGTCGCCCCAATGACACCAGCGATCAGCAAGGGCCACCAGGCCAGCATCCAACTTGAGAACGCCAGCAGCCCGCGGGTAATGATGGGCAACTCGGAATTGAAGCCGGCAAATACTTTGGCGAACACGGGGATCACGAAAATATTGAGAATCACCACCGCGATGGCCATGGCGATCATCACAAAAATCGGGTAGCGCATGGCCTGCTTGATGCGCTCGCGCACATCGCGCTCAAACTCCATGTGCTCGTTCAGGCGCAAGAACACTTCGGTGAGCCGGCCGGTCATTTCGCCCACCTTGATCATGGAGATATAGAAGGCGCCGAACACGTCAATATGGCGCGCCATGGCCGCCGACAACTCGCGCCCCTGGTCCAGGCTTGAGCGAATGTCTTTCAACAACTCCACCATGGCGGGCTTGGTGGCCGAGGCCTGCAGACCCGCAAAAGCCCGCAAAATGGGGACGCCCGCTTTATTGAGCGTGTACATCTGGCGCGAAAACACCAGAATATCTTCCAGCACCAGTGGCTTGCGGTTCAATCGCGCCAGCCAGTTGTCAGCGTTGGCCTCAGCCGGCGCCACCGCGATGGCGATGTGAATAGGCGCCACGCCAATCGACATCAACTGGTCAGCCACGCCGCCTTCGCTCATGGCGTCCAGCTGGCCCTGGACCGCCTCGCCACGGGCGTTACGCCCACGCCATGCATAGACAGCCATGGCGGGTTAGTCCTGTTCGTCCGCGTCAAAGCCGATGCGCAGCCCCTCGGCCAGGGAGGTGCGGCCCTGGCGCACGAGTTGCAGCACATGGTTGGCCATGGTTTGCCCCTTCATGCGCTCGCGTGCCAGCTTCATGAATGCGGCCGGATCAGAGCGCGACGCGGCTTGGGTGAGGACCGCGTCCATTTCAAGCAATTCGTACACGCCTTGCCGCCCTGAATAACCGGTGCCGTTGCAGGACGAGCAACCCCGACCGCGTTTGGGTGACACCTGCTCCCCGGTTTCAATCATGTTGCTCAGCCAGGATTGCTCTTGCGGGCTGGGCTCCTGAGGTTCGGCGCACTCAACGCAATTGAGACGCACCAGCCGCTGTGCAATGACGGCCTGCAAAGAGGTCGCCACCATAAAGGGCGGCACGCCCATGTCAAGCAGGCGAAACGGGGTGCTGATCGCGTCGCGCGTATGCAAGGTGGACAGTACCAGGTGCCCGGTGATGGCGGCACGCAGGCCGATTTCAGCGGTTTCGGCGTCGCGCATTTCGCCGACCAGAATCACGTCAGGGTCTTGCCGCAAGGTGGCCCGCAACACGCGGGCGAAGGTGAGTTCTATCTTCTCGTTGATCTGCACCTGGGTAATGCCTGGCAAGCGATATTCCACCGGGTCTTCGACGGTGATGACTTTGAGTTCAGCAGCATTGATCTCGGCCAGTGCTGCGTACAGCGTCGTAGTTTTTCCGGACCCGGTCGGCCCCGTCACCAGCACCAGCCCCGCGCTGCGCCCCAAGACTTCGCGAAAGCGCTTGAGCATGAAGTCTGGCATGCCAATATTGTCCAGGCGCTTCATGCCCGCGCCCTGATTCAGCAGGCGCATCACGGCCGACTCGCCGTAGGTGGTGGGCAAGGTAGACAGGCGCACATCAATGGTGTGCTCTTTCAGGCGCACGCTGAAACGGCCATCTTGCGGCAGGCGTTTTTCAGAAATATCAAGCCCCGCCATCAGCTTGAGTCGCTGGGCCAGCGCACCGCCAATGCGCTTGTCCGCCATGGTCTGGGTCTGCAGGACGCCATCCACGCGCACCCGAATTTGCAGACCGGCTTCTTGCGGCTCGATGTGCACGTCCGACGCGCCCACCTGCATGGCGTCTTCAAACAAGGACTGCAGCAGGCGCACCACGGGGGCGCCTTCTATGCCCACCGTGGCGGTAAGTTCACCGAAGTCGACCGCATCGCCCAGGTCTTTCTCCAGCGCCCGAGCCAGACCGCTGATCTCTTCGGTGCGGCGATACAAACGGTCAAACGCCAACGCCAATTGACTCTCGGGCACGGCCGCAATGGCAATCGTGCGTTTGAGCAGGCGGGTCAACTCATCAAATGCGAATAAATCCAACGGGTCGCCCAAGGCCACCAGCAAAGTGTCACCCTTGTCTTCAAGCACCAAGGCACGAAAACGACGCGCGGCCGACTCCGGCAGCAGGCGCACCACATCGGCACGAAAGGGAAAAGTTTTGAGATTGACGAACGGAATGCGCAACTGGCGCGCCAGGCCATTGGCCAGCAGTTCTTCGGTAATGATGCCGGTTTCAATCAGCAGGCGTCCGACCTTCTTGCCGGTTTGTCGCTGCAACTCGAGTGTTTGCTGCAGTTGTTCCTGTGAAATAAGCCGCTGCTGCACCAGCACATCGCCGAGCCGCAGCTTCTCAGGTCGACCAGGTGCGGGAGGCGAAGGAGGAGGAATGGTCTGCGCGAGAGGGGCTGCTGTTGCCATATTGATGGACCATTCCTTGAACTAAATAACTTCAAAAATAATAGCACGCTACGCACTAAAGGCGAGGGCTAGATGCATATTTATGCGAAGCTTTAGTGCAAATGCCGCGGTTTGCGCCCGCCACCATGGCCCTGCCCACCGTGGCCGCCACCCGAGCCACGCGGGGGCTTGCCCAGTTGCAGCGAGTTCACCAAGTCATCAAAACGCTGGCTGAACAGCTTGTCGATTTCAGCCACCACGCCACCCAACTCGGCGCCATCAAAATGCCGCTCCATCATGTTCACCACATCCTGCACCAGCAAATCGCGCTGCACCTGCATGATGGCGGCAGGGTCTGGCCCGACGAAGAGCATCACGAAATCATCGCGCGACTCGGCGTCCGACTCTTCGTCTTCATCATCAAACTCGGCGTCATAGAAAGTGACTTCGATCGCGGCACCGGCCTGCGCCAGCTCGTTGAGGTTCATGCACATTTCATCCAGCACCTGACGAAAATCGTCGTCGCCCGCCACGGTCCAGCACATCTGCAGCAGATGTTCTTCTTGGTCAAACTTGATGCCGGGCTCGTCTTCATACGAACTGCTGGCCGCATCCGTCAAGGAGCGCGCACCCGCGTACTTCCATAAGGGTTTAAGTGCTTCCTGCAACTGCTCAAAAACAACATCGGCGCGCAAGGCCAACTGGCCATGAACATGGATCTCAAAAGGAGCGTTATAGCGTGGCATGGAGTAGGAGTGTAGTGGTGCCCGGGACCGGAATCGAACCGGTACGCCCCTTATGCAGGAAAGCGGCGGATTTTAAGTCCGATGTGTCTACCAATTCCACCACCCGGGCACGGCTGCTATTGTGAAACAAAAAGGCCTCGTCAGATCGACTGGCGAGGCTTTTGTGATCGAAACTTAGCCGGAATTCGTGAAGGCATTGTAACTCTACGAATGAGCCGAGTTTGACCCTATATGCTCTTCAAAGTGGCTCTTGATACCGCCCATGCGTTCACGCGTGAGCCGGTTGCCATACTGACTAACCACCTGCCCTGCTGCCTGGTTAGCCAACCAAGCAGCATGCACGTGACTATGGCCGTTTGTAACGGCAAAAAGAAAAGCACCGGCAAACATATCGCCGGCACCGTTGGTGTCCAACGCTTTCACACTGGCGGCGGGCACCGCGATTTGTTGGGCACCTTCCAACACCATGCACCCATGGGGGCCCCGCGTGAGGCAGACCGTGCGAGCGAGTTGACTGATTTGCTGGCAAATTTGTTGCAGGTCTTGCGAACCACACCAGACCTGGGCTTCTTCTTCATTGCAAAACAGATAGTCCAGCCCTTGTCCCAGAATGGCTTCCAGACCCGGACGGCAATAGCTGATCATGCTCACGTCGCTCAAGGTGGTAGCCAGGGCAACGCCAGCCTCTTGGGCGATTTGGCGCCCCTGCAAGGCCGCCTGCAGACCGGTAGGCGATGCAGCGAGGTAGCCTTCCATGTAATAGATCCTGGATCTAACAATTTCTTGCTCATGCAGGGCGGTGTGATCCAAGTCGGCGGTGGCGCCCAGAAAGGTGCTCATGCTGCGCTCGGCATCGGGCGTAACCATCACCATGCAGCTACCGGTCTGACCGGCTGCAGGCGGGGTGTGAGTGAGATTGGTGGCCACGCCGTTAGCGATCAAATCCTGAGTGAAAAACAAGCCCAGCTCGTCATCAGCCACACGACACGAGTAAAACGCCCGACCTCCGAGCTGCGCCAAGGCAACCACAGTGTTGCCCGCCGAACCGCCGCCCGTGCGTCGCGAACTGACAGCTTGGAGATGCCCCAACAACTCAGAGCGCCGCGCGGCATCAATCAAGGTCATGTGCCGCTTGTCCACGCCCATGGACCGCAGTTGGGCGTCAGTGACTTCGTATTCTGAGTCAACCAGCGCGTTGCCGATGGCGTAGAGGTCGTAGGTTTTCACGTGTATTTTTTTATGGAGGCGCGACCCAGAGTCGAACTGGGCTAGACGGATTTGCAATCCGTTGCATAACCGATTTGCTATCGCGCCATGTTCCTGACAAAAAAGGGAAGCGCTTGCTTCCCTTTTTAGAATTTGGAGCGGGAAAAGAGTCTCGAACTCTCGACCTCAACCTTGGCAAGGTTGCGCTCTACCAACTGAGCTATTCCCGCGAAATCAAAACTTGAAAGCTCCATTTTTAAGAATGGAGCGGGAGAAGAGTCTCGAACTCTCGACCTCAACCTTGGCAAGGTTGCGCTCTACCAACTGAGCTACTCCCGCGATTCAAGCCTCAAATTATAGCGCATTTATTCACGTCTTTTGACAAGCCGACGCGAAATGCGTTCAGTGTTTAACAGATCCCGTTAGCTCAGGGGTAGCCGCTGGAGCGGCGACCACCACGACCGGCTCCTCATCTGGCAAAGGCGTTGGCATTCTCTCCAGCGCAATTTCCAGTACCTTGTCGATCCAGCGCACCGGTACGATCTCGAGACCGTTCTTCACGTTCTCAGGAATATCCTGCAAGTCCTTGGCGTTTTCCTCAGGAATCAATACCGTCTTGATGCCGCCACGCAAGGCGGCGAGTAATTTTTCCTTCAGGCCGCCAATGGCAGTCACTTCTCCGCGCAAGGTGATTTCACCGGTCATGGCAACATCTCCCCGCACCGGAATACCGGTCATGGCAGAAACAAAGGCTGTGGTCATCGCAGCGCCTGCGCTGGGGCCATCCTTGGGCGTGGCGCCGTCGGGCACGTGGATGTGAATATCTCTCTTCTCGAAGTACTCGTCCGTGATGCCCAAGCGACGTGAGCGGCTGCGCACCACGGTGCGCGCGGCCTCGACGGATTCCTTCATCACATCGCCGAGTGAACCCGTACGCGTGATGACACCCTTGCCAGGCATCATGGCCGCCTCGATTGTCAGCAAATCGCCACCCACCTCGGTCCAGGCCAAACCTACAACCTGGCCTACCTGATTTTGTTGCTCAGCGCGGCCATAGTTGAACTTGCGAACACCGAGAAAATCATTGAGATTGTCTGCCGTGACCTTGACCTGCGGCACCATCTTTTTGAGCAGCAAGCCCTTGACCACCTTGCGGCAGATTTTGGAGAGTTCGCGCTCCAGCGAACGCACACCGGCCTCGCGGGTGTAGTAACGAACAATGTCGCGCACGGCCTCGTCGCTGATCAACAATTCCTCTTGCAAAACGCCGTTGTTCTTCAGCTGCTTGGGCAGCAAATACTTGATCGCAATATTGGTTTTTTCGTCTTCGGTATAACCCGACAGACGAATCACTTCCATTCGATCCAGCAATGCCGAAGGAATGTTCATGGAGTTGGAGGTTGCCACAAACATGACGTCGCTCAAATCGAAGTCAACTTCGACGTAGTGATCTCCAAACTTGTGGTTCTGCTCAGGGTCCAGCACCTCCAGCAGAGCGCTCGATGGATCGCCCCGGAAGTCAGTTCCCAGCTTGTCAATTTCATCCAGCAGGAAGAGCGGGTTGCGCGTGCCGATCTTGGAGAGATTTTGCAGCACCTTGCCCGGCATCGCACCAATATAGGTACGGCGATGACCGCGAATTTCAGCCTCGTCGCGCATGCCGCCCAAAGCCATGCGCACATACTTGCGTCCGGTGGCCTTGGCTATGGACTGCCCCAAAGAGGTCTTGCCCACGCCCGGCGGGCCGACCAGACACAAGATGGGCGCCTTCACTTTTTCAACACGTTGCTGAACCGCCAGATACTCAAGAATGCGGTCTTTCACCTTGTCAAGGCCGTAATGGTCTTCGTTGAGCACTTGCTCGGCATTACCCAGGTCGTGTTTGATCTTGGTCTTGCCAGACCATGGCAGGCCGGTGAGTACATCAATGTAATTACGCACCACCGTGGCTTCGGCGGACATGGGTGACATGAGCTTGAGCTTTTTCAGTTCGCCCTCGGCCTTTTTCAGCGCTTCTTTGGGCATCTTGGCGGACTTGATCTTTTTCTCGATCTCGTCGATGTCGGCACCCTCTTCACCCTCGCCCAGCTCTTTCTGAATGGCTTTGACTTGTTCGTTCAGGTAGAAATCGCGCTGGTTTTTTTCCATCTGCCGTTTGACGCGGCCACGGATCTTCTTGTCAACATTGAGGATGTCAACTTCACGCTCAATCTGCTCAAACAGGTTTTCAAGACGTTCTTTCACGCCCGCGAGATCCAGCACGGCCTGCTTGTTGTCCAGCTTCAGTGGCAAATGGGCGGCGATGGTGTCGGCCAAACGGCCGGCGTCATCGATGCTTGAAATAGACGTGAGAATCTCGGGCGGAATTTTTTTGTTGAGCTTGACGTACTGGTCAAACTGCTGCATCACGGCGCGGCGAAGTGCCTCGACTTCACTGGCTTTGCCGCGTGGCTTGGCCTCGGACGCTGGCACGGCTTCAACCGGCGTGACATTGGCTGAGAAGTGCAACTCACCTTCTTCGATCCTGTTGACGCGGGCGCGCTGCTGGCCTTCGACCAACACCTTGACCGTGCCGTCGGGCAGCTTGAGCATTTGCAGAATGGTCGAGACACAGCCGACATCAAACATGTCGGTGACCAAGGGATCGTCCTTGGCTGCGGCCTTTTGCGCGACCAGCATGATGCGACGCTCAGATTCCATCGCGGCTTCCAGTGCCTTGATGCTTTTGGGTCGGCCCACAAAAAGCGGGATGACCATATGCGGAAAAACAACCACGTCGCGCAAGGGCAACAATGGCAAATCAATGGGAGTAGCAGGCAGTGGGGTATGACCAGACATGGGGAAACCTTTTTGTTACCTGTTAAATATGGATCTTCAACGCGGATTTTCAACCCGCGACTGATTATTGACTGACTGCTTGAGCCTCAAATTTGAGTAAACGCCTACAAAGACGGGCCAAATCAAGCCTTCTTGGCGGCCTCGCGATAAACCAGCAAAGGCGGCTTGTTCTCATCAATGGTGGACTCGTCCACGACGACTTTGTCGACGTTGGAGACGTTGGGTAACTCGTACATGGTGTCAATCAAGGCCTGCTCCAGAATCGAACGCAAGCCTCGGGCACCGGTCTTGCGCGCCAAAGCCTTTTTCGCAATGGCTTTCAAGGCCGAAGGCCGAATTTCAAGTTCAACGCCCTCCATGGCCAGAAGCTTGCCGTATTGCTTGACCAGGGCATTTTTTGGCTCCGTCAAAATCTGAACCAGCGCATCTTCACTGAGTTCGGCCAGCGTGGCCACCACGGGCATACGACCCACCAGCTCAGGAATCAAACCGAACTTGATCAGATCTTCAGGTTCAACTTCCTTGAAGACTTCGGTCAGGCTGCGTTGTTCCTTGCTTTTGACCGTGGCGCCAAAGCCGATACCAGACGACTCCGTGCGGTTGTCGATCACTTTCTCAAGACCGGAAAACGCCCCGCCACAAATGAAGAGTATGTTGGTGGTGTCGACCTGAACAAAATCCTGATTGGGGTGCTTGCGTCCACCTTGCGGTGGCACGCTCGCCATCGTGCCTTCAATCAGCTTGAGCAAGGCCTGCTGCACGCCTTCACCCGACACGTCACGCGTGATGGAGGGGTTGTCAGACTTGCGGGAAATCTTGTCGATTTCATCAATATAGACAATGCCGCGCTGCGCACGTTCGACTTCATAGTTACAACTCTGCAGCAACTTGAGCACAATGTTTTCAACGTCTTCACCCACATACCCGGCTTCAGTCAGGGTGGTGGCGTCTGCCATGACAAAGGGCACGTCCAGCATGCGCGCCAGTGTTTGGGCCAGCAGCGTCTTACCCGAACCAGTCGGGCCAATCAACAAGATATTGCTTTTAGCCAGTTCGACATCGTCTTTTTTGGCTTTTTCCTTGTGACGCAAGCGCTTGTAGTGGTTGTAAACCGCAACCGCCAACGTCCGTTTGGCCGGCTCCTGACCGATGACGTAACTGTCAAGATTGGCCTTGATTTCGGAAGGTGTTGGCAGTTCGCTACCCGCGCCACGCGCCTCGGTGGTCGCGGGCAATTCATCACGAATGATCTCGTTGCAGAGGTCAATACACTCGTCGCAGACAAATACCGACGGGCCAGCAATGAGCTTCTTGACTTCGTGCTGGCTTTTGCCGCAGAAAGAGCAATAAAGAGTTTTTTCGCTGGAGGAGCCTTTTTTTTCGGCCATGTGAACAACACCCTTTTCGGAAGATTACCGAATGATACTCAAATAAAAACGGTGCGTTCTGTTACAGAAAGCACCGCGATCGTGACGAAACCGGCCCAACCTGCGCCGCAACGCCAATGCGTCAAGCGCCCTTTCAGAGTCGTTATGCCCGCTTCGAGATAACCTGGTCGATCAGCCCATATTCCTTGCATTCATCAGCGGACATATAGTAGTCACGCTCTGTATCGCGTTCAATGCGCTCCAAGGGCTGGCCGGTGCGTTCAGCCAAAATCTTGTTGAGCTGCTCGCGCGTCTTCAAGATCTCGCGAGCCTGAATTTCGATCTCGGTCGCCTGACCTTGACTACCGCCCGATGGCTGGTGAATCATGACTTTGGAGTTGGGCAAAGAGAAGCGCTTGCCCTTGGCTCCAGCGGCCAGCAAAAACGCACCCATGCTGGCTGCCATACCCGTACACAGGGTGGAGACAGCTGGCTTGATGAAGTTCATGGTGTCGTAAATCGCCATGCCCGCGCTGACCGAACCACCCGGTGAGTTGATATAGAAGGAAATATCCTTATCCGGGTTCTCGCTTTCCAAGAATAGCAACTGCGCGACAACCAAGTTTGCAACGTGGTCGTTGACCGGGCCCACCAGAAAGATGACGCGCTCTTTCAACAGGCGCGAATAAATGTCATAAGACCGCTCGCCGCGACCTGATTGCTCAATCACCATGGGGACCATGCCCAAGGCCTGCGTTTCCATTCCACCAAATCGCACGTTCATGCTGTCTCCAAATATGACGTTACTGTACAGAAAAAAAAGACTCACAAAGAAAATGGGGCTTACATCCAAGACTACAAGCCCGGCATAAGCCCCATTGCAGCCACACCGAAGCGGCTTAAACGTCAGTTTTGCGCCATCAACTCGTCAAAGGACACGGTCTTTTCGTTGATTTTGGCTTTGCTCAGCACGAATTCGGTCACATTGTTTTCGATCACGATGGCCTCGACTTCGGCCAGGCGATTGTTGTCGCTGTAGTACCAACGCATCACATCAGCCGGTTTTTCGTAGCTGCCAGCCAATTCTTCAATGTGCGCCTTGATCTGCTCGGTCTTGGCTTGCAGTTCATTGGAACGAACCAGTTCAGCAACCACCAGGCCCAGACGCACACGGCGTTCGGCTTGCGGACGGAACACATCGTCAGGAATCTGGGCTTTGTCGGCGTCCTTGATGCCGCGCTGCTTGAGGTCGGCGCGCGCGCCTTCCAGCAGGCGGCTGATTTCCGCTTGCACGCTGCTATTGGGTAGGTCCAGTTCGGCCTTGGCTACCAGGGCGTCCATGACAGCCTGCTTGTTACGGGCCAGCAAACGGAATTTGACTTCACGTTCCAGGTTCTTCTTGATGTCAGCGCGCAAGCCTTCAACTGTTGCATCAGCAATGCCGAGTGATTTGGCCAGGGCCTCGTTCACTTCGGGCAGGTGGGCGGCTTCGATTTTCTTGACGGTGACCATGAAGTCAGCGGTCTTGCCGGCGACATCCTTGCCATGGTACTCAGCGGGGAAGGCCAATTGAAAGGTCTTGCTTTCGCCGGACTTCATGCCACGGGTGGCTTCTTCAAATTCTTTCAACATCTGGCCATCGCCAATGATGAACTGGAAATCTTCCGCCTTGCCGCCGGAGAAGACTTCGCCGTCAATCTTGCCTTCAAAATCAACCGTCACGCGGTCGCTGTCTTGCGCTGCGGCATCTTGAGGACGCTGTGCGAAGGTGCGGCGCTGCTTGCGCAGGATGTCCAGGGTTTTGTCGATGGCGCTGTCGGTGACTTCAGCCGTGACTTTTTCCACTTCGGCCGTGGTCAGATCGCCAATTTTGACTTCTGGATAGACTTCGAACACGGCATCAAAAGCCATTTCGCCTTCAGGCGACGCTTCTGACTCGGTGATGCGGGGCTGGCCAGCGACGCGCAGCTTGGCTTCGTTGGCGGCGGTGGCAAAGGCCTCGCCGACCTTGTCGTTCATGACCTCGTAGTGAACCGAGTAACCGTAGCGCTGGGAGACCACGTTCATGGGCACTTTACCCGGGCGGAAACCGTCCATTTTGATGGTGCGCGCGAGCTTTTTCAGACGCGTGGCGACTTCAGTCTGGATCGTGCCGACGGGAAGGGTCAGCGTGATTTTTCGTTCCAGCTTTTCCAGGGTTTCAACGGTAACAGCCATATGGGTTCTCCAAAATCTTTAAATAGTAGAGGACAGAGCTTGTCGCTACGCGACTGCGGACTGTCCCGCAAATTCTCATCACTGGTGCGCGGGGGGGGACTCGAACCCCCATACCATTGCTGGCGTCAGGACCTAAACCTGGTGCGTCTACCAATTTCGCCACCCGCGCAAATTACAAAGGGGGAGGTCTTAAAGACCACCCCCTTGAAATCGGTCAACTGATTATTTTAACCTGCGGCGGGAGCCTCCCGGCGGACCCTGTACCAGGCCGCGTACATGGCAGGCAAGGCCAGCAGCGTCAAGACCGTGGCCACGATCAGCCCGCCCATGATGGCAACCGCCATGGGGCCCCAAAAAACGGAGCGTGACAGGGGGATCATCGCCAGCACGGCAGCCGCCGCCGTCAACACAATCGGGCGGGCCCGTCGCACCGTGGACTCCACAATGGCATCCCAGGCCGGAACACCCCGGGCACGATCCTGCTCGATCTGGTCAATCAGAATGACCGAATTGCGCTGGATCATGCCCATGAGGGCGATGACACCCAGCAGCGCGACGAAACCGAAGGGGCGATTGAGCAGCAGCAAGGCGCCTGCCACACCGGCAATCCCCATCGGCCCGGTCAGGAACACCAGCATGGAGCGGCTGAAACTGTGGAGTTGCAACATGAGCAAGGTGAACGTAATGAACAGCATGATGGGCACGCCCGCGACGATGGAGGCGGAGCCTTTGGAGCTTTCCTCCACCGCCCCCGCCACCTCGATGCGATAGCCTCTTTGCCCCGCAGCCAGCCACTTGGCTTCCAGTGCCTTCAAGCTGGGCAGCAACTGACTCGTGACGGTCGCACCCTGCAGGCCTTCGACGATGTCGCTCTGTACCGTGATGGCGTAGTCGCGGTTCTCGCGCCACATCACGCCGGGTTCCCAGGTGAAGACCGGCTTGGCGATTTGCGTCAGCGGAATCGAACGGCCCGATGCGGTGGGCAGGTAGGCATTGCCGATGTCGGTGATGGCGTTGCGCTCATCGAGCGGCTGGCGCAGCACGATGTCGATCAACTTGTCGCCTTCACGGAACTGGCCCACGGTCGAGCCCGCGAGCAGGACGCGCGCGCCCTGCGCGATCGACTGGCTGGTCACGCCCAGCGCCCGCGCCTTGGACTGGTCTATGTCGAGGCGTATCACCTTCACCGACTCGTTCCAGTTGTCGTTGACACCGCGGGTGTTGGGACTGGCGCGCATGAGCGCCTTCACCTCGTCGGCGCGCTCGCGCAGTACCAGCGGGTCGAGGCCCACCACGCGGAACTGCACCGGGAACGGCACCGGCGGGCCATTCGGCAAGAGCTTGACGCGGCCACGCACCTCGGGGAATTCCGTCGCCAGCAAGGCCGGCAGCTTGACGCGAAGCGACTCGCGCACCTTCAAATCCTTGGGCACGATGATGAACTGCGACACATTGCTTTGCGGAAACACCTGGTCCAGCGGCAGGTAAAAGCGCGGCACGCCCGAGCCAACCCAGGTGCTGACCGTGTCGACACCGGCCTCGCGCATGAAGCGCGCTTCCACGCGCCGGGCGACCTGCTGGTTGGCGGCAAACGAGGTGCCTTCCGGGAACCAGATGTCCACCAGGATTTCTGGCCGACTCGAATCCGGGAAGAATTGTTGCTGCACCCGACCCATGCCGACGATGCCCAAGGCAAAAATCAGGATCATGGCGCCGATGGTCAGCCAGCGGTGCTGCACGCACCAGTTCACGGCGTGGCGAAACCCGTTGTAGAACGGCGTATCGAAATGCTCGTGGTGGTTTTCGCCATTGGCGGCCTTGGGCTTCGCCTTGAGTAACAAGACACCCAGATAAGGCACGAAATACACCGAGACGAGCCAGCTCACCAGCAGCGCGATCACCGTCACGGCAAAAATGGCAAAGGTGTATTCACCCGTCACCGATTTGGCCATGCCGATGGGCAGGAAGCCCGCCGCCGTGATCAGCGTGCCCGTCAACATGGGCATGGCGGTGACTTCATAGGCAAAGGTGGCAGCGCGCACCTTGTCATAGCCCTCCTCCATCTTGCGCACCATCATTTCCACCGAAATGATGGCGTCGTCCACCAGCAGGCCGAGCGCGATGATGAGTGAGCCCAGCGAGATCTTGTGCAGGCCGATGCCCCAGTAATTCATGGCCAGAAAGGTGATGGCCAGCACCAGCGGAATCGTGATGCCCACCACCAGGCCCGGACGCATGTCCACGTACCAGCGCTTCCACAGGGGATGCTGGCCGGGCCGGCGGTGAAAGCCCAGCGCGATGAAACTCACCGCCAGCACGATCAGCACGGCCTCGATCAGCACGCTCACGAACTCATTGACCGACTTCGCCACGGCTTTGGGCTGATCCTGCAACTGCACGAAGTTGACGCCCGCGGGCAGGCTTTTTTCGATGCCGTCCGTCGCTGTTTTCAGTGCTTTGCCCAAGGCAATGATGTCGCCGCCCTTGCCCATGGAAACGCCTAACGCGATCACCTCCCGGCCCTGGTGCCGCACCTTGACCGCTGGCGGGTCGACATAGCCGCGCTGAATGTCGGCAATGTCGCCCAGTCGCAGCTGACTCCCCGAGGAACCCCGGATCGGCATGGCCTTGAGGTCCTCAATCCGGTTGAACTGCCCGGCCACGCGCACCTGAACCACATCCAGCGGGGTCTGCACGGCACCGGCCGACTCCACCGCGTTTTGCTGGCCCAGCTGCGCCAGCACCTGGGTCATGTCCAGGCCGAGTTGCGCCAGGCGCTTCTGGGAGATGTCGATGAAGAGTTTTTCGTCCTGTGCGCCAAACAGCTCCACCTTGGCCACGTCCGGCACGCGCAAGAGCTTCTGACGCACATCGTCGGCAAAGGTCTTGAGCTCGGCGTAACTGAAGCCATCGGATTCCAGCGCGTAGATCACGCCATACACATCGCCAAAATCATCGTTGAAGAAAGGCCCTTGCACGTTGGCGGGCAGCGTGCCGCGCATGTCGCCCACTTTTTTACGCACCGTGTACCAGACGTTGGCAACGTCCGCGGCCCTGGAGGAATCCTTGATCTGGAAAATGATCTGCGACTCGCCCGGCTTGGAATAGCTGCGGATCTTGTCGGCGTACGGTGCTTCCTGCAGCGTGCGCTCGATCTTGTCGGTGACCTGCTCGGCCACTTGCTGGGCGGTGGCGCCCGGCCAGTAGGTGCGCACCACCATGGCGCGAAAGGTGAACGGCGGGTCTTCGTCCTGCCCCAGCTGGAAGTAGGCCGCCAGGCCCAGCAGCATCAGGACAATCATCAAATAACGGGTGAACGCAGGATGGTCCAGCGCCCACTTGGAGAGGTTAAAACTCTCTTTGGTTTTTTCCAGGCTCATGGCTGTCTCACTTTGCCGCCGGGGCGCTGGCGGGTGCCATGGACGCTACTGAATTAATAGCCGTCTGCGCAGTATCAACGGGGGCTACAGCCTGTATTTCCTTATAAATTGTGACTTTTTGACCGGGCGACAGCACATGCACGCCGGCCACTACCACTCGCATACCAGGCTGCAGGCCACCGGCGACCACCACCTCATTGCCGTCCGCGGTGGCGATTTGCACCGGCTGCAGCCGGACCGTCATGCTGGCGGGCTCCAGCACCCAGACGGCGGACTGTTTTCCATCCTGGCGGAAGGCGCTGGTGGGCAGCTTGATGACTTGCACACCGCTGCGGTCGAAAGCCTGCGGCACGACCGTCACGGTTGTGCCCAGGGCCACGGCGTCCTTGACGTCAAGCGACACTTTCACGCCAAAGGTGCGGGTAATCGGGTCGGCACTGGCCGCGACCTCACGCACCACACCCTTGAGCGTGGTGTTGGCCGACCACAGCCGCACGTCCACGCCCGAGCCGGGTTTGATCAGCGCCACCCGGTCTTCCGGGACGGCAAACACCGCATCGCGCGGGCCATCCTGCGCAATCCGTACCACCGGCGTGCCGGCCGTGACCACCTGACCCGGCTCGGCTTCCACCGCCGTCACCACGCCAGACACATCGGCCACCAGCCGGGTGTAAGACGCCTGGTTGCCCTGGCCCGACAACTGCGCCTGCGCCTGCTCCAGTTGGGCCTGCGCGGCTTTCAAAGTAGTTTCACGCCGCTCCAATTCCGCGCCACTGATGAAATTCTGGTCGCGCAATTCCTTGTAGCGCTTGAAATCGGCGGCGGCCAAATCACGGTTGGTCCGGGCCGCGGCCACCTGCGCCCGCGCCGCTTGCGCCGCCAGCTGGTAGTCCTGCGGGTCCAGCTGCGCCAGCACATCACCGGCTTTGACCCGCTGGCCCAGCTCCGCCTGGCGCCGCACGATCTTGCCGCCCACCCGGAACCCCAGCCGGGACTCGACGCGTGCCCGCACTTCGCCGGCGAATTCGGCACCGGAGCGCATGCTGTCCAAGCCCACCGTGGTGATTTTCACGGCACGAATGGGCTCCTCTGGCGGCGCAGGCTTGGAGCAGGCGGCCACTAAAAACGCCGCCGCTATGAGCATCGCCCCTGTTTGAATTGACTTGTTGGGCATGGTGAATACGTATGAATAGGTGGGAAGGAGAGACTGGCCAATACCTACTAATGACCAACTGGTTAGTAATTTAGTGTAAACGCAAATCGCTGTCAAGAGACAGGAGGCGTCATATCGACGGCGAACGGCTTGCGGGCAAAATCGACCCATGCTCCAACCCGCACCCGCCGCCCCGCCCGCCCCGATCCAGCACTATGAGAACTTTCCGGTGGCGTCCTTTCTGTGCCCTGCGCACTTGCGAGCCCCCATCGCGGCCATCTACCACTTCGCCCGTACCGCCGATGACCTGGCGGATGAAGGCGACGCCACGCCGCAGCAGCGCCTGGACGACCTGCAGGCCTACCGCCGGGAACTGACGGCCGCCTGTCGACCCGCCAGCCCCAGCACGGATGAGAAGCAGACGTTCAGCCCGCGTTGGGCGCAAGTGTTCGGCCCGCTGCAATTCGCGATTCACGCGCACCAGCTCCCCGTGCAGGCCTTGCACGATCTGCTGGATGCGTTTGTGCAGGATGTGGAAAAAAGCCGGGACGGTGCAGGCTATGCCTCCGAGTCGGAACTGCTGGACTATTGCCGCCGCTCGGCCAACCCGGTGGGGCGGCTGCTGCTGCACCTCTACGGCGTGACCGACGCGCAGGCCCTGGCCCGCAGCGATGACATCTGCACCGCCTTGCAACTGATCAATTTCTGGCAGGACCCCAGCGTGGACATTCCCAGGGGGCGCTACTACTTTCCGCAAGAGGACTGCACCCGGCTGGGCGTTGCGCCGGCCGACCTGTTGGCCTGCAGGCAAACCCAGAATGCTACAAAATTAATAGCTTCCTGCGCACATTCGGCGAGGGCCAGGATGCTAAAAGGCTCTAAATTGGTGCACCAGATCCCGGGCCGCGCCGGCTGGGAACTGCGGCTGGTGGTGCAAGGCGGCCTGCGCATTCTGGACCGCATAGAAGCCCTGCAATTTGCCACGCTTCAGCACCGCCCCACCTTGAAGTGGTGGGACTTTCCCGTGATGCTGTGGCGCGCCTGGCGTATGAGCTGAAGCCTCAGGGCTGGGCGGCAATCACCCCAATCTCCACACCGTACTCCGGGCCCGCCAGACGCGCGCTGAGCACCGTGGCCCGTGCCGGCGTGGTGCCTGGCACGACCCAGGCTTCCCAGGCGCGATTCATGTCGGCAAAGGTGTCCATGTCGGTGAGCCAGATGGTGGCACTCAATATGCGAGATTTGTCGCTGCCGGCCGCGGCCAGCAAACGATCGATGCTGGCCAGCACCTGCTGGGTTTGGGTGAAGATGCTGGGACCGGCATCGTGGTCGGCCACTTGGCCGGCCAGGTAAATGGTTTTCTGGTGCACCACGGCTTGTGACATGCGGGGACCGGTTTCAATGCGCTGGATGGACATAATTTTCCTGGAAGTTAAAAGTTAAAGAAAGATGCAAAAGTGTAGCTCTGGGGATCGCTTGACTACGGTCTGGCCATTGCGTGCTCATCTCTCGGTCAGCGCCTGGCCATCGCCGGTGACAAAGCGACCAGGCACAGGATTTCGAACAGCATCTGGGCGCCCACCTGGGCGGTGTTGCTGGTCGGATCGTGCTGCGGCGCGACCTCCATCACGTCGCCGCCGACGATGTTCAGGCCGGCCAGGCCACGCAACAAGGTGAGCACTTCACGCGGCGTCAGTCCACCCACTTCGGGCGTGCCGGTACCCGGCGCGTAGGCCGGGTCCAGGCTGTCCACGTCAAACGTCACATAGGTCGGGCCATCGCCCACCACCTCCCAGGCGCGCCGGATCACGGCCTCCACCCCCATTTTGGAAAACTCCTCGGCGTGGATCACGGTCATGCCGGAATCAAAGGAAAACTCCCACAAATATTCGGCCCCGCCGCGGATGCCGATCTGGATGCAGCGACGCGGGTCCAGCACGCCCGCCAGCACCGCTTCGCGGAACGGCCCGCCATGGTGGAATTTGGAGCCTTCGTAGCTGCCTGCGGTATCGCAATGCGCATCGATGTGCACCATGCCCACCGGCCGATCCCGCCCCACCGCTTTCAGAATGGAACCGGTGATCGAATGGTCGCCGCCCACGGCCAGCGGAATCACGCCGGCCTGCACGACCTGGTTGAAACAGGCCTCGATATCGGCATGGCATTCGTCCAGGTTGAAGCGGCTGCGCATGGGCACATCGCCCACATCGGCCATTTTCAGCCGGGTGATGGGCGCCATGCCCAGCGCGTGTTCGTACGGTCCGATCCGCTCCACATTGCGCACGGCGCGGGGTCCCAGACGGGCGCCGGCGCGGTTGGTCACGCCCAGGTCCATGGGGACGCCGATCAGCGCCACATCCAGACCCGCCAGATTGGGCCTGGGCTGGGCCAGGCCGTCCGGCCGGTGAGGGGCGTCCAGAAACGTGCTGACATCGGAAAACGGCCACTTGCGGCCGTCCGAGCTGCTGAAGATCTGCTCCGCCACGGCCTTGAAAGCCGGGTTAAACATGTCGGCGCCCGAGGCGTCGGCATAGCGGGCGCGCAAGCGGGCCAGGTGTTCTGCGTTGGTAGTCATGGAAGGGTTCATGTTGGGAAAAAGTTAAACCGCTGGGCGGCTGCGCGACAGCCGGTCCAGGCACAGGCGTGCGGCGGCGAGGTCTTCCAGCGCCGCCCCGACGGATTTGAAAACGGTGATGTCGGCGTCAGCGCGCGCCATCGGGGTGGCGGCCCGGCACAGATCGGCCAGCTCGCCCCGGATGCGGGCACGCGCCAGGGCCCCCGAGGCCAGCGCCTGGACCAGGTCGCCCGCCTCTGCCAGACCGCCGGCCAGGGTGTCGCACCAGACCGAGGCGGCGCGTTCGAACACGGCGTCATCGGCCTCGCGCATTTGCGGCGTGAAGGCGCCGACCAGGTCGACGTGCGTGCCCGGGCGCAGCCAGGCACCGTGCAGCACGGAGGTTTTGGACAAGGTGGCGCAACTGATGATGTCGGCCTGGGCGCAGGCGTCTTCCAGCGCGGTGACGGGTTCAGCGTTCAGACCCAGGGCTTGCAAGGCGTCGGCACTGGCTTGTGCCTTGGCCGGCGAGCGGCCCCACACCAGCACCCGTTCGATCGGGCGCACCTGGGCATGGGCCAGGGGCAGGTACTGCGACAGACGGCCGGTTCCGACCATCAACAAGGTGCGGCTGTCGGCTCGCGAGAGAAAGCGGCTGGCCAGGGCCGAGGCCGCCGCCGTGCGGCGCGCCGTCAACTCACCGGCCTCCAGCACCGCCTGCGGACGGCCGCTGGCGCCGTCCATCAACACATACAGGCCGTGGATCGAGGGCAGGCTCAGCTGGTGGTTGTCGGGGTAGACCGCCACCAGTTTGACGCCCACGCCCAGGCCGGTGCTCCAGGCCGGCATGGACAGCAAGACCGGCGTGCTGCTGCCGCTGCCCATGCCCTCCATGTGGTAGTGGCCCCGCGTGGGAGTGCTCAGGTCGGTCGCTGCAAAGGCATTTTGCAAAGCCTGCAGCAGCTCTGGCCAGGGCAAACACCGGGCCACGGTCGCGGCGTCGACAAAAACAGGCGCGCTTGAAAGTTCAGAGGTGTTCATAGATTATTTTTCGTTCAAGCCGCAAACACCGAGCAGCGCCCGGCATCGAAAAGCACATCCACGCGCTGCCCGCAGCGGGCGCTTTGAAACTGGGCGCTGCTGCCGTGGGCCCGCAGGCGCTGCGCGCCGCAACGCAGAATCAGTTCGGACTTGGCGCCCAGATCGCGCAGGAAATCAATCTCGCCGGCGATGCTGTTGGCTCGCTGCACTGCATGGGCCTGGGCGGCTTCAAACTGGATATCTTCGGAGCGCACCGCCACGGTCACCCGACTGCCGGCGGACAAAGTCGTGGGCAGCGCCAGCGGGCTTCCCAGCACCTCGATCACGCCCGGGCCGCGCACCACGCCGGGCAGCAGGTTGGCGGCCCCGAGGAACTCGGCGACAAACGCATTGGCCGGTTGGCGGTAGACCTGCGAGGGCGTATCGCACTGCTGGATGCGCCCGCCGTTCAGCACCACCAGGCGATCCGACAACATCATGGCTTCGTGCTGGTCGTGTGTGACCACGATGGTGGTCACACCAAACTGCTGCTGCAGCTGGCGCAGCTCGATTTGCATGCTGTCGCGCAGCTGGGCGTCCAGGGCCGACAGCGGCTCGTCCAGCAAGAACAGATTGGGCGGCACGGCCAGCGCGCGCGCAATCGCCACGCGCTGGCGCTGCCCGCCCGACAGCGCCGACACCGGACGGTCGGCAATCGCCGGCAGTTGCACCATGTGCAGCAACTCCTCGACGCGGCTGGCGCGCTGCGCCGGGGCCACCCCTTTGAGCTTCATGCCGTAGGCAATGTTCTCGGCCACCGTCATGTGCGGAAACAGCGCCAGCGACTGGAACACCATGCCAAAGCCGCGCCGGTGCGGCGCCACGTGGTTGATGTCCTGACCGTCCAGCAAGAGCTGGCCGCTGCTGGCATGCTCGAAGCCGGAAACAATGCGCAGCAGCGTGGTCTTGCCACAGCCCGAGGGTCCGAGCAGACACACAAATTCGCCGCGCGCGATGCTCAGGTTCACGTCGCTGAGCACCTCCGCCGCGCCGAAGCGCTTGCCGATGCCCCGAAGTTCCAGATGTTTGTCCATATGCAGAGTTCTTTCGTTGATCAGGTTTTGGGAGGCGGTGCTCAAAACAGACTGCCTTTGCCTGCCACGAGCTTGTCGACCCAGGCGATCAAGGCCACGTCGAGCGCGATGATCAGGGTCGAAATGGCCAGGGTGGTGGGGTCCAGCGAGGACACGGTGCGGCTGTACATCCAGATCGGCAAGGTGCGCACGTCGATCGTGTACATGAAGAAAGTCACCGTGAACTCGTTGAATGAAATGATGAAGGCGAAGATCAGGCCGGCCATGATCCCCGGCTTCATCAGCGGCACGACCACGTGCCGGATCGCCTGCAGGGGCGAGGCGCCCAGCGACATGGCGGCCTCTTCCAGGTCCACCCCGACACCGTTCATGGCGCTCAGGCAATTGCGCAGGACAAAAGGCAGCGCCAGCGTGATGTGCGGAATGGCCAGGCGAAACAGACCCAGATCGACACCGGTCTCGCGGCTGAGCGCTTCGGTCATGAGCAGATAGGCCACGCCCAGCACCACCAGCGGAAACACGATGGGCAGGGTGAACAGCAGCTCGGCCAGCTGGCGCCAGCGCCCGAGGCTGCGCACCAGGGCATAGGACAGTGGCACACACACGCAGACACTGGCCAGCATGGTGACGAGGCCCACGATAAAGCTGCTGCTCATGGCACTGAAGGCCGACATCGTGCCCTCGCTTTTTTCGCCAAACAGCACATCGATGGCGGCACCGTACCAGCGCAGCGAGAGCGAGCTGGGTGGAAAGTCCAGGTTGGTGCCGCCCGAGAACGACATGATCAGGATGATCACCACGGGCAGCGCGGCGATGAGCAGGCCCAGCCCCGCCAGCGTGCCCATGACCAGCCCGAACGAGCCGCGCCCGGTGTGAGCGCGGGCTGAAGACGGGGTGGAGGACGTGGTGGAAGACATGGTTGGCGGCGTGATTGAAGTTGTGGTGGCCATCAACGTGCTCCCTGCCATTGCGTGGCGCGTGTGGACAGCCAGGTGGCGGCCGACAGGCTGATCAGCGTGATGGCGATGAGCGACACGCCGGCCGCCGCTGCGCCAGCCCAGTCAAACATCGGTGAAATCATGTCGCGTATGGCCACCCCCATGGTCTGGACGCGGCGTCCACCCAGCAGCAGGGGCACGGCGAAGGCACTGGCGTTGAAGGCAAACACAATCGAGGCCGCGCCTATCAGCCCCGGCTTGAGCAGTGGTAGCGTGATGTCACGGAACGAGCGCCAGGGCTGAGCCCCCAGGCTGGCGCTGGCTTCCAGGTACTGCACCGAGATGGCGCGCATCGAGCCCAGGATCGGAAACACGGCCAGCGGCAAAGCGGTTTGCACCAGGCCGACCAGCACACCGATTTCGTTGAACAGCAATTGAATGGGCCGGTCAACAAGGCCCAGCTTAAGCAGCACCCCGTTGATGATGCCGTTGGGGCCCAGCACCATGATCCAGCCATAGGACTGAATCAGCAGATTCAAAATCATGGGCAGCAGAATCAGACTCGTGACAACCCGCCGCCAGATCGGTTGCTGAATCGACGCCATCAGCATGGCGACCGGCACCGCCAGCACCAGGCAAATGACGGTGCTGAGTGCCGCCAGTTTCAGCGTGAGGAGCACGGAGCGCAGAAAGAACGGGTCGAGCAGGCCCGCATAGCGCTCCAGGCTGAAACCCGCAATCTCCTGCGTTTCCGCCGAAAAGGAAAAGCGCAGCACAAACAGCACCGCCATCAAAAATGGCAGCAGCAGCACGATGGCCGGCAGGGCCAGCAGCGCCAGCCGCAGGCGCCCGGAAGAGGATGAGGACATGGTGAGATTCTCCTGACGGCCGGACCGCCATCAGGCGATCCGGTCGTGTGTGGCAAGAACAGGAAGGGTCAGCGGACGATCAGCAGACGATCAGGAGAAGGTCTGCGTGTAGCGCTTGATCCAGCTGTCGCGCACACCGGCGATCACCGCCTTGTCATGGATCACCGCCGTCGAGCCGAGTTGCTCGGGCTTGATGATGAAGGGGCTCTTTTTGGCCTCGGCTGACAGCACGGCTTTCAGGTTGACCGGACCGTTGAGCACGTCTTCCGCCATTTTTCCCTGCACCACCGGGTCCAGCGTGTGGTTGAGGAAGGCGTGAATCACGGAAGACTCACCGGGATGGGCCTTGGGCATGATGGTGTACATCAGGTCGGCAAAAAAGCCTTCCTTCAGGTTGTAGGTGGCACCCAGGCCGGAATTCGGGTCCTTGAGCTCTTTCGCAAAAAACGCCGGCGCGTACACGGCACCAATGTCCAGCGAGTTGGAACGGAAGAGCTCGGCAATCTGCGTCGGGTTCTCGCCAAAGGTCAGCACCCGGTCTTTGAGTTCGGCCAGCTTCTTGAAGCCGCCTTCCGCATTGGTCGCGCTGCCGCCGGTCAGCATGGCCGCGGCCACGATGGTGTCTAGGGAATCGGTCCAGGTCGCTGGCGGCAAAAACACCCGCTTGGCATATTTGGGGTTCCACATTTCCTCGTAGCTGGTCGGCGCCGCTTTGAAGGTGCGGGTGTTGTAGAGCATGCCGCCGGTCCACAACAGGTAGCCAATGCCATGGCCATCGGCGCCGGTGCGAAAACGCGGGTCGACGCTTTGCAGGTTGGGCAACTGGTTCAGGTCGGGTTTTTCCAGCAGTCCGGCCTTGGCCAGGGTCACGGCGCCCACACCGGCCAGCGTGATCACGTCGTATTGCGGGCGGCTACCGCCGGCCTTGAGCTTGGCGACCATCTCGGAGGTGCTGCCGGTGCGGTCGGCAATCACTTTGGCGCCGGTTTGTTCCTCGAACGTTTGACAGATGTTGCGCAGCACGGCCAGGCCCGTGTCGTCCGACCAGGTCAGGATGCGCACGGTCTTGCCAGCGAACCGGCGATTTTGCGCCAGCGCGTTGAGGGCCGGAAAGCCCAAAGCCGTTGAAGCCAACGCTGCACCGGCCTTGACCAGGGTGCGCCGTTTGATGTCGTGTGTCATGTTGCTTTCTCCTGTGAATGGATATAAGAATATTTTGCTGCCCTGAGAAATCTCGCCTCCAAAGCCGTCAAAAAATCTCAAAGCAATCGTAATGGCTCTGCTAAAGTGGCGATAGCCATAAAATTGTCGTACCCCTATCAATAAAACTGAATGCAAGACTTGGACCCGCACCTGTTGCGTGCATTTTTGTCGGTGATTGACGTGGGCACCGTCAACGGCGCCGCTGCGGCGCTGCATCGCACCCAGGCCGCCGTCAGCATGCAGATCCGGCGCCTGGAAGATATCGCTGGCGCCCCTTTGTTCGAGCGCTCCTCCAAGGGCTTGACGGCCAATGCCGAGGGCCGGGTCCTGGAGCCCTATGCGCGTGAAATTCTGACACTCAGTGATGAGGCCAGGCAGCGCATCAGCGGCCAACGCATGGAAGGAAGGGTCAAGCTCGGGGTGGTGGAAGACTTTGCCGCGACGCGCTTGATTGACATTTTGAAGTCCTTCCGCGACCAGAACCCCAAGGTGCATCTGGACCTGATCATTGCCGGCAACCGGCAACTGGCCGCGCTGTTTGAACAGGACAAACTCGACTTGCTGATCTGCGACACCCAGGAAGTCGCGCACTGGCCCTTGGTCGAATGGCCCGAGCAGTTGCTGTGGGTGGTGCGCTCCGACCTGACCTTGGTGCCGGACGATGCGCTGCCGGTGGTGATGTTCACCGACGGCTGTCCCTGGCGCACCCGTGTCATGGCCTCGCTGGCCGACAGCGAAC
Organism: Rhodoferax ferrireducens; assembly: GCF_003347515.1. Classification (GTDB taxonomy): domain Bacteria; phylum Pseudomonadota; class Gammaproteobacteria; order Burkholderiales; family Burkholderiaceae_C; genus Rhodoferax. The sequence continues at coordinate 160,593 of NZ_QEII01000290.1, read as the reverse complement.
TGAACTGGAACATGGTGTGCGAGGCCTCGACGCTGGTGGCGATGGCCACCGCCGTGCAGGTTGGCATTGGTATCGGGCCCATGATTTCAGCCACCATTCCACCCGGCTGCCGCGTGCTGGCCGCCGCGCGCGAATTCCCAACCGCGATTCAGATCGGGATTGGCCTGTACGCCCGCGCCGGTGCTTCCGCGGAGGCCAACTACTTGGCCGACTTCATGACCCGCATGCCAGGCCGACTGGCGGTCTGATGTCACGCGCGCTGATTAAACTAGGCGCCTTAGCCAGAACCCTCCATGACTCCACAAGACTATGTTCAGCAAAAAGCTGTCGCCTCCGGCAGCAGCTTTTATTACGCTTTTTTATTTTTACCCAAGCCCCGGCGCGCCGCCATCACCGCGTTCTACGCCTTTTGCCGCGAGGTCGACGATGTGGTGGACGACATGGTCGACCCCGGCGTGGCAGCCACCAAGCTGGCCTGGTGGCAGGGCGAAGTGGCCCAGTCGTTTGCCGGCCAAGCCAGCCACCCGGTCATGAAAGCGCTGATGCCACTGGCCGCCGATTACCAGATCGAGCAACGCCACCTGCAGGCTGTGATCGAAGGCTGCCAGATGGACCTGGCGCAATCTCGCTACCTGGACTATGCCGGTCTGCAGCGTTACTGCCATCTGGTGGCCGGCGTGGTGGGCGAAGTGGCGGCCAATATCTTCGGTCAGACGCAGCCCGCCACCACGATTTACGCGCACAAGCTGGGCCAGGCGCTGCAGCTCACCAACATCATTCGCGACGTCGGCGAAGACGCGCTGCGCGGGCGCATCTACCTGCCCATGAACGAGTTGCAGCAGTTTGACGTCAAGGCGAATGAAATCCTCAAGCGCACTTACTCGGACCGTTTCACGGCCCTCATGAAGTTCCAGGCGCAGCGCGCCCAGGGCCTGTACGACGAGGCCTTGGCCCTGCTGCCGCCCGCCGACCGCCGCGCGCAAAAACCGGGGCTGATGATGGCCAGCATCTACCGCGCCTTGCTGAGCGAGATTGAACGCGACAACTTCCAGGTGCTGCACCAGCGCGTCAGCCTCACGCCCTTGCGCAAGCTGTGGCTGGCGTGGAAGGTGCAGGCGTTGGGAAGAATTTGATGGCCCTCACGCTGGCCACTGTGGCGCTGCCCCGCACCCATAAATGAAAATTGCCATCATCGGCGCCGGCTGGGCGGGCATGGCCGCTGCGGTCGAGGCCACGCAGGCCGGTCATCATGCTATTGTTTTTGAAGCATCTCGCGCAGTCGGTGGGCGGGCTAGGGTCTTAAACAGCATATTACCCAACGGCACCCCGGTGACGCTGGACAACGGCCAGCATATTCTGATTGGCGCCTATACCGAGACTCTCAGCATGATGCGCCGGGTCGGCGTACAAGCGGAAACTGCCCTGCTGCAACTGCCCATGACGCTGCTGTTTCCGGACGGCCTGGGCTTGCGCTTTTCCAGCTGGCCGACGCCGCTGGACGCATTGGCCGGCATTGTGTCGGCGCGCGGCTGGACGGTGGCGGACAAGTGGTCCTTGCTGCGCGCCGCCACGGGCTGGCAGCGTCAAGGCTTTCAGTGCGAGGCCAGCACCTCGGTCACTCAACTTTGCCAGGGCTTGCGCCCGCGTGTGATAGCCGAATTGATTGAGCCGCTGTGTGTATCAGCCCTCAACACGCCGGCCGGGCGGGCCAGCGCGCAGGTGTTTTTGCGCGTTTTGCAAGATGCCCTGTTTGGCGTGCAGGGCGGCTCCCGCCTGCTGCTGCCGCGTGTGGATCTGTCCGAACTTTTCCCCGCTGCCGCGGCGCACTGGTTGACACAGCAGGGCGGGCAGATGCGACTGGGCACACGGTTGGAGGCGGTCGTGCCGCTGGCTGCGCAGTGGCAGCTTGACGGTGAAGTGTTCGACACCGTGATTTTCGCCACATCAGCATCAGAATCAACCAGAGCCCTGGAAAACAGTGCTCAGGTAGCTCCTGATTCAATAGCAAACAAAATCTGGCAATGGACCGGCGTGACGCGAAGCCTGCAGTTTGAAGCCATCACCACCGTCTATGCCTGGGGCGCCGGTGCGGCCCTGCCGCACCCGATGCTGACCCTGCGCAGCAGCAGCGCCGGCGCCACCACATCGTCCACCGATGCGCCCCCCGCGCCAGCGCAGTTTGTGTTTGACCGCGGTCAGCTCGGCGGTCCGCCAGGCCTGCTCGCCTTTGTGATCAGTGCCAGCACGGGCGAGCGCGAGACGCTGCAGTCGCAGGTGCTGATGCAAGCGCAGCAGCAACTCGGCCTGCAACTGCAGGCGGTTCAAACCATTGTCGAAAAACGCGCCACTTTTGCCTGCACGCCCGGCCTGCAGCGCCCTGCCCTGCAAATTGCACCCGGTCTGCTGGCCTGCGGCGACTACGTGGATGGGCCCTACCCGGCCACGCTGGAAGGGGCTGTGCGCAGCGGCATCGCCGCGGTCCACCTCGCCACAGCCGACTTGCGAAGCAGCGGGGGTCAGTGACGGAACCGGGACTCGCGCGTCACGATCGCGAGATCAACAAAGGCTAGGCCCTGGTGGTTGTCACGCATGTAGCTGCTTTTCAGGCCATTCAGGTCAAGCGTCGCACCGTCAAGTGCGGCGACGAAGCTTTCGCGCGTTGGATTGGAGCCGGCCAGACGCAGTGCCAGCACCAAAGCCTTGGCCGTCACATAACCCTCCAGACTGCCGTAAGAAAAGTCCTGCCCTGGTTTGACGCGTGAAAACGCTTCCTGGTATTCGCGGGTGATCGCGGTTTTGCGCTCCCACGGACTGGGCACCACCTGCGTGAAAATCATGCCATGGGCAAGGTCGCCCAAGTGCTGCACCAACTGCGCGGAGGCAGAGTTGACGCCGTAAAAAGCGGTGCGTACGCCCTTGGTGCGGGCCTTGCGAATCAGTTTTTCGTAGATGCCAATGCTGCCGTGATTGAACACCATGTGCGCGCCAGCCCGCTCCAGCTGCTGTGCCAGCTGGTCGACTTGAACATCAGTCACCTCTGATTTGAAGGGCAGATCGGCCACCAACTCCATGCCAAGCTCCTGGCAAAGCAGCTTGACGTTGGCAAGGTGCTGAGCACCCACATCGGAATCTGACCGCAGAAAAGCCACTCTGTGCATGCCCAGGCTCTTGGCGTGCCCGATGAGCATGCGAAATTCTTCACGGTGTTCCGCACGCACCGGAAACACCAGGGCCTGGTAGGGCCGGCGCAGCGTCGGTGAACCGGCCATGGGGCCGAAAAACGGCACTTTGAGATCGGTCGCTGCTTTCATCACCGCCGTGGATGGCCCGCCTTCAATGGAGCCAAACAGCAGGAAGACCTTGTCTTGCTCGACCAGTTGCCGCGCATTGGCTTCTGCCGTGGCAGTCTTGTTATCGTCGTCCAGTGTCTTGAGCGCGATCTGGCGACCATTCACCCCGCCCCGGCCGTTGACGCCATCAAGGTAAGTTTGCATGCCAGCGACGACGGCTGCGCCGTAGTCGTTCTTTCCGCTTTGCAGCGTAATGCTCTGGCCAATCAGAATTTGCTGCGCCGTGACGCCGTCGGCGCCCTGCGCGGTGACAGCCGCCAGCAGCGCAACCGTCGCGGCCAGTTTTCTTATATCGCGCGTCACCGCGCCCATCCCTGGATCAAACCAACTCATGACACTCCCTGCGTTTTTTGCCAATTATGCCGGTGCTGCAGGCTGGCTGTGGCGGTAATTTCGGGGGTGTCCGTCTATGATCCTTCGACGAGAAACTCAAGCATCCAAGCGCCCGCCCGATGAAACGCTCCCTGAAAATTATTGCCCTTCTGCTCGCCCTGCTGCTCGTGGCGGCAGCGGGCGCAGCCGCCTGGTACGTCCACGGCAAACAGCCGCAACGCTCGGGGACCCTGAACCTGGCCCACCTCGTCGCCCCGGTCAGCGTGCGCTTTGATGAGCGCGGTGTGCCGCACATCCGGGCCGACAACGAGGCCGATATGTACCGCGCGCTGGGCTATGTGCACGCGCAAGATCGTTTGTTTCAGATGGAGATGCTGCGTCGCGTGGCGCAAGGTGAACTGGCCGCAGTCCTCGGCCCCAAGATGATCGACGTGGACCGTCTGTTTCGCACCCTCGGCATCCGCGCCCATGCGCAAGCCACAGCCGCAAAACTGGACCCGCAAAACCCCGCGACCCAGGTGCTGAGCGCCTATCTGGATGGCATCAACCAGTACCAGGCCAGCCACGCCGCACCGATCGAATTTGACCTGCTGGGCATCCACAAACAACCCTTCACCGCGCAGGACACCATTGCCGTGACCGGCTACCTGGCCTACAGCCTGGCCGCCGCCTTGCGGACCGAGCCCGCTCTGACGCATGTGCGCGACCAGCTCGGCGCCGAGTATTTGAAGGTGTTTGATCTCGACTGGCACGCCGAGGGCGTCGTGACGGCCGGCCCGACGGCGGCCCTGAACCCGCGCGACTGGCAGGCGCTGGACCACATCGCCCAGCTCAGCCAACAAGCGCTGGCGGCGGCCGGCGTGCCGCAATTCGAGGGCAGCAATGCCTGGGCTTTGTCGGGCCGGCGCACGGTGAGCGGCAAGCCGCTGCTGGCGGGGGACCCGCACATCGGTTTTGCCGCGCCCTCGGTCTGGTACGAGGCGCACCTGTCCGCGCCCGGCTTCGACTTGTATGGCCACCACCAGGCGCTGATCCCCATGGCCATGCTGGGCCACAACGCGCAATTTGGCTGGAGTCTGACCATGTTCCAGAACGATGACATGGACTTGATCGCCGAAAAAACCAATCCCGACAACCCCAACCAAATCTGGGTCCAGGGCCAGTGGGTCGAGCTTGAGAGCCGCGAGGAAACCATTCAAGTCAAGGGCGCAGCGCCGGTCAAGCTCATCCTGCGGCGCTCGCCGCACGGACCCATCATCACCGACGCCTTCAAGGACAGCCTGGGCACGACGCCGGTCGCCATGTGGTGGGCTTTTCTGGCCACCGAGAATCCGATACAGGAGGCGTTTTATGAACTCAACCGCGCCGACACGCTGGACAAAGCGCGCAGCGCCGCCAGCAAGATTCACGCGCCCGGCCTGAACGTGGTGTGGGCCAACGCCGCCGGCGACATCGGCTGGTGGGCCGCCGCCAAACTGCCGATTCGTCCAGACAACGTCAACCCCAGCTTCATCCTGGACGGCAGCAGCGGCGAGGCCGACAAGCCGGGTTTTTACCGCTTCCGCGACAACCCTGGGGAAGAAAACCCGGCGCGCGGCTACATCGTCTCGGCCAATCACCAACCCAAGCCGAACAGCGGCGTGCCCGTTGCCGGCTATTACAACCTGCCCGAGCGTGCCCAGCGGCTGGACGAACGCCTGCGCGATGACGCCGTCAAGTGGGACCTCAAGAACAGCCAGGCCTTGCAGTTGGACAGCCAAAGCGGCTATGGCCCGCGCGTGCTCAGGCCCTTGATCGAGGAATTGAATGCCCTCGTTACCGTGCCACGGGAACACGCCCTGCTGGAAAGCCTGTACCGCTGGGACGGCAACCATACGCTCAACAGCATCACGCCCACGGTCTTCAATCAATTTCTATATGAACTGGCGCGCGGCGCCATGGCCGATGAGATGGGTGAGGTGCAGTTCAAAAACCTGCTGAACACCCGCGCCCTGGACTTCGCCCTGCCCCGGCTGGCCGAGGATGCCGATTCCCCCTGGTGGGACAAGCGCAACACGCCGCAAGTCGAGCGCCGCGCGGACACCCTGAAGGTGGTCTGGCGCGCCACCATCGACCACCTGCAGGCCACGCTGGGCGAAGACCCGGCGGATTGGGGCTGGGGCAAGGCCCACACGCTGACCCACGGCCATCTGCTGGCGGCGCAGAAGCCGCTGAACCTGCTGTTCAACGTGGGGCCTTTTGCCACACCAGGGGGGCGCGAAACGCCCAACAATCTGTCGTACCCGATAGGACCGGCGCCCTGGACCGTGCGCTATGGCCCCTCGACCCGGCGCCTGATCGACTTTGCCGACCCGGCGCATTCACTGGGCATCAATCCCGTGGGCCAAAGCGGCGTGTTGTTCGACACGCACTATCAGGACCAGGCGCAAACCTTTGTTGAGGGGGGCTACGTGGCACAGCACCTGAGTGAGGCCGATGTCAAGGCCAATACCCGCAGCACGCTGACCCTCATACCCCCACGCTGAGACGCAAGCATTCATCTGGCCGCACAATGGATTGAGGCCCCCTCTGATCGGCACGCTTCCTGCGTGCCTGCCCAAGACACTCAGCCACTGAAAGGAAAGCGTCCCATGGTCCGATTGAAATTCTCCATTGAGCTGAATTACGAAATCACCCAACCTGGATGTGATTTCATCTTCAGCATCCACGCCGCGCAAACGCCGCACCAGATCGTGGTGACGGAATCGCTGGGCATCAGCCAGCCGCTGCAAACCAATCTCTACACCGATCCGGTCACGCACACCCGCTTTCTGCGCATGCAGGCGCAGGCCGGCCCCCTGATGGTGCGTTACGACGCGACAGTGGACCTCGATCACTACACGGCGCAGCCCGATCAGCTTGGCGAAGTGCTGGTGGCCAACCTGCCGGGGCCGGTCCTGCCCTACATCTACCCCAGCCGCTACTGCCAGTCCGACCGGCTGCACCGGCTGGCGGTGAAGGAATTTGGCCATTTGTGGCAGGGCTACGCCCGGGTGCAGGCCATCCGCGACTGGGTGCTCAACCGCGTGACCTTCCAGTCGAACACCTCCACCGGCAACACCACGGCGGTCGATACCCTGGTGGAAGAGATGGGCGTGTGCCGCGACTTCGCCCACTTGATGATTGCCTTGTGCCGTGCCGTCAACATCCCGGCCCGCTTTGCCACCGGCATTGACTATGGCGCCGACCCTGTCCTGGGGCCAACGGACTTTCACGCCTATGTCGAGGTCTATGTGGGCGACCGCTGGTACATTTTCGACCCCTCAGGCGTGGCGATTCCAATGGGCTTTTTGCGCTTTGGCACCGGGCGCGACGCCGCCGACGCGGCTTTTGCCACCATCTTCGGTGGTGTGATCGGGGCCGCCCCGGTCATCACCATCGAGGCCATCCCGAATGCCCAAGGGGTACTGATGGTGCCGCAGCATGTGCCCTACGCCCTGTCCACCGACGGGCAGCTGGTGCGCGACTGAACGTTACAGAACCGGGCGTGCGGCCGGCTTACTGAGCCCGCTCCGGAACCGCGCGCAGCAAATCACACAGTGCGCTCAGTGTCGTCACCGTTTCATGCGGGTGCACGTCGTGCGTCCACAGGTGGTCGCTGCGATTAACCCACACGGTTTGCATGCCGGCGCCCAAGCCGCCCAGCACGTCCAGCGCGGCATCGTCGCCCACATGCAGCACCGCATCGGCGGCCACGCCGGCGCTGCTGGCGGCCGCATGAAAGATGCGCGGGTCGGGCTTGCCGACACCAAACTCGGAGGCACTCAAGCCGGCGACAAAAAACTCGGCCACGCCGACCCGGCCCAGATCGGCATTGCCATTGGACAGCGCCACCATCGGAAAGCGCGCCGCCAGAAATGCCAGCGCCGGAAGGGCATCGTCAAAAAAGTCCACGCGCATGCGCTCGGCAAAAAACACCTCAAAGGCCGGCTCCGCCAGGCTTGTGTCTTCATTGGCACGGTGCAGCGCCAGGCGGATCGACTCGCGCCGCAGCGTACCCAAATCGTGACCGATTTCTGGCCGGCAGCGCACCACCTCCTGGCGCACGGCCAGCCGGGCGTCGGGGTCGGCAAACACAGCGGCCGCGCCGGGCGCCTGCTGCCCCAGCCAGGCCGCCAGCGCGTTCTCGGCACGCTCGATGGCCGGCCAGATCGGCCACAGGGTGTCATCGAGATCGAGCGTTATTGCCCTGATTTTTGAAATATCCAGCATAGGTGCGGGAGAATACCGCATGACCTCTTTCAAGTTCGGCCCCTTCGCCAAAGAACCCCCCTTCCAGCATGGCCAGGCGCCGCGCACCGCAGTTTTGTTTTGCAACCTCGGAACCCCGGACACCCCCACCACCGCCGATGTGCGGCGTTTTCTGCGTGAATTTCTGAGCGACCCGCGCGTGGTTGAAATCCCCCGCCTGCTGTGGATGGCGATCTTGCACGGCATCATCCTGCGCTTTCGGCCCGCCAAATCCGCCGCCAAATACGCCAGCATCTGGACGCCCGAGGGCTCACCGCTCAAGGTCTGGACCGAGAAACAGGCCAAGCTGCTGCAAGGCTGGCTGGCCCAACGTGGCCATGATGTGCAGGTGCGCTACGCCATGCGCTACGGCAGTACCTCCATCGCCTCGCAGCTCGATGCGCTCAAAGCCGCCGGCACAACCCGCGTGCTGATCGTGCCAGCCTACCCGCAGTATTCGGCCACCACCACCGCCAGCCTGTTTGACGCGGTCTACGCCTGGGCCGGCAAGGTGCGCGCCATCCCCGAACTGCGCTTTGTCAACCACTACCACGACGATCCCCGCTACATCGCGGCGCTGGGCGTGAGCATCCAGCGCCACTGGAAGACCCATGGCCGGCCGGAGCAACTGGTGATAAGCTTTCACGGCGTGCCCGAGCGCACCCTGCAACTGGGCGACCCCTACCACTGCGAATGTTTCAAGACGGCCCGGCTGCTGGCCGAAGAACTGGGCCTGAACGACCGGCAATTCAAGGTCACCTTCCAGTCGCGCCTGGGCCGCGCCAAGTGGTTGCAGCCCTACACCGAACCCACGCTGATCGCCTTGGGCAAGGCGGGCGTCAAGCGGGTGGACGTGGTGTGCCCCGGCTTCACCAGCGACTGCCTGGAAACGCTGGAAGAAATTGGCATGGAGGGCAAATCCGCATTCCTGAAAGCCGGCGGCAAGGTGTTTCACTACATCCCGGCCCTGAACAATGACCCGGTCTGGATCACCGCGCTGTGTGAACTCACCCTGCAGCATCTGGCCGGCTGGCCTACGCAGGCCGGGCCGGATGCGCACGCACTGGCGGCCTCGCGGGCTGCAGCGCTGGCGCTGGGGGCCAAGCAGTAGTCGGGCAACAAGCCAAACTGCTAGATTTTTTACCCCTTCCCGGAACTCACCTCCAGCCATTCCCGCCACACCGCCAGGGCAACCGCGAGGATCACCGGGCCGAGAAACAGGCCCACCATGCCGAAGGCGGCGAGCCCTCCCAGCACCCCGAACAGGGCCAGGATGAAGGGGATGTTCCCGTCTCTGGAAAGAAACATCGGTCGCACGATGTTGTCCATCCAGGACACCACCAGGGTGCCCCACAGCAGCAGGCCAATACCAGCCGTCGTCTGCCCGGTGAACAGCAACCACAGGGCAGCGGTGCCCCATACCACCGGGGTGCCGAACGGAATCAGCGCCAGCAACACCGTCACCGCCGTCAAGGTGACTGGCGCGGAAAGACCTGCCACCCAGTAACCCAGGCCCGCAACCGCGCCCTGGATCAGTGCGGTCACTACGATGCCATACACCACGGCACGCGTGGTGCTCGCCACCGCCTCGACGTACCCGTCGGCACGCTCCCTCAATATGCCATTGAGTAGGGTTCGAACCTGCATCGCCAGGCTATGTCCGCCCAGGTAGACGAAAAACAGCGTCAGCAAGGCGAAAACCAGCTTCGCGAGATTCCTCCCCACCCCGCCCAGCAACGCCAGGGCCTCAGTATCCAACCTGCCAAAAAGTGCCCTGAGTTCCATCTTCAGCCGCGCGGGCTCGGCCAGCACGGCGTTGAGCCAAGCGGCGATATCCGGGCCCACCAACGGCAGATCATCCACGAAGGCGGGTGGACGCAGGCGGCCAGCGGCCAGTTCCGCCGCCAGGTGGTCGGCAAACTGCCCGACATCGGCGCGCAGCAACAACAGCAACCAGAGCGTGGGCAGCACCACGATGGCGGACATGAACAGGGTCATGCCCAGCGCGGCGGGCCAGGCACGGCCGCCCAAACCACGCAACAGGCGCACATATAGCGGCCACGAGGCAAACCCGAGAATGCCCGCCCACAGCATCGACACGACAAAGGGCGCCAGCACCGCCGCCACGGCGGTGCCCAGCAGGGCGAGAAACAGTCCCAGCAACACGAGCCGGGTCAAGGCGCTGCCGGTCAGTTCGCGCATGATCAGAACTTCTCCGGTCGCAGAATCTCAACCTCTTGTAAAAAAGCCACCATCGCATAGTCGGCGTAATAGCGGGCCTGGATGTGGCCAAGCACGATCTCCGCCTGGGCGCGCGGGCAGATCACCTCGATGCGGATGTTGGCCGCTTCGCCCCACGCCGCATCGCGCACGCCACGGCTGCCCCGGCCCCGGGCATCCGAAACGGTGTAGCCGCGCACTCCCAGCTGCTCCAGATCGCGCAACAGGGTTTTCTCAATGCCGGCTTCGGTGATCACGGTGAGCACAGTTCGTTTTTCGATCAGCAGGGTCATGGCGTAGTTCCGACGAGTTTCATAGCCAGCTGATGGTAAAGCGGAATGCCAACCAGTATGTTGAAAGGAAAGGTCACGCCGAGCACGGCGGCCAGCGAAAGCGTCGGGTTGGCCTCTGGCACCGCCAGACGCATGGCGGCCGGTACCGCAATATAAGAAGCACTCGCGGCCAAAATGGCGAGAAGCGTGACACCGCCGACCGACAGCCCGAGCAGCACGCCGCAGCCCAGTCCCAGCAGCGCCGACAAGAGCGGCATGAGCAGGCCAAAGGCGATCATGAACACGCCGCGCTGGCGCAGCTCACCCACCTGACGGCTAACAATCAGCCCCATCTCCAGCAGGAACAGAGCCAGGGCGCCTTTGAACAGGTCATAGAACAAGCCCTTGATGGGCGCCAGCCCCTCCGGACCCGCCGCCCAGCCAATCGCCATGCCGCCCAGCAGCAGGGTCACGCCCTTACCCAGGAAGGTCTCGTGCGCCAGCCCGCGCCAGTCGGTTTGCTTGCCCACGCCGCGCGCCAGTACGATGCCGACCATGATGGCCGGCACTTCCATGACGGTGAGAAAAATTGCCATTTGCGGCTCGAAACTGATGTTTCGGGTCAACAACCAGTTGACCCCCACGGCAAAGGTGGCCACGCTGACCGAGCCGTAGTGGGCCGCCATGGACGCTGCGTCGGCGCGGCCCAGGCGTCCCAGCGCGCGCAGAATGGCGAAGGCGATCAGCGTCTGCACCACCCCCAGCAGGATCACCGCACCCAGTTGCGGCATCAGCGGCCCAAGTGCCTGTTTCGCCAGGCCTTCTCCGCCCTTGAGGCCGATGGCCAGTAACAAAAATACCGACAGGGAGTCATAAAGGGCCGCGGGCAACTTGAGCTCCGAACGGACCAGGCCCGCTGCCAGGCCGAACAGGAAAAACAGGACAACGACGTCGATCATGATGCGCCGATGACAATTTTTCGCGCGCGTCGCCGGTGCCACCACTTTTCCAGACCGACCACCGGCAAGATGGCAGCGCCGACAAGGATGCTCGCAAGCACGTCGACGGGGGCGAGGGGCGCGGATGCAAAGATCGTATGCATGAACGGGGCGTAGATGAACATCGCCTGCAGCGCGATGATCGCCGCAATCCCGACGAACACCGTCTTGTTGCTGAACATCCCAATACTCAGGATCGAATTTTGCAGCGAGCGGCAGTTCAGCAGGTAGAAGATCTGGAACATGATCACCGTGGTGACGGCCATCGTCTGCGCCTTGGCCAGCGCTTCGGGCCCACCGCCCGCCGCAGCCCGGAACTCGTACAGGAAGAGCCCGATTGCGCCAGCGGTCATGAGGATCGCCACGACAAAGGTGCGCATGATCAGGAAACCGCTGAGCACCGGCGCGTCCGGGTCGCGGGGCGGTCGGCTCATGATGTTAGGCTCTTTTGCCTCGAACGCCAGGGGCAACGCCAGCGCCACCGCAGCCACCAGATTGATCCACAGCAACTGCGCCGGGGCCATCGGCAGCAATAGCTCGCGCACCGTCTGCGTCGCGCCGTCGAGGAGGTAAGTGACATCGACGAATGGGAAAAAGGCCACTGCCCCCATCAGGATCAGCGCCAGCCCGAGGTTGGTCGGCAGCACGAAGGCCAGGGACTTGATGAGGTTGTCGTAGACGCGCCGCCCTTCCTCGACGGCGGCGGCGATGGAAGCAAAGTTGTCGTCAGCCAGGACAATTCCTGCCGCTTCCTTGGAGACGCTGGTGCCGGTGATGCCCATCGCCACGCCGATATTGGCCTGCTTGAGCGCCGGGGCGTCGTTGACACCGTCGCCGGTCATCGCCACCACCGCGTTGCTACTTTGGAGGGCGCGCACCAGTTTGAGCTTGTGCTCCGGCGCAACGCGTGCAAAGACGTTGCACGCGAGCGCCGCAACGCGCAACTGCGCGTCCGACATGGCCGCGAGCTGGGCGCCGGTGATCGCCTTGGGCGCGCTAGGCTCAGTGGGGAGGATGCCGAGTTGCGCTGCGATCGCCTGCGCCGTCGCCTGGTGATCGCCGGTAATCATCTTCACCGTGATCCCGGCCTGATGGCAGAGCTTGATCGCGGCGACCGCCTCCGGACGCGGCGGATCGATCATGCCTTGCAGCCCGAGAAAGGTAAAACCGGTTTGTGTATCGCTCATCTCGATATCGGTCTGCGCGCGCGCGGGCTTGGCGGCAAACGCCAGCACCCGCATTCCCTTGACGGCCAGCGCTTCGACCTCGCGCAGCACTGCCGCTGCGTCGAACTCGCTGCCGCCCGCCGCGCCGGTGCAGCGCTTGAGCACCGCCTCCGGGGCGCCTTTAAGCAGGATGCGCCCTTCGTCCTGTGCCTGCAGGGTAGCCATGAACTGGTTCTCGGATTCGAACGGAATCGCGTCCAGACGCGGGTGCTGCGCCCGCGCCTTTTCCACGTCGAGTCCGGTCTTCGCGGCGGAGACGATGAGCGCACCCTCGGTGGGGTCGCCATGGATCTTCCAGCGCCCCTCCTCGTTCGCCAGCGACGCATCGTTGCACAGCGCCCCGGCCAGCAGCAGATCGGCCACCGCCGCTGGCGCCGTCGCGACGGCCGCCCCATCGCGCAGCAATTGTCCTTGGGGTTCGTAGCCGACGCCCGACACCGCAAAGGCGCCGGACGAGGGTGTCCAGATTTCCTGCACGGTCATCTCGTTGCGGGTGAGCGTTCCGGTCTTGTCGGAGCAAATGACGGTGGTGGAGCCAAGCGTCTCGACGGCGGGGAGCTTGCGCACCACGGCGCGCCGCGCCGCCATGCGCTGCACGCCAATCGCCAAGGCAATGGTCACGATCGCCGGCAGCCCCTCGGGGATGGCGCCGACCGCCAGCGCGACGGCGAAGATGACCGACTCACGCAAGGCCGGGACCCATGAGACTCCCGTCTCGGCCATGGCCCGCCAGGTCCCGAGCACCAGCATCGCCAGCGCGATGACGATGATCGCGACGGTGATGTACCAGCCGATCTTCGCCAAGGCCGCGGTGAGCGGGGTCTGCAGGTCGGTCGTCTCCTTGAGCATGGTGGAGATGCGGCCGAGCTCGGTACTGGCACCGGTCTCGACGACCACTGCGGTCCCGGTCCCGTAGGTGACGAGCGTGCCGCCGAACACCATACAACTACGGTCGCCAATGCCCGCCTCGGCCAACCCGGGGGCGAGCTGCTTATGCGTCGCCACCGACTCGCCGGTAAGCGCCGCTTCCTCAACCTGGAGGCTGCGCAACTGGATCAGGCGCATATCCGCGGGCACCTTGTCGCCGCTGGCGAGCAGGACCACATCGCCGGGGACAAGGTCTGCAGCCGCAAGAGTTAATTTGCGTCCTTCGCGCAAGGCGCAGACGTTCTCCGGCACCATGCGGCTGAGCGCCTCGATGGCTTTGCCGGCCTTGAACTCCTGCACAAACCCGATGAGGGTATTGAGCACCACCACCGCCAGAATCACCAGCCCGTTCTTGATCCCGCCGGTAGGGTCCACAGCCATCGCCACCACGGCCGACGCGATCAGCACCCAGATCAATGGGTTGTGGATCTGCCGCCAGAGCAGGCCCAGGACCGTGTCCCCTTTCCCGCGGGGGATGACATTGGTTCCGTGGGTCTTGCGACGCTCGACGGCCTCCGCGTTATCGAGGCCTTCGGGACGCGTCTCGAGGTGCCGCATCACCTCGTCTGCACTCAGGGCGTGCCACGATGGCCGATCCGGCGCGGCTGCGGCGCCGCTGGCGTCACCCTCCATGGCCGATGCCTTGCTCGTGACGGTTGGTTGCACAGTTGCTTTTATGCTCAGCTTGCTTGCGTTCATTTTCGGTTGCGTCCGTTCCTTGACATCTTCGCCCTGTAAGGCCAGCGACCCGCGGCGCTCATTCAGCGGCGGCGAGGAACAAGGACGCCAGGACTGTACCGACGCCGGCCGGAACGCCGTAGCGTTCCACCTTGGACGGTGCGTCCCCGGCTATGATTTCAACCGGAACGGTGGTCAACTCAATCACCTTGTTGGTGGTCGAATTCTCGACCATCCGGAGCAGCGAGTTCTTGCGCGCGGTGCTCATCACGATATGGTCGCAGCGAAGACGCCGCGCCGCAGCGGCAATGACGGATGCCTTATCCCCAAGCTCCCTGTGCACTTCATAGGGCACGCCAAACCGGTCCAGCATCTGCCTGCTTGGCAGCAGTGCTCGTTCGGCCTGGTCGCGACGGAAAGCATCGCGATCTTCCCTGCTCACGAATCGAGATATGTACTGGTCAAACGGCACCTGAACGTTCAAGAGATGAATTTCCAGCGCCGCGTTATTCCTGAATTCATTGATGGCGTGCCGCACTGCATGAAGCGCGCTGCTGGAGCCATCGACCGGAACGAGTATTTTCATCATGATGCTGTTTCCTTTCCAATTGCCAACCGTCACCAGGGACCGAGAGCGAAAAACACGATGATGCAATTCTGAATGTACACGCGCACCACATGAAACACCCGCGGTATACCGTTCCTTATTCATGCCTGCCAACGGTAGATCAGCATGGCGCTCAGCCCCCGCGCACCATGGCAATCACCCGCCCCAAGTCGAGCGTTTCGGCCTGCTGCCGGATTTGCGGCAAGTATTGCGTCTGCATCTGTTTGGCCGGCCCCAACAAGTTCTGGAACGTGCCGCGGAGCACGGCCGTGTTCATTACCCGCCCGCCGGCGTAATAGCGCTTGGCGAGCTGGCCCAGCGCGTAAGTGGTGGCAAAGGAAACCGCCATGCCCGTGGCGGCGCCGCCGACTTGGCCGAAGGTCTTGCCTGCCACCTTACCAAGCAGCCCACCCAGCAATTTGCGGCCGAACTGCTCAAGGTATTGTGAAGTAAGGCCGACTCCGGCGGCGGCGATGAATTCCTTGATATGACCCTGGTCGAGTTCGACCCCGTGGGCCTTGCCGATGCCATAAACCAGTCTGATCTGCAGCGGAATGATCGCCATGGACGCCCAGGACTGTGGCAGCAGCTCCAGCGCACCGTTGAGCAGGGCGGCATTAAGGATGGATTGGTCCAGTTCGGCTTGCGGCACATTCGGCTGCGCGGCGGCCTCGCTCAGATCGACCATGGCATCCGCCTCGCCCTCGATGACCTCGGTCTGCACGGCATCCAGCTTGAGCAGGGTTTTCAGCTTATCCAGGAAACGCCGCTCCGCCTCGCTCTGGCGACCGTCAGCATTGCACACGCACACGGCCATTTCATAAGCCAACTGGCACTCGGCGGGATCCTGCAACATCGCTGCCGCGCTGTCGAGGCTCAGCCGCTTGAGCAGCACATCCTGATAAAGACCCGCGAGATCGGGTGCGCCAGGCTCATTGCCCAGGGATTCGGCGATGCGAATTATTTCCTCGCGCTCGCGCTCATGCTTGGCATCGTCGGCAAAGGCGGCATACAGGGCGATGGCGAGGATGGCGCGTTGTTGTTCAGGGTTCATGCTCGAAGCCTCCAGCGAGTTCTTGAATCAGGGACGCGGACGGGGTCCGTTGCGGGTGGCGATCAAACTGGCGATTACGCTGGACCCGATCAAGACCGCAACGATCGCCAGCGAGGCCGCCACCGGCACGTGATACCACGGCATGATGAGCATCTTGGTACCGATGAAGGTGAGCACCATGGCCAGGCCGTATTTCAACAAATGAAAACGCTCCGCCACATCGGCCAGCAGGAAATACAGGGCACGCAAGCCCATGATGGCGAAGATGTTGGATGAAAAAACGATGAACGGGTCGGTGGTGATGGCGAAAATGGCCGGGATGGAGTCCACGGCGAACACCAGATCAGTGACCTCGATCAGAATCAGTACCAGAAACAGCGGCGTGAAATGTCGCACGCCATCCTTCAGCACGGTAAATTTTTCGCCGTGGTCGCCGTCTGCAATGCGCAGATGTTGGCGCGCGAACCGCAGCACCGGGTTCTTGGTGAGATCGGGCTCCTTCTCTGCCATAACCAGCATGCGCATGCCCGTGACCACCAGGAAGAAGCCGAAGATGTAGAGCACCCAGTTGAACTCCCGCACCACCCAGGCGCCGGCCAGAATCATGATGGCACGCATGACGATGGCGCCCAGTACGCCATAGATAAGCACCCGGCGCTGATATTCAGGGGCGACGTGGAAGGACGAGAAAATCAGCAGGAAGATGAACACGTTGTCTACCGACAGCGATTTCTCGATCAGATAGCCGGTCAGGAATTCCAGCGCCTTGCGGTCGGCAACCTCAGGGCCGACGGTGCCGCTCAGATGCCACCACAAACCGGCGTTGAACACCAGCGCGAGACTCACCCATACCAGCGACCATAGGGCGGCTTCCTTGACGCTCACCTTGTGCGCTTTTCTGCCGCCGAACACGAACAAGTCCAGCGCCAGCATGATCAGCACGAAGGCGATGAAAGCAGCCCACATCCAGGGTTCTCCAATGGAGATGGAGGAATTCATAGCAGAGCTTCTTTCAATTCGGCGCCTTGGAGGCGTTCATGGTGATGCTCACGCAAGCGTTCCAACCGGCGCGCCACCGCATGGTCTGCGCGATCAGCGGCACGGTCAATGGCGACATAAAGATCGGCCTCGGTGTCCTCGATCACCACGTCCTGCCCGCCCGAAAGTCGGACCTGAATTTGGCAGCGCTTGTCGCTCCCGCCGCGTGGCCCGTTGATGTCCGACAGACGCATTGCAATTTTGTGCACGTCATGATTGGCCCAGCTAAGGGCAAACTGCAAGCGCCGCGTGGCGTGCTCGCGCAAGCCATCCGTGAGAATGAATCCGTTCGTTTGGATGTCGATACGCATGCGTCTTTTTTCCTGGTTCGTTGAACACAACCGTGATCTTAGGAGGCCTTCAATCATCTGGCAAATCGAATATGATGACGCATTACATCGAATAAACAGATGTTACAAACTGCGCCCGACAGCGTCGAAACACAGCTGGGGCCCACGGTGGATGCCCCGATCGACAGGACACCATGTCTTCACTTAACTACAAACATTTGCGCTATTACTGGATGGTCGCCAAAACCGGCAGCATTGCGCGCGCCGCCGAGCAGCTGCACCTGACGCCGCACGCCATCAGCGGACAACTGAGCGATTTCGCGCAAACGCTGGGCGTGGAGTTGTTTCGTCGCTCCGGACGCAAGCTCGAACTGACCGACACCGGGCAACGCATTCTGAGTTACGCGGAAGACATCTTCACCACGGGCGACGAACTGCTCGAAGTGCTGCGCGACCAAACGGCGGCCAGGTCAGTACCGTTCAGGGTCGGGATCGCCGATTCCGTGTCAAAGGCAATCGCTTACCGACTCCTGGAGCCCGCGCTCAAGCTCGGGGAGCCCGTTCGACTGGTTTGCCGCGAGGGACGGCTGGCGCCGTTGCTGGCTGAGCTTGCCGTGCATCGGCTCGAAATGATCATCGCCGATCGACCCATGCCAACCCATTTGAACGTACGTGGCTACAACCACCTGCTGGGCGAGAGCGGACTCACGGTGTTCGGCACCCGCCGCCTGACCAAGACGCTCTCAGGCAGCTTTCCGGCCAGTCTGGACAACGCCCCATTTTTGCTTCCAGGCGAGGACGTCACCATTCGCTCCAAGCTGCTCCAGTGGCTGGAAGCTAACAACCTGCGGCCCCGCATCGTCGGCGAGTTTGACGACAGCGCCCTGATGAAGGCTTTCGGTCAGGCCGGCGCAGGACTGTTCGTCGCCCCCACCGTGATCACGGACCATGTCTGCGAGCAATACAAAGTTGCGGCCATCGGCCGCATCGATTCCGTGGTCGAGCAACTCTACGCCATCACGACTGAACGCCGCCTCAGCCATCCGGCGATCGTGGCGATCAGCCAGGCGGCGCGCCAACATATGTTTGGCGCGACCAAGCATTGACCACGCCGTGGCCACGCCACCGATAGCTCAGACGCTGGGCGCGAAACAGTAATAAGGTGAATGAACATGAATAGCTATATAAATAATAGCTACTTACGCAATGTGGACGGAGGCTAGAGGCCTATTTCTTATAAACCAACACGCGCAATGCGCACGATTTCCTGCGCGATGTCTTCTGGCGACAGGACAAAATCGATGCAACCGCTGTCGATGGCGCTCTCCGGCATGTCGGGCTGCTTCGCCGTACTCGGCTTTTGCGCGATAGTGATGCCGCCGACTTCCTTGATGCCGCACAGGGCCGCAGCGCCATCGCCGTCGTAGCCCGACACAATCACGGCAATCAGCTTGCCGTCCCAGCAATCGGTCAGTGAACGCAGGAACACCGTGATGACATCCGGCCAGCCACGCGGCTTGGAAATGGGCTTGAGCTGGAACTCGCCATGGGCGACGTGCAAATCCCGATTGGCTGGGATGATGAAGACACGGTTGGGTTCGATCTGCAGACTTTCCGTGATCAGCTCAACCGGCATCGTTGTGAAGCGCGGAAGTACTTCATGCAACTGGGTCGGCATGATCGTGATGTGGTTCACGATGACAACGGCCACCCCCATGTCAGCCGGCAAGTTCTGCAGCAGCCGGACATAGGCATCAAGGCCGCCGGCCGACCCGCCGACGCAAACAATCGGGAAATTCTTCACCGGGGGAAGTGCTTGAGTTGACATCAACATCACCTTTTGCGTTACAAATTTCATGGTACCGTGGTTTGGAGCCCCCCGCGCGACCAGGCCTGCTCCCAAGAGCTTGGAACCTGAATACGGCCTGTAAAATTCTCATTCCTATTGAGGAGTCCCCGATTGCGCATCCTTTCCCTGCTCATGGTGCTCGCCGGCGCCAGTGTCTTCTTCCTGCCGTCTGCAGCCCAGGACATGACCACAAGTCGCCTGGAACGCATCCAGAGCAGCAAAAATGTGCGCGTCTGCATCTGGCCCGACTACTACAGCATCACCTACCGCAACCCGAAGACGCAGCAGCTGTCCGGCATCGATATTGACATGGCCACGGCGCTTGGCAAAGACCTCGGCGCCGCCGTCGAGTTCGTCGACAGCTCCTTCGCCAAGCTCATTGACGACGTCACCCAGGACCGCTGCGACATCGCCATGTTCGCGGTCGGCATCACACCGGGGCGGGCGCAAAAGCTGCGTTTCACCCGCCCCCACCTCGCCAGCGACATCTACGCCATCGCCACCAAGACCAATCACCGCATCAAAAGCTGGGAAGACATCGACAAGCCCGGCGCGGTTGTGGCCGTTGCCAAGGGCACGCTGCATGAACCGGTCATGAAGGACAAGCTCAGATATGCGCAACTGCTCGTGCTCGACACGCCCTTTGCCCGCGAGCAGGAAGTGCAGTCCGGCCGCGCCGACGTCTTCATGACCGACTATCCCTACAGCCAGCGCTTTCTCGCCAATGCCGACTGGGCGCGCCTGGTGTCGCCACCGGGCAGTTACCACGTCACGCCCTACGCCTATGCCATGAAGCCCGGCGACGACGCCTGGCATGCGCGCCTTGAGCGCTTTGTGAGCGACGTCAAACGCGATGGCCGCCTGCTGACGGCGGCCAAACGCTACCAGCTCGACCCCATCGTCGCCCCATGACGCGTCGCGCCCGGCAACTGCGCCAGACGTTCTTCCTGGGTCTGGCGCTGCTCATCGGCGGCATGCTCTCGGTAACCACTTACACGCTGTGGCGGCTGCACGCCGAAGCGGTGGGCAACGGTCTCAACATCTCAGAGATGCATGCGCGCAGCTTCGAGGATTTTCTGACGCAAAGCCTGCATGTCACCGAGCTGGCGGCCGCCAACATCGCGCCGCCGGACGACGGAGCGCCTGACCTGCGCCGCGTCGAGAGCGGCCTCGCCGCCACACTGCGCCGCGCGCCCTATCTGCGGTCGATGTCGCTGCTGGATGACAGCGGCCGCATCGTCGCCAGCTCCAACCCTGCCAATATCGGACTGACCGTGGCGACGCAGAGCTACCTGCCAGCGGCGAGCGAAACGCAGGAAATCCTGCGCATCGGCCGGCCCTGGGCCGGGCGCGATTTCGCAGATGGCCGGCCGGCCACCGCCCAGACACCGGTACAAGCCGACGCGCAAAGCTTCATTCCCGTGACGCGGACGCTGGCCGTTGGTGAACGCTGGATGACGCTACTCGTCGCGCTCAATCCCGACTACTTCATTCATCACATGACGCAGGCGCTTGATGCCAAAGAGGGTTCGGTCGAGATCCTGCGTTACGACGGCACGCTGCTGCTGGACACGGATCCCACGGCACTGCCCGGTTCATTGCACGCGGATGTCGTGCGGGATCTGCGACTGACGGCGGTTGAGTCGGGCAAGTTCGAACAGACCTATGGCAATGGACGGCAGTTTCTGACCGCCTTTCGCGCCTCGCACCTGTATCCGTTTGTTGTGGTCACCCATCTCCATCGCGAGGCCGCCCTGCAGTCCTGGCGGACCGAGGCCAAAACCCTGCTGGGGACCGTGATTCCCTCGCTGCTGCTGATCACCCTGCTCGCCATCGCGTTTTACCGGCGCCAGTTGCTGCTTGCCGCGCAGCGCGTCGAGGCGGAGCGGCTGCAGCGCATCAACGCCACGGTGTTTGACGCCAGCGCCGAGGCCATCATCATCACCGACCTCAACGCCAACATCATTTCAGTCAACGCCGCCTTCACCCGCATTTCCGGATTCACCGCGGACGAAGTGATGGGTCGCAATCCGCGGCTGCTGGCGTCGGGACAGCAGGACAAGGGTTTCTATGAGAACCTTTGGAGCCACCTGCTGCGGGACGGTGTCTGGGCGGGCGAAATGATCAACCGCCGCAAGGATGGCGGCATCTACGACGTCCAGATGACCATCACCGTCTCCCATGACGGCGCGGGCTGCCTGCAGCATTTCATTGGCGTCACGCGCGACATCACCGAGCGCAGGCTGGCCGAAGAAAAACTCCACCTCGCCGCCAGCGTCTTCTCCCACTCCCGCGAAGGCATCATGATCACGGCCGCCGACGGCACCATCATCGATGTCAACGACGCGTTCACGCATATCACCGGTTACCACCGGGACGAAGTCCTGGGCCAGAACCCGCGCATCCTGAGTTCCGGCCGGCAGAGCCAGGCGTTCTACGCCAGCATGTGGCGCGGCCTGATCGACAAAGGCCACTGGTACGGCGAGGTCTGGAACCGGCGCAAGAATGGCGAGGTGTTCGCCGAGATGCAAACCATCAGCACCGTGCTGGATGCCCATGGCAAACCCCTGCATTACGTGTCCCTGTTCTCCGACATCTCCGCGCTCAAGGCGCATCAAAAACAACTGGAACACATCGCCCATTTCGATGCCCTGACCAGTCTGCCCAACCGTGTGTTGCTGGCCGACCGGATGCACCAGGCCATCGCGCAGACACAGCGGCGCGGCCAGTTGCTGGCGGTGGCCTATCTCGACCTCGATGGCTTCAAGTCCGTCAACGACCGCCACGGGCATGAGGCCGGCGACCAGTTGCTGATCGCGCTGGCCAGCCGCATGAAGCAGGCGCTGCGTGAAGGCGACACCCTGGCTCGCATCGGCGGCGACGAGTTCGTCGCCGTGCTGCTCGACCTGCCGGATGTGGCGGCCAGCGTGCCCATGCTCAACCGGCTGCTCGCCGCCGCAGCCCAGCCGGTGCACTTCGGCGAGTTGGTGCTCCAGGTCTCGGCCAGCCTGGGCGTCACCTTCTACCCGCAGGCCGAAGACGCCGATGCAGATCTATTGCTGCGCCAGGCCGACCAGGCCATGTACCAGGCCAAGCTGGCCGGCAAGAACCGCTACCACGTCTTCGATGCCGAGCAGGACCGCAGCGTGCGCGGCCACCACGAAAGCGTGGAGCGCATTCGCCGCGCGCTGGCTGAGGGCGAGTTCATGCTCTATTACCAGCCCAAGGTCAACATGCGCAAGGGAACGGTCATTGGCGCCGAGGCCCTGATCCGCTGGCAACACCCGGACAAGGGGCTGCTGGCCCCTTCGGTGTTCCTGCCGGTGATCGAAGACCATCCGCTGGCCATCGACATCGGCGAGTGGGTGATCGACGCCGCGCTGACCCAGATGGAGCGCTGGCGGAAGGGCGGCCTGACCATGCCGGTCAGCGTCAACATCGGCGCGCGCCAGTTGCAGCAGGTGAACTTCGTCGAGCGCCTGCGTGCGATTCTGTCGGCGCATCCGCAGGTCAAGCCGGGTGATCTGGAGCTGGAGGTGCTGGAAACCAGCGCACTGGAAGACCTGGCGCATGTGTCCCACGTCATCGAGGCCTGCCGCGAGATCGGCGTCATGTTTGCGCTGGATGACTTTGGCACCGGTTATTCCTCCCTGACCTACCTGAAGCGCCTGCCGGTCACGCTGCTCAAGATCGATCAGAGCTTTGTGCGCGGCATGCTGGACGACCCGGATGACTTGGCGATTCTGGAAGGCGTGATCGGCCTGGCCAGCGCGTTTCGCCGCCAGGTCATCGCCGAAGGGGTGGAGACGGTGGCGCACGGCGCCATGCTGCTGCAGCTGGGCTGCGAGCAGGCGCAGGGCTATGGCATTGCCCGCCCTATGCCCGCCGCCGATCTGCCCGGCTGGTCAGCGGACTGGCGCACCGATCCGTCCTGGGCTGACCTGCCGCCGGTGAACCGTGACGATTTGCCGCTGCTGTTTGCCAGCGTCGAGCACCGCGCCTGGGTTGTGGCGGTGACGGCTTTTCTCAAGGGAGAACTTGAAGCCCTTGCGCCCCAGAAGCTCAACCACTGCCGATTCGGCCAGTGGCTGAATACAGAGGGTCTGGCCCGCTATGGGGCGCACGCCAGCTTCCAGGCCATCGAACCTTTGCACCAGCAGATACATGCACTGGCGGAGACACTGGTAGCGCTGCAGGCCAAAGGCCACAGGGCTGAGGCGCTGTCCAGACTGGGTGAACTCTATGCGCTGCGAGACAGCTTGCTGCAACAGTTGAAAACACTCAGACAACAGCACCGGCCGCTCGATCAAGGTCGAACTTTCTAGGGAAACTCCCTAGGAGTTGATTGCATTTGTTCAAATACACTGAACGCGTTGATCTTGTTTAAGCGGCGAGAGCAACAAAACGAGTTTGGAGCCCTTCGGGGCTCCTTTTTTATGTCGGCTTCGCCGGCAAGCGCAGCAACTGCAATTCAGCCAAAGCCGTGTACAGGGGCACGCTGATCAGACGCGAGACACCGCTGGCAATCAGCGCGCTGGCCATCAGGCTGAGCACCAGGGCGTGACCGTCCACCATTTCCATGACGATGATGAACGCAGTCAGCGGCGCCTGGGTGACCGCCGCCAGAAAGCCGGCCATGCCCAGCGCGATGAGCGTGGGCGCATTCGCATAGGAGGTCAGATGCGCAATGTCGTTGCCCAAAGCACCGCCGATGGCCAGCGCCGGCGCAAACAGTCCGCCCGGCACCCCGGCCCAGGCCGTGATCCAGGTGGCGACAAACTTCAGCAGCACATACAGCGGAGACGCCTCGCCGTTGCCTTCGAGCATGTCGCGCGTGTGGCCGTAGCCACTGCCATAGGTGTCTCCGTGGCTGACCACGCCCAGCACCGCCACGGCCAGGCCGCAAGCAGCCGCAAACCGTACCGGGGCTTTCTGGCGAAACCGGCTGAACCAGTCGCCTGATCTGCCGGCCAGAGAAATCACCATCAGCCGGGCAAACAGCCCGCCCGCCACGCCACTGCACAGCGCCACCAGCAGGCCGGGCAGCAGCAGCGCCGCACCGAGGTTTTGCACCCGGATCACGCCAAAGTAGGTGGAATTGCCATACACCGAAACGGCCATCAAACCCGCCAAAACGATAGCGGCCAGCAGCAGGCCGTTGCTGCGCTGCTCCGGCTTTCTCGACAACTCCTCGATGGCAAACATCACGCCCCCCAGCGGCGTGTTGAAGGCGGCGGCAATGCCGGCAGCGCCACCCGCCAGCATCAGGCCGTGCTCGGATACCTGCGACCGGGTAGGCAGCCAGCGCCGCGCATGGTGCATCACGCCGGCTGCAATTTGCACGGATGGGCCTTCACGGCCGAGCGACAAGCCGGCCAGCAAGCCCCAGGTGGCCAGCAGCATTTTGGCCGCGCTCAGTTTGACGGAGACATAAAGGTTTCGGGAAGTTTTGGGCACATCAGGCGACAGCGCGGCCATGACCTGGGGAATTCCCGAACCTGCCGCGCCCCCCATGTAGCGCCGCGTGAGCCAGACAATCGCGGCGGTGGAAGCCGGTGTCCAGAGCAGCGGACCCCACCAAGACCCCTTCTCAAACGCGGTGAAATGCTCGAAGGCCCGCTCCGTCATCCAAGTGAAGGCCACCACCGTCAAGCCGGCTAGAGCCGCAAACGCGAGCACCACGCCGCGACCAGTCCACAGCCGCCAGTCGTAGAGCTCCTGCCGGATGGCGGAAAAAACAGGGGGGTGCGGGCTCATGGCGCTCTTTCGAATGAAAAGTTATGGGGCAACAAGAAACGGACGGGGTGACAGGGCCGCTTTTTGCAAATTACATTGCATCAAATGCAAGCATGTTACATTGCACCAAATGTAATTGCCAAAATCGGCAGGGAGAAGCGTATTCACAAAAAGGATTCAGTCATGATCAAAGTTGGACTAATGGGCTACGGCAAAGCCGGTCAGGCGGTGGCCGAAGTGCTGCGCACCGACCCGCGTTTCGAGCTGTGTTGGGTGGCACGCGGCACGACGCAGGCCGACGCAGAAACCGTGCCAGGCACTGATATTCCCGTCATTGGCCTTGACAGCGTGAATCTGCATGACTGGCTGGACGCTCACCCGGTAGACGCGCTGGTTGATTTTTCGCAGCCGCAGACCGTCATGTTGTACGGCGAAGAAGTGCGCCAGCGCCAGCTGATGCTGGTCAGCGCCATCTCCGCCTACAACGAAGAACAGCTTGCCTACATGCGAGGCCTGGGCGCCGATACACGGGTGTTGTGTTCGCCCAATATCACCTTGGGCATCAATTTCCTGATCATGGCGGCCAAGCTCTTGCGCAGCATCGCGCCATTTGCCGATGTGGAGATCCTGGAGCAGCATTTTCGGGACAAGCCAGAGGTGTCCGGCACGGCGCGCAAGATTGCCGAGAGCCTGTCGATTGACGACGAGCGCATCACCTCGTTGCGGCTGGGCGGCATCGTCGGCCACCATGAGGTGATTTTCGGCTTCCCGTACCAGACGGTTCGCCTCATCCACAACTCGATCGAACGCAAGGCTTTCGGCACCGGTGCCGCCTTTGCCTTGAGCCAACTCGCCACTTGTGAGAAAGGCTTTTATACCTTTGACGATCTGCTCATGCGCAAGGTCCGCGCCCAGTTCGCCGAGACTTGAAACTCGGTGGCGCGACACGCCAGGCAGGCAGGACTTCTGCCCTATCATGGTGCGGATTTTGTTACAGGACGTTTCACCGATGCCACGCGAACTTGAAAACAACGACGATCCCATCACGACGGCCCAGGTTCTGCGACGCTTTCGCGTGGTCTTCAATGCGGTGCGCAGTCATTTTCAGCAAGTTGAAAAACAGGTCGGTCTGGGCGGTGCGCAGGTCTGGGCCCTGAGTGTCATCCGGGACAACCCCGGCATCGGCGTGAGCGTGCTGGCCAAAAACATGGACATTCACCAGTCCACCGCCAGCAATCTCGTCAAGACCTTGCAGCGCAAAGAACTGATCCACATGAGCAAAGGCTTGGAGGACAGGCGTAACGTGCAACTGCACGTTTCACCCGTCGGGCTGGCGCTGCTGGGCCAGGCGCCCGGTCCATTTGAGGGGGTGTTGCCCGAGGCGCTTGACCGTCTTCCACCCAAAACCCTGGTGCGGCTCGATAGTGATCTGGGCCAGTTGATTCAGCTGCTCAAAGCCGATGAACAGGCCGGCGGGATTCCGTTGGCTGAACTCTGAACCGGCGCTACGGCGCATCCGTTGAAACCTGCTTGTCGCCATGACTGATCCAACCTTCATCCAACTCGTCGGTGCGGCCTTGTTCGCCCTGGCCGTCATCCACACCTTCTCGACCAAGTTGTTTGAGAACCTGGCGCACCGCCGGCCGCAGCATGCCGGCCTGTGGCACCTGCTCGGTGAAGTCGAGGTGGTGTTTGGCTTTTGGGCCATGATTCTGATGCTGTTCATGTTCGCGGTCAGCGGCAAACAGGAGGCCACAGCCTACCTGGAGACACGCAACTTCACCGAGCCGATGTTCGTGTTTGCCATCATGGTGATTGCCGGCACCCGACCCATCCTGCAGTTCGCGGCCTCGATCGTGATGTGGGTCGCGCGCCACATGCCGCTGGACAAAGGCATGGCCATGTATTTTCTGATGCTGGCTTTTGTGCCCTTGCTGGGCTCATTCATCACGGAACCCGCCGCCATGACGCTGGCGGCCCTGATGCTGCGCGACACCCTGTTTGCCAAGGAAGTGTCGAGCAAGCTGAAATACGTCACCATCGGGGTGCTGTTCGTGAACATTTCCATCGGTGGCACGCTCACCCCCTTTGCCGCGCCACCGGTGCTGATGGTGGCGGCCAAATGGAACTGGGACATTTGGTTCATGATCGCCAACTTTGGCTGGAAGGCGGCCATTGCGGTCGCCATCAACGCCGGATCGGCCATGCTGTTGTTCCGCCACGAGCTGAGCGCCATGGGGCAGCAAAAGGCGAGCGACGAGTCACAGGTTCCCTTGTCGGTGATTTTTGTGCACCTCATGTTCCTGCTGGGCGTGGTGGTATTCGCGCATTACCCCTCGGTGTTCATGGGCCTGTTCCTCTTCTTCCTGGGCTTTACGACCGCCTACGAGCGCCATCAGAACCCCTTGATCCTGCGGGAGTCGCTGCTGGTGGCGTTCTTCCTGGCCGGCCTGGTGGTGCTGGGCGGCCTGCAGCAGTGGTGGCTGCAACCGATTTTGATGGGCATGGATGCCACGGCGGTGTTTTTCGGCGCCACGGTGATGACCGCCATCACCGACAACGCGGCGCTGACCTATCTCGGTTCACTGGTCGAAGGCCTGAGCGAGGAATTCAAGGTCGCGCTGGTTGCCGGGGCGGTCACGGGTGGCGGCCTGACGGTGATCGCGAATGCGCCCAACCCGGCTGGCGTCGCCATTTTGCGCGGCAGCTTCGAGGACAAGACCATTCACCCGCTGGGCTTGCTGATTGCCGCCATTCCGCCCACGCTGGTGGCGGTGCTCGCGTTTCAGTTGTTGTGAACGCTACCGGATATTGAACAGCTCCTGATGGAAATCGCCAGGGGCCAATCCTTTGGCGATGAAGTCCTTGCGCAAAGCCTGACCAAAACCCGTCGGGCCACAGAACCAAATGTCGGCGGATTGCCATTGCGGAACGGCCTCACATATGCGCTCCGTGCTTAGCCGGCCATCCCTGGCGTCCACCAGCACATGCAGCCGCACATTTGCGGCCAGCGCGTCGCGCTGCAACTTGCCGATGGCGGTTTCATCGAGCACCGCCGTGGTGTGGAACAAATCAATGGTCGTGCCGTCTGGCTGGTTTGCCAAGGTCTTCATGCGGGCAACGAACGGCGTGATGCCGATGCCGCCACCCACCCAGATCTGACGCGGCTTGCTGCCACCGAAATTGAAACGGCCATAGGGTCCCTCCACCTTGACGACATCTCCAGCCTTCAGGGTCGTGGGCAAGGTGTGGGTGTAATCACCCAATCCCTTGATGATGAACGCGATGCGCCCGTCGTTGTTCCAGGCGGAAGAGATCGTGAACGGGTGCGCGCCCTCCTTCTCATCGAAGGTCACGAAGGCGAATTGCCCGGCCTCATGACCGGCCCAACGGCCCTTGAACTGAATCGTGACCTCGATCACCTGAAGGTCCTTGTGGTGCGCGATAGCCTCGATCTCTCCCACCGCCTGACGGCTTTGCCCCACCCGCCTGAACAAGACAGCAAGAGCCGCAACGCTGCCCCCGATCATCAAAACCGCCATCACCGGGCCAATAGCTTCACCCCAGAAGCCGAACTTCATCAACACCACGGAATGGAACACGAGGAACAGGTACACGATCGCCAGCAGTCGGTGGGTCTTGAAGAAGTGCCGGTAGGGAAACCGCTTCATCAGCGCCAGGATGATGAGCAGCACGGCGGCGTAGAAGGCCCATTCGCCCATGCTTTCCGCCAAGCCCCGCTGGCTCTGGAAGTACTTGAAAATCGCCACGGTTTCCTCGGGCGCTCGTATGCGCACGGGACGTTCGATCAGGCCGGAACCGACCAGCCATTTTGGCACCTGCGCCCACATCCAGTGAATGACGGCAATCACCAAACCGGAAATGCCCAACCACTTGTGCAGCCGGTACATCTTGTCCAGGCCGCCCAGATAGGGCTCGAACAACACCGGTCTGATGGCCAGGATCATGGCCACACTCATGACCCCGATTCCGAGGATTCCGCTGTAGTTGATGAGCGAAGAACGCAGTGCAAAAAAGTTGTTCGCCGTCGACAACACGGTATCAGCTATGAGCCAGAGTCCGGTCAGTGCGATGAACAGGGCCACATAGGCCAGTTTAATTTTCTTCACGGGGCCTGTTCTTGTAAAGGACTGTCATTCGGACACTGTAGCCCCTGGGTGTTAACGGTTTGTAACTACGGCGTCGACCCCACGCAAAGCGCAAAAACCAAATGGGGGCAAGGCGACCTCACTGCGCCGGCCGGGTCCCCTGGCTCAGCAACAACTCATTGGGCCCCACCCAGCCACTGGGCGACTGAAAGGCCTGAAGTTTGTCCTTCATCGCGGCCCACGCCGCCTCCTGCGCGGCCGCATCGAGCTGACCCAGCATCTGCATGATCGGGGACGCCGACGTGCGCACGAAGCTCAGGTAGTCCTCTGCCGATGGCAGTCGAAACGGGGCGGCGATGCGCGACGTTGTCACGTCGGTAAATCCCGCTTCGCGGAACAAGGCGTCCAGCAGTCCCGGCTTGCCCAGGCTCAGCAAGCTGCCGGGTTGAAACGGATCACGCGGCGGCAGGCCCGCATGCTGCAACGCGGTGGACATCAGGATGCCGATGCAGGGGTTGTGTTGCGGCTCGGAGAACACCAGCACGGCAGCGTGCCCGCCCGGTTTTAATGCGCGGTAAGCCTGGCGCAGCGCCAGCAAGGGCTCGGGGCAGAACATCAGGCCGAGGCGGCACACGGCCGCATCGAAGCTCGCCTCGTCCAGACTCAATTGCTCGGCATCACCCACGCGGGTCTCGACATTGTCCAGGCCGGCACGCTGCGCATTTTCTTGCGCGAACTGCAGAATGCTCGCGGAAATATCCGTCGCCAGCACCGAGCCGCCCGACCCCACGCGCCGGGCGATGTCCAGCGTCTGGTCTCCCGCGCCGGCGGCCATATCGAGCACGCGCATGCCGGCGCTGATGTGGGCTCCGTCCAGCATGGCCGCTGTGGCCGGCGCCAGCCAGGCATGGATTTGAGGGGTTTGGCGGTTCCAGCCGCCGGCCGATTTCTCCCAGGCTTGCCGGGTCGCGGCCTTGATCTGTTCCGGGCTCATACTGGACATACAACCTCCGTGGATAAATGAACGAGGTCGCCAGTCTGATACCAAGTGCAGCCCTGCGCAAGCGGCTGGCGTCAATTGGGGCCACTGCGGCGCTGGCGGCCACAAAGGGCGTTGGCCACGCTCAGTTTGCTATATTATTAATAGCTAATTGCGCTTATTTCACAAGAGCTAGAGCCTAATTTAATCAAAAATCAGCTGCGCCAGGTCATTCTCTGACAGCAACACCATACCCTGCGTCTGGGCAAAACGACGGGCGTTGTCGGTCACCGAACCCAGGCTGATGTAGATACTGCCCTGCGCATCTTGCGCCGCCTGGGCCGCCACCAGATCACGCAGTGGCTCCAGCCCATGGTTGGCCGCTTTCCAGCGTTTGCAGCTCACCAGGGTGAGGCGCCCGCCCTTGTCCAGCTTGAAGTCGGCCGCCGGGCTGTTCAAGCGTGTCACGGCGTATCCCTGACGCGCAAAGCCCTGCTCGACTGCACTGGAAAAGTCGCGCCACGACATACCACCCGCCACCTTCAGCGCCTCAGCCACGCGGGCCGCACTGGGCGCGCGCCACTGGCGCCAGGCGGCCATGATGCCGATGACCAGAAAAGGAAATCCACCGATCACGCCAAACACGACGTAAGGCTCAGGCAACAAGGCACGCGCGGCCAGCGCAATCGCCGCCACCAGCCCGAAACTCATCCACCACGGCGACCGCAGCAATATCGCAAACAGGGAATTTTTCGCCATCTTCAACTTCATGTACCAGCCTCTTTCTGCGCAAACCATTGCGGAGTCGCAGTGTACGTGGCTTGCAAACATTCCAACATTCATTAGAATGTCGGCATGAGAAGCATCAAAAACCATCTGTACGAACAAGTGGCCCGCATCGGCAAGGCCTTGGCCAGTCCCAAACGGCTGGAGCTCATAGAGCTCTTGTGCCAGGGAGAAAAGACAGTCGAGGTCCTGGCCGCCCAGGCCGAGATCAGCGTCAAGCTCGCCAGTGCGCACCTCAAGGAGCTCCGGTTGGCGCGGCTGGTCGAGACACGCAAGGACGGCAAATACGTCCTGTACCGGCTGGCGAGCCACAGCGTGGCCAACCTGTGGGTGAGCTTGCGCGCCGAGGCCGAGGAACGGCTGGTGGAGCTGCAGCTTGCGCTGGCGTCCATCGTGGCCCATGGCGACGACCTCGAAAGTCTGGACCGGGACAGCATTCTCAGAAAAGCCCAGGCGGGAGAAGTGCTGGTGCTGGATGTTCGCCCGCAGGACGAATACGCCAGCGCCCACCTGCCGCACGCCCGCTCGCTCCCCTTGGACGAGCTGAAAAAAAGACTGGCCGAGCTGCCCAAAGACACGCTGGTGGTCGCTTATTGCCGCGGCCCCTTCTGCTTGATGGCCAGGGATGCGGTCGAGCTGCTGAAGAAAAAAGGCTACCGCGCCTTCCACCTGACCGATGGCGTGGCGGAGTGGCGCGCCCATGGGCTGCCGATCGAATCATGAACAAGGAGTCCCGCACATGAAAACCCTCTTCATCCTGAACGACGCGCCCTATGGCAGCGAACGCACCTACAACGGCGCCCGGCTGGCCGGCGCATTGGCCAAGCTGCCGGACAACGAAGTGCGTGTCTTTCTCATCGGCGATGGGGCAGCGGCCGCGCATCGCCTGCAGAAAGTGCCGAGTGGCTTCTACAACCTTGAGCTCATGCTGGGTTCGGTCGTCCGTCACGCGGGCGTCATTGGCGTGTGTGGAACCTGCATGGATGCGCGCGGCTTGTCGGCTGAAGACCTCATGCCCGGATCGCACCGCAGCAGCCTCGACGAATTGGCCCAATGGACCTTGTGGGCCGACAAGGTTCTGGTGTTCTAAGTTACAGGAGAGCAACATGTTTTTCAAACAACGCGCCGCCGACAACGCCACGCTGTCCTACTTGTTCGGCTGTGCCAGCCTGGCGCAAGCCTTCGCCGTCGATGTGGTCGCCGGCGACGAAGACTGGTTCATCCAGCAAGCCGACCAAGCCGGCGCGGTAATCACCCATGTGATTGACACCCATGTGCATGCGGACCACTACTCGGGCGGGCCCGAGCTGGCGCGCCGGGTTGGCGCCCCGTATGGCCTGCACGAGAGCAACCGCGGGCGCGTGTTGTTTGACTTCGCTGCCTTGCGCGATGGCCAGCGGCTGATGGCCGGCAATGTGGTGGTCGATGTGCTGCACACGCCGGGCCACACGCCGGACAGCGTCTGCCTGCTGGTGCGCGATCTGCGGCGCGGCGACGAACCGTGGTTTGTCCTCACCGGCGACACCTTGTTTGTCGGCGCCGTCGGTCGGCCCGACCTGGCAGGACGCGAGCGCGAAATGGCGGCGCAGCTTTATGACACGCTGCACAGCAAGCTGCTGACCCTGCCGGCGGAGCTTGAAATTTACCCCGGTCACCAGGCGGGCAGCGCGTGCGGGGTCGGCCTGTCCGGCAAGCCGGCGTCCACCCTCGGCTTCGAAAAACGCTTCAACCCGATGCTGTCGATGTCGCGCGAGGCCTTTGTCGATGCGCTCACCGCCGATATCGCGCCGCCGCCGGCCGACATGGCGCGCATGGTCCAGGCCAATCTGCGCGGCGTCGTCCCTGATCTCGCGCACGCCTGAAGGCAAGCCCGATGGATTACGGCATTCGCGTCAACCTGCGCCAGGTGCTGCATCACTTGCTGCAGGTGCTGTTGGTGGGCATGACCCTCGGCATGATGCGCACCGTGGTGCCGGCCTTGGCGGAGACCGAGTTTGGTGTGCCCCGCGGCTCCTTCATGCTGCTGGTGGCCTTTGTCGTGGCCTTCGGGTTTGTGAAGGGCAGCATGAACTTCGTCGCCGGTCGCCTGGCCGATCGTTTCGGCCGCAAGCGGGTGCTGCTGCTGGGCTGGCTGGTGGCGCTGCCGGTTCCCGCGTTGATCTACTTCGCCAGCTCCTGGCGCTGGATCGTGCTGGCGACCGTTCTGCTGGGCGTGAACCAGGGCCTGACCTGGTCGATGACACAGACCGCCAAGCTCGACCTGACACGGGCCGATCAACGTGGCCTGGTGATCGGGCTGAACGAGTTTTCCGGCTACTTGGGTGTGGCAGTTGCCGGCGTCATCACGGGCTACGCCGCATCCCTGCTGGGTCCGCGCGCCGGCCTGTTGTGGTTTGGTGGCGCGGTGATCGGACTGGCGACGCTGCTCGCCTGGCTGGCGGTGCACGAGACGCTGCCGTGGGCCCATGCCGAAGTCAAGCGCCATGCAGCCAACCCGTCAGGCCAGGCCTTTCGTCCGCGCTACCCGGCCAACGTCAGCGCGCAACCCGGCACCGGCGAGATGTTTGCCCTCATGAGCTGGCGCGACCGCCGCATGGCGGCGCTGTGCCAGGCCGGTCTGGTGGAGAAGTTTGTGGACGCGCTGGTCTGGGTGTTCTGGCCCGTCTATTTGCACCAGCAAGGCGTCGGCCTGCCCGCCATCGGCTGGATTGTGGGCGTGTACGGCTTCACTTGGGGTGGCGCCCAGTTCTTCACCGGGCGGTTGTCCGACCGGGTCGGCCGGCACCTGCTGAACGCCTGGGGCATGTGGATTTGTGGCGCCGGCGTGGCCTTGATGCCGCTCGGATCTGGCGCCGCGTGGTGGAGCCTGTCCGCCGCCGTTGCCGGCCTGGGCATGGCGATGCTGTACCCCAACCTGAGCGCGGCCGTCGCCGATATTGCCCACCCGAACTGGCGTGCGTCCGCGATCGGCATCTATCGATTCTGGCGCGACCTCGGCTATGGCATCGGCGCTCTGGGCCTGGGCGCCGCCGCCGCGCTGGGCGGGCGCATCGAGAGCGCCTTCTGGTTCGTGGCGCTGGCCATGCTGCTGTCCGGCGCCGTGCTTTACCACTGGGGCGAGGAGACCCATCCCCGCCTCAACCCCGCGCACTGAAATTCAACCACGACCTTTTAGGAGACAAACTTTTGAAACTCACTTCCTTTGCCCGCGCATCTCGCCGCGTCACGCTCGCGGCATCGTTTATCGCCGCATCCGCCCTTCTTCCCATGGCCGCGCAGGCCCAGATGGACGAGGCCAGCGCCGAGACGGTGGCGTCGTACTTTGACTTTGTGGACTACAACAGCGGCACCATCATGGCCGAGCAGATTCCGGCCGAGGACTGGAAAAAGTTCTACCTGCTCGACGTGCGTGATGCCGGGCAATATGCCAAGGAGCACATCCCCGGGGCAGTCAACATCGAGTGGCGCAAGGTCTTCGCTGAGCGCGCCAAACTGCCCAAGGACAAGAGCATCCTGGTCTACTGCAACACCGGTTCGTTTTCGGGCCAGGTCGCGATGGCTTTGCGCATGGACGGATTCGAGAACGTGCGCATCCTGCATGGCGGCTTTGGCGCGTGGCAGGCGCGCAAGTGACGTCACACGGCCATGATGCCGAGGCTCATCCAAATGTCCGCTCACCCTATTGGTGCGGCGCGCCGCACCGTGTTAACACGCCGGTCTGAGTTTTTTTGCGCGTTGTGCCCGACAGGAACGGCCTGCTTGACGTCAGAACACCTTGTTACACCTATCGCGACAAGGATAGACCACACATAGTCGTAACACGGTCATGAATGGGCCCAAATATTGCGTAGTGGATTAAAGAAGGGCAGCCTGGCCCCTCCGAAGCCCAAAAAACAAGGTCAAACGATTTCACTTGACTGTTGCGCCGCAAAAAATATGTAACATATTTGTAATGCTGCAGCGCAACAATAGAGCGGAGTCAGCATGACCGGGGTTGGGTTCATGTTCGGTTCATGCGGCGCCAAGCCGTCTTTATCACTGCATCACAAGGGATTCACATGAAAAATATTCTTAAGAAAATCACATTCGGCCTGTGCGCCCTGGCTATCGGCGCTGCCGCATTCGCTGCCGATAAGGGAACGGCGGAGGAAGCCACCGCCATGGTTAAAAAAGGCGTTGAATTCATCAAGGCAAACGGCAAGGAAAAAGCCTTTGCCGAATTCAGCAACCCCGCCGGGCAATTCATCAAAGGCGATTTGTATGTGATGGCCTATGACATGGAAGGCCTCAACAAAGCCCACGGCGGCAACCCCAAATTGATCGGCAAGAACCTTCTCGAAATCAAGGATGCCAACGGCGTCTTCATCGTCAAGAACTTCATCGAAGTTGCCAAAGGCAAAGGCAAGGGCTGGGTCGACTACAAGTGGCCGAACACCATCACCAAGGCGGTGGAAAACAAGTCGACCTATGTCGAAAAAGTGGACGACGTGTTGATTGGTGTTGGCATCTACAAGTAAGCCACAAGGGCAAGGGAACGCCCTTGCCCTTGAGACGCTTCAGTGAAAGTTAGCAGGGAGAAAACATAACATGATGAAATTGACTGGCTTTCGCATCGGCACCCGTTTGCGCATAGGTTTCGGCACCATTCTGGCGCTGCTGGTGGCCGTGCTGATCACGGACAACGTCATTGGCATCAAGAACCGGGAGAGCCTGTTCGAGGGTCTCAAGGCCGCCAACGCCAAGGTCGAACTCACCACCACCATGAAGAGCGCCCAGCTTGAAGGCGTGGTGGCGATTCGCAGCATCGGCCTGCACACGGACGTCGGAGCCATGAACAAGGAAGAAGATCGGCTCAAGGTCCAGCGCAAGACCTTTGTTGAGGCGCGCGACCAATTGATGGCCCTGGGTGTCTCCGAGGCCGGCCAGCAGATTTTCGCGAACATCGCGCGACTCGACAAGGCGCTGGAAGGTCCGACCTCCGATGCCATCTCCCAGGCGCTGGCCTTCAACCCGGAGGCCGTTGCCAAGCTCATCTCCACCCGCATCGATCCGATTTACCGCGAGGTGCTGGTGGAAATCAACAAACTGGTCGATCTTCAAAAAACCGAAGAGCACGAACTGATGGAGAGCGCCGTCGCTTCGGGCAAGGATTTGATGGTGCTGCTGTCACTGATCGGCCTGATGGCGGTGGCGCTTGGCATCGGGTTGTCGCACCTGATCACGCGCAGCATTATTGGCCCCTTGCATGAGGCGGTCGCCATCGCCAAGCGCGTTGCCACTGGCAATCTCACCAGCCACATTCAGGTCACGGCCAGGGACGAGACAGGGGAACTGCTGCAAGCCCTCAAGGACATGAACGACAGCTTGCTGACCATCGTCGGTGAAGTGCGCACCGGCACCAGCACCATTGCCAGTGCCTCCGGCCAGATCGCGTCAGGCAACTTGGATCTGTCGGCCCGCACCGAACAACAAGCGGGATCGCTGGAACAGACGGCCGCTTCCCTTGAAGAGTTGACCTCCACGGTCAAACACAATGCCGACAATGCGCGCGAGGCCAATCAGCTGGCGGTATCGGCCTCGGAGGTTGCGGTCAAGGGCGGCGCCGTGGTGGCGCAAGTGGTGGACACGATGGGCTCCATCAATGAATCGTCGCGCAAGATTGTTGACATCATCGGCGTCATCGACAGCATCGCGTTTCAAACCAATATTCTGGCGCTGAACGCCGCGGTGGAAGCGGCCCGCGCCGGCGAGCAAGGCCGGGGCTTTGCCGTGGTCGCCGCCGAAGTGCGCAATCTGGCCAAGCGCTCCGCCGCTGCCGCCCAGGAAATCAAACACCTCATCGACGACTCCGTGGAAAAAGTCGGCACTGGCGTGCTACTGGTCAACCAGGCCGGAACCACCATGGGCGAGGTGGTGGCCAGCGTGCGGCGCGTGACCGTCATCATCGGCGAGATCAGCACCGCCAGCCGGGAACAAACCTTGGGGATCGAGCAAATCAACCAGGCGATTGCCCACATGGATGGGGTGACGCAGCAAAACGCCGCGCTGGTGGAACAGGCGGCCACTGCGGCCCAGTCCCTGCAGGAGCAGGCCGGTCATCTGGCGCAGGTGGTCAGCGTTTTCAAACTGGACGAGATGCCTGCACAAGAACAGGCCATCGAGTCATCGGGACGAGGCCTCGCGCCGATACACCTGATCAGCGTAGTCGCGTAGCATTCTGGTCGCCGAAAAGCGCGGGCCGTTGCTCAGCAGGCTGCGCCGCATCATGGCCACCCAGCGCAGCGGCACGCCATCGGCGTCGCGCTCGTGGAACATCGGCAGCACCTCGTGCTCCAGCAGGTCGAACAGGGCGCGCGCATCGCGCAGATCCTGCGCGGAGGTATCGGCGTCCACATCGCCGTTGATGGCCCAGCCGTTGCTGCCATCCCAGGCCTCGGCCCACCAGCCATCCAGCACAGACAGTTGCAGGCCGCCGCCCAGGCAGGACTTCATGCCGCTGGTGCCGCTGGCCTCGTTGGGCGGGCGCGGCACGTTGACCCAGACGTCGCAGCCCGCGACGAGGTGACCGGCCAGGGGAATGTCGTAGTCTTCGAGAAACGCCGCGCGCCCGGCCACACCGGGCGCGCGCTTCAGGGCGAACATCTGGCGTACCACGTCTTTCGCCGCGTTGTCGTCGGGATGGGCCTTGCCGGCGAACACAAATTGCACCGGCTGGGCGCCGCCGATCAGGGCCAGCGCGCGCTCCGGCAACAGGCCCACCAGATGCAGGCGCTTGTAGGTGGCGAGGCGCCGGGCGAAGCCGATGGTGAGCCGGTCCGGATCGAAGCCGCTGCTGGGGGCTTCGGCATAGTCGAGCGGGTCACCGCGACTGAGCCGGTCGCTGGTGGCGCGGCGCGCGATCATCTCCACCAGCTGGCGTCGCGCCGCACAGCGTGCCGCCCACAAGTCCGCCGCCGGAATGTTGAGCACCGGCGCCCAGGTGGCGGGCTGGTCGGCCCGGCTCAGCCAGCCTTCGCCCAGGTGGCGGTCGAGCAGTTCGCGCATCGGGCCGTGCAGCCAGGTCGGCACATGCACGCCGTTGGTGACATGGCTGATCGGCACCTGCTCCACCGCGCGGCCGGGGAACAACGGCTGCCACATGGCGCGTGCAACCTGCCCGTGTCGCCGGCTGACGGCATTGGCATGGCGGCTGACCCGCAACGCCAGCGCCGTCAAGCCCGTTGCTTGCCCGGTGTTGGCCGGATCGATGCGACCCATGGCCAGGAAATGCTCGCGGTCACCCACCACATCGGCAATGCGCCCCAGCATCGCCAGCACCTCGTCGCGCTGGTAAGTCTCGTTGCCGGCCGGCACCGGGGTGTGGGTGGTGAACACGACCTGCTCCCGCACCCGGCGCCAGGCCTCGTCCGGCCCGCAACCCGGCTGGGCTTGCGCCTGGACCAGCAGCTCGAACACGCCGAGCGCGGGATGGCCCTCGTTCAAGTGGTAGACGCGGGGCTCGATACCGAGCGCGCGCAGCGCCCGCACGCCGCCGACGCCGAGCATGGCGTACTGGGCCAGCCGGATCGCGCGGATGCTCTCGTACAACCGCGAGGTGATCCAGCGGCCCATCTGGCTGTTCTGCGGCAGGTCGGTGTCGAGCAGGTACAGCGGCACGCGCCCCACGTCCACCCGCCAGATGTGCGCGGTCACCTCTTCGTCGTCGACCGGCACCGAGACGACAACCGGGCGACCGTCGGCGCCGGTCACCTTGACACACGGCAGGCGTTCGGGGTCGGCATCCAGCCAGTATTCGTGCTGGTAACCGGTCACGTCGATGCGCTGGTGGAAGTAGCCGGTGCGGTACATGAGGCCGACGCCGACCATCGGCAGCGCCTGGTCGGAGGCCTCTTTCAGCATGTCACCGGCGAGGATGCCCAGGCCACCCGCATAAATGGGCAGCGAGCCGTGCACGCCAAACTCGCAACTGAAGAAGGCCACCGGGTGCTGCGGGCTGGCGTCCCCGGCGGGCCAGGGCCGGGCGCGGTCGGCCGCGAGTTCGGCGGCGATGCGCTTCACCGAGCCGACGAAGCTGGCATCGGCGGCGGCGCGCGCCAACATGACGTGGTGGGTCTCGGTCAGCAGGCGCCTGGGGTTGTGTCCGGCACGCGCCCAGCGTTCGGGGTCAATCGCCTCGAACAGGTCGGCGCCGTCCGCCGTCCATGACCAGCGGTAGTCGTAGGCCACGCGCGCCAATGGCCGCAAGGGCTCGGGCAGCATGGCCTCCAGTTCGAGGACCGCATGCTCGATGTCATGGTCACCAGCGAACATGATCGTCCTCCAGCTCAGGGTTGAGGGGCCACATCACGGCCTTGCATCGATTGTTCCGACGAATCCAGCGCTGCAAATTGATGGAAGTCAGCAACGCCGACAGATCGGGCGCAGCAGCCGTGGCGGGCGAGAAACAGCAACTTATTCCATCCAAGACCTTGATGCTCTAATTTTAATAGCTGTATGCGCTTATTCCTTAAGGGCTAGAGGCCAATTTCAGGCTATGTCTGAATTAGCTGTTGCGACGGGTATCTTCCCAGGGCTTCGCACCCCCCGCTGAACCGCCTGATCAACCAGGCGCTGCCCATCATGGACGACTTCACCCGCAAGGCCGAGCAGTCGTGCCACATGGGGGTGTATGACCGCGGCAACGTGCTGATCAGTGCCCAGATCAACAGCCCCAGCGGCTGGAGCTTTGCCGTGCAGCGCGGCGCGCGCGTGAGCGCAGCGCAGGAAGTACTGCTGAAAAACTTCCTCACCCCCAGGTAAACCCCCATACGCATCCCAACAGGTTCTGCCTATACTCTGGTCAATTGGTCTGACCAATTTACCAAATTACCAACC
Organism: Rhodoferax ferrireducens; assembly: GCF_003347515.1. Lineage (GTDB taxonomy): Bacteria > Pseudomonadota > Gammaproteobacteria > Burkholderiales > Burkholderiaceae_C > Rhodoferax. The sequence goes on along the minus strand of NZ_QEII01000290.1, from coordinate 120,998 downwards.
ATGCCCTTCCAACCCATCGAGCCCCGCCGGCTCTACCGCCAGATTGCCGATCAGTTGCGCCAGCTCATCCAGAGCGGCGAATTCGCTGTGGGGTCGCGCCTGCCGGCCGAACGCGATCTGGCGGTGAAGATGGGGGTGTCGAGGCCATCCGTGCGAGAAGCCCTGATCGCGCTCGAAGTCCAGGGACTCATCGAGGTGCGCGTGGGCTCAGGCATCGTTGTCATCGGCCGCGAGCCGGTGCGGTTGCTAGACAACGCCCACGGTCCGCTGGAAATCATCCGGGCGCGCCAGTTGATCGAATGCGAACTGGCCGCCGTGGCCGCGCGCAGCGAAGACAGTACGCTGGTACCCGATCTGGAAGAGACCCTGCGCGAGATGGAAAGCGATATCGCCGCACGGACGCTGCCGATCCATGGCGACCGCAATTTCCATCTGCGCATCGCCCAGGCCAGCGACAACAGCCCCTTGCTGGACGTCGTCACCCAGCTGTTCGATGAACGCAACGGACCGCTGTTCGCGCGCCTGGGCAGCCACTTCGAGCGCGAAACCACCTGGAAGCAGGCCGTGACCGAACACCGGGCCGTGGTCAAGGCCATCGCACGGCACGACGCGCAAGCGGCCCGCGCCGCCATGACCAGCCATCTGGAGCATTCCCACGAGCGCTTCTCCGCCGGCTGGACCGCACCCACTGAGACCGAAGCCCACAGGAGCGCTTCATGAGCCTGGCCTGCACCCTGCACGGCCCTCTGCAACTGAGCGTCGAGGAACTGCCGCCGGTCGAACCGGCTGCGGGCCAGGTGCGTCTGCGCCTGGGCGCGGGCGGCATCTGCGGCTCGGACCTGCACTACTACCAGCACGGTCGCGCTGGCGCGTTCGCCATCCGGGCGCCCTTCGTGCCCGGCCACGAGGCCTCGGGCGTGGTGGAGGCCGTCGGGGCCGGGGTCACCCGGGTGCGAGCGGGCCAGAAGGTGGCTGTGAACCCGGCCCATCCTTGCGGCGCGTGCCCGGCCTGCCGCGCGGGCCGCAGCAATCTATGCGAGCAGATGGTGTTCTTGGGCAGTGCGGCGATCTTTCCGCACCTGCCGGGCCTGTTCAGAGAGCAGTTCGTGGTCGCCGACACGCAACTCACGCCCGTGGACGAGGACGAGGACGTGAGCCTGGGCGAGATCGCCTGTGCCGAACCGCTGTCGGTCGGGCTGCACGCGGTGCGGCGCGCCGGCTCGCTGCTGGGCGCCACGGTGCTGGTGACGGGCGCCGGCACCATTGGCTGCATGGCGGTGATCGCCGCGCGGCTGGCCGGCGCCGGCCGTGTGCTGTGCAGCGACCCGAGCGATCGGGCCCGCGTGATGGCGCTCACCGTGGGCGCCGACGATGCGCAGCCCGACACCCGTGCGTGGCAAGGCCAGGTCGATGTGGCGATCGAAGCGGCAGGACATCCGGCCGCGCTGGCGGGCTGCCTGGCGGCGGTGCGTCGCGGTGCCCGCATCGTGCAGGTCGGTACGCTGCCGCCCGAGCTGCCCTTTCCAGCCAACGACATCATGACCCGCGAACTGAACTACGTCGGTGCGTTCCGCGCCGACATTGAATTCGACTGGGCCGTGCAGGCCATCCGCAGCCGGCGCGCCGACGTGCGCCCGCTCATCAGCGCACAGATCCCGATCAGCGAATCGAAGGCGGCCTTCGATTTGGCTTTGGACCGTAGCCGCAGCACCAAGGTGCAGCTCATCCCTGGCTAGGCGCCGGCTGACACCGTATCGACAACAACAGGAGACAAGCCATGACATTCCAACGCATCACCCTGGCCCTGGCAGCGAGCCTTGTGGTCGCCGCCCCCGCCTTTGCACAGACCAAGCTCAAGTGGGCCCACGTGTACGAGACATCCGAGCCTTTCCACACCGCATCCGTGTGGGCGGCCGAAGAAATCAAGAAGCGCAGCGGTGGCCGCTACCAGATCGACGTGTACCCCGCCTCGCAGCTGGGCAAGGAAAACGACATCAACCAGGGCCTCTCCCTGGGCACGGTGGACATCATCATCTCGGGCTCCAGCTTTGCGGCCAAGGCCTTCCCGCGCATTGGCGTCACCTACTACCCCTACACCTTCCGCGACGTGGACCACCTGCTGGCCTACACCAAGAGCGACATCTACAAAGAGCTGACGGCCGGCTACGAGCAAAAGAGCGGCAACGAGATCATCGCCACCACCTACTACGGCACCCGCCACACCACGAGCAACAAGCCCATCACCAAGTGCGCCGACATGAAGGGCCTGAAGATGCGCGTGCCCGATGTGCCGGCCTACCTGGCCATGCCACGGGCCTGCGGCGCCAACACCTCGCCCATCGCGTTTGCCGAGGTGTACCTGGCGCTGCAGAACGGCACCGTGGAAGCCCAGGAGAACCCGCTGCCCACCATCGAAGCCAAGAAGTTCTTCGAGGTGCAGAAGCACATCGTGCTGACCGGCCACATCGTGGACCACCTGAACACCGTGGTGGCCGGCGGCCTGTGGAAGAAGCTGTCTGACGCCGACAAGAAGATGTTCACCGAAGTGGCGCAGGAGGCCGCCGCCAAGGCATCGAAAGAAGTGGCCGCACGCGAAAAAGAACTGGCCGCCGTGTTCCGCACCAAAGGCGTGAGCGTGACCGAGGTGAACACCGGCGAGTTCCGCGACACCGTGCTGAAGAACGTAGCCTTCGAGCAGTTCGGCTACCAGAAGGCCGACTGGGACCGCATCCAGGCCGTCAAGTAAGGCGAACCGGCATGTTGCTTCAAAACGCTCTGCCCGCTGCGGGAGGTGCAGCGGAGTCGCATCCGGTCGAGACCAGCGCGGAAGCGCTGGTGGCCAGCTTCGCAGAGGCCGACCAGCACACGGTCGATCTCTCGGGTTACGGCATCGAAGACTGGATCTGCCTCGGCTTCTTCTGGACCATGGCCGGCCTGGTGTTCCTGCAGTTCTTCAGCCGCTATGTGCTGAACGACTCGTTCGCCTGGACCGAGGAGCTGGCCGTGTACTGCCTGATGCCGGTCGTCTTCATCGGTGCGTCCATGTGCGTGCGGCGGGTGCGGCACATTCAGGTCAACCTGGTGTACCGCTACCTGCCCACCCCGGTGGGCCGGGCCTTGTCGACCGCGGTAGACGTGGCGGCCATCGTCTTCTATGGCTACGGTGCCTGGCTGGTGGCGCGCTACGCGCTGGCCGTGGACAACGAACCCATGACCACCATCAACTGGAACAAAAGCCATGTGTACTGGCTGGCCTTTGCCGGCTTTGCCCTGATGACCGTGCGCGGCGTGCAGGTGGCCGTGGAGAACTGGCGGCGCGGTTTCTCGGCGCTGCAGAACCCCGGCTTCTTCGACGCTTCTGCCCACTGAACGGAACCCCCACCATGTTGATCCTGATCGTCTCTTTCCTGGGGCTGATGCTCTGCGGCCTGCCGGTGGCCGTGGCCATGGCGGGCGGCTCGCTGATCTACATCCTGGTCTCGGGCAGCGTGCCCGACATCGTGCTGGCGCAGCGCATGATCTCGGGCATCGAGTCCTTCCCGCTGCTGGCGGTGCCCTTCTTCATCCTGGCCGGCAACCTGATGAACATTGCCGGCATCACCGGGCGCATCTACAACTTCGCGGTGGCCCTGGTCGGCTGGATGAAGGGTGGCCTGGGGCAGGTCAACATCATCGGCTCGGTGATCTTCTCGGGCATGTCGGGCACGGCCATCGCCGACGCGGCGGGGCTGGGCTCCATCGAGATCAAGGCCATGAAGGAACACGGCTACTCCACCGAGTTTGCGGTGGGCGTGACCGCGGCATCGGCCACGCTGGGCCCGATCTTTCCGCCGTCGCTGCCCTTTGTGATCTACGGGATGATGGCCAACGTCTCGATCGGCGCGTTGTTCGTGGCGGGCATCCTGCCCGGCCTGTTCATGACCGTACTGATGATGGTCACCGTGGCTTACTTTGCCCACCGCAATGGCTGGGGCGGCGACGTGGCCTTCCACTGGGGTCGCCTGGGCGCCGCCGCCATGGAAATTCTGGTGGTGCTGGCCTTTCCGATGGCGGTGTGGCTGGCCGTGAAGGCGGGTGCGTCGGTCAACCTGGCGGCGGGTGCGGCCTTTGTCGCACTCATCGCGCTAGACTGGCGCTACAACTTCTCTGCGGTGCTGGCACTGATGGCTCCCGTCATCCTGATCGGTGGCATGACCATGGGCTGGTTCACCCCGACCGAAGCCGCCGTGGCCGCAGTGATCTGGGCGCTGTTCCTGGGCCTGGTGCGCTACCGCTCCATGACCCTGCGAACGCTGGCGCAAGCCACCTTCGAGACCATCGAGACCACCGCCTCGGTGCTGTTCATCGTCACCGCCGCGTCCATCTTTGCCTGGCTGCTCACCACCACGCAGGCCGCGCAGGCCCTGGCCGACTGGATCCTCTCCATCACCAGCAACAAATGGGTGTTCCTGCTGCTGGCCAACCTGCTGATCCTGTTCGTGGGCTGCTTCATCGACACCATCGCGGCGATCACGATTCTGGTGCCCATCCTGCTGCCCATCGTGATCAAGCTTGGCATCGACCCGGTCCAGTTCGGTCTGATCATGACGCTGAACCTGATGGTCGGCCTGCTGCACCCACCGCTGGGCATGGTGCTGTTCGTACTGGCGCGCATCTCCAAGCTCTCGGTGGAGCGCACCACCATGGCCATCCTGCCCTGGCTGGTGCCGCTGATGCTGGCGCTGATCGCCATCACCTACATCCCGGCCCTGACGCTGTGGCTGCCGCAGCAAATGGGCTTGCTGAAATAGACCGCATCCAACCCACTGGCCACCATGAACCCCGTCATCCGCATCCACCCGAACGACGACGTCGTCATCGCCCGCCAGCAACTGCTGGGCGGCACGCACATCGAATCCGAAGGCATCACCGTGTCGGGCCTGGTTCCGCCGGGCCACAAGATCGCGGTGCACGCCATCGCGGCGGGCGAACCGGTGCGCCGCTACAACCAGATCATCGGCACCGCCACCCAGGCCATCGCGCCCGGGCAGCATGTGCACACGCACAACCTGGCCTTCAGCCGCTTTGACCGCGGCCACACCGTGGGCGGCGATGTGCGGCCTGTGGCCTATGTGGCCACTCCGGCCACCTTTGACGGCATCGTGCGTTCCGATGGCCGGGTGGCCACGCGCAACTACATCGGCGTGCTGACCAGCGTGAACTGCTCGGCCACCGTGGCGCGCGCCATTGCCGACCACTTCCGCCGCGATATCCACCCCGAGGCGCTGGCAGCATTTCCCAACGTGGACGGCATCGTGGCGCTGACCCACGGCGCCGGCTGCGCCACCGACAGCGAGGGTGAAGGCCTGCGCGTGCTGCGCCGCACGCTGGCCGGCTACGCACGGCACGCCAACTTCGCCGCCGTCATCGTGGTGGGCCTGGGCTGCGAGACGAATCAGATCCAGGGCCTGCTGGCGCAGGAAGGCCTGCGCGAAGGCGCCAAGCTGGTGACCTTCAGCATCCAGGACACGGGCGGCACCGCCAGGAGCGTGGCGCGCGGTATCGAGACCGTCCAAGCCTTGCTGCCAGAAGCCAACGCCGTGCAGCGCCAGCCCGTGCCCGCCAGCCACCTGGTGGTGGGCCTGCAGTGCGGCGGCTCGGACGGCTACTCCGGCATCAGCGCCAACCCGGCGCTGGGCGCGGCGGTGGACCTGGTGGTGCGCCACGGCGGCACCGCCGTGCTGTCCGAGACGCCCGAAATCTATGGCGGTGAACACCTGCTGCTGCAGCGCGCGGTGTCGCAGGCCGTGGCCGACAAGCTTGAAGCCCGCCTGCGGTGGTGGACCGAGTACTGCACGCGCCACCACGCCGAGATGGACAACAACCCCTCGGCCGGCAACAAGGCCGGCGGCCTGACCACCATTCTGGAAAAGTCGCTGGGCGCCATCGCCAAGGGCGGCACCACGCCCCTGGTGGACGTGTACGAATACGCCCAGCCCATCACGGCACGAGGCTTTGTCTACATGGACACGCCGGGCTACGACCCGGTGTCGGCCACCGGCCAGGTGGCGGGCGGGGCCAACCTGATCTGCTTCACCACCGGGCGCGGTTCGGCCTACGGCTGCGCGCCCTCGCCTTCGCTCAAGCTGGCCACCAACAGCGCGCTGTGGGCCAAGCAGGAAGAAGACATGGACATCAACTGCGGCACCGTCATCGACGGCTTGGAGTCCGTCGAGCAGCTGGGCGAACGCATCTTCCAGGAAATGCTGGCCGCCGCTTCGGGCCGCAAGACCAAGAGCGAACAACACGGCTACGGCCAGAACGAGTTCGTGCCCTGGGCGCTGGGCGCCGTCATGTAAACCCCCTCACTCCCTCAAAGACACCATGAAGATCACCGCCGCCAAAGTCATCGTGTGCGCGCCCAGCCGCAACTTCGTGACCCTGAAGATCGAGACCGATGAGGGCCTGACCGGCATCGGCGACGCCACGCTCAACGGCCGCGAACTGGCCGTGGCCAGCTACCTGACCGACCACGTCATTCCCTGCCTGATCGGGCGCGACCCGCAGCAGATCGAAGACATCTGGCAGTACCTCTACAAAGGCGCTTACTGGCGCCGCGGCCCGGTGACCATGAGCGCCATCGCCGGCGTGGACACGGCGCTGTGGGACATCAAGGCCAAAGCCGCCAACATGCCGCTGTACCAGCTACTGGGCGGCAAGAGCCGCACCGGCGTGATGGTGTACGGCCACGCCAACGGCAAAGACATCACCCAGACCGTGGAAGAAGTGCTGCGCTACAAGGAGATGGGCTACAAGGCGATCCGCGCGCAAAGCGGCGTGCCCGGCCTGGAGAAGGTCTACGGCGTGGGCCGCGGCAGCATGTTCTATGAGCCGGCCGATGCCGACCTGCCCAGCGAACACGACTGGTCCACGGAAAAATACCTGCGCCACACACCTGAGCTGTTTGACAAGGTACGCGCCGCTGTCGGCCCCGACATCCATTTGCTGCACGACGCCCACCACCGCCTCACCCCCATCGAGGCCGGCCGCCTGGGCAAGGACCTGGAGCCCTACCGCCTGTTCTGGCTGGAAGACACCACGCCGGCCGAGAACCAGGAGTCGTTTCGCCTGATCCGCCAGCACACCACCACGCCGCTGGCCGTGGGCGAAATCTTCAACACCATCTGGGACTGCAAGGACCTGATCCAGAACCAGTTGATCGACTACATCCGCACCACCGTGGTCCACGCCGGCGGCATCACCCACCTGCGCCGCATTGCCGACCTGGCCGCGCTCTACCAGGTGCGCACCGGATCGCACGGCGCCACCGACCTCTCGCCCGTGTGCATGGGCGCCGCGCTGAACTTCGACCTGTGGGTGCCCAACTTCGGCATCCAGGAATACATGCGCCACACCGATGAGACAGACGCCGTGTTCCCGCACGCCTACAGCTTCAAGGACGGCTACATGCACCCTGGCGAAGCCCCCGGCCACGGCGTGACGATTGACGAAGCACTGGCCGCGAAGTACCCCTACCAACGCGCCTACCTGCCAGTGAACCGCCTGCAGCACGACGGCACGCTGTGCAGCTGGTGAGCCGCCCATGAACCACCTATGAATCGTCTTCACCCCCAACACCTGGCCAGACTGCCGGCCGCGGTGGCTCGCCCGGCCTACGACCGCCAGTGCCTGCAAAGTGGCATCGTGCATTTGGGCATTGGCGCCTTCATGCGCGCCCACATGGCCGCCGCCACCGAGGCGGCCCTGGCCGCGGGCGACCTGCGCTGGGGCATCGTCGGCGTCTCGCTGCGCCAGCCCGACACGCGTGATGCCCTGGCGCCGCAGGACGGCCTGTACACGCTGGCGATCCGCGACGCGGACGCCCAGGGCCAACCGCGCCAGCGCCTGCAGGTGATTGGCGCCGTGCGCAGCCTGCTGGTGGCCCCCGAAAACCCGCAAGCGGTGCTGGACGCCATCGCGGCGGCAGACACCCGCATCGTGAGCCTGACGGTGACGGAAAAAGGCTACTGCCACGACCCGGCCACCGGCGCGCTGCGGCTGGACCACCCGGACATCGCCCACGATCTGGCCCACCCCGCGGCGCCGCGCTCGGCCATCGGCATGCTGGTGTACGGGCTGCGGCTGCGCCACGCGCGCGGCCACGGGCCGCTCACGCTGATGTCGCTGGACAACCTGCCGGCCAATGGCCGCGTGCTGCGCGGCGCCGTGCTGCGCTGTGCCGAAGCGGTGGACCCGGCGCTGGCCCAGCGCATCGCCGCCGAATGCCGCTTCCCCTGCTCCATGGTGGACCGCATCGTGCCCCGCACCACCGACGCCGACCGCGCCGCCGTGAGCCAGGCGCTGGGCATCGAAGACCGCTGGCCGGTGCTGGGCGAGCCCTTTTTTGACTGGGCGGTGGAAGACGACTTCGCGGCCGGCCGACCTGACTGGACGCTGGGCGGCGCGCGTTTCGTGGCCGACGCCGAACCCTTTGAGCGGCTCAAGCTGCGCATGGTCAACGGCACGCACTCCAGCATCGCCTACCTGGGCGCCATGGCGGGCTGGCAGACGGTGGACAAAGCCATTGCCCAGGCGCCGCTGCGCGAGCACATCGAAGCCCTGATGCGCGATGAGATCGAACCCACCCTGGCCGAGCTTCCCGGCCTGGACCTGCCCGGCTACCGCGCCAACCTGCTCGCCCGCTACGCCAACCCCGCGCTGGCGCACCGCACGCAGCAGATTGCCATGGACGGCTCGCAGAAGCTGCCCCAGCGCCTGCTCGGCACCGTGCGCGACCGGCTGGCCACCGGGTTGCCGGTGCCCCGCATGGCGCTGGGCATTGCGGCCTGGATGCACTACCTGCGCGGCGTGGACGAGCAGGGCCAGCCCTACCCCATCGACGACCCCCACGCCACCGAACTGACGGCGCTGTACCAGCGCTCGCTGGGCCGGGGGGCCAGCATCGAAGCCGTGCAGGCCATGTTGTCCTACGCGCCGGTGTTTGGCGATCTGGCGGGCAATGCGCCGCTGGCGACGGCCCTGCTGAGCGCCCTGCAATCGCTGCAGACACGCGGCGTACTGGCCACGCTGGTGGCCGTGAACCATGGGGAGCTGGCCGAGTGAACACATCTCCCGATCAACTCGATGTCTTGTCGCTGGGTGAAACCATGGCGCTGCTGGTGGCGCAGGAGCCCGGGCTGCTGGCGCAGGTGCAAACCTTCAGCAAACGGCTGGCCGGTGCGGACAGCAACGTCGCCATCGGCCTGGCGCGCCTTGGTTTCAAGGTGGGCTGGATCAGCCGCGTGGGGGCCGACTCGTTTGGCAGCTATGTGCGCCAGACCATCGAAGCCGAAGGCGTGGACACCTCGCAGGTCGAAGTGGACCCGAACCGCTCGACCGGCTTCATGCTCAAGTCGCGCAGCGTGGACGGCAGCGACCCGGCCATCGAGTACTACCGCCGCGGCTCGGCGGCCAGCCAGCTCGGCGTGGCGCACCTGAAGCCCGACTACGCGCTCAAGGCCCGGCATCTGCACACCACCGGCATCACCCCCGCCCTGTCGCCCGCGGCCCGCGAGCTGGTGGCCCACGCCATGCAGACCCTGCGCGGCGCGGGCCGCAGCGTCTCGTTCGACCCCAACCTGCGGCCCAGCCTGTGGCCCGACACGGCCACCATGCGCGACACCCTGAACGAACTTGCCCGCCACGCCGACTGGGTTCTGCCCGGCCACGACGAAGGCAAGCTGCTGACCGGCCAGACCACCCCCGCCGACATCGCCGCCTGGTACATCGACCGGGGCGCGAAGGCAGTGGTGGTGAAGCTCGGTGCCGACGGCGCCTACTTCCGCGCCGCCAGCGGCGAACACGGCCATGTGCCCGGCGTGCCCGTGCCCGTGGTGGTGGACACCGTGGGCGCTGGCGACGCTTTTGCCGTGGGCATCATCAGCGCCCAACTGGAGGGCCTGACCTGGCCACAGGCCCTGCGGCGCGCCAACTGGATCGCCTCGCGGGCACTGCAGGTCATCGGCGACATGGAAGGCCTGCCCACCCGCAGCGAGCTGGCGGAACACAACATTGTTTGAACTTAAGGACTTTCCATGCTGACCGTAGTCTGCGAAACCCCCGGCACCCTGCTGGCCCAAGACCGCCCCATGCCCGAACGCGGCGCCAACGACGTGCTGCTGCGTGTCAAGCGCGTGGGCGTATGCGGCACCGACCTGCACATCTTCACCGGCAAGCAGCCCTACCTGAGCTACCCGCGCGTGATGGGCCATGAGCTCTCGGGCATCGTCGAAGGCGCCCCGGCGGACGGCGCCCTGCGCCCCGGCGACACGGTCTACGTCATGCCCTACCTGTCGTGCGGCATCTGCGTCGCCTGCCGCGCGGGCAAGACGAATTGCTGCGTGAGCATCCAGGTGCTCGGCGTGCACCGCGACGGCGCGTTCACCGAATACCTCACCGTGCCCCAGCAGTTCGTGCACAAGGCAGAAGGCGTGTCTCTCGATCAGGCCGCTATGGTGGAATTCCTGGCGATCGGTGCCCACGCCGTGCGGCGCTCGGACCTGCGCTCAGGGCAACGCGTGCTGGTGGTGGGGGCCGGCCCCATCGGCATGGCCGCGATGATCTTTGCACAACTGCGCGGCGCGTCGGTCACCGCGCTGGACGGCCGCAAGGACCGGGTCGACTTTTGCACCAGCGCCCTGGGCACTCATGCCGGTGTGCTGCTCGGCGAAAGCGACGAAGCGCAGCTCGCCACACTGACAGGCGGCGAGTTCTTCGACGTGGTGTTTGACGCCACCGGCAACCCCCAGGCCATGGAGCGGGGCTTCAAGTTCGTGGCCCACGGCGGCAGCTATGTGCTGATCTCGGTGGTCGGCGCGAACATCACCTTCTCCGACCCCGAATTCCACAAGCGCGAGATGACGCTGCTGGGCAGCCGAAACGCGACCACCGAAGACTTCACCACGGTGCTCGACGCCATGCGCGCGGGCCTGATCCCGCCCACCCTGAACACCCACCGCCTGGCGCTGGCGGATGTACCGACCCAGTTCCAGAACCTGCTCGACCCGTCCGCCGGGGTGATCAAGGCCATCGTCGAGTGCTGACCGGCGGGTAGTGGTCAGGCCACGGCTGTCCGCTCAGGGCTATTCCCGGTCCGGGTCGCCCTTCTGCTTCTCGCAGGTGTGGATGAAACGGCCGAACGCGCGGTCCTTGTTGCGCCGCTCGGTGCTCACTGATGGTGTGGTACAGCAGCGAACGCTGCGGGTGGCGCGGGTTGTAGAGTTGGCTTGGCACCCGCTGGTCCACCCGTGTGCGGATGCGAGTGCGTTTGCGCTGGACGTGCTGCGGCGGGCATGGGGCAGTGCCAGCCCGAGCGTGCTCGCATGGGCCGGGTGCCCAACAATACTGCGTTTATATCCAGCTATGTGCATCTATGATGCCGTCAGCTGGCAGACCAACAAGCAGACCACAAACTCCTGAATTGATAGCTACTTACGCATACTGCAAGCGGGCTATACGCCAATTTCATATATATTTTTCATCGGCAAAAAGGGCCCGGTGGTTTGCGGTGTAATACTGTTTGATCTTCACCAGACGCCCCGGCAAAACCCGCATGTCCGCAGCACCCAGCGCCACCATCCTGATCGTCGATGATTCGCCCGAAAACCTGTTGATCTTGAGCGAACTGCTGCGCCCGCAATACCGGGTCCTGGCAGCCACCTCGGGTGAAGGCGCTTTGCGCGTGGCCAGCAGCCTGCCGGTGCCGGATCTGATCCTGCTCGATGTGATGATGCCCGGCATGGACGGCTATGCGGTGCTGGCGCGGCTGCGCGAGCAGCCGGCCACCCAGGACATTCCGGTGGTTTTCCTGACCGCCCTGGTCGCCGACGGCGATGAGGAGCGCGGACTGCTGCTGGGGGCGGCCGATTACATCACCAAGCCGATCAAGCCGGCGGTGGTGCTGGCCCGGGTGCTCACACAACTCCAGGCCAAGCAAGCCCGTGACTGGATGAAAGACCAGAACACAGCACTCGAAGCCGAAGTGGCCCGGCGCATGACCGAGAACGACCTCACGCAATGGGTCAGCATTCGGGCGCTGGCGCACCTGGCCGAGATACGCGACCCGGAAACCGGCAACCACATCATGCGCACCCAGGGCTATGTGCAGCGCCTGGCCCTCGGGCTGCGTGCGCATCCCCGCTTTGTGGCGACCCTGAGCGAGCATTACATTGATCTGCTGGCCCGCTCGGCGCCGCTGCACGACATCGGCAAGGTCGGCATTCCGGATCACATCCTGCGCAAACCCGGCAAGCTGGACGCCGAGGAATGGGTCATCATGCAAACCCACGCCAAGCTGGGCAGCGACGCCATCGAGCAGGCGGAGCGTGACATCAAGACGCCGGTGGATTTCCTGGCCGTGGGCAAGGAAATCGCCCATTGGCACCACGAAAAATGGGATGGCAGCGGCTATCCCGACGGCCTGGCGGGCGACGCCATTCCCCTGCCCGCGCGCCTGATGGCCGTGGCCGATGTGTTCGACGCCCTGATCTCGGTGCGCGTCTACAAGACGGCCATGCCTTACGCCGTCGCGCGCGACCACATCGCCGCCGGACGCGGCAAGCACTTCGATCCCGACGTGTGCGACGCCTTCCTGGCCGGCTTCACTGATTTTGTGACGATTGCCGAACAGTACCGCGACGGCCACTGAGTGCAGCGGCGGCAGACCTGATAAGAGAGTGGCCATGAATCCTGAACCAAGTCCAGCACCCACGGCGGCCAGCACCCTGCAGGCCACGACCGCCACCTTGAAGCTGGTTCTGACCTATGCGCTGTTCGCCGGCCTGTGGATCGTGCTGTCTGACAAAGTGCTGGCCGGGCTGATCAGCGACCCGGCTCAGATGCTCCTGGCCAGTACCTTGAAGGGATGGCTGTTTGTGGCCGTGACCTCGCTGCTGCTCTTTGCCCTGGTCGGGCGTCTGCTCGCGCAGGCCCTGACCTTGTCACTGCGTGAACGGGAGGCGCAACTTGACAACCGGCGTACCCAGCAATTGCTTGCGGCGATTGTTGACGGTTCGACCGACGCGATCTTCGTCAAGGACCTGGAAGGTCGCTACCTCTTGTTCAACAAGGAAACCATGCGGGTCACCGCCAAGTCCTCCGGGCAGGCGCTGGGCCACGACGACACGGCGCTCTTCCCGCCGGAACAGGCCGCGATGATCCGCGCCCATGACCGCAGCGTGATCACCGAGAACGTGATCAAGACCTACGAGGAAACCGTCTCCACCGTCGATGGCGAGCGCACGTATCTGGCCACCAAGGGGCCGCTGCGCGACAGCACCGGACAGGTCTTCGGTGTCTTCGGCATTTCCCGCGACATCACCGAGCGCAAAGCCAGCGAGGACCAGCTGCGCAAACTGTCGCTGGCGGTGCAGCAAAGCCCGGAAAGCATCGTCATCACCAACATGCAGGCCCAAATCGAGTATGTGAACGATGCCTTTGTCCGAGCCACGGGCTACGCCAGCGAGGAGGTGATCGGCCAGAACCCGCGCCTTTTGCACTCGGGCAAAACGGCGACCGAAACCTATGCAGCCATGTGGGCGGCGATGACCCAGGGCCTGCCCTGGAAGGGCGAGTTCCAGAACCGCCGAAAAGACGGCAGCGAATACACCGAGTTCGCCATCATCAGCCCCTTGCGTCAACCGGACGGGCGCATCACCCACTACGTGGCGGTGAAGGAAGACATCACCGAGAAGAAGCGACTGGGCGAAGAGCTGGACCACTATCGTCACGGTCTGGAAGAACTGGTGGCCAGCCGCACCGCGGAACTGAGCACGGCACGGCAGCAGGCTGATGCCGCCAACCAGGCCAAGAGCGCGTTTCTGGCCAACATGAGCCACGAAATCCGCACGCCCATGAACGCCATCATCGGCCTGACGCATCTGCTGCGACGCACCGGGACCACACCGGAACAGGGCGAGCGGCTGGACAAGATTGACAGCGCGGGCCAGCACCTGTTGTCGATCATCAACGACATCCTCGATCTGTCCAAAATCGAGGCGGGCCGGCTGCAACTGGAAAACACCGACTTTCACCTTGCCGCCGTTCTTGACAATGTCGACTCCATCGTCGGCGAATCGGCACGCAGCAAGGGGCTGAAAATTGAACTCGATGCGGGTGCGGTTCCCCTGTGGCTGCGCGGCGACCCCACCCGGCTGCGCCAGGCTTTGCTCAACTACGCCGGCAATGCCATCAAGTTCACCGAGCACGGCACGATTGTCCTGCGCGCCAGACTGTTGCAAGACAAGGAGCACGATTTGCTGGTGCGTTTCGAGGTCCAGGACACGGGCATTGGCATTACGCCCGAGCAGATGGCGCGCCTGTTTCAGGCTTTTGAGCAGGCCGATACCTCGACCACGCGCAAATACGGCGGCACCGGCCTGGGGCTGACGATCACCCGACGGCTGGCGCACCTGATGGGCGGCGAGGCCGGTGCCGACAGCACGCCGGGGGTAGGCAGCACCTTCTGGTTCACGGCTCGCCTGCAACGCGGCCACGGCATCATGCCCAGCGCATCCCCTGGCACGCAGGCCGTGGACTTCGGGAGTGCGGAGATGCAACTGCGTCTGCGCCATGGCGGCGCCCGGCTCCTGCTGGCGGAGGACAGCCTGATCAACCGTGAGGTGGTGCTGGAGCTGCTGCACGGCGTGGGTCTGGCGGTGGACACGGCCGGCGATGGCCAGGAAGCGCTGGCCAAAGCACAGACCCAGGCCTACGACCTGATCCTGATGGACATTCAGATGCCCCATATGGATGGCCTACAAGCCAGCCGCGCCATCCGCGCCCTGGTGGGCTGGGAGACCCAACCGATCCTGGCGATGACGGCCAACGTCTTCGACGAGGACCGCCGTGCCTGCCTGCAAGCGGGCATGAACGACTTTGTCGCCAAACCCATCGAACCGGACCTGTTCTATGCCGCCCTGTTGAAATGGCTACCGCCCGGGACAACGAAGGGTGCGCAGGCCAGGCCATTGAACCCGCCCGATCGCGCGACTGATACGGTGGCAAAGCCCGCACCAAGATCGACTTCCGACGCCGCCACCCTGGCACGCCTGGCCGGCGTACCAGGACTCAACGTGGCGCGTGGCCTGACGACACTGCGCGGCCAAGCCCACAAATACCTCGATCTGTTGGGCCATTTCGCCCAGTCGCATGCCAATGACATGACACAGGTGGCCGCGAGCCTGGCCGGCGGCGACCTGGCCACCGCCCGGCGCCTGGCCCACACCCTCAAGGGCACGGCAGGCACTCTGGGGGCGGAGCGTCTGGCGGAAATGGCCTGGCTCCTGGAAGTGAGCTTGCGGGAAAGCCCGATCGAGCAGCTGCGTGACAAGGACATTCACCTGGAACTCGATGCCATCAACCGCGAACTGATGGCCCTGGCCGCCGCCCTGCCCCCCTCAACGGATGCGCGCCCTGCAGCGGACACCACACCAACGGACCCGGCAACCCTGCGGGCCGTGCTCGACGAACTCGACACCTTGCTGGCACAGAGCGACACCGCCGCCATCGCGCATTTCCAGGCGCATGCCGCCTTGCTGCAAGCCGCACTGGGCCAGCCCGGTGAGCCCCTCGGGCGGCAGATCACACAGTTTGCCTTTGATGCAGCGCTGGCAACATTGCGCACCACGCGCCAGGCGGCCCGGTTAGCATGATGGACAAGCATCCATGGACGGGAAGACATCGTGAACACAAGCAACAGCGTTGAAAACAAATCGGTCGCGCTCTATTGGGACTTCGAAAACCTTCACGCGAGTCTGTCGGAGGCGCGACTGGGAGAAGGTTCCTACAACAAACCGGATGGGCGCTTCAAGGCGCAGGAGCCCCTCATCGACGTCAAAGCCATCATCGAGCTGGCTGCGTCGTTTGGACCGGTGGCCATCAATCGCGCGTATTGCAACTGGCAGTTTTTCGGTCGCTACCGCGATGCCTTGCTGCAGGGCGCGGTAGAACTGGTTCAGCTTTTCCCCCCGGGCGCGTCGGCCAAAAATGGGGCTGACATCAGGCTGTGTCTCGACGCGTTTGAGGACCTGGGTCGCTTTGGCCACATTGGCACCCTCGTGATCGTTGGCGGCGACAGTGACTTCATGCCCCTCGCGCAAAAGATCAAGGCGGCTGGCCGCACGCTGATTGGCGTGGGCGACCGCAAATCGACCAACCCGCATTGGGCCAAAAGTTGCCATGAATTTCAATACTATGAAAATCTGGTCGATGCCCCCGTTTGGGTAGATGCGTCAGACGCCAGCGTGCGCGGAGCGGGGCCGTAAACTACGGGTCCAAAACCCAACCATCCCCATTCATCCGCATGAAATCTTTCTACTCCCTCTTTGCCATTTCCGTCCTTGCCACCAGCGCCATCGCCGCCACCACGGAATCCCTGCCCTCCGGCGTGAAGATCGCTCACACGACCGAGGGCACGGGCGCCAACCCCAAGTCGACCGACACGGTCAAGGTGCACTACCGTGGCACCCTGGTCGACGGCAAGGAGTTCGACAGCTCCTACAAGCGCAATGCACCCGCCACATTTCCGCTGAGCCGGGTCATCCCGTGCTGGACCGAGGGCATGCAAAAAATCAAGGTCGGCGGCAAGGCCACGCTGACCTGCCCGCCGGCCACTGCTTATGGCGACCGTGGCGCAGGCGCTGCCGTGCCGCCGAATGCCACGCTGACGTTTGAAGTCGAGCTGCTGGCCATCGAAAAGTAAGCGGAAGACTCAGCCCAGACCCGGGCCGTCTTCTTTGGGGTCGCTCGCCTTGAGCGACCCGCTGGGAATGAAATCCACACCATGCTGGATTAAATAGTCACGAATCAGCCGTCGCACCACCTGCGACGGCGTCACGTCCTGTCGCGCACAGAGGGCCTCAAAGGCCTTCTTTTTGGCGGGATCGACCAACACAGTCAATCGAGCAGTCTTGAGTTCCATGGCTTGCGCTTTAATATGTTAATTTGATTATCATTCTATGTGTTTTTAGAGCGACTACAATACACTTATTGTTAGACTATTTACATCATTTCCATAGGCGGACGGGCCCACGGTTGAACGCAGCGAACGTGCTGGTCACGCCGCTGATGCATGTTGATAGTCGCGTGAATTGAGATGTTCTGATGCCGCAACGAAGAGTTCACAAAACCGCTGGTCAGCCCACGATCCTCGGCAGATCGCACCCAAGCAGTGGTCTCAGTCTGGTCCAGTTCCATCCGGCCGGATGTGATGAAAGCCAGACGTGTGCCGCCATCTGGGAAGAGCACGATCACGTCCATCTGGCCAGTCCCCTGCTGCGCAAGCGGGCCGGCATTCTCGATCCCCAGCCCTTCATCAAAAAATTCCCCTGTGCCATCGGCATGGTGGATGCGTTTGAGCGGTCTATGGAATGGCTGGATTCCGTCTGTTATGCCGCGCAAGCAACGGCACAGGTTCGCCTGGCCTGCGAGGCCGAACCCGAATGGGGGCTGCGTTGCACCCGCTACGACGCCTCGGACCAGACCCTGGGCCTGGGGGGTCTGGGCCATGCCTTGTTGCCCGACGAGGCCTTGATCGAAGAAGTTGCGCGGCAGTGTCTGGCGCAGTCGATCAAAAGCTTGCTCAAGGAAGACCCGGATTTCAAGGACGGCCAGATGGACGTGCTGGAGACCGGCGCCGACACCGGCGACGTCGCCACGGTGTATTTGCCCAATGGCCTGTCCATTCGCGTCTGCCTCCTGAAAAAACTGTCTCGCCCCGAGGTCATCCAATGCGGGATCCATGCCATGAACCGAATGAGTCAGACGGAGGCGACGTGGCAACACGCCTTGCTGGTGATGCCGGGCCTGGACCTTGAGACGCCCATGGTGATGGGAAAAAGCGTCACGATCAGCAGCCTGGAATTCGGCGTGATTCGCGCCGCCCTGTTGGCCCTGGTGTCCAAAGATTCCTGAAACATTTAACGCCGTCCACGCGGCAGAAAGACCCGTCACCATGCCAACGCAAATCACCAAAAACGAACAACTCCGTCAGGCCGCGCTCGACTATCACGAACACCCGATACCGGGCAAGCTGGCGATTGCCGCAACCAAGCAACTGGTGAACCAGCATGATTTGGGTCTGGCCTACTCGCCCGGGGTGGCAGCCCCCTGCGAAGAAATCGTCAAAGACCCTAACGCGGCCTTCAAATACACCAGCCGTGGCAATTTGGTGGCCGTTATCACCAACGGCACGGCCGTGCTGGGCTTGGGCAATATCGGCCCGCTGGCGGCCAAGCCGGTGATGGAGGGCAAAGCCGTTCTGTTCAAGAAGTTCGCCGGCATTGATGTGTTCGACCTGGAGATCGATGAGTCCGATCTGGACAAGCTGGTGGACATCATTGCTGCGCTGGAGCCCACGTTTGGCGGCATCAACCTGGAAGACATCAAGGCGCCGGACTGTTTTTATGTGGAACGCAAATTGCGCGAACGCATGAACATTCCGGTGTTTCACGATGACCAGCATGGCACGGCCATCGTGGTCGGCGCCGCCATCCTGAACGGTTTGAAGGTGGTGGGCAAAGACCCCAAGAAGATCAAGCTGGTGACCTCGGGCGCCGGTGCCGCCGCCCTGGCCTGCCTGGGCTTGCTGGTGAAGTTGGGCATTCCGCGCGAGAACATTTATGTCACCGACCTGGCCGGCGTGGTGTACGAGGGACGCACCGAGCTGATGGACGAGGACAAGATTGTTTACGCCCAACCGACAAGCGCGCGCACCTTGGGCGAAATCATCGAAGGGGCCGATATTTTTCTGGGCCTGTCGGCGGGTGGCGTGCTCAAGCCCGAGATGGTCCGGTCCATGGCGGCGCGACCGCTGGTGTTTGCCCTGGCCAACCCCACGCCGGAGATCACCCCGGAGCAGGTCCGGGCCGTGCGCGACGACGCGATCATGGCGACCGGGCGTGCCGACTACCCGAACCAGGTCAACAATGTCCTGTGCTTCCCCTACATCTTCCGGGGCGCCTTGGACTCGCGCGCCACCACCATCACACTGGAGATGGAAATCGCCGCCGTGCATGCGATTGCCGAACTGGCGCAAGCGGAACAAAGTGACGTGGTCGCGGCAGCGTACGCAGGTGAACAAATGGCGTTTGGCCCGGACTACCTGATTCCGCGCCCGTTCGACCCGCGCCTGATGACGCGCATCGCACCCGCCGTGGCCGAGGCCGCTGCGAAATCGGGCGTGGCCATGACGCCGATCACGGATCTGGCGGCCTACCGCGAACGCCTGGAGGCCTTTGTGTATGCCTCCGGCACACTCATGAAACCTATTTTTGCCGCGGTAAAACGGGCGCCGACCAAGCGGGTGGCTTACGCGGAAGGCGAGGATGAACGCGTGCTGCGTGCCTGCCAGATCATCGTGGATGAAGCCCTGGCACGACCCACGCTGATTGGCCGCCCGGCCATCATCGCCCAGCGCATCGAGCAGTTTGGGCTGCGCCTGAAACAAGGTGCGGACTACGACATCGTCAACGTCGAGCAAGACGAGCGCTACCCCGATTTCTGGCAGACCTACCACCAGCTGACCGAACGCCTGGGCACCACCGAGCAGACCGCCAAGATTGAAATGCGCCGCCGCCTGACCCTGATCGCGGTCATGCTGCTCAAGAAAAACGAGGTCGATGGCGTGATCTGCGGCACCTGGGGCACCACCTCGCTGCACCTGAACTATGTGGACCAGGTCATCGGCAAGCGTCCCGGCGTCAATACCTACGCCTGTGTCACCGGCCTGATCCTGCCGGGCCGCCAGGTCTTTCTGGTCGACACCCATGTCAACTACGACCCCAGCGCCCAGCAGATTGCCGAGATCACGGTGCTGGCGGCCGAAGAAATGCTGCGCATTGGCGTGCACCCCAAAGCTGCCTTGCTGTCCCACTCCAACTTCGGCTCCAGCCAGCAAGCCTCCGCCGTCAAGATGCGCCAGGCGTTGGCGCTGGTGCAGGAACAGGCGCCCTGGCTGGAGATTGACGGCGAGATGCATGGCGACATGGCGCTCGACACGGCCCACCGGCGCCAGCTCATGCCGGGCAGCACCCTGAACGGAGAAGCCAATCTGCTGGTGTTTCCGAACCTGGACGCGGCCAATATCACCTACAACCTGCTCAAGGCAGCGGCGGGTGGTGGCATCTCGATCGGCCCCATTCTGCTCGGGGCGGCCCAGCCCATTCATATCTTGACCGCCGCCGCCACGGTGCGCCGTCTGGTCAATATGACCGCCTTGACCGTGGCCGAGGTCAACGCGCAACGCTAAGGTTTGACGTCGCGCCGCTGCTGCTGTCCCCTCAAATTTGTCCTTTTTATGCCAGATCACGCTGAATCCGCCCGTCCGCACCATGAGGTGCCCACCATCTGCGAGGACAAGAACAGCAAGTCCTTGCACTTTTCCAACACTCACCTGCAAAGCCGGATGCGCACCAGCCAGCCGGACGAGCTGGAACTGGACTACACCAAAACCATGATGGGGTTTTTGCGCCTCCAGCGCCAACCCCGACACATTGCGATGATCGGCTTGGGCGGCGGGAGCCTGGCCAAATACTGCTATCGGCAACTGCCCGAAACAAAGATCACGGTGGTGGAAATCAACCCCCATGTGATTGCCATGCGCCAGGAGTTTTTGGTTCCCGACGACAACGAACGCTTCCAGGTGATCGAGGCCGACGGCGCCGATTTCGTGCGCGATGCCGAACCGGATTTCGACGTGCTGCTGGTCGATGGCTACGACCAACAGGGCCAACCCGCCGCGCTGTGTTCGCAGCACTTTTATGAAAACTGCTGCCGGGTGCTGGCCGACCCCGGTGTCATGGCGGTCAACCTGCATGGCTACCACCGCTTGTACGAGCTGTTCATAGACCGCATCAACCGGTCATTTGGCAACAACACGGCTGAGGTGCCTGCCAACAGGGACGGGAATGTGATTGTCTTCGCCGGCAAGAACATTCCCGTGTCTGCGCACGCCATGCGCGGCAACGTTGATTTTGATTACTTTGCCTTGAACGAGCGAAAAGCCCTGCATGCCCGAGTCGCTTGACGTGCCAGACCACGCCCAGCCTTTTGTCCAGAACGACCCGGCAGGTCGGTCCCTGCACTTCCACATGGACGGCATGCAAAGCCTGATGTCCTGTCAACGGCCGTTCGACCTGGAGTTGCCTTACACGAAGACCATGATGGCTTTTCTGCTGGCCAAGCCCCGACCAGCGCATATATTGATGATCGGCCTGGGCGGCGGATCACTCGCCAAGTTCTGTTACCAAAACTTCCCGCAAACCCGGATCACGGTGGTGGAAATCAACCCGCACGTCATTGCCATGCGTCAGCAGTTTCTGATCCCGGACGATGATGAGCGCTTGCAGGTGGTGTGCGCCGACGGGGCCGATTTTGTGCGTGATGCGCCGCCCGGGTTTGACGTCATCCTGGTGGACGGTTTTGATGCGCGCGGCCTGTCGGTTCAGTTGTGCACCCCCGCCTTTTACAGAAACTGTTGTCGCATCATGACGCCCAGCAGTGTGCTGGTGGTCAACCTCGACAACGACAATCCGGCGCATCCGGTGTTCATCGATCGAATCAAGCAGGCGTTCGAGGGCAATTTCGTGGAAATCAACGTCCTCGATCGAAGCAACAGCATTGCTTTCGCCAACAAGGGCATCCCAATTTCATCCTGCGAAATGAGTCTGAGCGGGAGCCTGGGCCATCATGCGCTGGAGACGCGAAGCCAGTTGCAGTCAGAACTGCAGCGCATTTTGGAGATTCTGGACAGCCGGCAACCCCTGGGTCAGGTGACTTGTGCGACGCCGTAATTCGCGCCGGGCATAATCACACCCCCCAAGTTCCTTGTTTGCACCGCCCCGGCCCGTCGCCCATCCGGCGCCGGAAAAACGAAGAACAGCCCCCACAAAATGTGACAGATAGGTTGAACCATCCCCAACCTTGCCACACCAACAGCCAGAGTACGCATGAAAGACCACTACGCAACCCTCGGGCTTGGCAGCGCTGCGACGCTGGCCGATATCAAGAAGGCGTTTCGCCAGAAGGCGTCGCTTCACCACCCTGACCGAAATGCCGCTGCCAGTGCGCCGGAGCGTTTTCGGGCGGTGCAAGAGGCCTATGAGGTGCTCTCGGATGATGCCAAACGCCAGGCTTACGACGACAACCGCCGCCGCAACCTGCTCGACAGCCCGATCGAGACGGCGCGCGATATTTGGCAAAACTACTTTAACCCTCTACTTTGAAACCCGGTGACATGAGAATTTCCCCCTTTTTCCTCCAGCTGCGCTCGGCTTACCAGTCTGAAATGGACGATCTGACATTTGATTCCGAAGGACGGGACGTGCTGCGCCAGCGTTTGACGCAAAGACGCAAAGAACTCGGCTTTTTGCTCCAGATGATCGAACTCAGCCCGGAGATGGTGGCGGTGATCTTCCACCAGGGCTTTCGCTTCAAACTGCCCGCCGTGATGGATCACCTGCTCACGCACGAGTCGGACGAATTCCCGGATTGGGATACTTTGGTGGACGCGGCGCATCTGACGCCCTGGGCTCACGAATTGACCCAGGTAATCCTGAAGGAACCCATGGGCGCCTGGTTTTTAACGGTGGCGGCCGGCCTGGAGTACATGTACGGCAAGCCGGACACCACGCCGGTTGCCCAAAGTGCGGATGAGGATGACGACGAAGACGGCGAAAACGGCGATGAGGAGGATGGCGACGAGCCGTTCAACGAGTTTGACGCCGAAGAAGAAAAAGCAGCCCGCGTGCGCGAAGACGCTGGCGCCGACTGGATGGTCGAACAGGGCTTTGACCGCAAAGACCGGTAAAGCGCCCGCGCTGCCCCCTCTAACTGACCAGGAAACTCCAATGAACCACCTCGCCCTCATCGCAAAAACCCAAAGCCTGATTGCCGCCGGCGACATCGTCGGCGCCGAGTCGGCCCTGGTCGAACTGGCCGACATCGAGGGCGACTCGGCGCTGATGGTGGTGCTGGAGCAACTGCCGCCCAAGGACATCCTGGCCATCATCCGCGAATACGACAACTCCAAGGAATCGGTCATCAACCTGATGGTCACCCCGGCCCAGTTTGCCCGGGCGGTGGTGATCGAAAAGCAATACAAGGACCTGACCCGCACCCACCTGCGCGGCATGCTGAACTCGATCATCTTTCGGGAGGACGCGGACCCGGTCGAGTTCATGACCGCCATTGGCGACCTGGAAGGCGGCAGCGAGGCGCTGGCGGACTACTTTGAAGAAAAATGGAGCCGCGTCGAGGCCTTTGCCCGCACCGGCACCTTTGACACGGTGGAAGACGACGGCGAAATGCTGTCAGAAACTGCCCTCTACGCCTCGGCCTACGCCAAGCCGCGCCTGGAACAGGACGAAGTGGCGGACCAGGACTGGATGGAGCTGGCGTGGATACTGCGCTATCAGTGCCCCGATCTTTTCATTGAAATGCTGTTGGTGCTGCGCGCCAAAGCCCGTGCGTTCGAGGCCGGCGGGGGTGAGGACGGCGAAGCTGAAGAAGATGACGGCAAGGTCGAGACCGGCGACACCGACCGCGGCAAAGCCACACCGGCGGCGCGCGAGTCGGACGAGGAATCGGCCATTTAGGCCGGGTGCCGCTCACTCAAGACCTACCCCCCGATCTGCCAACCCGGACTTGCCACTTTCGTCACGATGCCCACGCACACCACCGCCCTCCCCGCTGCAACCGTTTCGGTCTACGACACTCGCCCGTTTTTTGAGAAAGCACTGCTGTTTGGCGTGCAAAACGGCATCATTGATCGGCAGAAACTGGACACCATTTGCGAGGATGCGCCCAAGGGCATGGTGCAAATTGCGCGCTACTTTGGCAACGAGTTCTTGCGCCCCGAGCTGGAAAAAGCCAAGGACCGCATGGTCAATCTGGTCAGCCTCTACCTGGAAAGCACGAGCAACGGCGACCTGACGCTTGCGGCCGAGGCGCTGCGCGACCATTCGTTTCTGTCGCGCTCCAAAGGCGGCTCGGACATGCTCAAAAGCCTGGTGGCCATGCCGCAGAACAGCCACTTCGGCATGAATGAGCACGGCGGCTTCACCGACGAGCACATTCCGCTGCTGGCCAAGTGGTCGCTCAAAAGCCTGGCCGAGTACCAGGCCGAACTCGCCAAACGCCGCCAGGTAGCGCAAGTGATCGATGCCGCCATCTGGCTGGCGGACAAACTGGGCATGGAAGCCAGCGAACTGGAAGAGGCGGGCAAGGACGCCGAAGCGGTCATCCGCACCGCCTTGCTGGTCCTGGCCTGCAAACGCACCGAGATGCCGGACTGGGTCGCATTTGAAAAGATGGTGGCGGCGCTGCGCAAAAAATATGGCGAAGCAAAAGCGGCAGGCCAAGGCAGTGACCCGGCCAACGCGAACACCAGTTTGCTCGCTGTCCTTATCACGATCCCAAAAAATCTGCCCGGTCACCTCAGCGCCGCCGTGGAGGCGGTGCGCCAGTCCGTGCTGGCGGATTTGCCGAAGATTCTTGACGCCACCCTGCCCGCCA
Source organism: Rhodoferax ferrireducens (assembly GCF_003347515.1). Taxonomy (GTDB): domain Bacteria; phylum Pseudomonadota; class Gammaproteobacteria; order Burkholderiales; family Burkholderiaceae_C; genus Rhodoferax. The sequence continues at coordinate 96,449 of NZ_QEII01000290.1, read as the reverse complement.
GAAAACTGTTTGACCAGACACCAGCGTTCATGGGCCGGTATTTTTGGACCGAGGACGGCTTGAGCGAAGTAGACCACCATGACCGCTCGGCCTCGCTGGCCTGGAACAAGGCCACGGGCGGCCACAGTGATGACGGCTCGCTGCTGACCCTGTTCCTGTGCGTGGCCACCAAGACCGCGCCCAAAACCCTGTTGACCGAAAAAAGCGCTGCCGCCTTGGTCCGCAAGATCCGCAAGTCCGGCCTCAGCCCGGAACTGACTCGCCAGTACATCCTGAATCACGCCCCCGCGCAACACCAGGACGACTACGCCCAGCTGTGGCAGGCCTTTCTGGACGAAGCGCAGCCCACGCTGCAAAGCGACTTTGACTACGAGTTGAAGGACGCCATCGCCCTGCTGCGCCGTGAGTGCAATGTGAAGTAGCGGATTTTCAGCATCAAATAGGGCTCTAGCCCTCGTACACCCTGCGCAACCCGCTATCAACTAAATAGCATACGTTTTATTGACACCGTCAATGAAGGCGGTGACCAGGTCCAGCTGCCCGGGCACGTTGAGTGCCGGGGCGTGACCGCAGCCTTCAATCTCGACCACCTGCGTCAAACCCAGGGCGCCCGGTCCGCGACGCAGCATCTCGTTGCTTGTCTCGGGCAGCACCAGATCAGAGTCTGCACCGCGCAAACACAGCACCGGCATGTCGAGCAGGTCGTAATGGTCCCAGAGGAGGTAGTCATCGGGATGGTGGGTGAACTGCTGCACCATGGCCGGGTCGTAGTGCGGCGTGACACGGCCATCGGGCAAACGGCGCACGGAGGTTTCGGTCAGGCGCCGCCACTGCGCGTCGCTTAAAGCGCCGTAGGGTTTGTAGACCTGGCGGAAAAAGGCCTCCAGTTCCAGCACCGTGGCGAATGCAGGCGGTTTGCCTGCGTAAGCCTTGATCCGTTCAATAGCGGCCTGCGCCAGTTGCGGTGCGTTGTCGTTCAAGGTCAGACTCTGGATGCGCGGCTTCATGTCGGCCTGCAGCAGGCCGGATGCGCACACGGTGCCAATGGCGCCGCCCATGGAGGTGCCCACCCAGTGCGCTTTCTCAATCTTGAGCTGTTCGAACAGCTCCCGCGCAAGGCGCGCGTAAAACGCCAGGCAGTATTCCTGCTGGGGGTCGGGGCTCCACTGGCTCAAGCCCCGGCCGATGGTGTCGGGACAGATCACCCGGTAGCCACGCGCGCTCAAGTGGGCCGCCAACTCATCCATGTCGCGCCCGGTGCGGGCCAGGCCGTGCCAGGCGATCACGGTGCCGCGCTCGACAATAGGCTCGTCAGTGCGCCACTCGGTGTAATGCATCTCGCGCCCGGCGCAACTCAGATAGTGTGATGTCATTGGCATGGCGTGGTCTCCTGTCTGCTCGTCGTCCCTCTGGTCACTGTGCCCCCGCACCGGCCCGAAGGCCGTGCGGGGGTGGCATCCAGCCTGCGATGCCCCTCCATCCTCACTGCGGAATGGTGATGTTGTTGCCGCTAAAGCTGATCGCATCGCCTGCCGCGGCGGTCGCGGCGATGGCCGGCACATTGGCGGCCGTGATCGCAGGCGCAGCGCCGGGCGTGCCGCCCCGCACCGTGGTGCGCACCACCTGGCTCGGCGGCAACGCGGTCCCGTTCTTCAAATGAGCGTACATCGCGTCCATGGCACGGTTGAAGTAGGTGTGCATCGGGATGTAGCGGCTGTCAAAGCCACTCAGCCCCAGGAAGGCGTCGAAATGCTGCGCGTTGGTCACCTCGATGTAGCGCGCTTTGCTGGCCGAACCCTCCACCGAGCGGTTGAAGGCCACATAAGCGCGCGCCGCATTGTTGATCGGCAACAGCGCGTCGCTGCGCCCGGCCACGATGAGGGTCGGCTTGGCCCGCAGATTGCCGTTGAACAGGACTTCGGCCAGACCCGTGCGCACGGCGGTGCTCTGCGCCAGCGTTGGCGTCGTTGCCACTGTCAGGGCGGCACCGGCCGCGTCCACGCCGGTCACCAGCGCGCGCTGGCATACCGCGTTGTCCAGCCCGAAGTCCTGCACGCCGGTGGACAGCGAAGTCGCCAGCTGCCAGGAGCGTGCGCCGCCCACGGAGTCGTTGTAGACGACGTTGGCCGGTTGTCCATTGGCGGTGCCGTTGGCGCTGGCAAAGCTCCCGGCCTTGGTCGTCGCGGTGACCGCCACCGGGTCGCCGGTGGCTGCAACCACTTGGGCGAAGCTGGTGTTGCAGACGTTATCAAGTACCGAGAAACGGCCGTAGCTGACGGGGTACATCGCCGACAGAATCGGGCCATTGCCGAGCCCGTAATGCGCGCTGTGCATGGTGTCGTTGTCAGGCGTCCAGCCGTAGGCGCGCAACTTGCTCAAGGCATCCAGCGAGCGCGCGGCCGTATCCGCGCCGCTCACCAGCCCCTTGGCGGCCAGGCCGTCGCAGCGCGCCGTCGCACGCGCCGTCATGCCTGCGAAGGAAATGTAATTGTGAAAGGACACTTCCGCCCCCATCGACGCCGCAGCAGACAAGGCCGCGCAGGGCTGAAGCAGGTTGCCATAGGTGGTGTAGTCAACTGTCGATTTGCCCACACCGGCGACCGCCGCACCGCCGAAGTTGATGCCATAGCCCGTGGCCACCGAGGGCTGGACGTTGGGCTCGTTGGCGACCACACCGTCAATCAGGCCACTGCTGTCTTGCTCGGCTGCGCGAATCACCGCGCCGCCGCCGTTGGACACCGAGGCGCCGATGATGAGCGTGTTGGCCGCTGCAAAGGGGAGCGGATTGGCGGCGCTCCCATAGCGGTCGTTCAAGACGAAAAGCGCGTAGCGCGCGGCGGCCAGCGTGTCGTTGCCCCAGTCTTTCTCGGGGTTGAGTTGCGAGTGCACCTGCTTGAGCGCGAGGCGGTTGGGAAACAGCAGGTTGTAGGCGGCGCGGGCAACATCCGTGATGTTGGCGGCAAAGAAGTTCAGTGCGCCGGCCTCGGCCCGGGTGGCGCGCGTGCCGTCGATGCGGTTGACGGTGTCATCGCTCAGGTCATACAGGCCAACACCTTTGCCGGCATCGGTCAGGGCCACGGCACAGCCACGCTTGAGACCCCATTCGCTGGCGGCGCCCACCGCACCGTAGACACCGCGCGAGCCCGATGAAGGCCCGACCACCACACAGGGCGCAGCCTGGTCGAAACTGTCGGGGACCTGCACGGCCATGACCACGCGTTTGCGGCCGGTGCCATCGTCCAGCGAAGCCATGTATTCGCGCCCCGGAATCAAGCCCTCATTGGCGGTGACCGTGCCTGCCACATCCACGTTCGGTCCATACAGCGTGCCGTAGCCGCCGTTGGCGGAGACGTCGACCAGGCCGCGGTAGTTGCCGTGAATGGCGTTGCGGCGCAACTCCAGCGCGGTCGGTGCCAGCGGCGCGACATAAGCCGGCGCCGCAGCGCCGAGGCCGGTGCGCCCCAGGCCCGCCGTCAGCAAATCCTGCGTGGCGGCGGTGTCCCCGGTGCCACGCGCTGTGGCGGGGTAGAGTGTGACGCTGTGCTGCGTCACACCCGTGGGCAAGTCGTTTGTCACCGTCCCATCGCTGCCGCCGCAACCGGCCAGCAAGCCCACCCCCAGCGCCATCGCCGTCGTCAGCCGCACTGGCCCGGTCGCATTCTGCAATTTTTTCTTCATGCTTGTCTCCTTGGTTTTTGAATAGATCAGCAGCGTATCTATCTCTGCGTACGCACGGCACGCAGCCGCCCCACTACGCCCGTGGGAAAGTAGTAAACCGACAAAACAAACAGGAGGCCGAGCCAGAGCAGCCAGCGGTCCGGCGACAGCAAGGCGGCCAGCCAGGGCAAGGCAGACGCCGCCTCGTGCCCCACGCGCAGCAAATCCTGCAGGTAGCTTTGCGCCACCAGGAACAGGGCGGCGCCGATGGCCGCGCCGTAAATCGTGCCCATGCCGCCAATCACCACCATCAGCAGCACGTCCATCATGATCTCGAACGACAGCGAGGTATCGGGCCCGTTGTAGCGCAGCCAGAGCGCCAGCATGGCGCCAGCCAGGCAGGCAAACAAGGCCGACAAAATGCTGGAGGTGGTGCGGTAGACCACCACGCGGTAGCCGATGGCTTCGGCCCGGAACTCGTTCTCACGGATCGCCTGCAGCACGCGCCCGAACGGCGAGTTCACGATGCGCAGCAGCGCCAGCAAGAGCACCAGCGCCGTGACAAACAGCAGGTAGTAGCACAGCAGGCGCCCATCCAGCATGACGCCCAGAAAGGGCTCATCCCTGAATTCAAAACTGGGCGACAGCAGCTCGGGCACTTTGAACGACAGGCCATCCTCACCCCCTGTGATGTCGGACAGCTGCGACGCCAGCGTCAAAAAAGCGGAGGCCACAGCCAAGGTGATCATGGCGAAAAAGATGGCTCGCACCCGCAGCGAGAACAGCCCTACCAGCAGAGCCAGCACAAACGAGAGCGCCAGCGAGCACAGCACGCCCACCGCCAACGCTTCCCAGCTCGGCCCCAGGCGGGTCGTGGCAACCGCGATGCCATAGGCGCCAATGCCAAAAAACATGGTGTGGGCAAAACTGACGATGCCGGTGTAGCCGAGCAGCAAGTCAAAACTGGCCACCAGCACAATGAACACCAGCACCTTGGCCGCCACGTTGAGCGCCTTGACGCCGGGGAAAATAAAGGGCGCACCGGCCAGCGCAATCAGCAGCACGACCAGCAAGACCGCCAGCACCCGGCTGCGGGGAAAGTCGTTGGAGAGGATTCTTTTCAGCATACTTCGACTCTCAAAAGTCGTGAAGAAACCGTAGCGAGCGAGCCGAGGTTGCGGCGAGGAGCGGAGCCGTACATGTGTACGGTGAGCACCGCAGTTGCAAGATCGGTTTGCGCAGTAGGTTTATTCATGGCTTTTTAGCGGTTTGCGACGGGGTAAACGCCTTGCGGGCGCCACAGCAGAATTGCCACCATCAACGCGATGTTGGAAAACAGCGCCACTTTGGGCAGCAGGAAGCCGGTGTAGTTGGCAATCAGGCCGACCAGCAAGGCACCAATCAGCGCGCCACCGGTCGAGCCCAGGCCGCCGATGATGATCACGATGAAAATCAGTACATTGACCTGCGCGCCCATTTGCGGCGTCACGTTTTGCTGGTACAGGCCCCACATCACGCCGCCCAGCCCGGCCAGCGCGCTGCCCACCACAAACACGCCGATGAACAGGCGCTTGATGCGGTAGCCGAGGGCTTCCACCATCTCGCGGTCCTGCACGCCGGCGCGGATCAGCAGGCCAATCTTGGTGCGGCTCAAGGTCCAGGCCAGCACCGCAAACACCACGCCGCCCACCGCCACCGCCAGCAGGCGGTATTTCTCGATGGCCGCATCGCCGAGCAGCACGGCGCCGCGCAGGCCTTCCGGCAGGGGCAGTGCAATTTGTGCCGGCCCCCAGATCACCTTGATGAGTTCCTCGCCAATGATCATGCCGCCCATGGTGATCAAAATCTGCTTCAGGTGCTGGCCGTACACGGGGCGCACGATGAAGCGCTCGAAGGCCAGGCCGACAGCGCCGGCCACCAGCATGGCCACGAGCATGGCCGGAAACACGGCGAGCAGGTTGCGCCACAGATCCTGCGAGCCGGTCCAGTCCCCCATCAGGCCCAGGATCGTGGTCGCCACAAACGCACCCAGCGCGATGAACACGCCATGGCCGAAATTCAGCACGTCCATCAAGCCAAACACCAGGGTCAGGCCGGAGGCGATGATGAACACAATCATGCCCATGGCCAGGCCCGCCACGGTGAGCGTGAGCCAGGTCGAGGCTGAGCCGATGAAGGGCAGCACCAGCAGCGCCAGCAGCGGCACCAGCACCAGAGGTTTCCAGTCGAAGTCTTTTTGAATCCCTGCGCTCATATCGCCAAGCCCAGCAGCGACTGCTGCAATGCTTCGTCCTCGGCCAGCGCCTGCATGGCGCCGGCATGCACCACGCGGCCGTTGTCCATCACGGCCACGCGATCGCCCAGGCGTTTGGCGAAATTGATGTTTTGCTCGACCAGCAAAATAGTCGTGCCGGTCGCCTTGAGCTGGGCGAAGGCCTCGATCATGTTGTTGATGATGGCGGGCGCCAGGCCTTTGCTGGGCTCGTCGACGATCAGCAGTTCGCGCGGTTCGACGATGGCGCGCGCCACCGCCAGCATCTGCTTCTGCCCGCCCGAGAGCTTGCCGGCCGGGTGGTTCCAGAATTTCTCAACCGCAGGGAACAGGGAAAAAATCCAGGTCAGCCGCGCCTCGTCCATCTGGCTGGCGCGCCTGGCCTGACGCGCGGCGAGCAGCATGTTTTCCTTGACGGTGAGGTCGGCAAAGATGCCCATGTTTTCCGGCACGTAGGCGATGCCCAGTGCGGCAATCTCCGGCGTGCCCGTGGCCGTGATGTCACGCGAGCCGAACGTGACCTTGCCTTGGCTGGCGTGCCACAAACCCATGATGGTGCGCAAGGTGGTGGTCTTGCCGGCGCCGTTGCGCCCCAGCAGCATGGTGAGCTGAGCGCGCGGCACCACCAGGTCCACGCCGTGCAGGATGTGGTACGCGCCAATGTGGGTGTGGACCCCCGCCAGGGTGAGCAACGCGTCGCTCATGCGCCCGCCTCCGCCGCTACCGGCGCCACGCCCAGATAGGCCTCCTGCACCACCGGCGAGGCAATCACTTCCGCCGGTTCGCCATCGGCGACCAGCGCGCCGTTGTGCAGCACGATGATGCGGTCGGCCAGTTCGCGCACCACGTCCATCTTGTGTTCCACCAGCAAAATGGTTTTGGTCTTGTCGTTTTTCAAGGCACGAATCAGGTTGAGGATGACCGGCGCTTCGTCATGGCTCATGCCGGCCGTGGGCTCGTCGAACATGTACACCAGTGGGTCCAGCGCCATCAGCAAGGCCACCTCCAGCTTGCGCTGGTCGCCATGCGGCAGATTCGCCACCGGCACATGGCGCTTGTCGTTCATGGCCACGGCGTCGAGCACTTCCTCGGCGAGTTGCGTCAAGGCCTTGTGGTCGCTCCAGATGCTCCAGAGATTGAGTCCGCGCAAGTGCGCGCCAGGCCGTGCCGCCTGCACCGCGAGCCGCACGTTCTCCAGGACCGACAGGTTCGGGAACAGGTTGGTGAGCTGAAACGCTCGCCCCAGCCCGGCGCGGGTTCGGCTGGAGGGACTCAGACCCGCCAGGCTGTTGCCATTGAGCAGCACCTCGCCGCTGGTGGCCTTGATCTGGCCCGAGATCAGGTTGAAAAAAGTGGTCTTGCCCGCGCCGTTGGGACCGACGATGGCGGTCAGCGTGCCGGGCCGAAAAATGCAGCTGACCGCATTCACCGCCACGTGTCCGCCGAAGCGAACCGTGAGCTCCCTCGTCTCAAGCATGGCGAACCAATCAGCGTTTGTTTCTGATCGGAATCTGCATTTCCTCCGCCTTGATCTCGCGCACGAGTTCAGGCACGCCCCAGGCAAAGGCCGGGTCCACCTTGATCTTGAAGTGGTACATGCTCTGCATGGCCTGGTGATCTTCCTTGCGGAAGGTCATCGTGCCTTTGGGGGTGTCGAAGCTCATGCCTTCCAGGGTCTTGATCAGCGTGTTCGCCGACGTGTCGCCATTGGATTTTTTCAGCGCCGTCACCACCGCCATGGCGGCTGAGAAACCGCCGGCCGTGAAGAAATCCGGCGGAGTCTTGAACTGCTTGTAGTGCTGGGCCACCATGGCCTCGTTGACCGGGTTCTTCGGGATGCCGAAGTAATAGTAGGCCGCGCCTTCCATGCCGGGGAACTGCTTGTAGGCCGTCATGGCCGGCAAAATATTGCCGCCGGTGGCAATCTCGATGCCGTGGCGCTTCAAGTCCATGTCGGCAATCTTGAACGGATTGCCGCCGGCCCAGATGATGAAAATCACCTTGCGGCCGGGCTGGTCCTTGAGCTTGTCGATCAGCCGTTGCGCGCCGGCGGTGAAGTCGGTCGTGGCGGGTGGCAGAAACTCTTCATGCACCACCTTGGCTTTTTTGATGGCCTCCTTGAAGGCCTTCACGCCATCGCGGCCAAAGGCCGAATCCTGTGCCATGGTGGCAATGGTGATGCCGGCTTTGTCGAGCGCCACTGCATTGGCGATGGCGTCCTGCGAGCTGTTGCGACCGGTGCGAAAAATGTATTTATTCCACTTCTCGCCCGTGATGGAATCCGCCACGGCAGGTTCGACCAGCAGGATCTTTTTGTATTCCTCAGCCACCGGCAACATCGCCAGCGCCACCGGCGAGGCGGTCGGGCCCACGGCCAGATCCACCTTGTCATCACCGTAGGCCGCCGCCAGCTGGCTCTTGCCCAAGTCAGGCTTGCCCTGATCGTCTTTCTCGATCACCACCAGCTTTTTGCCCGCCACCATCATGGAGCCGCCGGTGGCATAGTCCAGGCCCATCAGGAAGCCGGTGGCGGTTTGCTTGCCGTAGGCCTCCAAGGGACCGGTCTTGCTATAAATGTGGGCAATTTTGATTTGCTTGTCCTGGCTGAAAGCCAGCGTGGAAGTCAGGGTGCAAGCCAATGTGGCAGCAGCCAGCGCGGTGCGCGCAACCCAAGTACGACGATGCATGGTGGTCTCCTCTTGTAGTCAATTTATTCGAGAGACTACGCAGCAACCATGCCACATCGCAAGCTATTGATTTTATTGAAGTTAATTTTCCAGAAAGAGAATGTGTATTTTTTTCATACACTTTAGCAAGCTGTATTTCAGTCAATCTGTATGAATTTCATACATCCTCATCGAGACGTCCGTAAAGCGTTGCACGAGATATGCCCAGCATTTTGGCGGCCGCCGCCTTGTTGCCCTTGGCCGCCGTCATGGCGGCACCAATGGCTTGACGTTCCAGCTCGGCCACCTGCTCAGCCAGCGGCCGCAGCAAGCCGGCGCCGGCCGCCGCGGCCGAGTCTGGCAAGGCCGGTGCGGTCAGCGGCGCCAGTTCCGCAACACCCGATTCGCGCAGCACGGCTTGCAGCTCTGGCGCAAGAATGCGGTGCGAATCGCCGCGCATCGTGGCCTGCTCCAGCACGTTGCGCAGCTCCCGGATATTGCCGCGCCAGACCTGGGCCGACAGCAGGGCCAGTGCCTCGGCACTAAGTTCGGGCGGCTGCGCGCCGCTGCGTAAGGCCATGTCCTCCCCCAGCACTTCGACCAGGGCGGGAATGTCCTCGCGCCGCTCGCGCAGCGGTGGCACGCGGATGGGCAACACGTTCAGGCGGTAGAACAAATCTTCGCGGAAGTTGCCCTCGCGTACCAGCTTGTTCAAGTCACGCGAGGTGGCGGCAATCACCCGCGCGTCAAAAGGCAGGAGCTTGTTCGAGCCCAGCGGCTCGATCTCGCCTTCTTGCAGGGCGCGCAACAGCTTGGCCTGCAGGCTCAGTGGCATGTCGCCGATCTCGTCGAGAAAAAGCGTGCCGCCATGGGCCAGGCGAAACTTACCCTCGCGCCCCTTGCGGTCGGCGCCGGTGTAGGCGCCGGGCGCAACGCCAAAAAACTCGGCCTCCAGCAAGGTATCGGGCACCGCCGCAATGTTCAGGCTGATGAACGGGCCGTCCGCCCGCGCCGATGAAGCGTGAATCGCATGCGCCAGCAGTTCTTTGCCTGTGCCGGTTTCGCCCAGCAGCAGCACCGGGCTGGAGGTTTGCGCGGCGCGCCGGGCATGGCGCTTGACTTCCACGGCCGCCGCACTGGCGCCGACAAAACTGGCGAAGGTGTAGCGCGACTGACGCTGGCCAGGGCGCCCGCTGTTTTGCTGGCTGATGCGCTGGCTGGCCAGCTCGCGCCGGACATCGTCTAGGTCGCGCTGCAGCAGGGCAAACTTGCCCACCAGCGGCTGCAGGCTGATCTCGGCATGATCGAACAGCACGATGCCCAAGGCGCCGATGACCGCCCCCACACTGTCGCGCAAGGGAATGCGGCTCACCACAAAGGTACCGGCCCGGTTGGTGAGCAGGTCAATCAGGATGGGTTTGCCGCTTTCCAGCACGTGATGCATCTGCGTGTTTTGCACCACGCTGGCCACCGGGTGGCCGACAAAATCTTCCACCCGCTCAAAGCCCAGGGCCGGCAGATAGCGTTTGTACTGGTCGTTGATCCAGACCACGCGGGCCTGCCGATCCACCAGCATCATGCCCTCGCTGGCGTTGGCAAAGAGGTCGAACATGGAGCGCGCGGCCAGCTCCAGAATGCTCTGGGCGTCACGCGGTAGTGGGTCTGTTGTATCCATGCGGGCATGTTACCGCGCAGGCCATGGGCAGCCTGTCGGGAAAATTAACAACTAATGGGAGGCGCCAGGGCCTCCGGCGAGTGGCCTGTGTTGCGGCCAAGCCAAGATCCTTGATTTGATTGAGATTACAGGTCGGCACCGCACGCTCCATATGTAACGGCATGTTTCTTGCGCTTCAAATTTCAGCCCAATCAAGTGCCCTCATACATCAAACCCGGGGAATGCACGATGACTCTTCCAAGCCTGCGCAGACGCCTTCGTACGGTATTGAGCGGTTCGTCTTTTTTGATCGGACTGGCTGCCGCGCAAGCTGCGCTGGCCACCCCGCTGATCCTGATTTTCGAAGACTCCTTGCACGGTCCCGTTCTGGCTGAGCACGAGCAGGCTGCCGGGGTAAGCCCTGCCGGCGCGCTGACACCCAACGCAGTAACGACACCTGCATGGGCTACGTCCACCGGGGCGAATGCGGTGGTCGCTGGAGCCGGTCTGATGGCGTTCACCTTGAACACACTTAGCGCCGCAGGCACGCACGCCGTCTCGAATGAGATCTTGAAAGCCCAGGTATCGACCTCGATCCCGCTGATCCTGGGGTCATTCCGGGTGCTCCCCCGACTACAAGAGAAATAGGCATCCAGCCCTTGCAGACAGTGCGTAGAAAGCTATTAATTAAGTAGCATCCAAAACGCAACTGGCCGCATCTTTCGATGCGGCCAGTTCACTATCCCATCACGCCAAATCAGGCTAACCGGGCCGGACGGCGCCTGTTCAGCAAACGCGGCACCACCAAAATAGACACCACCACGATCAGCAGCGTCAAGGACATGGGGCGCTGCAGGAACACCATCGGACTACCCTCGCCGATGGAGATCGCGTTGCGCAGCTGCGCCTCGGCGAGTGGGCCCAGAATCATGCCCACCAGCACCGGAGCAGTGGGAAAGTTGAAGCGGCGCATCACCAGCCCGAGGATCGCGATGGCATACAGCAGGAACAGATCGAACGCGCTCTGGCGCATGCCATAGGCCCCCACGGTCGCAAAAACCAGAATGCCGGCGTAGAGCTGCGGCTTGGGCACCTTGAGCAGCTTGACCCACATGCCGATCAGCGGCAGGTTCAACACCAGCAGCATCACATTGCCAATGTACAAGGAGGCGATCAAAGCCCAGACCAGTGCCGACGAACTGCTGAAGAGTTGTGGCCCCGGCTGAATGCCGTAGTTCTGAAACGCGCCCAACAGGATGGCCGTGGTGTTGGAGGTCGGAATGCCCAGCGTCAGCAAGGGAATGAGGGCCGCCGTCACGGTCGCGTTGTTGGCAGCCTCGGGCCCGGCCACGCCCTCGATCGCGCCTTTGGTGCCGAACTCGGCCTTGTCGCTGCCCTTGGCCAGCTTCTTCTCGGTCGCATAGCTCAGAAAGGTCGGAATCTCGGTGCCCCCTGCGGGAATGCAGCCAAACGGTGCCCCAATGGCGGTGCCACGCAGCCAGGCGGGAATGGAACGACGCCAATCACTTTTGGTCATGGTGACGCGGCTCATCTTGTTTTCAGACTCGACCACCTTGCCTTCAAACAGCACGGCATGCAGCGCCTCGGCAACCGCAAACAGGCCAACCGCCACCAGCACAATTTCCACGCCGTCCAGCAACTCGGGCACGCCCCCGGTGTAGCGTGCCTGACCGGTGATCTGGTCCATGCCCACCAGGCCGGCGGCCAGACCGACAAACAAAGCCGTCAGCCCGCGTACCGAGCTTTGCCCCAGCACGGCACTGACCGTCGTGAAGGCCAGCAGCATCAGCATGAAGTATTCCGGCGGCCCCAGCTTGACGGCAAACTCGGCCACCACGGGCGCAAACAGCGTGACCAATATGGTGGCAATGGTGCCCGCCACAAAGGAGCCAATCGCCGAGGTGGCCAACGCCGCACCGGCACGGCCGCTTTTGGCCATCTTGTTGCCCTCCATGGCTGTCACCATGCTGGCCGTTTCCCCCGGCGTGTTCAGCAGGATGGAGGTGGTGGAGCCGCCGTACATGGCGCCGTAGTAAATGCCAGCAAAAAAGATCATCGACGCCGTCGCCTCGACTTTGGCCGTGATCGGCAACAGCATGGCCACGGCCGTGGCCGGGCCAATGCCAGGCAGCACACCGACCGCCGTTCCCAATGCGCAGCCCACAAAGGCCCACAACAGGTTGACCGGCGTGCCCGCCGTGGCGAAACCTTGAAGAAGTTGGTTCCAGATATCCATTAAAGCCACCCCGTTTGTGTCAGGCCGGGCAGGTTAATGCCCAGGAATTGCGTAAACATCCAGTACACCGGCGCTGCAATCAGTACGCCAGTCAGGAGGTCGATCCCCCAGGATTTCAGGCCATCCCCCACGCGACCCTCCGCGTTGCGCAGCCCACGCGCCGCCAACACAAAGCACAAGGTACAACTGAAGATGAAGCCAATGGTGGTGATCAGTCCGGCGTTGGCCAGCAACCCGGCCGACATCCAGACAAAACCGGGCCAGTAAGGCTGGTCCCCAACCGGGCCTTCCTCCATGTGGCGAAAACCGCCGGTGCGGGCCTCATACACCATGAACCCACCGCACAGCAACAAGGCCGCGGACACCAGCCAGGGCAGGAAATTGGGGCCGACGCCGGCATAACCCGCGTCGGAGGGAATGCTGATCGCCCCCACTGCCAGGCCCAGCGCCAACGCGATCACGCCAAGGCCGACCAAGCCTTGAAGAAAAGATGGCGTTCGGCGGTCTTGCGTCTCGGGATCTTGTTTCATGGTTATTTACCTCGTCGCCAAAAAAATACGGGGGTGCCTTGCACCCGTAAAAAAGCCGATGCATCCGTGCTGTGGAAAACATCGGCTCCAAGCGCTTGCCTGGGGGTCAGATCATGCCGGACTTCACCATGGTGGCGCGCAACGATGCAAAGTCGTCATCGACGAATTTTTCGAACTCTGCGCCGGTCATTACGGCAGGCGTCCAGTTGTTCTTTTCCATGGCTTCGGCCCAGGCTTTGGACTTCATGGCCTTGACCACCATATCGGTCAAGGTCTTGCGCTGCTCGGGCGTGATGCCCGGTGCGCCATAGACGCCGCGCCAGTTGCCAATCTCGACATTGATGCCTTGCTCTTTTAGCGTGGGCACATTGACGCCTTTCAGGCGGGTGCCCGAGGTGACTGCCAGGGCCCGCATCTTGCCAGCATTGATGTATTCGGCGAACTCGCTGTAGCCGCTACCACCCACGGTGACGTTGCCACCCAGGATGGCCGCCGTCGCTTCACCGCCGCCCCGGAAGGCCACGTAGTTGATGCGGGCCGGGTCCACACCGGCTTCACGGGCGATCATGGCCGCAGCGATATGCTCTGTGGAGCCGCGCGAACCGCCGCCCCATTTGACGCTGCCGGGGTCTTTTTTCAGCTGCTCAATCACGTCCTTCATGGTCTTGAACGGCGAATTGGCCGGCAGCACGAACACGTTGTATTCACTGGTAATGCGTGCCAGTGGCGTGGCCGCGCTCAAGGACACCGGCGGCTTGCCAGTGATGATGCCGCCCAGCATGACGGCACCCATCACCATCATGGCGTTCGGGTCACCTTTGCTGCCGTTCACGAACTGGGCGAGGCCCAAGGCACCGGCGGCGCCGCCCTTGTTGTCATAGGTCACGGTATCTGCCACCTTGGCATCGATCAGCGCCTTGCCCAGCGCGCGACCGGTAGCGTCCCAACCGCCGCCCGGATTGGCGGGAATCATCATCTTGACGTTGGTAGCGGCCAGTGCCGACAAGGGCAGACCGGCTGTGGCAGCCAGGGCGGCCATGGATTTAAGGAAAGTATTACGACGCATCAGTGTCTCCTGTGGTTTTTTAGACGCTTTGATAATGCAACAGTTAGCTGTCAAATGGCTGTCCACAGACACTAGGGAAAGTACCGATACGCCAGGCGGATTCGCCTATCTGTTAAAACACTTGTTATCCATTTTTTGCGTATGACCCAGCCGATGCCTATCTCTTCCCCCACTCCTGCTACACAAGCTGTCGCCAGCCCCTCCCCGACCCTCCATTGGACCGAGGCCGGCGAGGAACGCTCGGCGCTCTGGCGCTCGGAACGCGGCGCACCGCCGCCCAAACGGGTGGTCTTGGCCGACGACACCACGACCGCCGACACTGCCTACCGCATGGCCTGCGAGGGCACGGCCCTGCTCTGGCGCGGCGATTTTCAGAATGCCAAGCAGTTGCTGCAGGCACTGGCCCGGCGCGCCGACCAGGTTCCCACGCGCAAGCGCAAGAAAGCCGCCAAGGAAATTCCGGTGGCAGAGGCCTTCCACCTGCACCGTCTGGCCCAATCGCAACGGGCGCGCATGCTCGGCATGCTGCTGATTCCTTTCAATGCGGACTACAGCATTCCGCTACGCCGCGGCCCCGACGTCAAGGTCGCCTGCACCGAGGCCTGGGGCCCGGCGGACGATACGGCCGGCGCCTCGGTGGTGTCGCTGCGCGAACTGTTGGGCGTGACCAGCGCCCACGAATGGCGCAGAAAAGGCGTTGAAATTGCGGCGCTCGGCGAGGAGCCCGGCAACCGCATCCATCCACATTACGGCGTGTTCTCGCCAGTGCGCGGTGAATACATCCACCTGGTCGCCACCGCCCACTTGCCCAAAGCCCCGACCGGCCAGCCCCTGGTAGCGTTTGACATCGGCACCGGCACTGGCGTGCTGTCGGCCGTGCTGGCGCGGCGCGGCGTCGACAAGGTAGTCGCCACCGATCAGGACCCGCGGGCGCTGGCCTGCGCGCGTGACAACCTGGCCCAGCTGGGCGTAACCAAGCAGGTGCAGGTGGTGCAGACCGATCTGTTCCCCGAAGGCCAAGCCTCGCTCGTGGTGTGCAACCCGCCCTGGCTGCCGGCGCGGCCCAGTTCGCCGATTGAACGCGCGGTGTACGACGAAGGCGGCCGCATGCTGGCTGGATTCCTGAAGGGCTTGACGGCGCACCTGACGCCCAAGGGTGAAGGCTGGCTGATCCTGTCCAACCTGGCCGAACACCTGGGCTTGCGCACGCGCGAGGAACTGCTGGCCGCGTTCGAGGCGAACGGCTTGCGCGTGGTGAGCCGCATCGACGCCAAGCCGCTGCACCCCAAGGCCTCGGATGCCAACGACCCGCTCGCCGATGCCCGGTCGCGCGAAGTGACCTCGCTGTGGCGTCTGGCGGCCGTGAAGTAAGCTGGGCACGGTTCAATAGCCCGCCCGGAGCACGGGCGCTTGAATCCGGCGAGAATCCGCGGCTCCTTCAACGAAAGAACCCATGACTCACGCCATCTACACCGCCTCCATTCCCGTTTTCAAGCAAATGCTGGGTGGCCTTAAAGAGGTCTTGCGCAAGGCCGAAGCGCACGCGACCGAAAAAAAGATCGACCCCAACGCCCTGCTGCAAGCCCGCCTGTACCCGGACATGTTCCCGCTCTTGCGCCAGGTGCAGGTGGCCAGCGACTTCGCCAAAAGCGTGTCGGCGCGTCTGGCTGGCGTGGAAGTTCCCAAGCTGGACGACAAGGAACAGACCTTTGCCGATCTGCAGGCCCGCATCGACACCGTGCTGGCCTTCCTGAATGGACTGCCCGTGGACAACTTTGAAGCAGCCGCCACCCGCGAGATCGTCACGCAGGCCGGCACACCCAAGGAAAAGCGTTTTACCGGCCAGTCCTATCTGTTCAATTACGGCCTGCCGCACTTCTTCTTCCACACCACCACCGCCTATGCCATCCTGCGCCACAACGGCGTGGAAGTGGGCAAGAAAGATTACATCGGCAGCTATTGAGCGAACCGTTTCAGTTGGGGCGCCATGACAGCATGCTATGTTCGCGCCCATGAAACTGTTACTGGTTGAAGATGACCCCGCGCTGCACACCACCTTGTTGCGCGCGTTGACCCGCTTGGGCTGGGAGGTCGAAGTTTGCACCGACGGCCGCGCCGCGCTGGGCCGCTGGCGCGCCAGTCAACCCGATGTCGTGTTGCTGGACCTGACCCTGCCCGGCCGGGACGGCCTGCAGATCCTGGCGCAGGCGCGCGATGACGGTCTCACCACGCCGGTACTGATCCTGACCGCGCGCGGCACGGTGGGCGACAAGGTGCTGGGGCTCAATGCCGGCGCCGACGACTACCTGCCCAAACCTTTCGACCTCGACGAACTCGAAGCCCGGGTCCGCGCCCTGCACCGCCGGCGCCCGGAAAATAATGCGGAATTAGCCCCTAGCCCTCATGGAATAAGCGGGATTAGCTACGATAAAGATAGCGGAGCCATTTACCACCAGGGCCAGGTTCTGGACCTGACGCCGCGTGAACTGGCCCTGCTGAGGGCCTTGCTGGCCCGGCCCGGCCACGCCGTCAGCAAGGAAAAGCTGTTTGAACTGGTGTTCCCGGGTGAGGTGGAGGTGCAGTATGAAGCGATTGAAGTCGTGGTGTACCGGCTGCGCAAGAAACTCCTGCACACCGGCGCCAAGCTCATGACCCTGCGCGGGCTGGGCTACCTGCTGAAGGAAGCCGCGTGAAAAATCACGAAGCGGCAAGCGTGGGGGCGATAAGCGACGCCGGGCCGCCCCAAGGCGCGAAGGCCCCCTCGGGGGGCCGCGCAGTACGCGAAGCGACCAGCGTGGGGGCCATCTCTCTGCGCCGTTATCTGTTCCTGGGCATCCTGCTGCCCATAGCCCTGTTCATTCTGGTGAACACCATCACCTTGTACCGCCAGGCGCTGGCGGCAGTGAACACCGCTTACGACCGCACCCTGCTGGCCTCGGCCAAATCCATTGGCGAACACATCAACGCCGTAGGCGAAGGCGACGCGGCGCAGCTGCGCGCCACCGTGCCTTATGCGGCGCTGGAAGCTTTTGAAGCCGACAACCGCAGCCGCATGGTCTACCGCATCTCCAGCATTCAGGGCGACCTGATCGACGGTTTCACCGACTTGCCGGCCTGGCGCGGCAGCCTGCCGGACCGCGGCCCCTATGCCGCGCTGGTGGACTTTTATGACGACGTCTACCGTGGCGACCCCGTGCGCGTGGCGGTCTTGCTGCAGCCCGTTGCCGTCGACCGCGCCCGCGTCATGGCCGTGGTGCAGGTGGCCGAAACACTGGAATTGCGGCGCACGCTGGCACGCCAGATCCTGATCGACACCTTGTGGCGACAAGCCGCGCTGGTGTCGGTCATCGCCCTGGTGGTGATCGTGGTGGTACAGCGCGCCACGCGCCCGGTGCGCAAGTTGAGCGCCCAGTTGCAAGCCCGACCGGACGGTGACTTGACGCCCTTGCAAGCGCCGGACGCCCCGCGCGAACTCGTTCCCCTGATCGAAGCCACCAATAACCTGATGACGCGTTTGCAACATCTGCTGGAACACCAGAAACGCTTTGTGCGTGACGCCTCCCATCAATTGCGCACGCCACTGGCCGTGCTGAAGGTGCAGGTGCAGTCGGCGCTGCGCGGCGACGTTGCGCCCGAACAGGCGCTGCACGAGATCAGCGACACGGTCGAACGCGCCACGGTGTTGGCCAACCAGATGCTGTCGCTGGCCAAAGTAGCGCAACTGGTTCAACAAGCGCCCAGCAGCGATGTCGACTGGGCGCAGGTGCTGCGCGAAGTGGCGCTCGACCTGTCACCGCTGATCGCGGCCAAGGACATTGATTTTGAAATATCGACCGTCCCCTCGCTGATCCGCACCCACGACTGGATGCTGCGTGAACTCTCGCGCAACCTCCTGCACAACGCGATTCGCTTCACCCCCGCCAACGGCACGCTGACCGTGCAATTGCTCTGTGATTCACGCTCCGTGGCACTGGTAATCAGTGACAGCGGCCCCGGCATTTCAGCGGAGCTGCGCACGCGGCTGTTCCAGCCCTTCTCGGCCGGCGAGGCACGCTCCGGCTCCGGTCTGGGGCTGGCCATCTGCCACGAGATCGTGCAGGCGCTGGGCGGCAGCATCAGCCTGGACAACCGCGAGGCGCATGGCCACCTCTCCGGCCTGGACACCACGGTACGCCTGCCGCTGGGGCAAAATGCAGCCTGATATGGACATGGAACGACTTCGCATCGACAAGTGGCTGTGGGCCGCCCGCTTTTACAAGACGCGCTCGCTCGCCTCCGACGAGATCGTCAAAGGCCGGGTCCAGGTCAACGAACAGGTCGCCAAACCGTCCCGCGAAGTCAAGGTGGGCGACACGGTGGTGCTGCGCCAGGGCCCGGTGAACCGGACCATCACTGTGTTGGGTATCAGCCAGCAGCGCGGCCCGGCGCCGGTGGCGCAGCAGTTGTATGCGGAGACGGCCGACAGCATCCGCGAGCGGGAACGTGGCGCCGAGCAACGGCGCCTGGGCAGCGAACCTGCCCAGACCATTGAGCACGGTCGCCCCACCAAGCGCGACCGGCGCAGCCTCGAAAAGGCCCGCAATACATCATTTGATCCCTGATCGGCCAGGCCGGATTCGCATGTCACTAAAATGCAGCACATGGTAGATAAAAAATTCGTCGGCTTTCCTGACCTCAAACACACTGAGTTTCAGGCAACCCGTCCCATGACCTACAACGAACTGCCGCGGCTGGTCCGCATAGAGCAGGAACTGGCGACCATCACGGCACACCATGAGCGCATCGCCAAAGCCATCCAACTGTTCTGGGGCCACAAAGACTGCGTTGATTACATTCAAAAATTGATTCTCAGCGGTGGCGATGGTTCCGGCAAGGCGCGCATCGGCTTCAAGCGCGAGGTGGTGGCGGCGCTGATGAACCTTATTGAACTGCACGAAGTCAAACAACTTTAACCCGCGCTCAAGGGCTTGTCAGCGCCGATCTGGCACTCTCAGTCCTGCGCGCCGTGTGCCTGACGATAGCGGTGCGGACTCATGCCGGTGCGGCGTTTGAAAAATCGCGAGAAATAAGCGGGGTCATCAAAACCCAACTCAATCGCCAGATTCGCCGCTGGCGCTGCAATGTAGACCAGGCGGCGGCAGGCCTCACGCGTCAGGCGCTCGTGCACCAGCTCCAGCGCGCTACGGCCGCGCTCCGCCCGCACCAGACGATTCAGGCGCGGCGTGGAAAGACCCAGGTGCGAGGCATAACGCTCCAGCGGCCAGTGCTCCAGAAAATGCTGTTCCACCAAGAGTTGGAATCGAATCAAAAGTGCCTGGTGCCGATGCGCGCGCTTACCCTGAACCTGCCGCCCTTGCGCACTCGATTGCGCCAGGCGCCACACCACGGCACGCGCCAGCCAGCCAGCCACCGGTGATTCGGCCGCACCGGGCAGCACAAACTCGGCGGACAGCTCGCGAAACAACGCATCCAGCCGCGCGGCCGGCCCCTCCTGCGGCGTAAAGCACAGCACCCCCGGCGCGGAAAACAGCGCGCGAAACGCTTCGCCTACCGACTGGAATTCGCCCTCCACCAGAAAGCGCGCACTTAAAGTGAGAACCATGCCGTCGGTATCCGGGGCAAAGCGAAAGCCATGGACCACGCCCGGCGGCACCACGATGGCCGTCGGGCCTTGCACTTCTTCCCGCCATTCATCCAACACCACCTCGGCCCCCCCTTGCTGCACCCACAGCACCTGGTACAGACCGTGGTGTACATGGGGCTCGATTTCCCAGTGGTAGAGACGGCTGCGCGACTGCACTTCTTCGATGTGCAGCATTTCCTGCCCCGGCGTGGCGGTCTCGCCGTAGAGGGCAAACGTGGGAATCGCAACAGCCTGTCGCACGCCCCGTACCGCGCCCTTGGACGCCGGGGTGCTGGCCGCAACGGCGGTAGTGTCCGCTTTTTTCATGGTCCTGCATTTTGAACGAAAAGTGCAATTTTTTGCCATACTTTTTGTAGTGTCATTTGGCCCTGATCCACTTAAAGTTCGGCTTCGACCCAATAACTACCGGAGACAAGCCATGTTCAGTTTCGACCCCTATGCGCCCGCTGTGGACGCCAATCCCTTCCCTTTCTACAAAACCCTGCGCGACGAACACCCCTGCTTCTGGAGCCCTGAAGCCGACATGTGGATTCTGTCGCGCTACGCCGACATCGTGTCCGCCGGGCAGGACGCGCAGACCTATTCGTCCGCCAGCGGCAACCTGATGACCGAGCTGCCCGGGCGGGCCGGCGCCACGCTGGGCACCACCGACGCACCGCGCCATGACCGCCTGCGTGGCCTGATCCAGCACGCGTTCATGAAACGCAATCTGGAATCCTTGAGCGAGCCGATCCGTGACATCGCCCGCGAAGTGGCCGAATCCTTGCGGGGAAAAAAGCAGTTTGACTTCATCACCGAGTTTTCGTCCAAATTCACGGTGCGCGTGCTGTTTGCCGCGCTCGGCCTGCCCACCGGCACTGAAGCCACCGTACCCGAATCCACCGTGCGCGACAACGCCGTGCTGATGGTGCAAAGCGACCCGGTCACCCGCACCAAAGGCCCCGAGCACCTCGCTGCCTACAACTGGATGCAGGACTACGCTGCCGGGGTCATTGCCGAGCGCCGCGCCAACCCGCGCAACGACCTGATCTCGCACTTCAGCATGGCCGAAATTGATGGCGACAAACTCGACGAACGCGAAGTGCTGCTGACCACCACCACGCTGATCATGGCCGGCATTGAATCGCTGGGCGGCTTCATGGCCATGTTTGCCCTCAACATGGCCGACTTCCCCGAGGCCCGCCGCCAGTGCGTGGCGAACCCGGCCCTGCTGGTGGACGCGGTGGAAGAGTCGCTGCGCTTCAACACCTCGGCCCAGCGCTTTCGCCGCCGCTTGACGCGCGACGTGACCCTGCACGGCCAGACCATGAAGGCGGGCGACTTTGTCTGCCTGGCCTATGGCAGCGGCAACCGCGACGAGCGCCAGTACCCCAACCCCGATGCCTATGACATCACGCGCAAGCCGCGCGGCCACCTCGGCTTTGGCGGTGGCGTACATGCCTGCCTGGGCACCGCGATTGCCCGCCTGTCGGTCAAGATTGCGTTCGAGGAATTCCACAAGGTCGTGCCCGAGTACCAGCGCGTGCAGGAGCAACTGCCATGGATGCCGTCATCCACCTTCCGCAGCCCGATGGTGCTGGAACTGGCAGTGGCCTGACACCATGGCCAACATCACCTACATCGAAGCCTCGGGCAACGCCACCACCCTGAATCTGCCCGACGGCTGGAGCCTGATGCAGGGCGCCACCGCCAACGGCGTGGATGGCATCCTGGGCGAATGCGGCGGCTCCTGCGCCTGCGCCACCTGCCACTGCTATGTCGATGAAGCGCGTCTGGCGGACTTGCCCCCCGCCAGCGACAACGAACTGGCCATGCTCGAAAACGTGGCGGCCGAACGCCGCCCGGGCAGCCGTCTGGCCTGCCAGATCAAGGCCAGCGACGCACTGGACGGCTTGGTTATCCACCTGCCCGAAATGCAGGAATAAGTGATGACCGCCTCCATCGTCATCATCGGCGCCGGCCAGGCCGGTGTGCAAGCCGCCGAAGCCCTGCGTACCGGCGGTTTTGAAGGCGCCATCACCCTGCTCGGCGACGAGCCCCATGGCCCCTACCACCGCCCGCCGCTGTCCAAAGCGTGGCTGGCCGGCGACATCGGTGCAGAGCAACTGGTGATGCGCGCGCCCGAAGCACTGGCACGCAAAAACATCGCGCTGCGCACCGGCCAGACGGTCCGTGCCATTGACCGTACGGCCTGCCAAGTCTGGCTGACCGACGGCAGCGCCCTGCCCTACAGCGGTCTGGTGCTGGCCACCGGCGCCACTCCGCGCAGCCTGCCGCTTCCCGGCGGCGATGCCATGGGCGTGCTGGCCCTGCGCTCACGCGACGATGCCAGCGCCATAGCCAAGCGCATGGCGATGTGCATCGAACAACAGTTGCCCGTGGTGGTGATTGGCGGCGGCTTTATCGGCCTGGAAGTGGCGGCCACCGCGCGCAAGAAGGGCTTGCGCGTCACCGTGCTGGAAGCCGCGCCGCGCCTGCTGGGCCGCGTGCTGGCGCCGCTGCTGTCGGACTGGTACGCCCAGCTGCACCGCAGTCAGGGTGTCAGCCTGCTGCTGGGAGCGCAGATCACGGCGCTGGAAACCGACCGCCAAGGCGCCGTCAGCGGCGTGCGTTTGGCGGATGGCACGGTGCTGGCCGCCGGTCTGGTGGTGGTGGGCATTGGCGTGAGCGCCAACGACCAGCTCGCCCGCGACGCCGGCCTGGCATGCGAGCGCGGCATTGTGGTTGATGCCTGCGGCCGCACCAGCGATCCGCTCATCATGGCGGCGGGTGACTGCACTGCACGGCGCCTGGCGGACGGGAGCCTGCTGCGCCTGGAGTCGGTGCAAAACGCCACTGAACAAGGCAAGTCGGTCGCTGCCGCACTGCTGGGACAAGAGCGTCCCTTTACCGCCACGCCCTGGTTCTGGAGCGACCAGTTCGACAAGAAACTGCAAATGGCGGGCCTGTCCACCGGTGCTGACCAATGGGCCGTGCGTGGCGACCTGGCCAGCGGCAGTTTCAGCGTCTACCACTTCAAAGGGCGCAATTTACTGGCCGTCGACAGCGTCAACGCCAGCCGCGACCACCTGCAGGCGCGCAAGCTGCTGGACGCCAGTGTGTCACCCACGGTGGACCAGGCCGCAGATATGGAGTTTGATTTGGGTGGTTTGCTGGTGAAGTGAAACTTTTTGAGCAAAATTGGCCTCAAGCCCCCGTGGAACATGCGCAGTAAGCTACTTATTTAATAGCAAAAAAGCACTCAAACTGATTCAGTTTCCTCTGCATCCGCAGCCAAATCCCCCGCAATCAACCTGAACTGCTCCAGCGCAGCCTCCAGATCGTCCACGATCTCCTGCGCGATCACGTCCGGCGGCGGCAAGTTGTCGCTGTCGGCCAGTGAGTCGTCTTTGAGCCAGAAAATATCCAGACTGGCCTTGTCGCGGGCAATCAGATCACCGTAGTCGTACACGCGCCAGCGGCCATCCGGGCCGGAGCCAGCGGCGGCATTGGTCTCGGCGCTCCAGGTTGCTTTGCGGTCATGCCGATTGGCCGGGTTGTAGAGCTTGACGAACTCGTCCAGATGCTCGCGCCGGAGCGGATTGGTCTTGAGCGTGAAGTGCTGGTTGGTGCGCAGGTCGTAAATCCACAGCTTTTTGGTCCACGGCGTCTCGCTGGCGGGCTTACGTTCAAAAAACACCACATTGGCCTTTACACCCTGTGCGTAAAACAGGCCGGTGGGCAGGCGCAACAATGTGTGCACATCGCACTCGTGCAACAGCTTCTTGCGGATGGTCTCGCCCGCGCCGCCTTCAAACAACACGTTGTCGGGCAGCACCACCGCCGCACGGCCGTGCTGCTTGAGCAGGGTCTTGATGTGCTGCACAAAGTTGAGTTGCTTGTTCGATGTTGTGGCCCAAAAGTCGTCGCGCTCGATCACGTCTTTCTCGGTGCTCACCCGGCCTTCGGCGCCGGTGATCATGGTGCTGCTCTTCTTGCCAAACGGTGGATTGGCCAGCACCACGTCAAAGCGCTCACCGGGGTCGGACGCCAGCGCATCGGCCACCACGATGGGCACCGACTTGTCGGAGCCAATGCCGTGCAGCATCATGTTCATGGCCGCCAGGCGTGCCGTGCTTTGCACCAGCTCCCAGCCGCGCAGGGCCTGTTCTTTTAAGTGTTTCTTCTGCTCGCGCGTGAGGTTGGGGTTGTGGTCCGCCACATGGTTGTGGGCAGCAAACAAGAAGCCGCCGGTGCCACAGGCCGGGTCGCAAATGGTCTCGCCCGGCTTGGGCGCAATGCAATCCACCATCGCCTGAATCAGCGGGCGCGGCGTGAAGTACTGACCGGCCCCGCTCTTGGTGTCTTGCGCGTTTTTCTCCAGCAGGCCCTCGTAGGCATCGCCTTTCACATCAGCGCCCATGGCCGACCAGTTTTCGCAATCGATCAGGTCCACCACCAGGCGGCGCAGCTTGGCCGGGTCCTGGAACTTGTTTTGCGCCTTGCCGAAGATCAGGCCTATGGTGCCCTTCTCGGCGCCCAGCTTCTCCAGCGTGTGGCGGTAGTGGTCGAACAGATCATCACCGTCGCGCGCCAGCAGCGACGGCCAGTCGTAGCCCTTGGCGATGGGGCTGGGCTGGCTCCACGGCGGCTGGCTGCGTTCGTCGGCCATCTTGAGGAACAACAGGTACGTGAGCTGCTCGACATAGTCGCCGTAGCTCATGCCGTCGTCGCGCAGCACGTTGCAGTAATTCCAGAGCTTCTGGACGATGGTGGCTGAGTTCATGGGGGTTCCGCTTGTAGCGACGGTAAAAATCCGTCAGGATTGATCAATGCGGGTAGCCGTTTTAGTGCCATGCCGCGCTCGCGTGCACGCCCGACACGCAGGGCGTCAAACAAGGCGAGCATTTCATAGAGCTTTGGATCTTGCATCGCTGCATATGGCACGCTGGGATGTAATGGCATAACACCAGTGCCCCACAATGGGCCATTGGGGTGCGGCCAGACATAGTCTTCTGACCCTGGTGCAAAAACACCTGCAAATGCAGGGGCGCTATGGCTGGTAGCCACGCCAATGGTGCGTTCAGTTCTATCGGCTGCAAATGCGTATTTGGCGCCATACACAGCAAACTCAGCCAGAGTACGTGAATGTATCCTTGCGGGATTGTCTGTGCCACTTGAGGCCGCTCCCGCCATCTGCTGCGCTGCAGACTGTCGCAAACGCCTTACTCTGCCAGTTGTTCGATGAATTTCATCGAATTTGGGTTGTGCAGCGTCACCATGTGCAGCAATTGCATCATCGTAGTTTTTAAGCAGCAACCCGGCCTGAATGCCACGTTTAATGCAGGCGTGCGCCTCAGATGCACTCAAGCCCAGCTCATGCGCCAAGCGCGCATACGTCCAGCGCTGATCACCCCAAGCCACCAGTTTGAGGGCGACCAGGAAGTCTTGGGGCTTGAGTAGCATTAAATTCTATATTCTTGAATTGCGAATACAGAATGTACTTGATTAACTTTCAACTGCAAAGGCTTGCAGCGCGAACCATCAGGTCCGCCCCCGCACCACCAGCTCGTCATAGCCCGTCACCGCATCCGGCTCGCGGGAGAACGCCCATTCCGGCAGCAGCGCCAGCAGCACCTCTGCCGTGGTGCGCACGATGCAGCCGGGCGCCACATGTCCGCCAAAAACCTGACCTGTGCCTGTGCTTAGGGCCATGTGCAGGTGCGAACTGCTGTGTGTGCCGTTGTCCGTCACGTTCACCGCCACGGTGCCGGACAGACTCAGGATCTCCATATCGCCTGTCAGACGCTGCGGCTGGTCCGCACCGGCAAAGCGAAGACCAGCAGTTGACAGGCTGCCGATGCCGGAGAGCACGAAAGCAGCGCGACAGTTGTGGCTTTGCACGGCGGCTTCTATGGCTTGGCGCAGGTCCTGGCCGGGGGTCAGGCGGATGGGCAGGGTTTGCATGATATTTAATGTAACAAATCAGCCTCTAGCTCAGGCGGAATGTGCGCAAGCAGCTTCTATTTGGATAGTGAACCCGCCGGATATAACTGATTCACCAAGTCCGTCACGATCTCAAAAGTGCCCAGCACTGTGGAATGCAGCATGGAGCTGCCGTGGGCGTAGGTGTTGCGAATCGCCGGTAGGGTCGCCTCCTCGCGGTCCACTGATGGATCCAGTGCCTTGCGAATATCAATGTAGAACCAGCGCTTGACCTTCTTTTTCTTGGGCGTGACTGTTTCAACCACTTTGCCCCGCATGGTGACCTGATACAGCGAAGTCATGCGCTGCTGCCCATCCAACAGCAAAGAAAGTGGCTTAACGTCTTTGGCAGTGGCAGGTGCGCCTTCTACCGGTCGCGGCTTGAAGTTGGCCGTATTCCATGACCAGGTTTTGGTTGAAAAAGCCAAAGGTCTGTTTGCTGGGCGTGGCGGTGAGGCCGATGAGGTAGGCGTCAAAGTATTCCAGCACCTGGCGCCACAGGTTGTAGATGCTGCGGTGCGCCTCATCCGTGACGATGATGTCGAAGGTCTCGATGGGGAAGCTGGGGTTGTAGCCAATGGGCTCGGGTTTTGCGAATAGCCCACCCGTGACATTCTCCAGGCCATCGACGCTTTGCTCATCGTCCTCGGGCGCCAGCTCCCTGCCCTTGAGCATGCTGAACAGGCGCTGGATGGTGCAGATAGTGACGCGGGCTGTCGTGTCGAGCTGGTTGCTGGTGAGGTGCTGGACGATGTATTCCTCGCCAAACTTGTAGTTGTTGTAGGGCGAGGTGTATTGGTCAAACTCTTTTTTGGTTTGGCGCCCCAGGTTGCCCCGGTCAACCAGAAACAGCACGCGCTTGGCCCCGGCGAACTTGATGAGGCGGTAAATGAAGCTGATGCTGGTGAAGGTCTTGCCGCTGCCGGTGGCCATCTGGATCAGGGCACGGGGCTTGTTGGCTTTGAGCGAGGCCTCAAGGTTGCGGACGGCGATTTTCTGGGCGGGCCACAGGCCGTCTTCGATCAGCGGCGGCATGGTTTGCAGGCGGGCCAGGAAGGTGGCGGCACTGGAGGCCGGCGCGGCGGTCGCCGCGAAGCCAGGGTTGGCTTCGCTGGCGGTGCCGGGGCTGGCAAGGCCGGTGTGCACGGCCGCGGAGGATTCCCAGCCCTTCTCCCCAACTTTTCCGGGCAGGTCTTTCAACCACGCTGCCAACGTTTCAGGCCGGTGAAAGGCGAACACACTGCGGGCGCGGGGTTGCGGGTCCAGCCCCTGGGTGAAGTGGGTCTCGATGCCGGTGGATTCGTAGCTGAACGGCAAGGGCCGCCGCCAGGCGGGCAGCGTGGCGGGCAGGCCTTGGGCGTAGCGGGCGGATTGGACCTCCACGCCGGTCAGCGTAGCGCCCTCTTTCTTGGCCTCGATCACGCCTGCGGCTTTGCCGTCGATATACAGCAGGTAGTCGGCAAAGCCGTAACCGGTGTTGAGCGGGAATTCACGCAGTGCAACGCCACGGGCGGCGTGGATGTTGGCGTCCGCCATGCTGCAGACGTGCCAACCGGCTTGTTTTAGTAGTTCATCAATGCTGACTCTGGCTTTTTGCTCTGGCGTCATGCCTTCTCCCGTTGGCCGCAATTCTAGGGCCTGGGTCAGACAGTCAAGAATTTCAAGCGAAACTGGCCTCTAGCTCTCGTATTCATTGCGCAAGCAGCTATTTTTCTAATAGCAATTTACAGTGACGCGGCTACCGACAGGTTGACGACGTTCCACTGCGGTTCTCAGATATCCGTGTACTTCTTGCTGGAACCACGCGAACTATCAACCGGATACTTTTCACCATTCACGATCAGCTTGCTGCGCGCCGCCGCCATCAGGTCAATGTTCAGCTTGTCGCAGAGCTGCAGCAGATAGAGCAAAACATCGGCTGCCTCGGCGGCCACTTCGGCCTGTTTCGGTTCGGAGAGATTTCGGCTTTGTTCCTCGGTCAGCCACTGGAAGTGTTCCAGCAACTCCGCCACCTCGACACTCAGGGCCGAAGCGAGGTTTTTGGGCGAATGAAACTGCTCCCAGTCACGCGCTTTGGCGAAGTCGCGCAGCGATTGGGTGAGGGATTGAAGATCGTTGTTCATGCCCGTGATTGTGAACGCCTACACCGCCGTGCCCGGCAGCGTGACGCTGACCTCCAGCCCCGGCTGCGCGTTACGCACGCTGAAAGTTCCACCATGTGCCTGCGCCACCAGCTTGCACAAGTACAGCCCCAGACCGACACCGCCTTCCGCGCGGGAGCGGGCCGCGTCAGGCCGATAAAAGGGCTGGGCCAGATGCGGCAGTTGATCTTCTGGAACGCCGGGGCCATGGTCGCGCACGGTGATGCGCACGCCGGGCCCTTGGCCTGGCTCCTGGTCCTGCCCGTTGCCTGGTTTGTCAACCTGAACATCAATCGATGGTGGCTGTGGCGCGCCATCGCTGTGGCGCAAGGCGTTGTCCAGCAGGTTGCGCAGCAGCAGGCGCATGCGCGTGCGATCCAGCGCCAGCGTGGGCAAACCCGTCGCGATGTGTTGTTGCACGGCGGGTGCGCCGGGCAGGCCGCTCACCACGTCGTCCACCAGGGCGGCGAGGTCGGTGGCTTCGCGCTGCAGGGCGGCGTGGGGGCTGGCGAGGCGTTCGCTCTCCAGCAGGTCAATGATCAGGTCGCGCATCAGACCCAGATCGCGCAGCAGGGCTTCGCGGCTGGCTTGTACGTCCGGGGTCTCAGGCAGCAGCTCGGTGTTCAGGCGGGCGCGGGTGAGCGGGCTGCGCAGCTCGTGGCTGATGGCCAGCAGCAGCGCGCGCTTGGCTTCCAGCATCTGGTGGATGTCACCGCCCATGGTGTTGATGGTGGCGGCCAGCTCGCCCAGTTGATCGGGGCCGTTCGGCTTATGCACGGGGATGGGTTGGGCGAAGTCGCCTTGGCCAAAACGCAAGGCCCCGGCGCGTATGTCGTCCAACGGGCGCAGCAGGCGGCGCACGCGGGCGTAGGCCAAAGCGGTCAGCATCAGCAGTGCTGCCAGGGTGTACCAACCAACCACGCGCGGCCGGTTGTGCCAGATCTGCCGGTTGACACCGAACTGGATGCGGTGGCCGTCTGCGGTGCTGCGCTCCAGCAGGCGCGGTTCTTGACGGCGCCAGTCGTCTTCGGTCCAGTCGCTTTGCCAGCGCTCACGGCCCCAGCGGCGGGGGGTGTCCGGGGCTTCGGGGTGGCTGCGCCAGTTGACTTGCGGGCCGCTGATGCGCACGGTCACCGGTAGACGCTGCGTCAGCGCGGTCGCACGCTCGATGCTGGGTGGGCTGCCGATGTCGGCGGCCAGGCGGTCCACATAGTCGGCCACGAGCGGACGGGCGGCGTCGCGCCAGCCGAGCGAAAAGGCGTATTGCATGCCGAACAAAAAGGTGCCGGCCATGGCCAGGGCCAGCAACAAAAACAGCCCGATCAGGCGCACGCGCAACGAGTGGCCCAGCGCGTGGCGGGCACGCCGGTGCCAGGGGCGGCGCGCAGGTTTTGGCGCTGTGCTCATGACGGAACGCGCCCCAGGGCGAGCGAGTAGCCAGCGTTGCGCAGGGTCTTGATGCAGTCCAGCGGCTCCAGCTTTTTGCGCAGGCGGCTCACCACAATGTCCACCGCGCGGGTGTAGAGCTCGGCCTCGTGGCCGCGCAGGTGGTTGAGGATGTCGTCACGGCTGAACACCTTGCCGGGCTCACGCGCCAGCAGAAACAGCAGATCAAACTCGGTGCTGGTCATGTCCAGGGTTTGACCCTGGCGCTGCACGCTGCGGGTGACGGGGTCGATGACCAGACCATCAAACACCAGTTTGGAAGTCGCGGGCGCAGTCACGGCGCGGCGGCGCAGCACAGTTTGCAGCCGTGCCACCAGTTCGCGCGGCTCAAAGGGTTTGGGCACGTAGTCGTCGGCACCCAGCTCCAGCCCGACCACACGGTCCATCACCTCGCCGCGAGCGGTGAGCATGATGAGGGGGATGTCGCTCTCTTTGCGGATGGTGCGGCAGAGCTCGAAACCGTCCATCTCGGGCAACATCACGTCCAGGATGGCGGCGTCGAAGCCGCCGGCGCGCAACAAGGCCAGTCCGGCGCTGGGGCGCAGGGCGCTCACCAGGCTCAGGTCAAAGCGCTGGAAGTAAGCCGCCAAGGGTGGCCCCAGTTGGGCGTCGTCGTCAATCAGCAGAATGCGGGTCATGCGGAATTGTCACCTCTGCACGGTGGCGCAAGATAAGGCGGCGCACGCGGTGTTGCTGCTCGCCCGGGAGGTGGTCATACCGGTCCGCCGCATCCATCACCGTCTGCAGCACGTCCAGCGCTGCCGGGCCTTGGTGGGCCAGCAGGCCGTGGGCGTGCTGGCGGTCAAACCTCGGACCCCACACCAGCGCCAGCAGCTCGGCATGGGGGTCGTCACAGCCTGCCAGCAAGGCCGAGCCGTGAGCACGCACGGGCGCTGCGAACTCGCGCAAAGTGAGCGCAGGCATGGTGCTTCAACCGCGGCGGAACCAGTGCCCGCGGCGATGCTCCATGAAGTCGCGCACTTTTTGCTGCTGGGTCGGGTTCAGGCTGTCGTAGAAATCAGCCAGGGCGGCGATGACTTCGGGGCTTTTGCTTTGCAGGGCCGTGGTCTTTTCCATGATCAGGGCCTGCGCGCGGGACTTGTCAAACTTGTCGCCAGCCACCAGTGCCTTCATTTCAGCACGCGGGTCCAGGCTCTGGCCCATCAGGGCCATACGCTGCTCGCGCAGCTTGTCGGCCAATACGGTGAGGCGCTGCTTCTGGTCGGCGTTCAGGTCCAGCTTGCCCGCCACGCGGTCGACCATCTTGCCTCGGAATTCGGCCGCCTCTTCGGTGCTCATCGTGTCCCCAAAGCCATGGGGGCGGTGACCGCAGGCGGTAAGACCGCCGACGAGGATGGAGGCGCCGAACAGGCCGAACAGGGTGCGTTTGATCCAGGGTTTCATGACAGTGTTTCCTTTTTCAAGAAGGGGTTGAACATGAAGTCATGGTGCCTGCGGGCGTGGGCGGCGTCCTCTCTGCGCGGTATCGGTTTGTTTCGGTTTATTTCAGAGCGGCCGCGGCATGGGCTTATTTCGTTTCCAAATCATTCGTGTCTAGGCGCGAAGCCGCAGGCAGTGCTGTAGCATGACAAGGCGAAGCAACAACGACACGGATGATTTAGAAATGGAGTTAACTGTCCCAGTCGCCGCCGTCGCCACTGCTGGCCAGGGCGTCGCCGTCGTCCCACGAGCTTGTGTCGTTGACGCCAAAGTTCTGGCCACCCAGATCGTTGTTGCTGGCCAAAGGCTCGACGCCGTTGTTGGCTGCGGTGTCAGACTTCTGCGCCGGGGGCGTGTCATGGCCCATCAGGCTTTTGCCAATGGCTTGCGCCGCCATCACACCCGCGCCCACGGCCAGGCCCGTGGCCAGACCGCCCATCACCTTGCCGCCCAGGCCCATGCCGGCCGGTTGACCGTAGGCAGGCTGTTGCCCATAACCCGGCTGCTGACCGAAGCCAGGTGCCACAGCGCCGCCACCGGCGTTGTTGCCCATGGTGTTAGCCATGCCAAAGCCCTGCTGGCCGTTCAAGCCGCCTGGCATGGCAGCCGGATTC
This sequence comes from Rhodoferax ferrireducens, assembly GCF_003347515.1. Taxonomy (GTDB): domain Bacteria; phylum Pseudomonadota; class Gammaproteobacteria; order Burkholderiales; family Burkholderiaceae_C; genus Rhodoferax. Next base: position 65,098 of record NZ_QEII01000290.1, on the reverse strand, counting down.
GCATAGGCCGCTGGCGGCATGGCGGCCGTTGCGGCTTTCTTACGTGTCAGGAAAATACCGATGGCGATCGCCCCACCGCCCAGCGCCAGAGCCAGACCCCACGGGAACGACGAAGCTGGCGCGGCCGGTGCTGAATAGGCAGCGGGTGCGACTGTGGCAGGCGCCCGGCTGGATGAGTTGCTGTTGGAGCCATTGTTGGCCGGCGCACTGTTCTTGGCGGCGAGCTGCGTGCGCAGCGCCTGCACTGCTTCGGGCTTGGCGAAAGCCAGACCCGGGGCCAGCTTTTCCGCCGAGGCCAACGCTTCACGCGCGTGGCTCATCTTGCCCTGGCGTGCGGACAATTCAGCCTGCACAAAATGCGCTTTAGCACTGCCCGGATGGGCCACCAGCACCTGCTGCATCATCACCTGGGCCTGCTCCAGGCGCCCGGCCTGGGCTTCCGCATACACCTGCTTCAGCGTCGGTTCGGACTGCGCCATGGCGAAGCCAAAGCCCAGCAATGCCGAGACCACCAACCACTTGCCGATGTGCCGCTTGATTGATCCAGTGAACATGCGTTGTGCCCTTAAAAGGTAATGAACTTACTTCGGCGAGATGGTGGCATCGGCCGTCAATTCAAGTGCCCAACCACGCCGCCAGCGCCGCATTCACCGCTTGCGGCTGCTCCACACTGCTCATGTGGCCGCACCGCTCGATGATGCACAGCTCGGCGTTCGGAATTGCATCGCGCATTTTTTCGTGCTGGGCCGGCGGGCTCCAGCTGTCTTCGCGGCCGCACAACAGCAGAGTCGGGCAGGTGATGCTGGGCAGCAGCGGACTGGCATCGGGCCGGTTGAGCAGTGCGTTGATCTGCGCGACAAACTGCTCGGGGCTGCTGCGCTCCAGCATGTCGAGGATGGATTCAAACATGGGTGTATCGCGCTCGGCGGGGTGAACCATGCCGCGCGCCCACTGGCTGCCCATGGTGCGCATGCCCTGCCGGCGTGCCTGCGACAGCAAGGCCATGCGGCCGTCACGTTCGCGCTCGCCGGCGGCGCCACCGGGCAGCGGCTGCGCGCCGGTGTCCAGCAGCGCCAGACGCGCCACGCGCTGCGGCGCCAGGCGCCACACCTCCAGCGCCACGCGCCCGCCCATGGAGTGGCCGGCCAGGCTGAAGCGCTCGGTCGGCGCCTCGGCCAGCACCTGCTGCGCCATGGCGGTGAGCGAGTCGCGCAGGCCGTAGTCCGGCACGAGGCACTGCGCCTGGGCCTGCAGCGCCGCGCACTGGGGCGCCCATACGGCGGCGTCGCACATCAGACCGGACAGGAGCATGAGGGTGGGTTTCATATCAGACCTTTCAAGCAGATTCAGACTATTCGACGCGCATGACCGAGGCCGGCTTGAAGCCCAAATCCGCCACCTTGCCTTTGCGTCCGCGCACCGCCCGGGCGTTGTTGAGGCTGCGGATTTCCAGCGTTTCCTCGCGTAGTTTGCCGCCGCGGCCGATGCCTGCAATTTTCACGCTACGGGTATAAGCAGCAGCGCCGGCCAAGGCATCCTTGTCTTCCAGGTCGATCAGCATCAGGCCGCGACCACCGTTGCCCATGACTTTGAGGTCACCGACCTCGAAGGTCAAAATGCGGCCGCCGGTGGAAGCGCAGGCGACATGGGTGGCGGGCGGCCACGGCACGGCGCCCGAGCCGCCGGCCACCGGCGAGGGCCGGCACAAGACTTCGCCCTCATTACAGCTGACAAAGGCTTTGCCGGCCTTGAGCCGGGATGTCATGTTCTCCACCGAGGCGATAAAACCGTAGCCGCCCGAGCTGCTGAGCAGCAGCGTGGCGCTGGCCGGGCCGGCAAAGTAATACGACAACTGGGTGCCGGCTTCGAGTTCCAGCAAGGAGGTCATCGGTTGGCCGTCCCCCCGGGCACCAGGCAACATCGCGACGGCGACGGAATAGACCCGTCCGTTATTGCCAAACGCCAGGAGCATGTCCACCGTGCGGCACTCGAACGTGCCGTACAAGCCGTCACCGGCCTTGAAGGCGAAACTCGCCGGCTCGTGTCCGTGCCCTTTTTGGGCGCGCACCCAGCCTTTGTCGCTAACCACCACGGTCACGGGCTCGTCCACCACCTTGATCTCCAGCACGGCTTTTTTCTCGGCCTGAATCAGGGTGCGGCGCGGGTCGGCAAAAGTCTTGGCATCGGCCTCGATTTCCTTGATCATCAAGCGGCGCAGCGCGGACGGATTGGACAAAATGTCTTCCAACCCTTTTTTCTCGGTGCGCAAGCTTGCCAGTTCCTGCTCGATCTTGATCGCTTCCAGCCGGGCCAACTGGCGCAGGCGGATGTCAAGAATGTCTTCGGCCTGCCGCTCGGACAGCTTGAAGCGCGCCATCAGCGCCACCTTGGGGTCATCGGACTGGCGAATGATGGCGATCACTTCGTCAATATTAAGCAGCACCAGCTGCCGCCCTTCCAGGATGTGGATGCGGTCCAGCACCTTGCCCAGACGATGCTTGGAGCGGCGCTCCACCGTGATCTGGCGGAACTCAATCCACTCAGTCAGCATCTGGCGCAAGGACTTCTGCGTGGGTCGGCCGTCCAGCCCCACCATGGTCAGGTTGATCGGGGACGAGGTTTCCAGGCTGGTATGCGCCAGCAAGGTGGTAATGAGTTCCTGCTGCTGAATGCGACTGGTCTTGGGCTCGCACACAAGGCGCACGGCGGCGTCCTTGCTGGACTCGTCTCGCACCACATCGAGCACCGACAACACGGTCGCCTTGAGCTGGGTCTGCTCCAGAGACAGCGCTTTTTTTCCGGCCTTGATCTTGGGATTGGTCAGCTCTTCAATTTCCTCCAGCACGCGCTGGGTGCTGACGCCGGGCGGCAATTCGGTGACGACCAGCTGCCATTGGCCGCGCGCCAGTTCCTCAATTTTCCAACGGGCACGCACCTTGAGCGAGCCCCGCCCGGTGCGGTAGACGTCGGCAATGTCACTGGCCGTGCTGGTGATCTGGCCGCCACCCGGATAGTCGGGGCCCGGAATAATGGCCAACAACTCGTCATGCGTGAGCTTCGGGCTCTTGATCAGCGCCACGCAGGCGTCGGCGATTTCCCGCAAATTGTGGCTGGGGATTTCAGTCGCCAATCCCACGGCAATGCCACTGGCGCCATTGAGCAAGGCAAACGGCAAGCGGGCCGGCAACTGGCGCGGCTCCTCGGTGGAGCCGTCGTAGTTGGGCGTGAACTCGACCGTGCCTTCGTCAATTTCATCCAGCAGCAGGCTGGTGATTTTGGCCAGCCGCGCTTCGGTGTAACGCATGGCAGCGGCGCCATCGCCATCGCGCGAGCCAAAGTTACCCTGGCCGTCGATCAGCGGGTAACGCAAGGAAAAGTCCTGCGCCATGCGAACTGCAGCGTCATACACCGAGGAGTCACCGTGCGGGTGAAATCGGCCCAGCACATCGCCCACGACACGGGCGCACTTGACCGGCTTGGCGCCGGTGTTGCCATTGGCCCCACCGAAACCCAGGCCCATGCGCGACATGGAATACAGAATGCGCCGCTGCACCGGTTTTTGGCCATCACACACATCCGGCAGAGCCCGGCCCTTGACCACGCTCAGGGCGTATTCAAGGTAGGCACGTTGCGCGTACGAGGCCAGGCTGGGGGAGTCGCCGCCGTCGTCAGGGGGCAGGTTCGGGGGGAAGTCGAGTGTGGATTGGTCGGTCATAAATCAGTTGGGGACAGAGCTGGCTCAGCCAGCGCGTAGCGGCGGTTTGTCCCGCTAAATTTCGGTTTAGTCTCGGGTTTGAGCGGGGGGTTCGGGGAAAGCCGGGTTCATGGACGGAACCGTTGAAACCATGTTGCCGCGGCTCAAAGCCCCGCCTTGAATTTGCATGCGCACGCGCGTCGGTGTTTGGCGTCTGGCCGCTCTCAGCGCCGGAGGCTTGAGCACGGTGTAGAGCTGCATCACGGTTTTCACGTAGTTCTGCGTTTCCTTGTAATTGGGGATCTTGTTGCCGGCGCGCTGCACCGCCCCTTCGCCCGCGTTGTAGGCAGCCAAGGCCAACTCCAACTGGTCTGGAAAAAGATTGATCAGGTAGCTCAAATAGCGCGCCCCGGTCTTGATATTGGTGCCCGGATCGGACAGCTTCTTCTCGATCGATGTCTTTTTGTCACCCGTGACCCCATAGCGTGCGGCGGTGGCGGGCATGAGCTGCATCAGGCCAATGGCGCCCTTGGGCGACACCGCCAGCGCATCAAACCCGGATTCGGTGGCGATCAGCGCCTGCAGCAGCTCATAGTCAATCTGTTGCATGCGGGACGCCTCGCGCAAATGGTGCTTAACGACTTTGTAGTTGGGCGAGACCTCAAAAAAAGCCAATACCTTGGACGCCATGGAAGGCTGCATGGCCGGTGTTTCAGCGGAATTAAAGAGGGTGCCGGCTCCCGTCACAGCGCCGGCCGTGTCAAAACTTTCGCCACCTCGATAAAAAATCTCGTAGCGCTCGTCGATGCGTTCCGCCGCATAGTGGGCCACACCCTTCTCGTCCACGTAGCCCCAGATATCTGCTCGCGCCGCCTGCTGCAAAAACGATAGCAATAAGCCCAGGGCGATCAAGCGCCACAGGCCAAAAATGCTTGTAAATCTACGTTTGCAGAACAGCAGCGTGTTCATCAGATGTCGATCTCGACCGTGTCCCCGTGCAACTCCATCAACTCGCGGCGCGCGGCGGCCTCGCCTTTGCCCATCAGTTTAGTGATCAAGGCCTCGGTTTGCACAAAGTCCATGCTGCCCAACTGCACCGGCAGCAAACGGCGGGTGTCCGGATTGAGCGTGGTTTCCCACAGCTGCACCGCATTCATCTCACCCAAGCCCTTGAAGCGGCTGATGCTCCAGGCGGTCTCGCGCACGCCCTCCTTGCGCAGCTTGTCGAGGATGGCGGCCAGCTCGCCTTCGTCCAGCGCGTAGGCCTTGGAGGCGGGCTTCTTGCCGCGTGCCGGCGCGTCCACGCGGAACAAGGGGGGCCGCGCCACATAGACATGGCCGGTTTCAATCAGCTTGGGGAAGTGCCGGAAAAACAGGGTCAGCAGCAGCACCTGGATGTGCGAGCCGTCCACGTCCGCGTCCGACAGAATGCACACCTTGCCGTAACGCAGGCCGCTCATGTCAGGGCTGTCGTTCGGGCCATGCGGATCAACCCCAATGGCGACGGAGATATCGTGAATTTCGGTATTGCCAAACAGGCGGTCGCGGTCAACCTCCCAGGTGTTGAGCACCTTGCCACGCAGGGGCAAAATCGCCTGACTCTCTTTGTCGCGCCCCATCTTGGCGCTGCCGCCGGCCGAATCGCCCTCGACCAGAAACACTTCGTTGTGGGCCAGATCACGGCTTTCACAATCGGTTAGTTTGCCCGGCAGCACGGCCACACCGGAGCCCTTGCGCTTCTCGACTTTCTGGCCGGCTTTCTGGCGGTATTGCGCCGCCTTGATCGCCAGTTCGGCCAGTTTCTTGCCGTATTCAACGTGATGGTTAAGCCACAACTCCAGGCTCGGGCGCACAAAGCTGGACACCAGGCGCACAGCGTCCCGCGAGTTCAAACGCTCCTTGATCTGGCCCTGAAACTGCGGGTCCAGCACTTTGGCCGACAACACATAACTGGCGCGGGCGAAGACGTCTTCCGGCAAGAGCTTGACGCCTTTGGGCAGCAGCGAGTGCAGTTCGATAAAGCTTTTGACCGCCGTGAACAGGCCATCACGCAAGCCGCTTTCATGGGTGCCACCGGCATGGGTGGGGATCAGGTTGACGTAGCTTTCGCGCACCGGTTGACCGTCTTCGGTGAAGGCCACGCACCAGGACGCGCCTTCGCCTTCGGCAAAGCTCTCGCTCTGGGTATCGGCAAAACCCTCGCCTTCAAACACCGGAATCACCAACTCGCCGTTCAGCGTTTGCATCAGGTAGTCGCGCAAACCGCCTTTGTAAGTCCAGGTTTGCGTCTCTTTGGTCTTCTCTGTGACCAGCGTCACCGTGACGCCAGGCATCAACACCGCCTTGCTGCGCAGCAGGTGGATAAGTTGCGCCATGGGCAAGGCCAGGGCTTCAAAGTATTTCGCGTCGGGCCAGACCCGCACGGTGGTGCCCGACTTGCGGTCACCCTCGCCCTGCTTTCGCGCCAGCAGCGGCTCGATGACATCGCCGCCGGCAAAAACCAGGCGAGCGACCTGGCCCTCACGGTAGGTGGTGGCCTCCAGCCGCGTGGCCAGGGCGTTGGTCACGCTCACACCAACGCCATGCAAGCCGCCCGAAAAGCTGTAGGCGCCGCCCTTGCCCTTGTCGAACTTGCCGCCGGCATGCAGGCGCGTGAACACCAGCTCAATCACCGGCGCGTTTTCTTCCGGGTGCAGGCCGAACGGAATGCCCCGGCCATCGTCTTCGATGCTGACCGAGCCGTCCTCGTGCAGCACAACCTTGATTTTTTTGCCGTGCCCTGCCAGGGCTTCATCCGCGGCGTTGTCCAGCACTTCCTGGATAACGTGCAGCGGGTTGTCGGTCCGCGTGTACATGCCAGGGCGCTGCTTGACGGGCTCCAGGCCCTTGAGCACGCGGATGGAACTTTCGGAATATTCGGGGGTGGGTTTGACTGCCATAGCGGCGAATTGTAGTCGCGCAGCCGAGGATTAACTGTATGGAACACCAGTTTTCATCGCCTGCAAAATGAACCCGTGTCAGCGTTGCGGAAACAGATTGGCTACATTTGCCGCATGACAAGTTCCCACAAAACACTATCGATGACGCAGCTTCTCCTGTGTGGCGCCGCCATCGTGACGCTCTCCATGGGCATACGCCACGGCTTTGGTCTGTGGCTGCAGCCGGTCACTCAAAGCCAGGGCTGGAGCCGCGAAACCTTTGCCTTTGCCATCGCCATCCAGAATCTGGCCTGGGGCGTTTCCGGCATTTTCGCCGGCATGTTGGCCGACCGGTTTGGAGCCTTCAAGGTCATCGTGGGCGGCGCTCTTTTGTATGCGCTCGGCTTGGCCGGTATGGCCACGGCCACCACACCGCTGGTATTTACCGCCACGGCGGGGGTGCTGATTGGCATGGCCCAGGCGGGCACCACGTATGCCGTCATTTATGGGGTGATCGGTCGCAACATCTCGGCGGAAAAACGTTCATGGGCTATGGGCATCGCGGCAGCGGCAGGGTCATTTGGCCAGTTTTTGATGGTGCCGACTGAGAGTTTTCTGATCAGCAGCCTGGGCTGGAAAGAGGCCTTGATGGTCCTGGGCCTGGCGTCCTTGATGATGGTGCCGCTGGCCTGGGGTTTACGCGAACCGGGTCTTGCCGGCGGCGGCACCATTCGTCGTGAACAAACCATTTTGCAGGCCTTGAAAGAAGCCTTCAAGTACCCGAGCTTCCAGTTGCTCATGGCGGGCTACTTCGTTTGTGGCTTTCAGGTGGTTTTCATCGCTGTGCACATGCCCAGTTACCTGAAAGACAAGGGACTGTCGCCCGAAGTGGCGGGCTACGCCCTGGCCTTGATTGGCTTGTTCAATATCTTCGGCACCTATGCCGCCGGCGTAATGGGACAGCGACTGCAGAAAAAGAACATTCTGGCCTTCATCTACCTCGCGCGTGCGCTTGCCATCAGCCTGTTTCTGCTGGCGCCCTTGACGCCCGTGAGCGTCTACGTTTTCTCCAGCGTCATGGGCCTGTTGTGGCTCTCCACCGTGCCCGTCACCAATGCCGCCGTGGCGCAGATCTTTGGCGTGGCGCATTTGTCCATGCTGAGCGGCTTTGTGTTTTTCAGCCATCAGATTGGCTCGTTCATGGGGGTGTGGCTGGGTGGCTATCTGTATGACCGCACCGGCAGCTATGACGTGGTCTGGTACATCGCCATTGCCTTGGGCGTGCTGGCCGCACTGGTCAATCTGCCGATCCAGGAAAAGGCCATCATCCGCCGCCCTGTAGCGCAAGCGGCGTGAAGTCATGAAACGCAGTCACAGGGTCTTGCTCTATGCCGGCGCAGCGTGCGTGCTGCTGGCTGTGTTTGCGCTGTACACACGTCCCGATTTTTTGGTCACCCTGGCGAACCAGGTCTGGGCCTGTTTCTGAAAAGAGTCAATATGGTAGATAGATCGACAACACCAGTCCCGCATGGCTTGGGGGCTCCGTCAAACTGGGTCACGCGCTGGTCTCACCTCGTCCCGCCGGGCGGGACGGTACTGGACATGGCTTGCGGGCAGGGCCGCCACATGAAGTGGTTTGCCGATAAAGGCCATGCGGTGCTGGGTGTTGATCGCTCAGCCGAGGCCATTCATGCCGCGGCAGCTTTCGGCGAGACCGTTCTGGCAGATATCGAAAACGGTCCCTGGCCCCTGATGAATGGTGAGCAGCCTCGTCAATTCGACGCGGTCATCGTCACCAACTATTTATGGCGACCGCTTTTCCCGGTGATTGTCCAAAGCGTTGCGCCCGGGGGACTGCTGATCTACGAGACCTTTTCCGAGGGCAATGAAACAGTGGGCAAGCCCTCAAGGCCTGATTTCCTCTTGCGTTCCGCAGAATTGCTGCAAGCTTGCAACCCTATGCGCGTCATCGCCTTTGAAGAAGGCTTTCTTGAGAATCCACCCCGCTTTGTGCAACGGCTCGCAGCGGCGCAACCCGATTCACGGGATGTAACCGGCACTTCACCGATGCGTTACACGCTCTAGTTAGAATGCTCTTTTACCGTTAACCAACACTCGGACATGACATCCTCAACCGGCCAAATCAGGGGCAGCATCGTGGCACTCGTCACCCCCATGCATGAAGATGGCAGTGTGGACTACCCCACCCTGCGCAAATTGATCGACTGGCACATCGTGGAAGGCACCGACTGCATTGGCGTCGTTGGCACCACCGGTGAATCGCCGACCGTCAATGTGCAAGAGCATTGCGAAATCATCCGCGTCTCTGTGGAGCAGGCCGGGGGACGCGTGCCCATCATGGCGGGGTGCGGCGCCAATTCCACGGCTGAGGCGATCGAACTTACCAAATTTGCCAAGCAGGTGGGGGCCGATTGCCAGTTGCAGGTTGTGCCCTATTACAACAAGCCGACCCAGGAAGGTCAGTACCTGCACTTCAAGGCGATTGCGGAAGCGGTTGACCTGCCTATGATTCTTTACAACGTGCCCGGTCGTTCTGTGGCAGACATGCTGCATGACACAGCGCTGCGTTTGGCGCAAGTGCCCGGCATTGTTGGCATCAAGGAAGCGACGGGCAATATAGAGCGGGCGCAGTGGCTTATTCGCGAAGCGCCAAGGGGATTCGCCATTTATTCGGGCGATGACCCGACTGCGGTCGCCCTGATGCTGTGCGGTGGCCATGGCAACATCAGCGTAACCGCCAATCTGGCGCCGCGCCTCATGCACGAGTTGTGCGTCGCCGCCATGGCGGGCGACACCCGACGGGCGATGGAAATTCAGTTCAGGCTGATGCCCCTGCACAAGAACCTGTTTGTGGAAGCCAACCCCATTCCCTTGAAGTGGGCCATGGCAAGAATGAAACTGTGTGGTGGCACCATGCGTCTGCCCATGACGCCTCTGACCCAAGCTAGCGAAGCCGTGGTTGAAAGCGCTTTGCGCGCAACCGGCTTGGTCTGATCGATCTGATCCGGCCTGACCTATTACTCTAAGAGATTTTTTTGTGAATCAAATTTCCAAACTTGCGCTACTGGGCCTTTCACTGACGTTGGCTGCGTGCTCGGTTCTTGAAACCGACAAGGTCAATTACAAGAGCGCCGGCAAAGGCCCCACGCTGGACGTCCCGCCCGATCTGACCCAACTGTCTCGCGAATCCCGTTATGCAGTTCCCGGCGCTGCAGTGACCGCATCCAGCTTTCAGATTGGCCAAACGACCGAATCATCCGTACCTACCGCGGTCACGTCTATAGGCGACGTTCGTGTTGAACGTGCTGGGACGCAGCGATGGCTGGTCATCAATCGACCTGCAGACAAGCTGTGGGAACCCGTACGTGACTTCTGGCAGGAAAATGGTTTCCTGCTGGCCATGGACCAAGCCAATCTGGGCATCATGGAGACGGACTGGGCCGAAAATCGCGCAAAAATACCTCAAGACTTCATCCGCAATACGCTGGGCAAAGTGCTTGACTCACTCTATTCGACCGGAGAGCGCGACAAGTTTCGCACCCGTCTGGAACGCAATGCAACCGGTGGGACCGATGTCTTCATCAGTCATCGCGGCATGATCGAGGTGTATGACAGCAGCAAAAAAGAATCGACTGTGTGGCAACCCCGCGCCGCAGACCCGGAACTCGAAGCAGAATTTCTGCGTCGCTTGATGGTCAAACTGGGTGTGAGTCAGGAGCAGTCCAAGGCATTGGTTGCCGCAGGCGCCACCAAGACCAGTTCGCGCGCCACAACGCTCAACGGGCAATCTGTCGTACAAATTGATGAAGGTTTCGATCGCGCATGGCGACGTGTTGGCTTGTCGCTGGATCGCACCGGTTTCACCGTGGAAGATCGGGATCGCAGCAAGGGCATTTATTTCGTCCGCTATGTGGAGCCTGTTGCCGACAAATCCGAGCCAGGCTTCCTGGGAAAACTCTTTGGCGGTTCGAAAGCAGATGCAGCGCCTTTGAAATACCGCATTGCCGTGGTCAGTCAAGGGGAGTCATCAACAGTCTCCGTGCTTAATGCCAGTGGCATGCCAGACACGACCAGCAATGCCCAGAGAATCGTCAACGTTATTGCCGACGATCTGAAGTAGTCAAATCGCAGAATGCTGCGATTCTGAATTACGGACAGTGGTGACTTGCTTATTGCTCCGGCAAAACAACTCACCTTGTCAATTCATCCAGACATTAAAAAAGCCACCTTGCGGTGGCTTTTTTATCAACTGAGTTGAGAAAGCAGAAGCTTACTTCGCTGGTGCGGAAGTAGCAGCATCAGCGGCCTTCTTGGCAGCATCGGCAGCAGCGTCAGTCGCAGCGGAAGCAGGCATAGCGGCTTCAGAGGCAGCAGGTGCGGGTGCAGCAACTTCAGGCGCAGGCGCAGCAGCAGGTGCAGGCACAACGACAGGAGCTTCTTCTTTTTTACCACAAGCAGCCAGAGCAGCGGCAGCAATAACGGCGGCCAAAACGAGCGATTTATTCATTTGAAAATTACCTAATAAGTTAACGAAACAATTTCCGGAAATTGTTAATGCAGAGAAACTGCAATAACTAAGCAAAAATGACTCGAGCTCTTTTTGCTTAGCCTCATATTATAAAGCAAGAAAATTGCTATCCAGCTGCTTGGTGACCACTGGAACAATCACAAACCCAATGTAGACGCGGGAAATCCAGGCGTGCTATTGCGGATTTTCTCGTCAAGAAGTTCCTTGAGCTGCACGCCGCGCTCCGGGTCATATCCACAAACGCCAATACTGCGCTGTGGGTCCAGCCGATGCATGAACCAGGTCCGACTCCAGATGGCGCTGGGAAAGTCAATTGGGGCCGCCACACGACAAACTCTGCAGTCGATAATATGCCCCCATGTTTTTCGCCAGGACACAAAACGGGCATGCTTTCGCATGACCTCGTCGTACCGGGTCGCCAACATGGTCACGCGGCGACCCGTTCTTGACCAGGCATGCAAGGATTCAAGCACTGAGCGCTCGTGCAGAGGCCAGTCCTCGAAACTTGCATCACTCAAAATGATCTCTTGCCACCCGTCACTGGCGGCGCGGTCAAGCGCGGCACGCACCAGTTGCTCAAATGCTTCGCGGCCGGAAAATCGGCCACTGGCCAAGAGTTCAGCTGGCGTATTCGCCGGTATGGCGGGTTTGTCAGAGCCCATGCAACCACCCTGCTTCACCCCATGTTTGCAGCAAAGACCGGGCTCCGGTACTGGTCCGACCCAAGTCCGCTCGACTAAGACAACGCTCATCCGACAAACGCCGCATCAGGGTGGCGTCCCTTCCAGATGCCCTGAAACTCTCCCCGTTAATAAAAATGTGCCTCGCATCGAACATCATTTTCGTGCGGCGATCGAGGCGCACCTGCCCATCTGATTGCATTTGCGGCTGTGCAGCTCCAGGCTCCATGGCGTCGAACCAGACATTGGCTTTGGGCTCGGTCAAATACTCCCCCAGGGCGCGCCCCAATGCGTCTGGATCCTTGAGCGCCCCTTGCAAGGCATCGCGTGCAAACTCGACCATCTGGCTGGGAATTTCCCCGGGCTGACTGACCGCACCCTGCTGCGGATCCCGGTACACGGCGATCCCGACCGCATCTTCCGCATCTTCCGCCAGGCGCTGCAACAGTTCACGGGCCAGTTCCCCCCGGCTGGGCGACCGGAAACCGATTGAATACGTCATGCATTCACCCACGGCAATGCCGTCATGGGCATACAGCAGCGGTAGGTACAGCATATCCCCGGGTTCCAGCACAAACTCCTGCTCGGGCTCAAAGTTGGCGAGGATCTTCAACGGAACATCCGGCTGCAAGGTCTTGTCTTTTTGACGCCCGATTCGCCAGCACCTGCGACCCTGTGCCTGCAGTAAAAAAACGTCATAGCTGTCATAGTGCGGTCCGACGCCGCCCCCATCGGTGGCATAGCTGACCATCAAATCATCCAGTCGCGCATCCGGCACAAAACGAAATTGATTCAATAAATCATGGACAGCATCGTGTTGCAGATCAACTCCCTGCACCAACAGGGTCCAGCCCGGGCGCTTCAGGGCCGGTAAGGCACGGCGCTCAAACGGCCCGTGCTTGAAGCCCCAGCCCGGCGTCTTCCCCGGCTCCTGAATCACCAGCCGCGCCTGCGTGTCCTCATGCGAGGCCAGTTCAAACAGAGCCCCCCGGTCCAGCAAAGGCTTGAAGTTCGTAATGGCTTGGCGCACCAGCAATGGCTTTTTTTGCCAATGCCGCTTCATGAACAATTGGGGGCTCAGGCCGCCCAGCAATGGCAGGGCTTGATTGACATCCATACGAATCTCCAGACACTTTCGGGGTTACTTTTCAAACTGCGACAATTCTCCTATGGAAATCAAACAACAATGCGTGGTCGCTCTGACCTGGACGCTGAAAGACACCTTGGGTGAAGAACTTGACGTGCTGGACGACCCGGTCGAGTTTCTCGTTGGCGGCGAAGATCTCTTTCAGGTCATCGAAGAAGCCCTGCAAGGTCATGAAGTGGGGGCCGAGCTCAACCTGCAAATTGAACCCGAACAAGGTTTCGGCGATTTCAATGACCAGTTGGTGTTCCTGGAAGCACGCAGTCTTTTTCCCGTAGAACTGGAAGAGGGCATGACTTTTGAAGGCGCGTCACTGCCAGCCGGTTGTAACCCGGACGCCCCCAAAGATGCGCTGTACACGGTCACTGAAATCTATCCCGAGCATGTCGTGCTGGACGGAAATCATCCGCTGGCGGGCATCGCTTTGCGGCTAAGCCTGACCATCGAGGCGATTCGGGAAGCCACCGAAGAAGAGATTGGGCGCGGCTCCGCCGGAACCGGTTTTTTCAAGATTCAGCCGCTGCACGCAACGCCCCCGGGCAACGACACCTTGCACTGACTCAGGACTTGCCGGTGGAACCGTAGCCGCCCTCGCCACGCTCACTGACGGGAAACTCGGTCACCACGTTGAACTGCGCCTGCACTACCGGAACAATCACCAGCTGGGCAATGCGCTCCATGGGTTCGATGGTGAAGGCAACATCACTGCGGTTCCAAGCGCTGACCATGAGCTGCCCCTGGTAATCGCTGTCAATCAGCCCCACCAGATTGCCCAGAACTATCCCGTGCTTGTGCCCCAAGCCGGAGCGCGGCAGGATGATGGCCGCGAAACTCGGATCAGCCAGGTGAATAGCGATGCCGGTGGGCACCAGTTGCCAGGCGTTGGGCGGCAAGGTCAGCGGTTCACTCAAACAGGCCCGTAAATCGAGTCCGGCACTGCCGGACGTCGCATACGCCGGCAACTGCTCTGCCATGCGTACGTCCATGATCTTGACATCTAATTTCATACTTTTTGGCCTTTAGCCCTTGTCCTTGTTGCTATTTTTGCTATTAATTTACGAGCAAGCGCGAGTTTGGAGTCGCGCGCCAAATCCTGGGTGCCCAACTCGTCCACCAACAACAATGCGTTGTCATCTTGCCCAAAAGTGGCCGGGCCGATATTGCCCACCAGCAGGGGAACTCCTTTGCGCAAGCGCTTGGCCTGGGCATTGGCGAGCAAATCCTGGCTCTCGGCAGCGAAACCCACGCAATAAAGCGCACCCGACTGGCCACGAGGCGACTGGGCAACAGTGGCCAGGATGTCCGGGTTTTCCACAAAGGTCAGCGCGGGCACCTCACCGGAGCCATCTTTCTTGATTTTCTGCTCCGCCGGGTTCGCCGGGCGCCAATCCGCGACCGCCGCAGTTGCTATAAAAATATGAGCTGACTGCGCACAATCCACGGTGGCTTCTAGCATATTTTGTGCCGACGTCACATTGACACGCGTCACCCCGCGGGGGGTGGTCAGGTGTACGGGTCCAGCGATCAAGGTCACCTCGGCCCCGGCCTCACGGGCCGCCCGCGCAATGGCAAAACCCATTTTCCCGCTGGACAAATTGGTAATCCCGCGCACCGGGTCAATCGCCTCGTAAGTGGGCCCGGCCGTCACCAGCAAGTGTTCGCCTACCAACGTCTTGGGTTGAAAGAACGCGATTACCTCTTCCAGCAACTCCTGGGGCTCCAGCATGCGACCGTCGCCCGTTTCACCGCAGGCCTGATCGCCGGTTCCAACGCCAAAAATCATGGCACCGTCCGATGTCAGCTGCGCCATGTTGCGTTGCGTGGCGGGATGCGCCCACATTTCACGGTTCATGGCGGGCGCGACCAGCAGAGGAACTTTGTCCAGCGGACGCGCCAGACACATCAGGCTCAACAATTCATCGGCCCGCCCATGTACAAGCTTGGCCATGAAGTCGGCACTGCACGGCGCGATCAGAATCGCATCGGCCTCGCGACTCAGGTTGATGTGGGGCATGTTATTGGGCTCGCGCGGATCCCATTGAGAGCTATAGACGGGGCGGTTACTCAAGGCCTGCAGGGTGATTGGCGTGATGAACTGCTCGGCCGCCTCGGTCATGACCACCTGCACGGTTGCGCCCTCCTTGAGCAGTGCGCGGCACAGTTCAGCCGACTTGTAACAGGCAATGCCACCCGTCAGCCCCAGAACAATATGTTTTCCAGCAAGGTCATTCATGGGCCGCAATGTAGCAGACTGTAATGTTGCCGAATGCCCAGCCAAAGCGGCAGGTCAGCCCTCTATAATCTCTCTTTACCACCTCCCCGAGCGTGCAGCTCCCTCTGACATGACCAAATTTGTCTTCGTCACCGGCGGTGTGGTGTCTTCCCTTGGCAAGGGAATCGCCTCAGCCTCCTTAGCAGCGATTCTGGAATCGCGAGGCCTCAAAGTCACTTTAATCAAGCTTGACCCCTACCTCAACGTCGATCCCGGCACCATGTCGCCCTTTCAGCATGGCGAGGTGTTCGTCACCGAAGATGGCGCCGAAACCGATCTCGATCTGGGCCACTATGAGCGCTTTGTGGAAACACGGATGCGCAAGGCCAACAACTTCACCACGGGCCAAATCTACAAAAGCGTGCTGGAGAAGGAACGACGGGGCGACTACCTGGGCAAAACGGTTCAGGTCATCCCCCACGTCACCAACGAAATCCAGGACTTCATCAGACGCGGCGCCCGCTTTGGCGCGCCCGATGCGGTCGATGTCGCCATTGTCGAAATTGGCGGCACCGTGGGTGACATTGAGTCCTTGCCGTTTCTGGAGGCTGTGCGCCAGATGAGCTTGAAGCTCGGGCCCAACAACAGCGCCTTTGTGCATTTGAGCTACGTGCCATGGATCGCAGCGGCCGGCGAACTCAAAACCAAACCCACCCAGCACACGGCCAAACAGTTGCGCGAGATCGGCATTCAGGCCGACGCCCTGATCTGCCGCGCCGACCGGCCCATCCCGGAAGAGGAGCGGCAAAAAATCTCCCTCTTCTCCAACGTGCCCGACTGGGGTGTCATTTCCATGTGGGACGTGGACACCATCTACAAGGTGCCGCGCATGCTGCACGAGCAGGGTCTGGACGGCCTGATATGCGACAAACTGCGACTGAATACGCCACCCGCCAATTTGAAGCGCTGGGACGACCTGGTCTATGAGACCGAGCATCCCAAGGGCGAGGTCACCATTGCCATGGTTGGCAAGTATGTCGACCTGAGCGACAGCTACAAATCCGTTAACGAGGCACTGCGCCACGCCGGCATGAAGAACCATGTGCGCGTAAAAATCGTGCACGTCGACTCGGAAACCATGACCGATGATGTCGTGTCGCGCCTGGCCAAGTACGACGCCATCCTGGTGCCCGGCGGTTTCGGCAAGCGCGGCATCGAGGGCATGATCAATACAGCCCGTTTCGCACGGGAGAACAAGGTGCCGTACCTCGGTATCTGCTTGGGCATGCAGGTGGCCACCATCGAACTCGCGCGCCACGTCGCCAACCTCAAGGACGCCAATAGCACTGAGTTTGAACCCGGCAGCCCCAATCCGATCATCGCGCTGATTGCTGAATGGAAAGACGAAGACGGCACCATCAAGACCCGCGATAAAAATTCCGATCTTGGCGGCACCATGCGCCTGGGTGCGCAGAGTTCTGACGTGGTCAAAGGCACCTTGGCGCACGAGATATACGGCGACGTGGTCACCGAGCGGCACCGTCACCGCTATGAAGCCAATGTGCATTTCCTGGACACCTTGCGCAAGGCCGGGCTTGTTATTTCGGCCCTGACGCAACGTGAACAACTGACCGAAATTGTCGAGCTTCCGCAGACCGTCCACCCCTGGTTCATGGGTGTGCAGTTTCACCCCGAGTTCAAATCGACACCCTGGGATGGGCATCCGCTTTTCAATGCGTTTGTCAAGGCCGCGCTGGACCATCAAACGGCTGGTAAAAGTTTGAAAGCGGTGGCCTGATGAAACTGTGTGGATTTGACATTGGTTTGCAGCAGCGCTTGTTTCTCATCGCCGGCCCCTGCGTGATCGAGTCGGAACAATTGCAAATGGATACCGCGGGCACCTTGAAGGAAATCACGGCCAGCCTGGGCATTCCTTTCATCTTCAAGAGCAGTTTTGACAAGGCCAACCGCTCCAGCGGCGGCACGTTTCGCGGCCCCGGCATCGACAAAGGGCTGGAAATTCTGGCCAAGGTCAAAAGAGAGCTCAATGTGCCCGTTTTGACTGACGTCCATTCGGAAGAGCAGATTGCCCAGGTCGCCTCTGTCGTGGATGTCCTGCAAACCCCAGCGTTCTTGTGCCGCCAGACCGACTTCATCCGTGCCGTGGCCCAGTCGGGCTTGCCGGTCAACATCAAAAAAGGCCAGTTTCTCGCTCCTGGTGACATGAAAAACGTGATCGACAAGGCGCGCGCTGCTGCACGTGAAAAAGGCCTGGTTGAGGACAACTTCATGGCCTGTGAACGTGGCGCCAGTTTTGGCTACAACAACCTGGTGTCCGACATGCGGTCCCTGGCCATCATGCGTGACACCGGCGCCCCGGTGGTGTTCGACGCCACCCACTCGGTTCAGTTGCCGGGCGGCCAAGGCACCAGCAGCGGCGGGCAACGCGAGATGGTGCCGGTGCTGGCCCGCGCCGCAGTGGCGGTTGGTGTCTCGGGCTTGTTCATGGAAACCCACCCCGACCCCGCCCAAGCACTCAGTGACGGACCCAATGCCGTGCCGCTCAAACACATGCGAGCCTTGTTGGAAACACTGGTGGCACTGGATTACGTAACCAAAAAAACTCCTTTCCTGGAGAATGATTTCAGTTGAACCCATGCATCATTGCATTGTCTTTGGGCCAAGGTCCCCTGGATTTGAGTTCTGCAGTTTTTGATTTTGTATTATTTTGAAAGAGAAGACATGAGTGCAATTGTTGATATCGTCGGCCGTGAAATTCTGGATTCCCGGGGCAACCCCACCGTCGAATGTGACGTCCTTCTGGAATCCGGCACCATGGGCCGCGCCGCCGTGCCGTCGGGTGCCTCCACCGGCAGCCGTGAAGCCATTGAACTGCGCGACGGCGACAAAAGCCGTTACCTGGGCAAGGGCGTGCTCAAAGCCGTGGAACACATTAACACCGAGATTTCTGAAGCCGTCCTGGGCCTGGATGCCTCCGAGCAGGCGTTTCTGGACAAGACCCTGATTGATCTGGACGGCACCGAGAACAAGTCACGCCTGGGCGCCAACGCCATGCTGGCAGTCTCGATGGCGGTGGCGCGTGCCGCTGCTGAAGAGTCCGGCCTGCCGCTGTACCGCTATTTTGGCGGCATGGGCTCGATGCAAATGCCCGTGCCCATGATGAATGTTGTAAATGGTGGCGCGCACGCCAACAACAATCTGGACCTGCAGGAGCTCATGATCATCCCGGTTGGCGCGCCCAGCTTTCGTGAAGCGGTCCGCTACGGTGCCGAAGTATTTCATGCACTCAAGAAAATCCTGCACGACAAAGGCATGAGCGTGGCAGTGGGTGACGAAGGCGGCTTTGCCCCCAACGTGACCAGCCATGAAGCAGCCATCCAGCTGATCCTGGAAGCGATCGACAAAGCCGGTTTCGTCGCCGGTGAGCAAATTGCCCTGGGACTGGACTGCGCTGCCAGCGAGTTCTACAAGGATGGCAAGTACCACCTTGCCGGTGAGGGCCTGGTCTTGAGCTCGGAAGAGTGGATCAACATCATGGCCACCTGGGTTGACAAATACCCGATCATCAGCATTGAAGACGGCATGGCCGAAAACGACTGGGACGGATGGAAACTGCTGACCGATCGACTCGGCAAAAAAGTGCAAATCGTCGGCGATGACCTGTTCGTCACCAACACCAAAATCCTGAAAGAGGGCATTGACAAGGGTATTGCCAACTCGATCCTGATCAAGATCAACCAGATTGGTACGCTGACCGAAACTTTTGCTGCCATCGAGATGGCCAAGCGCGCCGGTTACACCGCCGTGATCAGCCACCGCTCGGGCGAGACCGAAGACTCCACTATCGCCGATATCGCCGTGGGTACCAATGCGGGTCAGATCAAGACCGGCAGTCTGAGCCGCTCGGACCGCATGGCCAAGTACAACCAGTTGCTGCGCATCGAAGAAGACTTGGGTGACATCGCCACCTACCCGGGACGCGCAGCCTTTTATAACCTGCACTGAAACGTTTGATGGGCAATCGCGTTGTCCCGGCCGCGCTGATCATACTGCTCGTGATTCTTCACGCACAGCTGTGGTTTGGCCGTGGCAGCGTGCCCGCGGTTGCGCGAATGACCGAACAGCTCAATACACAGAACCAGCAGAATCAACAGGCGCTGCTCGCCAACAATCAACTGGCCGCCGAAGTCCGGGACCTGAAAGAAGGTCTGGAAATGGTTGAAGAAAAAGCCCGCATGGAACTCGGCATGGTCAAGGCCAACGAAATTTACGTGCAGGTGACCAAGTAAGGTGTTGCACGGTCAACACCTGGCCCACCTTCCCCCATGAGAATCGCGATCGTGGGTGCAAAGGGCAGCGGCAAGACCCAGCTCGCATGCGATCTGTCGCGCTGTCTGCATTTGCGCAATGACTTGGCATGCATCATCGCCGACATGGCGCCACTCATGGCAGCCATCTATGCTGACTTGTTACATGGCGACCAAACTCTTTACGAGTCGGCCCTGGCCCATCACAAGACCTACGACCTGACGCTGGTGGCTGGCCTGGACATACCCTGGCGCGGTGACGGACAACACGACGCAGCATCATTGTCACGCGAAGCAGTCGATGCGCAGTTGCGCGCGACACTTGCGCGTGGCCAGATTGCGTACACCGTGGTTTATGGATTGGGCCCCGCCCGGGTGGAGGCGGCGCTTAACGCCATCTCACCATTGCGACACGACCGGGTCCAGCCAGATTCGAGCGCCAGGAGCAATTGGCAATGGTCTTGCGAAAAATGCAGTGATCCGCAATGTGAACATCGAATGTTCACGGGCCTACTCAAAACTGGAAAGACATAAACGGCTTGGTCATGCCGTGCGTTGCCCATTCAAAGAATTGGGTATTGACTTACTGAACCACGGCGCTTGATGGCGGCAGGTCGCCAGTTACCCTGAAGATCTGGGCCACATCAATCGGGTCAAACCGGTATTGCGCACCGCAAAACTCGCATCCCACTTCAATGTCACCGCGCTCGGCGATGATACTTTGAGCCTCCTCCATACCGAGCCCCAGAATCATGCGGCTCACACGATCACGACCGCAGGTGCAAGAAAAACGCGGCGCGGCGTCGCCCACCAACGGTTCAAAGCGTGACAATTTTTCCTCCCAAAACAGCCGTCTGAGAATCGTCTCCACATCCAGCGTCAAAAGCTCTTCACGCTTCAGGCTCGACGCCAGAATGGCAATGCGGTTGTAGTGTTCATTGATGCCAATTTCATCTTCATTGGCCTGGCTCACCAAACTACCCGCCAGGTTACCAGCGCCCTGCAGCGGCAAGCGCTGGATCAGCAAGCCGGCTGCTACTTTATCGTCAGCGGCCAACACCAGCGTCGTGTCAAGCTGTTCGCTTTGAAGCATGTAGTGCTCCAGCACCTCACTCAGCTTCTCCAGTTTTTCATGCTTGTCCCCGAACAATGGAACGACGCCTTGATACGGTTGCTGCCCCGGAAACTTATCCTTCGGGTCCAGCGTGATGGCACATTTCCCCTGGTTGCCGGCGTTCACCAGCATGCTCAGGCTCGCGTCTGGCGTGATCTCCCCAGTGACGGTTGCCGTGGCGCGCAAACCAAAATCAGGCTGAACCTCAGCCACGGCCAGCTTGACCGGGCCATCGCCCAAAATTTGGAGAATCAGCGAACCGTTGAACTTGATGTTCGACTGCATCAGGGTTGCCGCAGCCACCATCTCACCGAGCATGTTTTGCACAGGCAAAGGGTAAACGCCGGCGGCACTGCTGGAGGCACGTCGACGCAGGATCTCAGTCCAGGCACCGGTCAGGCGCACCAACACGCCGCGCACCGGCAGACCATCAAATAAAAACTTGTGAATTTCAGACACGCAATTTTTCCCGCAGATTCATGATTTCAATGATTAAGAGTTTCAGGCAATCTTTTTCAAGCCCACGCGAAATCGGCGTGCGTTCATCACGTAGTGTTGCGCACTCAATCGCAAGCCCTCCAATTGCTCGGGTGTTAGCTGGCGAACGACTTTGGCCGGACTGCCCAGGATCATCGAGCCATCCGGGAATTCCTTGCCTTCGGTCACCAAAGACCCGGCCCCCACCAGGCAGCCCTTGCCAATTTTTGCACCATTGAGCACGACAGCACCGATGCCAATCAGGGAACCATCGCCGATCGAGCAGCCATGCAACATGACCTGATGCCCCACCGTCACGTCGTCACCCAGCGTCAGCGGCATGCCGGTATCAGAATGCAACACGCTGTTGTCCTGAATATTGGTACGGCGCCCAATCCGGATGGTTTCATTGTCGCCCCGGATGACCACGCCGAACCAGACGCTGGCGTCATCCGCCAGCTCCACATTTCCTATCACCTGGGCACTGTCGGCCACCCAGGCCGAGTCTGAAATCCGGGGGGTCGCCCCGTCAAGTTCGTAGATTGCCATGTCGATTCCATTCCTTCAATTTGCCTAGAATTGTAAGGATGGAACACCCAGCATGACGAATCCCCTACGACGACAGGCCCAGCAACTGCTTTTGATTTGTTGCCCCAAAGAAAAAGCAGCCACGGTCCGGCATCTTGCCGCTGACGCATTCAACATCGATACGACGGATGTCATCGGCGATGTTGACGGGATTCCCGGCCGCCCGCAGCGCCCGCTCCTCGTGCATCCCTCCCAATTGAAACACCGGGCGGTTGGTACACCCGAAGGCCGCGCTTCGCTGATTCATGCGCTGACACACATCGAATCCAACGCCATCGATCTGGCGCTGGATGTGATTTGGCATTTTGACGGCATGCCTGAACGCTTTTATCTCGACTGGCTGCGGGTGGCGCGGGAAGAAGCGCTGCACTTCCAGTTGCTGAGTGGCCATCTGAACAGCATCGGCTTTGCCTACGGGGATTTCCCGGCGCACAACGGACTTTGGGAAATGGCCGAGAAGACCCGTGGCGACCTGCTGGCTCGCCTGGCCCTGGTGCCCAGAACGCTGGAGGCCCGAGGCCTGGACGCGTCTCCCGCCATCAAGAATAAACTGATTTCGGTGGGCGACCGCCAAGGTGCGGACATTCTTGACATCATCCTTCGCGATGAAATCGGGCATGTGGCCATCGGCAACCACTGGTACCGCCATCTTTGCACCCTGAAAAGCCTGGACCCCATCAGCACCTATGCCCGCCTGGCGGAGGCCTATGGCGCACCCAAGCTCAAAGGCCCATTCAACCTCGCAGCACGGCGGGCGGCGGGGTTCGATGAAGCAGAGCTCGCCCAACTCGATGCATGAGCCGCCACCGCCATGTCAATGCTCCGTAAAATGAATTCATTCTCATTTCTGGCGCGTCATGTCTAATTCATCTGCAACCGAAAGTGCATCAGCTGCCCTCACCCATGAGGCCACCCCGATTGCGCGTCAAGCCATTCTGGGCGCTGATCGCGCTATTTTCGGCTATGAATTATTTGACCGCTCACTGGCATCCAGCTCACACACGGCGGCAAGCGATGCCGCGTTGCTCTTCAATGTCCTGTCTCACGCCGACACCGAGGTATTGATTGACCGAAAAAACATCTTCATCAATTGCACCCATGAGACCTTGGCCGGCGGGCATCTGGAACTGATTCAACCTGACCGGGTAGTGCTGGAGATACCGCCACTGTCCGGCACTTCAGCGGAAGAGATCGAAGCGCGCATACAGACACTCACAGACATCGCCAGGCGGGGCTTCAGGCTGGCCTTCGATGACACCGTGTTGACCCCGCCCTACGCCAGTTGGCTGCCGCTGGCCTCATTCATCAAACTTGATCTCTCGAAACTCGCACCCGAGGCCATCAGTTCGATCACCCGCCTGGCGCAAAAAAGCTCTTCAGCCCAGCTCATTGCGGAAAAAGTGGAAACCTCCGCCCAACACGAACTGGCAGCAGGCTTGGGGATCAAACTGTTTCAAGGTTACTGGTTTGCAAAGCCGGTGCTCTTCACGGGGCAAACCGTCCGCCCCGCGCAAGCCGCCATCATTCAGCTGATCAATCTGGTGCGCAAGCAGGCCAGCACCATTGAAATTGAAGAGGTTCTCAAACGGGATCCAACGCTGTCATTCAACCTGCTTCGTTTTATCAATTCGTCGGGCTTTGGACTGCGATGCGAAATTACGTCTTTTCGCCATGCGGTGATGATTCTCGGCCTGAAAAAGCTGTTTCGCTGGGCGGCACTTTTATTGACCACCTCGCGCACCAACGGCGTACCGCCCGCGGTCGGCAGCATGGCCGTTGTGCGCGGGCGATTGATGGAACTGCTGGCCGCCGAACTCCTGTCCCCGGACGAATGCGACAACGCCTTTGTCGTCGGGGTCTTTTCTTTGCTCGACACCATGCTGGGCATACCGCTGGAGAAGGCGCTTGAGTCCATTTCCCTGCCTGAAACCGTGGTCAATGCGCTGCTGCATGGCACGGGCATTCTGGCCCCATTTCTGGAATTAACGAAGGCCTGCGAAAGTGCCGACGATGAGGTGTTTGCCAGGACGGCCGAGTCCTTGCAGCTGAGCAACCAACAAGTGAACTGGGCCCATCTGCAAGCCTTGACTTGGGCCGAAACGCTCACCGACTGAAACAACCCGCCCGCCGCCGCTACCCGCGCGGATGATGCTGGGCATGCAAGGTCTTGAGTCGTTCGCGTGCCACATGGGTGTAGATGGTTGTGGTCGAAATGTCGGCATGACCGAGCAACATCTGCACTGCGCGCAAATCCGCACCGTGGTTCAGCAGGTGCGTGGCAAAAGCATGACGCAAGGTATGCGGTGATAACGGTGCCGTGATGCCCGCGCCGCGCGCATATTTTTTCACAATCATCCAGAACATCACGCGGCTCATGGCCGTGCCGGGGTTGACGCCGCGCAAGGTCACAAACAGGTCTTCAGTCTGCTTGCCCGCCAGCAGACCGGGGCGGGATCTGGCCAGGTACTGCGTGAGCCAGACACTGGCGACCTCGCCAAAGGGCACCAGCCGCTCCTTGTTGCCTTTGCCAAATACGCGCAACACGTTTTCCGACAAGCTCACATTGAACACCTTGAGCGTCACCAACTCGCTGACCCGCAGGCCACTGGCATACATCAACTCCAGCATGGTGCGGTCACGCACGCCCAAATCGGTACTGGTGTCAGGCGCGGCCAGCAAGGCCTCGACTTGTGATTCGGTCAAGGTCTTGGGCACCCGCAGCGCCTGCTTGGCAGCCTGCAGCTTGAGCGTCGGATCAGAATCGATCAAATGCTCACGCAAGGCCCAGCGGAAGTACCGCTTGAAAACAGTCAGGCGCCGGTTCGCTGTGGTCGCCTTGGTCGCGTTGTGCTGCGCGGCAAAGTAGCCGTTCAGGTCGTTCTCAACCGTGTCCGTTAACAGCCGCTGGCGGCCCTGGAGCCAGGCTGCATACAGCGTCAAATCGCGCCGGTAAGCCGAGAGGGTGTTTTTGGACAAGCCCTCTTCCAGCCACAAGGCGTCAATGAATGCGTCGATAGACGCATCCCCATGCGGCGCCTCGGTGCTCAATCGAGTTTGAGTTTTGCCGAATCAACCACTTTTTTGTAGACCTCGTACTCGGCCTTGATCTGCGCTGCGAACTGCTCGGGCGTGTTGCCAATGATGAAGGAACCCGTTTCTTCGATCCGTTTTTTCACGGCCGGGTCTTCCAGCGCCTTGCGCACACCAGCGTTGATCTTGTCCACCACATCCTTGGGCATGCCTTTGGGCCCCAAAATTCCGTAGTAAGCCATGCGGTTCACCGGCTCCAGCCCTACCTCCTTGAAGGTCGGCACGTTCGGCAGTTGTGCCAGCCGCTGGGGAGCCGCCACCACAATGGGCACCAGTCGGTTGGACTGGATGAAGGGCAAGGCAGATGGCAGGTTGTCAAACAACATGGGCACCTGGCCAGCCACGGTGTCATTCAAAGCTGGGCCGGCGCCACGGTAGGGAATGTGGGTCACGAACGTGCCACTCAAATTCTTGTACAGCTCCATCTGTAAGTGCCCAATGCCGCCGGTGCCCGACGACGAATAGGAGTATTTGCCCGGGCTCTTCTTCAGTTCGGCAACAAAGCCTTTGTAGTCTTTCGCCGGAAAACTGGGGTGCACGGCAATCACATTGGGGGTGGCCGCAATGTTGATGATGGGCGTGAAGTCAGTCAGCGGGTTGTACGGTGTGCGGGGGTTGATCGCGGGATTGGCCGCCGTGGTGGACACGGTGGCCATGCCCAGCGAGTAGCCATCAGGCGCGGCCTTGGCCGTCTCGTTGGCACCAATAATGCCGCCGCCGCCAGCCTTGTTCTCCACGACCACTGTCTGGCCCAATGCCTTGCCTAGCGCATCCGAGATCGTTCGCGCAATGATGTCGGTGGTGCCACCCGGCGCAAACGGCACCTGCAGCTTGATGATCTTGTTGGGATAGCCCTGCGCCATCACCGAAGTGGCGGCACACAGCAGACTCAAGGCGAAGAGGGAGCGGCGTTGCATGTGATTTTTCTCCTGACAAAGGTTGGTGACAAAAACGTTTGATCCATGGGTGCAGATTACTGCCCCAAGAGACCTTTCTTGAGCCGTGTGTCCACCGGGTGATCCCCGACAAAAATGCCGAGCACGGCATTGTAAAAATCAGGCCCCGCGATGGCTGCACCCTTGACGGTGCCATTCACGGCCAGCGTGGTGCCGCGTTCAGGCACATAGTCGAGGTTGATGACATCGCCGGTCACCGTGGCACCGATGGCATTGATGGTGCGCTCCAGTTGACCGATGCGTTCATTCAGTCGGGCCAACTCGGCGTCGCTGGCATTCTTGCGGATACCCGCGACCAGGGCGTTGTTAAAGTCGTCCGGGCCGGCACTGCGCAGCATGCGCAGTTGCAGGCGTTTGGGTCCGGCCATGGCGGCCACTTCCTGCAGCGTGGTGGCTTTCTCGTTGAGATACAGCCCCGCCACATAGCCCTTGATGATGAACACCGCCCGCAGACCCAGGCCATTGAGCCGCAACTCACTGTTGGCCAGCCGGGTGCTGTCCTCGAAGCGCTGTCCTTCCAGCGTGGCCGCGCCGGCCCATGGCGCAACCAAGGCGGCAAGGCACAAAACGGGGGCAATCAGGGTGGTGGATTTCATGTTTAGCTAAACCTATGGTAACTATTCAGGGGCCACCCTCCCATGTGGTTAACCCATAGGGGCAAACCCGCAGAACGGCAGCGTTCGCTGGTATTCTCGTCGAGTGAATTACGCTCAACTTCTTTTCCCCGATTTTTCCCTGATTCTGTGTGGCTACCTCGTATGCCGTTACACCGCCCTCAACCGCACGGTGTGGGAACAGGTCGAGACCCTGGTGTACTTCCTGTTCTTCCCGGTCCTGCTGTTTCATTCGATTGTGAAAAGCCCACTGGACATCAGCGCAGCCTCCAGCCTGATCGGTGCCGGTTGGGCCATGGGGCTGACCGGCATCGCGCTGGCCTATTCGCTCCCGCATTGGCCGTGGCTGGGCCGCCATATCCCTAAACGGGAACACGCGGCCAGCGCACAAGTGGCTTTTCGTTTCAATTCCTTCATCGGCCTGGCCTTGGCGGAGCGGCTGGCCGGGCCCCAGGGCTTACTCTTGATTGCGGTACTGATAGGCGTGTGTGTGCCGCTTTTCAACGTTGGTGCCGTGTGGCCCATGGCGCGCCATGCCCAGCGCGGTTTCCTGCGTGAATTGGCGCGCAACCCGCTCATCATTGGCACGGCATCCGGCCTGACGGCGAACCTGTTGGGCTTTGCGCTGCCGGTCTGGCTGGAGCCCACAGTCAGCCGCATTGGCGCAGCCTCACTGGCACTGGGCCTGATGGCAGCCGGCGCCGGCATGCAGTTCGGTGCGCTCAGCAAAGCCAAGGCGTTGGCCGTGGCGGTGCTGGCCATCCGTCATTTCTTGCTGCCCCTGGTGGCACTGGGGTTCGCACACCTGTTTCAGCTCGATCCGGTGCAAACCACCGTTTTACTGGCCTTCTCCGCCTTGCCGACCGCCTCCAGCTGCTATGTGCTGGCAGCACGCATGGGCTATGACGGCGCCTACGTGGCCGGGCTGGTCACGCTGTCCACGCTGCTGGGCATGGTAAGTTTGCCGTTTGCGCTCGGCGTGCTGGGGTCGCTTTAGCCCGATCCCATCAATTCGCCACAGGCTTCACATAAGGACGGCAGCACACGCATGAAACTCTCCCGCATACACCATGCCGCCATCATCTGCGCCGACTATGAGCGGTCCAAGCAGTTTTACACCGAGGTGCTGGGTTTAAAAATCGTCGCCGAGACCTACCGCGCGACGCGCCAGTCCTACAAGCTCGACCTGGCGCTGCCCGACGGCACGCAGCTCGAATTGTTCTCCTTTCCCGGCGCCCCCGCGCGCCCGTCCTACCCCGAGGCCTGCGGCCTGCGACACCTGGCTTTTGCCGTGGCAGACCTGAATGCCAGCGTGGCGCATCTCCAGTCGAAAGGGGTGACGGTTGAACCGGTGCGCGTGGATGAGTTCACGGGCCAGCGCTTCACTTTTTTTGCCGACCCAGACGACTTACCGCTGGAGCTGTATGAAACTTTGGCAGCATCTGCAGTCTGAAATTTATACTATTATTTTTATAGCTTCCTGCGCATACTGGACGAGGGCTAGAGGCCTAAAACGCTTAAATATCCAACGCCCAGGCGACGTGCTCGCGCACAAGCACGCTGGGGTGACTGGCACGCAGAGCAAGCGCCTGAAGCAGTTCAGCATCTTGCCCATCGCGCTGCGCTTTGCCTCCCGCGGAATCAGCCCCCGCACGCAGCGCATTGCCCATAGCCACCGCGATATTCCTCAACCAGCGCTCATGCCCGATGCGCCGGATCGGGCTGCCTTCGGTGAAGCGCAGAAAATCTTCTTCGGTCCAGGCAAACAGGGTTGCCAGCTGGCTGCCCACCAGGCCCTGACGCTCGTCAAAATCGGGCAAGGCGCTGCGCTGCGCGAACTTGTTCCATGGGCAAATCAGCTGGCAGTCGTCGCAACCGTAAATGCGGTTGCCGATCAGGGGGCGCAGTTCCAGCGGGATCGGCCCCGCATGTTCGATGGTGAGGTAGGAGATACAGCGCCGGGCGTCAAGCTGCTGCGGCGCCACAATCGCCTGCGTCGGGCAAATGTCGATACAGGCACTGCAGCTACCGCAGTGCTCCGTCACCGGCTCGCTCAAGGGCAGCGCCAGATCGACATAAATTTCGCCCAGAAAAAACATGGAGCCCGCCTCGCGGCTGAGCAGCAAGGTGTGCTTGCCGCGCCAGCCCTGGCCGCTGCGCGCCGCCAGCTCGGCCTCCAGCACCGGCGCCGAATCGGTAAAAACACGATGACCAAACGGCCCCAGCTCTTGGGCAATGCGATCGCTCAGGTGTTGCAAGCGCTTACGCAAAACCTTGTGGTAGTCGCGTCCCCGGGCGTAGACTGACACGATGCCCTCGGCGGGTCGCGTCAACCGGTCAAACTCGATCGCCTGCCAGCCGGGTGTGGTGCTGGCAGGCAGGTAGTCCATCCGGACCGTGATCACGCTCACGGTGCCGGGCACCAGTTCGGCCGGGCGGGCGCGTTTGAGGCCGTGCGCAGCCATGTAGCCCATGTCACCATGAAAGCCCCGTGCCAGCCAAGCCGATAATCCCTGCTCAGATGAAGACAAATCCACACCGGCCACGCCAATTTGGGAGAATCCAAGTTCCCGGGCCCAGGCCTGAATTTTGGACACCCATTGACTGCTGCTGATATGCGTTTGGAGATTGCTCACACCCCCATTGTAAAAAACCTGTACTGGCAGGACGAGGCGGCGACGCAATTGTTTGCCGCGGCCCTGGCGGCGCAGCCTGCCCTGCGCCACGCCTTCATCGAATTGCACGGCGACCTGGGCGCCGGCAAGACCACCTTGGTGCGCCATCTGCTGCGTGCCCTGGGCGTGCAGGGACGGGTCAAGAGCCCGACCTACGCCGTGGTCGAGCCCTATGAACTGCCGGGCCTCAACGTCTGGCACTTTGACTTTTACCGCTTCAGCGACCCGCGTGAATGGGAAGATGCCGGCTTTCGCGACATCTTCGCCAGCCCCGGCCTCAAGCTGGCCGAGTGGCCGGAAAAAGCCGCCGGCTTCCTCCCGCGCGCCGATCTGGCGATTCACCTCGACGCGATGGATGACGACGCCCGGCAGGTGACGCTGAGCGCGCAAACCGACATTGGTGCGGCCTTGCTTCAGGCGACCAGCCCGGCGATGCCTCAAGAGGGCCAATCTTGAAGCGCCGCAGCCTGGTGCAGTCTGGCGTATTGGTGCTGTTGCTGGGCCGGCAACACCTGGCCCGTGGCGCCACCATCCTGGCCGTCCGGATATGGCCGGCGCCCGAGTACTCGCGCGTCACCATCGAATCGGACACCCAACTCAAGGTCAAGCAGTTTTTTGTCGCCAGTCCGCCGCGTCTGGCGGTTGACATCGAGGGCATCGACCTCAATCCGGCCTTGAAGGAACTGGTCGCCAAGGTGGCGGCCAACGACCCCAACATTGCCGGGATTCGCGTGGCCCAAAACGCGCCGGGTGTGGTACGTCTGGTGATGGATTTGAAGCAGGCGATTGCACCGCAGGTGTTCACGCTGACGCCGGTGGCGGCCTACCAGCACCGGCTGGTGTTTGACCTGTATCCGACCCAGGTGGTCGATCCGCTGGAGGCGCTGATTGCCGAGCGGTTCACGGACAGCAGTCCGGCGAATCCCCCCGCCGACCCCTTGGGCGATCTCATCGCCAAGCACCACGACAAGCCAGTCGCCAAGGGTAGTGACCCGGAGTCCAAACCAGCGCCACCCAAGCCCAAGGCAGACACGCCCGAAAAAACCGACCGCCTGATCATCATTGCGCTGGACCCCGGTCATGGCGGTGAAGACCCCGGCGCCGTCGGCCCCGGCGGCACCCGCGAAAAAGACGTGGTGTTGCGCCTGGCGCACCGACTGCGCGACCGCATCAACGCCAGCAGCATCAACGGCAACACCATGCGTGCCTACCTCACGCGCGATGCCGACTTTTTCGTGCCACTGCATGTGCGAGTGCAAAAAGCGCGGCATGTGCAGGCAGACTTGTTCATCAGCCTGCATGCCGATGCGTTTTTCACACCCCGGCCGCAAGGTGCCAGCGTCTTTGCCCTAAGCCAGGGCGGCGCATCGAGCACGGCCGCGCGCTGGATGGCCGCCAAGGAAAACAAGGCCGATCAGGTGGGCGGCTTGAACGTCAAGGCCAAGGATGCGCAAGTCAAACGCGCCCTGTTCGACATGAGCACCACCGCGCAAATCAACGACAGCCTGAAACTCGGCGGCGCCATGTTGGGCGAAATCGGCCGGGTCGGCAAACTGCACAAACCCAGGGTGGAGCAAGCCAGCTTTGCGGTGCTCAAGGCGCCCGATATCCCCAGCGTGCTGGTGGAAGCCGCTTTCATCAGCAACCCCGAGGAAGAAGCCAGACTCAACAGTGACGCTTACCAGGAGCAACTGGCCAGTGCCCTGATGCGCGGCATCGAACGCTACTTCTCGAAAAACCCGCCGCTGGCCCGCAATCGCACGGTTTAAGCCTGCTCCTCGTCCCACGGCACGACCCGGTCGGCGCGATGGCGGGTTTGTGCAATGCGCCGCGCGTTGGGTTCATCGGTCAGATTCACCCACGCCAGGGCTTGCGCCTGGCTTCGGCCAAAACGCATATGGCGTTCCAGCAGGCGTTGTTGGCGCACCGCGTCATTCACCTCCAGATACCAGACCTCATCGAGCGCGCTGCGAACCTCGGCCCATGGCCCCTCGTCCAATAGCAGGTAGTTGCCTTCCGTGATGATCAGCGGTGTGTGCGCCTCCACCGCGATGGCGCCGGCAACGGCCTCCTCCAGATCCCGCCGAAAGTCGGGTGCGTAGATGATTTCGCCCTCGCGCTGGGCCTTGATGCGGCGCATCAGGCTCGCAAAACCAGCGGCATCGAAGGTGTCGGGCGCGCCCTTGCGCTCAGACCGACCCAGCCGGGCCAGCTGACAATTGGCCAGGTGAAAGCCATCCATGGGAACGATTTGAATATCCCCCGGAAATGCAGCCAGCATGGCCTCGGCCAGCGTTGATTTGCCCGCGCCCGGTGGCGCAACCAGGCCCAAAATTTTGCGCTGCCCCGGCACAATAAAGCGGGCGAGATGATCCAGATACGCAGGTGAAAGGTGCATGGGTAGCCTTAAATAATGACGCGCGCGGCAACCGTGAAATCAACCGCATGGCCCGCCAAGCGAGCCCGCACTTCATCGCGCGTGGGGGGCACGGCGCCCCGGCGCATCACGCACAGGCTGGCACTGGCAATGGCGTTGGATAAGAGGTCTTTGGCCTGCGCTTCGGGCACCTCAGTTGAGCCCCAATCCGCCTCCAGCGCGTTGTCGAGCATGGCCACCACCAGCCCGGCCAGAAAGCAGTCGCCCGCCCCCACCGTGTCGACGATGGCCACCGCTTCGGTTTCCCGTGCGTGAAACATCTGGCCGTGGCGCGTCAGCAGGCTGGCGCCCTCGCCGCCACGGGTCAAGGCCAGCATCTGTGCCCGGCTGTTGCGCAGCAGGTGCATGGCGCGCTCGGACGCGTCGGCGCCGGGCAGATTCAGGCATTCCAGGTCCTCATCGCTGGCCTTGATCACGTCGGCAAATTGCAGGGCCGCCATGACATGTCGGCGGTAAAGCTCCAGATTGGGCATGACCGAGGGGCGCAGGTTGGCATCGATCACCACCGTGCGCCCAGCCTGGCGCTGGCTGGACAGCCAGGGCAAATAAATGTCGGCATCGTCGGGCGACAAGGCCAGGGCTCCCGTGCACACCAGCGACAGGACTTCGGCCTCGGCGCAGGCATTCGTCATCACAGCCGCCGTGATGGCGCGGTCGGCCACACCCTCGCGGTAAAACGAGTAGTCGGGGTGACCTTGCGGCCCCACGCCGACCACCGCGAGCGAGGTTACTTGCTGCACGGGCTCGGGCACGGCCAGGTGCACGCCGTCGTCCAGCAGCGCCGCCGCCAGCTCCCGACCAAAGCGGTCTCGTGACAGGGGATTCAAGTAAAGCGTTTCAACCCCCTGGCGGGCCAGCGCGCGGGTCAGGTTGTAGACCGCACCGCCGAGACAGGGCTCGAACCGGCCGTCTTCATTGCGAATCAAGTCAATCAGCGCTTCACCAGCGGTTGCAACCTGAAACACATGCGTATTTTTTTGTACCATACTAGGGTTTTCCATAACTAAAGTAACTTGATTTAGTAATCACATTCCGAATATAGTCGACCTGCGCTCCAACGTAAAGCGTAAATTCCCGGGGGTCCAGACCCCTTTTGCAATAACTGAATGCCCGAAATTGAGGAGACTCCCTTTGAAAAAAATTACCACCAGTCTGATGCTGTCCGCCCTGGCCATCGCCAGCGCCAGCGCTTTTGCGGCCGACGAAATTGTCATCGGTCTGATCACCAAAACTGAAACCAATCCCTTCTTCGTCAAGATGAAGGAAGGCGCCGACGCTGAAGCCAAGAAACTCGGCGCCAAGCTGCTGACCGCTGCCGGAAAAATCGACGGCGACACCGCCGGCCAGATCACGGCCCTGGAAAACATGGCTGCCGCCGGCGCCAAGACCATTTTGATCACGGCCAGTGGCGATGCGATCATTCCCACCGTGAAAAAGCTGCAGGCCAAGGGCGTGCAAGTGATTGCACTGGACAGCCCGTTCAATGGCGCCGACGCCTTGTTCGCCACCGACAACTACAAAGCCGGCGTGCTGATTGGCCAGTACGCCAAGGCAGCCATGGGCGGCAAGCCGGCCAAGATTGCCACGCTTGACCTGTTCCCCGGTCACCCAGTGGGCGCACAGCGTCACAACGGCTTCATGAAGGGTTTCGGCCTGCCAGCGGCGGATGCCAGCTCCAACGAGCTGTCAACAGACGCTGCGATCGTCTGTATGGCTGACAGCTATGGCGACCCTGCCAAGGGCCAGACGGCCATGGAAAACTGCCTGCAAAAAAATCCTGACATCAATGTCGTTTACACAATCAATGAGCCAGCCGCTGCAGGCGCGTTCAACGCACTGAAAAAAGCCGGCAAGGAAAAAGGCGTGACCATCGTGTCCGTGGACGGTGGCTGCCAGGGCATCAAGGACACAACGGCTGGCATCATCAACGCGACCTCGCAGCAATACCCCCTGAAGATGGCCGCTCTGGGCGTCGCCGCGGGTGTGAGCTACGCCAAGGGTGGCAAAAAATCGTCCGGCTACACCGACACTGGCGTGACGCTGATTTCAGCCAAGGCCATCAAGGGCGTGGACAGCAAGGACACCAAAACAGGTCTGGACATGTGCTGGGGCACCAAGTAATCACATAGCCAAGGCTAGCCCCTGAGGCGCGCTCGGACGCGCCTCTTTTTTTAAACTTATTAGGCTTCTAATATGAAATCCTCTGCACGCAACATCCCATGGGGGGTCCTCGGCCCGTGGCTGGCCTTGCTGGTCACCTGCATCTTCTTTGCAACCCAGTCAACCCGCTTTTTGACGGCTCAGAACCTGTCGCTGGTCCTTCAGCAAGTCATGGTGGTGGGCGTGCTGGCGATTGGGCAAACCCTGATTATTTTGACTGCCGGCATTGATTTGTCGTGCGGCATGGTGATGGCACTGGGCGGCGTGGTCATGACCAAATTTGCCGTGAACTACGGCATCGACCCCTACGTGGCCATTCTGTGCGGCCTGGCGGTCACCACCGGCTTCGGTCTGATCAACGGCTTGCTGGTGACGCGCTTCAAGCTACCGCCCTTCATCGTGACCCTGGGCACCCTGAACATTGCTTTTGCAATCACGCAGCTTTACTCCCAGGCGCAAATCATTCCCAACCTGCCGGGTGAACTGACTTTTCTGGGGAACACCTTCGGCTTCGGCTCCACCGAAGTCAGCCTGGGCACCGTCACCATGCTGGTGCTGTACATCGTCGCCTGGCGCCTGCTGCGTGATACGGCACCCGGTCGCCATCTTTACGCCGTGGGCAATGCCCCCGAGGCCGCCCGTCTGACCGGTATTCGCGTGGACCGCGTGCTGGTCACGGTTTACGCCCTGGCCGGCTTTTTCTACGGCATCGCGGCCTTGTTGTCGGTGGCCCGCACCGGCGTGGGTGACCCGAATGCAGGGCAAACCGAAAACCTGGACGCCATCACGGCCGTGGTGCTGGGCGGCACCAGCCTGTTCGGCGGGCGCGGCATTATTCTGGGCTCGCTGGTCGGGGCGGTGATTGTGGGCGTATTCCGCAATGGCCTCACCTTGATGGGCGTGGCCTCCGTTTATCAAACCTTGATCACCGGCATTCTGGTCATTCTGGCCGTCGCTGCCGATCAGATGTCTCGCAAAGGAGCCCGTTAATGAACGCCGAAACTGCACACCACGCGCCACCCAATGCCTCGTCGCCGCTCGTCATGCAGGCCAAGGGCATCATCAAACGTTACGGTCAGGTGACCGCGCTGGATGGCACCGACTTTGAGCTGCGGGCCGGGGAGATTCTGGCGGTGATTGGCGACAACGGCGCCGGCAAATCCTCGCTCATCAAGGCCCTCTCGGGCGCGACGGTGCCTGACGAAGGCGAGTTGCTGCTGGATGGCCAGCTGGTGCACTTCAAGTCACCGATCGACGCGCGGCGCAAAGGCATTGAAACGGTCTACCAGGACCTGGCCGTCGCGCCCGCCATGAGCATCACAGAAAACCTGTTCTTGGGTCGCGAGCTGATCAAGCCGGGGGCATTCGGTCAGCTGTTTCGCCTGCTGGACAAAAAACGCATGCTGGAACAGGCCATCAGCCGCATGGCCGAGCTGAAAGTGGGGATTCGGTCCATGACCCAGGCGGTAGAAACACTGTCGGGCGGTCAGCGCCAGTGCGTGGCCGTGGCGCGTGCGGCGGCCTTCGCTCAGCACGTCGTGATTCTGGACGAGCCCACCGCAGCGTTGGGCGTCAAGGAAGGCAATATGGTGCTGGAGCTGATTCGCCGGGTGCGCGACAAGGGCCTGCCGGTGATCTTGATCAGCCACAACATGCCGCACGTATTCGAGATTGCCGACCGCATCCATATCCAGCGTCTGGGCAAACGTGCGGCCGTGGTCAACCCCAAGACCATCAGCATGAGCGACACCGTGGCGGTGATGACCGGCGCCAAGACCGTGGACGAGTTGCCCGAAGACGCCCATGCCTAGACACAACGCCCTAACTGTCACGCCAAGCCTTAACAACTATTCATATGCTTAAAGGAATCAACCCCCTGCTCACCCCGGAGCTGCTCAAGCTGCTCATGGAGATGGGCCACGATGACGCGCTGGTGCTGGCGGATGCCAACTTCACCGCCATGAGCATCGCCGCCGGCAAACCCGTGCTGCGCCTGCCTGGCAGCTCCATGGCGCAGGCGGTGCAGGCCGTCAGCTCGGTGCTGCCCTTGGCCGCCGATGTGGATCATCCGGTCGCGTTCATGCAGGTCAGCGGCACGCAAAGCCCTTACCGGTCCGAACTGCAGCGTGATGTTTTAAGCATCCTGACACCTGAACTGCTGCCCGGCCAAAGCCCCGAAGCGGTCGAGCGCTTCATCTTTTACGACCGGGCACGGGCGGCCTACGCCATCGTCCTCACCGGCGAACGCCAGCCGTTCGGCAACTTTATTCTGCGCAAAGGTGTCATCGGCGAAAATCTACGTCCATGACACCCCGCAGCACCGCTCTCACCGCCGATTCCCCCAAACTGCTCCGGCCCCGTGGCTCCAACCACGTGGGCATGCGGGCCTTCAACGAACGCGTGGTGCTGCAGGCCATCCGCCTGAACGGCAGCCTGCCCAAGGCCGATCTGGCCCGCCTGACCCGGCTGACTGCGCAAACCATTGGCCTGATCACCACCCGGCTGGAAGAGGATGAACTCTTGATCCGGCATGACCGGGTGCGCGGGCGCATCGGCCAGCCGTCAGTCCCCATGGCGCTCAATCCGGATGGCGCCTTTTCCATGGGCATCAAGATCGGCCGCCGCAGCGCGGAATGGCTGCTGGTCGATTTCACCGGGCGGGTGCGGCAACGCCAGACCCTCGACTACGCATTTCCTGACGCCAATACGCTGCTGCCCGCCATTGGCCAGCGCATGAATGCCATGCGGGATGAACTCGGCGCCTTGAGCGCGCGCCTGGTCGGCGTGGGCGTGGCGGCGCCCTTTCTGATGGGCGGCTGGCACAAGATGCTGGGCCTGTCAGAGACGCAGTCGGACCAGTGGAACCAGATCGACCTGGGTGCGCAGGTGCAGGCCATGACGGATGCGCCGGTGAGCTTTGCCAAGGACACTGCGGCGGCCTGTGTGGCAGAACTGGTCACGGGGCGCGGGCGCGATCTGAAAAGTTTTTTGTATTTGTTTGTCGACACCTTTGTCGGCGGCGGGTTGGTGCTCAACTCGCACCTGCACTTCGGGCTCCACGGCAACGCCGGTGCCGTCGCCTCGCTGCCCACGTCCATGACCCAGGGCGCAACGCCGCCTGAACAACTCATCAGCCAGGCCTCCTTGTGGGAACTGGAGCAACGCTTCATCGCCCAGGGGCTGGACCCCACTGCCGCCTACGATGAGCGCGCCCTGTCAGCCCCGTTCGAGCTTGAAACCAGCGCCTGGGTCGCCCATGCGGCCAACGCACTGGCGCACTGCGTCGTGACTGGAACGGCTTTTCTGGACATCGACGCAGTGGTGATCGACGGCTCGTTTTGCCGGCCGCTGCTGAGCCGGGTTATTGAACACACGAATGAGGCCCTGCAACGCTACAACTGGGAAGGGCTGTGGCCGGCCACCGTCATTGCGGGCAATGTCGGCCCGGACGCCGGCGCGCTCGGCGGTGCACTCTTGCCCTTGCATGCCAACTTTGCACCGGACCAGGATTTGTTTCTGAAAGTTGGCGCTTAGCAGGCGCTTGGCCGACGCGTGACAGGCGATTAACGCGTCAGACCGATGGCCGTGATGCGTGCAGGTGCCGGTGCCGCACGGGGATGATCGGCCCCCAGCTTGAAGACAGCGACCGCCTGCACCTGCTCGTTGGCCAGGCTCTTCAAGCCCGATGCGGCGGCGGCCATTTGCTCCACCAGGGCCGCGTTCTTCTGCGTCGCCTCGTCTATCTGCGCAATGGCCTCAACCACCTGTGCAACGCCCGAGGCCTGTTCATGGCTGGAGGCACTGATTTCCCCCATGATGAGCGTCACGCGCTGGATCGCATCGACCACTTCGGTCATGGTGGTCCGGGCGCGGTCGACCAGGGTATTGCCTTGCTCTACCCGTTGCACGCTCGCGTCAATCAGGTTCTTGATCTCTTTGGCGGCCGTGGCACTGCGTTGCGCCAGGCTGCGGACTTCACTGGCCACGACGGCAAAGCCGCGGCCCTGCTCACCCGCCCGGGCCGCTTCCACCGCCGCGTTCAGGGCCAGGATGTTGGTCTGAAAGGATATTCCGTCAATGACGCTGATGATGTCGGAAATCTGCCGCGAAGACTCGTTGATGCGCTTCATGGTCTCCACCACTTCGCCAACGACTTCACCGCCCTGAATAGCAACCGTCGACGCCGTCATGGCCAGCTGATTGGCCCGGCGGGCGTTCTCGGCGTTGTGTTTGACGTTGTCACTGAGTTCCTCCATGGACGCCGCCGTTTGCTCCAGGGCGCTGGCCTGTTGTTCGGTGCGGGCGGAAAGATCATGGTTACCCTGGGCAATCTCGGAGCTGGCCGTGGCCACGCCTTCAGAGCCCGCACGCACGGTGAACACCACGTCGACCAGACTGGTCTGCATGTCCTTCAGGGCCGCAAGCATCAGGGCCGTCTCACTGCGACCCGCGCTGTCGATGTGCTGGGT
Organism: Rhodoferax ferrireducens; assembly: GCF_003347515.1. Classification (GTDB taxonomy): domain Bacteria; phylum Pseudomonadota; class Gammaproteobacteria; order Burkholderiales; family Burkholderiaceae_C; genus Rhodoferax. Next base: position 26,993 of record NZ_QEII01000290.1, on the reverse strand, counting down.
CAGGTCCCCGCCGGCCACATGGCGTGCAATGGTGACCGCCTGGTTGATTGGGGCGGTAATGGCCCGGATCATGAACCAAGCCGCCAGGCACCCCATCACCAAAGCGGCCAGCACAATGGCGCCGAACACCGTAATGCTGTCCTGGTACCGGCTGTCCGCGCGGCTGTATTCAACTTTGACGGCTCCAAGCTGAAGCAGCATCAACTTGTTCAAGACCTTGTCCAGGGCATTCAAGGGGGCGTCCAGATCCAGAACCACCAAAGTCGTCTTCAGCCGGTCGCCTTTTTGCAACGAGGCACTCAGCTCCAACAAGGCGGGCCTGGCCTTGGCCATGAGCTCGTTGGCGACGGCGATGTTTTGTTTCTCTTCATCTGAACGAGTTGCCTGGCTGTAGTGCGTCCAGCTATCCTCAGCGGTGGCGAGCCCGCTGGTCAGTTGCGTCGACGCATTTTTGGCGTCCAGCGATCCCTGCGCCACCTTGTTAGCTCCATCAAGAACATCAGACTTGTAGATGTCGGCTATGTTCTTCAGCTGTGCCAGAGGAACCAGGCGATCGTTGTAAATGGTTTGAATGGAGCGGTTGCTGTCCCTGGCGATATAAACGCCAAATAACGCGACCAGGGCCACCATGGCAATCAGGCCGGCGGCGCCCCATGCCAGGCGGGTGGAGATTCGAAGATTATTGAGTTTCATCAGCGTTTTTTCTGTTCTTCGCGCGACTGCACGATGGTAAATTAAATCATATTGATTTAATTAAACAACAGGGAAAACGCTAGTGCCGGTTACGAACGAAGTACGTCGCGCTGCAGCCCTTTCCTGCAGGCGCCGTCAAACCTGTACGGGCTTGCGGCGCGACTTCCAGGCGCCAAACATGATCACCACGCCGGGAATCAGAATCAGGGCCCAGATGATTTTGTCCAGATGCGCCTTCACAAACGGGAAGTTGCCGAAGAAATAGCCTACGGTGATGATGCCCACCACCCACAACGCGCCACCGGTCACGTCAAAAAAAGTGAACTTGCCCCGGCTCATCTTCGCTACACCGGCCACAAAGGGCGCAAACGTGCGGACAAAAGGCATAAAACGCGCGGCCACGATGGTGATGCCGCCGTAGCGTTCGTAAAAATCATGCGCGCGGTTGAAGGCGGCTTTATTAAACAAGCGCGAGTCTTCCCACTTGAAGACACGGGGACCAAAGTAACGGCCTATGGCGTAGTTGGACTGGTTGCCCAGCACGGCTGCCACCAGCAACAGGCCCACCGACAGTGTGTAGTCCATCAATCCCACCCCGCACATGGCGCCCACCACAAACAGCAGTGAATCGCCCGGCAGAAACGGCATCACCACGACACCGGTTTCCACAAAAATGATCAAAAACAGCAAGGCATAGACCCACAGGCCGTAGCTTTGCACGAACGCCTCCAGATGCTTGTCTACATGGAGAATGAAGTCGAAGAGATAGCTAATGATTTCCATGGGGATGGATTATCCCCGCCACCTAAAATGCATCCCTGTGAACACTGCCCTATCCCCCTCCCCCCGTCGGCCTATCCGCGAACTGCCCGACGAGCTGATCAGCCAGATTGCCGCCGGTGAGGTGGTGGAGCGCCCGGCCTCGGTGGTGCGTGAATTGGTGGACAACGCGCTGGACGCCGGCGCCAGCCAGGTGACCGTGCGCCTGCTGGCTGGCGGGGTGCGGCTGATTTCGGTGGAGGACGATGGCGCGGGAATTCTGCGTGAAGAACTGCCGATTGCACTGAAACGCCACGCCACCAGCAAGATCAGCAGCCTGCACGACCTGGAGTCGGTGGGCACTATGGGCTTTCGCGGCGAAGCCCTGGCCGCTATTAACTCGATAGCTGACTGCGCAATATTGTCAAGGGCTACAGGCCAAAGCAGTGCATTTTTTCTGGATGGGCGCACCGGCGAGCTCAAACCCGTGGCGCGCAGCACCGGCACCACGGTCGAAGTCAAGGAGCTGTTCTTCAGCACCCCGGCACGGCGCAAATTCCTGAAAACCGACGCCACCGAGCTGGCGCACTGCGTGGAGGCCGTGCGCCGCCACGCGCTGGCGCGGCCCGACGTGGGCTTCGCCATCTGGCATGAAGGCCGGCTGGTGGAGCAATGGCGCCGCTGCCAGGGTCAGGACGACTCCGACCCGAATGACGCGACAGGAGCCAGTCGCGAGCATGCCGCAGCCCTGCTGGATCAGCGCCTGGCCGATGTGCTGGGTCCCGACTTTGTTGAACGCTCGGTGCGGGTGGACTTCCGCACCAGCGCCAACAGCCATTTGCAGACGGCGCCCACCGTGCGGGTGTGGGGCCGCGCCGGCATTCCCGACGCGGCGCGCTCGCGGGCCGACCAGCAGTTCTGCTACGTCAACGGCCGCTTTGTGCGCGAAAAGGTGCTCACGCACGGTGCCCGCAGCGCCTACGAAGACGTGCTGCACGGCCACCGCCAGCCGGTCTATGCGCTGTACGTCGAGATCGACCCGACGCGCGTGGACGTGAACGTACACCCAACCAAGATCGAAGTACGCTTTCGGGACAGCCGCGAAGTGCACCAGGCCGTGCGCCACGCGGTAGAGGATGCGCTGGCCGCACCGCGTGCCGCTGCCGCCGCGCTGGCCGGCACGTCCAGCGGGCAAACGGAGGGGACAAGTCCCCCCGCCCTGCCAAATGCCGCAACACCGGGGATTTATGAGTCAAATAGGCCTCTAGCCCCCATGTACTCTGCGCAACCAGCTATCAATTTTGAAGCAACAGACGGGCACAGGGTCAGCGACCTGGCCATGCTGTGGCACAAAGGTGAGCCGGCACAGACACCGGTGGGCGCAAATCCAGCGCAGTCGGCTGGCGTGTGGGCCAGTGCCGGCCCTGACCAGAGCAACACCCGCGCCCCCACGGCGGGGCTGCCCGCGCCTCTGCCAGCCGGCGACTGGCCCCTGGGCCGCGCCCTGGCCCAGTTGCAAGGCATTTACATCCTGGCGGAAAACACCCATGGCCTCATCATCGTGGACATGCATGCCGCGCACGAGCGCATCGTCTACGAGCGACTCAAGGCGCAGCTGCTGGTCCAGAACGCGGCCGGCGCCTCGGGTTCAGCTCAGGCCGTGCCCGCCTTGGCGAGTCAGCCGCTGCTGATCCCCGCCACCTTCGCCGCCACGCCTACCGAAGTGGCCACCGCCGAAGCCCATGCTGAGACACTCAGAACCCTGGGTCTGGAAATCACCCCGTTTTCGCCCAAAACCCTGGCAGTGCGGGCCGTGCCGACCACCCTGGCCCAGGGCGACGCCGCCGAGCTGGCCAGAGGCGTGCTGGCGGAGTTGGCGCAGCATGACGCCAGTACCGTGATACAGCGCGCCCAAAACGAGTTGCTGTCCACCATGGCCTGCCACGGCGCGGTGCGCGCCAACCGCCGCCTGACCGTGGAGGAAATGAATGCGCTGCTGCGTCAGATGGAAGCCACGGACCGCTCCGACCAGTGCAACCACGGACGCCCGACCTGGCGACAAGTCAGCATCAAAGAGCTGGACGCCTTGTTTTTGCGCGGACGTTGAGCGCCTTAGCCAATGCCCTCGCCCGCGACCCTGCGTCGACTTCTTTCCACCCCGGACCGCGCCCAAGTCAGTTCTGAAGCCCGCGCCCTGTGGCTGCTGGCCTGGCCGATCCTGATCGGTCAACTGGCCACTGTGGCGATGGCCGTGGTGGACGTGGCCATGGCCGGGCACGCCTCGGCGCAAGACCTGGCCGGTGTATCCCTGGGTGTTTCGATCTGGAACATGGTCATCATCACCCTCATGGGGGTGATGATGTCGATCAGCCCCATCGTGGCCCACCATGTGGGCGCGCGCGAGTTCACCCAAGTGCCGCATGTGGTGCGCCAGGGCCTGTGGAAGGCGCTGGGCGTGGGGCTCATCGCCCTCCTGGCCGCCAACCTGTCCACAGCCGTTTTCGATCATCTCGGGCTCGAACCACGGGTGCGCGATCTGGCCAAGGACTTTGTGCATGTCACCAGCTTTGCCATGCCCGCTTTTGCCTGCTACCGCGTGCTCTACGGTTACAGCACCAGCCTGAACCAGACCAAACCTTTGATGGTGATTGCCATTGGGGCACTGATGCTCAATGTGCTGGTGAACTGGCTGCTGGTGTTCGGCAAGCTGGGATTTCCCCGTCTGGGCGGCCTGGGTTGCGCCTGGTCAACGCTGCTGTGCGTGTGGTTCAACCTGCTGGCGCTGCTGTGGTGGATGCAGCGCGCCAAGGCCTACCGCAGCACCTGGCCGCTCGACCGCTATGAGCCACCCCACTGGCCACAGATGCGCGCCCTGCTCAAGCTCGGCTTGCCCATCGGCATCACCTATTTTGCCGAGACCAGCGCGTTCAGTCTGATTGCCCTGCTGGTGGCAAAATTTGGCAGCACCCAGATCGCGGCCCACCAGATTGCCTTGAATTTTTCATCGCTGGTGTTCATGGTGCCCTTGAGTCTGGGCGTGGCCATTCTTACCCGTGTCGGTCAATCGCTGGGCGCCGGCGACCCGGTGGCGGCACGCTTTCGCGCCTGGGTGGGCATTGCCGTGGCCCTGCTTTTTGCGATGGTTTCTGCCGCCTTCATGGCCCTATTCAACCAACAAATTGCAGCGGCCTACACCAGCGACGTGGCCGTAGCCGCCCTGGCGGCGCACCTGCTTTTTTGGGCTGCGGTCTTTCAACTGTCGGATGCGACGCAGGTCGCCACCAGCTGCGCCATTCGCGGCTACAAGGTCACACGCGCGCCCATGGTGATTCACCTCACGGCGTTCTGGGTGTTTTCGCTACCGCTGGGTTACGTGCTTGGTCTGGCGCCGCCGTGGCTCCCTTGGGCGCCGTCGCAGCCGCTGGCGGCCGAGGGTTTCTGGATTGCGCTGGTGGTCGGCTTGACCGTGGCGGCGCTGGGGCTGACGGCCCTGCTACGGCATGTTGCGCGCCAGCACCTGCCCTAGCCTCCTGGTCAAACGACACTACGTATCGTCTCCCAGCGTGTAGTCGTCAACCGGGTACGACGCCTCTGGGTCATCCTTGGCCAGATCGTGTTCCATCGCAAGGTGATGCTTGTGGATCAAACCATGAAACTCCGCAAACGGCCCGCCCAGCAGGTAGATGGGCTGACGGGTGTCTGGATGAAATCCGACCACGCCTGTTGCGCGCCCAGACCACGCGCGCTCAACTTCAGCCAGGCCCAAGCCAAGCAGATCACCCATGAGCTGGGCTCGTGTTTTCCCGGGATGCATCTCGCAAAGGGCCTCCAGCCGGGACGCCAGCTCAAGCGGCAATCGACACGAGTATCTTTTGCGAGTAAGGCGCATGCCTCGTTCACGCTTGGCATCCGGCTCAGCATCCGGCAGATCTGCAGGTTTGTTGATGTTCATGGCGTGCCTGACTAAAGACCCATGGGGGACGTGGCGGCGCTCCTTACACCGCGACCGGGCTGCCAGTACGATTCGTCTGAGTCCTTAAGCGTGTCGGTAAATTCCGACAATTGGTCGCGGTATAACTCGCCTGTGACATCGGCATCGGCAATGGCCAATGTGGCGGCCGCAGGCCTGCCACAAAGCGACTCAAGATCGCGCAGTACCTTGGCTTGCCCCGAGCCATCGTGCGAACAGAAAAAAGCCACCCGGCGAAATTGACGGCGATGCCGTGTGAGGTAGGAGCGTACCGGACTGGGAACATTTCTGAACCAGATCGGTGTTCCGATCACGACGATGTCGTAGTCGCTCGGCACATGCTGGGCGGGTCGAATGGGGGTCGCCACATGCAGGGCCGCTTCAAGGGCCGATCGCACATAGCCGCTTGCAGGGTTGCGCTCGGCCGCATCTTCGATGGGCTCCAGGTCTGCACTACAAGCGCCAGCAATCTGTAGGGCAATGGTTCGCGTGAATCCGGTTCGCGAATAGTAGAGCACCAGAATTTTCGTCATGGCCAATGGCTGACAGGTCAGAAATTCATCGGCAAGCGAACCGTGAGCGACACATCCGGCGTGTCGCGCGTGAGTCCGGCGCCGACCGACACATTCAAGGTTGTTTTCTGGCTGAGCCGGTAGGAGTAGCCAAGCAGCAAGGTACCCAACTGTGTCCTGACTGAACCCGGTACAACCTGGCCATTGTTTTCGGTTCTACCCACCGAGCTATGGTCATAGCCAATGCTGAAGGAGGACTTTTCGTTCAAGGCCAGGCCCATCCCGAAGTTGAAACCGAGAACGTCCCCCGGTTTGATCGACCCCAGAAACTCCTCTTCACCATTCAAGACCTTGCGACTGATGTTGTCACGCCCGAAGTTGTGCAAGTAGGTAAGGCTCCCGAAAAACACAGCAGGGTCGGAAGGATAGAGCACGGTCAGGCCCGCTTGCAGAGAATAGAAACCGGAGCCGGTCGGTAGGTCCAGTGGCAAACCTGTCCCGGTGGCATTGGTGCCGACGCAGCGCTGACTGCAGTCGGTTACAACATCAAAGGGATCTTTGCCGGTGCGGGTTTTGAAACGCAAGCTGCCGATGTAAAACGGAGAGTCGATGCCGCCGTCGTTCAACTGGTAGCGTGCACCCAACTCGATGTCGCCCATGTGCATGCCGCTCGAAGAAAACACGCCCTCAGTGGCCGTTCCTTCAAAAAGTTCGCGGCTCACCGTCGCATCGGTTCGATAGACATAGGGCGCCCGGACTTCCAGTTCGAGCCGATTGGTAACGCCAAAACGGCCCGAAAGTGCGGCGGTGACCGTGTTGCGCTTGACTTCGCGCACATCAATCAACCCAATCAAGAGCGCCGGAATAATGGTGTACCCCACTAGGGCAACCCGGTTGCTGGACGAGTAGCCATACTGAAGCGAGGGCTCAAGCACATAGTGGTCTTTGGGGGTGAGCACACCGGGTTGCTCGAACAGGGGGGCCACCTCCGGCGGGCGCCCGTCCGTGCTGGGTGCTTGTCCAACCGGCGCTTCCTTTGACTGGGCCTGAGCCAACAGCACTGGCTCGCCGGCCTTTCCTGCACCGCGTTGAGTGGCAAGCCTGTCCCAACTGATCACGCCCCGCAATTCATCCAGTACCACTTGCTGTTGCGTCACCTGTTGCTCCAGGGACTTGAGCAGGGTTCTTTGCTCAAAATATTGTTGACGGAATAACTCCAGATCTGCCAGCAATTTTCTTTGCTCGGCCAGCTCCTGAGTCAGCGACTCCAGCCGTGCCTCCATCTCCTGCGCATTACCCGTCGTCGATTGCGCGTGGACCGTGCCCCCCAGCAGCAAAATAATCGCGCATCCCACTGCACTGAGGGCAGGTAGTTTCAGATATGTCATGACTATTTTTCTCCACTTAACCGAAACACAAAAAGACCCAATTCGCACGATGAGTGTTCAAGCACATGCCGAATTCAACATTGAGAAAAATCAAGTCCTTTGGAAAGTGGATTGGCGTGATGCCAATGGCCCACAGCCATAGGACATCGTGACAAATATCAATTCACCAAAAACAGGTGCCGCTTACGCTACGGCGAATCAATGTGGCGCCTGCCTCTTGAACGAGAGTGCTGGCACGCAATAGCCAGGACACAAAGGGAACAAGAAAAAGGAATTGCACATGTCGATGCGAATGTTGGTGAGCGTGACGTTAGGGAATGCATCGCTCTTGACCGTTCCCGCCCTGTTGTTTTCATCTTGGGATGTTCGTGCCGTCAATGACCTGAGTACCGCCCGTAAAGCGCTGGGCGATCATCCTTGTCCGGTAGGCCTCCTGTTACTCAACAGCACCAAGAGCTCTGATGTCGCCGAAGTGGACGCCTTGCTGGAAGCGCACCAATCAACCCAATGGGTTGGTGTTTTCCCAGCGGAAATGATCAAACTGCCCGCCTGTCGGGCCTTGATAGTCCAGCACCTGTTTGATTTTCATACCTGGCCGATTGACCCCTTCAGGCTCAACCACACCCTGGGCCATGCCTACGGATATGCTGAACTGAGCCGGCTGACCGACGTAGTGATCTCCGGCAAGGGCGACATGGCTCTGGTGGGGCAGAGCGAGGCCATCGAACATTTGCGCCGACAAATTACCAAAGTCGCCCATGCCACTGCGCCGGTCCTGATCTCAGGCGAGAGCGGCAGCGGCAAGGAACTGACGGCGCATGCCATTCACGACCATTCGTCAAGAGCAGGCAGACCCTTCATCGCCGTGAACTGCGGTGCCATTCCCGCCAGCTTGATCCAGTCGGAACTTTTCGGATATGAGCGGGGTGCATTCACGGGTGCAGCCAAAGACAAGCGCGGGCTGATCGAATCTGCCGCCGGCGGCACACTTTTTCTCGACGAGATTGGCGACTTGCCACTGGAGTTGCAGACGAACCTGCTGCGCTTCCTCCAGGAGGGAACCATCAACCGGGTCGGCTCGTCGCACAGTATCGAGGTCGATGTGCGGGTTATCGCGGCGTCGCACATGCGCCTTGACGACGCTGTGAAGTCGGGCATATTTCGGGAGGATCTGCTGTACCGGCTTAACGTGCTGCCATTGTCAGTGCCGGCGCTTCGCGAAAGAAAAGAAGATCTGGAGCTATTGGCCACGCACTTCTTTAAAGTGTTCGCGCATGACAAGAATCCCAGGCTCACAGGATTCGGCAACCGGGCCATGCTCGCCATCAAGGCGCACGATTGGCCGGGTAATGTGCGAGAACTCATCAACCGCATCCGAAGAGCCATGGTGATGTCCGAGGGGCGCCTGATTACCCCGGAAGACCTCGACCTGCTCATGCCCAAAGGCTTGCGCAATGGCGAACCGCTGGAGGAAGCCCGCATTCGCGCCGAACGTGATGCCATTCACGTTTGCCTGCAAGGCAGCGGCAGCAACGTCAGCCGCGCAGCTCGTGATTTGGGGGTGTCCCGCATGACGCTCTATCGTTTGATGGAAAAACACGGCATCAGCCCCTGAACTCCGTCAGCAATCCAACGCGCGATTTCAAACAGGGAAGTGGTCCACTGGGCCACACATTTGTCTGCAATCTTTACATGTCGGTAACCAATGTCTCAACAACGATACACATCGCGTGGATCACACCAATTGCGGAGGAATGGTCTCCAACCTTGAATTTAAAGGAGACATTTTGTGCTTCTTGCGATATCTCAAATACTGTAGCGCCCCCTGACAAGTCGCACTGTAACGCGGCTGATACACCACCTTCGTCACGAGACTATTTTTCAAGTTTTTGATCACCGAAAAAGCTGATCTCAAGGACTTTGGAAACATATTTTTTCCTTATAAATCAATAACTTACAGGAACCATGTTTTACCTGGCACTGAAGTTGCAATAGGTTGCACGGATTGACGTATTTCGTGCGTCGAGCCATGTAAATCTCAACTAGTAACTTTTGAAGGAACTAACATGAAAAAGACACTCTTGGCGACGGCGATAGCACTGGCTTTTGGGGCAGGTACCGCTTGGGCGAACCCCGTCAACAACAACACTGCTGAGACCGCCGACAGCAATACTCAAACTGCGACTGCGACGTCCACACAGTCTGCGAACACCGGCCCTACTGCCAATGAGTATTCAAAGGCTATAGCGGACAGCAGTGTCAACACCAAGACCATCACCAAGACGGACACGGAGACCAACAACATCACCAAGACCGACACTGACACCAAGACCATCACCAAGAACAGCAACAATACGATTACGAAGAACGACACTGACACAAAGACGATTACAAAGACCGACACTGACACCAAGACCGGCAATTTTGGCGGTGAATCCAAGGCTAAGGATCAGGCAGCCTCTGCCAACAATGCCAGCACAGCCTCGACCAACAGTTCGGATCAGGACAACAACAAGAGTACTGGTGACAACCGGAACAACAAGGGTGAAGCCGAAGCCAAGGATTACGGCACAGCTGCAGCCGGCGGCGGTACGGCCACGTCCAATTTCAACAACGCCTTCAATACCAACAAGGCGATTGCCAAGATCGACCTCGAAGGTAAGGTAACCGGCAACACTGTATACAACATCGGCAACAATGCCTCCAATTATGGTAACGCCAATGGAGCCAAAGGTGGCCGCGGTGGTGACGGCTACGGTGGCGCTGGCGGACACGCCCATGGTGGCGAAGGCGGCGACGGCGGCGCGGGCGGCAGCGGTGGCAACGGTGGCAACGCCGGTAATGGCGGTAACGGCGGCGCCGGCGGGTCGGGTGGCTATGGTGGCTATGCAGACGCCGTCAACGGTAGCGCCAAGGCTGGCGATGCCGAGAATGGCAGCGCCAAGGCTGGCAACGGTGGTGATGGCGGCAACGCCAGGAACGCCAAGGGAGCCAACGGCGGCGAGTCTGAAGCAACAGGCGGCAGCGTCAAGGCAGCTAACCTGCAGTCGGCCAAGGGTTCTGACGCTACCAGTGTAGCCAAGGGTGGCTCCGCCGAGGCGGAAAACGCATCCAAAACCGGCTCTGCCCGCGCCGCCTCGTTCGGCAAGGGTGGGTCTGCGGAAGGTGAAACTGCCGCCAAGGGCGGCTCCGCCAAGGCTGAGAATGAGTCTCTAGCAGGCCGCGCATCCTCCCTCCAAAAAGCCCGTACCGGTGGCGCTGACTCGATCTCCAAGGCCGGAGCCGGCGGCGCCGAGGCGACTAATGAGGCCTCAAGCGGTAGACGTGGCGGAGCTGCTACAACTGGCAGCAACAGCGCGACGGGTAGCACCGCTACGGGTACTGGCGGTGCAGCAAGCACCGGCGCAAACACCCAGACATCTACTAGCACCGGAGGCGCAGCCACTGGAACGGCAACCTCGACAGCTGGTGCTGCTACCGGTACGACGACCGCTAGCGGCGGCGCAGGTACCGGCGGAGCCTCAACAGCTTCGAGCGGCGCAAGTACGGGTACGCCAACGTCCACTGGCGGGGCAGGAACATCTGGCGCGGCATCGGCCACCGGTGGTACAAACACAGGTACGGCTAGCGCAACTTCCGGTGCAACGACTTCAACCGGTGGCAACGGTGGAACAGCCAGCAACACCGGCGGTGCTGGTGGCGCCGGTGGTGCCGCAACCAATGGCAGTGCTTCGACTTCCGCGACCAATGGCAGCTCTACCGCGACCGCAGGTAACGGTGCTGCTGGTGCAACTGGTGCGGCTGGTGGATCCAGCAGCGGTGGTGCAGGTGCAGGCGGCGCAGTTGGTGCTGCTGGTGGCACTGGCGAAGGTGGTATCGGCGGTGCTGGCGCAGTCGGCAACGGCGCGCTTGGCGGTGCTGGTGGCAACGGCGGCACCAACACAGTTGATGCTGGCCAGTTCAACATGTACAACAGCATGACCAGCGTCGGGCAATCCGCAGCCGGCATCATGACAGCTGTACAAAACAGCGGCATCAACTCGATGGTGCAGACCGCAGTTAACGTGCAAGCCAACTTAAGTCTGGGCAGGTAAGCAGCTGGGCCGATCGCTGAATGACGTTTATTTCATCCGGCGATCGGCACTTACATGGAGAAGAAGATGCAAACCAATATAACTGTCGCCAAGGCCGCCCTGGTCATGGCGTTATGTTCTTCATCAGGTTGGTCCCTCGCCAGTGAAGTAGTACCTTCGGATGACATGCCACCGGCAGCACAAATTGCGACTGAGGTTGCCGTGATGCAAGTGGAGATAACCGTGCCAGCCGAACCACCTGTTGTCCCCGCTGTCCCGGTTGAGGTTTCCGGTTTTGGCATGCCATTGGTGAGCGGCCAATTGGAGGACTATCGCGGTGGTTTTGACCTGGTTAAAAACGATATGCAGTTGAGCGGCTCCGTGGCGGACAATTCTGCCCGCAATTTCACGACAGGAAGTAATTACATTGCGGATGGCTCATTTGCCAATTCAAGCGGGCTTCCGATAGTGATACAGAACTCGGGCGCGAACGTGCTGATTCAGAACGCCACTATTTTTAATCTGCAATTGCAGTAAGCCATGAGAACTTTATCCCTATTAATTGCGTTCGGCGTGGCCATAACTGGTGCAACGGCTCATGCCGATACGATGGAGTTATATGGCATAGGGGGCGGACGGTATGCGTTGAAGGTCACCAGTCTGAAGGAAGCACGTTTCAAGGCGACCACGCGGCAGCAGTTTGACTTCAGTTGTGGATCTGCCGCAGTGGCGACCTTGCTCACGCACCACTACGAGTACCCCGTGACCGAGCAGTCGGTATTTGAGGAAATGTTTGCACGCGGCGACCAGGCAAAAATTCGCCGTGAGGGGTTTTCGCTGTTGGACATGAAATCGTATTTGAATGCGCACCAGTTTCAGGCTGATGGATTTGAATTGCCTCTTGCCAAATTACTGGAGTCGGGTTTGCCAGCCATTGTTTTGATCGCAGACAAGGGTTATCACCATTTTGTTGTGATCAAGGGCATGCGTGACGGCCGGATTTTGATGGGAGATCCTTCAAATGGTACGCGGGCCGTCTCGCGAGACAGTTTCGAATCTACTTGGGTCAATAAGATACTGTTTGTGATTCACAACAAGCAGAAACTGGCGAAATTTAATATTGATGCTGACTGGCAAGTGGCACCTCGAGCACCTTTGGCTGTTGGGGTCAATCTGGACAGCCTCGGTAGCGTGACCATGAGTAAATTTGGTCCTGGTGATTTTTAGTCATTGGACGATCATGAAGAACAATTTGCCAAAGGAGTTGCTCAGCTTGTGTCTCTTGCTGACAGCCGGGAATGCCTGCTTTGGCGTAGGTGTCGAATCTGACGAAGGAGGTTCGTTCCGGCCCAATGAGTGGGTGGCGGTAAGCAACGAAAAGCTGGATAACATGCGTGGCGGGTTTGATACTGGCTCAGGGCTGACGGTATCGTTCGGAATCGTCAGGACCGTCATGGTCAACGGTGATCTCGTCAACAGAACCAGCTTCAATTTGCCCGACGTGACAAAGATAACGACGGAGCAGGCCAGAATCGCCAGCGCAGCCATTGCCGAGGCTGGCATTGTGCAAAATGGCGCAGACAACTTTGTGGATGCCGGCGTCAGATCGCAATTGGGAGGGGGCACATTGATTCAGAACAGCCTCAATGACCAGAGGATACAGACGCTTACCGTCATTAACACAGGCGTAAACAGTCTGGGGCTTCTCAAAACCATCAATAGCCAAACCATACTGAAGGACGCACTTTTAGGTTCGCTGGGTGTGCGCTGAGCCAGCTTAGTCCTTGTGCCGAACTCTATTCAGACTGCCGAACAAGCTCGCACGGCAGGTTTATTCTTCGAGACGTGGATGCGACTGCCCTTCTGCGGGCTCACCTGTTTCGGGGTCAATCCAGTCGGAGATACCAATCTCGTCTTCGGCCTCCCGAAGTGTTTCACCGGGCTCCGGCCCTTGCTCCTCAGCAGCGCCCTCCATGTCAGCCAGGGCCAATTCGATACTTTCAAATGGTCCGATGTCTTGCTTGCCGTCCGGCGCCTGCCAGTAATAGCCATCGGGCCGCAACGTGATCGAGTCAACGAGACTGTCTTCCATCAACTCATCGTCCTCGACCGTAGGCTCGATTTCCGCTTGTGTCATTTGATCTTTACGCATCATCATGTCCTTTAGTATCCTGAATAAGTTTACTGCTATGAGACTGCGTACCGTGAATAACTTATGTATGAAAAGGGTCAAACCGAACGATTCACCCACCCAACGTCCAGCGTCAACTTTTTTTGCAAGTCTCGAACACATGGTAACGAAGAAAGAAAGCAAAAAGCCTTGTAACTCAAAGAGTTACAAGGCTTTTAAACTATGGCGGAGTGGACGGGACCTGTCCCCGGCCTCTCGTATCCGTTGCTGCCACTGCGTTCTCGAAACGCCGGTGTCGCTTAAGGCTACCGTAACTCGGGTAGCAGCACAAGAGCTCATCGGTTCAATACCAAATATATTTGAAATATAGGGCTCCGGCATGAAATGGGTTCATGAAAATAACAAGCCCCGCTTCATGGCGCCAGGAACGACGACCCTCCGGCCCAAAAAAGCGCCCCTCCGCAGAAGGGCGCAAATCAAAATAACCACCCAGAGACTAGAAAATCCCTGCCCTTTCACTCGACTGCTTGCGCAGCTCATCCAGCTCAGTTTGCCCGTGCAAGTCACCTGCCGCTGCCTGGTGCAGGGCCCGCAGCCAGCGGTAATTCGAAGCCTCGTTTGCCCCTCGTCCTTCGATTTCGTGGACCAGGAAAACCACAAAGAGTTGAAGCGCCGGTGACGCCGCGGCCAGTTCCGCCGGAACAAACGCCCCAAAAAACGGGTTCTGACGCAATTTCTCCATTTCCCGACCGATGCGCTCGGTCAACGAGGCCGTGGCCGGCCAGACCAACTGCAGCAACCCAACCTTTTTGGCCATCACCAGGACCAACACCGTCGGAATGCCAAGGTATTGCCCCGCCAGTTCATGAACCGAGGCATGCGCCTTGCCAATGTCGGCCTCCTGGCGCCGCCATTGCGCCAGCCGCACATACGTGACCCCCAGCTGTTTCGCCAGTTCAGCCAGCGTATCGCCTCTGCGCGCCGCCTCGACAACGAGCGCGCGCACGAGCGGTTGCGCGCCCCCTCGCTTCAGCGCGTTCTTAACTTTCTGTTCATTCTTCGTGTCTCCGTCTTTCATCTGATTGCCTCAATTGGTGCGACGGCAAGTCCCGTCACCTTGTGTAGCTAGCGCCAACAAACCGTTCCGCGGCATGAAGTGCCACCATGTCTTATGCCCCTTGCGATTTCATGCTCAGTTGGCACACAGTTCCGTTTTTATCTTCCGGATATATAGATGAATGAAGAACAGGGACAGCCGAGCACAGCATTGGAGGAAATCAGTCTGTACGTCGAATGCCGAAGCGGCCAACAAAATACGGCAACGATTTGCCCCGCCTTTCTATCGGCAAAGGACGTGCAGGGCACCGTGTATTGGGATGAAAGCGACGCCGGCTTCTCAAGCATTGGTGCAGAAAGTGACGGCGAAACGCCCTGGGGCCACAGGCTCCTTCTCGTCTGGTGCGCGGCGGGTCCGAAAAACACGGCCCGATTCCCCTTCCTAGCGGCCGACCAGTGGAGTTTTGCAGTGCTTTCGTTACCGGATTTCATGGGTGAGAAGAAGGACACCGTCCGTGTCACTATTGACGCGCCTTCGTGGCTCACCGGTATCGCTGACGCTACCGACGAAATCCAGAAACTGATGGTGCAGAAATGAAGGGCACAGGACACCTTCTGCTATACCTAGATTTCGATGGGGTCCTGCATCACGAAAATTGCCTTTGGCACCCGACTATCGGGCCATATTTGTGCGAAGGTGAGGGTTACGTTCTTTTTCAGCACTGCGAACTGCTGGAGAAGATGTTGGAGCCGTATCCGTACGTGCAGATTGTTTTAAGCACGATGTGGGTAGTGCGCTACGGCTGTGCCAAATCCGCCAAAAATCTACGCCCAGCGTTACGCCAGCGCGTGGTTGGTGCAACGTATCACAGCAGGATGTCACGCGCGGAGTTTGTTGATACCCCACGTGGGCTACAGGTTTGGCAGGACGTAATGCGGCGCAAGCCCCGGGACTGGCTAGCGCTTGATGACGTGCATATTGGCTGGCCGGAGCACGCGCTTCCGCACTACGCTCGAACGCACAAGCACGCCGGCATAAGCGACCCAGCCGTGCAAGCTGAATTCAAACAAAAACTCAAGGAGATGTGCGCATGATTGACTGGCCTGAGACCCGCCTTCGCCTTCACTTGTGGCTGCACCACGCGTGGCCTTTCCGCGTCATTGCCTGGCTGCGCTCCCGTGGCGTACCGGAGTCCGAGGATTTCGACAAATTTGGTGACAGTGAATTCGAACCGCTCACCCCTGAGCAGTATGCAGTACTCGCCAATGCTGAGCCGAGGGAGCACGGGAAGGTCATCGATAGCCTCCTACCAGACGAAGCGTTGCATCGGTCAGCGGAATTTGGCAAAACGCAGGGTCAAGAGTCATCAGAGTACTTTTTCGACAAGTGCGGCGCTGAGTCCGGGGATTTTGGGGGCGACAACCCCAATGACGAAAGTGGGAAGTGTATTTCCCATGACGAAAGTGAATTTCAATTGCCCAGCAAATTTGATGACAAAGAGCTCGAAAGCGGGAGGCGGTCGGCAGCCCTCGAAGGCTCCCCTCCTGCGGTAGAGACAGTGCCGAGGCGACAGGCCACCGCTGGACGTGATAGTGATAGAGGAACTGGAATGAAAGTTGCTGAATTAATAACACTTCTGCAAAAGCAAAATCCGGACGCGCGAGTTGTGCTGCGGAGAGACGTTCGATACGACGCCGAGATGAAAATACGCGCCCATGGGCCGTACCTCAGTGTCGTGCAGTCTGTGCGGCTGCAGGAGCTTGACACGAGCATCGACAGCTACGAGCCAGGCGGCACAAGCTGGCTCGAGTTCGACGACGACAGCGGGGGTGACCCAGGGGTTGTGCTGAGATGAGCATTAAGCACTCCCTGCCCGGGCCCGGCGACGGACTGGAAACAGTGCACATACTCTTGGGCATGACCAAACATGGCAACTGAATTGTTCAGTCTCTGGGGTTTTCAAACAGGCTGGCGCTCCCAGCATAGCGACGGTTACGCCGTCTCCGCTGAGTTGGATGCCATCAGCGTCTGGTACTGGCACACGGACTGCGAAGCCGTCGAAAAGGCATTCTCCCGCGCCTGTCGACGTACTTTCTTTCGTCGATTTCTGCCGTGGCTCGCACCGCCACCTGTCGTTCTGCAGACAACCCCTACCCTGACGCCTGACCTCATGACTATCCCATCCGAGCGAACCCGCGCGATTATTGAAACCAGACGTTTCCTGGAGGAGTTGATGAGCCAACGGCTAACCCCTGACGTTCCAGACGCCGTTCGCAAACAGGCACGAGCACTTCTAAGGCACTACCCTTTTGGTTCGGAAATCCATCTTGCACATCACGCCTTGCCAGAGTGGTTTGGCCCGGTTCAGGATAGGAAATACGGCCCATGACACCGGAAAAACTTGAAGCGTTCCGCGCCACGGGTGACGGCTGGCTGAAAGAGGCGAAGCGCGAAGAGCTGCCGCAGCGCATACGAGCCGATGCCGCTTTTGACGCCGCGTATATGTACTCTCGTGTCGCAATGGCCGGGGCGGACGAAGAACTCCGGCATCCACACCCGGGCGTACTAACCGGGGCAGCGGAAAGGCTGGACTGGAACGCTGGGGACATGGCAATAGCGGTGAAGCATCTTGCAGACTGGTACGAGCCACTTTGCGGGCACGACCGGCTCAATGGGCTCCTTGCAATCGCACTGCGATTGCAAGCAGCAGTCGACACCAACATCAAAACTCAAGCCTGAACATGAGACTTCAAATTGCCAGCGACCTCCATCTCGAATTCCTCCAGGACCAGTTCCCCGGAGAGCGACTGATTTCGCCTGCCGTGGATGCCGACATTCTGGTGCTGGCCGGCGACATTGCTAACGGTACCCAAGCAATTGAGCTGTTCAAAAACTGGCCCGTTCCTGTGCTGTATTTGCCCGGAAATCACGAATTTTACGGCGCCGATTTCAAAAAAACCCGTGCGGCCCTGCGAGGAGCTGCAGCTGGAACACGCATTTCGTTTATGGACAATGACGTTGCAGATTTCGGCGGCGTTCGCTTCCTCGGTACCACGCTTTGGACTGACTACCGACTGGAACTTAATCGCACTCAGCGCCAACTGATGGAGAACGCTGAACTGCGAATCAATGACCATTACCAAATTCGCGTTGGCACTGGTAAATTTACTGCTCAGCAAGCGCTCGACGAACATGAATTGTCACGTGCCTGGCTCGAGCAAGAGCTGAACAAACCCTATGATGGCAAAACCGTGGTCGTCAGCCACCATGGGCCCCATCGCCTTTCAGTCCACCCCCGCTACGTCGGCGAAGCCCTGAATGCAGCGTTCGTCAGCAATTTGAGCGAACTCCTGCCCAAAGCTGACCTGTGGATTCATGGCCACGTCCATGACTCATTTGACTACAGTGTCCTTGGCTGCAGAGTCGTCGCCAACCCTGCCGGCTATGCGCGCAACAGACACTCGGCGTCGAACGCCAAAGAACTCGTATTTGAGAATAACGCGTTTCAGTGGGCCTGCCTGGTTGAGGTCTGAGCCTGTGCGAAATCGAGATGACGCACCAGGCGCTTCCGGACCACCTTGGCCCTGTGCTACCTTTTTGCGAATACATGAAAGAACCGGGATTACAGAACTTGGACTTGACAAAATTGGTGCCAAAAATGACTGACTCTGACAAGAAATCGCAAGGGCGGCGCACGATAGCGGACGCGTTTATGAAAGATGCCCAGCGTGAGGCGACGCCTTGGCGTTCGCGGGCAGACTTTGCGTTTGAAGCGGTATACCTTTACGCCCTGGCTGCCCTCGGGGACCTGGCCGACGGGTATGAGCACCCCGACGCCCGAGTGCTCACGGCTGCGGCGGAAGAACTCGAGTTAACGGCCGACCAAATAGGGCCAGCGCTGGAGTATTTGGAGCACCGGTACGACCCGGCCAAGCCAGACAACGGCAGCGCCTACCGTGTGTTGATTTCAATAGCAAAAATACTTGGGGCAGAAGGGTGAGCTTCCGTGGCCACTGAACTGTTTTCACTTTGGAGCGGCCAAATTGGCTGGCGCTCGCAGCGCGGTTCTGGAGGGTGCAACGTGTCCGCGGTCCTGGACGGAATATCAATTTGGTAGCAAGCGAACGATTGCGATACTGGAGCGCGCATTGCCTTCTCACCAAAGCATCCAATCTCGCGTATCCGTCATGAACGCATGGCTGAAGTCGTGTTTGCGTTTGGCTTGGAGTCCCGCCGCCAGGTGCAAGGCCTTGCTCTGAGACCCCGCCCAGCGTGGTGGGGCTGACGCCGCAGAGGGGGTTTTACTACTCTGGTGGCCCAAGAAAACGGGTAGACCTAGCACTGGCACGGGTTTCGGACCCATTTGGGGCGTTCTTCCAGAGATTTTTGGGCCGTTACTCAGCCCCGGCGCCTAGAGTGTCCGAAAGACCACGTTGCCTACCGAAACACCTCATGGAAAGTCGGCTCGGTCGACCTGGAGCCCGACAAGGCCCTGGACGCTGGGTTGGTGTATGAGGCGCCGTTCGATGGCCCGGGCAATCCACCAACGCGGCACTTGACGGGCTTCGTGCGTGAAAGCTGCAGGTGCCGAGTGAGCATGCCCCTTGTTCTTCTCGACCCGCTGAAACGCCTGGCTCTCAACCGCAGTGGCCACGTGTACTCCCTGGCGGACCCGCCAGGTATGAACAGCGATGCCCTTTAAGTCTGCGGCTTGTGGAAGCGCTTGAATAGCGTCCCCGACGGGCTAGGGGTCACTCAAGAAACGCAGACCAGTAGAGACGGCCGGCACGCCTTCTTAGTAACTCTCGGTGGGGTGTCAGCCACTGCACGGCAGCGCGCGGTCCGTCCAAGCGCTGCCAGCGTTGTACGCAGCTATAGCTCGATTGCTACAGAGTTCCCGGCAGCACAGCCGGGCGGGTTCTTAGTGTCTAAGCGACAAAACTTGCATCTTCTTAGTGCCTGTGCGGCAATTTGAGGCTGGAGCTCCGGTTTCTTGGTGATTCACGATGAAGCCGGGTGAGCGGGCGTGAGCTGCGATGAGAAGAAACTAAGTGGCTAGACGACAAATCAGCTTCTTTTTTAGCGCCCCAGCGACATCCGAAACTGACTTCTTAGTGAAAAACGACCGACCCTGCATGAAATCCACACGCCTCCCCACGCCCGCTGAAGAGCTGCTCTTCTCGACCGCGCTATCGACGTCTGAAGCCCGTAACTTGCAGCGCCAGGCTAAGGCCGGCGCACTCATACGCGTCTATAAGGGCGTCTACGCCACCAACTCGCTGGCAATCTTTGCTTTTCTGCGTCGCACTGCTGCCACCCCGAGCAGTCCCAAGCCGGTCAGGGCCATGGTGCCGGGCTCGGGCACAGCATTCACGGCATCGACAACAGCAAATGGTGAAATTGTAAAAACCTCCAGCGCGGCGATTTGTATGTTTACGCCGTTGTACGAAGAGCCATCAACAATTGATTTTTGATAGTCGGTCCCGTAGGAATGCCCGAAGGAATATCCTGTTGACAATGCCGGGTCGACATAGATGTCAAACCCGCCACCAAAGATTGGGCCGTAGGCACCGTGGTTGTATGCCTGGTATGGGCCAGTCTGAAGTTTTTCCACTGAATCGGTGAGATTGAATATGAACGCGGTCCAATCGATTGGGTTGGCTGAGTAGCTGTAGCCGGAACTGGAACTCCAACTCAACGGGTTGTAGCCGCCAATCGTCTTCCAGGTGGCTCCGCCATTTTCCGATGCGCTCATCAGTGAAAACGTAGGCCCCTTGCCATCGGCCGCTGCGTGGAAACTTGGGCCCGTGCTGCCGACAGTTTTGGTGAAAATGTTGGTCAGGGTGAGTTGGCCTTGCCCCAGCCAACTCTCAAGTTGTGCCAGACCGCTTGAGTCGACAAGGGTTGAGCCCCCGACGACAACTCCAGCATGGGACGTTACGGCTGCTGCCAGCAATACTGCGGCGATTAGTTTCCTAGTAATCAAGAAGACTCCCTTTTTGTAAGCAGTTGTAAACACTTGACTTAAAGCAATTTGTGCGCCATCGAGGATTGCTCTGTAGAAATATTCAATGAAATCAAATGACTAGGCGCACGCTTCATCAATTATTTTGAAGATTCGGGTCAACAGGTAGATGGGGTTGTAAAGAAACTCGACAGTCGAAAATTTGACAAATGCACCCTGGCGCCGCAGCTCCAACCGCCCAATGTCTCCGTCGTGAACAAGCAAAAGGCTTTGATTTCATTGGTGGTTTATGCAGTAGCAAAGACCTGCGGAACCGGTCGGCATATTCTGTGCGCTGCGGATGTCACTGCAGCGACATTCTGTGCTGCCTGATTCCGCGGATGTCCAGCGCCAGCGGTTAATCGACTGCTTCGCACCGACTTGGGCGTGTTGTCTCTTTGGCCGGAGCGGCGTTGGGTGCCGGGCATTAGCCTGTTGCCTTGCTCACGCGACGCGGCGCAAGGAGCTTGCAACGTATTTCTTCGCGTGGGTAAACGCAAATTTTTACCCTCTGCCTTACTTCCCTTTTGGCGGGTTGTTGCCACGGCCTTTGCCTGACGGATTAGGGGTTTTGCTCGGTGCATTGGGTGGTGCGTTGCTTGCAAATTGCATAGTTAACCTCCGGACAACGAGAGCAACGAAATTGTTGCTCGGTTGGCAGTATCTTGCTTTGGACCGTAGCCCGCAAGTCCCGCCCTAGCCCCCCGTAGAGCTCAGTCCGGTTCATCAAGTTTCACGCGGAATACTCCTTCCAAGCGCGATAGCGTTTGATGGGAGAGGATTTCAGTACGTTTCAGTAGCTGATTTACTGATTGATTGATTTGCGTCAAATCAGAGATGCCGCAGCCTGAAAACCTCGGGCGGACCACCGTTGAACTGGGTCAACGCCATTGTTCAAGCGGCACCTTCTGAAGTCACCGGTTTTATGGATATCCAGCCATTGCGTT
The DNA here is from genome assembly GCF_003347515.1 of Rhodoferax ferrireducens. GTDB lineage: Bacteria > Pseudomonadota > Gammaproteobacteria > Burkholderiales > Burkholderiaceae_C > Rhodoferax. The sequence goes on along the minus strand of NZ_QEII01000290.1, from coordinate 5,459 downwards.
CAATTGAAGGCGGGACACCCAGGGGGCAATCGACGGGCGCTCGACTCAGGTCTGAGGTGCCGTCGTCCGGGCAAACGATGGTGCTTGGCCGCCGTCTGTTTGACGTTTTACCAAAGTGCCGAATCTCGCGTATCCATCAACCGCCGGCGCTGACGATTGCGCAACCACGCTCCCACAACCCAAGCGGCCACAATAACGCCGAGTCCCGCACCCACCATGGCTCCATTCGGAAGCCAACCGCCCATTGCGCCGGGCGTCCACAGCATCGCAGCCCCCAGCGCGGCAGCCAATACGATAAATCCAATTCCGGTTGCGAGTCTCATCCCTCAAAGTGCTTTCTCAACTTCACTGGTGAACATGATAGTCGGACCTCCGGCTCCGCACTGAACGGAGAGACTCGACCGTTCTTTTGCAGCAAACGCTAAGATTCACATTACCCATGTGCGCCAACTACGTCCCAGTCACCAGCGCCGAGCGCCTCCTCCAGTTTTTTGGAGTGGTGCGTGGCATTGACGAGCCTACGCGCGAAGTCTTCCCCTCGGGGCTCGCGCCATTTCTTCGGCTTGCACCGGACGGCACGGACTCGGGCGAACTGGTCCGCACAGTTGCGGACGGCATCTTTCGCTTTGTGCCCGATTTCATTGCAAAGGTCGAATGGGCCCGCAACACGTACAACGCTCGGGCTGAAACTGTTGACACCAAATTCACTTACAAAAAGGCTTGGGCTGAAGGTCACCGTTGCATCATTCCCTCTGAGGCTTTTTACGAGCCAAAATACGACGAGACTGGCCAGTCTGTCCGTTGGCGCATTCGCAAAGCCAACGGCGAGCCGATGGGCATTGCGGGGATATACCGCAAGTATCCCAATCTTGATGGTCGGGAGATGTTCGCGTTCTCAATGTTGACCGTGAACGCTGACGACCATCCGTTCATGAAGCAATTTCACGCCCCTGACGACGAGAAAAGGATGGTCGTCATCCTGGAGCCAGCGGATTTCCACGAGTGGCTTACCTGCCCGGTAGCTGAAGCCAAAGAGAAATATTGCAAACAATGGCATGGCGAACTGGTCGGGGACCCCGCGCCGCTTCAAAAACGGCCAAAAAAGTCCCCGCCCGTTCCAACGCAGAAGCCCGCTGACCCAACAGGCGACCTGTTTTGATTTGAGGCAGAGGTGGACTGACAGCCGACCTACGCCAGTCGGGATTGCTGACTCCAAGCCTGAAGTTGGCATCGACAGGCCGACGGTCAACAATGTGGCGATGATTTCGTCGGCTGGAGCACTTGCCATCGACCAGGAGCAGGCCGTCAAGAGTAAGCCCGATTGCTGACATTCAACGTTCGAGCTTGACCGTACCCGAAGGTGAACCTCGCGGCACAAGCGGACGTTCAAAAGAACGTCCCTAAAGCTGAGGGCAAATTAATCCGGGAGCCGGCTGCATGGCGCCTGGGTGGGTCGCACCCCTTCGCGAGACCAAGTGCAACGTGAACCGGAATCCAAGCTAATCCTCAGCGACTCGACAGCGACCAGCGCTGTGACCCGTCCGCCACCTGCAGGAGGGGAGGAACTTTCGACTTGAACAAAAGGGCTGCCAAAACAGCCCCTTCGTTCAAGCCCAAAGGGCTGGGAGCAGGAAGAATCAAGTGCATCGAAACCAACCTTCGGAGCACCTTGTGACCACCTTCGCAATTCGCATCAAGCCCAGTGTGCATACAGAACTCGCTGCGGCCAAAGCAGCAGAAGCCTGCGGGCACTTTTACACGTCCTTCCAGCACCTGGAGCGAGCACATGTGCTGGGTCAAGCGACAACCATCGAGCATGTCCGCGTGCACTGGCGCATGTTCCGGTTTGCGCTGCGCAACAGCCTGTACGGCGAAGCCTACGGACAACTCTGGCGGTCGGTGGCGGCCTCCATCTTCACGGCCCCTGGGCTCGTGCCCGAAGGCAACACCGGCGGTACTGACGTCAGTGCGTTCCGGCGCATGCCTGTTCCGAAGGACCTGCAACAAGCGCTCGACGCTGCTCGAGTCGCAAACACACCTGCATCCGGGAAAATCATGCTTCGTAAGCTCACCGCTTCGGCTGCCCTGACTGCGCTCGCCACCCTCATGACCGGTTGTGTCACGCAGCCAACGGACCTGAACCTTTCTCTCGACAAGAAATCGGCTTCCGACCTTTACCGTGTGGCGCTAGTGCCGCCTGCTCAGATGCCGGCCATCAACCAGATGCACAGTTGGAAGGTGAAGCTTGCCACGCCAGAAGGCACGCCAGTGCATGGCGCCAAGTTCCTGGTCGATGGCGGTATGCCCCAGCACGGTCACGGGCTGCCCACCCAACCTCGCGTGACTCGCGAGCTTGAAGACGGTACCTACGCGTTGGACGGGATGAAGTTCAGCATGACAGGCTGGTGGGAGCTGAAGTTAACCATCCAGGGCCCTCAGGGCGTGGACAAGGTCACCTTCAACACGATGATTAAAAACCCGGCCTTGGTGGCAGTGAGCGCGCCATGAACAGGCGCGTCATCGGCTTTGCGGCTGCGGCTGGCACTCTTGCCGTCTCCGTCTTGGTCGCGCAGGATTTGAAGCAGGCGCCGCTGCGGGACAGGTGGTCAGCTCAGGAAGTCACCACCATCGCCTCAATGCGCCTGAAAGAGGCTGGCGAACGGCCAGCAGACGCTTCGAACGCATACGAGAAGCGCACCGAGGCGGCCACGTTTGGGCGCGCACTCTTCAATGACACCCGGCTCAGCAAGAATGGCCAGGTCGCCTGCGTCAGCTGCCACGCTGCCAACAACCAGTTCGAAGATGGGCGTCAGTTCGGCAAAGGAATCGGAACCGGCAAACGTCGGACTATGCCAGTCATGGGTGCCGCGCACTCCTCCTTCCTGTTTTGGGACGGGCGCAAGGACAGCGCCTGGTCGCAGGCCCTCGGACCTCTTGAAGACGCGGCAGAGCACGGTGGCAATCGTGCCCGCTTCGTCAGGCTTGTGCTGGCGCAGTACAAGGACCAGTACGGCAAGGTGTTCGGCGCAGTACCTGAAGTCGGCAAACTGCCGGACGACGCGTCTCCAAGCGGAACCGAAGCCGAACGCGCCGCCTGGGCCGCGCTTGCACCGGCCACACGTGACAGCGTCAATCGAGTCTTCGCGAACATGGGCAAGGCAATCGCTGCCTATGAACGGCTGGTTTCCTATGGCGTGTCACGTTTCGACCAGTACGCCCAAGCAACAGTCGCTGGCGACGGGCGAGGCCAAGAGGCGCTCACCGGGCAGGAAGTTCGGGGATTGCGCCTCTTCCTGACCAAGGGGCAGTGCGTGACCTGCCACAACGGACCACTCCTCACGGACCATGCATTCCATAACACCGGCGTTCCACCCATCGACCCGGCCAACCCTGACCGCGGACGGGCCGAAGGGCTCAAGAAGCTCCTGAAGGATGAATTCAATTGCCTGAGTCGCTATAGCGACGCAAAACCGGAGCAATGCGGTGAACTACAGTTCCTGTCGACGAACGACCCTGGTCACCTCGCCGCGTTCCGCACCCCAAGCTTGCGCAACGTTGCGGCCAGGCCTCCGTACATGCACGCCGGTCAGTTCGCCACCCTCGAGCAGGTCGTGCAGCATTACGCGGCCTCGCCCAAAGCCGTCATCGGCCACAGCGAACTGGCGCAGACCGGGGAAACGCACGCGCAGCGGCAAGCCATTCAACTCTCCGCCGACGACGTCAAGGACTTGGTCGCGTTCCTGGGTACGCTGACTGGCCCGGTAAATCAGCCCAAGTGATGCTGCGGCATTCGCGAGCGGGCACTGAGCGGTCCGTTCATCTGCAGGGCTGAGGGTGCGAGGCCGAACATCGAACGTGCCGTCCTGGACAGGTGCGCCGAGTCCGCGAACCCGGCAGCATGGGCTGCAGTCGAAAGCGTCTCGCCTTGCATCAACAGCGTCCAGACGTGCAAGAGCCGCCGCCACAACAGGTACGTCCGCAAAGGCATGCCGGTCTCTTCCACGAAGAGGTGCCGGAATCGCCCCGGAGACAGGTTCGCCGCTTCAGCGACCTCGGACAGCAAAACGGTTTGGTCTACCCGTTGGCGGATGTATTCAACGGCCGCCAATACGCGCGGGTCTGATGGCTCGCGCAAGGTAGTCTGCGAGATGTCCTGCACGAGTTGAAGGCACACGGCTTTGACCGCGTCGTAGCTCTTCTCAATGCGCCAAGCCCTGTCTAGACGCTTGGCGCTCGCCGCAACTAAGTCAGCATCGAGAACCTCAAGTCCGCCTTGCAGCCTTGAGGAGAGTGCCTTGCCTTCAGGTGTCTCCGGCTCAATGAACAGAACAGCGCTCCATTCGCAGTCATTGACGTCAATGCTGTGCGTCGCTCGCGATGGGACCAGCGCTGCCGGGCAGGATTGCCACTGTGCGCGCCGGCCGAACTGAACGCGCAGTCCTGTCGGCGCGCCAATCACAAGCTGTATCGCGTAGTGAGAGTGAGGCGAAATCGGAGCGCCCCGGCCCTCGCCGATGAACCCGCACCCACCAACCCAGGCGACAAAGTCGCCTCGGTAGCGGTTGGTGGTTGGTGCGTCCAAGGCAGATTTCCGGCTTCGGTCTTAAGTCTACCTCTTACGTTTGACACGAGGGCGGGCCAAAAGTCGCTGCCTTTTGGGCATCTTCTCTATGAAAGGGTTAGACGCATTCTTCTGAGTCTTTGCTCGAAGAAGAAGAAGAGCGGCCAGGTACGCACCAGCAGTTGCGTCATATGCGAGGCAGAAGCCAGGCCACCAACGAGGGACGCCCGAATTGTCGACGATGTGTCCGTGCACGAAGTCAAAGATGGCGTGTGCAACCAGACCGACGACAACCAGCCAGGAATTGCGCTTAAACCCCACCGAAGCAATCGCCAGGAAGACCAGCATCGCCGCTGACTCGACGGCAAGTGTTTGCATTGAGCCGCCCATGACTGCGAACAAGCCGTAGTAGGAGGCAATGACCATCAACACGGTTGGATAGAAGGCGCGGTCTCTATCAAGCCCGATGAAGGAGGCTGACAGCGAAACTGCCAATGCGAGAAGGATACCTACTATGAATTCCATTGGAGTGGTACGAAATGCGCTCCAACTCTGGTTATGAGCGAAGGCTAACTGTACTCCGCTTGATGGCCGCTCGATGGAAGGGGTAGGTGGTTTCGCCCGCGACGCAACCAATTCTGACTGGCGCGATGCGGCCATAAACAGACCTTCGACAGCGGCTCCCACATGACCAATGCAAGACCTGAAACCATCAGCCACCTGTCCGCATTGACGCCATTGCCTGGGGCCCGGCCTCGCCCAAGCTGAGTGGTCAAACCGGCGCGTAAGCACCTGTGCCTCCTGGCCAAGCCGTAAGCACCTCATACCCTGAAGGCGTTACAGCGACCATGTGTTCCCACTGGGCGGACAGAGACCTGTCCTTTGTCACGACGGTCCA
>NZ_QEII01000289.1 GCF_003347515.1 Rhodoferax ferrireducens | reverse complement strand
TATCCGGGGTGGCCTCCAGCACGATTGAGCAAACCTGTGGCCAAAGCATCTTGCGCATCAGCGCGGGGTTGCCGGTGGCGACGAGTTCTTTCAGCGTGCCGGGCACATGCTCGATGGCGGCCTTGCGCGGGTACTCATGACCACATGAAGGGCAGGATGGCCGGGGCATGTGCATCGCGCGACAATGCGGGCACTTGACCAGTTCCTTTTCTTTGTCTTCAGCGGCTTCCTTCTTCTTTTCCTTTTTCTTGCCGTCGTCCAGCTCAGAAACACCGTTCTCGAAAAGCTCGTTGCACGCCTTCCAGAACCGGGCGACGTTGCCAGAATGGTCCAGCACGATGGCTTCAAACTTTCCCTCGAAGGTCCGCATGACGCGGCCCAGCATCTGAATGTGGACAGCGAGCGAGCTGCGCAGCGGCCGGGCCAGAATCAGGACCTCGACATCGGCGACATCGAAGCCACGCGTCAAGGCCTCCACTGACAAAATTCCGCGAATGCTGCTGTCGGCTTTCTTGAACTCTTGAACGATTTCGGCGCGGTCTTCCGGCTGGTCGTCGGCGGTATAGGTGGCCACGTTGATACCGGAGGCGATGAACTGGCGTTGCAGTTCCTGGGCGTGCACGATCGAGGCGGCAAAGCCGATGAACTTTTTGCCCTGGCCGTTTTGCAGGTACTCATGCACCACGTCGCCAACGACTTGCAGGGCGCGCTTGTCGGTTTCTTTGGCATCCCATTCGCCAGCCACAACCTTGACGCCATCCATATCCGGCGCGGTGCATGCGAAGTAGCGCAAAGGCACCAGACGGCCCATTTCAATCAGGCGGTTCGTGGTGGGCGCGTTGACGACCGTATCGAAATACTTGCCCAAGCCGGGCGTCACGGCGGTAGCCGACAAGCCGATGGCGTAGCAGTCTTTGGCAGCCAACTTCTTCTTGACCACGTCGTTCAGAACATGAGCCTCATCCACCACGATCAAACTCATTTCCGGCCACTTGCGCCGGGCCAAGGTTTGCACGCTGCACACCTGGACCAACTCGCTGGGGCGAAAGCGCCAGTGCGATGCCTGCATCATGCCGTGATCGAGGCCGTACTTATCGAAACGCTCGGAGGTTTGGGTACACAGGCTGATGCGATCGGCCAGAAAACCACCGCGCTTGCCGTTGTTCTTGGCGGCCAGCAGAATGGCCGTGGCCAGCTCGGTGTTGTGGCAAACCGTGAAATCTTCCAGCAGGTACAGATGGTCGC
>NZ_QEII01000288.1 GCF_003347515.1 Rhodoferax ferrireducens | reverse complement strand
TATCCGGGGTGGCCTCCAGCACGATTGAGCAAACCTGTGGCCAAAGCATCTTGCGCATCAGCGCGGGGTTGCCGGTGGCGACGAGTTCTTTCAGCGTGCCGGGCACATGCTCGATGGCGGCCTTGCGTGGGTACTCGTGGCCACATGAGGGGCAGGACGGCCGTGGCATGTGCATCGCGCGGCAATGCGGGCACTTGACCATTTCCTTTTCTTTGTCTGCGGCGGCTTCCTTCTTCTTTTCCTTTTTCTTGCCGTCGTCCAGTTCAGAAACACCGTTCTCGAAAAGCTCGTTGCAAGCCTTCCAGAACCGGGCCACGTTGCCGGAGTGGTCCAGCACAATGGCCTCAAACTTCCCTTCAAAGGTCCGCATGACGCGGCCCAGCATTTGGATGTGGACGGCGAGCGAGCTGCGCAGCGGCCGGGCCAGGATCAACACCTCCACGTCCGCTACATCAAAACCCCGAGTTAGGGCTTCAACCGACAGGATGCCGCGGATGTTGCTGTCAGCCTTCTTGAATTCCTGAACGATCTCGGCGCGGTCTTCCGGCTGGTCGTCGGCGGTGTAGGTTGCCACGTTGATGCCGGAGGCGATGAACTGGCGTTGCAGTTCCTGGGCGTGCACGATAGAGGCGGCAAAACCGATGAACTTCTTGCTCTGGCCGTTTTGCAAATACTCATGCACCACGTCGCCCACCACTTGCAGGGCGCGCTTGTCCGTCTCCTTGGCATCCCATTCACCGGCCACGACCTTGACGCCATCCATGTCCGGCGCGGTGCAGGCGAAGTAGCGCAAGGGCACCAGACGGCCCATTTCAATCAGGCGATTGGTAGTTGGCGCGTTGACGACCGTATCGAAATACTTGCCCAAGCCGGGCGTCACGGCGGTGGCCGACAAGCCGATGGCGTAGCAGTCTTTGGCAGCCAACTTCTTCTTGACCACATCGTTCAGAACGTGCGCCTCGTCCACCACGATCAAGCTCATTTCTGGCCATTGGCGCCGGGCCAGGGTTTGCACGCTGCACACCTGGACCAACTCACTGGGACGAAAGCGCCAGTGCGAGGCCTGCATCATGCCGTGATCGAGGCCGTATTTGTCGAAGCGCTCGGAGGTTTGAGTGCACAGGCTGATGCGATCGGCCAGAAAACCACCGCGCTTGCCGTTGTTCTTGGCGGCCAGCAGAATGGCCGTGGCCAGCTCGGTGTTGTGGCAAACCGTGAAATCTTCCAGCAGGTACAGATGGTCGC
>NZ_QEII01000287.1 GCF_003347515.1 Rhodoferax ferrireducens | reverse complement strand
CTGCCAAAGCCAGCACCGTGTAGCCGCCGGCCGAGTGTCCAAGCGCACCCACGCGAGGCCCTTGGCTGTCGGCCGTAATCCGATCCTTCCACGCTGGATCGGCCAGGATTGCATCAATGACCCTAGAAGCTTGTCGCGGTCGCTCGTCGAAGTAGCGCTCGGGGCCCTTCTCCATCAGAGACCGGTCCTGCCAGTTGTCGCCGGGATGACGCAGTGCGGCGACCAGATAGCCGTCGCGGGCCAAGGCTTGCGCCAGCACGCTGTGCCCGGTCTCGGTGCCGCTGATGCCATGACTGAGCAGGATCAGCGCCTTGACCTTGTCGACGGGTTTGCCGCCGATGGCGACATCAAGCTTGAATGGTCCCATGGGGATGGTTCGCGGCGCTGCCATCGTTGGGTAATACAAAGCGACCGTTATCGTAGGCGCATCCGGTGTCGTACCAGCGACCTGCATCTGCATCCAGCCGGCCTCGTACGCGTGCGCGTGTCCTGCGACGA
>NZ_QEII01000286.1 GCF_003347515.1 Rhodoferax ferrireducens | reverse complement strand
CTGCCAAAGCCAGCACCGTGTAGCCGCCGGCCGAGTGTCCAAGCGCACCCACGCGAGGCCCTTGGCTGTCGGCCGTAATCCGATCCTTCCACGCTGGATCGGCCAGGATTGCATCAATGACCCTAGATGCTTGTCGCGGTCGCTCGTCGAAGTAGCGCTCGGGGCCCTTCTCCATCAGAGACCGGTCCTGCCAGTTGTCGCCGGGATGACGCAGTGCGGCGACCAGATAGCCGTTGCGGGCCAAGGCTTGCGCCAGCACGCTGTGCCCGGTCTCGGTGCCGCTGATGCCATGACTGAGCAGGATCAGCGCCTTGACCTTGTCGACGGGTTTGCCGCCGATGGCGACGTCAAGCTTGAATGGTCCCATGGGAATGGTTCGCGGCGCTGCCATCGTTGGGTAATACAAAGCGACCGTTATCGTAGGCGCATCCGGTGTCGTACCAGCGACCTGCATCTGCATCCAGCCGGCCTCGTACGCGTGCGCGTGTCCTGCGACGA
>NZ_QEII01000285.1 GCF_003347515.1 Rhodoferax ferrireducens | reverse complement strand
GATGCCGGTGTCGGGCAGCTACGTTGGTGCGGCTGACGCGTTCGCGGGAATGGAGGTCGAGGTCCGGGTAACCTGAGGTTGCCCCTGCTTATCGGACTCCTTGAATAAACCCTTTTCGGTGGTATGGGGCGACCGCTCTAGCGACACCAGTTTGTAAAGCTGGCAAACAGCTATGGGCACCCAAGAGCCGGCGGCGACAGGCTGGTCTGGAGCAGCCCAATGCGATCGCAGTCCCAACGACAGGTTTAAGGCGTGGGATTCGAGGTGGCCGTTGGCTCTTGACGACCAGTTGCAGTCTTACAGGTTGATTTCCTGGGTCGCGGATCAGGACTGGAAGCGATCCATGCGTTAAACATTCGTATGCGGTCGGACACGGGACATTGACGGTGCCACCGAATCAGGAGTACGGTTATCCTTTACCAATGACTGACCAAAAACTGATAATCAAACAAGACGCCGGTGTCTTGACCTTGGTACTGAATCGTCCCAATAAGCTCAATGCTATAGACAACGACTTAGCATCCCACCTGCAAAAATCACTGGATGCCGCTGCCACCGATGCATCCGTAAGAGCAATTCGCATTCTGGGTAACGGCAGAGCTTTTTGTGCGGGTCGCGATGTCAGTGAAGCCCCTACTGAAAAGGATCTTGAATTGGTCCAATCGGTTGCGTGGTCGATTGTTAGCAACCCCAAACCTATCATTGCCGCAGTCCATGGCTGGACCATAGGAGCTGGATTTGAGTGGATGCTCAACGCAGACATCGTGTATGCATCCGAAGATGCCAAGTTCAAATTGCCAGAAGCATCTTTGGGTGTCTTTGTCACCGGAGGACTGGTTGCCACATTACCTGCCGCTATTGGGTTGACACGCGCCAAGGCATTGATGCTGCTTGGGGAGGAATTCAGTGCGAGACAGGCGGCAGACTGGGGTCTGGTTTACCGTGTCGTACCGACAAATGAACTGAACGCAGTCACTCTGGACGCCTGCCGTAGGTTGGCAGAGCTTGAGCCTTCGGTTGCAGCGCAGTTCAAACGCGTTCTCAATCTGTTTGGTTTGGGAAACTTCACCAGGGCAATCGAAGAGGAATCGCGAGTTCACCGCACTCTTGGCGGCAGGGCTAAGTGATCCAGCATTAAACGCTTGGGTGAGTAGGGCATTAGTTCAATGCATTTGTAACTGGTCTAGGCGGCTTTGTGCAGTACCTGTCGCCAGTCGGGTTACACGATGCATCTTCTTGTTGCCCGGCTTGTGCATCGGGATAGCAGCATTTCTTCCGACAACCTCATCGGCGTGAAAGCCCGCAAAGGGCACCAAGCCGGCGTCCATGGTCGTCAGGTATCTGGTAGCCCGATTACGTGAATGTGGGATGCTCCATACCAGCCTGTCAATCACGTACGGTGACTGTTTGGTAGGACCACAAAATAGTGCGCCTGACCAAAGCGATGAACGCACCGGACTGACTGTTCCTGCAGACTGGAATACGCACAACTCGGCAAATTCTGTTTAGTCTAGAAATTTTCAGCCACATATCACCACCATGTAATGGAGGAGCATTCGTTCGATTGACCGCCCAATGTCATCCACGTAAGATGATCGCGCTCGTTAGCCCGGCGCAAAATCAATGGTGATGTGGTTCAAGTCTCCCAGTACGACATACCTTTTGCCTGTCTGTGAGATTTGCATGACTCCAAAGACCAGCACACGGGTTCCTGTCAACTGTTCCTTGTCGCTGATTCCAAAACGACTGAACAGATCCGCAACATGCTGTCCCGGTACACAAATGCTCAGATTAGCTTGTCCACCTGAGTTCAACCACAGCGTGTTCGCATGATCGAATTGGGCTGACACAAGCTGTCCAAAAAATCCATTCAACTTATAGCTATGCATTGGCGTTGTTGCGTCAAACGATACAAAAAAGTCTGCCACTGCGAATGTGCCAAAACCAGCCACGTCCACCATTTGATCTGATGTCCTGAATGCTGCTGGGGCAGTCAATAGACGCAGCAGTGGTCGCAGCCGCACGTGTTGAACATGGTTGCTATTGAAGCCGGCCCCGGCAACCGGTCCATCCTGAGTCCTGATGTCTTCAACATCGCCCGAGTGGATCGGTCGATCCCATTGCGCCGTAGCCCCATAGCCAAAATCCACAACCAGGCGGTGAGCAGGATGGCCATGGACATCACCATGGACTCTGGCATTGGCAGGAGCCTGCGCTGCGCGAAAGTGGCACCCGTCGGCATGGGGTCGAGCACCAAAACAGGCCTCCCGGTCATTTCGGGTCTCGGTGCGGAAAAAAGCATGTCACCCACATTCAGGACAGACCAAATAACGCCGCTTTTGCGACAAATCATCTGTTGGCAATCCCGCGAATTGCTGCGCGTTGTAAATCAAATCGTTCTGCGTGCATCGGGCAAATTCCATTTTGTTTTCTCCAATAAATTTCACAAATCATTTTTCCTGTTGGTAAACCGAAGGTCGCAACGGCTGTCACCAGGCTTTTGTTCTGGGGACTGTCATTGCGTAGGCTCGATCAACAAGCCGTAAGAACGGTGCATCTCATCGTTGGCTGCTTTTTGGTGGCCGTCGCGTCCAGTACGTTTTTGATGAATTCGCGAACACCGTTCTCAGACCATAAGGAAAAACTTTCACCAATGTCTTCCGCCGCAAACAGCTGACTGGATTCAACAAGCCATGCCCTTGAGTGGGCATTTATGCCGACGTAGCAGTTTTCACCCAGACGAGAGACTGGTTTTTCTTCTCTCAAACCTCAATCAGGAGCTTTAAAAATGACCTTAATTTGTCCGCATTGCCAATCAGATCGAATTGGCACAAAAAACTTGGCAAAGAAAACCGGCGGCGTCCTCGGCGCTGTGGCGGGCGCTGCCAGTGGCGCAGCCAGCGCCATGGGTGGCGCTGAACTGGGCGCCAGCGCCGGATTGGTTGCCGGCCCGGTCGGCGCCATCTTCGGCGGCCTTGCCGGTGCCATCATCGGCGGACTGTTCGGTGGCGCTGCCGGCGGCGCCATGGGCGCGCGCTTGGGCGAGGTGGTGGATGACAACGTCCTGGACAACTGTCACTGCCAGGATTGCGGTCACACGTTCAGCCTGAAACGGATCTGATTCATTTCATCCACTGCCTTATGCAGTCGCGGGCTTAGCCGCAGGGTGCTGGTCGCGCAGACCGTCATCATCCAGTTCTCCCTGACGCCAATCGCCTTGCCGACATTTGAATAGGCGTCGGCACCCCTCGCTTCGTTTTCCCTCAGTTCTCTTTAATCAACCCCAGGCACCGGCTTGCGCTTTGCTGTATCAACCCAGCGGCTTTGTCACGTGCGTCACAAATGAAAGAAGTCCCCAATGGCACACCTTATTCAATCCATGGCCTATACCGGCGAAACCCCCTGGCACCAGCTGGGCAATCCATTGCCCGCCAAACAGTCCATCGACGTCTGGGCCAAGGAAGCCGGCATGGACTGGAACATCTGCGAAACCCCGGTGCGCTATCTGACCGAGCAGATCGGCTCGCTGGGCGCCATCATGTCGTTCAACGAGCAGAAGGTGCTGTACCGCAGCGACACCAAAGCGGCGCTGTCCGTGGTCAGTGGCCGCTATCAAGTGGTGCAGCCCAAAGCCGTGCTGGAGTTTTACCGCGACCTCACCGAGATTTCAGGCTTTGAACTGGAAACGGCCGGTGTCCTGAAAGAAGGCAAGAAGTTCTGGGCGCTGGCTAAAACAGGCAAGGAAGCTGTCCTCAAAGGCAACGACGTCGTGAAAGGCTACATCCTGCTGGCCACCTCCTGCGACGGCACCCTGGCCACTACCGCCACGCCAACCACCGTCCGGGTTGTCTGCAACAACACCCTGGCCATTGCACTGAACGGCGCCAGCAGCGCCATCAAGGTGCCGCACAGCACCAGCTTCGATCCCCAAGCGGTGAAGAAGCAGCTCGGTATTGCGGTCTCGCAGTGGGACAGTTTCATGTACCGCATGAAAACCCTGTCCGAGCGCAAAGTTAAGAGCCACGAATCGATGAACTACTTCCTTAAGGTCCTGTGCCAGACCGACAGTCATGTCGATCCGGCGCAGGGCCTGATGAACGAGCGCGCGTTGAAGAAAGTGCAGGCCCTGTACGAAGGGCAGGGTCACGGCGCGGAACTGGCTTCTGCCGCTGGCACGGCCTGGGGCCTGCTCAACGCCGTCACCGAGTTCGTCGATCACGAGAAACGCGCGCGCAGCCAGGAATACCGTCTCGATTCGGCCTGGTTCGGGCAAGGCGCCAGTCTGAAGCAACGTGCCCTGGACTATGCGCTGCAACTGGCGGCGTGAACAGCAAGTAACTTCCCCGCACCAACCGTCAAACCCAACGACGGCACAAAGCCCCGCTCCATCCTGCATGGATCGGGGTTTCTTATTTGTAGCACCGAAATAACCATTGAAGGAATCACCATGGCCAACGCACACATGGCACCCAAGGCAGACAAGCCCACCCGGTTGCAGCCAGCCCTGAAGCTGGTCAAAACGCAGGACCTGAATCGCGAGCAATGGCTGACCGTCAGGAAAGGCGGCATCGGCAGTTCGGATGCCGCTTCCGCCGTCGGACTCAATCCCTATTGTTCACAGCTGGAACTCTGGCTGAATAAAACCGGCCGGGATGCCGGCCTGCCCAAAGTCGATCCCAAGGACCAGACCAGTCCCATGTACTGGGGCACCCTGCTCGAATCCATCGTGGCTGCGCACTACACCATGCGCACCGGCCACAAGGTCCGGCGCATCAATGCCGTGCTGCAGCATCCGACCGAACCCTGGATGCTGGCGAACCTGGACCGCGAAGTGATCGGCACACCGGAGGTGCAGATCCTGGAGTGCAAGACGGCGGGCATCAACGGCGCGCGGCTCTGGAAAGAGGGCGTGCCGGAATATATCCAGCTGCAGGTCATGCACCAGCTGGCGGTCACCGGAACACAGACGGCGGACGTGGCCGTGCTGATCGGCGGCCAGGATCTGCAGATCCACCGCATCGAGCGCGATGAAACCATGATCGCCCGCCTGATGGCGCTGGAACGGCAGTTCTGGCGCTACGTGGAAACGGATACAGCGCCTCCGGCCGACGGCTCGGATTCGGCGGATGTTGCGCTGCGCTGCCTGTACCCGCAGGACAGCGGCTCCGTCCTCGATCTGTCGCAGGACCTGGACATGTCGGCCGCGTTCTCCGACCTGCTGGCCGTGCGGGAAGTGCTGACCAGCAACGTCCTGCTGGAAGCCCAACTGAAGCAGCGCATCCAGCAACGCATGGGCGACGCCACCCAAGTGGTGTTCGAAACCGGCGACGTGACCTGGAAGCGCAGCAAGGACGGGAGCGGGCTGGACGTGGTCAATCTGCTGAAGGACCAGCCGGAACTGCTGCAGCGCTACGCCCTGGTCAAACCGGGATCACGGCGCTTTCTCGTGAATGTGTAAACCGGTGGACCCTGCTTGGGGGGTGCTGTGTGCCATGCGTATCGATCAATGGGCCTGCCTTCATTCAGATGAATAAGCAGGCCAGCCTCAATCAAAAAAAGGAATCAACATGCTTAAAGGTTTGGCGTTAACGCCACCGGTCATCGGCCGGATCTCCATCGGCAAAGTCGTGGAAAAGAACGGCAAGCGTCTGCCGGAGAAGGACGACGAATTCACCGTCACCAGCCAAGTGCAGGTGAAGGCGGGTTGGGTGAGTCATCCCTTGGACGAGACCCTGCGCAAAACGCCCACCAGCAAGCTGCGCAGCATTCCGATCCGGCTGTTGTTCGACGACCCGGACCTCAACCTGCGCGCCAATTACAGCCTGTTCGACCGGCAGACGGGGCGGCCCCTGTGCGTCGGCAATGGCGAGACATGTCGGCGTTCCCTGGCAGCCGGTGTACAGACATTGCCGTGTCCTTCACCGGAGGCCTGTGAGCTCGCTAGTGGAGGACACTGCAAACCCTATGGCCGGTTAAACGTGCGCATCGGCGATGACGACGAGCTGGGCAGCTTTGTGTTTCGCACCACGGGCTTCAACAGCATCCGCACGCTGTCGGCACGACTGAAATACTTCCATGCTGTCTCCGGCGGGCTGCTGTCCACCTTGCCGCTGGAACTGCGGCTACGGGGTAAATCGACTACCCAGTCACACCGCGCACCCATCTATTACGTGGATTTGACGATCAAGACCGGCATGACCATGGCGGACGCGATTGCCAGTGCCAGGGCGGAAAGCGAGTTGCGCAAGGCCGCCGGCTTCGATCAAGCGGCGCTGGATCAAGCAGCCCGGCAGGGCTTCGCTGCCGGGGCGTTCGAGGAGTCGGAGGAGGAAGGCGCGGCGGTGGTGGAAGAGTTCTTTCCTGATGAGTTGGAGGGGGTGTCAGCAGGCACGGCGGGGATGACCGCGATCAGGCTTGGGTTGGCTGACAAGCTGAATCAAAAAGCGGAAAAACTCAATGGCGCATCCGCATCGGTCACCTTGGCTGAACGGCATGCACTCCCCAGTCGAAATTGAAGCCGGGTGAGGGGTATGGACGTCATCCTGTACCAGCCCATCCGTGGCGGCTGGGAATTCCAGTACACCAGCGATTCAGAAACCTACCGGGGGTTTGACTCCGACCCGGCCCAAGCCAGAGTTCGGCTGCTGCGAATACTGGGCTGGGAGCGGTGGAGATTCGAGCGCGCCGACTTCCGGCGTTTCTGACGCCTCAGCAAAAAGCCCCGCGAGTCGGGGCTTTTTAGGGCGCTGTTGAAAAACATCACTGAGCCTGGCAAGCAGGCCGTGGCGATTTCTAGTTTCCTGGGTCACGTCAATCAGATGGAAACAGTGTCTTGCAAATAAACCAATCAGGAGTGAACATGAAAAAATCAAGCCAAACCGAGATCGTCATCCCCACGTGGGCGGACCGTAGGGGTCCGAGCTACTGGGGGGACATTGATTACGGCAGTCATGACAACCAGTCAACTTCGTTCTGGCTTTCGCTGCGTCGTGTCGTGCCGAGCGACAACAGTTACCTGAATGACGATAGCCGCGCCATCTGCGACATCGGCCTGTATGTCTGGATCAGCATTGACGGCACCGTCAGTATCGACGTGCGCTTGCATGAAGTGGGCTCCGTGAGCCTGTATGAAGGCGTGCAGCGCATCAAGTTACTCAAGCGCCTTCATGCCAGAGGGAAGGCTTATGCGTTCAACAATTTCCAACGCGGCACCAATGTGCAGGTCGAACTCACCAAGGCCCTGGGCGCCTTGGGTATCAGGCGAGCGCTCGTTCACCATGAAATTAATCAGTGTGAAACCTATGAGCCAGTGGGCCCTGTCATCCAGCGCATCGGTGACAACATCAAAGAGCGTCTGGATCGCATGAAACAATGCCGCGCGGCTTGATTGGTACATCCCATGGAAATGGGATCAAGATCGGTTTGCGGACAAGCTGAAGCAAAAGGCGACGAAATTCAATCCGGTTCAAGACGCATTAGCAGCGTTGTGATGGGAGCCAGGAAAACCGGCGCGAGCCTCAAGGCATCCCCGTGGGGCTACAACCTGGCTTTGGCTTGCCTCGCCACCGGGTAGGGCCTTGCGGTGCGGGGTGCGCGGGTAAGCGTGATATCGAGTCCACGCAAATGAGGCAGGTCAGGATTCATCAACTCATGCGCGGGCACACCTATGGCCCTGGCGATCAACTCGATGTTGTCAATTGAAATGTTGCGCTGTCCGCGCTCCAGCGTGCCGACGAAGGCCCGGTCAAGACCCGCTTCTGCGGCCATGCGCTCCTGCGAGATGCCCGCGTGAATCCGCACCAGACGGATGTTTCTGGCAAAAGTCAATCGAAGGGGCAGTACTTTAGTGGCGGCAGATCGTGGCATGCCTCCAATGCTGTAATCAAGAGGTGTTTAAATCCACGGTGTTTGAAGCCCATTAAGATAGGCGCATTCACTTTCGAGGGAGGGGCGCGCACAGGCACACCGGATTCCGGCAAGAACCGGCGGATCTGGGTACGCATTTTTTTAAACTTAAAGGGGATTCAAAAGCATCATTAGAAAAAACATAACTGCACACCGCAGCGGGCAGATCCGGCCATGGCCGTTGGCGCCGCCTGCGGACTGTTCCGCGGCCGTTCAATACAAGGCAAGCCTGCCAACGCGTGGACGGCCTTTCAATGTCAGTTGGCTTGGTCAGCCAACTTGAGACTCAACTCAAATTAAGGGACACCATCCATGATTTTTTGTAAATTTTGCAGGAAAGAAATTCACGAGGAAGCTCAAAGCTGCCCTCAGTGCGGAGGCGTTCTGAAATCTCCGGTATCGGCTACGGCAAACGAGGGCGGGTCACTCTGGATGGCGATTACCTCGCTGGTTCTTGGTGTCCTTGGCATTTTGGCGCTCGCGGAGGACTCGAAACACGGTAGGGACGAGTTGATCGGCATGGGGATCATTCTTTCCGCCGGCTGGGCATTGGGTGTCATCAGTCTGGGTAACAAAAAAGCGGGCAAGGGCATGGCGATCGCGGGAGTTGTCCTGTTGTCGCTTTCGCTGCTGGTCCTGCTCGGCTCGTTTTAATCAGTTCAACTAAATTTAAAAGGAAAAAAATCATGATTTACTGTCACGGATGCGGCAAACAGATTCACGAAACAGCACCGACTTGCCCTCAATGCGGCGCCCCTCAAGCCTTGCAGGTCAAGTCGGCGCAGCGGGCTCAAGCCGCATCCACCGGGCTGTCGGACGCCTGGACGCGAAGGTTTGCGTTAATCGAAAAAGCAGGCGGCCCCAAGCTTCCAAAAATGAAGGAACTATCATTCGCAGAACGCTTTCAACTGATCTTCAATATCTGGGCATTTTTGTTCGGACCGTTCTATTACGCTGCCAACGGGATGTGGAAGAAAGGACTCACGCTGCTCGGTGTGTGCTTGGTAGCGGTGATCATCCTGGCGATCATTTTGGAGGCGATCGGAATCTCTCCGGACGCCGCCGCCTTCTTTGCAGCGGGAGTGTTTTCCAGGCGCTCCTCCACGGATTTCTACAAAAAGATGGTGCTCGGGGATGACGGCTGGTGGTAACACTGGTGGCGATTGTCTTCAAAAGGGTTGCCTGGGCGCTGGCGTCCAGCAGTGCCGGCGCCAGCGGCACGCCTGCCTGGCCTTGCCCCTGCGGCAGAGGGCGGTTCGAATCGCTCATGAATTCAGTCCGGTACTGGTCAAAGTCACCAGCCTGCCGCGTGATCGCGAGTTCGCGCCCATGGTGTTCCACATGACGAGGTAGCGGGTGCGGTCAATCAGCAACTCGCATGGCGCCCCCTCAACGGCGCCCGAAATGGCGGTATCGACCGCAGGCAGGGCATAGGCCAACTCTACGCCCAAGAGCGGGGCCTGGCTTGCGAACAGCCGCTCGGCGGCTGTATTGACAAAGGCCATCAAGCCTTCGTTGTCCACGCCAATGATTGGCAGTGGCATGTGTTGCACGGCTTCATGCACGATCGCCAAACTGGCTTCGTCACGTTCAATCTGATGCCGCGTTTTTTGCAGGACGTCACCGAGCTGCCGGTTGGCTGCGACCAGTTCCTGATTGGTGGTGCGGATCCTGATATCGAGCTGCCGATTTTCTTCCAGCAATTCGCGGTACTCAAAAGCCTTGTGGACTTGTTCGCGAAGCTGATCGTCGTCCCAGGGCTTGGTAAGAAAACGATAGACAGCCCCCTCGTTAATGGCATCGGTGACGGACTGCAATTCGGTGTAACCCGACAGCACAATGCGAATGGTATCGGGGTAGTTGGCTTTGGCGGTACGCAGGAACTCAACGCCGGTCATGCCTGGCATGCGCTGGTCGGAGATGATAACGTCGACCTTGTGTCTGGAGAGCACGTCCAGGCCCTCGGCCCCGCTGTTGGCGGTGTGGATGACATGAGCGTCTCGCCTGAACAGACGCTTGAGCGAGGCCAGGATATTGGGTTCATCATCGACCAGCAGCAGGGTGCGTGGCGGCTTTTGCAGACGCAGCAGATGGGGCGGCAACTGCCGGCCCTCAGAAAAGAGTTCCTCGATAGCCTGAGCGGAGATCGGCTTGGAAAAGAAATAGCCCTGGATTTCGTCACAGACACTGGTGCGCATGATTTCGCATTGGGCCTCGGTTTCGACGCCCTCGGCGATGACTCTCAGGCCCAGACCATGCGCCATGGCGATGATCACCTTCACGAGCACGTTGTCACTTTGGCTGGTGGCTATGTCGCGTACAAAGGATTGGTCGATCTTGACCTTGTCAAAAGGGAAGCGCTTGAGGTAACTCAGCGATGAGTAGCCGGTGCCGAAATCGTCCAGCGAGAGCCTGAGGCCCAGGCTTTTGAACTCTTTGAGCATGGCTTCGCTGCGCGGTACATCGTCCATCAGTGCAGACTCGGTCACTTCCAGATAAACCAGATGAGGATCGACCCGGTAGTCGGAGAGGGCACTTTTAACTTGGCCAATCAAATCCGGATCACGAAACTGCAAGGGTGAGACGTTGACGGCCACATGTGGGACTTTGATGCCTTTGTCCTGCCAGGTGCGAACATCGCGGCATGCCCGTCGCAAAACCCACTCGCCAATGCTCTTGATCAAGCCCGATTCTTCGGCCAATGGAATGAATTGGGCAGGCGAGACACAACCCAGCTCGGGGTGGTGCCAGCGCAGCAGCGCCTCCAGGCCGCTGATTTGTCCGGACTGCAAGTCCACCAGTGGCTGGTAGAGCAGTTGCAGTTGATCCAGCGCAGCCGCATGGCGCAAGTCCTTGACCAGGTGCTCGCGCGCGAGCACCTGCCGGTACATGTCATCGCTGTAGAACTGGAAGGTATCGCGCCCATTAGCCTGGGCACGGTGCAAGGCAAATTGGACGGCCTTGAACAGCGCGTCGAAGTCGTTTCCATTGCCGGGGTAACTTGCGATGCCGATGGAGGCGGTCAGGGTCAGTTCGTGATCATCCAGCCGATACGGTTGAGCCAGTTTTTGCAGCAGGTCGGTGGCCAGGTGGGCTGCACCTTCAGGCGGGGTGTTGGGCAGCACCAGGACAAATTCCTTGCCACTTAGGCATGCCGCAGTGTCCTGGGCGCGCACCGAGTCGCTGAGCCGTTTGGCAATTTCCACCAACAGCTTGTCGCCGGCATTGTGGCCCAGGGTGTCGGTGCCTAACTTGAAGTGGTCAATGCCCACCAGCATCATGGTCAGGGGTTGGCTGGCGCGCTGCACCATGCTGATAGCGTGTGCGGTCCGGTCCTGCAGCAACGCGCGGTTGGGCAAGCCGGTGATGGCGTCGAAATACGACAGCCACTGGATGCGGTTTTCTGTAACCTTGGCATTACTTAAGTCGCTGAAGTTGCCCACAAAATGTGTCGTCTGCCCTTGCTCGTCCTGAATGGCAGAGATCAACAGCCACTCAGGGTACACCGTGCCATCTTTGTGGCAATTCCAGATTTCTCCAGACCATTGCCCCTTGGTGAGAATGGCCTCCCACATCGCAACATAGAACGCCGGGCTCTGCCGCCCGGAGTGCAAAAAGCGCAGGTTCTTGCCCAGCACCTCGGCCTCGGTGTAGCCGGTGATCGTGGTGAAGGCCTGGTTCACCATGATGATGGTGCCCTGGGGATTGGTCACCGTCATGCCTTCGCGGCTTTGTTCCAATACCCGTGCGGCGAGTTGGAGCTGCGTTTGTTGCGCCTTTAGCAAGGCTTCGGCCTGCTTGCGCTCGGTAATGTCGCGTCCGATGATTGCCAATCCCTTGCGTTGCCCCTCTTTGGTGAACAGCGGCACCTTACGCGTCTCTATGCTCATGCATTGACCGTCTTCCCCTGCCACGCTTTCTTCGCCTACCAGCAACTTGCCGGCCTGCCAAGCCTTTTCATCGCTCGCCAGGCATTCTTCGTGCGCTGCGCGCCATGCCGGATGCAGGTCCGCCAATTCCATTTCGGTTTTGCCCCGCCAGGGAAGGTTGTGTAATTGGAACAACTGCTTGGCTGGTTCATTGATGACCAGCCAGCGTCCCTCGCCATCCTTTAAGAAGACCGCATCGGGGATGGCTTCAATTAGTGCCGTCAGATGTTCATTGCGGCGCGACTCGACGAGTTGCCGTTCGAGTTCGACTTGCTGGTTGCGCATCGGCCTGAAGATCAGGAGATAGAGGGCGGGGGAGACGAGCGCGGTGAGCATGATCGGATCGACGAAATCCCATACGCCCAGCGACGATCCCTCGGTGAAGCCAGAGATCAGCAGCATGATCAAAAGCTCGATCACCAGTACGATCAAACCGACCACGATCACAGCCCTCGCAGGGGTCTTCAACAACACCGACAAACTTTTCATATGGCGTTCCCCAATTCAGACCATTCACCAACGACGGCATGCCTGGTTTTCACTTGGTCACGACATTGCACCCATTTGATGCCAAGTTGGCACTGCTAATTATTGCTGCAATGCAGCAATAATGCTTGCGCTCACTCTGGTTTTCCCTATAATTTGTCTTATGTTGCGCTGCAATATAAATAGCACGGCACGGCTTTTACTGGGCAAGCTCCAGATTCTCCCAATCAACTTAAGGAAATAGATATGAACAACACCGCCGAGCAATTCATCGCAACTAACAAAACCAATCTTCAAGCAGTGGAAGGTCTGACGACCCAAGCTTTTGCCGGTCTTGAAAAGCTGGTCGAGCTGAACATGGCTGCCTCTAAATCTGTGTTGGGCGAATCGTTCGGGCATATCCAGGCAGTTCTGGGTGCCAAAGATGTCCAGGAACTGCTGGCTCTGCAAGCTGACTTTTTTAAGCCTCTGGCCGAAAAATCTGCTGCCTATGTTCAGCACGTTCAAATCATTGTTACTGACAGCGGTGCAGAATTCACAAAAGCCGTTGAAGCCAAGACCGCAGAAGCTCAGAAGGCATTTGGCGGCGTGGTGGAAAACCTTGCCAAGAACGCTCCCGCTGGAACCGAGTCCGCGGTCGCTGCTTTCAAAAGCGCATTGACCGCCGGCCAGAACGCCATTGAATCCGCTCAGACTCAAGCTAAAAAGGCTGTTGAAGCTGCTCAGTCGAACTTCGCAGCAGCAACTACACAAGCAGTCGGTACAGCCAAGAAAGCTGCCAAGGGCGCTTAAATCCCTACGGCCTCAGGGCCGTGGTTATCAAACGGCACCTTCGGGTGCCGTTTGTGTTTTCGCTGGTATCAACTGGTCAAACTGGTCATGGTGATTGGGTCTTTTCGGAAAACCGGGGCATCGCACAAACGCGTGTCGGGCCATGAAGCCGCAGCAGTTTTCGAACCCCCATCGAAACTTTGCTAATCTGATGCTTCGTGACAGTGGAACAACTGACTGGAGAGCCCGTCGCGGGAAAACCGCACACCGGGTTCGGAGGGAGGGGACGGCGAAAGCCGTTCCCTACCCCTATTTAACGTAATGTCCAGAGCAAAACGTGCTCTATATACTGGACCTTTTACTTGCCACTAAGCGCTGGATTCTGCAAGCGCAGCCTGTAAAAGTTTGTCGATCTCGCCCGTAATGCCGGTCATTACGGTGGCCACCACCGAAAATTCACGTCCTGCAGTGCCGGCTCGCGCGGCGATGATTTGTGCGTTGAAGGCAACCATGTGCGCCTGCTTCGAAATGGCCTTGATTTCGCTCATTACGTCCAGCAGCTGATTCTTGGTTCTGCTGGCATGGCTGCGCGCCTCCTTTTCGTAGATGGCCGTGATGCTATTGAGAACGGCCAACAAGGGTGTCGTAGTTTCAATCAACTCGTCCAGCAAAACGGGCACCTGGCGCCAACCCGATTGGATCGCGTGTAGGGCACGTTCGGCCAATTCGATGAACTCGCGGATTTTCTTATCGCCTTGCTCTGGGCCAAAGTAGGCCTCTTGCAGGGAGGAGCAGAAGACACCCGGCAGCTTGTCATCGCCCTTGATGAGGGCGATGTGCGCATCTCTGAAAAGAACCAATGCATCACTGGCGACACCACCAAGCGTTGGGTCTTTTTTGGCAGCCAGTACCGCGTACAGCACCACGCGCTGCGACGTGAACCGCCGGCGCCCCGACAGGTTGATGAGGGTGGCGAAGACTTCACCGGACAGCTTTGGTGCCGGTGTTGGCGTTGATATAGGGACCATGGGTCTGTTGGCTATGGCGAGGGACATGAGGTCCAACCTTTCAAAAAATGAATGACTTCTCAACCTATGACTATTGCCGCCACCTCCCTGCGGGGTACTTCGTGAGTAGATCGGCCAGGCTCAGGGGTCGACTAAGCAAAAATCCCTGAATCAAGGTGCATCCCGATAGCTGAAGAATGTCCAGTTGCGATGCAGTTTCGACACCTTCGGCAATAACGTCCAGATGCATTTGGCGAGCCAGCTCAATGATGGTTTTCACAATCGCCCGGTCGTTGCTTTGATGCGGCAGATCACGAACAAATGTTCGGTCGATTTTCATGGAGGAAATAGGCAGGTTCTTCAATAGTGCCAAGGATGAATGCCCCATACCAAAGTCGTCCAGGCTGATCTCAAAACCGAGTTGGCGCAATGTGCGCATCACCGGGATCACCTGGTCTGGCCGCTTCATCAGCATGCCTTCCGTGAGCTCAAGCGACAGGTTATGCGGGTCAAGATCGAACGCCGTGGCCAGCGCGCGCAATTCTTCCGGCAAGGTGCTGCTCATGAACTCCGAGGCGGCCATGTTCACATGGACCTTGAGGTCCCTGAAATTGGCGCAGCGCAAGGTGGCCAGATCGCGGCAAGCCTGCTCAGCCACCCATTTCCCGATCTGCACGATGAGGTGACTTTGCTCTGCAATGGGAATGAACACATCGGGGGGAACCAGCGTACCGTCAGGGCGTTTCCAGCGAATGAGTGCCTCGACGGCATGCATTCGTTCAGTGGACATATCGAAGATGGGTTGGTACGCAAGAAACAGCTCTGGTCCGTGCAATGCATGATGGAGTTCGGTTTCGATGGTCAAGCGCCGGGCAAGTGATGACTGTTTCTGTGCCAGGGCATGCGGATTGTTGCTGGAAGAAATGTCACAACCGTTTCGGCCGTTCTGCTTGATGCGGTACATCGCCGCATCTGCGCTACGAAGCAGTTCGGGGCTCGTTTCGCCATTTTCCGGGAAAGTGCTGATGCCGATGCTGGCCGACACCGTCACCTCGACGCCCTCATAAGCAAATGGGGTTCGTGCCGCCTGCAAAATGTTTTCTGCCAGCGCGACCAAGTGTTCCACTGAGTCACCTGGCAGTAGCAGTGCAAATTCATCGCCTCCCAAGCGACCCGCGCTGGCGCCCACTGGCGCGAGGGCCTGTAAGCGTTGTGCAAATTCACGCAGGACAACGTTGCCGGCCTCGTGACCGAACGCATCATTGATCGGTTTGAAGCGGTCAAGGTCAATGAAGATCAGACCAAAGGATGTCTTGGCCTTTGCCGCACTTGCGCATGCTTGGGTCAGTAGTGCGTAAAAGTGGCTCCGGTTGGCGAGTCCTGTCAATTCGTCAACCTGCGCCAAGTGAAGAATGATGGCCTGTTGTTCAAGTCGTTGCGCCATGCGCGCGATGAATGCACCGATGGTCGTTGACAAGTTAGGCAATTGCGCTTCTGGCTGGCGCGACAAGCTACTGTAAAACTCCAGCACGCCTGGGCTGTGCTGGTGGCCGTCATCAGAAACATAGGTGACCGGGAAGACATAGCCTGACCATAGTCGGCATTCCCTTGCACTTGCGCGTCGCAAGAAACGCGAGTCATTGGTCATGTCTTCCACCCAACTGGCTTCACCGTCTTTCCAAACCCTACCGACCAGACCTTCACCGGGTGCCATGGAAAGGGTCAAGCTTTCTTTGCCGAAAGAGCCCATATCGTGTTCGGGGTGGTGCCAAAAGTGCTTGCACGCGAGCCGTTGCGTGCCTTCGGGTGACTGCTCCAGTGCCCAGTAGGCGCCCCAGTCCCAACCGAGATTTTTACATATCAGCTGGATGACATTGATGACGGCGTCGCCCAGCGTGTGTGACCCGACTAAAAATTCCGTCAATTCGAAACCCAATCGTTCGCGCATGGCCGCGTGCTTGATGGGAGTGACGTCAAGCAGTATGCCGCTGACGAGGTGCGGATTGGCAAGGTCCAGAGGGAGCGAAGTCAGACGCAACCAGCGCAACCCGTCCGTGGCGGTGATGACGCGAAAATCACTATTGATGGGCAGGTGGAGCTTGCTGGTGAAGATCAACAACAGACGTAGCATGTCGTCCGAGACAACGTAGTTGAAGCAATCGTCCAACCGATGGTGATGCCCCGCTTCCACGCTCAAATAGTGTGCTGCGGTGGCGGACAGTACTATTCGAGAGGTTTCGGGCTCAAACCACCAGCGACCGAATGATGCGGCCTCTTCTAGCGCGGCTGGTACGGGGCTTTGCGTCAAGGCCACATGAAACCGTGCCGAAATGCTCGGGCTCTGAGTAGCCAATGAACTTACGTCGACAATTTCAGGCATGGTGACTACGCAGAGTGACTTTGTGATTCACCATGCATCTTTCGTACCAGGCTTAATTGGTGGTTTGTGCAATTTGCAATAAGTGAATCCACCTGTGGTCGTACCAAGATGGTGCACTAAGGTCTGTGTTGGTGCCTAAAAGCTGGCTTGGCAGAAGTTCGACGTCTGGGCGGTGAACTGGGGCATTACTGGTAACCGCAGCCTTGGTTCTTTCTGGTGGCCGCCAGACTGCGGGGAGCAGTTGCAGCGCACTGGCGCATGCCCTTCCTTGAAACAACGGTACAGCGCGTCCGCCGCCTCGACTTCAGTGCGCGATGGCTTGGTGCATACCGACAGATGTCCACGAGCTGGCCATTGCAACGCACCGGCGCGGCAATAGCACGCACCCAGCAATGGTCGCCATCCTTGCGAAGGTTCTTGACCAGTGTCGTCTAATCCGGCATTGTTGACTTGATCCCTCCGGCATTGCCGGCCATTCGCGGGAGCATTGCGTTGTCAGGCTCGGGCTCTTCATCTGCGCCGCCGCACTTACCGGGGATTGCAGTTAGCTCAGATGAGAAAACGATCTACATGATCGACAACAGTGGGTTCACCGCAGATAGTCATACAACGCATCCCCGTTTGGGGGATAGCCATGTTGGCACATGACACCTAGAATTTGCCAATCAGAGCCGTCTAGCCCCGTGCCTTGCACCACAAGTCTTTCACACTGAGCAAACCTTGCTCCTGCAAGCACGCGTTGGAGACGGCCTGCTGCGTCGCCGGGTTTCTCGCCATGTGCTGCTGCTATCAGAGGCGGTCAGAAAGCGCCAAAAAATGGCGCTCAGGCGTGCTTTTTGGGCAGTAGACTGGGAAGTTGATATATTCTTCGGGGCAAATGAATCGATCAAACCTTGTTGAACTTCTAGCCGCCCGGTTTACTCAGTTGACGCAACGTGATGCGGAATTCGCTGTCACGACCATTCTGGATGCGATGAATGACGCGATGGTGCGCGGACACCGCATCGAGGTCAGGGGTGTCGGCGCCGATTGAATATTGACCCAGGGCGGGTAGCTGCTTTTTGAATTGGCAACTGTGGATAAGTGTACTCAGTGGCTGGTTTTGAGGTTCCCCTGTCTTGGTGTTTTTTGAATTGGAACGCAAGCAAGGGGGAAAGGAGCGAAAGGCGTAGCCCGTAGCGGATTTCCCCCTTGATGACACTCTCAGAACGGCTCATCCGGCACTGCCGCGTTAAGGCCCTTGCGCTTTTGCTCGCGCGCCCTGATGCGCGACTTGGCAGCCATACTGCTGTGTTGGAAACGGTATGACTCGTTTCCCGTCTCCACGATGTGGCAGTGATGGGTGAGCCGGTCCAGCAACGCCGTCGTCATCTTGGGATCAACAAACACGGCCGACCATTCGGAGAAGCTTAAGTTGGTGGTGATGACCACGCTGGTGTTCTCGTACAGTTTTGACAGCAGGTGAAACAGCAAGGCGCCGCCGGCCTGGCTGAACGGCAGGTACCCCAGCTCATCCAAAATGACGACGTCCATGCGCATCAGCGACAGCGCAATCCGACCCGCCTTGCCCTGCGCTTTCTCCTGCTCCAGCAAGTTGACCAGATCGACCGTGGAATAGAACCGCACCCGCTTGCCCCGAGAGGCGATGCCCGATACCGCCATGGCGGTGGCCAAGTGCGTTTTGCCCGTGCCCGGCCCACCGATGAGCACCACGTTCTGTGCCGTGTCGCCGAACTCCAGCGTGGCGAGCCGCCCGACCAGGTCTTCGTCGACCTTGCTTGATGCAAAGTCAAAGCCGGCCAGATCCCGGTGCAGGGGGAACTTGGCCGCCTTCATCTGATGGCTCACCGAAGCCATGGCCCGATGGGTGTGCTCGGCCTGTAGCAGGTGCTCGATCAGCCACTTTGAGGACGCGATTCCCGTGTCCCCCAGGGCCGTCAATTCCTCCCAGGCGCCCACCATGCCGCGCAGGCGCAACTCCTTGAGTTCGGTGATGACATCACTGCGCATGGCTGACCTCCACGGTGTTGCTGGTGGCCACGCTCATTGTGCTGCGAAGGCTGTCGTAGCGGCTGGTGTTTGCCAGCGGCGCCTCCTTGAGTTGCAGGGTGGTCTGCACCGACTCTGGCGCTGGCTTGGCGTTGAGCCTGGCCAGTACATTGAGGACGTGTTCGGCGCTGAGCGCGCCAGACTCGATGACCAATTCCACTGCCACCAGCACGGCCTCCAGCCCCGCCGTGGGCGCGGCAGCGAGCACCTGCGCCAAGACCTTGTCGCCGCCTGCGTGGCGCAGCAGGCCCTGCCTCAGTCGCTGCAGTGGCGCTGGCAGGTCGGCAAAGGGTGCGCCGTTGCGCAGGGCCCCAGGCTTGCGCTGTACCAGGTCAATGTAGTGCTGCCAGTCGTAGCTGATGCGGCCACGACAGATGAGTCGCTCATGGCTGGCGACGATGGCGTCATTCGCCACGATGCTGACCCGATTCGGATACAGCCGGGTGCTGACTTTGTGACCCGCCAGTTCACACGGAACCGAGTAGCGGTTGCGTGCCACCGTGACCAGGCAAGTGCTGCTCACCCGCGCCGGGTTCTCGACATAGCCGTCGAATGGGGTAGGCACGGGCATCATCTCGGCGCGTTCTTGTTCCAGCATTTCCAGTACGCTGAATTCCCGGTACTCGGGGTGGCGCAACTCGCTCCACAACGCACGGCAGCGCTCGCCCAGCCAGGCGTTGAGCTCAGCAAACGATCCCCACTGAATCTTCTGCGCGTCCAGCCAGATACGCCGGCGACTGTCCTGCACGTTCTTTTCCACCACCCCCTTCTCCCAGCCCGAGGCGACGTTGCAAAAATTGGCGTCAAACAGGTAGTGCGCACACATCACAGCAAAGCGCGCGTTGACCACGCGACCCTTGCCCTTCTTGACCTTGTCCACAGCCGTTTTCATATTGTCGTAAATGCCCCGGCGGGCGACCCCGCCCAGCGCGGCGAAGGAGCGGGTGTGAGCATCGAACAGCATTTCGTGTCCCTGGCCAGGGTAGGCCACCAGCCAGAACGCGCGGCTCGCGCACAGCTTCAGGTGGGAGACCTGCAGCTTGTAATAAATGCCACCCACCACCAGACCTTCATCGCTCCAGTCAAACTGGAATGCCTCGCCCAACTCAAACGTCAACGGCACAAAAGCATGTGGCGTCTTGCCCTCGCTCACACGCCACTCGCGGATGAAATCGGTGACACGGCTGTAGCAGCCGGTGTAGCCGTCGGCCTTGATCTGCGCAAACAGCGCCTTGGCCGTGCGCCGGTTTTGCTTGTTGCGATGGGCGTCGGCCTTGAGCGCCAACTCCAGCGTCACATGAAACGCGCTCAGCTTGCCCGTTCCGGGAGTACGCTGGTATGTCGGCACCGCCGCCTCATCCGGCTCCCTGAGCCACCTCCTGAGCGTGTTACGCGACAAGCCGGTCTGCTTGGCAATGGCATGCAACGACATCTTGTCGCGCAGATGCATCCGTCTGATTTTTCCCAACATTTCCATGGTGATCACCTTATTTGCTCCTGCCTAAAAATAAGGCAGAGCCAGTAAAACACCTGGGTCAATTTTGGATCGGCATAACCTCTATAAGTGGGTCAGTTTTCGGTCGGCGCCAACACAAATAGACAACGGCGTGTGACTGTCCTTCATGACGGCGTCTGCCATGAGCGATACGTTGGCTTGGCATGCACGGCCTCTCAAGACGACCGATGTACGCTTGGCAAAACGGGGGGCTCGCCGCTATTCCCGCACTTCGTGCAGATAAACCCGTGCGGCCATCGCAGGTGCTCAAGGTACTTTGCGCAAGCCGCTTCATCGGGGAGTACCCGCTGAAACTCGGGAAGCGTCGTCGGGAAACCGCGAGGGTCCATGCTCGAAATTTAGCATCGGGGCACCGCTTTGGCAATCAACCGGATAGGCAAGGTACCGACGATACAGCGCCTTTGCTACAGCTGTGTGTCAGTCGCGGTGTTCACTGCACAACACAATTCGTACCTGCTGCGTAACTCTTGCAACAATTCTGTAACAGAAATCAATTAGTATTTACCCCAGCACAAGAAATTTACCAAAAAAGTCGATGCCTTAGTGAATGCCTATGACGTTGACACTTTTCAACTACGTTCCGGGTCTCGATGGCGGTTTTTTAATAAAGGGAGGGCTGGTCATGAATTTTGTTGACCTGACGGAAATAGGTTCCTCCGTGCGCGGATGGGATTGGTCGCAATTCATCGCTGACTGGAATCCTGATTCACGTCGAGCCGTGCAAATCCATTTCGACGTCGATTTCGGGTTTTGCGCTCACCACGATGGTATTGTGCTGCGGTCTGCTTTTCAGCCCATCTTCTCAGCAACAAATCCTAGCCCTGTGGGACATGAAGCCTTGCTGAGGGCGACGGATAGCTTGGGTCAAAGCATTTCCCCAGAAAGGGTCTTCGAGCGGACTGCGAAGTTGGATGACACGATTTTTCTTGATCGTATTAGCCGCATGCTGCATGTGGTGAACTTTGCCCGGCAGAACTCAGGGGACGCCAAGTTGTACCTCAATATGGATGGGCGCAATCTAATGACCGTCAACAGCGGGCAGCATGGGCGCTTTTTCGGACCACTCCTGGAAATGTGCGGCCTGCCCCACGAAGCACTTGTTCTGGAGATTTTGGAGTCACGTATCAGCGACCATGATCGCCTGGTCGAGGCGGTAGCTGCCTATACCTATCAGGGTTTCAAAATCGCGATTGATGATTTCGGGGCACGTGATTCCAACTTTGACCGGCTCTGGATGCTGTCACCCCATGTGGTCAAGATGGACCGTTCACTGATTGTCAAAGCTGACCAAGATCCGCGTGTGAGACGGATGCTGCCCAAGTTGGTTGAAATTGTGCATGACCTTGAGGCTGCCGTGATTTTCGAAGGCATTGAAACCGAAATCCAGCAGGCTATTGCGAGGGAGGCCGGGACGGATATGGTGCAAGGTTTTTTGTGCGCAAGACCATCAGCAACGATCCGCCAAACCCAATAACCGCTACACATAAGGAAAATTTTATGAATTTCAACGATATGAAAATCTCCACCCGACTCACCCTCGGGTTCGGCATGATGGCGCTTTTGATCGCTTTTATGGGTGCCATGTCAATAATGAAAGTGACCTCGGTGGGGCAGGGCTTGAACCAGCTTACCGATGACCGTATGCCTCGGCTGGCAATGCTCAATGACATCAACCATGGCGTGATGCAGATCGGGCTGTCGATGCGCAACATGGTCATCATGAGCAACCCGGATGATGTGAAGAAGCAAGTGGAAATTATTCAGTCGGACCGCCAGAGCATTGCCGACAATATCGACGAGCTCAAAAGCAAGATCACGAACGAAAAGGGCAAGGCACTACTGGAAAATATTGTCGGTGCCCGGTCCGCCTTCGTGCCGACGCAAGTGAAGTACATCGAACTGGTGGGTGCTGGCAAAACCGATGAGGCCAAAGCGTATCTCCTGTCGGACGCCCGGCCAGCGCAAATGGCGTATCGCAAAGCAGTGAACGAGTTGATCAATTTCCAGAACGTGCTGAGTAAGGTGTCGGCCGACGATGCTAACTCTGCCGTCGCAAGTCTCAAGACTACTGTATGGGCTTCGGGAATCATCGCACTGGTAATCGCCGTGCTGATGGGCATCTGGATCATCCGCTCCATAACGCGCCCTCTCAACCAGGCCGTGGATATTTCGCGTGCGGTCGCCGCAGGAGACTTGAGTCTTCAATTCGATGTCAAGGGCAAGAATGAAACTGCACAATTGTTGATCGCACTCAAGGAAATGCAGACCAGCTTGGCCGATGTGGTTGGCAAGGTACGCCAGGGCTCAGAGGCAGTAGCTACTGCCTCTACCCAAATCGCGCAGGGAAATCTGGACCTGAGCACGCGCACGGAGAGCCAGGCCAGCGCCTTGGAGGAAACGGCGGCCTCCATGGAGCAATTGTCTTCTACCGTCAAGCAAAACGCCGACAACTCCAGGCAAGCCAATCAACTGGCGCAAAGCGCCTGCAGCGTCGCGGCCAAAGGTGGTGACGTGGTGTCCCAAGTGGTGGACACCATGAAGGAAATCAATAATTCATCCAAGAAAATCAGCGACATCATCAGTGTGATTGATGGCATCGCCTTTCAAACCAACATCCTGGCGCTGAATGCGGCTGTGGAAGCGGCACGGGCCGGTGAACAGGGACGCGGCTTTGCCGTGGTGGCCAGTGAGGTGCGCAGCCTTGCCGGACGGTCTGCCGATGCGGCCAAGGAAATCAAGAGCCTGATCAACGCCAGCGTAGAGCGCGTGGAGCAGGGCACGGTGCTCGTTGACCAGGCGGGTGTCACCATGACCGAAGTAGTGAGCAGTATTCGCCGCGTGACCGACATCATGGCTGAAATCAGTGCTGCCAGCCACGAGCAGAGTCTTGGGGTTTCCCAAGTGGGTGAGGCCGTCATGCAGATGGACCAGGTCACCCAGCAAAATGCGGCACTGGTGGAAGAGATGGCAGCAGCGGCCAGTAGTCTGAATACCCAGGCAGGGGACTTGGTGGAAATCGTGACCGTTTTTAAATTGGACGCAGGCCAGAGCCTGTCCACTGTGAAGGTGCGTTCACCTATTCCGCAGGGTACACCCTTCAAGGGTGAAGATCGCCGTGGTGTATCGACGAACAAATTGAAGCCCAAAGCAGCGGCCCCCAAGGCCGTGGCGACGCTTGCTCCTACACTGACACCTTTTGGGCGAGACAAAATGGCTCTCGCAGGTGGCGGGGGTGATTGGGAAACCTTCTAAACCCCCAGCCCATCGTTACTGAATGCGAGATGCTGCCTGCTCCATATACTGGTCATGAATTCCCCCTGAGTGTGGCTTGTAGCCTTGGTTTTCGTGGTTTTCTCGGATTATTTTCAGATCAGTAGATGGCATGGTCACATTGGCCTCAGATACCAATGACAACGCGCCTTGCGGCGGGACTGCCTACTTATTTGCGTGAAATATTCGGGCTAGCAGGCTGCTGAAATACCTCCCGGCATCTCAAAATCGAAAACTATCGACCTCATAAAACGAGCTACACGCTATTTTTTCGAGGGTGCCAAGGGTAAGCGGGCCTTAGAAATTTCCAACTTTTCACCTTGAAACCAGTATTTCAGCAGCCTGCTAGGCCTGTGTTTACGACTTTAATCCGATGGGAAATCCCCCGGCTTTGCCGGGGTGGCAGTAGAAGTTTGACGTATAAGTAGGTGTCCATCGCAGAAACTTCCAATCGTGAGCCGCCAAGCAAACGAAAGGAAAAAACTGGATGGA